>NZ_JAQVBV010000028.1 GCF_028690125.1 Bacteroides sp. | reverse complement strand
GATAAAAAAAAATGATATTATAGATGGAGAGCCGTATACATGGAGACGTGTAAGTACGGTTCGGGGGCAGGCTGATGGAAACCTACCACTGCAAGGTGGCAAGGCGCCATCTGCCGAGCCTACGAATTACTGATGTAAAGGTAAGCAATGATATGGAATTATTGGTGCGAAAATTAGATATGGTTAAATAATTTCAGGTGACTGAAATTGGTTATCGTCAGATAACAGCAAGGTGTGTTTTCTGTAACAAGAAATTTGATTGTAATCTATTGAATAATAGATTTTTGAAGAAGAAGAGAATGGCAATGGGTAACGATAAAGAAACGAGCGAACTGCTTTAGTCTGCTGTGTTTTCCATTGCTTCAAATAACTCTTTTGCAAAGGTAATATATATTTTATTAGTACCAAATTAGCTGTTAAACAAAAGATTTCTTATCTTTGCACCGATGACAAAAACAAATAATTCGGATATTGTTTAATAAACAATCTACTCACTTGATGTAGATTGTCCTTTCGTTTACTCTCGGATGTTCTTTCTGAGAGTGATTTTCATGTATTTACATTTCAGTTTTTAACCTGCGTGCAATGACGAAAGTATTGTTATGCTTTTACGTGTGCGCGCAAAACACATTTAAGAAAATGAGTAACGAAAATAAAACAATTAGTCAATTTGAATTAAATCTAATCTGCGAATATTTTTCTAATCTTGAACGCCAAGGGCCCGGAAGCCCCGAAGCAACACTCAAGGCATTGAGCTTTATCGATAACCTGACCTCTGAATCACGTATTGCTGATATTGGTTGTGGAACAGGCGGTCAGACGATGGAACTGGCGCAAAATACACTGGGGCATATCACAGGGCTTGACCTATTTCCCGATTTTATCGACCTTTTCAACCGAAACGCATACACGCTGGGGTTGTCGCACAGGGTTAAAGGCGTTGTGGGGTCTATGGAAGATGCCCTTCCATTTGAGCGAGAGTCTTTAGACCTGATTTGGTCGGAAGGTGCTATCTACAACATCGGCTTTGAGCAAGGTTTGCGAAGGTGGCGAGAGTATCTCAAACAGGGAGGTTACATCGCCGTTACCGAAGCATCGTGGTTTACCGAGCAACGCCCACAGGAAATACACGACTTTTGGATGGAGGCTGAACCGGGAATAGATACGATTCCTGCAAAAGTGGCACAGATAGGGCACTGCGGATATGTTCCGGTGGCAACGTTTATTCTGCCCGAAAACTGTTGGACAGAGCACTATTACGCACCACAAGTCGGAGTACGAGAGATGCTTCTCGAAAAGTATGCAGGCAATCAAGCGGTGATTGATTTTATTTCTTTTGGACGACAAGAAGAGGAGTTATATCACAAGTATAAAGCCTTTTATGGATACGTGTTCTACATCGGAAAGAAAATCTAAACAGTAATTCAAAGGGAGATTATCGGCTGTGGCAATCTCCCTTATTTAGATCAAAAAACAATGAACGATTTACAATTATATGGCTGGAGCGACGGGTTGTTCCAGCAGAAACAAGAAATTTGATTGTAATCTATTGAATAATAGATTTTTGAAGAAGAATTAGTATAACAATGGATAACGATATAGAAATGAGCGAACTTCTTTAGTCTGCTATGTTTTTCCATTGTTTCAAATAACTCTTTAAATCACCGCAAAGGTAATAAAAATCTAGTCGCATAGTTCTATTTCCCCGAAAATATATACCTTTGTATTCAACGAGTTAAATATTTTGTTCAACTTATGAAATGGCAACTCTGTATATAGCTTCAATGCTTTAGGGCGGTCGGGGAATTAATAAATCTTCGACCTGTTATCTTATGCCCTATTCTAAACACAGAGTTTTCTCAATTACATTTTTGATTATGATTTATGACACTGCAAAAAGTAGTGTCCAATGGTCATGCTATATTAAGTTGAATAATGAATTATACATATAAACAAATTTGGCTCATCAACTTGCCTATAATGGTGAGCCTGCTCATGGAGCAATTGATTAATTTCACAGATTCCATTTTTCTCGGTCATGTCAGCCAAATAGATTTAGGAGCATCGGCACTGGCTACAATGTATTACACAGCCATTTATATGCTCGGATTTGGGTTTAGCCTTGGAGCACAGGTTGTTATCGCAAGGCGAAACGGCGAAGGGCGATATACGGATGTTGGCAGAGTATTTTATCAAGGATTGATTTTCTTATCAGTTTTTGCCGTTGTCGTTTTCATATTATCCAAACTGTTTTCTCCCGTGTTACTTCGTATGACGATTTCGTCAGATAGTGTTTATCAAGCCACTATGAAATACATGGAATGGAGAGATTACAGTTATCTGTTTGCATTTCCTTTATTGGCAATTCGGGCTTTCTTCATTGGAACAACCAATACTAAAATTCTTACAGCCAACTCAATTGTTATGGTACTCTGTAACGTCCTGTTTAACTACTTGTTGATATTCGGGAATGCAGGTTTGCCAAAATTGGGTATTAGTGGAGCTGCTATCGGTTCATCACTCGCAGAGTTTGTTGGATTACTGTTCATGATTCTATATATGTGGAAGCGTGTAGATAAGAAACGATATGGATTGCGTGCAGAATTTGATTTAGGGCTGTCGCTTCATCTCCTAAATATCTCTATTTGGACGATGGTGCGTTCGTTCTTTTGTATTGCTCCGTGGTTCTTGTTTTTTGTAGCAATTGAACATTTAGGTGAGTGCGAACTTGCAGCAGCAAACGTGGTAAGAAGTATTTCAATGATCTTTTTTGTGATTGTAAATTCATTTGCAACAACTGCTATTTCGTTGGTTAGTAACCTTATCGGGGCAAAACAAATTTTAGACGTAATGTCGCTTTGCCGTCGTATCATAAGGCTAACTTACGCAATCGGTATTCCGCTAATACTATTGTCTCTTGCGTTTTCGGGAACTCTTTTGGGGCTGTTCACAAATGATGAAACGGTTGTTCAGACAGCATTTTACCCATTCTGTGTGATGCTTTCTACGTTTATTATCTCCGTACCGGCTTATATATATTGCAATACAGTAATTGGCACAGGTAATACGAAGATGGTATTTATGTTTCAGATGATAAATATTATCATCTATCTCTCTTATTTATTTACCCTGTCACATTCTCCGAATATTCCACTTGCTGTATATTGGACTTCCGAGCAAATATACGTGTTAATGTTATTGCTGATGTCTTATCTTTACATGAAAAAAGGCGGATGGTTCAATAAAAGTGTTTAATCCTAACAACGATTTATCTATGTGGGATATTCTGGAAACAAAGCTATTCAAGTTCTTGTCATCTTCCGATGTAGAAAATAACCTTGAACCGCAAATCAAAGAAGCATATAGAGAGTTTGTGGAACGGCTAATCTTTTATTTAGATTCAGAGACAGATAACATGAAACGTATTCGTACTCTCAACTTAATCCACATAGAGATTGAAACGGTCAAATCTTTAGAGGTTTCGTATGGAGCAAAAAAGGACGTATTGAAAATCGTTTACTCAGATAAGGTATTATCTTTCGTTCAAAAAGAACTGGAGTTAATCCATAAACAAATGGAGTTTCCAAGATTTTTCATTAAGATAGAAACCTCATGGCAATCACCTCTATATCTTACTGATAAGACTCATTTTATTGAAATTATGGAGATGGTTAGCGGATTGTTCCTATCTAAAAGAGTGGTTACGCACACCGGAACAGAATCACCACTAACAGAAATCGGACGAGCGTTTGAATACCTTTTCAATATTAAACTGGGTGATATTCACAAGAAGCATGAGAGTGTTATTAAGCGTAAGCCATCCAAAGTAACCGAGTTTTTAGATACACTTCGCAAAGCCATTGCCGAAGAAAGTAAAAACAAAGGATATTTGTAAATCAACAACTTATCAACTATTTATAGGGGGTGTACCAGTGGTACACCCCTAACTTATTTGCGCCCATTTGCCGAACTTTGCTTCATCAATCGATTGGTAATCTTAATGTTTAATTTAAAAGTGAAGCAAAATGTATATAGACAATGAAAACTTCGACAAGTGGATGGAACGACTGTCGAAGAAACTCTCCGAAATCGGGCAAGACCTGAAATCGCTAATCAATACCGACAACGTATTAGACCCCAACGACAAGTTGTTGGATAATCAGGATTTGGCGTTTCTGCTGAAAGTCTCCTTTCGCACCCTGCAACGGTATCGGGCAAGTGGCAAACTCCCTTACTTTACAATAAGTCATAAGACCTATTACCGTGCCGCTGATATTCGGACATTTGTACAAGAAAATGCCGATTGTAAGACTTATGAACGGTTCAAAAAGGAAAACCAACTCGATAAGCAAACCACTGCAAGGCAAGGTGGTTAATGTTACCGCCTGATGAAGTGCCACCACTCCCCATTTAGCAGAAACCGCCTCGCCCTGTGGCTCGGCTCGTTTCGCTAAATGAAGCAAGAGGGAACTGGACAAGTCCTGTTCTTCCCTCTTGCCCTGCGGGGCAAAGCCTTCGGCTTTAATGGGTTACATTCGTAACCGTTTATAACAGTGATTATAAGTCGAAAATGTATTTCGCTTATAATCAACTGAATGAATGTTGTTTTCTTTATAAAAAACTTATAATCATGGATAAGACCAGTAATATATCCACGCTTACCACCATCGGGATAGACCGACAGACGGGAAAGTTGATAGATAAACTCTGCAAACGCTATTCGCTGAAAAAAGGGGAAATCGTCCGATTGGCATTTGTCTATATTGATAAAGCATGTATCAATCCATCGGAAGCACCGGAATCCGTAAAATCGGAACTGGCGAAGATAAACAAACGGCAGGATGATATTATCCGCTTCATCCGACACTACGAGGAAGAACAACTAAATCCCATGATACGAACCGCTAATTCCATTGCAGTTCGGTTTGATGGTATTGGCAAGACATTGGAAACGCTTATTCTTTCCCAATTGGAATCCAGTCAGGGGAAACAAACAGCCGTACTGCAAAAAGTAAGTGAGCAATTCGGCAAGCACGCCGATGTAATCAACCAGCAGGGGAAACAACTCTCGGCACTCTATCAGATACACCAACGGGATTATAAGAAGTTGCTTCAACTGATACAACTCTATTTGGAACTCTCTGCTTGTGGTGTGATGGATAGCAAACGGAAAGAGAGCCTAAAGGCTGAAATTACCAACCTAATAAATACATAGAGCCATGCACATAGATTTTGCCCCACCATCGGGCGGAACATATAACAATGCAGGAAGTAGCCGGCAACTAACCTCATACATGGAGCATGAGGATTTGGAACGCATGGAAAAGGGAATCTATACTGATGGCTTTTTCAATCTGACGGATGATAATATCTACAAATCAAAGGTTATTAAGGATATAGATACTAATATCGGGCAGCTCCTTAAAACAGATGCTAAGTTTTTTGCTATCCACGTAAGCCCATCGGAAAACGAACTTCGGGCAATGGGGAATACGGAGCAGGAGAAAGCCGAAGCCATGAAACGATATATTCGGGAAGTATTCATTCCTGAATATGCCAAGAACTTCAACAAAGGACTATCCGAAGCGGATATAAAGTTTTACGGGAAGATACATTTTGACCGCAACCGTTCCGACAACGAACTGAATATGCACTGTCATTTGATTGTGAGCAGGAAAGACCAAACTAACAAAAAGAAGCTATCACCGCTTACTAATCACAAAAATACCAAGAACGGAGTAATAATAGGTGGTTTTGACCGTGTGAACCTATTCCAACAGGCAGAGCAAAGATTTGATAAACTGTTTGGCTATAACCGCCAATTATCAGAATCATTTGAGTATGCCAACACCATGAAGAACGGTAGTATAGATGATAAATTAAAAATGCAGGAACAGGAGTTGAAAGAGCCAAAACAATATTTTACTGGCGAAAAGAAAAAAGAAATATTCCAATCCGGTGAAAAAGAAAACATGATTTCTTGCAATCTTGATAGCAAGTCGGATAATAAACAGTCTTACAATCAGCAATATAATAATGGCGGTGATTCTCTTTTATCCATGTTTTCATTGGGAGATGGCAATAATTACGATGCTACACAGGCAGAGGAATCACAGGCAAAGAAACTCAAAAAGAAAAAGAAGAAAGGGATAAGACGATGATTGAATATGAGGAACTAAGAGCCGATATAGACCGCTACCTGATGGAGCGTTTCAAGTATCGTAAATCGCTTGTCAGCCTAACGATAGACAATGTTATCACCACCCGAAGAAACAGCCGTATAGACCTGTATTTGCGTATCAGAAAGGTTGAAAGCCTATTTCCACCTTATTGTCTTATCATTGCCCGATTGGGTTTCAGTAAAGAACGGATAGGACACGGTACGCACTTTCTCCGGTTCTTGACAGGGGTAGCCTTAAAGTATGGATTCAGGTACATCGGAATTGAATGTGCCAACACGAAAAGCGGTGCTTTCGCCAAGAAGTTAGGCTTTAATTCAATAGATTGTGAAAACTATTCCATAATAGTAGATAATCTAATATCTTATTTTTCAATGGAATAGTTTATATAATTCCTTTCTTTCTCTGAACACAAAGGTATATTCCGAGAATAAAACGGCAACACCGAGCCGCAAGCGGTTTTTGTAAATTTCTTCCTTTTTCGTTCCTCAAAAGAGTAAATTTACAAAAAGTGTTGCCTTATTTATTCTCTCCATATGTGAGATGTTTATCAAAGAAAAAAGGAAAAAATATTGGTTTTGGCTCTGCTTATTTTGGCAGTTGATATTTTCCCTCAATCCGTTCTGCTAAATTTGTCATATCCTCATTGATTTTGGAACGGGTTATATCCGCATAGATTTGAGTGGTGGAAATACTTCGATGTCCCAGTGTTTGGCTAATAGTTTCTATAGGAACACCCATTGAAAGACAGAGGGTTGCATAGCTATGTCTTGCCATGTGATAGGTCAGCCGTTTATCAATTTTGGCTGCTTTTGCTATCTTTTTCAACTGAATATCAGCGTTTTCTATTGTGCATAATCTAAACACCCTTCCGCCAAAACCAGCAAAAGCAGTGTCCCTGTATTTTTCGATAAGCCGTAACGGAATATCAAGTAGTGGAATATAAGATGTACTTCCGGTCTTTTGGCGGTTCAGGACAATCCATTGCTTGCCATCTTCTTTCCGTACAATATTATCATGTCGTAAGTTCTTCAAATCCACATAGGCAAGCCCCGTAAATGTCGAAAATATAAACATATCACGAATAAAATTGGCACTCTCATGCTTCATGTCTACTTGCATTAATCGTTCTATTTCATCCATAGATAACCATTTCCGTGTAATTGTTATCCGCTGCGGACGATAACCAAAGAACGGATCTTGACACATCCAACCTCTGTTTAAGGCTCGCATTACAACCCGACGTAATGGCTTTATTGTATTGTTGGTTGTACTTGCACCCATTTGTAGATTGACTTTCAGATAGTAAACATACGATTCTACAAAATCGAAGTCTACTTGTGTAAATGGAATATCTGCTACCCCATATTTATATTGTAAAAACTCTTTCAAATGCTGATAAGCACAACAAAGATGTGTATAGGTGGTTTTTACTATCAGAATACCGACAGACTGCCGTTTTTCTTCAACCAAGGCTGCAAACTCCTGTATCAGACTGTTTTGCTTTATGCCAATTCCCTTAATAGCATTTTTCAGGATTTCAGCCGTAATGTAACTTTTGCTTTCCAGTAAAGTTTTATAATGGCGAATAAGTTCAGACCTGTAGTTTTCAATCTCTTTGTTAATGCTTGTTTCTTCCCGTGATGTACCTGTGGTAATGCCTTGTTTGGCATCCCATTGTTCGGGTAATATTTCTAAGCCCGTACTGAAAGCCGAACTTTTACCGTCTACACTGATTCGCCCCATGACAGGGCAGTTACCTGATTTTTTCTTTTTGCTGGTATTCAGATAAAAGAGTATAGCGAAAGTACTTCTATTGTTTTGCATAATATCTTTATTGGGGATTATTAAAAGTTGAATTTTGTAGCAAGACGTGCAGATAGCTGCTGCATATCATTACTAATCTTCTCGTTGTTAAGACGTGCATAGCGTTGAGTAGTTTGGATATGCTTATGACCTAGCATTCGGCTAACGCTCTCAATCGGAACACCTTGAGAAAGGCAGATTTGAGAAGCGAATGTGTATCTTGCCATGTGGTAGGATAAGCACCGATTGATACCGCAGTTTCTCGCAATCCGTTTCAAGCCGACATTGACTTGTCCTAAACTCATGTGCGGAAACACTTTTCCATCGGGAGCAAGCCCTTTGTAATACTCCATGATTTGGATAGGGATATTCAATAGTTTTACATTAAACTCCGTATGTGACTTTTGCCTGTTGGTTGAAATCCACAGGCTACCATCGTCTTCGGTAATAATGTCTTTCCAAGAGAGTTTATGTAGGTCTGCATAAGCTAATCCGGTAAAGGTCGAGAATAGGAATATATCACGAATAAACCGTTGTGTGCCTGATTTAAGGGGAGTTTGCATAAGTAAGTCCAGTTCGTTATTGGTGAGCGACTTATTTTTAAGCTCCGTTTTCTCCAGTTCAAAACCCTCAAAAGGTGGACGGGTGATTATTCTCCGATGCAATGCCAAACGTATCACTTTGTTTAATAAGACAATTCGAGCCTTGACCGTTCTTGGCTTCATCTTGCGTTTTACCCGAAAGAAGAAATTCAACGCTTCGATGAAAGGTAAATCTAACTCGGTCAGGGGAATATCCCCTACATGGTATTCTTCCCGAAGAAATTGTTTAAGCTGTTTATAAAGGACTTCATGCTGTTTGTAAGTAGATTGCGCTCTGTCAGTTCCTATTCTTCCTTTGAAGTCTTCCATCATTTCACCAAACAGAATAAGTAGTGTTTTTTGTGCGGTGGCAATTCCCTGAAAAGCATTCTTTACTTCGATAGCGGTTACTTTTCCTGTCCGCTTTAAAATGTCCCTGTAATGCGCATGTATGGAGAGATTAATTTTATTAATCTCTCTGTTGAGTTCAACGGCTACACGGCTTTTTCCGATTGCCCGACCTGATTTTACATTCCAAAGCCGTTCTTCTATTTTCAGCTTTGAGCCAAATTGTGCGATGGTGTTACCGATGATGATTTTCCCAACAATCGGGTAAACGGCATCGGGATTTGTTTCTGTTCTTTCTGTGTTTCCCTCTCGTTTGAGGTAGAAGGACACCTTTAGTTCGTTGTTCATAACGCTCACATTTTAAGTTCGTAAAATTACTTTCAATATGAGTTATCTGAACAGTGTAAACCACAGACAAACAACGCTATAACCAGACGTTTAACGTCATTGTTTTGCCTTGCTTTTCGTCTGTTTGAACGGGTAACGGTTTAGAAGCGGAAAGTCTGCTCTAATCCGCTTTTTCTTGCTATTTCGCTACTCGGCATCCAAAGACACTAAAAGACATACATTTCTATTAACCAATCAATTACATTGCTTTTCTCTAATTCTTCTTTCAGGCATCTTGTTTTCAGAGCTGCTGAGATTTATCCCAGCAGCTCTGAACTCTTTTAGAAAAGCACTCCGAAGTCGTGTTTCCAATGAAAGAAAAATTACTCAATTAAATCATTTTTCGCTCGTCGGGACGGGTGGTCCCGCCCCTTGCCGCTGGGCGTTCCCCGACCGATGAGTCTTTTAGTGCAGTATTGAAATATTGTTTTCTTGAAATATTGATAGCTTGATTTCTTGACAACTTGTTTTCTTGATTGCAAGATGTCAAGATTGCAAGGCTTTATGAAAGTAAGACCGAAAGAAGGACAGGCAAGTAGGCATCATTCCATCTTTCATGTATAGACAAAAAATATTATCTCTTTTCAAAAGTCCATGTAGTTATGTCGAAACTTGCGAAAAGAGAAAATAATTAGCAGAACCTTAAAGGGAGGTTAATTGTCGTTTTCGTCCATCTTCCGAAGGAGTTTTTCTATTAAGCTGTTAAGGAAGGTTGTTCTATCCCTTTTGCGTTCCCTGATGGTAAGATAAGTACGGTAGTAATCACCTAAGTCTATTTTGAAAGATGCTTCTATATAGGTCATTATTTCCTTTATATCGGCATTTCCATTATTCAGCACTCCGGCAGCAAATATGGCATATCCTAATTCAATGGCAGCGACCTTTGTACTCGTCCATCGAAATGGGTTATCAGGAAGAAAAGCTCGACTGGTTTCTACTACTTCTATCCTTTCTACGTCTTGTAATCGCTGTTGCAGATAAATTTCCAGCATATCATAAGCCAACATCTTAGCTACTCTATGGTCACAGCAGCTAGAAAACAAGGGATCTTTGTCTAATAGCCCACAATTATGGCACAACTTGTAGTTCTCATGCCCTCTAAGAAAATAGTATCGATCTAAATGTGTCGCTTTGGAGCGGTAATACTGGTAAAAATCAAGGTTATTATTGCAGAAGTCTACAATTGCTGCCTGTTTCTTCTTGTAATGATCCTTAACCACTTCTTTGTTACCATTTGGTTTCCTCAATTCAAGTGTATAAATATCATTGTAATATATTAACTTGCTTAAAATTAGAGGCTTGATGTTTTTGAAAAAGTATATTTCTTCTTCATCATCCCGAAAGTCATACTTGTGGGTATAGTCTCTCAACTCTTCAAATAAAGGTCTAATGAAATTAATCATATGCAGAGCTTTATTGGAAGACACATCATTGTTTATACAAGATATTTCTATCTCGGTATTGATTTTAGATATTATTTTATCTGAAAATTGTTTCATAACTATAGAAACTAATTAATTTGATTGTCAATTGCCTATATACAGTCTATAGACATGATAAGTATGGATTATTACAGCTATTGCACAGCCTATAATAAAAGGAGTTGCATGTAAAAACAACCCATAAATTATATATATGGAATTAGCGCCGATAGCAAGCATCCGCAAATGAATCACCTTCTTCATTGTCATCGAAAATAAATTAAGCGTCAAAGCAGAATAGCCAATAACATCTATCATATTATCTAAAGATTTCCAATTATGCTTTTCTCGACAACTCTTTAACCATATGAAAAGGCGCATCTTGATACAATCCTGACTGGTCTAATGCACTGCTTATATGCTCATATCCATATTTTTCATACATAGCAACAGCATCTCCAAACTGATGATATGAAACAATATACATATGCGTATATCCTGCCTTTATTGCTCGTTGTTCTATAAGCTGGAGTAGACGCTTTCCAATTCCTTTCCCTCTAAGTTCCGGTTTAAAGTGAAACTTTGACAATTCAGCATATCCTTTTGGCAAACCTTTAGTTGGATAAAAACCGCCGCCACCCAATATTACACCATTACTTTCTACCACCCAATACTCTGCATCTTTTATACTAAAAGTCTGGAACATCATATCTGTATGCGGATCGTCATAAAAAGTACCCACTTTAGGGGCATCATGTTCTTCAACCGAAGCACGAAGTACACAGGCAATTGAAGTATTATCTTCTTCCTCTATTGAGCGTATAACAATTGGCTCAATATTCTTAGCTAAAAGAGTTGTTTCCATTTATTTATATTTTTAATTAACGATATCAGAGACTTATCCCCGATGATTGATTTTATAATAATTTATCCAGATACCATAACCTATTCCCTAAAACAGAACAGCAAGCGCCAATGGGAAAGTTTTTTTAATTACAATTTCACTAAGCATAACCTGTTTATTCTAATAATAGTTCCATTTGAATATCTCCCCTTGCATATGCCGGATGGTATTCCCTAAGTTCTTTGAATCCCAATTTGCGATAAAGACTGATCGCAGGCTTTAAAAGAGTATTGCTTTCTAAAAACAGCCTTGTTGCACCTAATTCTTTAGCCTTATCTATAACAGCTTTACACAAAAGTTGTCCGATACCTTTTCCATGACTACTTGACGCTAAAGCAAGTTTTGCTAATTCATAATCATAGATTGAATCATTCATTTTACAAAGTGCACACACACCAATTGGTTTGTTTTTATAGGTTGCAACAAAAATATGCCCCCCCTTATCTAAGATACTTTCTTTTGGGTAATTTAGTGTTTCCAAATCATGGGGCTCTAATTGCCAGTGAGAAGTAATCCAGTTTTCATTCAAAGATTTGAATATAGGTTGATGGCTTGGTTCATAGGGTATTATTTGTATCTCTTTACTTTCTCGGGCTTTCTTAGCGTCTTCTACTCGTTGTAACAAGCTTTTTTCGGACAATAATTCTTCCCACTCTCCAATGGCTTTCCATAAATCATGATGAGTGTCCTTAGAAATATCTTCAACTGCAGTTGTTACATCTATTAGTGATTCAGCTAAGATTTCAGACATATGTTTTCCTTTTGTAGATAAAGTTATCAAGTTTTTTCTCTTATCAGATTTATCCACAACCTCTTGCACAAGTCCCTTTAATTGCATTTCCTTAACAATATTACTTACCGACGGATGTGAATGCCCTATTTCTTTAGCAATAGACGTAATTGCTCTTGCTTCACCTTGAGATAAGATAAAAAATACAGGAAACCACTTTGGTTTGATGTCTATCCCAAACATTTTGTAAATAGATGTAGCATCTACTGTTATTTTATCAGTCAGCATACGTAGTCTGCTACCGATAGCCATTTTACCTGTCTGATCAAAAAAATTCATCTTTTTAATTTAATATATTTAAATACGTAATTGATTACGCAAATTTAAAGGGTTTTATTTGAATAACCAAACTTTTTCAGAAAAATATGTAATCGGTTACGCATTTTAGGTGCAAGGTGCAAGCATATATATGTATATATAGCTTGCACCTTGCACCTAAGTTGAAATATTAATAATCAAAGACTTGCGTAATTTGAAAAGAATGCATACTTTTGAACCCAAGATATAAGCAGACAGACACTGGACAGAAGCGGACTGTTTTTAAGGACTAAAGCGTGACTGATACAAAGCTTATAATTCCAAAAACATTGATTTTTAGGAGTATATACCGCAAGGTTCACGAACCAGGCGGATCACTCAACAGAAAGGCTTAGAGATTTATCTCCGAGCCTTTTTTGTTTGGTACGACATTAAGCAATAACCTGGGTGTAACCTTAAGACCCATATTTGATTTATTTCTTTGATAATCAAATTAATATCTTTCAAAGGACACTACCCAGCTGGATCACAAAAGGCTTATAATCATCAGATTATGAGCCTTTTCGCATTTTAGAGCGAAACGTGCGACATTAGCTTGTAACCCAAGCATAACCTACTGCGACATTGATTGGTTTAATCATTTGTTTATCAAATAATTAATCGATATAAAGCACACGCCCAGCGGGATCACAAAGGCGATAAATCATTGATTTACCGCCTTTTTTGTATGCAGACGACTGATTGCTAACTGTTTGATTATCAAATATACTTCAAAACCACTTTTAGTGTCGCAGATAGTGCCGTATTTAGCTACGGACTTAAAGTCGTGGGTATTACGACCCAATAAAGTAACCAAATCGTAACCACCCATCAAAAAATCGTGTAACCTATTCTTGAGAATTGTTAGTGTCGGCATTGGTGTCGCTTGAATGTTTTTTAGTGTCGTTTCTTGTGTATCTATTTGTTTTTATGGCGTTTGAACTCACTCTACCTTTGCAGTAGAATTTGTTGAACACTTAAAATAGAAACAAAATGAAAAGTACATTCACTGTTCTCTTTATCATTCAAAAGGGAAAACCCAAAGCAGATGGCCGAGTGCCGATTATGGCGAGAATCACTATTAATGGTAAAATGTCGCACTTCTCTACCAAGTTTGATATCTTGCCGGAGCGTTGGCTACCCAAGGAGTGCAAGACGCTCGGCCAGACCAAAGACGAAAAGATTATCAACCAATCACTCGATGGTTTGATGACACTCGTAAAAGGCAGGTACAACGAGATGGTTCGCATCGGCGAAACCATTACTGCCGACAAGCTAAAAAACTCGGTCATGGGGCTTGATACCAATGCTATCCGACTGCTGGAGTATTTCGATACCTATAATCAAGACTACGCCCTGACGGTCGGCAAGACTTCTACCCAGAAAACATATAGTCGCTACCTGCTTACCCGAAATAGGTTGGCGGAGTTTATGCGTGAGAAGTATCGTGTCAATGATATTCTTTTGAAAGACCTCTCCCTGCGTTTTATTAAAGACTTTGATATCTGGCTGAAGACGAGTTGCAATCTCGAAAACAACTCTGCCACGAAGTTTGTACAACGCTTCCGCACCATTTACAACCAGGCACGAGCTGAAGGGATTGTGAGTACAGATCCATTCTTGAACCACAAACTTCACTTTGAAGCGGTAGACAGAGGTTATCTGACACAGGCGGAAATCAACTCGATGCTGACTCGAAAGTTCGACAGTCAACGGCTTGAACTCGTGCGTGATATGTTTGTGTTCAGCTGCTATACTGGCCTCAGTTACATCGATGTAAGCGGCTTGACTGTCGATAATATTCAGCAGGATAACGATGGCAACCTATGGGTAATGACAAAGAGACAGAAAACAAAAGTGCCGATCAACATCCGGCTCTTGGAAATCCCTCGCCGTATCATAGAGAAGTATGAAGGCACAGGGCGAGGAGACAAACTCTTCCCGATGCCCTCGAACCAAAAAGTCAATGATTACCTCAAGGAAGTGGCAGCTATATGCGGTATAAATAAGCGAGTTACATTCCATTTAAGTAGGCATTCATTTGCGACAACGGTCACGCTCGGCAATGGAGTGCCGATTGAAACGGTGAGCAAAATGCTTGGTCACACCAACATCAGAACTACGCAAATATACGCGCGTATCACCAATCAGAAACTGAGTCAGGATATGGACGCTTTGGCTCGGAAGATAGACGGAGTCGGTGTAGCGGTATCAATCTGATAGAATCTAAAAGCAGTCAAACCACCTGGAAATGGGTGGTTTGACTATATTGTCTCAACCTTGAGCTACGCCAAGTACGCAATCATCCTTGTGTTCCATCGCCCAGCCTATCAGCCCCTCGACATGGGGCATTAGTGTCTTGCCAACTTCGGTCAGGCGATACTCGACTCTTGGCGGCACTTCCGGGTATATTTTACGTGTAACCAAGCGATGCCCCTCAAGCTCACGCAGCGTTACGGTCAACATCTTTTGTGATACATCAGGAATTGCTTTGGACAACTCACTAAAACGCATCACCTCATTCGTGTGTAACTCAAGCATAGTAAGCACCGACCATTTGTCGCCAATGCGTCCCAAAATATCTCGTACCGGACAAAAACACGGTGCTGCACCATTGGTCAGTTTTGAACGACACTGTTCTGATGATTTTTTTTCATCTTTTTTCATTTCACTTCTCTCTGATAATCAATTATAGTTACTTCAAGGTAAGCACCTTACGATAAAGTGCCGTCTTGTGAATGCAAAACTCTCTTTTTACCTTTGCCTCTACAAAAGTAAGTAACTTTATTATATTCACAAAAAACAGAGATATGAAATCAATCGAAAAAATTTCAGAGGGTGCGGGTTACTCCGCAGTAAGTATTGGTCTGCTATCAAACTTAAGCGATTACACATTGGTATTTTCGCCCGAAGTACAAATTCCGGGGAAGGTATTTGTTGGCACAGAGGTAAAAGCAACCGGAGCAGAAGTGTCATTCCAAGTTTTCGAACCCGGAAGCGGCACTCCATTTCTGCACACGCACAAAACCCACGAGGAACTTTACATTTTTGTTAAAGGAAGCGGAGAGTTTCAAGTAGATGGGCAGATATTTCCTATTGCCGAGGGTAGCGTTGTGCGTGTAGCTCCCAAGAGTAAACGAACACTTCGCAACACAGGCAACGAGCCGTTGACTATGATTTGCGTACAGTATAAAGCAGAATCATTCGGTGCGGACGATGCTCACGATGGGGAGATTCTCAGCGAAGCTATCGTATGGTGAGTATTAATCAATTAAAAATCAAAAGTTATGAACAACGAATCAAAATGCAACTGTGCGGCCGAGGGCTGTACCTGCAATCCATGCACTTGTGAACCTTGTACTTGCGGTCATTGTAACTGCGAGAACTGCACTTGCGATCCTTGCACCTGCCAATAGGTAGTAGCAATTAACCCGAACCGCCCTGCTGATATTGAGTCAGCAGGGCGGTCGCTTTTGGTGGAGTACGCTACAAATTTCCGAGATCGGAATTATATCCTGCATCTGCAGCGGCATCTTCGAATCGACCTGCGTGGCGTTTTTCGATCAGTTCAACCCGGTTGTGGAGTGGTAGCATATAGATTTCGAATATCCTGTTCCCTAATGTTGCACGGAGGTTATACTCCAGAACTCCATCATCAGAGTAGGTAAATTGCAAGGTGTCGGGTTCTACTCCCAACTGATTTTTAAAGTAGTAACCTGCTACTGTTTTCAGTTTTTCTCTATCCATGATATTTTCAATTGGTATAATTTCTATGACGTGTATTTCGGTAAAGAACGATCCTTGGCTCCAACTTTTGCCTCTTGGGAAGCCGTAAGCCATCTCCCACTTGCCGTTGGTCAGCCTGCGGATCTTGCGAGGTTGCATCCTATAATCATCCACATTAATGACCGATGCCTTCTTTCTACTGAGTATGAAAGAAGGCATCGGATAGGTTTCGGACTGCTCTTTACGAAGCACATCGCATTCGTATATGGTTGGCAGCGGCTTATTATTTTCTACGCTCAAGAATTGGAATCGGATGGTTTGCATATTGCCTTGATTATTGAAGTTCGGGGTTGCGGTAAAATGAAAGATTGTCCTCGTGGTGGTATTCTCTTGCCTCAATGGTGTTGTAGACCGCATCCATTACCACCTCTACTTTGAAATGTTGGTTCCAGGCTTTGTTATCTACCCGACAGGTTGCGATGGCTTTTGAACCGCCTGCTTCGGTGTGAACTCTGAAGTCTGATATTGTACCTGAATATTTCTTGCTTAAAAAGAAGTTTGCCATTTCGGTTGCCTCTGCTGTTGTGATTCTCTTTGCCATAATTTGTTATCTATTAGTTGTTTATCTTGAATCTAAGGTAACACAATCATTCCAAACATGCCAGTGAATTCGTGTTTATTTTCGCTCATTATCAACTAATTATGTACTCTATTTCGACTTCTGCCAAAAGAATTACTCCCTCGCAAAAGGGAGTAAGTTTTGGTGTTTGTATGTGGCAAATCACCTAATCTTTGTAATGCCATTGATCGTTTTGGAAGATGTAGAGGTATTGTGCCTCTGTGCTGTGGTTTAGAAAGTGTCCGAAGTTACGGTAGGTGTGCGGTTTGCATTGTTCCCATTCTTCCTTATTATCTTTGCAGTAAGCACAAGTTTCAATGGTGCTTTCAATACTCCGTAAGTTGCCTCCGTCAATCAGCCTACTTGCCAATTCGGGTGTGCCGTAATGTTTTGCAAGGCATTCGCCTGTATAGTCGGGGTAGCCATCACTCCACACCATTATTGCTTTTACAGTTCCGTCCGGATTCATAAATCCGATGATTGCTTTTGTTGCCATAATTATTATGCGCTTGCTATTGCCTTTTTAAGATCGTTCACGAATTTATTGAGCATTTCTATCTTGGTATTGATATATTTCAGTGCCTGCCCATGATTACCTTTGGTAATCAATTCCTTTTGGATTTGCTTGGCATCCTTCAATTCTTCGGTGTATTGCTCCAATAAGTTCTTCATAATATTGTATCGTTTAATTGGTTATTACTACTCCTCTCTGCGGTATCCTGTTTTTTCGTAAAGCTCCTGTTTTAGATCTTTAATGATCTGAGGATCTGAACTGCCGTGTTCAATCGCTTCCACCAGATAATAATATTCGCTTTGTAGCACCTCGATAAAAGTCATCGCCTTTTTCCGTGTCTTGCGTTGTGAGAGTGTTGTCGATTTTGGCTTATTTCCAACCCAATTGCCTTTTGTGTCCAGGCCTCTCTGCTGAAGTTGTTTCTTGGCAAGGGCTATCGGGTCTATTTCGCCATTAGCTATTTTAACCAAAAGATCTACGTGGGTCATATTGAACATCATTTCCGGATTCTGTTCGTCTCTAAGTTCTGTGTTTGGAGTGTTATTTGCTTTCATAATTCGCTCTGCTTTAATTATTTATCTTGTACCAAAGGTAACACAATCATTCCATACATGCCAGTTAAATCGACTCTTTCTGCACTCTAAATCAACGATTTATCTCTATTTCTCGGATGCATCTCAGAATCTCGTAGGCCACTTGCGGAACGATGGCATTTCCACACGCCTTTACTGCTTCGGTTCTCCACTTCTTGTGTGAAAAGGGGTGTCCAGCCAATTGGCAGGGAAGCCCATCATCTCCAGGGTAAATCGGGGGTTGAGTTGGGAAGAGCGACCAATCAACGAACTGTCTTTCTGTTGCGCTACCCCGTGAACATAGTCCTGCAACGCACAACTGAACTGACGGCTCGGATCTGTCCGGGTCGATCCACCGTTGCGGTCGCTCGCCACAGGTGTCGGCAATAGGCCACTCTTGGCAAGATCGTTCAGTGTCAGACTGTACTCCGTTCCACTCGGTCGGATCTTTCGATTTCCCGTCACGAGCTCTCCACCACGGGTCGCGTCCGTAGCTGTCGGTGTTGGAAGCAGATCCCACATCTTGACCAGTCGAGCCAACCCCACGCTGCCGTCCTTGCCATTGCGGTTCACCTTGCGAGGCATTCCCGTGGAGGTTATCCGAAAGGAATCCTCTTTGCCAATCACCGCACCCATTGTCGAGTCCGATGCGAGCGGTGTCGGAAGCAGGTTCGTCTTCATTAAGTCGTGCAACGAACCACACCCGGTCTCGTTTATGGGGTGCGCCGATGCTACAAGCCGGAATAACAATCGGCTGGACGGAATATCCCGCTTGCTCAAGATTCTCGCAGATTCGGTCGATGACAAATCGTTGCTCTTCGGTCTCGATGATTTGATGATCCTCAATTTGCAGAGTGGCTTGCTCTTCCACCGCAGTGACCTCACCGGGGAGTACCATCGAGGCGA
This sequence comes from Bacteroides sp., assembly GCF_028690125.1. Classification (GTDB taxonomy): domain Bacteria; phylum Bacteroidota; class Bacteroidia; order Bacteroidales; family Bacteroidaceae; genus Bacteroides. Next base: position 51,841 of record NZ_JAQVBV010000028.1, on the reverse strand, counting down.
TTCCAATAACATTCTCACCAATAACCCAAGTGGGTCGCACCGTTTGTATGATGCCAAGCATTGCCGCCCAGAGGTAACGGTTGTCTGCCGCTCCCTTTCGCTTTCCGGCCAGTGAGAAGGGTTGGCAGGGGAATCCTCCGGTAAGAACTGTGATCCGGTCTCGGTATTTTGAAAAATCGGTTGTTGTGATATCTGCATAACTATCTGAGTTTGGAAATTGATGTTCGAGAGCCTGACGGCAGAAGTCGTTGTTGTCCGCATGGAAGATGTTGGTAAAGCCTGCCCATTCTGCCGCCAGGTCGAATCCTCCGATACCACTGAAAAGCGAACCGTGGGTTAATAATTTGTCGTAATCCATTCTTCTTGTTTTCGGCGGTTGGTTTTGGAGGCGGAGATGGTACGCTCAATTTTATGAATCTTCCATTTGTGGGTTTTAGCGAACTCCTCGATTTTCGGATGCGGAAACATCGTGAGCATAAACTTGCCTTTGACCTGGGCGAGTATTTCTAAGAGTCTCGAAAAATCCTCCTCATTAAAAGAACCTGCGTAGTGGCCGCAGTCTGAACCGACATACGGCGGATCGACAAAATGGAAAGCTGTTTCGGTATCGTAGCGGGTAATGACACGGATGCCATCTCCATTTTCGATAGTTACCTTTTTCAGACGGTCGCAGAGCTGCTCGGTAAAGTTATCTTTGGCGTTAAAGAGTTTGAGTGCCGTGGTTCCGGTACGATCGTAACCGAATGTACCGTCCAACATCGAAGCAAACCCCATTTTACTGCATACCCACACTGCCCATGCACGCTCCACTTCGGAGAAAAAGTCGGGATAGGTGTTGATATGGCGTGCGTGAGCATGGCTATCTCGACTGTGAAGTGTTCCCTCTATCTGAGCCTTCAGTTTAGGATACCGAGTCTGGGCGATCCTATAAAAGTTGATTAACTCCCGATTCATGTCGTTGATAACTTCGCAATCGGCAGGCTCTTTGGCAAAGAACACAGCACAGCCGCCACAGAATGCTTCGGTAAATAACGTGTGCTTGGGAATAAGCGGCAGAATATATTTAAGGAGTGTCTGCTTGCCTCCATAATAAGAAATCAGTGTTTTATGTACAGGTTTTACCATAACTTAATGACAATTACGATGATTAATACTAAGACAAGTACGATAACCGCCCACTTGATCCACGATATCGCTGCCGGAGGTTTTTCCACTATTTTCTCGGTAACATTTTCACTAACAGCAGTTTCAATATTATTCTGAACCACGCTATCCCGAATTGCCACACCCTCTGCCTTTGTTTCGACAACGGTTTTGGTGATGCTCTTGATGGGTTGCTTTACAGGACGGTCAAGATAAACGGTATCAATTTGAGGGTAATACTCAATCACGGTCTGCATAACCACCTGTTGTTCTTTTTGGATTATGGTATCCCGAACCGCCACTTTGGTATTGTCCACCACGGTACTCTCTTTGTTTTGAGTGCGTTGTAATTGCTTCAGCGGAGAACAGCCGCATAGCAGCAACAGAAATATTAGTAGGTACTTCATGACCGATGCTGCATATAAAGTTCCCACCCTTGTTGAACCTGCTCCACTACGGCAGCTACTCCGTTTTCCATTTGTGACATTGCTGATACAATGGGTATCATCTCAGCAGGATCGGTGGTGTCAATTTCCACATCGGCAAATATTTTCGCACGTTCTGCCACAAACTTGATGTAGTTCTCAGTGTGGTTTTCAATCGGTGGAGCATAGCGGTTAATCATCTGCCGAATGGTCTTATATCCGTTCTTGCTATAGGTGTGCAGTAGCACGAACATTGCCCGATAGCCCCACGCCATTGTGGAGAACTGTTTGAATGCTTTGTCCTTGGACGGAGTAACCTCTCCCAGGTATTTGACTTTGGAGATACGGATATTTCCGGGGTTACAATTGGATATGCCTCTACTCATGGTTTTGTGGTTTTTGTCGTTGTTCAATTTTTGCTCTCATAATCAGTACGGGGCACTCATCTTGCGGTGTTTTGCATTTGTAGGCTTGGCGGATAATGGTTTGCTTGCGGTCAATTTCAGAATCCTTGCGATCAATGATAACCTCTAACTTATCAACCTTCTCCTCCAACTTCTCGACTCGTCCATCGAGTCGGGTGATATGTTCCGCCTGAATCTTGACCACCTGTTCGGTATTGCTGATCTCAGCAGAATCCGCCTGCGCCACCTCCTGGCGGCGTTTGGCTCGAAAAAACAGCAGCGTCCCCACGAGACCGCTTGCCAATAAAAAATTTAGAATAATGCTTACTGTCTCCATTTATGGTATGTATTTAAAAATTTGCGTTTGTCTGATGATGTATAGTTCTCCGTTGATATAGAATAGACCTTTGATTGGGGAGTCGACTTTCCCTGCCAGGTTCTTGATTGTTCGGGTGGTGTTGGTACGATATGTCCAGATCCGAATCGTGTTTCCCTGCGAGAAAGCCACCTCTCCGAGGGTATGATCCGCAAAGTCAGCACGTCCCGAATGGCTTTTGACAAGGGTACTGTCAAGCAGGGAGTCTCGGCGATATATCTTAAATAGCGTCGGAGAGTTCTGACAGATAAAGTAATCCGACACGCTTTTTACCTCTGTGCCATCTTCCAAAGTGGTCATCAACATATCCATATTGATCCGGCAATCGTGCAGATATGCTTTGGTGGTGGTATTGATGGCGATGGTGGAAAAGGATTTCTCCAGACCGATAACATCTCCTGCAATGGCTGTGTAGTCATAACCATATCCTCGGCGATAGCTCGTATAAACGTATCTGTACTCCGGACGCGATAACGATTTCCCGCCACGGCTTCCCAAACTTGCCACCATATAGATATACTTGTTCATAAAGGTGGCTACCCCCGAATATTCCTGAATGCGTTGCCGGATTACCACGCCACGGTAGTCCACAATACGAACCGATGCCCCGTCGACAATCGCAAAGGCGTTATCGGCAGGATAGATCTGCACAGCCTTGACAAATGAAAAGAGCCTTGTGATGTATCCCGAAACTGTATCATAGGTATAAATAGAGTTGTCGGACGACAGCAGGATAATCTGATTGACACAACGGATTGCTTTAGCGATGCGGAATGGCAATTCGTGTAGCTTTATACAATCGTCTCCAACGGGAGGCAACTCTTTGCGAAGCAGTCCAGGCATCTCCACCAATTCAGAATTATAGCCATCTTGCAGGCAGTTCAGTTCGATGGAGTTGACATAGAATCCGCTCCGCAGGTATTTATCGTCCTGAACAACGGTGTTCATATCGATATGCTTTCCTGTAAACATCTCGCCACCGATCCGTTTGCCCGGAAGTTGTTTGTACCGCAAAGCACACGCTACGATGTGGTTCACAAGCGAATTGTAGTCGTTGCCTCCCTTGCTGCGCCACATCCGTGTGGGCTTGCCTGCCGAGTTGGTGAAGTAGAGCGAATAGATCAGCTGGTCATTGGGGATATTTGGAATATCGGCAATGGGTAACGACACACTCATATCCACGTTATTGGCCGGATTGGAGACTACCTCGTATTTTAGAGAATTTTCATAATCATCGCCCGTGTCTATCTCCATCCGAAGGTCATTCACGTATAAGATTTCGGAATAGACATTGCGGCCATTGCTGTATCCTTTGAGGTTCTGCTTAAAGACCATCACAAAGCGTCCGCTGATCGGGAAGCCGCTTACCTCTATCTTCTTGTTTACATCAACCGAGAGTTTGATCTTATCCTCCATAAACTCCTCCCGTGTAGTCCACGAACCATCGTCCATCAGCCACATCGTCTTATCCGCTCCCACGATCTTGAATCCATACTGCACGATCAGTTCCAAATCGGCAGGACGATAACCTCCCAATGAGGAGTAGCGATTAACTCCGATTTTAAGCGTGTACTCCATCGTCATTTTATAGGAACATTGCTGAATGGGATAGCCTCTGAACTCAGCCACCCAACCCTGCCTGTCAGAATCTCCCGTGAAACGGAGGGAGGATTCGTTGCTCAACATCACAAATTCTTCGGGATCGTTCCAGTTCGACAGGTCGTAGATGCCCATCTGAGATATAATGTTGGTCATCATCTTGTTTTTGACCCCGACCGATACCTTGCGGACGGCAGGAACAATGTCCATCACCGATTCGCCCAACACATTGATGTCGCTCTCCCACATACTCTCAATTCGCTCACGAGTGGACTCGGTGATGATCGGCTCTCCTTCGTGCGTTTCGAGATTACGACCGTCTGCGGTAATGATCCATCCGACCGGAAACTCTTTACCAACACTATAAAAACTCATCGGACGGGTATTGTTGTAGAGCGAAACGGCCCGGCGAATATGCAATGCTCCGTTGCTCTGAAAAATCTGTCCGGCAAAGGGTCTCAGGCAAAGCTCCAACACGTCCCGATAGGTGGGGTCGGAATAGACGGCATAAAACCGCTCCATATCAATATAGACCTGCCGAAGTGGTGAGACGCTTTCGTTCATCCCCTCAGCATAAAGATCCATCCAGTCGGCTACATTGACCTCCAATTCCAACAAGTCGATACAACTCGCCAATAGTTCCCATACCGATTTACGTCCGGTAATGGGTGTGTTGTCGAGGTTCTTGAATGGAATGCTGGAAAGCAGGTTGAACCCATCCACCGCTTTTATGGAGACCTGATACGGTGGTGCGGTAAAGTTCTCGGAATAGAGATCGGCTACGACATAACCCCGCCAATAGAGTTTTGTATTGCGGAATACAGATACCCGAAACTTACGGGGATCGGAAGTAAATAGATTAATGTAGTGGAAATTCCGTGTACAGAGAATATTAATGGTAGCCTCCGATGCCTTAACCGGAACAAAGAACTCATCACCACGCTTCTCCCAGGTGATGGATAGCGGACTACCGCCATCAAAAGACATCTCCTCCGACTTGCCGATAAATCCACGCTCGTGGATCTCGACTCGCCAGAAGACCTCCTTGTGCTTGCTGCGAAGTTCTGAATAATATCTGAGTCCGAATGCCATACCTTTACGATGTTAGTCGGGGTAAAGGTAGAGGCGGCCGAAAATGCTTTATGGAAACTTTGTCTCAAGATTAGTTTGTGCAACTTATTGATCTTTTTTAGACCTATTACTATTCAATGTATTATCTTTGTGAAAAAATAAAATGACTGATAATAATTATATTAATAAAGGTATCTGTATCTGGTGTCAAAAATCGATCCCAGAGATATCTTTCGACAATGAACCTCATATAATTCCTCATGCTCTTGGCTGTGATGATATCGGATTTGATATCTGTGACTCTTGCAATCATTATTTTGGTACAGCAGCAAAAGGAGAATGTAACACCAATTTAGTGTTTTCTGAAGTTTTTAAGACATTTAGTTTGTTTACAAGTAATCGTGATGAAAATTCATGGAAACAATATAGATCGGCATATTTTAAGTATGAACATAAAAAGAATTTAATAACACTTAAACAGCCATTTCGTTTACAATCACTAACAAGGCAATTTAAAAGATCCCTTTACGAGGTGTTTTTGCAAAAATATCACAAAGAAACTGGTCGTGGCTTAGATAAAGAGATGGACGATGTACGTAATTTTGCAAGATATGGCAATGGAAACTTAAGTGTATATTATGTTGCTAACAAAGTATTTCTTGGAGCTCAAGATAAAACAGTTTTTTCACTTGGAAACTTAGAGGAAGTGAAAAACTATGGATACTATATGTTTTGGTTTATGAGTCAAGTATTCTTTATAGAAATAATTCCTTGTAGAGCTATGCTGATGAAAGATAAGTTTCTAAATGAATATGCTCAGAAATTAATAATTAACGTTGACGGTAATCAAGGCATTATAGAACTTGTAGATATAAGACAATTGGATTTTTTCATGCAACGGTGGAGTAGGAAAAACATTGATACAAATAATAATCTACACCAATAGAACCATCCTAAACAGGACTAATTGTCGTTAAAATACTGATTAAAGATTGCCATTCAGTTTTTCTGCCAATGTCTCCATATCGTTGCTGACTTTTTGGTCAGTTATACAAGTATTGCCGGGTGTAGCACATATGTACACAGTATCTCGCCCCTTTTAAGGGCTTCATCTACCGTTTGCAGACTGCCCGATTGCAAACGGGAACCCACCGCCCATTTCGACATCGGATAATCCTGTGCCTGAATCGCCCCCATCCACGAAACAAGTGCTTTCGGATCTTCGAAAGCGGGAAGATGCCAATTGCTGGCTGTGCATACGAATATTTTCTATCATAATGAGTTGCAGTTATCTGTTCGACTACAAATATAGTGAAAGGCGAGTGATAATACAGCGAATTTATTCGCAGACTTATCCGAACCACTTACAATATTCTATAAATATACCTCTCTTTTATCGAACTCTACTTGAAGTGTGAGGGGATTTTGATTAACTTTGAAGCATAATAGTCTGACATACAGCTATGTGGTTTCGGCATTGTTATAATAGTCAATAAGTAAGAACAGATACATAGCTATAAATAGCTATTTCAGACTTGGTATATACTTCCTAATTTTGCACGCTAAAAATAATTGAAAATGAAACAAATAGAGGAAATTGCAGCTAAGAACCAGCAAAAGGCGTGGGAGATTATCAAAGACACCAACGTGATAGGTATTTGGCAAGATGCAGGAGCGACTATTAATCTTGTCGGTTCGCTAAAAACGGGTTTGCTTGTCAAGCATCGGGATATTGATTTTCATATTTATACTGAAAAATTGAGTGTTACCGACAGCTTTTCGGCAATGATGAAATTGGCACAAAACCCACGTATCAAGCGTATTGAATACGGGAATTTATTAGATACAGACGAAAAGTGTATCGAGTGGCACGCTTGGTATGAGGACGATTGTAAGGAACTTTGGCAGTTGGATATGATTCATATTCTGAAAGGCTCTACTTATGATGGCTATTTTGAAAAAGTTGCCGGGCGAATCTCGGAGGTGCTAACCGATGAAACCCGACAGGCAATCCTACGCTTGAAATACGAAACTCCCGACACCGAAAAGATTATGGGTATTATCTATTATCGGGCAGTATTATCAGGAGGGGTTCGCACCTATGCCGAATTAACGGAGTGGATAAAAAACAATCCGACAGACGGAGTACTTGAATGGATGCCCTGATATGGACACATCCTATAAAAGTATTATCCGCATAACGTTTCCGGTACTACTAAGCCTGTTGGTCGAACAAATTATCGGAATTACCGATACCGCATTTCTCGGTCATGTCGGTGAAACAGAGTTAGCAGCTTCGGCAATAGCCGGAGTTTGTTATCTTATCCTGTTTGTGATTGGTTCGGGGTTCGGAGTAGGATTGCAGGTACTTATTGCCCGGCTTAACGGAGAACGGAAGAACGACGAGTTAGTAGCTATATTTTCAACAGGCTTTTACTTCTTGATTCTATTAGCAGTTGTCATTATTTTAGTGGCTCAGGTCGCCATCCCTCCGATGTTACGTCAGATAATCAAATCAGAAGAGGTCTTTTCGGCTGCACTTCTGTATCTCAACTGGCGTGTTTTCGGATTGTTGTTTGCTTTTATCATTGTCGCATTCAGAGCCTATTATATAGGGATAACCAAAACCAAAATACTCACTGTGTGCTCTTTAGTGATGGTTGCGGTGAATATTGTATGCAATTATGCTCTGGTATTTGGGAAATTCGGGTTTCCTGCATTGGGAATTGAGGGGGCTGGTATCGGCTCGTGCATTGCAGAGTTCTCGGCTGCACTCTTATTCGTTCTGTATCATCGACTAACAACACAAGGGCATTGGCTTAAACTCATCAATAATATCAACCGACAATGGCTTGATTTGAAGCGGATTCTAAATCTGTCAGTTTGGACAATGCTACAATCTTTCTTGTCGTTTGCTTCGTGGTTAATCTTCTTTGTAGTTATAGAACATATCGGAGAAACAGCACTGGCGACCTCGAATATTGTGAGAAGTATATCTGCCGTACCGTTTATCCTTGTGCAGGCATTTGCATCGAGCGGAAGTGCATTGGTGAGCAATCTGATTGGTGAAGGTGAGCAAAGTATGGTCTTAGCCTTGTGCCGGAGAATTATAAAGGTCTGTTATTGTTTTTGCATCCCGTTGGTATTGCTCGGATTTATCTATCCCGACCTTTTCATCAGATTATATACCGACAATCCTGCTCTGATTCAACAGTCATTAGAACCGTTGTATGTAATGTTGTCCTCATTTCTGTTTGCCGTTCCTGCATTTGTTTTTTACTGTGCTATATCGGGAACGGGCAACACGTCAATGGCATTAAAAATCGGATTATTGGCTCTTGCAATTTATGTGCTCTACATAAAAGTTTTGGATTATCTTGCTCCCAATGTGTCATTACTATGGACTTCGGAGCATATCTATGCTTTGGCAATATTAATCTTCTCGATGATTTATTTGGTGCGTGGAAAGTGGAAACAGAAACAAATATAATCAGATGATTAGTCCCGTTCTGCGCCCCATATTAATAGCCTCGATAGAATTTTGCACACCTAACTTTCTCAGAAGATTTTGCCTGTGAATATTTATCGTATGAATACTGATACCCAATTTACAGGCAATTTCTTTGCTCAACAGCCCTTGCTTTATCAGATGTAGAATTTCTATCTCTCGACTGGTGAGTTCCGGCTTCGTTTCAGCTAAACTATGGGGAGAAAACATCTCTCCTGTTTTTAGATTCAGTACCGTACATTGCACTCCGTCTAACGGTCGTTGGTCGGAAGCAATGTCCATTACTCCCAATATAAGCCATGCTTTACCGCTTTCGGAAGTTTCTAACACTTGCTGTTTGCTTGTTACATTGATGTATTGTCCTTTAGCATTTTGAACACGATAACTGAAAATATTTTTATAGTTATTTCTATCCTCTATCGGTTGGTTATAAATGAATTCAGACAAACTAATCTGAAGAGATTTCATATTGAATAAATCTTCGGGATGAATACGAGATTCAAGATAATCGTCATCGGACTCTTCAATCATCTCTATTTTTCGAGAGTCGTAACCAAGTAAATCGGTAAAATTTGATGAAGCATAGGTGTACCTACATTTACAGACATCGACAACAAAAGTGCAGCTACGGTTAATCTTTGCCATTTGTTGCAACATGGCTTTATCTCTACTCCAAATAGAATAATCAATTTCTTTTTCATGTAGAGCTTGTTTCGCCCACATATCTTCTCTCGTTATATCTAATGCTTTCATATTCAGTGTAGCTATATATAGCTATTTCGGGCTCTACTTCTATCAACTACCTTTGTACAAAGGTAATACATAGTGACCAAATAATCGATTGTATATCAATCTTCTTTATGTGAATATGGGATGATTTTTAGTAAAGTCGCCTTTTTACAAGTTTAAGAGCATAGAGAGCGTTAGTTTTGTGCGAACTATGTTGAATTACCGACATTAATTGCATTTAGATGTGGAGGCAATTTAGCTATTTCAGAGCACAAAGTCTCTTTTATACAATGCATCTATGCAAGAAATGGATTAATTTTGCGATAATGTAAATGTCGATTAATGAATTGTTATAGTGGAATTTAGAATTACATATCCATCTAAAGTTCTTACCCCATTTGTGAAATACTACTGGGTGTTTGAACAGAACTACCTTGCCCGAACTATCGAGCGAGGTATTCCTATTGGGTGTATGCAATTGGTATTCCACCGGAAAAATCAAGTTTTTTCAACAGCAATTAATGATTATCAACCCAAAGCATTTGTCGATGGACAAATGTCTACCTATTGGGATTTACACTATGAGGGCGAAAATGAAACTGTAGCCGTTACATTCACACCACAAGGAGTACAAACTTTTTTCAATGCTCCAATGGTAGAGTTTTTCAATAAAAATATTTCGGTAGAGTGTCTTGGCGACAGACCGTTTGCTGATTTACAACAAACGGTATTAAATGCCGATGATAAAATGGAGTGTGTCGGAATAATCGAAGATTTTCTATTGAAACGATTAGTGCAGGTGAACCCTGATATTGCGGGTTGTGAATATACAGTTCGACAATTGGAATCCAACGCTAATGTCTCCATAAAAGAACTGTCAAACATGTCGAATATCTGCTATAAGCAGTTTTATCGCAGGTTCATGAGCAATGTTGGGATTAGCCCAAAGCAATTTGCTAAGATTATTCAGTTTCAGAAGACACTGTCTGCTTTGCAGAATGGCTTTAACTCCAACCTCATGGAATTAGCATTTAAGTGTGGATACTACGATGCTTCGCACATCGTGAGAGAATTTAAAGAGTTTTCGGGGTACGCTCCGAACGAATATATCAATATGTACAATCCTTTTTCTGATTATTTTTTGCAGAAAGAGTTAATTCAAAACAGAGCTTATGATAAGACATGCATTGATTGATGAAAAGAGAAAGACATACGAATGGATGTGTTTGTCCGATACCGCTGCTGCCCACATGGGAGGAGCCGATTATGAAGAGAATCCGATACCCTCTTGGGAGGAGTTTCAGGAGGCATTTGAGGATTTTTATTACACGGAGAGCAGAAAAGAATCCGGTGCTGTTATGATTATCCAAAATGGAGACACAGAGGTTGGATGTACTTGTTATGCCTGTTTCCATCTGAATAGCAATATGGCAGAGTTAGATATTTGGTTGAAATCTGAATCAGAATGCGGTAAAGGTATCGGTTCACAAGCATTAAAAGATACTATTGAATATCTACGCAAAAAAATCGGCATTACAAATTTTCTGATACGTCCATCGGAAAAAAATATCAGGGCCATTAAATCATACCAAAAAGCCGGATTTAGCTATCGTACCGATAAAGAAGAAGTCTTACGAAAATATTATAAGCCGGAGCTATTCGACACCTACAAAGATGGAGATTACGGATTCGATATTACAGCCGTACTTACGTTGGAGTAATAAACAATACAATGAGAGAATACATCGACAACATATTACAGGAAATAGAATCGGAGATCAATAGCTTCGACCTATATGGCTATGATATTATCAGTAATTCTCTTAAAATGATAGATATAATCCAAAAGCATATCGATCAGTTGCGAGAACGAGTGATTGTGTATGAGTTTGGCTCTCAAGAGGAGGAAATTATCTTTTTCAAGGAACTTAAGCCTCAAATATTATCCAAACAACTCTATTTTAACAAAATATACTGCATTGAGTCTAAATTCCCTACTGGTAGCAATGAGGCTGCTAAAAAGTATCTGAACGACCAGTTGCATAGTCTGGAATATTATTTTAACCGACATCTCGACTTTCATCAATATTACCGTTCCGGCTCTACGGTATATGACAAATATTACTTTGTTCGGGGAGATGTAGATCCCAAACTATGTACTGACAGCTCCCGCTTCAATAGCGATTTGAAGTTCTCAACGGTGTATGATTTTAAGGTTGCCAAAATCATTGCTAATGAGATGCTGAGAATATATCTCAATCGCAGGCTCAAAATGATTGAAGATCCGGCTCTGTTTACAGAAACTAAAAAAGGCCGCCGAACTTGGACAGGACAGAAAAATGCCCTTATTGAATTAGGGTATTCACTGTATGCATCCGGTGATATTGACCACGGCAACATTGATGTAAAAGAGATAATGGATACCCTTGGAGAAGCGTTCAATGTAGATTTGGGGGAGTATTACCGAACCTACATTGCCTTGCGTAGTCGGAAGAAAGATCAAACGGCATACCTGAATAGCTTGATTGAAAAGTTGAAAAAGAAAATGGATGAAGATGATACAAAATAGATAACAAAGCTATCGGGTGTAAACTCGGTAGCTTTTTGATTTCAGTGAAATAATAACTTAGATAACAATAAAATGATTACTTTTGCATTAGAATAGAAGAATATAGGCTCTATATGAGCTTTTAATATAACATAGCGTTCGCAGAACGTCTCAACACGAAAACTGGTAATTTTCAACTTGAGGAGACAATACTGTGCAATGGCTGTGCTATACAACTGTATAGCGTGGTCTTGCCTGTCTCCTCAAAGGGTATACCAGTGCCTCGTGTTGAAACAGCGTGAGTACCACGCTTCTTTTTGAGGTTTGGCGAATGATTTGAGAAGTAAAAACATTAAAAATCATCCTTATGAGACGGATCATCCTTTACATCGCAACATCCATAGACGGATATATCGCCACCCCGGACGGTGGTGTTGAGTGGCTTAACGAAATTCCCAATCCTACCAATGAAGATCATGGCTATAAAGAGCTATTGGCCTCAATTGATACTGTCTTGATGGGTGGTAAAACCTACCATGAGATTATTGGCTTCGGTATCCCATGGCCGTATAAAGATAAAACATCCTATGTTGTTTCTCGCCGTGACAGCAATGTGACCCCAAATGAGAATGTCCATTTTATTACGGAAGATGTAATTGCCAGAATTTCGGAATTGAAATCTGAGATCGGAAAAGACATTTGGCTTGTCGGTGGTGGAGAGTTGACCGCAATGTTGCTAAATGCCAACCTGATTGACGAGATGCAACTTTGCATCGCTCCAACGATCCTTGGCAATGGCATCCCATTATTCCCCGGTAAGACCAAAGAGTCCCACTGGAAATTGGTTAACAGTAAAGTATTTAGTACGGGGTTACTTCTTTCTACCTATCAAAAATAGCAAATATACATATCATCTTTTGCGAAAACGACCAACTAACGACCAAGGTGGTCGTTTTTGCTTTTTAGGACCCTGCGACATTGGTTTGAGTAATTTTGATGTCAAAACGAAGCCACGCTCCCCTATTCTGACCGGATTTTTACCCCAAATAAATTTCGACCACCTTGGTTGATGGTTGTCTGTTTTAGTGCTGCAAAGTCGAGACCTTTGTGTCTGAATCATAATCATCTGCACTATGGATCGATTGAAGCAGACGCAGTTTTTCAGATACATTGTATCCGGGGAAAACAATAACATAAGTCATAATGAAATCCTTCATGCTTTTGAGCTGTTTACCTTGGCAGTAACCTCAATAGCAGAAGATCCATGTCTGGAATACAAGCAGCATTTCCGAATACTGTCATACCTCCATGCCGTTTTGGTTGCCAACGAATCACACGCCAGTCTTTCTCCATACATTACTGCCGCCATCCACTTTATCAACGCAGAACTTGAACTGCTCAAGTTTCAGTCGAAACCGCCTCTCAAACCTCAAGCACGTCAACAATCCCAATTCAACTGGTCGGAGAAGTGTACCAAGCGAGATCTTATTGAACTGTTGACAGCTTTGGATCAGATTGGGGCTATCGTTGATGTCAATGGCAAGAGAATTAGTTATTCGTTACTGGTAGAGACATTTGAGAAAATGCTCAACCTGGAGTTGTCTAAATCCTACAACATACGCACGGAAGTTCTTTCCCGTAAGATTAAATGTACCGACTTCTTGAGCCGCCTGACCAAAGCGGTCATCGAAAAAAGTCAAAAATAAGTCTCTTGTAAATCAATCTATTACAAAGAAAATCACAGGTACTACCCCCGGTACTGCTTGCATTTGGCTTTCAACTTCTTAGGAACTTTGCAGCAATAAAACATCAAAGTTATGATTGCAGCAAGAGATATGATTATGGAAGACAAGGTTGAAATGATACTTTCTGCCGTTGAATCCCCATTGATGCAAAAACGCATACTTTCCTACGGAGATCTTATACCCAAAAAGTTAGTGACGCTGATTTGTCGCACGACTGACCGCACTCTTGAACGATGGGCATATCGCTACAATATTCAGAGAGTTAAACTGGAGAACGGAACCGTCTTTTATCATATTGACGAGATTGTCCGGATGCTGTTGCTTCGTGGCGAAGGTCAAAGGATGCCCCGTGTCGAGTTGATGTACGGTTATACTGCCACTGACCTGATTGGTCGTGCCACTTCACAGTTATCCCAAATCCGATGAATTATATGACGGAAATAAAACTTTTTTATGACTGGTTAGAAACTCACCAGCTTACCCCTGCCTCAATCTCGCTGTGGCATGGACTAATGTTTATTGCCAATAGGTCGGGTTGGAAGAGTCCGCTCTATATCTCGGCATCTCTGATTGAATTTCGGACTGGCATCACTCGGTCGACATTAAAGCGTGAACGCAAAAAGTTGGTAGAAGCAGGACTGATAACCGTTGAATTTGGCAAAGGAAGAGGTCGTACATCATATCGACTGAGGTCATTAACGGAACACTTTGTGGCTCAAATTGAGCCGCAAAATGAACCACAACAAGAGCCACAACCCATAAATAATGACGAAACGGTACACTTTGCAGTCCACAGTGAGCCACAAAGTGTACCACCTATTATATATAAACTAAACTATACAGAGAGTAATAAAGAAAATATAAAAGAAAGTTTGGGTGAAATGGAGGTCGGAGCAGAAGCTCCTCCAAGTCTATCCCTCGAAAAAAGAGAAAAAGAAAAAAGTTGCGGCAAAAAAGAAAAAGAGAAAAAAGCACCCCACCTGGATACCGAAGCCATTCTGCAAACCATTGAACCGCCGTGGCGGGAAGTGATGCGTACTTGGTTGGAATATAAGCGGCTTCGCAAGGAGAGCTACAAGAGTGAAATCGGTGTCCGCAAGTGCCTAACCATGCTCCGTAATCTGTCGGGTGGTAATCCGCAAACGGCAGCAGCCATCATCGACCAAAGCATCGCCAACAACTGGGCGGGGCTGTTCGAGTTGAAACGGTCGGTCTATACCCCACGGGGACAGCCTGCCACCGGACAACATATCGGGCAGATCAAGCAGCCCGAAACCGAGGAGCAGAAGAACCGCATTCTTGAAAAGTTTGGAAAATCTAAAAAATAGCGATATGAATACATTATCACAAATTATCTCACAGATGGTCAAGGAAAGACGTCTTGACATCCGAGAACCCAACCCGATGTCGTGGGGCGACCACGAACAGTGCCGCCGAGGGTTTATCACCATCTTCCGGGAGGTAGATACCACGTTCGACAACTACCAACACCTGCCGGAGTATGACGAGGTCATAGACTGGATGACCGATACCAAAGATCAAGGTCTGCTTCTGATGGGTGACTGCGGCAGAGGCAAGAGCATCATCATTTCGGGGATTGTTCCCGTATTGCTTCGTCTGAAAAACAGATGGATTAGGGCGGTTCACGCTCAAGACCTGACTAAACCCACGCCATCGGCACAGGTGTATTACTACGGCCAGCGACCTGAAACCAATTTAGATTACCTACTCAAAACTCCCTTCCCGATTATTGATGAATTGGGTGTCGAGAGTCTGGTGAACGATTATGGGGAGAAAACCGAAGGGTTCAACCTGGTGATGAACGTGGCCGAACGATACCACCGCCACATCTTCGTGACTACCAATCTGACCGAAGAACAACTGTTGGAGCGATATGGAGAACGCACTCTTGACCGTTTGAGTCACCTGTGCCGTGTTGTTAAATTCAAAGGCGAGAGCCTGCGGTAAATCGAAACATTATGAAATCAATAGAAATTATCACGCTCTACTATTCAGAGCAAACAAGTGAGTTCTTCCCCAATCCAATGGATAGTAAACGCAGTATCCCTGTGGGAGCAAAAGTGATTGCCCGACAGATCGACAGCCGTGATGCGGAGATCTTTATCAATCGTATGCATTCCAAGTATGTCAAAGGCCGCAAGCGAGGGAAGTTCCCTACGTTGGAGATCGTCCGGTTGGAGTTGGAACTCTTTATCAAGCTCAAAAGTTATCACAGCAAATTAGTATAACCATGAAATATCAACGAGTAATACACCATTTGGAGGATGGCCGCAGGAAATACTCCACGCACAATGGCGAGATTGAGAAGTGGCACGAGTACGAAATAGAGTCGCTCAGGCGTAACCGTGAGCAACATGGCGACTCAGCCTATACCGCCGACTTTGCCAAATACGATGTGGTGGCGGCCAACCTCCGCAAGCGTTACCCCAATGCGAAAATCATTCGGGTAGTCGGTTTCGAGACCGAAGACCACGATCTGCCGTTGCAACCCGATGTAATCTTCTGAGCCTATGCCAAGCATCAAGAAAACGTGCCGCCGTCCGTGGATGACCGAGCGCAAACCTCAAGAAGGGAGAAAGCACAGCAATACCAAGTTTTACCAATCGACAGCCTGGCGAAAGCTCCGGGCCGTAAAGTTGGAGCAACAACCTTTGTGCGAGGAGTGTCTGAGTAAGGGTATCCATACACCTGCCAAGGTTGCCGACCATATCGTACCGATAAATCGTGGCGGAGCTGCGCTCAATATCGAGAATCTGCAAAGCCTGTGCGACCGTTGCCACAATATAAAATCAGCCAAGGAGGGACACGCACGATGAGAACAACATTAAAACTGAATCAGATAATTGATGAGTGGATCATTGAGACCGATGTATCCGTGGAGACCCAGAAAGACTATCGCCGTAAGATTGAGTTGTGGTTCCGGTGGTTCTCGGCACAAGGTATAGATCCACGGACTCCACGCCGGGAACATATTCTTCAGTACAAGCACCACCTCCAAGGAGAAGGCAAAAGTAAGTTTACCTACTTCAGCTATGTAACCGTGGTGAAACTGTTCTATCGTTACTGCGCTTCGCAGAACTACTACGACAATATCGGCTCCGGCATTCATTCGAGTATCAAACAACGGGAGCATTACAAAAACCCATTGTCCTCTGCCGATGCTTATCGGTTGATGGATTCGATTGAAACGAAAACGGTTGTAGGCAAACGGGATAAGCTCATCATCGCTTTGATGCTAACCAATGGACTCAGAACCTGTGAAGTTCAACGAATCAATATCCGAGACTTCGAGAAGATGGGTAACCGAACGGTATTGCGTATCCAACGCAAAGGTCGGTTAGATAAAAATGATTTGCTTGCCGTACCGGAGATGATTGAGGAACTGTTTGAGGATTATATCTCGTGCCGGAATTTTGATGTGTCCGATCCGCTTATACAAAACCATTGCAAGGGGCAAAAGGCAACCCGACTTTCCAAGCAGGCCATCTCTCAAATCGTCAAGCAGCGGCTTCGGGCAATCGGCATCGATGATCCGAAGATCACGGCTCACTCCCTGCGACACACCTGTGGGAGCCTGTTGGTTGAACAGGGTTTGGACATTGAAATGATCAAGGATCTGTTGGGTCATACCAACACGGCGACCACAAGAATTTACATTGAGCAGGCGCAGCGTAGACGCTTGATCGAAGAGAATCCGGGAGCAATTATAGCTGAGTTAATCTCAAAACCCAGAAAAAAGGGAACGATTTGAAATACAGAAGAATGAAAGCATGATTAATTAATCCATTCCACATTTGAGTGTCAAAGAGTTGCAAAAAGAGAATTGATCGGAAAATCGACTCGTAACTCTTTGATAATGGATCGAAAAAAGGCTGAATGAACTACCGGGGAGGGGGCTAAAATTCCTTCCGAAGTCACGAAAAGTAATCGAAGCCTGAGTCTTCTTCACGCACGTGCAGTGAAGCCTGATTTGGGTAAAATATAAAAACGAAGAATATGCCGAGAGGAAAACAGAAACAGTCAAACGAGATAAAAGTGCTTCGGGGAACGGATCAACCGTGCCGGATGACTCCGCAGTCGGATATGACCAAACTCGAATCGCTCCCCAAGGTGAGGCTCAAGGGTACGGCCAAAAAGATTTTTGAATACACCGCAACTGAGTTGTTGCATAAAAAATTATTGGAGGTGGTTGGTGTAGATCTGCTTGTGGCGTATGCTCGTGAGATGGCAATCTACCACGACCTGATGTTGGAGGTCGAGAAAGAGGGATTTACCATCGAGGTCGAAACCAAAAACGGAACGATGACTCAAATCAACCCTAAGCGGAAGATTGCAGAGTCCGCACTTGCCAACGCCAAGTCCCTCGCATCGGAGTTTGGGTTTACTCCGGCAAGTCGTGGCAAAATATCCTCAATGGTTGCCCCTGCGGTAGCTGCGGATGACTTTGCTCAGTTTGAGGAGATAGAATAAAAAAGGGGGCAAATGCCCCCAATATATAGTGATGTGAATTTTCTATGGCGGGATTCGAACCCGCAGCCTAACTCTTAGTTAGAGAGTCGCTCTTTCCAATTGAGCTACATAGCTGGTGCAAAGGTAATGAAATAATGAAAACAAAAAAAACAATAGCAGAGATTTATGCCGAACAGGTTTTGAGCGGCAATATACTGACTTGCGAGTTGGTGCAGCTTGCTGTGCAGAGGTATTTCAGCGATATAGATAACGCCTTGGAACGAGGGTGGTATTTTGACCGCAAGGCAGCATCACGAGCTATCAAGTTTATCGAATCACTCAAGCACACCAAAGGAGAATGGGCCGGACAACGATTCAAACTCGAACCTTGGCAACAGTTTGTGGTGTGGAATATATTTGGTTGGAAGCTGGCAGATGGTACTCGGAGATTTCGGTATGTCTATATTGAGATTGCCCGTAAGAATGGCAAAACAGCTCTATCGGCAGGAATTGGTTTGTATATGCTTTTTGCTGATGGTGAGTCTCGCCCCGAAGTCTACTCGGCAGCCACCGTGAAAGACCAGGCGAAGATTTGCTTTGCCGATGCAGTGGAGATTGTCAAGGCGACTGATCTGAAGAATTATCTCACACCATATCGAAATTCTATTGTCTATGAACTCAAAGGTGGTACATTCAAACCGTTGTCCTCCGATTATGGTACACACGATGGTCTGAACCCAAGCTGCGGAATCATCGATGAGTTCCACGCCCATAAGGATAGTGGAATGTTTGATGTGATCAAATCGGCATTCGGGGCCAGACGGCAGCCTTTGATGTTTATCATCACTACTGCCGGATTCAATAAAGCTGGTGCTTGTTATGCCTATCGGGATAATGTGATCAAGATTCTCCGGGACATCAACCAGGACGATACATTATTCGGAATGATCTATACCCTCGATAAAAACGAAGAGTGGGATATTCCGAAGATGTGGGTGAAATCCAATCCGAACCTTGGCGTGTCGCTCTCAGTCGATTACTTAGCCGACCAAGTTAAAGATGCCAAGAACCGTCCCGAAGCTGTCCGTAACGTAATGACCAAGAATGTAAACCTATGGGTGGATGCGGAGAAGACCTGGATTTTAGACGAGAAGTGGATGCAATGCGTTGGCTCGTCAACGTTTGAAGATTTACGAGGTTGCGACTGTTGGGGAGGGCTCGACCTCTCCAATGTATCCGACATCACTGCATTTGTATTGCTATTCAACGAGAATGACAAATTTCAACTGTTGCCGTTCTTCTGGATTCCAGAGGAGAAGATGCTCGAAAAAGTCCGTAAGGAGAATATCAATTATGATCATTGGGTGCGTGAGGGATTTGTAAAAGTCACTCCCGGCAACGTGACAGATTACGATTTCGTTCAAGCGGATATCCTTCGGATTATAGCTGACTACAATTTGAAGTCAACTGCCTATGACCGTTGGAACTCCTCACAAACTATTATCAATCTGACCGATGAGGGGTTGACTTTTAATCCTTTCGGACAAGGCTATGGTTCAATGTCGGCTCCCACCAAACAGTTCGAGGCATTGGTATTATCTGAGCGAGTCGAGCATTTCGGCAATCCGGTACTGCGATGGATGCTCTCGTCCACCCTTGTCAAGACCGATCCGGCAGGTAATATCAAACCGGACAAAGAGAAATCCACGCAAAAGATTGACGGTATCGTTTCATCCATTATGGCACTCGGCGAATGGATGACTTCACAGGCGGACGATGACTCCAATCCCTACAACGACAGAGGATTATTAACACTATAAAATTCAGCGTATGACAAAGCATAGAAAGAAATTCAGTGACCGCCAATTGGCAGAACGAGCAAAAATAGAATCAGAGCTATCAGCGATTCCATCACTGCACCCGTCCATCCGTAAGATCACTTCCGCAGAGGGTTTTGCGGATTACTACCTGCGGATGCGAGACCTCTACGACACCCAACTTGAAGCCTACGAACGACTCGAAGATTTCCATATCGCCATCACGGGCAAGCGTCGCTACTCGGAGTTTGATTCGTTTAGGAGAATACTCATTCGATTTTTCAAAAATTAATCACAGAAGTTTATCAATATCATCCATCAATTTCAAATACATATTTTCTCGTTCTGTCTCACTCATTCCAGAAAGAGGTTCATTAGTTGGATTTACGGCCTGAAAATCTTTTAACCTTGAATTATTATATCTACATGGTTTAACCACGATAGGAAATATACGATGTGTATTCTTGTTCAGTCCAGCCATAATTCGAGGTAATTCCTCTAATTGGATGAAATCTGAAGCCAGAAAATCTGTCGAAGCTATAAGGATAGCTCCAGAAGCATTGCTTATTGCATTTATGATGCTTTCTTTCCAATTGGTTCCTGTCTCTATTTTTGAATCACTCCATTCACTGATTTTACAATCTCGGTCTTCGTAATTTAATGTTTTTAGATGAGTGATTATTCTGTTTTTATACTCGATGTCTTTATGTGAATAACAGATAAATATACTCTTTGTTGCATTATTTTCGGTGTGAATATTTGAGGTCATATTGATGTTTTTACTAAAGATATTACCTTTATTTTTTGATAGTTCGCTGTAGTCTCTATTTGAAGCAAATGAATAGGATGGGAAAAAGTACAATCTTTTGAATCGCCCACTAAAATAATATTCTTTATCAAATTCAATAACTGGATTACTACCGCCCCATAACGAATCTAAGTTCTCAAATAAGATTCCATCAATCAATTTTTTTAATTCATTTCTACTAATATCCAATTGTCGAAGTTTCCTTAATTTTTGTAGTTCATCTGGCAACTTCGTTAGTTTATTTCCAGACAATCCTAATATCTTAAGGTTTTGCAACTTGATAATTTGTTTTGGTATCAATGATATTTTATTATTGTTCAATATCAATGTTTCCAAATTCACTAAGTTGCAACAACCTGTTTGGATTTGTGATATTTCATTATTCGATAAATTCAGAACTCTAAGTTTTGTGAGTTCTGCAATTTTTATAGGAATTGATTTTATACAGTTATTGCTCAAGTTTAGTTTCTTGAGGTTTTTACACAAAAACACCTCCGCTGGAACTTCTGTCAATCCAGCGTTTGTGAGAGTCAAACTCGTAATTTTATTATAAGGCTTTTTAATAATTTCATTCATATAATAAAAAACACTATCTTTGTAAAAACTCGGACTATGGAAGGTAGCGAGTATAAATAATGGATGCGAAGTGAAAAAATCACTCCGAGTGGAAAAACCACTTTGTAAAGTTGGGGGTTGTTTAGATTAAACCTGTGGGTGATAATTATAGGACCAGATATGGGCATATAATGATAAACCAAAAGGGGTAACTATTTCAAAACTTAATAATACATCTCCACGCTTCGGCAACTTCACAAATCTTTTAATGCAAAGATAATTATTATTTTTGTATTTGGTTTAAGTAGAGACATTGTTTCTATAAACCATAAAATCACCTCATTAAGTTTGCTTAAAAATAAGCAACTGAATGAGGTGGTTTCCTTTTAATATATTTCGAAGTGAACAGAGAGTCGTATCTGCTGAGTTCGAGAATGCCGTAAACAAGGCACTCACAGCCGACACGATTGCTGATGCGACTCGCAAACCTTATATCTCTGAGGAGGGAGCGTTAAACCTCTCGGCAGTATGGGCGTGCGTTCGGATACTCTCGGATACTGTTGGCACGATGCCGATCCATCTTTACAAGCGCACCGAGAAAGGTCGGGAACGACAATATTCTCATCAATGCCATCGCCTGCTTCAAACACCAAACTCCTTTTCCAATCGGTTCGACCTGATGCACCACCTGATGATCTCTTGTGCATTGTGGGGCAATGGGTATGCTCGGATATTCCGAGATAAGAATTACCGACCGATCAGGTTACAACTATTACATCCGGCAACGGTTGAACCAGTGTTGAGTACCAACGAGGAGCTGTTTTATCGACTAAACAATGGCGAATTGCTTCCGAATGATGAGTTGATCCATTTGCGAGGTCTATCCACCAACGGCATCAAGGGAAAAAGTCCGATTGCCGTTCATCGAGACAATCTCTCCCTTACATTGGCCGCACAGGAGTATGGCGAACGATTCTTCAACCAGGGCGGTAATATGTCGGGAGTATTCAAATACCCATCGACTCTCAAACCAGAAGCATACCAACGACTCAAAAAGGATTTAGTTGCTCAGTCAGTCGGACTACACAATGCTCATATTCCTTTGCTATTAGAGGGTGGTATGACTTACGAGCGTATTTCAATTCCTCCAGAAGATGCTCAATTCATAGCCACTCGTAAATTTCAAAAAACGGAGATTGCTACTATCTACGGTATCCCTCCCCATATGATTGCCGACCTGGAACGAGCAACCAACAATAACATCGAGCATCAAGGAATGGAATTCGTTACTTACTGCCTAATGCCATACCTTGTACGACTTGAGGAGGAATTCAACCGCAAGTTACTCCGCTATGATGAGTTTGAGGAGTATTACTTTCTATTCGGTCTGAACGGTCTACTTCGAGGTGATGCCAAAACTCGCTCTGAATATTATAAAAATATGAATCTTGTCGGGGCGATAAATGCTAACGAGATCCGTGCCTTTGAGGATATGAATGCCTACGATGGTGGTGATGAGTATTTCGTGCAAATGAATATGTCAACAGTTAAAAACGCTATAAATGGACAACAAAAGAATAATCCCACAGGAAATAGAAGTTAGATGCCTTGTCTCGGATCTGCACATAGAACAGCGAGAGGCAGAAACAGTCAGCCGCACTATTGCAGGGTATGCAGCTAAGTTTGAATCGTGGAGTGAACCGATTATGGGTTGGTTCAAAGAGAAGATTGCTCGTTCCGCATTCGACGATTGTGATCTGTCGGATGTGATTATGTGCTTCAACCACAATGTAGATGACATCCTGGCTCGAACAATAAGCGGCACGCTTCAGCTCTCGGTGGACGATATCGGACTACGATTCTCATTCGAGGCTCCGAACACGACTCGTGGCAACGATATGTTGGAATTGGTGCTCCGTGGCGATATTAATAAATGTAGCTTCCGCTTTGTGGTGGAGTCGGACGAGTGGATCTATGCCGATGATAAAAACGGTCTTCAATACGATGAACGCACCATTCTAAAATTCGCACTACTTAAGGATGTAGCGTTGGTTGTATTCCCAGTCTATAAAGATACCGAAGCCTCAGTTCGGCATCTGGAGCAACGCAAGGCGGAATTCATTCAGACTAATCAGCCGGAGCAAAAAGAAACCAACCGTTCCATTGCTGAAAGTCGGTCAAGGGAACGGTTGGTTAAATGTATGCAAATTAGGGAATGTAAGGGATCTTAGATAGATTAACTTTAATTTTATCATATCCATTTGATTTGAGCAATAGTTCAATCCCGTGTTTTATTTTCTGACTATATGGAGATTGCCCGACCATAATATCTGTAATGGGTAACAGTTCACTTTTGCATTCAAGTTTCACGTATGGAACTATAAACTTCCCATTATTACGATAAAAAATTGGAAGAACTGAGTCTTTTACGGATTCTCTTGAAGGGTTATAGATTAATCTATGTTCACGTTCTTCTTTAAAAACATTGTCTTTAAAGAAACTCACATAGGGTAGTAATATAGAGGCAATAGCCTCTGGTAATAATTCAACATCTGACTTAGGCAAATTCTGCCTATCTTTATGCACAATATAGGTAAGTAGTATCCCCAAGGTTTCTTCTATAAGTTTTAACTGAGACCGTCTATTGTAATTGACAGGCATATATGGATTATAAAACGCTTCATAAAGAGAGTCCCGATTAAAGCCAATTCTTACACCTGAATTATTTGCATACCCACGCCATTGACTCAAAATATCAGATTCTGTAGTGAAACAAACGATGTAGGTGGCTTTGAAGGTAGTTTTAGATAATTGATTCCTTACTGAGTTTAATAACTCTATTTCTTTATCTCCAAAGTCGAAATAATAAGTTGTTTGAAAATCCTTCTCACTAATTAAATGATTAATAGATTCTATTATTAGCTCTTTGCCATATTGCAACTCAGAAGAATCATTCAAAAACATAGCATCGGATGCATACAAAGTTTTTGTCTGTATTATTCCCAAAAGTCCATCAAGGGTGGTATAATGATATAGTTTTGATGGCTGTTGCTTGTTCTCTAAATCGTAGCCATAATCCTGCTCCGAACGGACTTCCGTATATAGCCATGATGCTAATGATTCCAATCTCGTATCTCTTTTATTCATAAATATTTACGAAGCAATTATTTAGCGCCAAAGGTAATCAATAAATTCCAAACCGAGACAAAGTTTCAGTAAAGCATATCAGTTGAGGGGTAAGTTTGCCTTCGGCTTCACCCTCCTTGCAGGGCATAGTGATTAAATTCCCTCTGTTCCTGCTTCGTTCGGGTGTTGCCATAAAACAATCAAAAAACTGATTAGAAAATGAGCAAATTGAAAACCCTGAGAGAGAAACGGGCAACGGTTTATACCGCCATTGATGAACTCCGCAAGGCTGCCGATGGTCGTGAGATGACTGCCGAGGAGCAGACCCGATGGGATACCCTTTTGTCCGACTATGAAAAAGCCGACAAGTTGGTCGAGCAGGAGGAACGATTCCAGGAGGTGGAACGCCGTCAGGCGGAACAAACTTACGAAAGCCGTCACAAACCCAATGAACAAGATACCAATCAGCCAAATGAGGCGGAGTATCGTTCAGCTTTTATGGACTACCTGATGCTCGGTGCAATGGGCATCACTCCCGAAAGCCGTTCCCTATTTGAGAAACGTGCAGGTATCACGGGACTCAACGGCGGTGTGATCGTTCCGAAAACACTTGCTGACAATATTGAGGTTGCACTCAAGTCTTACGGTGGTATGCTCGAAGCAGGTACGATTATCACTACCTCCACGGGTGGCGACCTGATTATGCCGACCATCAACGACACCACTTCCAAAGCAACGGTCGTTGCCGAGTACAACCAATCCACCAAAAAAGCGCCGAGTTTCGGTTCGGAAACACTCAAAGCCTACACCTATCGCACCCCGATTGTTCCAGTGTCGCAGGAGCTGTTACAGGACAGTAGTTTTGACTTGGAATCTTTACTCAGCGGACTGCTTGCCGAGAGTTTCGGTCGAGGAATCAACGAGGATCTGACCATTGGCAGCGGTACGGGTAAGCCAAAAGGCATTATCAATTGGGCGACAGCTTCCGATGCTGCACCTGCGGCAACCGCCATCAAGTTGGACGATATTATTGATCTGCTGAAATCGGTGGATTCTGCCTACGCTCGTAACGGACGATTCATGTTTAATCGTGAGACGCTGTGGTCGCTTGTCAAAATCAAGGATACCACAGGACGATACATTTGGCAAGAGGGAGCGAAAGATGGTACGCCGCCAACTCTCTTTGGCAAGGGCTATATCCTGAACGATGATGTGGCAAACATCGGTGCGGGTAATGCCTCGATGATGTTCGGAGACTTTTCCAAGTTCAAAATCCGTATGGTCAAGAATTTCCGGGTGATTCGCCTGAACGAACTCTTGGCGGAGTATCTATCCATTGGTCTGTTCGGATTCGCCCGTGTGGACGGTGCGTTGCTTGATGCTGGAACTCATCCGGTTAAGAAATTGGTTCACGCATCGGCATAATGGCAGAGCTACCCATATCACTGGCGTTGGCAAAGGCTCATCTTCGTGTCGGGGACTCCTCGCACGAAGATGAGCTGATCGCCGAAAAGTTAGAGATGGCTTTCGGTGTTGCAGAAGATATTACCAATCGGGATATTCGCACGGGATATACTTCTGAGACCATTCCTCCGGCAATCAAAGCAGCTATCCTTTTAATTCTGGGAACACTCTACGATAACGAGTCCGACAACATTGTCGGGCGTTCTGTTTCGGAGTTGTCACTCACCGCTGAGAAACTATTGCTCCCCTGGCGCATAACACCCTACGGCGATGTTTGATACCCGAATTGAGATATTGGCCTACTCCCAAGAACGGGATAATTACAACGAACGGACAATGGAGCTGATTCCGATGGGTATTTTCTATGCTCAAAAAACTGAAAGCGGCGGACGAGAGAACCTCTACGCCAGCCGGATCGTCCACGAAAACGAGGTGGTATTCACAATTCGGTACTCGGAAAAAATCAAAGCAGGAATGTTCGTGCGATTGGATGAGCTGCTACTCAAAATCACTTCGATACATGAAGAAGGTCGCCGGAAGTATTTACATCTAAAAACCGTCAAGAGCGATGCTGAAGATAAAGGTTAACGGCTACAAGGAGGCCAAAGCGATATTGGATGAACTGCCGAATAATATGCAGAAGCGGATGTTGCTCTCGGCACTCAGAGGTTCAGCCAAACCGATGCTTCAATCTGCTAAGGGCAAAGTGCCTGTCAAAAGCGGCAAACTCAAAAAGATGCTTCGTGTAGTGCGGTTCAAAGATCGCAGAGCAGCCAAGTCGGAAGTGTCGGTAGCGGTAAAGCCTGTCTTTGAGCGAACCAAGAAGAAGGGTGCGATCAATCAATACTACGGCAAGTTTATCCACGAGGGAACATCGGATGTTCGCAAATCACGCAAAGGAAAGATGCTTGTGTTTGAAAACCAGCAGGGGCAGAAGGTATTCGTCAGGCAGACCAAGGGGATTAAACCGAGCCCGTTTCTGGAACAAGCCTATCGGGAGAGTAATGAACGCACGGTTACCATTTTCGGAAACGAACTCGCCACGGCAGTTGAAAAATTTGTGACTAAGAATTTTAAACCAATCAAATGACAGATTTCAAAACAGCACTCATAGCTCTGTTAGAACAGGAAGTTCCAGAGCTAAAGGATAAGATCCAAGCCGGAGCCGTCGATGCCGAGACACCTGTACCTTATGCGGCATACTCTACACCGGAGGAGATTCCAATCCGTACCATCCACGGTATTGCCGGATACACAACCTCTTTTGATGTTTCGGTTTACCACACCAAGGTGTCGGAGGTCGAAAAACTCAAACACAAGGTGATTAAGGCGCTGGAGGGAGCAGAACTCAACAGCAGACGCAGCTACTACAAATCGGGCGAATATGTCTTTTATGCAGACTATAATATTCACGGTTATACACTCACATTCAGAATCATATAAATATGGAAAAGAAAGTAATACAAGGCGAAGACATCATTCTGCTCGTGGACGAAAAGACCACGCTTCACGCCACTACACATACGCTGAAGGTGGACTTGGAGTTGAAAGAGCTTCGCACCAAAGATACTAATGGCAAAGAGAAATCTCCAGGCGATATATCCTGGTCGGTCGATGGTGATGGATTAGTGGTAATTGATGACTGTATCGAAAATGCTCACTCCTCGGAGGATATCCTCGGCATAGTACTGAGTAAAAAGATTGTCGATGTGGTAATAAAATCGCCGATGGGTGGACTGACCAAGACTTATTCAGGCAAGGCGTTTATCACATCATTCTCGCTTGGCGCACCTGCCGGGGATAACGCCACATACAGCTACTCGCTCACAGGTAGCGGAAACCTTACTCCAACCCCAAAAGCACCACAGGCATGAAAGAGATCATCGTAAACGGCAAAGTCCTGCCAATCCATTTCGGATTAAAGGCCATCAATGAGTTTACCAAACTTCAAAACGGTGATTTCCACGATACGGTTACCACGACCAACTCGCTGGGTAATCTGGACTCCATTGTAACTCTCGCTGTTTCGGGACTCAACGAGGGAGCAAGAAGATCCAAGTCAGATATCCGCTATACCGAAAATGAGGTATGGGATCTGTTTGATGAAAACCCGAAACTCATTCTTGAGGTCTCTGAAATATTTATGGAGGCGGTGATTCCGCTGACGGATAAATTGGGGACATTAAACCCAAACGGTCAGCCGACAGCAACGGAGGGCAAGAGCGAGTAACCTACGAAAAGTGGTTTGCCATTGCTGTCGGGCAGATGGGCCTGCGTCCCGATGATTTCAATGCGCTGACTCCTGCCGAGTTTATATATGTGTGGCTGGGATGGAGCGAGCAGCAGCAGAATCTTTACAAACAGGCGTGGGAACGGGAACGTTGGGCGGTGTGGATTATCACCTGCATTCAACTCGACAAAAAGGATCGCCTGCCCATGACGCAGATGTTTCCTTTGCCTTGGGAAGAGGTCTCGGATATTCCACAGGAACTAACGATGGAAGAGAGAAAAGAGAGAATCAATCAGATATTAGGTAATAGATGAGTCGAAGAATAGCCGACCTGCTGATTAAAATTGGTGCAGACTCCTATGAGTTCCAACAAAAGGTACAGCAGGTTGAGAAAGGATTGGGATCACTGACCAAACGGTTGGACAAGGTCGGTAAGGAGATGTCGCTCAAGGTGACAGCTCCTATTGTCGCTTTGGGTGCAGTATCCTTGAAAGCATTTGACGACTCGGCAAAGGCGGCAGCCAAAGTGGAACAAGCTATCAAATCCACAGGTGGTGCAGCTCGTTTGTCGTTCACTCAACTCAGCAAATTCGCCAGTGAGCTACAAGGTAAAACACTTTTCGAGGACGATTTTATTCTCAATAACGCAACTGCCCAACTGCTTACCTTTACCAATATAGCAGGCGAGAACTTTAAGCGGACACAGGCGGTGGCTCTTGACTTGGCAACCG
This sequence comes from Bacteroides sp., assembly GCF_028690125.1. Taxonomy (GTDB): domain Bacteria; phylum Bacteroidota; class Bacteroidia; order Bacteroidales; family Bacteroidaceae; genus Bacteroides. Next base: position 23,092 of record NZ_JAQVBV010000028.1, on the reverse strand, counting down.
TATTAGACGGAGACCTCAAATCGGCATCCATTCAGTTGGGTAAAGCACTCAACGATCCGGTCAAAAACCTGACAGCACTATCACGTGCAGGGATTCAATTCTCGAAAGAACAAACCGCCACCATTAAACATCTGGCCGAAACCAACCGCCTGGCCGAAGCACAAGGATTGATTCTGCAAGAGTTAGAACGGCAATATGGTGGCCAGGCAGAGGCAGCCGCCAAAGTGGGACTCGGCTCTTTGCAGCAACTCAAAAACAATTGGGGCGATTTTCTTGAACAGATTGGCGCAACCTTAATGCCTGTTGTAAATAAGATTGCCGGGACATTGTCGCAAGTGGTAGCGGTTCTTCAGAATATGAATCCGCAAATGCGAGAAACGATTGTAGTCATCGCAGGTATCGCTGCCGCTATCGGGCCGTTGGCACTCGGCATTGGTGGTATTATCCGAACGCTCCCGATGCTCTCGGCAGGATTTACGGCACTGCTTTCTCCGGTGGGATTGGCGGTGGCTGCTGTATTGGCTCTCGGTGCGGCATTCTTCTATGCCCACCAACGTAAAAAGGAGATGTTAAACGAAATGACCGAGAAGTTTGAGGGGCTATCTATCGGTACGCTCGAAAAACGACTCAAAGAAAACAAGCGACTCCAGGAGGTAAACGAACGGGAATCTCCGTGGCAAGGAAACTCTCCAATTTCCAAACTGACCTACGCCTTGGATAAAGGCAAGCGCAGAGATAAACTCAAAATGGAAGAGGAGGCCTTGACCGAAGCGATCCGTAGAAATACACAAGCCTATGAGGAACGGCAGCGTGTGGAGGCGGAGTCTCAAAGGATTGCCGATGATATGGCTAATGCCCTCAAGGGTGTCAATACCGAAACCACACGTGAAACAGGTCTTATCGCCGATCTGCAAAACAAGATTGAAGATTTAGAAAAGAAAAAACTCCTCCCGAATGCTACCGTGGAGGATATTGCTGCAGCCAATGCCGAGATAGGAAAACTGAAAACGGAACTATCGAACCTGCAAAACATCACTCCCGAACAACTCAACCGTAAACCGCTTGAGCCGATAGCACCCATCGGGGCATCGCTGATTATGCCGAAGTTGGAGGTTAAACTGCCCGATCTCAAACCAATCATCACCAAGGCACAACAGCAGATGATGGAGATCCGTAGGACGGTAACCGAGGGGATTTATGGTTGGGCGGAGGCAACAAGTTCGGGACTGCAATCTTCTATTATGGAGACCGAAGCGATTGTCGGTAAATACACCGAGGCACTGGTGGCCAAGGGGTGGAAGTTCTCTGAGGCTCTTACGTTTGTGTCGGATAAGGTAAGCGAGGTGATGAAAGGATTTGATGAATCATTGAGTAATTTTATTGCAGGGAGCATCGAAGCGGCCGCCGAAGCCATTGGGCAGATCATCGCCGGGGACTTGGGTTTTGATGGATTGATGAAGGCAATCCTCTTACAGTTGGCGAGTTTCCTCAAGCAGATCGGAGTGCAACTGATAGAGTTTGGTGTGATGATTATTGCTTTTAAGATGGCTCTCAAATCGGTGCTTGCCAATCCGTGGGCAGCCATAGCTATTGGAGCGGCAATGGTGGCCGCTGCTGCGGTGATGACGGCACTGATCAACAAAAATGCTCAAAAGAATGCCCCGAAACTTGCCAAGGGCGGTCTTGCCTACGGCCCAACTTATGCAATGGTGGGCGATAATCCTAATGCCCGTATTGACCCAGAGGTAATTGCTCCGCTATCCAAGTTACAGGGAATGATGGCAGGCGGCGGAGGCTCTCAGAATATACAAATCGCCCTCAGCGGTCAATTGACAGCCAAGGGCAGAGATTTGGTATATGTGCTCGGAAAAGAGAATTTTAAGATTGATGTGTTGGGTGGTTAAGAGGTTACTCGTTTTATAGGTTACAAATTATGCAATTTATATTGTTTTATACAGTCGCAGAATGAAATGCAGAATTCTTTCCACGAAGGGTTGCATTTTTTCATAGATGAATAATCAATATTATTTTTCTTCATCCATATCAATAACATATAAATCACAATTGCATAGATACTGTCGTCATTATCATTTAGCTTGCCAAGGTAATTATATAATCTGTCATCTAAATCAGGATGAGTGTCTCCACCAGAAATGTCGGTTTTATGGCAAAAGAAAAGTGAGATAAGAACAGCTATAACACCTACTTTCTGAGATGAAATACTGTCTAAAGTTGTACATTTACTCAAAAGATACTCTATCGCAAAATCATCGGCATCAAATTCTTCTTTTTTTGATATATCTACACTTGGACAATATGTAATATGTCCGTAGTAATGATGTGCAAATTCATGCAATATAATAAAAGAAATACCTGCACAATATACAGAATTAGTTTTCTCAATATCTAATTGGTTGTCGTTAGAATATTTCTCAGGATTAGGTAATTTGAAAAATATCTCCTTATTATATTCATTTATTAAGGATAATCCAGCCTCAAATACAGACATGGATTTTTTTATGATAAATGTATTTGGATTACACGGTTTTCCATTGATTTTTGCATCCATATATTCCAATGTTTCATCAAAAGAAGAACAAATAAAATAGCTAATACACCAAAGTAACTGGTTGTAATTTTCAGACAAAATTACAGTTGATCGAGTATTAATATAAGGTAAATCATTCTCAATATCAATATGAGACTCTCTGCATCGAAAATTCACCACTCCATTGAATTTGTTGTATGTAATTTCACTTTGCAGCATTTCATTTAGCTCTATCGAAACATTTGACAACCATTCTATTACAGCATTATTTAGAGTACTTACAGGCAATATGCCATCGTTGTATTGGTGATAATTAATTTGATGCATAATTAGTTTGTTGTGACAAAGTTTCTACAAAGTTAATGCATTGGGCTGTACTTTCACGCAAGTAATTGATAAATAATGAGTGGAGTACGCATAAAAGACCTACAGAGCGCCAAATCGGTAATCGAACAAGGGTTCGATCAGTTCGAGTTTGTGGTGGATTTGCCCGATCCTGACGCTACGCTCAAAGTGTCGGGGGCGGAGCTGAAAAAGGCTATCGGAACGGAGAAGCACATCCATCCGTTGGAGGAGGTAGATGGTCTGCCGGGTGAGTTGGAGAAGAAATTCGACAGGGCTGGCGGAACAATCACAGGCGATCTGCGTGTGGATGGTAATGCTCGGATGAAGAATCTGAGTATTGACGAATATCTCGAAGTGCCGGAACTCAAATACAACCGCATCACGGCCACAGGAAACGAATTTTGGGTAACCGATGCCGGAGTGATTGACGACGCGTGGGAGGATGGAGACGGGATATTTCTGATTACCCTCAAAAAGAAACCTGGCGAGGTAACCATCAACTTTCAATACAAGGATATTCTACGAGGGATTTTCTATACGCAGGACGAAGACGGAAAACCGACCGGATTTAAAACTGCCTATTTTGAGGTGACGGGTATTATTGACGAGACTCGATTCGACTGTATTCCACTGAACGGCATTGCTCCGGAGCGGTTTATGACATTGGCCCGTCAGGGTAATAAAACCAATCCCGACCGACAAGGCTCGATTTATCTTGATGGTCTGCATAAATTTATCCGTGTTATCGACCAAGTATCGAGCGAGAAGATTGAGCAGAAAAATATCAAAGTTCAGTTGGGCGACCTTTCCCAAATCAACCATCCCGTGTTCGGGCAACTGCAAGGCTATGGGGCTTTATTGGAAAATGCCTATATCTGCGGACGGCTTATTCAACGTAACCCCGACACCGGAGAAGATTGGGTTGTGGGTGCTGTTTCGGTGCAGGGAGAGCAGGTTTTCCGATATAAAGACGACATTCCCGAACCTACGACTATTACACTGACAGCGATTGAACTTGGTATTACCTCTCCTAAAGATGCAAGGGAGTGGCAATTCAAGAATGGTACGGAGTGGATAACAATTCCTAACAGCCAATCGCTCACGTTTGAATTATCTCCCAATGCCGATATATGGTGGGATAAACGAACACTCACCCTGCGTTACTTTGCCTGCGGAGTCTATTACGACATTATCACCATCACCAAAGTGTTTGATGGCGAAGATGCCTATCAAGTGCAAGTGGTCTCCTCTAACGGGTCGAGTTTTATCAACAGCGATATTGCTACGATGCTTCAAGCAAAGGTATTCAAAGGCGTTAGGGAGATTACCGATACGCTCCCCGAGAATGCTTTCTATTGGTTTCGGGTATCAGATAATCCGGAAGGCGATGCCGTTTGGAATCAACTCCACGAAGGTGTCGGACGAACAGTCGTAATCAGCGATGAGGATGTTTATCGCAAGGCTGTGTTTGAATGTGAAGTGAATATTAATGATTAAAATAATTGAAAATGAGAAACAAACTTTTTACCTCTGAGTCCGTATCGGCAGGACATCCCGATAAAGTAGCCGACCAAATCTCCGATGCTATCCTTGATGAATTCTTGCGTCAAGATCTCAATTCAAAAGTAGCCTGCGAAACGCTATGCACTACCGGATTGGTGGTAATTGCTGGAGAAGTCAAGTCTAATGCCTATGTAGATATTCAGCAGACAGTCCGAAGAACCATTGCTGAGATTGGTTATACGAATTCCGAGTATGGATTTGAGGCAAATTCGTGTGGAGTGCTGTCGGCCATTCATGAGCAATCACCGGATATTCGACAAGGTGTAGAGCAAACCGAACAGGGTGCAGGTGACCAAGGTATCATGTTTGGCTATGCCGTCAATGAGACCAAAGAGTTGATGCCTGCCACGCTTGCTTTGTCGCACTTGCTGTTGCAGGAGTTAGATGCTATTCGCTGTAAAGGGCAAGTAATGACCTACCTGCGGCCGGATGCCAAAACTCAGGTAACCATTGAATACAACGAGTATGGCAAGCCGCTACGTATCGATACGATTGTGGTTTCGGCTCAACACGATGACACTGTTTCTGCATACGATATTCTGCAAGACATTTCGGAACACCTGATTCCGAGAGTCAAAGCAAAAGATCCGCAACTTGCCGAACTGTTTCAAGACGACTACCGCCTGCTTGTTAACCCTACGGGTAGATTTGTGATCGGCGGGCCGGCAGGAGATACGGGACTAACCTGACGAAAAATCATCGTGGACACCTATGGTGGTCGTGCGGCACATGGCGGCGGAGCGTTTTCCGGCAAAGACTCCTCGAAAGTGGATCGCTCGGCAGCATATGCGGCACGCCATATTGCCAAGAACCTTGTGGCGGCAGGCATTGCCGATGAAGTGCAGGTGCAGTTGGCTTATGCCATTGGCGTTGCCGAACCTGTCAGTATTTCGGTAAACACATTCGATACGGCAAAGGTCGCCTTAAGTGATACCGAGATTGCAGAGGTAATCTCCGAACTTTTTGATTTGCGTCCGGCAGCTATCGTGGAGCGATTCGGACTCAAGAATCCGATCTATCTCCCGACAGCATCTTATGGACACTTCGGGCGACAACCTTATGTCAAAGATGGCATGGAGTTCTTTGGGTGGGAACGATTGAATATGGTAGATGCGATTCGTGAAACCTTTAATCTCGACTAACAATGGCGGTAATATCAAGAGGACAGATTACGATTGTGGATTTGTCGGATGGTAAGTCCATCAATCTCTATTTGGGTAGTAATGTCGCTACCACGCAGATTTTCAACAAGGAGAATAGCTCCTATGTTCCGAATTGGACTGTCTCACCGTTTTTGGTGATTACTCCCGAAGTCTATGTGACAGGTGTTGCAACCAACCAGGTGGCAAGGTTAAAAGGAGTTCCCGTGTGGAAAATCAATGGTTCAACAACACTCTCAACCTATGGAGCAACGGCAGGGACTACTTCGCCCTATGCCTTGACGATTAAAAACAACATGACTTCGGTCAATCAACTTCAAGTAGAGTGCGAAGTAATCTATGTCGATCCCGACACCTCTGCCGAGACCAAAGCCAAAACGCAGATATCTTATGCCAAGAGCACCAACACAGGACAATTGATTTGTGCCATTGCCTACGCTCCACTTGGTACGGTATTCAAAAATGGGGCATCGGCAACACTTAAAGCTCACTGCGATATGTGGCGGGGTTCTACGATTGACAATACAAACGTAACTTACAAGTGGTTTAAACTCGGTAGCGGAACCTGGACGGAGATAACCTCTGCCAATGCAGGCGGTATCACAGGCTACACAACCAACGAAATCACGATTCCGGAAGCGGCAATTCTCAACTTTGAGTCGTTCAAATGTGAAATTAAGGATACGGATACCGCTTCGGGAACTTATAACACCTCGGTTAGCGATATTATCTCCTTTGCCGACATGAGTGATCCGTACCAGGTGGAGATTACCACTCCGCAGGGAACAACGCTCACAAGTGGTCTGACCTCTACAACCCTCACCACACAGTGTTGGCAGAACGGAGCTTTGCTCGCTGATTCATTCTTTACCGGAGCCACCTGTAAATGGAGAAAGTTTAATAAACTGGGCGTTCAGGATACCGCTTGGGGAACGACAGGAATTAAAACAGGACGCAGCATTACCGTTACCCGTGATGAGGTTTCGGTGGCCGCCACCTTTACAGTAGAAATAGAAAAGTAACTATGGCAGTAATCGCACGAGGACAAATAACGATTCATATTGCCGAAAAAGGCGATCCGGGAGCGTCGGGGAACTGGACATCATACGTGTTCAAATCTTCGGCCAATCAGCCTGCCAAGCCAACAGGAACAGCTGTCACGCCATCCGGTTGGGTGGATGCCCCGACTGCCACAGGCGTTTGGTGGATGAGTAAGGCAACCGTCAACGGATCGAACGGATTGGCAGGTGCATGGAGCGTTCCGGTGCGAATTACGGGTATTGACGGGAGTAATGGAACAAATGGGAGCAACGGTTCAAACGGCACGAATGGTAAAGACGGTCAATACACCGTTTACAATTTCGCAAAAAACACCTCTTTGACAGTTGCTCCCACATCGGGTTGGACTGCGGCTCCTCCGGCACTTACCACTGGGCAATACCTCTGGATGCGAACAGGAGTCGTAGTGCCACCTGACACAGCACCGTCATCCTGGAATGCCGCTGTAAGAATCAGTGGAGCGAAAGGAGATACCGGAGGAAAAGGAGATAAGGGTGAGATTGGCGACTCCATCACGGGCCGGATGCTTTTTCGTGATCCGGAGTTCTTGGTTGGAATGAATAGTTGTAGCACTTATAACAATGCTGGTAATGGAACTGTCACTGTGACCAGAATAGCTCGCCCATCCAATTGCCCCACGACCTCAAATTTCTGTTTACAGATTACTACAAGCGGAACGGCATCGCCGGATCACGGTGGATATATTCAGGCAGTTCAAACTCGTGCCAACGGAGTATTTGTATCCAGAATCATCGCTAAAATACCTGTCGGATACACAATGCGAAACGCCCATAACGCCTATGGTAACGGTGGAACAACCGTTGCGCTGACACCAATGGTGGGAACGGGAAAATACGAAATATATCTTTGGAGAGTAGTCTGTGGGACATCGGGAACGTTCTCTACCATCAACCACTATTACCTTTCTGGCGGCTCGGCTCCTGTGACTTGGTATGTGGGTTCATCGACCGTTTATGATATGAATGATACAGAGAAGTATGATGCTGCCATCTCCAACGCCGCCAAGACGCTGACCTATCGGGGAGTATTCTCATCTACGACCACCTATTTCAATACCGCCAATCAACGAAATGTGGTTAAGTATGGTTCGAGTTATTACATCTACAAGGGGACAAACGGAGTGTCCGGAGCTTGGAATGCTGCCAATTGGGAAACGTTCGGAGGAGAGTTTCAGAGTGTGGCCACAGGGATATTGTTAGCGGAGCTTGCCTACATCGAAAATCTGGGCGTTAAGAATCTCAGGACTGCCACCTCTGGTCAGCGTGTTGAGATTACGCAATATAACAATGCGTTGGCTTTCTATGATGGAAAACAATCTTATCCCGTTGTCGAGATAAAGACTACCTCGGACTCCATTTATATGGGACAGGGATCGGGTGTGATGGTAAAGCATCCGACATCCAATATCTCTATTTACAACGGTATTGTGCAGCAGGGATCTGAAGGAGCAGGTATCTCTGTGCCGATACTCCCCTGGAGTCAGCCCGAAACGATTGCTCAGAATTATATCTATCAATCATACTCCAATAGCTACACAGGCAAATACAAGACCGGACTCTATATTGACATCTCTGCATCGCAAAGCACATCTTCAGGAACAGATAAATTTGCGGCTCTGTTTGCCACCGGAGGAATATTCCTGCAAGGTGGAGCATCTGCACATCGGTCTAATAATGTATTGTGTGGAGTAACAGCGGCCGGACGGGTGTCGTCTTCCGGTTCATTACTAAATAGTTGGGTCATATCATTTATGGGAGGTTATTTAACCTCTTATAGACAGTCGCAGGGCCGATATCGAATATCCTTTTCAAACACAAGTTATCTCTACGGAGCATCTGATTACCATGTTTTTATTCTGCCTGATGCACCGAATGAACAGAATACGGGATCATACGGATGTACGATGGCGCGGACAAGTTCTTATTTTGATGTATGGATGTCGGACGACGCATCAACCAATAACTGTGGATTTACTTTTATTGTATTTCTAATCTCTAAATTCTGGTAATTATGCAACTGGCAAAACTCGACAACGGACAACTCATTACCACCTATGCGGAGGATCAAGACCGCGAACTAATCAATCTGATGGTTGCCGATGGATTTAAGATATATGTAGAAGAAGCACAGCAGCCGTTACCATTATCTGAATTCCAATCACAGCAATTATGCTATCGGGACGAGGGTTTTCAGATTGTCGGATATTATGAGATTGTAGATAATTCTCCCGAAAAAGTGGCGGCAGAGATTGAGCGTCTGAAAACAGAACTGACTTCCACCGACTATCAGATTATTAAATCTTACGAATATACATTAGCTGCACAACCACTACCATATGATCTTGGCAGCCTGCATTCAGAAAGGCAACAGTTAAGAGAGCAAATACAGAAATTAGAAAGAATGAATTAAACCCCTCGAATTCGAGGGGTTTAAAAAGAATATTCAAATCAACAGGATTCTGTTTAATCGTAACCTGAGTGTAACCAATATTCTTACACCTCTAAAATACAGCAATATAAATTGCCTTCGAGGATCTTTTGACAAATCGAACTCAGAATATCGATTGACTATTGATTTAGGACAAATTATTCATAATAGAACATTCTAAATCCCAACTCTCTATCATCAACTAAATTCCCTAACAATATCTCGGAGACCAAGATATCCTTTACGGAGACATTCGTTTGCAATATGTTTTGCAGTCTCTCCATATCCTAACTTAAATAGTTCTTCAACTATTTTTTCAAGTTCAGAGTAAATTGGAATCTTTGATTCAGACAACACTAATGTAAGTAATAACTCACTTACTTGGATAGGGCTTTTTGTGGTGAAATCATTTAATCTTCTTATTACTTGTGAGGCTGCATGGGATTGTAGGTTCTTGGTCGATAATAGCATCCATTCTTTTATTTCATCATCAATATTATCAAAAAATCCCAGCCAACGATAGCTCTCCCCGATAAAGTATTTTGCGACATCACAATCAAGGGCTTTATTTATATCATACATAAATCTCCATAGATCTCTTATTTTTTCAGTAGAAATATGTTTGTTATTTACGTTAAAGAACTGAATGATATTTTCGTAATCCGATGCGTTTCTACTTTTGATTACGGACACAAGTAACGGTGAACTCAAATCAAAATTAATCTTTTCGAAGTAATATGCCACACACATATATTGTACAACAATTTTATGCATTACCGAATCAAACAACTCTCTGTTAGCAAAGAACCTATCGTACTGCCCTGTCTTACAAAAATATTCAAAAACTTGAGTAACGGTATTATGATGAATGTGGAACCCAACCATAAACCCAATCCAGTTATCATTATCCTCTATAGGCAAGACCTTTTCTATCCAAGATTTATCTATCCAGTATAATGAATTATAAGCTTTCCCTAATGCATAGTAAAACAGAGCGTTTTTCTGTTTTTTTGAAAGCTCATCATTTAATATATGTTTTATGTCTCTATCCCAACGAGCCCCAACATTAGCCTTTGACACACAAGAAACCACTACATTATATTCGATTAGTGCATCATATAATTCACCGCTGTAGGAGTTAATATATTTGTTAGTGATGTCTCTGTCGTCTGTAGTTTCGGCATCATGACCGTTCTCATATATTCCCAATATGATGTTTTTAACTATGGGAAGATTCTCTGTCGAGAACATATGCCCATGACAATCAAGACCACAATTCAGCAGACAAAGAACCCTATGCGCAAACCACTTATTCTTATTTCGAGAACTTTCGTCATCAACATAGTCTTTTCTGAAAGACTCACAACTAACTATTCCGTATATCAATTTTAGAACTTCAATAGAGTCAATATAGGTTTTATTTTCGTAACAATATTGCCACAATCCTATAATCCATGAGTATTGAAATCCTATTGAAGCCGAGGCAATACCTTCAATATTGAGGGTGTATTTTGATATGTGATTTTTTATATCTTGCTTAACTACATCGCTTAGACCATCTATCGTGGGATCAGTAATACTTCTATATCGTAACGGTTTTTCTTCATACTTTGCATAAAACTCTATAATTTCCATGACACTCATTTTCTGGACGGATTCATAATTTAGTGGAGAGACATGCCCAAAAACACTCTCCATCCAGCCACTAAATCCCGGATGTTCTATCTCGTAGGGATATAACTCTTCTGCTTTCTTATATTCAACAATTACATCAGGATCTTCTGTTTTTAATAATGCGGTTAGCCACATTTTTTTTGATGGAGATGGATCTGTTTCTCCATTAAACTCAAAATAATCCTCTTCTTCTTTAATCCACTCTAATACTTTGCTAATTTGCTCTTTGGAAAATGTTAGGCTGTGTTTATTTAGCAACTCGAATAGCTCATGATCGTTAAAGACGTTTTTTAATGGATTAAATTTGATACCCCAGAACAGATGGTTCAATTCCTTGTATCGAGAATTAATTATATAGTATGCAATTCGAGGATATATAGTAAGTCTATCTTTATGAAGGTAATCTGATATTATTTGGATTAATCCCTCGTCACAAGGTAGCTTCAATAAGTACTCACGAATAAACCTAACAACTTGATGTGAGAAATTATCTAAATTTTGTCCATTTTGATAATGGTCCTCGATAGCGTTAATGCTATACCAGTGTTCTTTTTCAACTTTCTTCAGAGTCTTTTCTACCACTTTGAATCCATCTAATCCGCATATGCGAATGACATCTTCGTTTTTTTTGTCAATAAACTCATATACGAAATACCTATCCAATAGGGAGCGATATGATTCAAAGCGACCTCTTCCTTTCTTGTGTAGCAGTATGACAGACAAGCACCTTAATAAATTTTTCTTATCATTGACTGCAATAAATTTGTCTATAAACCTTTTCTGGAAATCATCGCTATATTGGCTGCCGTTCTCAGACTTGATAATTGCAGTTAAGTACTTGAAATGTTTTTGCTTGATCTCTTGTGTGGGAAGTATTGAAATAAGAAAAATAATTGCTGAATCTGTATTGTGATTAGTAATTCGTTTTCTATTGGCATTCTTGTATAAACATATATTATCAATAATTTTTAGTATAATGGAAAAATCAGCATCTTGATTTTGAGACAACTGCCATGCTGCATTTTGGATATATCCCAATTCTACCCAATTGGGCACTTTATATTCATTAGTTGTTTCGTCAAAAACAGGTGTAGGATTATTTGCTCCGGAAAAATACCCTTTGTTATACAATGGTTCTAACCAACTTGTACGTAAGAGTTTATTCCAGAAATATTTTTTTAAATGTTCCTCTCGAAAAAGATTTGGCAACTGTTTAATTATTAATTCTGTTGGCGTTTGATGCGATAACAAAGAATCCACCCTGTCATATATGTGGTAATGTGTTAATAATTGCAATAAAACATTTTCAAACTTACGCCAGATTAGCAAAATATCATGTGGATCTCGTGGAGCTTGCGTATTTTCATCGCTTCTATGAGCATATCTATTGAACCAAACAGCAACTTTAATGTATTCCTTAATTAATTGAGAATCCATCGACAATTCAAATGAGGCTGCAATAGAAGAAATATGCCCAGAATAGTCTTTGATATCCTGGGGAGTTACTTTATTGAGATAAATGAAGTTTTCATAATCCGATTTGTACTCTTCAAATAGAGACTCTATATATTCCTTGGTTATAGCAGTTTTTAATGTTTTTTTCTTAACAGGATCTTCAAATATAGCTCGAAGCCCACCATCTATTTCACGAAGTAAATGAGCTAATAAATTGGACTTTGATTGGATTGCACTATCTTTTATCAACAATCCATCTTTATAATATACAGCTATTTCAGGTCTGAAATATTTTAAGCCATCATATATGGACAACTCTTTATCTGACATTTTTCGATTGATTATGTCCGTATTACAGATTTGAGGCTGCGGGTTAATAGTTAAATTTTGTTTCTCTTGAATTTCCTCTGGCATATTTCTCTTATTTATCATTCTGGAAAACCAATAAGGCATTATTTTTTAATTATTTTTGCGTTCAATCAATTCATCTCAACTTGAATTTTAACATCTTCCTTGAAATGCATTTTTCTGTCAACTCTTCGATTATCTGAGTTGCGTATTGCTTTGACAGTCCTATCTCGGCGGCCAAAGCGATAACATCGGCAAGAGCAGGCTCTCCTTTACCATTTATGGTCGTTGTGTGATAACCGTTAAATCCGCTACTTGGCAAGAGGTCGTATGCAGGCGAAAGTTTCCATGCGCCATCAACCCATTGGAACGAGAAATTTTTAGCATGATCGTCTCGATTTGAAATAAAAATATTAAATACCATCAAACGAAACATCTCTGCAACCTGCGCCATATCTTTAGTAAGATTCAGTGTCAGCTTTAATAGTAGAGCGTAATCAAGACTTGGTATCCGATAATTAGCGTGTAGCAATCCGGCTGCACTAATAGTGTGAACTTTGCCTTGAGGGGTTCTGTCAAATCGTTCGACTCCAAAATAGCGGCCATCAAACAAGCGAGTTTCTGCCATTCGTATTCCACACTCTTTAGCAAGTAGCGAGTAGTTGTATTCTATTTCTCCTACATTGCCAGGATCGCTTGTTGCCTTAAACTTCACCAGCCACTCACGACTATCTATCTTAGTAAAAACTTTCGGTCGAGTCCCTCCGGATGAACCTCCATATTTATAGAGCAGATCCACAGAACCATCACCCTCCTTACTTTCAAGTATCTTTTCAGCCTCTTTAGACAAACGGTCAAAATCAAGAAACTCATCGTCTGTTACTACGCTTTTATCAGGTCGATATTCCAATGCTCCACGCCCGGTAGAGCCAATGAGCGACAGCCGTTCTAAAATATTGAGTTTATATGGATCTATTCCTTTTTCCTGTAGATAACGGTCAAGCAGAAGATTACCCCAACCGTCAGGCAAGCTATCATCGAACACTCCGAAGTTTCCGCCGAACGGATCTCGTTTGGCCATTATCAGTCCCGATTTCAACGGCAGATAGAATGGAGAGATGGAAAATCCTGTCTGCACCCAATCTGCATCGTATTCAAAACCACATAACCCTTCCGGAGTGATAGCCATTCGACCAACACGCCTGTCAGACATGAAAGCCTCTATTACTGAAATATTACTCATTCCGTTTCCCTCTCTTTCTTTGTTTTGGTTGCTCCGCTTTTATTATATCATCAATACTTTGATATGCCTTTCTGCTGAAAAGATTTTCAAATTCATCCGTCATCTCCAGTGCAAAAGCAAGCATTACTAATGAACGCAGAGATATCTCTCCAGATGACTCAAAACGCCTGTAAGAAGCCAAGGAAACCCCGGCTTTTGTTGCAAGCATATTTTGCGTCCATCCCTTTTCCAGCCGCCTTTGTTTAACACGCTTAGCAATACCCGACATTAAGGAGTCGGGTGTTTTGTCTATAAGCGTCAATATATTATCATCTATCATATATTTATTGATTTTACTGCTAAAATATAAGCACTTACAAAGTTAATCAAAGTTTCGCAATTATCAAACCAATGAGGCAAGAATAATCATTTTATAATGCTGATGACTTGTGTAACCTATCACGTAACCAAAGTTATAACCTGAGTGTTCCTGCAAATAAGCAATCGACAAATTATCTGCAACTTACCACCATTTACAGGGGTTCTTGAGGGTGTTCTTGCAAAGTCCCTTTTTTATGCAGAAAGAACGGAATTAACTCGGAACTATGGGATATAGTGTTTATGTTTGCAGTGTCATAGATTCGATAGAAGCACCTGACTAACAGTTCTTTGAAATAGTGAAAACGAAATTTTGAGCCTTTAATACCGACCATACGACACTAAATCGTAACCTGTGTGTAACCTTAATAAAAAACGGCTGGCTATATCTTTGATAATTAGCCGTTTATATTTTACCATTGATTACCCAGGCGGATCACTGAAAACAAAAGAAAAATCAAGCAAATCCCTGATAATCAAGCATTATCGGGGATTTCTTTTTTCTAGCAGGTAGCAGAAAATAACCGTTTCAAACATATTATCGGTGGATAAATCGTGGGACTAAAATTTAATCGAAAAAAGTCCCACGAATTTGCATCTTTATCGCTGATTCATAGCATTTTGCGTAGCACTACTTTGGAAGAGAATACATAGTTTTGTAACTCTAAAAACGATGTAAAAATGGCTCGTAAATCATTTTCTGTTTTGTTCTTCATCAAGAAAGGCAAACTATTAAAGAACGGTGAAGCACCCGTGTGCATGAGAATCACTGTAAACGGTTGTATGGTAGATATTTCGATCAAAAGAAGCTGCCCTGTAAACCTATGGAATCAGGCAAAAGAGAATTCAAAAGGCAAAGACCGTATGTCGGTGGAACTGAACCACTACTTAGAAATCACACGTTCACGCATACACCAAATTTATAGGGAATTGGAAACTTCCGACAAGGTTATCAATGTCGATCTGGTGAGAAAGTTATTTTATGGTGTGGATGAAGATAACAAAACGCTATTGCAGGTATTCAGGGAACATAATGAGCAAAGCCGTAAGTTAATTGGCAAAGACTTTGTTAGTAAGACAGTGCAACGGTATGAAACCACTACCCGATATTTAGAGGAATTCATCAAAAAAGAATATCAGCTATCGGATATTCCCCTGAATAACTTAAAAGCTAATTTCATTTCTAAGTTTGACGCTTTCTTGAAGATTGAAAAAGGTTGTGCGCAGAACTCCGCTATCACCCGATTGAAGAACTTGAAGAAGATTATCCGTATTGCTTTGGAAAACGACTGGATTAAGAAAGATCCATTCGCTTACTACCGCTTCAAGTTAGAAGAAACCGATCCTGAATTCCTGACAATGGACGAGATTAAAATCATTCTCGCCAAAGAGTTTACTATTAAGCGAGTAGAACAGGTACGGGATATTTTTGTATTTTGCACTTTCACTGGCTTAGCGTTCAGCGATGTGAAAGATTTATCTCCTGAACATTTAGTAAGAGATAACAAAGGGGAGCTTTGGATAAGGAAGAACCGCCAAAAGACAAAAATCATGTGTAATATTCCTGTGTTACCTGTGGCAGCTTCTATACTTGAAAAGTATAAAAATGTGGTAGAATGTACCGGAAAACTATTGCCAGTATTGAGCAATCAACGCATGAACAGTTATTTGAAAGAGATTGCAGATGTATGCGGATTACAGAAAAATCTGTGCACACATTCAGCCCGACACTCCTATGCCACTACTATATGCTCACAAATTATATTTCTGAAAAACAATTAGTTATGAAGCGCATAATCAAAAAGGGTAATGGTTTAGCAACGTGCTATCTACTTTAAAATTCTTAGAATTACATCATTTCAATAACCTATTACAAAGGTAATGCTAAATCTGATAAAAACAAAAAATAGATTACCTTTCTATTCATACAGTTTTTTGTGTTCTCAAATATTATACTGATATTTGTTGCATATTATAGTCTCCGGGGATATTTCCTTATACAACAAAGAAAAAGGGATATAATATAATTTACCTCCACTTATTAAACTTTTAAATATCAGATAATTAATGGATGAAATAAATGCAAAACTCATAGAAATTAAAGATACACGTCAATTTCATGATGTAATTTCTAATATATGGGCATTAGAACAAAATGCGAATAATGAGGAATCTGATATTCTTTCTATTGAACGAAGAGTATTATTTCACTTTTATGATCATCTTACAGGAGAATTAAAAACAAATGGACAGTTACAGAATAAATATGACGAACCATTATGCTCAGACTTAAATCATAATGAATTAGAATACTTAAAGACAAGGTCTTCCAACGCTTTGGTGCATGGATTTTACTCTCATGTAATTTGGAAATATTCTCATCATAGAAATTTTGCTTTATTTGCGATAAGAGACTATTTGAAAATAATAAGAACGAAGAATTATAAACTGTCTACTTATTTAGACCTAGTTCGCTCAATAGCATTTTTGTCTAAAGAAACCAAATTATTATATGACGATGTAAAAAATGAGATATACAATTTGTTGAATGGTGATTATATTTCTGTCTGGGCTAAATGCAGTATTATTTCCAGTCTTTACGAATCTAAATTCTTCAAATCAGAAGATTTGCGTGCATATTTAGAAGTATCAAAAGCTTGGGTTAAAGAGATCGATAATAGTTATTCTCATAATGAAAAACTATTGCTCACAATGATAAAAGTGTCTCAATCTCTTAATTATGATAACAAATCCTATTTCAAATTATTAGCAGAAAATGAAGACTGTATAATTGAACAGCACGAAGGAGATTTTATATTGCCACAATATTTATTTAAAAAAGCATCATATTATAAAAAAGGAGGTTTTGAACAAGAATTTAGAGATACAATGATACTGTATAATCAAGCCAAAACAAAAATGAAATTTTCCAATATTAAACAAGAACTAGATGAAGATCAAAGCAAACTCATAAATGATTATATTAAAAACTGTGTTGAAGAAATTCTGTCAATAAAAGATCCGATTGAAATATTACAATACATAGGGGTCTATATACAATGGTTTCCTTCAAACTCTGATTTAGAGATTATGACTAAAAACTTAAATATGAATTCAATCCGACAATTTGCCACTGTTGTGTATTTCGATATAAATGGTAATCCAACAATTCAAAATAAAGATCGTAAAGAAAAAGAACATACTACCACATCATTCACATTTTATTATACTATAATGTGTCAATCAGTTGTGATGAAGGTGCTAATAAAAGCTATTGAAGAAAAACTATTCTCTTTTGACTATTTAATTGAATATTTAAACAACACATGGCTACATAAGCGTTACACAATAGCAAATCGAAAAGAACATGAAAACGAATCTTGGATTAATATAATGAAACCAGGATTAAAAGAATTATGTGATCAGTTTATATTAGCTTCAAAGTCTGATTCTTTTCATAAATGTAATTTCATTTTATGCATAGATTCTTTGGTTCCCAAATTGGAAGGAGCTATAAGAGACTTAATTCGCCTTTTGGGAGGAAATACTACTATTGAAAAAAACAATGAGGTTTTAGAAAAGACTTTAGAACAGTTACTAAATGAAGAATATTTACTGAAGATATTAGATAAAAAAGAGATTGCATTTTTCAAATACGTATTAACAAGAGATGGCTTAAATATACGCAACAATATTGCACATGGATTTACATTTTCCACAAATTACTCCTATCAAATGGCTATTAATATTTTTTTATGCATAATAAAATTGGCTTCAATAGATATTTCATGGGATACCATCTTTAAAACGAACAATAATTGAAGTAAAATATTTAACGCTATAGTTTTCTTTTTAAATCTCGGAAACTTTCTCTTCTTAGAAGTTGGTCTTTTTTCTTTGGAAATATCCGAACACTTGTAGGGGTATATTTCTAGAGGAACAAGAGACATTAATAAATTTGTCATTAGATTATTTCCCTGATTGAAAGATAGATTAGTAGAAATATTGCTTTCTTGTTTATTAGCAATATGTTTATCAGTATCGAAATCTTGCCTACTTACTCTCTTGTTTTCAAGATTGAAAGAAAGCAAGTTTTCTTGACCGCTTTCATTATTAGTTGCTATCTCTCTTTCACCATATTGCATTTCTTGTTCCTGAACTTTAATTTGTTTGACTATAGAGTCATTCTTCATCGTGTTGGCATACTCAAAGGATTCAGATAATTGGCGGTTATAACCGAACAGCTTATCGAATCCTTGTTCTACCTGCTGGAATAGGTTCACATGGTCAAAACCGCCTGTTACCGTCCCTTTTGGGTGTTCTTGTGATTGGTAAGCGATGACAGCTTCTTTTTATTGGCTTGGTCTTTTCGGCTCACAATCAAATGACAGTGCATATTCAGTTCGTTGTCAGAACGACTACGGTCGAAATGAATTTTGCCGTAAAACTTTATATCTGTTTCGGATAGCCCTTTATTGAAATTCTTGGCATATTCGGGAATGAATACTTCCCTGATATAGCGTTTCATCGCTTCGGCTTTCTCCTGTTCGGTGTTCCCCATTGCCCTAAGTTCGCTTTCCGATGGGCTGACATGGATAGCGAAAAACTTTGCATCTATTTTCAGGAGTTGCCCGATATTGGTGTCTATGTTCTTAATAACCTTTGATTTGTATATATTATCATCCGTCAGGTCAAAAAAGCCATCGGTATAGATTCCTTTCTCCATCCGCTCCAAATCCTCATGTTCACAATATGAGACTAATTGTCGGCTACTTCCTGCATTGTTATATGTTCCGCCCGATGGTGAGGCAAAATCTATGTGCATGGTTTTCTATGTATTTATTAGGTTGGTAATTTCAGCCTTTAGGCTCTCTTTCTTCTTGCTATCCATTACACCGCAAGCGGAGAGTTCCGAATACAGTTGTATGAGTTGAAGTAACCTTTTGTAATCCCGTTGGTGTATCTGATAGAGTGCAGAGAGTTGTTTCCCCTGCTGGTTGATTACATCGGCGTGCTTGCCGAACTGTTCACTTACCTTTTGCAGTACGGCTGTTTGTTTGCCCTGACTGGATTCCAATTGAGAAAGGATAAGTGTTTCCAATGTCTTACCAATACCATCAAACCGAACTGCAATAGAATTAGCGGTTCGTATCATGGGGTTTAGTTGTTCCTCCTCATAGTGTCGGATGAAGCGGATAATATCATCCTGCCGTTTGTTTATCTTCGCCAGTTCCGATTTTACAGATTCCGGTGCTTCCGATGGGTTGATACACGCTTTATCAATATAGACAAATGCCAACCTGACTATTTCACCCTTTTTCAGCGAATAGCGTTTGCAGAGCTTATCTATTAGCTTTCCTGTCTGTCGGTCTATCCCGATGGTGGTGAGAGTGGATATATTACTGGTCTTATCCATGATTATAACTTTTTTATAAAGAAAGTAAGATTCATTTGGTTGATTATAAGCGGAATACGTTTCAGACTTATAACCACTGTTATAAACGGTTACGAATGTAATCTATTAAAGCCGAAGGCTTTGCCCCGCAGGGCAAGAGGGAGAACAGGACAAAGTCCAGTTCCCTCTTGCTTCATTTAGCAAAACGAGCCGAGCCACTGGGCGAGGCGGTTTCTGCTAAATGGGAAGTGGTGGCACTTCATCAGGCAGTAACATTACCCACCCTATTTTGCTTCGGCTTGCGTATCTAGCTGATTTTCCTTTTTGAACCGTTCATAGGTCTTGCAATCGGCATTTTCCTGTACAAATGCCCGAATGTCCGATGCTCGGTAGTAGGTCTTATGACTTATTGTAAAGTAAGGAAGTTTGCCACTTGCCCGATAGCGTTGCAGAGTTCGGAAAGACACTTTCAGCAGAAATGCCAAGTCCTGATTATCTAACAACTTGTCGTTGGGGTCTAATACGTTGTCGGTATTGATTAGGGATTTCAGGTCTTGCCCGATTTCGGAGAGCTTCTTAGACAGTCGTTCCATCCACTTGTCGAAGTTTTCATTGTCTATATACATTTTGCTTCATTTTTAAATTAAACATTAAGATTACCAATCAATTGATGAAGCAAAGTTCGGCAAATGGACGCAAATAAGTTAGGGGTGTACCAGTGGTACACCCCTATAAATAGTTGATAAGTTGTTGATTTACAAATATCCTTTATTCTTACTTTCTTCGGCAATGGCTTTGCGAAGTGTATCTAAAAACTCGGTTACTTTGGATGGCTTACGCTTAATAACACTCTCATGCTTCTTGTGAATATCACCCAGTTTGATATTAAAGAGGTGTTCAAACGCTCTTCCGATTTCTGTTAGTGGTGATTCTGTTCCGTTGTGGGTAACTACTCGTTTAGATAAGAACAGTCCGCTCACCATCTCCATAATTTCAATGAGATAGGTTTCGTCAGTTAGATGAAGCGGTGAGAGTGGGAATTTGTTCTTCCGACTCTGGAACTGAACCGGATATTTGATTCGCATATTGAGTATGCGGATTTCTGTATTTACAAGTCCTATCGCTTCATCAATAAGCAATAGCAAAGCATTTTTCCCCCTGCTCAAATTGCACTCGATGCGATTTAAGCCTGTTTAGTCCAAAAGAGAGATAGCGTAACAATACAGCATAGTCCTGTTCATTTATAGCAACGTTTGCCAAATGCTTGGCAAGTTCTTGCAATGCAGTCGTAAAATCATTTACGACAAACTCTTTCTGTGAGTATTCCGACAATAGCCGGAAAAATCTCTGTTCAGATAGTTCATTCATGCTTCATACAATTAAAGATGTCTTTTAATTTTTATATTCTGTTTTTTGTTAATGGTATCATGATATAAACTCCCGTCAAACTCCTTATATCGAGCGTCTTTGTAGATTCCAACCAGTTTTTTGCTATAATCCTGAATCATCGAATTGGATTTTTGGGATAGGTTGGTCGCTAAAATTCCACTTCCCAATATGCCCGGATTACAGACTATTGTATCTTTCTTTATGGCGTTCATAATCAGTTCTGAACACGCATAATCTTTAATACCTGCCTTGTCTAACTTCTCCGACACGGATTTATTGAGTGCCTGTTTATCGTTAATGGTCATAAATCCGTACCACAACAAACACTTCATTCCCAATTTGGTAGCACCGATTAATACATCAAGATAAGTATGCCCGTTGCTATTGGGTTTATCTATTTCGTAAGGGTCAATATGTAGAAACGTGGATTTGGGTAATGATGGCAATAGTTTTAATACTCCATCAGTCGAATCACAATTGAATGTTCTAATTGGTGGTGCAACTGCTTGGTGTCTTGCAAATGATTTGATATTATCCAATGCCCTTTTTTCTAAATCAAAGAATAGACACCCCTTAACGTCATTATTCAATACTTTCATGGCTAATGCTGGAGAACCTAAATAGTTTCCGCTTGCCATGCTTTCATTCTCCAATTGATAATAAAGGGAGTTTTGAAATGTAGCATCTTCGTTCGCCTCGTTCAAGAAATGATAAATACCATATTTCTGTTCGGGGGTATGTACCATTGTATAGATGGCACACGCTGAATTTGTTTCTACATATATCTGCGGTTTCTCAATTTGAAGAACCTCGCAGAGAACAAGATGTTTGAGAACATCGGGTTGTTTGCCGAAGTGAGTGTAAGTTACCATAATAATTCTGTTTATCATTTATGGTGGCAATATTAAGCAGTAGAAAGCAAAAAAGCCTTGACGAAAGTCAAGACCTCTATTTTTGCTGTTGTTTTTTGCGGATTCTGCTTAGTGTTTCAGGAGTTACACCGAGAAATAGTGCTATTTCTTTTAGGGATATTCGTTCTTGTAAATCGGGACAGCGTTTCATTAATGCCTGATAGCGTTGTTCGGGCGTATCGCAATAGAACCCTAATAAGCGTTGGTATATCTCGGCAAACATGGTTTCGGCAATTCGTCTGCCTAAACGCTGTGTTTCCATATCGGTTTCCCAAAATTGGTTGAGTTCGCTTAATGGGAGTAAATAAACCTCGCAATCAGTTGTTGCCTGTATACTAACCGTTGCACCAATTCTATTGATTAAAGATGGATAATCACATACGAAATCATTCTCAAAACTATAACCAACAATCCATTCGTTCCCGTTTGTATCTATGCGAGTAAGTCGAAATATACCTGAAGTAACAAAGCCTATATGATTCGTCTTATCGTTTTGACGAACCATATATTCATTTTTTCTAAGTATTTTCGGTGTGCCACTTTCAAGAAATAGTTTCTCTAATCTCGTGGCATCTACACTCTCACTCGCATTGAATCTATCCATGTTAAATGCTTTATAATTGCAAAGATACGAGAATGATAGCTATGTTGGATAATAATCTAGATAAATTGGCAACTTCTCTATCGGCAAACTCAAACAATACATTTTTTCCGAAACGGATTAATAACATTAACTCTATCAGTGTAGCATCCAGTCTGTGCAAGTCTTAAGTTGAAAATACAACCCGAAGCGTAGCGCAGGTGTGGAGATTTTCAGCTTAACCCGTAGGGCTTGGACTTGAACGGACTGGATGCGGAGCTTACCTTTGTTAATGTTTTAGTCTACTTTGGAAAAGATTATCAAACTATCCCCTCTTTATTCTTCGGATATATTTCATTGATTTTTTTCCAATGAGAAAAGTTCTTGTGTGCAACCTCGGAAGTAATGTCACTTTCAGCCACTTGATATTTACCACTTACTTTCGTAAATAGCTGTTTCATATCTTCATTTACTTTCTGATTGGTGATTTGTAGGCTCGGCAGATGGCGCCTTGCCACCTTGCAGTGGTAGGTTTCCATCAGCCTGCCCCCGAACCGTACTTACACGTCTCCATGTATACGGCTCTCCATCTATAATATCATTTTTTTTTATCACAG
>NZ_JAQVBV010000121.1 GCF_028690125.1 Bacteroides sp. | reverse complement strand
GTATTATGATTAACATCACACACAATATCGATGACGCTGCAAAACGTTACGGTCATGCAGGAAACTATGTAATGGGCGCAAACATCGCAGGCTTCGAAAAAGTTGTAGATGCTATGATGGCACAGGGAATCTGCTAAAATAATAAAAATAACCCCACAGACGGCGAATCTGTGGGGTTTTATTATTATCAGAATTGTTTTAAACAGAAGTACAACGAGGCTAACAGAAGATCATTTGTGACAAGTGAGCGACAAGTGAGAGACAGGTGAGCGACAGAGATAAAATCATAATTTGTTGACCTCTTTGAGCAGTTCATCCATGGTTTTCTGAGTGTATACGCCTTTCGTGATGTCCTGTCCGGTTCGTGATTTGAAATTCTTCTTTTCGTCGTCTGACATAACATGACCCATGATGACGTGCTGACATACGATGTTCATTCCGGCATTGTCTGCCAGTGCTGCAAATGTGTATCGACCATCATGAGGAGTGTGCTGCAATCCCAATTTTCCCATGACTGTGTTCCAGTTTCCATTTTGATATGTTCCATAGGTGTAGTGATTGCCATATTTGTTATTGATTAGATATTTTTTGTCGGGGTTGAACCTGTTCCGGATAAGAGGGAGAACCTTGTCACAGAGAGGAATCAGTCTGTCATATCCGTTCTCAGTCTTGAGACCTCCGACCATATACTTTTCATCGAGGTGGACGTTCTCGGTCAGAACCTCAAGTAACTCAGTTGGTCTCATTCCGGTGTATATATAAATGAGAACCACATCAACATTATTGATGACATACAATTTCTGCCACAGGAGTTTAATCTCATCGTCAGAAAAACGGGCGTGAATGGAGGTGGAGGTCTCTGTATACTCGAATTTTAAAAACTGGGTGAGGTCTTGCTCAATATATTCGTTCATAACTGCATACGCATACACAGCCTTGAGCAATGCTCTCATGTTACCGATAGTAGACTTACTTTGATGGTTATGAGAGTTGAGACAAGACTGCATGTCATTCACCTTAATATTGATTATCTTGACAGGATGCAGAGGGGCCAGATGATTGAAAGCAATCTCATAATTCCTCCAGGTACTATCTGATAATTTGTCTTTAAGTGATTTCTTGTATTTCTTCCATTTCTCATACAGTTCAGCAAATGTGGGAACGTCAGAGAATTTGATGTGTTCAGCAACGACCGAGCCGTTGTTGTATTCGGTAAGATACTGCAAGGCAGACTCCTGCTTGACGAAATAAGCAAGATATTTCTGCTTGCGTTTGATGACACCATCGGTGGATTCGTCCATATAAGAGATACGAACCGCCCATGGTTTGCGACGTTTCCCGGACAGCTTGACAACACTTCCGTATCCATTCGGCATTTTCATATATTAGACCTCACTTTCTCATAAAAGGGCATAAAGAAAAACCTATGCATTAGCACGGTTTTATGATAAAATGAGGCTTGCGAGGGTCTTATTTTATCACCGTGTTTTCATAGTGATGAATGAGTTTCTCAAGGGCGATTTCCATTGCAGTGGGGGTCGCCCTTTTTAATTAGTTCAGATTCGAGATAGCATAGTCAGCCTCATCCTGTGTGAACTGTTCTCCGTATTCAGATACCAGTTGATCACGGATAGATTCCGGAGACATGCTCATAGAATCTTGATAATCTTTTGCTTTTGCTAACGCATTTGCATTCCAGTCAGCGTTTATATTATCAACAGCGTATTGCGCTTCATCAGTAGTAAATTGTTCGCCACTTTCAGAAACCAATTGATTATACAAACCTAATTTTGACATATGCATGGATTCATTATATTCTTCCGCTTTTGCTAACGCATTTGCATTCCAGTCAGCACCAACATTATCGATAGCATATTGCGAGGCTTCTGCTGAAAATTGTTCCCCGTATTCAGAGGTTAATTGATTGTACAAACCATTTTTAGACATATGCATGGATTCGCTGTAAGCGATCGCTTTATTAAGGGCTGATTTATATTCAGTTGGAATCGTGTCGGACGTCGATTCTTCGACAACAGGTGCATCTGTGACAGAGGGAGCAGTGGATTCGACAGAAGGTTCCGGAGTTGGTGCTGCTGTAGTCGAGGCATTTATTTCGCCGTCGGTTTTTTTTGACTTAGAACCACCGCCGAAAAGGAGGCATAAGACAACGACGACAACAAAAGCAATGATTATCTTTGTTAATACACTGCCTTGCTTTTTGTTGCAATTAGGACATATTTTTGCAGTTTTCGGAATTTCCGTTTTGCAATATTTACATATTTTTGAGTTGACAGATTCGTTTTTCATAAGCACACTCTCTTTCATAATGTAATTTGTATAAAGTTTAGAATATTTATCTTCATCGAAAAAAGGGAAAATACTTGTAACAGTAATTTTTCTGGCCTCGTACCGTTCATTGCGGGAGGAGGTGAAAAACGATGAAGATAATGCTGTGGGAAAAGAGAACCGAAAAGGGTCTCACATTGATGGAGCTGGCAAGAAAGTCCGGAATAGGAAAATCTACGCTCAACAACATCGAAAACGGTAAGGTGTCGCCGACATTATTTCAACTTGAAACAATAGCGATCGCACTGGATGCAAAAATCACTGATCTGTTTGAATCCGAATACAAATAATAATATCACAACATGATTGCCGCATGGCGACAGGTGGACATATTTCCATGATTGTGGAAATCGCCTGCCACATTTCCATAATTGTGGAAATTAATGGTATAATCGGATTTGAAAAGGGGGTGGTTGTCATCAAGTACAAAGATGCTATCATCGAGATAGTCGGAAAGATACGAAGCGAAAAGACCCTCAAGAGGATATATAAATTCGTTACATATCTTTACACCCACGAGACTGGCAGTTGAAAAGACTGTCAGTCTTTTTTTGATGCAAACAAATCAATAATTCTCTGAAATGCTGCGATGTCCTCGTCACTGGCATCCAGAAAGGATTTGAATAAATTCTTTCGTGCGTCGTCTTCACCTGCCATGATGCGGTCAATGCGTTCCATGAAATCGTCATCTGTTTCCACGAACATCTCTCCGTCACCAGTAGTAAACCATATATAGTCAACTCCAAACTCACGACAGATAGATTTAACAACCTGTTCAGTGATGTTCCTATTTCCATTTTCAAGATGGGAAACTGCACCTCCGGTCATACCGAGACGTTCGCCGAAAGAATCTTGAGATAATTTCAACGCCTTTCTAACCAATTTCAACCGTTCATTCATTATATTCACCTCCTTGCATCTCGAATATAACACAAAAACTATACAGAGTAAAGAGAAACAAGAAAAATATCTTGACAAAGTATACAGAGTATAGTATTGTTTATACAGAGTAAAGAAAACGAACAACAAAACGAGGAGGAAATTGCATGAAAACAATAACAATTACATATGACACAACAGAAGAAGAGAAAGACGGAATATTCATAACTGGTGAGACTTGCATGAACATCGCAGTGATGGAAAAGGTTGCAGATAATCTAATTCGTACCGGAAAAAGCGGAGTTGCAATTGCAGAAATTGAAAAGATTCTAAAAAGTGCAGAGAGATTGCAAGGAAGAATAT
>NZ_JAQVBV010000120.1 GCF_028690125.1 Bacteroides sp. | reverse complement strand
TAACAGAAAGACCAGTCTGGAATCCGTATTGAGCTCTTTCAACAGTTACGTCATCGAAATACTGTTTGAAGTTTGCAGCAGGTACTTCAGCATGGAACATGCTAGCATACAACGGAGTCTGAGTAGTCAAGCTTGTATGCCATCCGCCAACTGTTGTCCAGTCTGCTTCATTGAATGCACTAACCTTATAAGCAGCAGCATCCAAATCATCTTTTCTTGTTTTGTGAGTAACATCACCTGTAAACTTGTAAACGTCAAGTGTAATCTGACCTTGTTTCAATACAAGTGTATATTCCTTATTAGAAGCAAGATTATAGTCGATAGTCTTCACTGTGATTCCATAAGGTTTCCAAAGATCAACGTCAGCAGCACCTAAGACGATAGCTTTTTTCATAGTTGTACCTTCGTAAACTTCCATGTAGTAGTTAGGAGAATCTTCAGAGATAATGTCTGGATTCAAAGCTTCGCCTGTACCGTTGAACAGCTCAACATAAGTTTTGTCGTCTTTAGCATAAACTTCAGACATGAAGATAGAAGAAGTCTTCTTGTTGTATTTCAAGATACCGATACCAACTACATAGTTGTTACCACCATCAGCAGGAGTTACTCTCAAGTCAACACGGTCACCCTGGATGTCACCAGGATTGAATGCTTCGAATTTTGGCTGATCTACAACTGTAACAGCAGTCATTTCAGAACCTTCGATAGGTAATTCAGGACATGTACCATAAGCATAAACCAATGAATTGGTGTTATTACACAAATCAGCTGTGCTTGTCGGAGTAAAGGTTACAACTAATTCGCCATTAACATTACCATCGGCATCGATTTTGAATGTAGAAGGAGAAATAGTATAAGGAGTACCTTCATTTACCAAAGAAACAACGATTGATTTCTTAGAAGGATCAAGTTCACGACCAGATATAGTCAATGTCTGAGGAACAGGAACATTAATTTGAGTTTTAATACTTTCTACAGCAACTTTGTTAACTACAGGTTTATAGATACGACCTGTTAATTTAGCAGCTGGATAGTCATACATCGGATATACAAATCGTACATCTCCTTCATCATGAGCTAAATAATCAACATAATCATACTCTGCACTTTCCCTCCAAAAACGTCTTGCTTCTTCAATGGTTCGTCCATCATATTCTACAGTAACAATATCAGCAACATTACTATAATTTTCAAATCTTTCTGCTGGATCAAATTTCACGCTAACTTTTGCATAAACTTCACCATATTGGTTAGGCACAATTTCTTTACCTTCTAAAGTACCGTAACCATCCAAAATTTCAACTGTATAAGCAAATGCATCTTCATTAAAATTATCCGGATCAACTGCAATTTTAACATTAGAAGTCAGGTTATAACCAGAAACCAGGAAGCTTCCTTCTGAAAGAGGATTAACTTCTTCTCCACACTGTCCTAAGTATTTGATTCCATAATCTTTACGGAAGTCACTCTTAGTTAACATCCAAGAACCCCATTTTGATAACTTACTGTTATCCATTACGTCTACAACAGACCATTCGTGAATAGTGTTTTCCAAATTAGCTCTTGTATCACCAAATACAATTGCTTGAGTGTTTACGCGCCATCTGTCTTTTTGAACAGCTTTCAACAAATTATAATGAGGATCCCAAACGTACGCAGCATGATATGAATCATGACGATAATCCATATCTCTATCGAATCCGTCACAATCCGGTCTGAAACGTACCCAAATTTCCTTACCAACGTTCTTGAAGTTTTCTTTATCAGTTGGAGTTAACATCGCAACCTTAATTTCAGCAGTTGTTACAGGAGTATTCCATGTGATACCTTTATCAACACTGTAAGAAAAAGCCATATGACCATCGTTGTCATGTGTTTCTAATTTCGCCAATGAAATTTTAAATGTAGCATAATCCTGACCATCATCTGGTTCAACTTTTGTACCTTTCAAAATGAATTTTTTGGTTCTTGAATAAACCTGATCTTGCTTGCTTGCATCGTAAGGAGCATAGAAAGCGGTAGAAATATCACCTACGATATCACCAGCTTTGCTATCTTGTCCTTCGTATTCAAACCATACAGCTGCAATATCACCCACAACTAAAATCTGAGGATATTTCTTTAACCCTATGCTGGGGTCTTCCTGGCCACCGGTAAATGTTGTTAAACCTTTAATCTTATTATGCATCCGATAACGATGATTAATCTTTACATAAACTGTAGGATTAAAATCAATATTATTTACAATTTCAGCATAATTAATAACCAGCTTATTAGATGAATTTTTTACAATAATACCCAAGTCATCTACATGGAACTGATTGTTGTTTACAGCAGTTTCAGAGTAAGAAGACCTGTCTTGATCTGTTGTAAACCATGCAGCTTCAAAACTTGGGTTACCATAAAGACTTGGCTTTGGAATATTCTTACCCCATATCTGAACCGTTTTCGGAACCATATTGGTTTGGAAAGTCAATTTATTTTCTGACAAATAAAGCTCAGGCACAGAATTACCTGTAACAGCAGTAGTTACAACCGGAATATTCTTGATAGGATTCAATCGATCAGTTGTAGCTGATAATTTAGCTTTGAATGAACCAACGATCTTATCAATTGTCATTGGCTTGAATGCAAATGGTTGTGCATTAGCAGGAAGAGTAACCGATTTAGCATCATTTTGGTTATTAAATACAAAATTTGTTGGAGCACCTAAATAAATAACTGATCCATCAGCCAATGTACTTGAAATAGCAAGACTGCTTCCTGTAAGCGATGTCTGATATCCCATACCCGCTTCAAAGTCTGATTTTGAAGGAGTCAAAGTAATGCTAGGAGCATCCGATTGGATTTTCACACTTTTAACAACCAAAGCTGCTGGGAAATGATCACCGTCCTCTCCAACAGGTAAATCAGAAATCAAAGTCACACGGATTAACTTATTATCCAGTGAATTTGGGATAAACTTGTTATCTTCTGTTAGGTCATTAGCTTCCTGGAATAATTTAATCGTTTTTGATGCTGTATTTGTGTTATAAACATCGTTAAACGTACCCCAATCAGAAGTACCATTTTCGTAAATTGTACTATAATCGACTTCATTACCTGCTAAGTCGAAAACCCATACTCTAGCATCGAAATTAACACTCATATTGGATGCGCCACCAAAATGATTGGAAGCTAATTCAATCTGAAGGTCTTTTACATTTTTAAGGTATTTGGCCGAAATATCAAATGTAACGGCCAATTTGTTACCTTCACCCACAAAAACATTTAAATCATTTCCATTAATCCAATAAGTGGAAGTAGATGGATTAGTTGTTTGGATGGTTGTTGATTTGGGTAAATCAAATTCATTTGCCCAATTACCTTCGGTAACAGACAACGAAACCCCGGGAACCAAGTCTCCACTTGATACAGGAGCAGTTTGCTTTTGTGTTCCATCCCACTGAATAATCTTTTGGGATGTCATAATTGACAAATCTGCATTCTGACCAAATACCGAACCCGCACTAAAAGCTGTCATCGCAACGAGTGCGAGAGCTTTCGTTCTAAAGTTTGTAAATTTAATCATAAAAATTTTAATTTAATTAGTAATAAAA
>NZ_JAQVBV010000027.1 GCF_028690125.1 Bacteroides sp. | reverse complement strand
GAGAAGTTAAGCCTCGTCACGCCGATGGTACTGCGTAACAGTGGGAGAGTAGGTAACTGCCGTTTTTCAAGAAGCCCCTTGATTCGAAAGAGTCAAGGGGCTTTATTGCGTTTGGTAGTAAGAAGAACTATATGTGTAAACAGGAGGTGCTGGGTAATTCGGATTGGAAATATAACTATAATTGAGGCTTGGGATACTTTCGTAATCATTGTGATTCCAATAATACCTATTAAAAAAGTGAATATTTACTGATAATTTGTATGTTATGAGGATATTTATTTGTATCTTTGTCGCCCGAATTGTAATCTAAAGATTAAAAAAGAGAGACGCTTTGGGAAAGTTTGATAAATACAAAATTGATTTGAAAGGCATGCAAGCTGACTCTGCTAAGTATGAGTTTGTATTGGATAACCTTTATTTCGCTCATATTGATGGTCCTGAAGTTCAGAAGGGTAGAGTTAATGTTGTATTAACTGTAAAGAGAACCTCTCATGCTTTCGAATTGAGTTTCCAGACTGACGGTGTTGTATGGGTACCCTGTGATCGTTGTTTGGATGAAATGGAATTACCTATCAGTTCTTCTGATAAATTAATGGTAAAGTTTGGACATGAATATGCAGAAGAAGGTGATAACCTAATTGTGATCCCCGAGGAAGAAGGAGAGATCAATGTGGCATGGTTTATGTATGAGTTTGTTGCACTTGCAATTCCAATGAAGCATGTACATGCTCCAGGTAAGTGTAATAAAACTATAACGAGCAAGTTAAGCAAGCACATGAAAACGAGTGCTGATGAAGATAATGATGAAGTTTTCGACACTGGAGGAGATGAAATCGTAATAGAGGAAGAAGTGGAGGAACAAATTGATCCTCGTTGGAATGAATTAAAAAAAATATTAGATAAT
Source organism: Bacteroides sp. (assembly GCF_028690125.1). GTDB lineage: Bacteria > Bacteroidota > Bacteroidia > Bacteroidales > Bacteroidaceae > Bacteroides. The sequence continues at coordinate 70,421 of NZ_JAQVBV010000027.1, read as the reverse complement.
AATTAAAGCTTTAAGAAAATGGCACATCCTAAGAGAAGACAATCAAAAACAAGAACAGCGAAGAGAAGAACTCATGATAAGGCAGTAGCTCCTACATTAGCTATTTGCCCAAACTGTGGTGAATGGCATGTTTATCACACTGTATGTGGCGCTTGCGGATACTACAGAGGTAAGTTAGCTATCGAAAAAGAAGCAGCTGTATAATCAGTACAGTTATACTCAAGACAGCCAGGGGGTAAAGCTCTCCGGCTGCTTTAGGTATTATAGTATTGCTAATTTAAAATAGGTTTGATGGAAAAAATAAATGCAGTAATCACAGGAGTTGGGGGATATGTACCTGATTATATCTTGACTAATGACGAGATATCGAAGATGGTGGATACCAACGATGAATGGATTATGACTCGTATTGGAGTAAAAGAAAGACATATATTGAATGAAGAAGGATTAGGTAGTTCATATATGGCTCGTAAAGCAGCTAAACAGTTAATGAAAAAGACTGGAGCTAATCCTGACGATATCGATTTAGTTGTTGTCGCTACTACTACTCCTGACTATCACTTCCCTTCTACTGCTTCTATTCTTTGTGATAAACTCGGATTGAAAAATGCTTTCGCTTTCGATTTACAGGCTGCGTGTAGCGGCTTTCTGTATTTGATGGAGACTGCTGCAAATTTTATTCGTTCGGGAAGATATAAGAAAATTATCATTGTCGGTGCTGATAAGATGTCGTCAATGGTTAATTATACAGATCGTGCTACTTGTCCTATTTTTGGTGATGGTGCTGCTGCGTTTATGGTGGAACCAACTACAGAGGATTATGGTATTATGGACTCTATTTTGAGAACGGATGGTAAAGGTTTGCCTTTCCTTCACATGAAAGCTGGAGGCTCGGTTTGCCCACCGTCTTATTTTACTGTAGATAATAAAATGCACTATCTGCACCAGGAAGGAAGAACAGTATTTAAATATGCTGTATCCAGTATGTCAGATGTATCAGCTGCTATTGCAGAAAAAAATGGTCTGACAAGGGATACTATCGACTGGATTGTTCCTCATCAGGCAAATGTCCGCATTATCGAGGCTGTGGCTCATCGTATGGAAGTTCCGATGGATAAGGTATTGGTTAATATCGAGCATTATGGTAACACAAGTGCGGGTACACTTCCATTGTGTATTTGGGATTTTGAGGATAAATTGAAGAAAGGAGATAACATCATTTTTACAGCTTTCGGTGCCGGATTTACATGGGGTGCGGTTTATGTAAAATGGGGTTATGACGGAAAAAAGGAATCGTAACATTAGTTACTGAATTATAACTTATAAAACGCATCCTATTTCGATTCGATGCGTTTTTTTGTCTCAACCAATATATAAAAAAAGATGCATAAAGCAGGTTTTGTTAATATAGTAGGAAATCCGAATGTCGGTAAATCGACATTGATGAATGCGTTGGTGGGCGAACGTATATCGATTGCCACGTTTAAGGCACAGACTACCCGCCATCGGATTATGGGTATCTATAATACAGATGAGATGCAGATTGTTTTTTCTGATACACCAGGAGTGTTGAAGCCTAACTATAAATTGCAAGAGTCGATGCTGAATTTTTCAACTTCAGCATTGACAGATGCCGATATTTTGCTTTATGTTACTGATGTGGTAGAGACACCGGATAAAAACAATGAGTTTATGGAAAAGGTACGTCAGATGACGATTCCTATTTTGTTGCTCATAAATAAAATAGATCTTACTGATCAGGAAAAACTGGCTCAGTTGGTGGAAGCATGGAAAGAATTACTGCCACAAGCTGAGATTATTCCGATTTCTGCTGTATCTAAGTTTAATGTAGATTATGTGATGAAGCGGATTAAGGAATTACTGCCGGATTCTCCACCTTACTTCGGGAAGGATCAGTGGACAGATAAACCTGCCCGTTTTTTTGTAAATGAGATTATCCGCGAAAAGATTCTGTTATACTATGACAAAGAGATACCCTATTCAGTGGAGGTAGTTGTAGAACAGTTTAAGGAAGAATCGAAGAAAATATATATTCAGGCAGTGATTTATGTTGAACGCGATTCGCAAAAAGGTATCATTATCGGCAAGCAGGGAAAGGCATTAAAGAAGGTAGCTACCGAAGCACGCCGAGAACTGGAACGTTTCTTCGGAAAAACAATTTTCCTTGAGACGTATGTGAAGGTTGATAAAGATTGGCGTAGTTCGGATAAAGAACTGCGAAATTTTGGTTATCAGTTAGATTAAAAGTATTCATGCGACTGTGATAGTCGTAAAAAACAAGGTATTGAACTATGGGAAATTTAGTTGCAATTGTAGGACGTCCGAATGTGGGCAAGTCTACCTTATTTAACCGTCTGACGAAAACTCGTCAGGCTATTGTGAATGAAGAAGCGGGTACTACTCGCGACAGGCAGTATGGCAAGTCGGAATGGTTGGGGCGTGAATTCTCCGTGGTAGACACTGGAGGATGGGTGGTAAACTCTGATGATATTTTTGAAGAGGAGATCCGTAAGCAGGTATTATTGGCTGTGGATGAAGCAGATGTGATTTTGTTTGTTGTGGATGTGACGAATGGAGTGACTGATCTGGATTTGCAGGTAGCTTCTATTCTACGTCGTGCGAATAGCCCGGTAATTGTAGTTGCTAACAAGACAGATAATAATGAATTACAATATAATGCTCCTGAATTTTATAAATTAGGATTGGATGAACCGTATTGTATTTCTGCTATTACAGGAAGCGGTACTGGTGATTTGATGGACTTGATTGTTAGCAAGTTTAAAAAAGATACTTCGGAGATATTGGATGATGATATTCCTCGTTTCGCTGTAGTAGGTCGTCCAAATGCTGGTAAGTCTTCTATTGTAAATGCATTTATTGGTGAAGATCGCAATATCGTAACGGAAATAGCCGGAACTACTCGTGATTCTATTTATACTCGTTATAATAAGTTTGGTTTCGATTTCTATTTGGTCGATACAGCTGGTATTCGTAAGAAAAACAAGGTTAACGAAGACTTGGAATATTATTCTGTCATTCGTTCGATTCGTGCCATTGAAGGTTCGGATGTTTGTATTCTGATGTTGGATGCTACGAGAGGTATCGAAAGCCAGGATTTGAATATATTCTCTTTAATTCAAAAGAACCAGAAAGGGTTAGTCGTTGTTATTAACAAGTGGGATTTGGTTGAGGATAAGACCGCAAAAGTGATGAAGACATTTGAAGATGCGGTTCGTTCGCGCTTTGCTCCTTTTGTGGACTTTCCAATTATCTTTGCTTCTGCAATAACAAAACAACGTATTCTGAAGGTGCTTGAAGAAGCTCGTACTGTATTTGAGAACCGTACTACCAAGATACCTACGGCTCGTTTGAATGAAGAGATGTTGCCACTGATTGAGGCTTATCCGCCTCCCTCAAATAAAGGGAAGTACATTAAAATCAAATATGTTACGCAGTTGCCAAATACTCAAGTACCTTCATTTGTTTATTTTGCTAATTTACCTCAATATGTAAAGGAGCCGTATAAGCGTTTTCTTGAGAATAAGATGCGTGAGAAGTGGGACTTGACTGGTACACCAATTAATATTTTTATTCGGCAGAAATAGCCATTGGATATATATTTAAACCTAAACACCCGGAAACTTAATGTTCCCGGGTGTTTTATTATCAGATATGTCCGATAGTGCAAAGGGTTTATTAGAATTAATCTTTATCTAACTGAAAGTCTTTACGGCGTAATACGAAACTGTTACTTAAGTATTTCTCACGTACGATCTTATTTTCTGCCAGTTCTTCCGGGGTACCTTGGAATAAGATTTTTCCTTCAAACAACAAATAAGCACGATCGGTGATACTTAATGTTTCTTGTACGTTGTGGTCAGTAATCAGGATACCGATATTTCTGTCTTTCAATTTCCATACAATCTGCTGAATATCTTCTACTGCGATCGGATCGACTCCGGCAAATGGCTCATCTAGCATGATAAACTTAGGGTCAATTGCCAAACAACGGGCAATCTCTGTTCGGCGGCGTTCACCACCGGATAGTTGGTTACCTTTGTTTTTGCGCACCTTCTGTAACCGGAACTCAGCTATCAAGCTTTCAAGTTTCTCTTTTTGATATTCTTTGGGCTTGTTGGTCATCTCTAGGACAGAGGCGATATTATCTTCTACACTCATTTGGCGGAATACGGAAGCTTCTTGTGCAAGGTAACCGATCCCTGTTTGAGCACGTTTATAAACGGGAAACTTGGTAATCTCCAGATCGTCAAGAAAAATACGTCCTTCGTTAGGAGTAATCAATCCAACAGTCATATAGAATGAAGTTGTTTTGCCGGCCCCGTTTGGACCTAGCAAACCTACAATTTCACCTTGCTTCACATTGATGGATACGTGGCTGACAACGGTTCGTTTACCGTACTTCTTTACCAGGTCTTCCGTGCGAAGTACCATCTTGCTTTCTTCCATGTTCAAGTTATTTTGCGACAAATGTAGTAAAAATAAGCTGAAATAGTGTACATTTGCAAACAAATAGTGTGAGTTATGATAAAAGCATTGAGAACTGTTGGACGATATATTATGCTGATGGGACGGACTTTCTCCCGTCCTGAGCGTATGCGTATGTTCTTCCGGCAATACCTTAACGAGTTGGAGCAGCTAGGTGTGAACTCCATTGGTATCGTACTGTTGATTTCATTTTTCATCGGTGCAGTTATTACCATCCAAATTAAATTGAATATTGAAAGCCCATGGATGCCTCGCTGGACAGTAGGGTATGTAACGCGTGAGATCATGTTGCTTGAGTTTTCTTCTTCTATTATGTGCCTAATTTTGGCAGGGAAAGTCGGTTCGAACATTGCTTCAGAACTTGGAACGATGCGAGTTACTCAACAGATTGATGCACTAGAGATTATGGGTGTTAATTCTGCTAATTATCTCATACTTCCTAAGATAACAGCAATGGTTACTACTATTCCAATATTGGTGACATTCAGTGTCTTTGCCGGAATCATTGGTGCTTTTTGTACTTGTTGGTTTGCAGGTGTAATGAGTGCTGTCAATCTAGAATATGGATTGCAATATATGTTTGTAGAATGGTTTATTTGGGCAAGTATTATCAAATCTCTTTTCTTTGCATTTATTATTGCGAGCGTGTCTGCTTTCTTTGGATATACAGTAGAAGGTGGCTCGATTGCAGTAGGAAAGGCTTCTACAGATTCAGTGGTGTGTAGTAGTGTTTTAATTCTGTTTGCGGATTTGGTATTAACTAAACTTTTGATGGGATGATTGATATTAAAGGACTTTATAAATCATTTGACGATAAGGCCGTATTGAATGATATCAATGCGACTTTTGAGAATGGGAAGACAAATCTGATTATTGGTCAGAGCGGATCAGGCAAAACGGTGCTGATGAAATGTATTGTAGGTTTGCTGACTCCAGAAAAAGGAGAAGTGTTGTATGATGGACGTAATCTAGTGCTGATGGGTAAAAAGGAGAAAAAAATGCTCCGCAAGGAAATGGGAATGATTTTCCAGAGTGCCGCTCTTTTCGACTCTATGTCGGTGTTGGACAATGTAATGTTCCCATTGAATATGTTTAGTAATGACACACTACGGGATCGTACAAAGCGGGCTATGTTTTGTCTGGATCGTGTGAATCTGAGTGAAGCTAAAGATAAATATCCTGGTGAGATTAGTGGAGGTATGCAAAAACGTGTGGCAATTGCCCGTGCTATTTCATTGAATCCGCAATATTTGTTTTGTGACGAACCCAATTCGGGGTTGGATCCAAAGACTTCCTTGGTAATCGATGATTTAATTCATGATATTACTCGAGAATATAATATGACAACCATTATTAATACCCACGATATGAATTCTGTAATGGGAATTGGTGAAAAGGTGATTTATATTTATGAGGGTCATAAAGAGTGGGAAGGAACCAAAGATGATATCTTTACTTCGACAAACCAACGGTTGAATAACTTTATATTCGCTTCTGATTTGCTTCGAAAAGTAAAGGATGTGGAAGTACAAAGCTTGGAAGGCTGATATAGAAAGATATTAAATGAAAAAAACTTCTGTCACAAGTGATAGAAGTTTTTTTATTAAGCTATGTTAGCGTCGGGAATTAGGCTCTAGGTCTAGCTTCTTTAACTACCATGGTACGGCCCATGTATTCGGCACCGTTCAATTCTGCAATTGCTTTAGTAGCAGCAGCGTCATCTTCCATTTCAATGAAAGCGAATCCTTTAGATTTACCGGTTTCACGGTCCATAACTACTTTAACTGATGATACTGCTCCGTAATCTTCCATCACTTGTTGCAGATCTTGTTCCTTAACGCGGTAGTTAAGGTTTCCAACATAAATGTTCATAATGAAAATGATAAAAAATAAATAAATGAATAAAACTCTCCGGATAGATGGCTACTAATAAAAGGATTAAAACAACAGAGAGTTTACGAATGCATTTTTTGCAACAGTAGTAAAAACTTGTAATAGAAATCGAGAAACTAATGCCCCATCAATCCGAGGCAAAGAAAAGAATAATTTTTGAATTGACCATCTTTTTTCCTTTTAATTTGCAGAATATGAAAAAAAAAGAGTATTACAAGCTTAAATAAAGGCTACTGATTATATAATTGTTATATTGATATTCCAGATATGATTCGAAATAAATATGCAATGTCTTTTGTAATTTAAAAGATTAGCACTAATTTTGCACCCTCTTTGAGTATATAGAACAAAGTATAAATCAAATAAATAATTGTCAGAATGAACGTTTCATTACAAAACATTGACAAAGTAAGCGCACAGCTTACTGTAAAGCTTGAGAAAGCTGACTATCAGGTGAAAGTAGACAAGTCATTGAAGTCACTTCGTCAGAAAGCACAGATTCCGGGATTCCGTCAAGGAATGGTTCCATTGAGCCTTATTAAGAAGATGTATGGTAAATCAGTGATTGCTGAGGAAGTAAATAAAACATTGCAAGAAGCTGTTTACAATTATATTAAAGAAAATAAAGTGAATATGTTGGGTGAGCCATTGCCTAACGAAGAAAAGCAGCAAGCTATCGATTTCGATACAATGGAAGAATTTGATTTTGTATTTGATATTGCTCTGGCTCCTGAATTCAAGGCTGAAGTTGATACTAAAGATAAAGTAGATTTCTATACAATTGAGGTGTCTGACGAAATGGTTGAAAACCAGGTTAAGATGTATACTCAACGTACTGGTAAATATGATAAGGTAGATGTATATCAGGAAAATGATATGCTGAAAGGTCTGTTGGCTCAGTTAGATGAAGAAGGTAACACAAAAGAAGGTGGTATTCAAGTAGAAAGTGCAGTTTTGATGCCTTCTTATATGAAGAACGACGAACAGAAAGCTATCTTTGCAGATGCAAAAGTGAACGATGTTCTGGTATTCAATCCGAACGTTGCTTATGATGGTCACGAAGCAGAACTTGCTTCTTTGTTGAAGATTGACAAGGCAATCGCTAAAGATGTGAATTCTAATTTCAGCTTTCAGGTAGAAGAAATCACTCGTTTTGTTGCAGGAGAATTAACTCAGGAAGTATTTGATCAGGCTTTCGGCGAGGGTGTTGTGAAGACTGAAGAAGAATTCCGCGCTAAGATTAAAGAAGATATAGCAGCGAGATTTATTGCTGACAGTGATTATAAATTCTTGATCGATGCTCGTAAGGTGTTGATGGAAAAAGTTGGTAAACTGGAATTCCCAGATGCACTGCTGAAACGTATTATGCTACTGAACAATGAAGAAAAAGGCGAAGAATATGTTGCAGAGAACTATGATAAGAGTATCGAAGAACTTACTTGGCACCTGATTAAGGAACAACTGGTAGAAGCTAACGGCATCAAGGTTGAACAGGAAGATGTACTGAATATGGCTAAAGAAACTACTAAAGCTCAGTTTGCTCAATATGGTATGATGTCTATTCCAGATGATGTACTTGACAACTATGCACAAGAAATGTTGAAGAAGAAAGATACAATCAACAATTTGGTTAGTCGCGTAGTGGAAGTGAAGCTAGCTGAAGCTTTGAAAGCTAAGGTTACTTTAGAAAACAAAACAGTTTCTATCGAAGAATTCAATAAGATGTTTGAATAAGCATTCGACTGAACAGAATATAAAGTCACAGAAACACAGAGTTTTTATAAAATTATAACTCTGTGTTTTTTTGTGTCTCTGTGTTCTTTTTCGTTTCTTTGCACCTACGTTTATTTATAAATACATAGAAAGGAACAATAACATGGATGATTTTAGAAAATACGCTACCAAGCATTTAGGTATGAATGGCATGGTGCTGGACGATGTGATCAAATCGCAAGCCGGGTATTTGAATCCCTATATTTTGGAAGAAAGACAGCTGAATGTAACTCAGTTGGATGTTTTTTCACGCCTGATGATGGATCGCATCATCTTTTTAGGAACACAGGTAGATGACTATACAGCTAATACGCTTCAGGCTCAGTTGTTGTATTTGGATTCTGTAGATCCCGGTAAGGATATTTCTATTTATATTAATTCTCCGGGTGGAAGTGTGTATGCAGGGCTGGGGATTTACGATACTATGCAGTTTATTTCAAGTGATGTGGCTACTATCTGTACGGGTATGGCTGCTTCAATGGCTGCTGTTTTGTTGGTTTCCGGTGCGGCAGGTAAACGTTCTGCTTTACCTCATTCGCGTGTGATGATTCACCAACCGATGGGAGGTGCTCAGGGACAGGCTTCGGACATTGAAATCACAGCTCGTGAGATTCAGAAACTGAAGAAAGAACTTTATACAATTATAGCCGAACATTCGCATACTGACTTTGATAAAGTGTGGGCTGATTCAGACCGCGACTATTGGATGACTGCCCAGGAAGCGAAGGAATATGGTATGATTGATGAGGTATTGATTAAAAAATAAAAATGGCTGATTCAAAGACAAAGAAAAAATGCAGTTTCTGCGGACGGTCGGAGAATGAAGTCGGATTTCTGATTACAGGAATGAACGGCTATATCTGCGACAGCTGCGCTACTCAGGCTTATGAGATTACTCAGGAAGCATTAGGAGAAAGCAAGAAAGGTTCAGGAACTGCTAAACTTAATTTAAAAGAACTACCCAAACCGGTAGAAATCAAGAAATTCCTTGATCAGTATGTGATCGGACAGGATGACGCAAAGCGTTTCTTGTCTGTATCTGTGTACAACCACTATAAGCGCCTTTTGCAAAAAGACAGCGGTGATGATGTCGAGATTGAAAAGTCAAATATCATCATGGTAGGTAGTACTGGAACCGGAAAAACCTTGTTGGCACGTACAATTGCCAAGTTACTCCATGTTCCGTTTACGATTGTGGATGCTACTGTACTGACTGAAGCCGGTTATGTGGGAGAAGATATCGAAAGTATCCTAACTCGTTTGCTTCAGGTGGCAGATTATAATGTGCCTGAAGCAGAACAGGGAATCGTGTTTATTGATGAGATCGATAAGATTGCCCGAAAGGGAGATAATCCTTCTATTACTCGTGATGTGAGTGGGGAGGGAGTGCAACAAGGTTTACTGAAATTGTTGGAAGGTTCGGTAGTGAATGTTCCTCCTCAAGGAGGTCGTAAGCATCCTGACCAAAAAATGATTCCGGTAAATACCAAGAATATTCTCTTTATTTGTGGCGGTGCTTTTGATGGTATCGAGAAGAAAATAGCACAACGTTTGAATACTCATGTCGTAGGTTATACTGCTTCTCAAAAAACAGCAGTGATTGACAAGAGCAATATGATGCAGTATATAGCTCCCCAGGATTTGAAGTCATTCGGATTGATTCCCGAGATTATCGGACGTCTTCCGGTGCTGACATATTTGAATCCTTTGGATCGTAATGCGCTTCGTGCTATTCTTACCGAACCTAAAAATTCTATTATCAAACAATATATCAAATTATTCGAAATGGATGGTGTAAAACTTACATTTGAAGAATCGGTTTTCGAATATATTGTTGATAAAGCAGTGGAATATAAACTTGGTGCTCGTGGATTGCGTTCTATTGTAGAGACGATCATGATGGATGTCATGTTTGAAATCCCATCAGAAAACAAGAAAGAGTATAAAGTGACGCTGGATTATGCAAATAATCAACTCGAAAAGGCGAATATGGCAAGACTACAAACCGCTTAATATCAGAAGGTAAAGGCTAGTAAAAATGATTTTTTCTGTTTTTTCTTGAAAATATTAGTCGTATTTTGCTTGGTAATTAAGAAGTTGTTTATAACTTTGTTAAGGCTCTCATATAAAGAGTGCTTTTCTATAGTTAAACCATGAACTGAATAAAACAACCTAAAGTTAAAGATGGCAGGGAAGATTAATTTAACAGATGAACTGAAAAAGTATTTCGGATTTGATAAATTCAAAGGAAATCAGGAAGCAATCATTCATAATTTGCTCGATGGTGGAGATACCTTTGTGTTGATGCCTACCGGTGGTGGAAAATCTCTATGCTATCAGTTGCCTTCTCTTTTGATGGAAGGTACGGCGATTGTTATTTCTCCGTTGATTGCACTGATGAAGAATCAAGTGGATGCAATGCGTAACTTCAGTGAAGAAGATGGCATTGCTCATTTTATTAATTCTTCATTGAATAAAAGTGCGATAGACCAGGTCCGGTCTGATATTCTTGCCGGAAAAACAAAACTGCTATATGTAGCGCCTGAGTCATTGACGAAGGAGGAAAACGTGGATTTTCTGCGTTCTGTAAAGATTTCGTTTTATGCTGTAGATGAAGCTCACTGTATTTCTGAATGGGGTCATGATTTCCGTCCGGAGTACCGGAGGATACGTCCTATCATCAATGAAATCGGAAAAGCTCCTTTGATAGCACTGACGGCAACTGCAACGCCAAAGGTACAACATGATATCCAGAAGAATCTGGGAATGGTAGATGCTCAGGTTTTTAAATCATCTTTCAATCGTCCAAACCTTTATTATGAGGTACGTGCAAAGACTAGTAATATTGATAGGGATATCATTAAGTTTATCAAAAATAATTCGGAAAAATCGGGTATTATTTATTGTCTGAGCCGGAAGAAAGTAGAGGAACTAGCTGAAATTCTTCAGGCAAATGGTATCAATGCGCGACCTTATCATGCCGGAATGGATTCGATGACACGAACGAAGAATCAGGATGATTTCTTGATGGAAAAGGTAGAAGTAATTGTAGCAACTATCGCTTTCGGAATGGGAATTGATAAACCGGATGTGAGATTCGTGATTCATTATGATATACCGAAGAGTCTGGAAGGATATTATCAAGAGACTGGTCGTGCCGGTAGAGATGGTGGTGAAGGTCAGTGTATAACCTTTTATACAAATAAAGACTTGCAGAAACTGGAAAAGTTTATGCAAGGAAAACCTGTAGCTGAGCAGGAAATAGGCAAACAGCTTTTATTGGAAACTGCTGCTTATGCCGAATCTTCCGTATGCCGTCGTAAGACATTGTTGCATTACTTCGGTGAAGAATATACGGAAGAAAATTGTGGAAATTGTGACAACTGTTTAAACCCTAAAAAACAAGTGGAGGCTCAAGAGTTATTGTGTACCGTGATTGAAGCAATTATCGCGGTAAAAGAAAATTTTAAAGCAGATTATATTATAGACATATTACAAGGTAAAGAAACGTCAGAAATACAAGCTCACCTACATGAAGATCTTGAAGTGTTTGGATCGGGAATGGGTGAAGAAGATAAAACGTGGAATGCGGTGATTCGCCAGGCATTAATTGCTGGTTACTTGAGTAAAGATGTGGAGAATTATGGTCTCTTGAAAGTAACTGAAGATGGACACAGGTTCCTGAAAAAACCAAAATCGTTTAAAATTACCGAGGATAATGACTTCGAAGAGACAGAAGAAGAGGTTCCTGCACGTGGCGGTGGCTCTTGTGCAGTAGACCCTGCTCTTTACTCGATGTTAAAGGACTTGCGAAAGAAACTTTCAAAGAAATTGGAAGTTCCTCCTTATGTCATTTTTCAGGATCCATCTTTAGAGGCGATGGCAACTATTTATCCTGTGACATTAGATGAATTGCAGAATATCCCAGGTGTAGGTGCTGGTAAAGCAAAGCGCTATGGTGAAGAATTTTGCAAATTGATCAAACGTCATTGTGAAGAAAACGAAATAGAACGTCCTGAAGACTTACGCGTACGAACTGTTGCTAATAAGTCTAAGATGAAAGTGTCAATTATTCAGGCCATTGATCGCAAAGTGGCTTTAGATGATATCGCTCTTTCCAAAGGTATTGAGTTCGGTGATTTGTTGGATGAAGTAGAAGCAATTGTTTATTCTGGAACAAAGTTGAATATCGATTACTTCCTTGAAGAGATTATGGATGAGGATCATTTACTTGATATCTATGATTATTTTAAGGAATCTACTACAGATAAAATAGATGATGCATTGGACGAATTAGGCGATGAATTTACTGAAGAAGAAGTCCGTTTGGTTCGTATTAAGTTTATCTCTGAAATGGCAAATTAAAAAAGCGAAAAAAATAGGCGTGCAGGTATGCGGTTTTTGAATAAAAACCGTATATTTGCACGCAATAAATTTTAAACGCATATCCCTATGTCATTTATTGCTGATAAGATTGTAATGGACGGATTAACTTACGACGATGTACTGTTGATCCCTGCTTATTCTGAAGTTTTACCGCGTACTGTCGATCTCTCGACAAGGTTTTCAAAAAACATTGAGTTAAAAATTCCCTTTGTGACGGCTGCCATGGATACGGTTACTGAAGCGAAAATGGCTATTGCCATTGCTCGCGAAGGTGGTATTGGTGTGATTCACAAAAATATGTCTATTGAGGACCAGGCAAGACAAGTTGCTATCGTAAAGCGTGCCGAAAATGGTATGATTTATGACCCTATCACGATCAAGAGAGGCTCTACTGTACTTGATGCTTTGAACATAATGGCTGAATATAAAATCGGTGGTATTCCTGTGGTGGATGATGAGGGTTATCTAGTCGGTATTGTTACTAATAGAGATTTGCGTTTTGAGAAGGATATGGACAAACATATCGATCATGTGATGACTCCGAAAGAACGATTGGTGACAACTAACCAGTCTACAGATCTTGAATCTGCTGCTCAAATTCTTCAGGAACATAAGATTGAAAAGCTGCCGATTGTTGGTAAAGACGGAAAATTGATAGGTCTTGTAACCTATAAAGATATAACGAAAGCAAAAGATAAGCCTATGGCTTGCAAGGATTCTAAGGGGCGTTTACGTGTAGCCGCTGGTGTTGGTGTGACAGCTGATACTTTGGATCGTATGCAGGCTTTGGTAACTGCGGGTGCAGATGCTATCGTAATTGACACTGCTCACGGTCATTCGATGTATGTGATTGAAAAATTGAAAGAGGCAAAGAAACGGTTTCCGGATATTGATATAGTAGTAGGTAATATTGCTACCGGTGAAGCTGCAAAAGCACTGGTAGAAGCAGGCGCTGATGCTGTAAAGGTTGGTATTGGTCCGGGTTCTATTTGTACTACCCGTGTTGTTGCCGGTGTTGGTGTTCCTCAGCTTTCTGCTGTATATGATGTGGCAAAAGCATTAAAAGGAACAGGCATTCCTTTGATTGCCGATGGTGGTTTACGCTATTCCGGTGATGTTGTGAAAGCATTGGCTGCTGGAGGATATTGTGTAATGATTGGCTCATTGGTTGCAGGAACAGAAGAGTCTCCAGGTGATACTATTATCTTTAATGGACGTAAATTCAAATCTTATCGCGGTATGGGATCTTTGGAAGCAATGGAGAATGGTTCAAAAGATCGTTATTTCCAAAGTGGAACAGCTGATGTGAAGAAGTTGGTTCCGGAAGGTATTGCTGCCCGTGTTCCTTATAAAGGTACTCTTTTTGAAGTGGTTTATCAACTGACGGGTGGCTTACGTGCAGGTATGGGATATTGCGGTGCTGCTAGTATAGAAAAATTGCATGATGCGAAGTTTACACGTATCACTAATGCCGGAGTAATGGAAAGTCATCCGCATGATGTTACGATTACTAGTGAATCGCCTAACTACAGTCGTCCGGAATAAGATATAAGAAACAGTAAATAATGAACGGTGAACGGTGAACAGCTATGCTTTACGTATGGCGCTTACCATTCACCGTTTGTGTTATTTTACCATTCGCTATTTGTATGTCATTTGAAAAGTTAAGAATATGGTATGAAAAGGAGTTTATTGTTAGGAGGAATTTGTCTTTGCGGAGCATTGTCTTTTGCCCAAGAGGATCCGGTGTTGATGAGAATTAATGGGAAAGAAATACTTCGCTCCGAGTTTGAATATGCTTATCGGCGTCATATTGAGATTTCAGAAGTAAAGCCTTCTCCAATGGAATATACTAAATCTTTCATTCTATATAAGTTGAAGGTTGATGCTGCAAAAACGATAGGGCTTGATACTACTTTAAACTTTCGTGATCGACGAAAAGAGTACCTCGAATATTTACGTAAATCTTATCTTATAGATACATTGGCAATGGATAGCTGCTCTCGCGTGCTGTATCAGAAAATGCAATTAACGCATGGAAAAGGGCAAGTGCAAGTGATGCAACTATTTAAATATCTGCCTCAGACTGTATCTGTTAAACATCTGCAGGAGGAACAGAACCGGATGGACTCTTTATATAGAGTTATAGTAGAGAAGCCTGAAATAGATTTTGCTGCTTTGGTGGAGAAATATTCTGATGATAAACGTTGTAGATGGGTAGAGTCTTTACAAACAACTTCTGAGTTTGAGGAAATCGCTTTCTCTTTGCCAAAAGGTGGGGTGTCTAAGCCCTTTTTTACTCCTGAAGGATTGCATATTTTAAAAGTGGTTGATCAGAAAGAATTACCTGCATATGAGAGTCTTTCAGGTAAACTCTCAGAACAATTGAATGACTTACAAATTTTGAATAGAGGTACGCGAGCAGTAGTTGAACGTTTGAAAAAAGACTATCATTATACTTCTAATCAACAAGGGATAGAGGAACTATTGAAGAACGGAGTAACTACGCTAGAACTGTTTACTATTGATGGGCAGAAGTATACCGATGCTATGTTTAAACGGTTTGCTTCTTCCTATCCTTTGTCTGTAAAGCGGCAGTTGAATAGTTTTATAGCAAAGTCGTTACTGGATTTCGAAAGTGAAAAATTGGAAAGTAAACATCCGGAAGTTCATTCTGCTATGCAGGAATATGAAGAAAATTATCTGGTTACAGAGGTGAAACGTCAGCAAGTTGATTTGCCGTCAATGAATGATCGGGCGGGACTGGCTACTTATTTTAACTTTCATCAAGCAAATTATCGGTGGGTAAGTCCAAAATTCAAAGGTATCGTTTTGCATTGTGCTGATAAAAAAATAGCCAAACAAGCTAAAAAGCTTTTGAAGAAAGTACCTGAAAAAGAGTGGGCAGATACATTACGGAAAACATTTAATACATCCATTGCGGAAAAGATAAAATTCGAACAAGGTAATTTTGGCGACGGAGATAATAAATATGTAGATAAATTGGTTTTTAAAAGAAGTGGTTTTGAATCAGATATGTACTATCCTTTTACTATTGTAGTGGGCGAAAAAAAGAAGGGACCGGACGATTATAGGGAGGTCCTAGAACAGGTGAGAAAGGATTATAAAAACTATCTTGATACACATTGGGAGCGGGAATTGCAGGTTTCCGGTAAGGTTGAAATTAACCAAGAGGTTTTAAAAACCGTTAATAATAACTGATGTAACCGATTATTCACTATCTTCGTACCTGAAATAGTAGATTCTAATAGACAATGCGAATAATAGTCTTCTTGCTAATAACCCTTCTTTGCTTTGGAGCGTGTAAAGAAATGCATGACCATAAAGGAAAGACTCCTTTAGTAGAGGTGCACGGTAACTTTTTATATAAAGAAGATTTGATGTCTGTACTTCCGGTCGGATTGTCAAAAGATGATAGTACTCTTTTTGCTGAGCATTATATTCGTAGTTGGGCAGAAGATATTTTGTTATATGAGAAAGCAGAGAATAATATTCCCGATAATATGGATGTAGATAAGTTAGTGGAAAATTATCGAAAAGCTTTGATTATGCACACTTATCAACAGGAACTGATCAATCAGAAGTTAACAAATGATATTCCAGAAGAAGAAGTATTGGATTATTATGAAAAAAATAAAGAATTGTTCAAGCTGGAGCATCCATTGATTAAAGGTTTGTTTATTAAGGTTCCACTAACTGCTCCTCAACTGAATAATGTGCGTCGTTGGTATAAAACGGAGAAGCAGGATGTGGTGGAAATGTTGGAGAAGTATAGTTTACAAAATGCTGTAAAGTATGAGTATTTCTATAATAAATGGGTTTCTGTAACAGATATATTGGATATGATTCCACTTGATATGGAGTCACCGGAAGAATATGTGAACAAGCACCGTCAGGTGGAATTAAAAGATACGGCATTTTACTATTTTCTGAATGTTAGTGATTATCGAGGAGTAGGAGATGAAAAACCGTATGAATTTGCTCGTTCAGAAGTGCAAGACTTATTGGTCAATCAAAAATGTGTGGACTTTATGGAACAAGTAAAAGGTGATCTGTATCAACGAGCAGTAGATAAGAAAAAGATTATATATAATTATTAAATACAAAGAATGAAGAAGTTTATAAACTTTAGATTTGTTGTTATCCTAGTCTTGGCGATATTTGTTAATATGGAAACATATGCACAGGACAATGTGATTGATGAAGTAGTTTGGGTAGTTGGTGACGAAGCTATTTTGAAATCGGATGTAGAAGAGGCACGTATGGATGCCCTGTATAAACAACGCAAGTTTGATGGAGATCCTTATTGTATAATTCCTGAAGAAATTGCCGTTCAGAAGTTATTTTTACATCAGGCTAAGCTGGATAGTATTGAAGTGTCGGAATCGGAAATAATTCAACGTACGGATGGATTACTTAACTATTATATAGATCAACTAGGCTCTAGGGAAAAGATGGAAGAGTATTTCTTTGAGAATCAGAATAAGACTCCTAACCAGATCCGTGAAGCTCTACGTGATAATGCTCGTGATGGCATAACAGTACAGAAAATGCAACAAAAATTGGTTGGAGAAATTAAAATCACTCCTTCGGAAGTGCGTCGTTACTTCAAAGATCTTCCTTCAGATAGTATTCCTTATATTCCTACTCAGGTAGAAGTACAGATTATTACTCTTCAACCCAAAATTCCAGTGTCCGAAATAGAGGATGTAAAGAAAAAGTTGCGTGAATATACAGACCGTATAACGAAGGGAGAAATTGATTTTTCTACTTTAGCCCGTTTGTATTCCGAAGATAAGGGTACAGCATACAGAGGCGGTGAGATGGAGTTTATGGGACGTGGTATGTTAGAACCGTCTTATGCAAATGTGGCATTCAGTTTGCAAGACCCCAAGAAGGTATCTAAGATTGTGGAGACTGAGTTTGGTTATCATATTATTCAGTTGATTGAGAAACGTGGTGACCGTATTAAAACTCGTCATATTTTATTGAAGCCGAAAGTTGCAGACAAGGAGTTGTTGGAGGCTTGTGCTCGCCTGGATTCAGTTGCTGATCAAATTCGTAACAACAAGTTCTCTTTTGATGATGCGGCAGCTGTTATTTCTCATGATAAAGATACCCGTAACAATCATGGAATCATGGTTAATATCAATGAGAATACAGGTGTGACTACTTCTAAGTTTGAGATGCAGGATCTTCCTCAGGATGTTGCTAAAATCGTAGATCAAATGAATGTTGGTGAGGTTTCAAAGGCATTTCCTATGATCAATGAGAAGGATGGTAGAGAAGTTTGCGCCATTGTAAAATTGAAAGCTAAGATCAATGGACATAAGGCGACCATTGCGGAGGACTATCAGGATTTAAGGGACATTGTGATGGCAAAACGCCGGGAAGAAGTATTGCATAAGTGGATTCTTGAAAAACAGAGACATACTTATGTTCGCATCAACGAAAACTGGCAAAAGTGTGACTTCAAATATCCGGGTTGGATTAAGAAGGATTGATGTTTAACAGCTTGATTTTATGCTGAAACTGAATAAAAAAGAAAAACAACAAGACAGGCATAGATGGCTTCTGATAGCCTTTCTATGCCTGTTTGGCGTATGTCTTGTAGCCCAGATAAAACCTACCGGACAGAAATTAAATGCTTCGGATTCCAGAACGAAGACGACTAATGATACGTCTAAAACAAAGCAAAGTACCAATATGCAGCCACAGAATAAAAAAACAAAAGTCCATTTGTTGCATTCTGATGAAGTGCATGCTGATAAGCAACTACGTCCTGATATACAAATCTTAATTGGTAATGTCGAGATTCGCCATGACAGTATGTATATGTATTGTGACAGTGCATTGCTTTTTGAGAAGACTAATTCATTTGAAGCATTTGATAATGTCAAAATGCGCCAAGGAGATACTTTGTTTATTGATGCAGATTATCTTTACTACGATGGACAAACGCAAATAGCTCAATTACGTGAAAATGTGAAGATGGTTAATCGGAATACCACTTTGCTGACTGATAGCTTAAACTATGACCGTCTATACGATCTTGGGTACTATTTTGAGGGTGGAACGCTCATGGACGAAGAAAATGTGCTAACTTCAGATTGGGGAGAATACAGTCCCGCTACCAAGCAGTCTGTATTCAACCATGATGTAAAACTGGTAAATCCAAAATTTGTATTGACGTCTGATACATTGAGGTATAATACATTCAATAAAGTAGCCAATATCCTAGGTCCTTCTAATATTGTAAGTGATAATAATCATATCTATTCTGAACGGGGCCTTTATAATACATTGAGTGAACAGGCGGAATTACTGGATCGTTCCATTTTGACGAATCAAGGTAAGAAATTGGTCGGTGACAGTTTATTCTACGATAGGAAAGCCGGATATGGTGAGGCATTTGAAAATGTACGAATGAATGATACTATTAATAAGAATATACTGACAGGCGATTATTGTTTTTATAATGAATTGACTGACTCTGCCTTTGCTACAAAACGCGCCGTTGCAATAGATTACTCTCAAGGTGACAGCTTATACTTGCATGGAGATACTTTGCAGGTTGTATCTTATAACTTGAATACAGATTCTTTGTATCGTTTGATGAAGGCATACCACAAAGTGCGTATGTATCGTACGGATGTACAAGGAGTTTGCGACTCATTGGTTTATAATTCAAAGGATTCATGTATGACCATGTATCGTGACCCGATTCTTTGGAATGAAGGACAACAGTTACTAGGTGAAGAGATTAAAATCTATATGAATGATAGTACGATTGATTGGGTACATATTATTAATCAGGCACTGACAGTAGAGATGAAAGATTCAATTCATTACAATCAAGTAGCCGGAAAAGAAATGAAAGCATACTTTGTAGATGGTGATATGCGGCATATTGAAGTGATTGGCAATGTTCAAACAGCTTTTTATCCGGAAGAGAAAGATAGTACAATGACTGGATTTAATAACTCGGAAGGAAGTTTACTCCATCTTTTTTTGAAAGAAAGGAAAATGGAGAAAGGAAAATTTGACGGTAAGTCGAATGGAACCATGTATCCAATGGACCAGATACCACCCGATAAGTTACGTCTGCCCACATTTGCTTGGTTCGATTATATTCGTCCTTTGAGTAAAGACGATATATTTGATTGGAGGGGCAAGAAGGCAGGAGAGTCGTTGAAACCGACAACTGATAGGAAACCGAAAACAGATAAGCGAAACCTGATTAATATGAAATAGTATGGGAATGTTTTTCAATTCAATGAGAAAACCTCGCAGATTTAATCATCAATATATTTATGTGGATGAGCGGAAGGAAAAACTTGCTAAGATGGAGGATAAGGCAAAACGTGATTTGGGGATGCTTCCTGAGAAAGAGTTTACTCCGGAAGACATTCGTGGAAAGTTTGTTGAAGGAACTACACACCTGAAACGAAGAAAAGCTAGTGGTCGAAAGCCTGTTTCTTTTGGAATCATATTGCTTATTGTAGCTTTTCTCCTGTTCTTGTGGCATTATTTACATACAGGAAATTGGTCGTTTTAATCGAAGATTAAAGACTTATGATATAGATTGTGGGCCGGATTCTTCATTTTTACCTTTTAAATTGATAATTATGAGCGATATAATACATTTGCTGCCTGATTCGGTAGCTAATCAGATTGCTGCCGGTGAAGTGATACAGCGTCCCGCATCTGTCATCAAGGAGCTGGTAGAAAATGCAATTGATGCAGATGCCCAAAATATCCATGTGTTAGTGACTGATGCGGGAAAAACTTGCATTCAGATCATTGATGACGGAAAGGGTATGTCGGAGACAGATGCGCGGCTTGCCTTTGAACGTCATGCGACTTCCAAGATACGGGAAGCAGCTGATTTATTTGCTTTACGTACGATGGGATTCCGTGGGGAGGCTTTAGCTTCTATTGCTGCTGTGGCTCAAGTAGAATTGAAAACACGTCTTGAATCGGAAGAATTAGGTACAAGATTGGTCATTGCCGGCTCTAAAGTTGAAAGTCAGGAAGCTGTTTCTTGTGCGAAAGGAAGTAACTTCTCTGTGAAAAACCTGTTTTTTAATATACCTGCACGGCGGAAATTTTTGAAGGCAAATTCTACAGAGTTAAGTAATATTCTGGCTGAATTTGAACGTATTGCTCTGGTACATCCGGAAGTTGCTTTTTCATTATATAGCAATGATTCAGAATTATTCAATTTACCTGTATCTCTTTTAAGACAACGTATTATGGCTATTTTTGGTAAGAAGCTTAATCAGCAGTTGCTAAATATAGAGGTTAATACTACTATGGCAAAGATAACGGGTTTTGTTGCCAAACCGGAAACTGCCCGTAAGAAAGGAGCACATCAATATTTCTTTGTCAATGGACGTTATATGCGTCATCCTTATTTCCATAAGGCCGTGACGGAGGCTTATGAACAGCTGATTCCTGTTGGTGAACAAGTCTCTTACTTTATTTACTTTGAGGTAGATCCGGCTAATATTGATGTGAATATCCATCCAACTAAGACCGAAATCAAATTTGAGAATGAACAAGCTATCTGGCAAATTCTTTCGGCGGCCGTTAAAGAGTCATTAGGAAAGTTTAGTGCTATTCCTTCTATTGATTTTGATACGGAGGATATGCCGGATATTCCTGCATTCGAACAAAATCGCCCTCCTGCACCTCCGGAAGTACATTATGATTCAGATTTTAATCCTTTCAAAACTTCCACTGGAGGTGGTAATGGTGGATCATATAATCGTCAGAAGGTAGAATGGGAAGGATTGTATAGTGGGCTGACTAAAGCTAGCAAAATGAATGAACTGCAATCTGAATCAGAGAAAGATTGGGAAAAATTATTCTCTGTGGAACAATCGGTTATAGCTGAGGAAAGTGTTGTTTCAACTGTGTCTGCTATTTCATCTACATTATATACTGATGAATCCGTGATGGAAAAAGGGAATCTTCATTTGCAATTCAAAGGGCGGTTTATTCTGACTTCTGTGAAATCAGGATTAATGCTAATAGATCAACACCGGGCACATATTCGTGTGCTATTTGATCGCTATATGCTTCAGATACGTCAAAAACAAGGTGTCTCACAAGGGGTACTTTTCCCTGATATCTTACAGTTACCTGCCTCGGAAGCAGCCGTATTACAAAGTATTATGGATGATTTATTGGCAATAGGCTTTGATTTGAGTGATCTGGGAGGAGGAAGTTATGCTATTAATGGTATCCCGGCAGGTGTTGAAGGATTGAATCCGGTGGAGTTGGTGCGCAATATGCTACATACAGCTATGGAAAAAGGAAATGATGTCAAAGAAGAAATCCAAAATATTTTAGCTTTAACATTGGCTCGCGCATCAGCAATTGTTTATGGTCAGGTGTTAAGGAACGATGAAATGGTAAGTTTGGTGGATAGTCTTTTTGCCTGTCCTTCACCTAATTATACCCCAGATGGAAAAATCGTTTTGACAACTATCAAGGAAGAAGATATCGAAAGATTATTCAAATAAAACAAATAAAATCATCTTTTCTTAAAACCTTTTAGTTCTGTTCGTGTTATTTAAATAGTTCAACAAAGAAAAGAATATAATAACCACTTAACTATTAAGGTATATGAAAAAGATTCTCATGTTGCTGGCTTTTGCCGGCGTTGCTTCTGTCGCTTCTGCGCAACAGACTATGACCGTAACTGAATACGAAGTAATTCAGGTACAAGACAAATATCAAGTATTAACGAACCCGTTCTGGAGTAACTGGTTCTTCTCAGTGGGAGGTGGTGCTCAGGTTCTGTTTGGTAATAATGATCATATTGGTAAATTCAGAGACCGCGTAGCTCCTACACTGAATGTTTCACTTGGCAAATGGTTCACTCCCGGCTTGGGATTACGTATGCAATATAGCGGATTGCAAGCAAAAGGTTTCACTACCAGTGAGACTGCAGAATATGTAGTCGGTGGTCCTAGAGACGATGGTAGTTATAAACAAAGATGGGACTATATGAATTTGCATGGTGACATCATGTTTAATCTGAATGCTCTGTTTGGTGGTTACAATCCTAATCGTGTGTATGAAATCATTCCGTATATTGGTGCTGGATTCACTCATTCATACACAAGACCTCATGTAAATGCGGCTACGTTCAATGCAGGTATTATCAACCGTTTCCGTTTGTCGAATGCGCTTGACTTGAATCTGGAATTAAGTGCAACGGGTTTGGAAGGTAAGTTTGATGGTGAACACGGAGGTAAACGTGATTATGATGGTATGCTTGGTGCTACACTTGGTCTAACTTATTATTTCCCAAATCGTGGATTCCAACGTCCAGTTCCTCAGATTATCTCAGAACTCGAGTTACAACAGATGCGTAATCAGATGAATGCAATGGCAGCTGCTAACATAGCTTTACAACAGCAATTGGCAAATGCACAACAACCGGTTGAGGTGGAAGACACTGAAGAGGTTGTTGTAACTGATGCAAATATTGCTCCGCGTACTGTATTCTTTACGATTGGTTCATACAAATTGTCTCCGCAAGAAGAAATGAACTTGTCATATCTTGTAAGCAAGATGAAAGAATTCCCAAATTCTAAATATGTAATCAATGGATATGCAGACTCTGCGACAGGTACTCCTTCCATTAACCAAAAACTGAGTATGGAACGTGCCCAAGTTGTTAAGGACTTATTAGTTAAGAAGTATGGTATCTCAGCAGATAGATTATCTATCACTGCTGGTGGTGGTGTTGATAAGTTTGGTCAGCCGATTTTGAACCGTGTAGTATTGGTAGAGTCTAATAATTGATTGTGAAGTGACCGCCAAAAAGTTGGACAGGTTAAAATATTAATAGAATTAAGAAGAAAGAGTTCGATATTGCACCGGACTCTTTCTTCTTAATTTTAATTTGTTGTAATACTCTATATATTCTTATAAAGCCCTCCTAAAAGCAGTGACCGTTTCATACTTCTCTACATAGAGCAGCTCAGATTTCATGATACCAAAGAAGTTCTGAGCCATTGCATTGTCAAGGCAGTTACCTTTGCGGGATATGTTTTGTATTATTTGTCTTTCTATTTAAGCCGGCTTCTCCATATTTATCATATTGGTGTAATCGTATACAGATATGCAATGCACCCCAAAAATTTTATATTTAACTTTTGGGGTGCACATTAATAAAGTTTATAATATCGTTTTCTTTTTACGAGTTATTTATTCCTGCTCAGAGAAACGTTTCACCTGTTCCGCAATCAATTCCGCATCGTCGAAATAATTGATTTTCATTGCTTTTTTCACATCTGACAGTGTATCGGCTGCAGCAGCTCTTGCTACTTCGCAACCATTCTTTAACATTTCATAAACAGCAGGAATATCTTTGCTGAACTCTTTGCGGCGGTTACGGATCGGTTCGAGCATTTCTTGCATAATAGCATTCAAGAAACGTTTCACTTTCACGTCGCCCAGTCCGCCACGTTGGTAATGAGCTTTCAGTTCATCCAGATTTGGATAATCCGGTAAATAAAGTTCAAAATGCTCCGGACGACAGAAAGCGTCCAGATAAGTAAATACAGTATTACCTTCAATCTTTCCTGGATCTTGTACGCGGAGGTGTCCCGGATCGGTGTACATACTCATGATTTTCTTTTGGATTTCATCTGCACTCTCCGAAAGGTAGATACAGTTACCTAAAGATTTGCTCATTTTAGCTTTACCATCGGTTCCCGGCAGACGCAGACAAGCAGCGTTATCCGGCAACAGTATTTCCGGTTCAACAAGAGTTTCACCATAGATATAATTGAAACGGCGTACAATTTCGCGCGCCTGTTCGAGCATCGGTTCTTGATCTTCACCTACAGGAACAGTTGTTGCACGGAAAGCAGTAATATCTGCTGCCTGACTGATTGGATAAGTAAAGAAACCTACTGGTATGCTTGTTTCGAAGTTACGCATCTGGATCTCTGACTTTACAGTTGGGTTACGCTGTAAGCGAGACACTGTAACGAGGTCCATAAAGTAGAAACTCAGTTCGCATAGTTCTGGTATCTGAGATTGGATAAAAATAGTAGCCTTTTCAGGGTCTAGTCCACAAGCAAGATAATCAAGAGCTACCTCAATCACATTCTGCCGTACCTTTTCAGGGTTATCTATATTGTCGGTCAATGCTTGCGCATCAGCGATAAAAATAAACATCTTGCTGTAGTCACACGCATCTTGCAGTTCAACTCTGCGTTTCAGTGAACCAACATAATGTCCTATGTGGAGTCTTCCGGTAGGACGGTCCCCCGTCAGTATAATTTTTTCTTTGCTCATTGCTATATATTTAATATGGAGGTACAAAGATAATTAGAAACCATAGAAGATACAAATAAAATACGTTTTCTTAGCTGGCATTATAATGCTATATGTTGCTTATCTTTTGTCGAAATCGTATGAATGACCCAATAAGGAAACGATTTATTGACAAGCATTTCATTCTTCTATTGCTCTATCAGGAATACGGATGAGTTGCCTTGTAAAGGTAATGTTAGTATGGTAACATCCGTATTATTCATCGTTTGATGATTAAAGGATACTTTACTTGTTTCACCTGTATGTGGATTGAATAGAACCGGATTTATTTTTCCTTTAAGTACTATTTCCGAATTACGTGGTGACTCGCCTAAGTTGGCAAAGTAGTATACAGAACAGTCATCATATACTTTATGTATGTAATTCAGCGGTTGTTGGTTTGTGAAAGCTACATCGAAAGTAAGTTCGCACGTATCTAATATTCTTTTTATGGTTTCCGACGAAGGGTCTGGGATAAAGAAAGTTTTTCCTTTGCCTTTATTGTTATTTAGCATCCTTTGAATAATACTTTTGACTTTCCTGTTTTGACCGAATTCAACAGATTGTTCAGGAAGTTGAGTGGTAAACAATATACATCCACCGGCGTTATAAAACCTTTCTATTATTTTTAAATTGGCTACTGATATTGTTTTCATGCCGGGTATAATCAGTATACTGTATTTCTCTTTATTGATTTTATTATTGAGAATTAACTTACCGTTTTTTATTTGACATTTGTCGTTGATAACTTCAGGATGTAAATAAGTGAAATCTTTTCCTATACTGTCTGTCAATATGGTTGATATATGGGTATAATCAACATTGGGTATGTCTACTCCTCCTTCATAATAACCTTTAGAACCGTCCAGATAGTGTTCAGCTTGTAAAGATTCTATTGGATAGACCATCGCAATATCAGCTACATGGCTACCTGCTCTGGCTAAAACATAATTTAAGCGTGATAGAAATTGATTGAACTCAGGTAAATCTTTGTTATAAAGAGGATTACGATATGACAGTTCGGGAAGGAATGTCACAGACTGATCATTGTACCATACAGCATGAGGGATCAAGTGATTGATTCCCTTTGTGTACTGCTCCATAGCAATCTGATAAAGAGTTTTCACGGAAATATTTCCCATGGCTCCATATGTTTCGGACATCACGAATGCTTTATCCCAATTATGGGCAGAAGAAGATACTACTTTATAGAATTGTTCCGTCGGTCGTCCTCCTCCTATTTTATCTATACCCGGAATACCCATATATTTTCCACATAGCATTAGATCCCCAGAGACACTCACCGGATTTAGAATCTCTTCCTGGTCCTGATGTCCGGTAGATTGGATATTGTGTTCTTCTGACCATTCCTGAATCGTTTTCATAAATCCTTCTGCATACAGTTGCGAACGGAACCCGAATAGATAATTACGTGCGGCGGCAGTGTCTTCACCTATGTTATACCATAGTGCTGGATATAACAAATCTGGTGAGAATCCGTATTGTTTGATGAATTTGTCGTTAAAATCATTCGTCCATATTCTTCCACTTGCCCTATACATGGTAGGCTCGTCAAAAAAGGTGGTGGTAATGGTTTTACCGAAAGCTTTAGGAAAATGTTTATAATAAGATTCATGTGTTTCCTTTATGAATAGTTTGACGGCATCTGGCGATAAATAGTCCACATTAGGATCACCGTCTTTTACGCAGACAAAGAAAAACACCTTCCATGCCCCTTGTGGAATATTCCAATTCACTTTGCCGTTTTGTAGCTGGTTTCTTAATGATATTCGTTTGAAAGTAATTGTATCCATCGCAACTACTGCCATTATATCGCCTTTCGGAATAGATTGGTTGAATATGCCTCCTGATGATACCGAATATTCTATCTTATCCAGTCGTTTAATGGTAGCATCCGGATATTTGTTCATAAAACGTGGAGTATCGTCTCCATTGATAGCTCCCATACTTCCACTGGGGAAACCATATTCATCATACAATGACAACTTTACTCCTGCTTTCTCGGCTTCTTCTATTGCCTTTCCGTAAAGAGTAAAATACTCGTCCGAAAGATATTTAGGACGAAATCTGTTGCCAAAAGGAAGAATAGCAGAACCTCCATATCCGTCTTTCGTTATCATCTGCTGGAATTGTGTTTGCAGTTCTTCTCCCTGAATAGTGCTATTGTTCCAAAACCAAAGAGGAATAGGTCGATAGTTGATAGGAGGGTTTTTAAACTCGCCTGTTGTAATTTGAGCTTTTACCAAACTAATATGACAAATACCTAATAATAGGCAGACCGTGAATAAATATGTGCTAAATAAATGTTTCATTATGGCTTAAATTGTATTGTGATAACAAAAGTATTCTTTTTTATGGACTTATCATTGTAAATAGTTCGGTAAAATTTAATTTAATAAATAAATAATGAAAGTCTGCGGCATTATCTGTTCTTAAATTATCACTATAGGATATCGTAACTATTTGTTATAACCTAATACATATCTTTTTTCTATCTCTTCATTGTTTTTTTTACTTATATTACTCTACTATTACATTATTTCTAAAGTCTTTATGTTAGGTTTGAACTTGTTTTCCTCCAATGTTAGAAAAATAAGATAATTTATTTCTTTCCTTTTCTTATCTATTTATATGTTTGGACAAAACCACTATGTTTGTAATATTAATTATAGTAGTTCCAGTTACTCGACTTGCACGATTTGCCTGGTCAGGTAACTGCCTTAGTGGGTGTCCTGAATTCTTTCTAGAAAATACGGAGTTTACCAATAGCTGAGACGTATGGGTTTATCTTTCGCAGAAAAAAGTTCTTGATAAGATGTCCTACATCACCTATGGATTGGATAATAAAGCTATCGAAAAGCTGAAACAGGGAGAAAATGTGCTGTTCCTTTCGTATGGAAAGGTGACTCCGGAAAAGGGTGGAGATACCAGAGTCGCGTTTACTCCTATTTTTGGGAATACAGCTTGGATCAACAATGTTCCTTCTCAGATATTAGGTTTCCTGTGTGATCCTGCTCATCCTGTTTTTGCTTCTTTCCCCAAGGATGGTTATTCAAACTTCCAATGGAAAGACCTTGCCGTAAGTTGCAATGCCATGATAATGGATGATTTTTCCCACAATTTCAGGCCATTGATTTATGTGATTGATGACTGGTGTAAGAATAGGAAACCGGGTGTGCTTTTTGAAGGTAAAGTAGGGCAGGGCAACTTAATGGCTTGTGGTATGGATCTGGATACTAATTTGACGAACAGATTATCTACTGCTCAATTTAAACAAAGTCTCTTGGAGTACATGGCGTCAGATAAGTTTAAACCTCAGAATGAGGTAGATATGTAATTATTACAACGCCTATTTCTGACAAAGAAATAATTTCTTTCTTGACATTGAAATAAGAGACACAGAATAGATTGGAGAACTATAGAAAAAGTATCATTTTCTCTATCAACCTATTACCAATCTTCTGTACTCCTTTATTCATCATTTTTTTAGATGGCTATAGGTTGGGTTTTAACTTATCACTCCATTTATCACCAATCACCTTGATGATATATTAATTATTGAACTATTCAGACATATATATATCTTTTCTAGAGTATTAATACCCCTCATCTCAACTATTAATGGTTGAGATGTCAGCCATTAATAGTTGAGATGAGGGGTATTAATATCTGGTCAATAGGTAGAATACTTTGTTACAAGGCCTCGAACACTTTTTGCTAGGCCTTTGAACACTTTGTTTTGTAGGTTGTTACGACCAATTAATCAGGTATTTTCTTTTACCGAGTAGTGTGTTGCCTGGTTTGAAATAATGATAAACTTTGTTCCTATGATTGGAATGTTTTGTCTTCTCCATCTTTGTGGAGTGATAGGTTGATAGAGGAAATGATGTTTTTATATTAGAAGTCCTAAGTTTCAATTGTTTCTGAATGAAATCTTTAACAAATTATTTTCTAATGATTAGAGGCTTGGCAGTACTATTGGCTGCAAATCTGTAACTATTCCCTTAAACGATAAAATAGATTACGGAATGTTTATGTATTGTTATGACAAAAGAAATAGCTCCAAAACCGGACTTTTCCGTTCTGGAGCTATTTTTCCTCTCCTTACCTGTTCTTAATCAGACAGCAAGGATGGTGCTCTATCCTTATAAAGTTTTTAACTTTAAATTCCGCCAAAGGATCTTGATACCACCGCCGTCATGTATCTGCAAAGCGATACGTCCTTGTCCGACTCCAATCTTTTCGTCATCTATATTGACCATTTCTTGACCGTTTAACCACGTTTGTACATTGTTACCCTGCACTTTGATGCGCATAGTATTCCAGTCGCCTTCTTTCAGGATATTTTCTTTTTCATCCGGAATTTGTACTAACCAACCACGGCCGTATGACTCATAAATTCCACCTGTATCATTACCTTTCGGAGCCACTTCTATCTGCCATCCGTTTACTTTTGTACCCTCTTCAATAAAAGACCGGATAAATACACCGGAATTACCATCTGCTTCCTGTTTGAATTCCACTGTTAAGTCGAAATCATCATAATAATCGCGTGTAGCAAGGTATCCGTATTGTTTGTCCGGACCGCTTTCGCAAACCAGTAAACCATCTTTTACATACCAGAGTTCCGTTCCATAAGGTTCCCAACCTGTAAGATCGGTACCATTGAATAAATCGACTTCTTTCGATTTCCGGGGAAGTTCTTTGATTTTAATATTTCGGAAAGAAGCAGGATAACCGTGGTCCTGCAAGCAAAGTACACCTTTTTTAGCCAAACCATATTCAGGTGCGTTCGCCCATTTGCCACTGTTTTTCTTTGCGTGCCAATCGTCTGTCCAAGCTTCGAATTCCAGTATCTTTTCGCCGTTCAACCAATGTTCTACATGTCCGTTGTCGAATACGATTTTTGAATTGTTCCATTCCCCTTGTGCATTGACTTTCATTTTGGATGTGTCAGGCAAATGCATCGCATAGTCTACACCCAACTTTTGCCATTCTTCGAGCGGTTCCGGAAAGTTCGGTTCGTCAATCAACTGATACTCCGGACCTGTAACGTAAGGTACGGCAAATTGCGGACGTTCCACTACGTGATACAGCATTCCGCTGTTACCACCTTTTGAAAGTTTCCAGTCCCATGAAAGTTCGAAGTTCTCATATTGTTTATCCGTTACGATATATCCGCTGGCATCACTGCCATCACCTTTCGCCTGGATGCAACCATCCACTACGTGCCAAGGTTGAGTAAGTTCAGTTCCGTTGTAGTCTTTCCAGCCGTCGAGAGTTTCACCGTCAAAGAGAAGTTGCCAGCCATCAGCAATTTCTTCGGGTGTTAGTACGTTCTGTTTTGTTTCGCAAGAGCTAAACAAAGCCAATGTCATCGCGCATGTTGCGAGTAGTCCTGTAGTCGATTTAGTTATTACTACTTTCATGGTTTTAGAATAAGATTGAATTAATATTTGATCTAAGATCGTTTCAATTTCCAAATGTACGTGATAATTTTTAGATTCCCATGCAAGGAGATAAAATAATGGGGATTCGGCTTGCTTAGAGAGGTATTTAGAAACTAAATATTTGTGGAAATGACCATAACTGATTGACACATTAGTTAGATTGGTAATAGATCGTTTTAATGTTCTACATGAATTAAAAGTCTAACAAACCAACCATAGAAAGATTTTATAAAAAAATAAATATTTCTTTTTGCTATGTCCAAAATATATCGTTACTTTGCACAAATTTTGAAGACAAAATGAATCAACAGGAAATTAGAAGTAAGTATTATCTCCATTCGGATGTATTTCACCCGGAATCGGTCAGCTTCTTCTCTTTATTCCAAAAACGATATTTTAGTTCTTTGGTAATGCGTTAATCCTTTTTTGAGGGTAACGCATTTTTTTTATAATGAACTTTAGAAATAATAACTTATTATAACAATAAAAGAAATGGAAAAGGAAATCAAGAAAGTCCTTGTTTTGGGTTCTGGAGCACTCAAAATCGGACAAGCCGGAGAATTCGACTACTCAGGTTCACAAGCACTGAAAGCTTTGAAAGAAGAAGGTATCAGCTCGGTACTGGTAAACCCGAACATCGCAACCATTCAGACTTCTGAAGGAATTGCTGATAAGGTGTATTTCCTTCCCGTAACTACTTATTTCGTAGAAGAGATTATCAAGAAAGAACGTCCGGATGGTATTCTGTTGGCATTTGGTGGACAGACTGCTCTAAATTGTGGTGCTGAACTGTACACTCAAGGCATTCTTGATAAATATAGTGTGAAAGTATTGGGAACTTCGGTAGAAGCTATTATGTATACTGAAGACCGTGACTTGTTCGTTAAGAAACTGAACGAAATTGATATGAAGACTCCGGTGAGCCGGGCTGTAGAAAGCATGGAAGATGCTATTGCTGCTGCCCGCAAAATAGGTTATCCGGTTATGGTACGTTCGGCTTATGCATTAGGAGGTCTTGGTAGCGGTATCTGTGCTGATGAGGAAGAGTTCCTGAAATTGGCAGAAAGTTCTTTCGCTTTTTCTAAGCAAATCCTCATAGAGGAATCTTTGAAAGGTTGGAAAGAGATCGAATTTGAAGTAATTCGTGATGCCAACGATCACTGCTTCACTGTGGCAAGTATGGAAAATTTCGATCCTCTGGGTATCCATACAGGTGAATCAATCGTTGTAGCTCCTACTTGTTCACTTGATGATAAAGAATTGAAATTGCTGCAAGATCTCTCTACAAAGTGTATCCGTCACTTAGGTATCGTAGGTGAATGTAACATACAATATGCTTTCAACTCTGATACGGATGATTATCGTGTGATCGAAGTAAACGCTCGTCTGAGCCGTTCTTCTGCTTTGGCTTCTAAGGCTACGGGATATCCGTTGGCATTTGTTGCTGCAAAGATTGCATTGGGATACTCACTCGACCAGATTGGCGAAATGGGAACTTTGAACTCAGCCTATGTTGCTCCGCAGCTTGATTACTTGATCTGTAAAATTCCTCGTTGGGACTTGACGAAGTTTGCGGGTGTATCTCGTGAGATTGGTTCTAGTATGAAGTCGGTAGGTGAAATCATGTCTATCGGTCGCTCTTTCGAAGAAATTATTCAAAAAGGTTTGCGTATGATCGGTCAGGGAATGCATGGCTTTGTTGGTAACGATGATGTACATTTCGACGATATTGATCGCGAACTTTCCCGTCCGACAGACTTACGTGTTTTTGCTATCGCAAAGGCTTTGGAAGAAGGATATACAATCGAACGTATTCATGAACTGACAAAAATAGATCCTTGGTTCCTTGGTAAATTAAAAAATATTGTTGATTACAAAGTTAAACTTGCTTCTTATAATAAGGTGGAGGATATTCCGGCTGACGTAATGCGTGAAGCTAAAGTTTTAGGTTTTTCTGATTTCCAGATTGCACGTTTCGTATTGAATCCGACAGGCAATATGGAAAAAGAAAATCTTGCAGTACGCGCACATCGCAAAGCATTGGGTATTCTTCCGGCCGTGAAACGTATCAATACAATTGCTTCAGAACATCCGGAATTGACTAACTATCTGTATATGACCTATGCAGCAGAAGGTTACGATGTGAATTATTACAAAAATGAGAAATCTGTAGTTATTTTAGGTTCGGGTGCTTATCGTATCGGTAGCTCGGTAGAGTTTGACTGGTGTTCTGTAAATGCTGTACAGACTGCCCGTAAATTGGGATATAAATCTATCATGATCAATTACAACCCCGAAACTGTATCTACTGACTACGATATGTGCGACCGTCTGTACTTCGACGAATTATCGTTCGAACGTGTGCTTGACGTAATCGACCTGGAACAACCGCGTGGTGTAATCGTTTCTGTAGGCGGACAGATTCCGAACAATCTGGCAATGAAACTCTATCGCCAGTCTGTTCCGGTATTGGGGACTTCTCCAATATCTATTGACCGTGCAGAAAACCGTAACAAATTTTCTGCTATGCTCGATCAGTTGGGTATTGATCAACCTGCTTGGCAGGAACTGACCAGCCTTGAAGATGTGAAAGGTTTTGTTGATAAAGTAGGTTATCCGGTCTTAGTTCGTCCTTCTTACGTCCTTTCAGGCGCAGCAATGAATGTTTGCTACGATGACGAAGAATTGGAAAACTTCCTGAAGATGGCTGCTGAAGTTTCTAAAGAATACCCGGTTGTTGTTTCTCAGTTCCTTGAAAATACAAAAGAAATCGAATTTGATGCTGTTGCTCAAAATGGCGAAGTGGTTGAATATGCTATTTCAGAACATGTAGAGTTTGCAGGAGTTCACTCTGGTGATGCTACATTGGTATTCCCCGCTCAGAAAATATACTTTGCAACTGCGCGCCGAATTAAAAAGATTAGCCGTGAAATTGCAAAAGAATTGAATATTTCCGGTCCATTTAATATCCAGTTCCTGGCTCGTAACAACGAAGTTAAGGTAATTGAATGTAATTTGCGTGCTTCTCGTAGCTTCCCGTTTGTTTCTAAAGTTCTGAAACGTAACTTTATCGAAACTGCTACCCGTATCATGTTGGATGCCCCTTATACTCGTCCTGACAAGTCTGCTTTTGATATTGACTGGATTGGTGTAAAAGCTTCTCAATTCTCTTTCTCGCGTCTACATAAGGCTGACCCAGTATTGGGTGTAGATATGTCTTCTACAGGTGAGGTTGGTTGTATTGGTGATGACTTCTCTGAAGCGTTGCTGAATGCAATGATCGCTACAGGATTCAAGATCCCTGAAAAGGCAGTTATGTTCTCCTCAGGTGCGATGAAATCAAAAGTCGATCTGCTGGATGCAAGCCGTATGCTGTTTGCTAAAGGTTATCAGATTTATGCAACTTCTGGAACAGCAGCATTCCTGAATGCTCATGGTGTTGAGGCTACTCCGGTTTATTGGCCGGATGAAAAGACGGGTGCTGAAGATAATGTAATGAAGATGATTGCAGATCATAAGTTCGACTTGATCGTAAATATCCCGAAGAACCACAGCAAACGCGAATTAACAAACGGTTACCGTATCCGCCGTGGTGCTATTGACCATAACATTCCTTTGATTACCAATGCTCGTTTGGCAAGTGCTTTTATCGAAGCATTCTGTGAATTGAATATGAGTGATATTCAAATAAAGAGCTGGCAGGAATATAAATAAAACTTGTTGGTAGTAAATATAAAAACTCCCTCTTTTAGCAAATTGAAAGAGGGAGTTTTTTATTTATTTTAGTGGTAATTCAGCCCAGAATGTAGAACCTTTGTTTACTTCCGAATTTACTCCAATTTTACCTTCTTGTGCATCTACTATTGCTTTGCAAATAGAAAGTCCTAAGCCGGTGCCTTGCGCAAAATCGTTTAACTTTTCAAACCGATCAAACACTTTGACGGTATTTTCTTTCGAGATTCCCAGACCTGTGTCGGAACAATAAATTCTTAATAAGCTATCGTGAATGGTATATCCTATCTCGATAGAACCCTCTTTAGTGAACTTGATGGCATTATTGACAAAATTGGTCAGGATTTGAGTCAAACGATTCTTGTCAAGATTAACAATATAGTTCTGATAAGGAGTGTTAGAAGAGAAACTCACATCATTATTCATCTTCTGTTTATAAAGAGTAGCCAACTCTTCAAAAAGCTGAGTAACGTCAAACTCTCCATAAACTAAATCAACATAACCTGCTTCTATTTTTGAGAGGTCGAGAATGTCGCCTATAAGCGTTAAAAGCAAATTGTTGTTCGTAGAAATGATATTCCAGTATTCTGCACTTTCTTTCTCATCAGTTGTCATATGCAGCAGTTCAGAGAATCCAACAATTGCATTCAGAGGGGTACGGATTTCATGACTCATATTCGCAAGAAATGCAGATTTGAGCTTATCTGATTGTTCTGCCTTCTCTTTTGCCAGTTTTAGCTGCTCATTAGAAGCGAGTGCCTCGTTTTTTGTTGCCTCCAATTCATTCTGAATCTCTTTGCGGTGTGTAATATCATCAATTCGTAATATGACACCTTCTACCTCATTTTGCTCATTCAGAATCGGATTAGCATAAATCTCTAATGTGCCACTGGGAATAGCAATTTCAGAGTGTTCGATACTTTTGGATTCCATTGCTCTCATCATGGCGCATCCTTGGCAAGGCGTGTCGGAATCTCTGGCACTTTTGTAGCATAGTTTACCGGCTTCGTAGTATCGTTTTCCATCGGCTTGTGCAGGGAAAATGAAAGATACATTTTCCCAAATCACTTTGTAATCTGAAGAGATATAGACTAATCCTGAATTGATATTATTCAGAATCAGCGTGTTTTGCTTATTTATTCTTTTCAGCTCTTCTGTTAATTTGTACCATTCTGTAACATCTTTCTGTGTTCCCGTGAGATGTGTTATCTTTCCATTTTTCTTTTTGGCGATGATACAGCTTTCATAATAGTGATATTCTCCATTCTCCGCTAAATAGCGGAATACGGCAATTCCCTTTTCTTTTTCTCCCCGAGCCACAGAGTCTAATAAATCTAGTTGCATCTGATGATCGTCAGGGTGTAGTATTTTCAAATTTTGCTCTAAAGTGATACCGGTACCGGCTAATGCATTGCCTAAGATGGCATAAAACATTTTTTTATCAATGTCATACATCCATGCAGCCATATCCCCCGCATCCAAGGCTAAACCCAGATTCTGGTGAGCTTCTTGAAGTTCCTGATTTTTCTTTTCATAGTTGGTAGCATCAGATATGAGCAACATGATAGCTTGCGTTGAACCGGATTCATCTTTTATTTTTCTTGTTTTACAGTTTAGGTATATGGTAGATTCTGCCATTCCGGTATCAAAATAATTGGCTTCAGAGGCAACCTGAAGATTATATTCAATGCTTGCTTCTGCAATATCGTGGTTGCGTACGCGTTCTTTCAGATATTCCGGGATTATTGGGTCCTCAAATAAATTGATGTGTTTGGCCAGATGCGCTTTGATATCTTCTATTCCAAAGATAGAAGCTAATGCCGGGTTAATGAATTGTTGATAACCATCTTTATCATATATAGCTAGCCCTATAGGGAGTGCTTCCGTAATAACCTCTTTTTCGCGGTAGAGTTGTTCGTATTGATGATTCAAATTAAGATCATCGGTAATATCCAGCGTGGAAATAATAAATCCCTCAATTTCTCTTTGCTTATTTAATATAGGCTCTATTTTATTCTGAATTCTGACTTTTCCTGAGCGTTCACTATTAAGGTAATAGTTTTCTTTCTTGAGCAAATCAAAATCGTAGTAGAAATTACAGGTACAGAGACGGTATCTGTCAGCTTCATTTTTTATCTGTGATTTATAATTGGGGTTGTCGTAAAGGCATATACGACTATCTAATAGATGTTTTTTGCTAGTACATCCATAGATACGTAAGGCGGTTTCGTTTATATCGATCAAAATCCCGTCTTTGTCATAATACTCTAGTCCTACTGGAGCAGCGTTGAAAATAGTGTTGTAGTCTAACACTATTTCCTTTGTTTCCGGGACGCTGTCATTTTCTCTGTTTGCTCTTTGTCCTACCATGATCTTTTATGTAAGATGGTGTTTAACTCTCTTTTTTGTCAGATAAGAACAAAGGTACAATAAAATAATTTATATTTGTTTTTTAATTGATAAAAATAGAGATATCTAATGATTGTATTGTTGTCTTGTGCTAAAACAATGAGTGATTCGTCTAAGATAATCGCTCCTTTTGAAACAACTCCGCGCTTTCAGCAGGAGGCTTCTGAAATTGCTCTACAAATGTCGCAATTTTCTGTGGAAGAGTTGGAAAGGGTTCTTCGAGTGAATTCTAAGATTGCTGTTGAGAATTATAAGCGGTATCAGGGTTTCCATGCAGAAGGTACTCCTGAATTGCCCGCTTTCTTAGCTTATTCCGGAATTGTATTCAAACGTTTGAACCCGAGAGATTTTTCAATAGACGAATTCTATTATGCACAGGAACATTTACGATTGACGTCTTTTTGTTATGGTCTGTTGCGACCGTTGGACGTGATTCGTCTTTATAGGTTGGAAGGAGATGTTGTGTTACCGGAACTTGGTAATCAGAATTTGTTTACTTATTGGAGATCACGGCTGACAGATGTGTTTATTGATGATATTAAGAAGGGCGGGGGAGTACTATGTAATCTGGCAAGTGACGAAATGAAGGGCTTATTCGATTGGAAACAGGTTGAAAAGGAAGTTTGTGTAATGACTCCCGAATTTCATGTGTGGAAAAACGGGAAACTGGCTACAGTTGTTGTATATACTAAAATGTGTCGTGGTGAGATGGCTCGTTGTATTCTAAAAAACAAGATAGAGGATTTGGAAGAACTAAAAAGTTTTTCATGGGAAGGGTTTGAGTTTGATGAATCTCTTTCGGATGAGAAACAGTATGTATTTGTTAATGGTAAAGAAAAGTAAAGAAATGACAGAAGTAGAAAAAATGCGGAGCTGCCAACTGGCGGATATGTCAGTGACGGAGTTACAGATAAGTTTTGAGCGAGCTAAAAAATTGTTGGTTCGAATGTGTGTATTGAGTACATATGATGAGGAATACAGGACACTTTTAGAAGAATTGATACCTGGAATACCGAAGACTTCGATTGTTTGCCCTCCTTTTCACTGTGATCATGGGGATGGTGTCAAATTGGGTGAGCACGTTTTTATCAATTCAAATTGCACTTTTTTGGATGGAGGATATATAACGATAGGGGCCCACACCCTTGTTGGGCCTTGTGTGCAGATCTATACTCCCCATCACCCGATGGACTATCTTGAGCGTCGGGGGGCGAAGGAATATGCTTATCCGGTGACAATAGGTGAAGATTGCTGGATAGGCGGTGGAGTTATTATATGTCCTGGAGTAACGATTGGTGATCGTTGCGTGATAGGAGCAGGAAGTGTTGTTACAAAAAATATTCCGGACGACAGTGTTGCAGTAGGAAATCCTGCTCGTATTATTCGTAAAAAAGATTAGCTCTGAATATTCGGGAACTAAATTTCCCGGACTTTTGTATACCTACAATGTCTCCATATCATAAGTTGAGCTCTTAGTGATATTTGATGTGAAAGACATCTTTGGTGTGCAGTTCTTATTCTTTTAATTAAAGATTGCAAGGAAGTGTAAGTTGCATGAAAAAAAATAATTTATTATTTGTTGATAATCAATGAGTTTCTTTTCTTTGTAAAAAGATTATTGAAAAATAATTCAGTAAATGTTTGCAGGTTTCGAAAAAAAGCGTACCTTTGCATCGCTTTTGAAACGGAAGTGTAAGGGCGTTTAGCTCAGCTGGTTCAGAGCATCTGCCTTACAAGCAGAGGGTCGGCGGTTCGAATCCGTCAACGCCCACACAAAAGATACAAACACTTCCGGCTCATTAACAAGGGCGTTTAGCTCAGCTGGTTCAGAGCATCTGCCTTACAAGCAGAGGGTCGGCGGTTCGAATCCGTCAACGCCCACTTTAAAAGAGTTTCGTAATTGTATTGCGGAACTCTTTTTTTTGTGTGGTTTGCTGATACCGGATCAATTTAAATCCTGGTTCTATTGGAAATAAAATGAAAAAACGAATAGTAAAATAGGTAGTTATGAAGGATGGTGTTTGTTACTCATTGTTTTTTAGGCACTTTTATAGAAACTTTATCCATCCTTTTAACTTGTTAATCAGGAAAAAGAGTTAATTTTGCAGTCTGATAATTATCTAAAAAACGTATGGAACTTGATGTATTGACGGCCATATCTCCAATTGATGGTCGATATAGAGGCAAAACTAAGGCTTTAGCAGCTTATTTCTCAGAATTTGCACTGATTAAATACCGTGTGCAGGTGGAAGTGGAGTATTTCATTGCTTTGTGTGAACTTCCTTTGCCTCAGTTAAAAGGAATCGACAAGGATGTTTTTGAAACTTTGCGGAATATATACCGTAATTTTTCAGAAGCCGATGCACAGCGCATTAAAGATATCGAGAGTGTAACTAACCATGATGTAAAGGCAGTAGAATACTTCCTGAAAGAAGAATTTGATAAATTGGGTGGAATGGATGACTATAAAGAGTTTATTCATTTCGGACTGACTTCTCAGGATATTAATAATACATCTGTTCCGCTTTCTATCAAGGATGCTTTGGAAAATGTATATTATCCATTGATAGAGGAGTTGATAGCACAGTTGAAGAGTTATGCAACGGAATGGGAAAATATTCCTATGCTTGCCAAAACCCATGGACAGCCAGCTTCTCCGACTCGTTTGGGTAAGGAAGTAATGGTGTTTGTTTACCGTTTGGAGCGTCAGCTGGCAACTTTGAAAGCTTGTCCGATTACTGCTAAATTTGGTGGTGCAACTGGAAACTATAATGCTCATCATGTAGCTTATCCGCAGTATGACTGGAAAGAATTTGGCAATCGTTTTGTTGCTGGAAAACTTGGATTGGAACGCGAGGAATATACTACGCAGATTTCTAATTATGATAATCTTTCTGCTATATTTGATGCAATGAAGCGTATCAATACTGTAATGGTGGATATGAATCGTGACTTCTGGCAATATATTTCAATGGAATACTTTAAGCAAAAAATTAAAGCCGGAGAAGTAGGTTCAAGTGCTATGCCACATAAAGTTAATCCGATTGATTTTGAAAATGCAGAAGGCAATCTAGGTATTGCATCGGCAATTTTGGAGCATTTAGCTGCGAAGCTTCCTGTGTCGCGTTTGCAACGTGACTTGACAGATTCTACTGTGTTGCGTAATGTCGGTGCACCTTTCGGGCATATTGTTATTGCTATTCAAAGTTCTTTGAAGGGGCTTCGTAAATTACTGCTCAATGAGTCTGTTATATGCCGTGATTTGGATAACTGTTGGAGTGTAGTGGCTGAGGCAGTGCAAACTATTTTACGCCGTGAAGCTTATCCGCATCCGTATGAAGCCTTGAAGGCATTGACAAGAACGAATCAGGCTATCACGGAAAGTTCTATTAAAGAGTTTATTGAAGCCTTAAATGTAAGCGAAGATATTAAAAAAGAGTTAAGAGCAATTACTCCGCATACTTATACGGGACTTTAATTGTTTACTATATGATAAAAGTGTTTTTAAATCAGGCCGTGAGGCCAAAGTCTAATTTTATTCGAATAAAACAATGAGCACAGAAAACGAAGAATGGCGCGAAAATTCTTTTAATGAAGAGAATACAGGTGCCGGCCGTGATGGTAACAGGTCTTACAACAGAGAAGGTGGCGATCGTCCTTATCGTCCTTCTTTCAATCGTGAAGGTGGCGATCGGCCTTATCGCCCGCGCTTCAATGCTAACAATGAAGGCGGTGACCGTCCTCAACGTTCTTACAATCGTGAAGGTGGTGAACGCTCTTATGGTGACCGTCCTCAACGTCCTGCTTATAATCGTGAAGGTGGCGATCGTCCTTATCGTCCACGCTTTAATAGTAATGGCGAAGGCGGTGAACGCCCGCAGCGCTCTTATGGTGACCGTCCTCAACGTCCTTCTTACAATCGTGAGGGAGGCGAACAACGCTCTTATGGTGATCGTCCGTATCGTCCTCGTTTCAATAATAATGGTGAAGGTGGTGATCGTCCGCAGCGTCCTTACAATCGTGAGGGAGGCGAACAACGCTCTTATGGAGATCGTCCTTATCGTCCTTCTTTCAATCGTGAAGGTAGCGACCGCCCTCAACGTCCCTACAATCGTGAGGGGGGTGACCGCCCTTATCGTCCTCGTTTCAATGATAATAATGAAGGTGGCTATCGTCCTCGTTTCAATAATGATCGTTCACAAGGTGGTTACCGCCCGCGTCCACGTACCAATGACTATGATCCGAATGCTAAATATAGCAGAAAGAAACAGATTGAGTATAAGGAACAATCTCTTGATCCGAACGAACCAATTCGTTTGAATAAGTTTTTGGCAAATGCCGGTGTTTGCTCTCGGCGTGAGGCTGATGAGTTTATCACTGCCGGTGTAGTTTCTGTAAACGGTGAAATAGTTACGGAATTGGGAACTAAGATTAAACGTGTAGACATTGTTAAGTTTCATGACGAACCGGTTAGTATTGAACGTAAAGTATATGTATTGCTGAACAAACCGAAAGATACGGTAACAACTTCTGATGATCCTCAGGAACGTCGTACGGTAATGGATTTGGTAAAGGGCGCTTGTGCTGAACGCATTTATCCGGTAGGTCGTCTGGACCGTAATACAACAGGCGTATTGTTACTGACGAATGACGGAGATCTGGCTTCTAAGCTGACTCATCCGAAATTCCTGAAGAAGAAGATTTATCATGTTCATTTGGATAAGAATCTGACGAAAGCGGATATGGATCAAATTGCAGCTGGAGTTGAACTGGAAGATGGTGAAATCCATGCAGATGGTATTAGCTATACAGATGATTTTAAGAAAAACCAGGTAGGTATCGAAATTCACTCCGGTAAGAATCGCGTTGTTCGCCGTATATTCGAATCACTGGGATATAAAGTAATAAAACTCGACCGTGTGTTTTTTGCAGGGCTTACCAAAAAAGGTTTGCGTCGCGGAGACTGGCGTTACCTGACAGAAATAGAGGTAAACTATCTCCGTATGGGAGCGTTTGAGTAATATATAATATTGTATTAAATTAGTTTTATGGAAAAGATTGGTAGAACGAAAATTGTTGATCTGTTAAAGCGCGAAGATTTTGGAGCTATGATCAATGTGAAAGGATGGGTTCGCACCCGCAGAGGTAGCAAACAAGTAAATTTTATCGCACTGAATGACGGTTCTACAATAAATAATGTGCAGGTAGTGGTAGACTTAGCTAATTTCGACGAAGAAATGCTGAAACTAATTACTACGGGTGCTTGTCTAAGCGTGAACGGAGTTATGGTGGAATCTGTAGGCTCCGGTCAGAAGGTGGAAGTGCAGGCTCAGGAAATTGAAGTGCTGGGTGCTTGCGATAACACATATCCATTGCAGAAGAAAGGTCATTCCATGGAATTTTTGCGTGAGATAGCTCATTTGCGTCCGCGTACCAATACCTTTGGTGCAGTGTTCCGCATTCGCCACAATATGGCGATTGCTATTCACCAGTTTTTCCATGAGAAAGGATTTTTCTATTTCCATACCCCAATAATCACAGCTTCCGATTGTGAAGGAGCTGGACAGATGTTTCAGGTAACTACAATGAATCTTTATGACCTGAAAAAAAATGAATCCGGCTCTATCGTTTATGAGGAAGACTTCTTTGGCAAGCAGGCTAGTTTGACTGTATCCGGTCAGTTGGAAGGTGAATTGGCAGCTACTGCTTTAGGATCTATTTATACATTTGGTCCGACTTTCCGTGCTGAAAACTCTAATACTCCACGCCATTTGGCTGAGTTTTGGATGATTGAACCAGAAGTTGCTTTCAATGATATTATTGATAATATGGACTTGGCGGAAGAGTTCATTAAGTATTGTGTGAAATGGGCGTTGGATAACTGTGCAGATGATGTGAAATTCCTGAATGATATGTTCGATAAGGAATTGATAGAACGTCTGCAAAGTGTTTTGAAGGACGACTTTGTTCGTTTGCCTTATACGGATGGTATTAAGATACTGGAAGATGCCATAGCAAAAGGACATAAGTTTGAGTTCCCGGTTTATTGGGGAGTGGATTTAGCTTCGGAGCATGAACGCTATCTGGTAGAAGAGCACTTTAAACGTCCTGTTATTCTGACTGATTATCCGAAGGAGATCAAGGCCTTTTATATGAAGATGAATGAAGATAATAAGACAGTACGTGCAATGGATGTTCTTTTCCCGAAAATTGGTGAAATTATTGGAGGTTCCGAACGTGAGTCAGACTATAACAAGTTGGTTACCCGTATTGAAGAACTGAATATTCCAATGAAAGATATGTGGTGGTATTTGGATACTCGTAAGTTTGGAACTTGTCCTCACTCTGGTTTTGGTCTTGGCTTCGAACGTCTGTTACTATTTGTGACAGGTATGTCGAATATTCGTGACGTAATACCGTTCCCGCGTACACCAAGAAATGCTGAATTTTAATATTTAGGTATATTTATGTAAAACTCGCATAATCTTTTGATTATGCGAGTTTTTTGTGTTCTTAATTACTGTTATTTCAAAATAAATCTTTATATTTGGGCATATGCATTGAAAGAGTGTTAATTTAAATTATACTACCATGAAAAAACTCTATTTCTTTACTGTTTTGACGGTGATGCTGGTGGCAGCAACAGGTGCGATGGCCCAAAAGAAAACAAAGTTTAAATCGGGCGAATTAAGAGGGATCTGGCAATTATGCCATTATGTGTCCGAAAGTCAGGATGCTGCAGGTTATTTAAAACCTAGTAATACTTTTAAGGTCTTGAGTGATAACGGACGAATTGTGAATTTTACTATTATACCCGGTTGGGATGCAATTATTACCGGATATGGTACGTGGAAACAACTAACGGACGATTCTT
The DNA here is from genome assembly GCF_028690125.1 of Bacteroides sp. Classification (GTDB taxonomy): domain Bacteria; phylum Bacteroidota; class Bacteroidia; order Bacteroidales; family Bacteroidaceae; genus Bacteroides. The sequence continues at coordinate 26,993 of NZ_JAQVBV010000027.1, read as the reverse complement.
ATAAAGAAAGTATCGAGAGAAATATTCATCTTCCGATGTTGGATAATAAGGATAATATACTGGAATTCGAAATCAAGGATAATGATTACTTGCATTTGAAGTTTTTTATTCAAAAAGATTTGAATGGGAATGAGTTGAATACATGGTATAATGAAACATGGAAAAGAGTGGTAATGCCAGACAAATTTCCTGAAAATATTGTGAGATAAGTAATTATTCTTATTGTATAAAAATTGCGTATTTCTTCTTTTATAGAGTAGAAGTTCGCAATTTTTCTATATTTTTGGCAAATTCTTATTTGATGTATGGATAAAAAATAGACGATGGACTATTATTAATTTAACACTAACATTGTTAATATGAGAATCAGACAAAAAATGTATGTTGTCGTTTGTGCAATAAGCTTGCTAGCTGTTTGTTGTGCTTCGTGGGCAAATACACCAAAATGGTTTAAGAATGCAGTGAAAACTTCTAATCATCAGTTGCTTTTTATGGCAGATCAATTGAAGGATGTACAAGGCAAAGCCTACTTCCCACGTACCCTTAAAGCAGATGGAAGTTATGTTATGGCGAAAGTACAAGATTGGACAAGTGGATTTTATCCGGGTTCGTTGTGGTTGGCTTATAAATTGACCGGCAATGAGGATTTGGCAAAAGAAGCTCGGAAATATACTAATCTTTTGGAAGAAATTCAATACTATACTGGGAATCATGATGTCGGCTTTATGATGTATTGTAGTTATGGTAATGCTCTTCGTTTGAAACCGGAACAAAAAGATACGGAGATATTGGTAAATACTTCGAATAGTCTTTGTAAACGTTTTAATCCTGAGGTAGGATTAATTCGTTCTTGGGATTTTGGTAAATGGAGTTATCCGGTCATTATAGATAATATGATGAATCTTGAACTCCTTTTCTGGGCATCCGGACAAACTGGGAATTCTAAATTCCATGATATTGCAATAGCCCATGCTGATAAAACTTTGAAAAACCATTTTCGTGAGAACATGACATCTTATCATGTAGTCAGCTATTCTGTTCCAAGTGGTGATGTCGAATCTAAAGGGACTTTTCAGGGATACTCTGATTCTTCAGCATGGGCACGCGGACAATCATGGGGGCTTTATGGTTATACGATGTGTTATCGGTTCACAAAAAATCCTGCTTATTTAGATGCTGCGTGCGAGATTGCTCATTTCATTATGGAGAATCGTCCCTCGAATAAGGATTATATTCCTTATTGGGATTATAATACGCCTGATATTCCAAATGCGTCGCGTGATGCTTCAGCAGCAGCTATTACAGCCTCGGCTTTGCTCGAATTAGGTGAATATATAAAAGATAGCAAATTGAGTGATAGCTGTATAGAATATGCTGAAAACATTTTGAAACAACTTTCTTCATCGGATTATTTAGCGAAAAAAAGTGAGAATAAAGGATTTATTTTGAAACATTCGGTTGGTAACTTTCCTGGTAATAGTGAAATCGATGTACCGCTAAATTATGCTGATTATTATTATCTGGAAGCATTAACGCGATATAAAGAACGAAAAAAATTCAATTAAAAGAGTAAGACTGTTCTCAATATGATAATTCAAAATTGAGATACCTGTCAATTGAGTTTTTTTAATATCCTTTTGCTTTACTCTTTTCTAATATTTGAAGTGGTAAAGTAAGGGGATTGCAATACCCAAAAATAACTTTGGTTTTGCATTTGCAGGAAATAGGTTTGGCCATTACTAAACCTAGCCCTATCATGTTTCTCTGCCTTGTCTTTCAATCGAATATATCCAAAAAAAGATAGAAATAGTTTGCCATTTCAAAGAAAAGCCGTACTTTTGCAAGCCGATTATTATCTCGAAATGATAAGAGATTAATTCATAGCAAGTTAGTTGTCCTTTGTCCGGGGAGGCTAATAAGTGGTGAAGAAAGAATTTAGTAGTAACATTTAAAAAACAAAATTAAGAGTGGATACTTTAAGTTACAAGACCATTTCTGCAAACAAGGCAACTGTAACCAAAGAATGGGTTATCGTTGATGCTACAGACCAAACTCTAGGTCGTCTGGGAGCGAAAGTTGCAAAATTGTTGAGAGGAAAGTACAAACCGAACTTTACTCCTCACGTAGACTGCGGTGATAACGTTATTATCATCAATGCAGACAAAGTAAAATTGAGTGGCAATAAATGGAATGACAGAGTTTATTTGTCTTACACTGGTTATCCTGGTGGTCAAAGAGAAATGACTCCTGCTCGTTTGATCGCTAAACCGAATGGTGAAGAAAGATTGCTTAAAAAAGTAATAAAGGGTATGCTTCCTAAGAATATTTTGGGAGCTAAAATATTGAGTAACTTATATGTTTACGCTGGTAGCGAACACAAACATGATGCTCAGAATCCCAAAATGATTGATATTAATTCATATAAATAAGATATAATGGAAGTAGTAAATGCATTAGGCAGACGTAAACGTGCAATTGCGCGCATATTCGTAAGCGAAGGTACAGGAAAGATTACTATTAACAAGAGAGACCTTGCAGAGTACTTTCCATCAACTATACTTCAGTATGTTGTAAAACAACCATTGAACAAGCTGGGTGCTACTGAGAAGTATGACATCAAAGTAAATTTGTGTGGTGGTGGCTTTACTGGTCAGTCTCAGGCTTTGCGTTTGGCAATTGCTCGTGCACTGGTTAAAATGAATGCTGAAGATAAAGCAGCTCTTCGTGTTGAAGGTTTCATGACTCGCGATCCTCGTTCTGTTGAACGTAAGAAACCGGGACAACCGAAAGCTCGTAGAAGATTCCAGTTCAGTAAACGTTAATATCTACTGGAGGAATCTCTGGAGAGAAGTACGTTTAGTATCTAAACTACTGGGACTCATTAGACGACTACCCGGCGGTTGGTTTAGAAAAAACAAAAAAGAAAGTAAACGAATTAAAGAAAAACAAGATGTCAAGAACAAATTTTGATACTTTATTGGAGGCTGGTTGCCACTTCGGACACCTTAAGAGAAAGTGGAACCCTGCAATGGCTCCTTATATTTTCATGGAACGCAATGGTATTCATATCATTGATCTCCACAAAACAGTTGCAAAAGTAGACGAAGCTGCTGAAGCTTTGAAGCAGATTGCTAAATCTGGCAAGAAAGTTCTTTTTGTTGCTACTAAAAAACAAGCTAAACAAGTTGTAGCTGAAAAAGCTCAATCTGTAAATATGCCTTATGTAATCGAGCGTTGGCCGGGTGGTATGCTTACTAACTTCCCGACTATCCGTAAGGCTGTGAAGAAAATGGCTACTATCGATAAATTAACTAACGATGGTACCTATTCTAATCTATCTAAGAGAGAAATACTTCAGATCTCTCGTCAACGTGCAAAATTGGACAAGACTTTAGGCTCTATCGCTGACTTGACTCGTCTGCCGTCTGCATTGTTCGTTATCGACGTAATGAAAGAAAATATCGCAGTTCGTGAAGCTAACCGTCTGGGTATTCCTGTATTTGGTATCGTTGATACTAATTCTGATCCGTCAAATGTTGATTTCATAATTCCAGCTAATGATGACGCTACTAAGTCAGTAGAAGTTATCTTGGAGGCTTGCTGTGCTGCAATGCAAGAAGGTTTGGAAGAAAGAAAGGCAGAAAAGATCGATATGGAAGCTGCTGGTGAAGCTCCTGCTAACAAAGGCAAGAAGAAATCGGCTAAAGCAAGACTCGACAAATCTGACGAAGAAGCTATCAACGCAGCTAAAGCTGCTGCTTTCATCAAGGAAGACGAAGAGGCTTAATATAATAATGTGCCAATTTGCTAATGTGCAAGAGTGTATTTACATACTTGCATCTTGATTGGCAGATTGGCACATTTTTTGTTTTTGAAAATTATTATTCATTTAAATATACGAAATACTATGGCTGTAACTATGGCTGATATTACCAAGCTGCGTAAAATGACCGGAGCTGGTATGATGGATTGCAAAAATGCATTGAATGAAGCAAATGGTGACTTCGACGGTGCTATGAAAATTATTCGTGAAAAAGGACAGGCTGTTGCTGCAAAACGTTCTGACCGCGAAGCTTCTGAAGGTTGTGTACTAGCTAAAGCAGAAAACGGCTTTGGTGCTATGATCGCTTTGAAATGCGAAACGGACTTTGTTGCTAAGAACGAGGACTTTGTTAAGCTGACTCAAGATATTTTGGATGCTGCTATTGCTAACAAATGTAAGACTTTGGACGAAGTGAAAGCTCTTCCGATGGGTACAGGTACGATTGCTGATGCTGTAACAGACAGAAGCGGTATTACTGGTGAAAAGATGGAATTGGACGGATATGCAACTGTAGAAGGTACTGCTATTTCTGTTTACAACCATCAAGGCAAGAACTTCCTTTGCACAATGGTTGCATTGAATAAGGAAGTAGACCCGAAAGTAGGTCATGAAGTTGCTATGCAAATCGCTGCTATGAATCCGATCGCTATCGACGAGAAAGATGTTCCTGCTGAGATATTGGAAAAAGAAAAAGAAATTGCTGCTGATAAAGCACGTCAGGAAGGCAAACCTGAGAACATGATTGAAAAGATCGCTATGGGTCGTATCAGTAAGTTCTACAAAGAAGTTTGTTTGCTGAAGCAAGAATATATTCAGGATGCTAAAATGACAGTTGCTGAGTTCTTGAAATCTCAAGATAAAGATTTGACTGTAACTGCATTCAAACGTTTCACTTTGAGAGCTGAATAATTTCTCGAAACGAAAAATATAAAGAAAAAGCCGTCTCAAATAATTGAGGCGGCTCTTTTTATATCATTCAAATCTCATTGAAGGCTGATAAATAAAATTCAGATTTCAGAGGCTTTATCCTCCTACGCCTTTAGTTTTAACATATCCTTCTTTAATCAGCAGTTCTATAATTTTAGTTTTGAAGTCACCTTGTACAATGATCTCACCGTCTTTGGCTGAACCACCGACTCCACATTTACTTTTCAGTAATTTTCCAAGTTCCTTTGAGTCATTTTCCGTACCAACAAAACCGGTAATTAATGTTACCACTTTCCCACCCCTATTCTTTTTGTCAATGGAAACTCGGAGATTTTGTTTGGCTTTATCAAGAGTAACTTGTTCCTCATCGTCATCCATTTCGTAACTGAAGTTTGGGTTGGTAGAATATACCACATTCAATCTATCTTTCCAATCATTTTCTTTCATACCTGTTCTATTTATTTCTTTCCAAAAGTATTAAACTTCCCGAAATGCGCAAAATTTGTGTCAGTTTTCCTTGTTTTGTTTAATCTCTATTAAGGTTTTACAGTCTTGGATTGTCAGTCTCAAAAAATAGTGTACTTTTGCAAAATACCAAATTTTGTAAGCAGTATGAGCACTTCTATACGAAAAGAGGCGGATAAAGTGCCGGAGCCTACCTTGCGGAGACTTCCCTGGTATCTGTCGAATATAAAACTAATGAAGGAGAGAGGAGAACAATATGTATCTTCTACTCAAATCTCTAAAGAAATAAATATTGACGCATCTCAGATCGCCAAAGACTTGTCATATGTAGATATTTCAGGGCGTACGAGGGTAGGCTATAATGTGGATGCTTTGATTGAAGTCTTAGAGAGCTTTCTTGGATTTACGAATATGCACAAAGCTTTCTTGTTTGGCGTTGGTAGTTTAGGAGCTGCTTTGCTTCGTGATTCAGGTTTGCATCATTTCGGATTGGAAATAGTAGCTGCGTTTGATATAAATCCAGACTTAGTCGGAAAGGATCTGAATGGAATTCCTATCTTTCATTCCAATGATTTTGAGACGAAGATGCACGAATATGATGTCAATATTGGTGTGCTGACAGTTCCCATTAGTATAGCTCAAGAAATTACCGACAAGATGGTAGCCGGAGGTATTAAAGCAGTATGGAATTTTACTCCATTCCGTATTCGTGTCCCTGAGAGTATTGTGGTGCAGAATACCTCTTTGTATGCCCACTTAGCTGTTATGTTTAACCGATTGAATTTTAACGAGATTAAATAATGAAGATTATTGCAGTAGGAATGAACTATGCCCAACATAATAAGGAATTGGGACATACACAAGTAAATACGAACCCTGTAATTTTTATGAAGCCGGATTCAGCTATTCTGAAGGATGGCAAACCGTTTTTCATTCCTGACTTTTCTAATGAGATACATTATGAAACGGAACTAGTTGTTCGAATCAATCGTTTGGGCAAAAATATAGCTTCCCGTTTTGCCGATCGTTATTATGATGCTCTTACCGTAGGTATCGACTTTACTGCCCGTGACCTTCAACGGAAATTTCGTGAGCAAGGAGGTCCTTGGGAACTCTCTAAAGGATTCGACTCATCGGCTGCTATCGGAGATTTTGTTCCGGTAGGTCGCTATAAAGATATTCAAAACTTGAATTTCTCTTTAACTATCGATGGCAAGGAGGTGCAACGTGGGTGTACCGCGGATATGCTGTTTAAAGTTGATGATATCATTGCTTATGTCAGTCAGTTTGTGACACTTAAGATTGGCGACTTGCTATTTACAGGTACGCCGGTAGGAGTAGGACCTATAAGTGTAGGACAGCATTTACAAGGTTATCTTGAAGGAGAAAATTTACTTGACTTTTATGTTCGTTGAACTCATTTGCTTATAAACCTGGATTTGTAATATCTAAAAAAAGACTTGTAACTCCGAATAAGATATCTGCTGCTTTTGTTTAATTATAATTGTTCCCTTGTGGAAGGTATAGCTTCTTTATATCAAAATCTTGCCAACTATCAGAGAAAAATGTATAAGTTTGTTTGTTTTTTCTTGTACCGGTTTGGGCTTCTGTACATACTTTTTTTCTTTAAAAAAACAATAATTTTCAACTCTTTGTGTTTGGTAAGTTAGCATTTGTGAAAGAAGCAACATACAAGAATCAGGACGGGAAGCTAGGTGTGCACTATTTGTAATTGAGTAATTTATTTGTCCCATTACTTGGTTAATAGCTATGTAGATAAATGCAAGAACTATTATTCCTTTTTTTCATAACCATTCCAACATTTGTTTGTACTTTTGCAAATATAGTAAATAAAATCAGGTATTTTAAATAATAATAATGAAAATAAGAGTCGGTTTTGGCTTCGACGTACATCAATTAGTCGAAGGACGAGAATTATGGTTGGGTGGCATTCTCTTGGAACATACAAAAGGTTTGTTGGGACATTCGGATGCTGATGTGTTGATTCATGCTATTTGTGATGCATTATTAGGAGCGGCCAATATGCGGGATATTGGTTATCATTTTCCGGATACAGCCGAAGAATTTAAGAATATCGATAGTAAGATCCTTTTGAAAGAAACAGTAGACTTACTTGCTGCAAAAGGATATCGTGTGGGAAATATTGATGCAACAATTTGTGCCGAACGGCCGAAGATGAAAGGACATATTCCGTTGATGCAGGAAACATTATCTTCTGTAATGGGTGTAGATATTGATGATATATCCATTAAAGCAACTACTACGGAAAAACTAGGTTTTACCGGTCGTGAAGAAGGAATTTCAGCCTATGCTACCGTATTAATAGAAAAAGAATAAATCCTTCATTAATAAATAGATTATTTCTTTAATAATAAATGACTATGAATTTGACTTTAAGAATATTCTGGGTATTAACTTCCTTTATGATGACGACTTTCTGTTGGGCACAAAAAAGCGAACTGAAATTTAATAAAGATGGTAAATTTAAGATAGTACAGTTTACTGATGTGCACTTTAAATATAAGAATCCCGCTTCGGATATAGCATTAGAACGTATCAATCAGATACTTGATGCTGAACGACCTGATTTAGTCATTTTTACAGGAGACGTGGTTTATTCTGCCCCGGCAGATTCCGGAATGTTACAGGTTTTGGAACCGGTTAGTAAGCGTAAAATTCCTTTTGTTGTAACTTTCGGGAATCATGATGATGAGCAAAAAATGACACGAGAACAGTTATATGATATTATTCGTGAAGTTCCTGGGAATATATTACCCGATCGGGGAGATGTTGTTTCTCCAGATTATGTATTGACTGTAAAAGCTTCTTCAAATGCAAAAAAAGATGCGGCAGTACTTTATTGCATGGATTCCCATTCTTATTCTCCGTTGAAAGATGTGAAAGGTTATGCTTGGCTTACATTCGATCAGGTCGCTTGGTATCGTGAGAGGAGTGCTGCTTACACAGCACAAAATGATGGGCAACCTTTGCCTGCACTTGCTTTTTTCCATATTCCTTTATCGGAGTATAATGAAGCAGCTTCCGATGAAAATGCCATTCTTCGAGGAACCCGTATGGAAGAAGCTTGTGCTCCAAAGTTGAATACAGGAATGTTTGCAGCAATGAAAGAATCAGGAGATGTAATGGGTGTTTTTGTGGGACATGACCATGATAACGATTATGCAGTAATGTGGAAGGATGTTTTGCTAGCTTATGGCCGTTTTACAGGTGGAAATACAGAATATAATCATTTGCCAAATGGCGCCCGCATTATCGAATTAAATGAAGGTACACGTACTTTTACTTCCTGGATTCGTCAGAAAGATGGAGTTGTGGATAAAGTCTTTTATCCTTCAAGTTTTGTCAAGGACGATTGGAGAAAGCGTTGAAATTAGCAAGTTTCACGTGGCTGAGGCGTGTATATTTGATCCCGTAACTTTCATATCGACGTGATACCCGCGCAGATGCTACATACACAATTTGTCCCGGTTTGTATTCATGTTCCAGTCCTGACAATGTGCATGATACTGAACTTGGATTTTTTGATGGAAGAGTCACGATCACTAAATTTCCGCTGGCATCGTTTAAGGTTAATATCTGTTTGACATAGAATTGTGGAATATTTCCGTTTATTCTTGTTTTATATGGGTCATCTTCCAGATGTACTTGTATAACTTTCAAACTTAACTCTGTCAGTGTCTCTCTGGGTTCACCGAGATAACGGCTTTCTCGCCGTGTTTCTTTGACTCTTCGCAACATTAAGTCCAAATGTACGGAGTGATAAGCTTTAGCTATTTTTACGAATCGTTCCTGTTTGGGTATTCGTGGAGTAAATTTATAGGCAATCCAGCTAAGATATGGTGGGTCTATTTTTAAGATTTCATGCAAAAAATGACCGCGGTATTTTCCGAAAGAGATAAGGTCGTCACCATTACTTTGCATTCTCTTCTCATTATACTCTACGAGGATAAGGCAGCGTTTTGAGTAATAAAGCATTGTACTGGCCATTCGTAATGATTCATTGATATCTGGTGACAGATCGTGTATGTAAATAATAGATTGCTTTTCTAGTAGAGGAGAATATAGCCATAGTGAATAATTGGGTTTTTCCGGTGGGGGCAGTACCACGAAATAAACCCCTGCTTCTTTGAATGAAGTTCTACCTCGGTTGTATTCATTTAGTTTGGCATACAATAAGGCTTGCTCGCTTTCGGAGATACCCGGTAATTCTGGATTGGCCATAATTGTGTTTGCTTTTTAAGTATATCTCAAATATACAAATTGTTTCTTCAAAAACAAATCTTTTTACTACATAACTTGAGTTTGATGTAATTTTAGAATGGAATAAAGAACTTTTCTAGTGGTTTAAATTCAATATTAATAGAGGATTTCTTTGGCAAAAACGTATATCCTGTCAGCCTTCTAATTATGTCTGAAATGAAGTTTACGAATGAATTATCGCGTGTATGCGCTATTTGGCAAATGTTTTTGCGTCTATATACTTGACTATACCAATTGTGTATAATGACTGATTAGCCAGTTCGTAATAGTATGTCGTTTTACTTTTGATATAATATGTATACTGTGATACATTTATATTCAATAATATGTAATATGGCGCAATATAAATGTTTTTAAGTTATAATTCATGTTTGGTTTGATTATTATGGGTAAACTTCGTCATATGTGTTTAAACCATGTGATAGGAGATTCTATAATAAAATTTATATAGAATCTGATCGATTTGTAATAGATAACTTATTTGTCTTTTTGTTTTTGTCAAACACACACACCTATCTGTGTAATCTCCAAATTTAAAATTTTTATTCCGCTTAAAATGGTTTTCTGTAGCGCTATGGATCACTTGTTTTCTAATTAGCAGCCCATTCGATAAACTCTATTACCGCTTCATTTTGACACATGGAAGCAATAATTAAAGAACCACCCCATGCCATTAAAGCGGCGATGTTAGCAAAAGCCAATTTCTTTATGAAAATATCAAACTCTGAATTTCTCCAAAAATCACGTGGCGCAAGACTCATTTGAGTACACAAAGCATGAGCAATGAAAAATACGATAACTCCTATTAGTCCAAATAATCCCATGGTAGCTGAATACATCCATAACAGAATATCAGCAGCGATAATCAATCCGATATTGCATAAGAATATTAAAGTTGTAATACATCCCATAATCCTTTATTATTTATTGCGTAAGCGTTTTATTTCATCGTTGTATCTAGTAATTGAAGCTTTGAATGAAGCTATCCTTTTTTTATAACCTTCAATATTATTTAGAATGCCAGCAGTTGAATATCCTTGTTTACGTGCACTCGCCAACTGAATTTTAGCACGTGCCATATTACCCTTATCAATTTCGATATTTCGTTTTTGCTGCTCAATTCTTTCTTTTATTTTTTCAATATCTTTTTTTTTGTCTGTACTAAATAATCCCATAATAATAGTGGCTTTATAATTGATAATAATCCGAGATAAGTTCCCAGACACATTTATTTTCATGTATTGATCTTTCTTTATTTATTTCAAAGACACCGACAAAACGGTAGAATTGGAATCCGAGTTCATCCTCATCCCGAAAGAATGTTATTCGTTTTTGATTGGTGGAAGTCCATAGATTTACATGTTCTTTACGTATTTGTTGATTGGTTTTATTATATTCCCGAATGAATAAACCATTATCGAAAAGTTCATTGCTCCAAATACGATGTACACTATTAGGACACCATACTATTTCATTTTCTTTGTTTGGAATGGTAGCCCCTGCCACACGCAAGAATCCACGATGTTTGGCTTTTGCTCCGAAAATGGCAAAGGCTTCATCAATAGTACGTACATATTCGTTATCCTCTACTTTTAGATAACCTTTTTTTCGGTGATATTCTACGGATAGAGTATTACCATCATCCCAAGGTTTGAATTTGTCGCCTTGTTCTTTGATCGCTTGTTTGATTTCTTGAACGACTTCCGAGATTTGAGAGTGGATATCTTCAATAGATTTATATTTAACCGCACCATTATCTATAATATCTCCACAATCAATCACAATAGGTTTGGAATGAGTTACTTGTAGTATTTCATCATTCCGTACTTTGTCGATTTCAATCTTATTTTCAGTTTGTTTATGAAATGGCTCATTTATTTCTATGAAAATATTGAGTTGTGGTAAGTACAAGTCTGCCAGAGCATACTTGTCTTGTGTCCTTCTGATATATTGTTGAACAACAAACTTTACTCTGTCATCGTTTAGTTGATGCCAGATGCGAGTTATCACATAAGTTTCCGTCTTTTTCTTACTAATTTTAGCAAACAGACGTGTTATGTATTCTAGTTTATAGTCCACATTCTTGAGCTTTAGATTTATATCAGGTTGTTTTCAGAATAAACAACACAGCTTTAACTTTTTACTTTTTTACTTTAGTGAATTCTGATAAAGCCCTTTAGCAGAAATAAAGAAAAGAGATCTTTACTCTTATCGAGGCTACAAACCAACCTTATAACTTAGCATTTGGGACTTGAACAAATTTATCAGATTTACTAAAATTAAATAGCTTGTTTACAAGCTATTTGTAATATGTCTTTTATTCAAATATCTATTTCTTAAAACCTCTTTTTAACTTGTTTGAGTACAAAGAAAATAAAAAAGGTCGGAACGAGCAAATAAACTGAAACACAATGTACAGACTAAAGTATCCTCAAAAAGGTAGGCTCCAAAAAATCGGGTCACTTCACTTCTCATGGGGTATGTGGGGGATTTTTAAATCTTTTCCGGGAAATGCCCAAATGTATGTCTGGGAATAATAGATTCTATTATAAAGATAACTCGTATTATAAGAAAAACAAATTCTGCTGATTCTAAAATAAGGAAGTGAAAGAATTAATTTATTTTCTCCTTATAAACTTGTACATTTGTATCCATATAATCAGTAGGAAATTTGGATGAAAGAACGAAATAAGAGAGTATTGGTTGGCATGAGTGGTGGTATAGACAGCACTGCAACTTGCTTGATGTTACAAGAACAAGGATACGAGATTGTAGGAGTAACGATGCGTGTATGGGGAGATGAGCCACAGGACGCCAAGAAACTGGCTGAACGAATGGGAATTGAACATTATGTGGCAGATGAGCGTATTCCTTTTAAAGAGACCATTGTAAAGAATTTCATTGACGAATATAAAAAGGGGCGGACACCCAACCCTTGTGTGATGTGCAACCCTTTATTTAAGTTTCGTATTCTGACAGAGTGGGCAGACAGGTTGAATTGTGCTTGGGTAGCTACTGGTCATTATTCCCGATTGGAAGAGAGAAACGGTCATGTTTACATTGTTGCCGGAGATGATGATAAGAAAGACCAGTCCTATTTTCTTTGGCAGTTGAGTCAGGAAGTGCTAGCCCGTTGTATATTTCCTTTGGGAAATTATACGAAGGTGAAAGTTCGTGAATATCTTGCTGCAAAGGGATACGAGGCGAAGTCAAAAGAAGGAGAGAGTATGGAAGTTTGTTTCATAAAAGGCGATTACCGTGATTTTCTTCGTGAACAATGTCCTGAGTTGGATTGTGAAGTAGGTTCCGGATGGTTTGTTAGTCCCGAAGGGGTTAAATTAGGGCAACATAAAGGAGCACCTTATTACACTATCGGACAGCGCAAAGGATTGGAGATTGCTTTGGGCAAACCTGCCTATGTATTGAAAATCAATCCACAGAAAAATACGGTAATGCTCGGAGACGCCGAACAGCTAAAGGCTGAATATATGCTGGTTGAAGAGGATAAGATTATTGATGGATGGGAATTACTTCAATGCGAGAACCTGACCGTAAGAATACGTTACCGTAGCCGCCCATTGTCTTGCCAAGTGAAACGATTGGAAGATGGACGTTTATTGGTACACTTTCTGGAGGTAGCATCGGCTATTGCACCGGGACAATCTGCTGTATTTTACGATGGCAAACGTGTATTGGGAGGTGCATTTATAGCTTCCCAACGAGGAATCGGGCTAGTTATTTTAGAAAATGGAGTTTTTTAATAGCTTAAAATAAAGAATACTTATGAAGAAATTTGTACTATTAGCGTTTGCTTTGAATATTGTTTTAGGCGCGTCTGCTCAGTTTTCTTCCTCTGATACGCTAAAGTATCGTATTAGTTTGAAGGATAAAAAGGCAACGACCTATTCTGTAAAGAGACCTGAGATGTTTCTGTCTGCCAAGTCCATTGAGCGGAGAAAGAGACAAGGATTATCTGTTAATGTTACCGATCTGCCGGTATGTAAAAAGTATGTGGATGCTATCCGTGAAAAAGGTGTTCATATATTGGTGACCGGGAAGTGGGATAATTTTGTGACTGTTTCATGCAATGATAGTACATTGATCAATGAAATTGCAAAACTTCCTTTTGTTCGTTCTACAGAAAGGGTATGGAAGGGACAAGTAAAGAAAGCTCTCAATAGAGATTCTATAATTAATAAACCGTTGCGTACGGATAGTTTGTATGGACCGGCTATCACTCAGATTCAGATGAGTAATGCCGACCGTTTGCATGAAGCTGGTTATAAAGGACAGGGAATGACGATTGCTGTAATTGATGCCGGATTCCATAATGCAGATAAGATTGATGCGATGAATAATATCCATATTCTCGGTACACACGATTTTGTAAATCCGGAAGCTGACATCTATGCAGAGAGCAGTCATGGAATGTGTGTACTTTCATGTATGGGTATGAATCAGCCGAACGTGATGGTAGGTACAGCTCCTGAAGCATCGTACTGGTTACTGCGTAGTGAAGATGAATATTCTGAGAATTTGGTAGAGCAAGATTATTGGGCAGCAGCAATCGAATTTGCTGATAGTGTAGGAGTAGACCTTGTGAATACTTCCCTTGGTTACTATACATTTGATGATCCCACCAAAAATTATAGATATCGTGATCTGAACGGACATTATGCGTTAATGTCCCGTGAAGCAGGAATGGCGGCAGACAAGGGAATGATTGTTGTGTGCAGTGCCGGAAACTCAGGGATGGATTCATGGAAAAAAACGACGCCTCCGGGAGATGCAGAAAATGTAATCACAGTCGGTGCTATCGATAAGAAAGGTTTATTGGCTCCATTCTCGTCGATTGGAAATACTGCGGACGGACGTGTGAAACCAGATGTTGTAGCAGTTGGTCTTTGGGCTGATGTAATGGGTACAGACGGCAATCTTCGTCATGCAAACGGAACCTCTTTTTCTTCTCCAATCATGTGCGGTATGGTAGCTTGTCTCTGGCAGGCTTGTCCGAATTTGACGGCAAAAGAAATTATCAAACTGGTACGTAAGTCAGGTGACCGGTCGGACTTTCCGGATAATATCTACGGATATGGAATTCCTGATTTATGGAAAGCATATCAATCTACTATAAAGAAAAAACGATAAACACCGCGCATATGGATTCTCTTTCTCTTCTGGAACTGAATGCACTTGTACGAAGAAGTTTGGAACAATGTCTACCGGATGAATATTGGATACAAGCTGAGTTGAGCGATGTACGGTCCAATACGACCGGACATTGCTATCTGGAGTTTGTACAGAAAGATCCTCGAAGCAATAGTCTTGTAGCCAAGGCGCGCGGAATGGTCTGGAATAATATCTATCGTCTGCTGAAACCATACTTTGAGGAGGCTACCGGACAATTATTTGTTTCCGGTATCAAAGTGCTAGTGAAGGTGACTGTACAGTTTCATGAATTGTATGGTTATAGTTTGACAGTATTGGATATCGATCCTACATATACATTAGGTGATATGGCTCGCCGCCGTCGTGAAATATTGTTGCAATTGGAGGAAGAAGGAGTCTTGACGCTGAATAAGGAGTTGGCGATGCCGCTTCTTCCCCAGCGTATTGCTGTTATCTCATCTGCTACAGCAGCAGGATATGGCGATTTCTGTCACCAATTGAAACATAATGCGAGAGGATTCTTTTTCTATACGGAGCTTTTTCCTGCTTTGATGCAGGGAAATCAGGTAGAAGAATCGGTATTAGAAGCATTGGACCACATCAATGCACGCATCAATGATTTTGATGTTGTCGTTATCATTCGTGGTGGAGGAGCCACTTCCGATCTTTCTGGTTTTGATACATATTTGTTGGCAGCCGCCTGTGCACAGTTTCCATTACCGATCATTACAGGTATCGGGCATGAAAGGGATGATACAGTGCTCGATTCTGTTGCACACACGCGGGTGAAAACTCCTACGGCAGCAGCCGAGCTACTGATTCATCAAGTATCGGAAGTAGCAGAATATTTAGAAGAACTGTCCATTCGTGTTCAACAGGGAGCTTACGCATTGCTTGAACAGGAACATAGGCGGATTATTACAATTCAGACCCGTATTCCTGCACTTGTCCACCGGAAACTTTCGGATGCACGTTACTCTTTATTAACAGTCCGGAAAGATCTGGCACAGGTAATTTTCGCTTTGCTTTCACGGCATCGTCATCGGCTTGAACTGTTGCAGCAACGTGTAACCGATGCTTCGCCGGATAAACTTCTGAAACGTGGGTACAGTATCACTCTGAAAGATGGAAAAGCGGTAACGGATGCTTCTTCATTGAGATCGGGGGAAGAGCTTATAACCCGTTTGTCGAAAGGAGAAATTCGTTCCATTGTCGAATAAATTTTTTGTGATAGCTATAAGCTATTCATTTTCAACTATAAATAATATATCATCGTGGCAGCAAAAAAAGAAACATATTCCCAGGCAATAGAACGTCTTGAAAAGATCGTTCGCCAGATTGACAACAACGAACTGGATATTGACATCTTGAGCGAAAAAATCAAGGAAGCCAATGAAATTATTGCCTTTTGTACCGAAAAACTGACGAAAGTGGATCGGGAAGTCGAAAAATTATTGCAAGAAAAGAGGCAATCTGAAGAATAAAAGTTATTTTTGCGAATCAATGGATAAGAAAATAAACTAATACATAACGAAATGAAAGAAATAGACTGGGCGAATCTGTCGTTTGGATATATGAAGACAGATTACAATGTGAGAATCAATTTCCGCAATGGTGGATGGGGAGAATTAGAGGTTAGTAGTGAAGAGTACCTTAATTTGCATATGGCGGCTACCTGTCTGCACTATGGTCAGGAGGCATTTGAAGGATTGAAAGCATTCCGTGGCAAAGATGGTAAAGTACGTATTTTCCGTTTGGAAGAAAATGCTGCACGTCTGCAATCTACTTGCCAGGGAATCTTGATGGCTGAATTGCCAACGGAACGTTTCAAGGAAGCTATTTTGAAAGTAGTGAAGTTGAACGAACGTTTTATTCCTCCTTATGAAACAGGAGCTTCTCTTTATATTCGCCCATTGTTGATTGGTACAAGTGCTCAGGTGGGAGTACATCCTGCTAATGAATATATGTTCGTGGTATTTGTAACTCCCGTAGGTCCTTACTTCAAAGGTGGATTCTCTACTAATCCGTATGTTATTATCCGTGAGTTCGACCGTTCGGCACCTTTGGGAACCGGTATCTATAAAGTCGGTGGTAATTATGCTGCCAGTCTGCGTGCTAATAAGAAGGCACATGATTTAGGGTATTCCTGTGAATTTTATCTGGATGCGAAAGAAAAGAAATACATCGACGAATGTGGTGCTGCCAATTTTTTTGGAATCAAGGATAATACATATATCACTCCGAAATCTACTTCTATTCTGCCGTCTATCACAAATAAGAGTTTGATGCAATTGGCCGAAGATATGGGATTGAAAGTAGAACGTCGTCCTATTCCAGAAGAAGAACTTGCTACTTTTGAGGAAGCAGGTGCTTGTGGCACAGCTGCTGTTATTAGCCCGATTGAACGTATAGATGATCTGGAGAATGGTAAATCATATGTTATTTCCAAGGATGGAAAGCCGGGACCGATTTGTACGAAGTTGTACAATAAACTGCGTGGTATTCAGTATGGCGACGAACCGGATACACATGGATGGGTGACGATTGTAGAATAATTAATTTTATATTTAATATTATGGATACACAAAAAGTTGATATGTTTATGCTTACCAATGGAAAGAACTTTCCTGAAGAGCAGAATATGATTATTAGAGAAAAGTTATTGGAATTGGACGATACAAAGTGGCCCATAGTATCAGCTTTGCAGTTTAAAAGTACTACTGTGGCTTTGGTGCTTTCTATCTTTTTAGGAGCATATGGCATTGACCGTTTTTATCTTGGCAATGTTGGATTGGGAGTTGGTAAATTGCTTACTTGTGGCGGTCTGGGTGTCTGGGCTATTATTGACTGGTTCTTGATCAGCAAAGCTACACGCGAGGAAAATCTAAAGAAATTGCAGTTATTCCTTTAAATTGATGTCCCCAAAAGGATTCTATAAATTATGTACTTTACTTTGTGTGTGTGCATATATTGGATTATATTATCACTCATGTTTTGCTGGACAGGGAGGTTTTACCCCCTGTCTTTCAAAACTTTTTTTTCATTTGCCTTGCCCAGGTTGTGGCACTACTCGCGGTATTTTCATGTTCCTTCATGGCCAACCGTTGGATGCATTCTGTATGAATCCTAATAGTTTTCTCGTATTGTTGGCTTTGTTGGTCATGACTGTTCTACTTCTTACAGATGCTTTTACGAGGGGGAACCGATTGTATCGTCTTTATATAAATGTTGATAAATTGTTGCACAACAAGTTTCTTCTTTTTCCCTTTCTTTTCTTTGAATTACTGATTTGGGGCCGTAATATTTACATCGGGATCTAATATCTCCTTCACCTGTGGTTTTTAACAAATTCAGAATAGTTTTTGCCGTTTACATCAAAAGTAAGTAACTTTGTGCTCTAATCAGTGAAATGAGATGGGAAAGAATAAATTAGAGAAGTTTGCCGATATGGCAAGTTATCCGCACGTGTTTGAATATCCTTATTCAGCAGTAGATAATGTGCCTTTTGACATGAAGGGAAAATGGCATCAGGAGTTTTTTAAGAATGATCATCCAATAGTACTTGAACTTGGTTGTGGACGAGGTGAGTATACTGTCGGACTAGGTAAAATGTTCCCGGGAAAAAACTTCATAGCAGTTGATATCAAAGGTGCTCGTATGTGGACAGGAGCGACGGAGGCATTAAAGTCGGGAATGAAGAATGTAGCTTTTTTGCGTACTAATATTGAGGTTATTGAACGCTTTTTTGCCGAAGGTGAAGTGAGTGAAATCTGGCTTACTTTTTCTGATCCTCAAATGAAGAAAGTAACCAAAAGGCTGACTTCCACTTATTTTATGGAACGGTATCGCAAATTTTTGCAATCGAATGGAATTGTTCATCTCAAGACGGACAGTAACTTCATGTTTAGTTATACCAAGTATATGATTGAAACCAATCAATTTCCCATTGATTTTATAACAGAAGATTTATATCATTCAAACCTGGTTGATGACATTCTAGGTATCAAGACTTATTATGAACAACAATGGCTTGATCGTGGTTTAAGTATCAAGTATATCAAGTTCCGGCTTCCGCATGACGGTCAGTTAAAGGAACCGGATGTGGAAATAGAACTTGATTCGTACCGTAGCTATAATCGTAGCAAGCGGAGCGGATTGCAGACTTCGAAATAAAAAACTATAAATTATGACACTCTATCCAAAATTAATATTAGATGCGCTGGCAACAGTGCGTTATCCCGGATCGGGAAAGAATTTGGTGGAAGCGGAGATGGTTGCAGACAACCTTCGCATTGATGGTATGGCAGTTAGTTTCTCTTTGATTTTTGAGAAACCGACTGATCCTTTTATGAAATCGATGTTGAAAGCTGCTGAGACAGCTATTCATACATACGTATCTCCAGATGTACAGGTAACAATCACCACTGAGAGCAAACAGACATCTCGTCCTGAAGTTGGAAAATTGCTTCCGCAAGTAAAGAATATCATAGGCGTTTCTTCCGGTAAAGGCGGAGTAGGAAAATCTACTGTGTCGGCTAATCTTGCTGTTGCATTGGCTAAACTAGGCTATAAAGTGGGATTGCTTGATGCAGATATCTTTGGTCCTTCTATGCCAAAAATGTTTCAGGTAGAAGATGCTCGTCCGTATGCAGAACGTGTGGATGGTCGCGACATGATTATTCCGGTTGAGAAGTACGGGGTAAAGCTTTTATCTATCGGTTTCTTTGTTGATCCCGATCAGGCTACACTTTGGCGTGGAGGTATGGCAAGCAATGCTTTGAAGCAATTGATTGGTGATGCTGTCTGGGGAGATTTGGATTATTTCTTGATTGATCTTCCTCCCGGAACTAGTGATATCCACCTGACTGTTGTTCAGACATTAGCAATGACGGGTGCAATCGTTGTCAGTACTCCACAAGCGGTTGCTTTGGCTGATGCTCGTAAAGGAATTAATATGTTTACGAATGACAAGGTAAATGTTCCTATTCTCGGTTTGGTAGAAAATATGGCCTGGTTTACACCTGCTGAACTTCCCGAAAATAAATATTATCTTTTTGGCAAAGAGGGAGCTAAGAAACTGGCTGAGGAAATGAATGTACCTTTGCTTGGACAGATTCCTATTGTGCAGAGTATTTGTGAAGGTGGGGATAATGGTACACCGGTTGCGTTAGATGAAAATACAGTAACAGGTCGTGCTTTCTTGTCATTAGCTGCAAGTGTTGTTAGGCAAGTCGACCGTCGGAATGTAGAGATGGCACCAACTCAAGTGGTAGAAATGAAAAAATAGTTATTCTATTACGAATCTCTTTGAGGGATCTCTCATAATAGAAATAAGCTGTATTAAAAGAGATAACAATTTTCTCTTTTAATGCAGCTTATTTCTTATTATTATTTTAGCTTTTATTTATCCAAAGCATTCATTAATTGATCTTTGATAACTTCTACCTTAGATAATCCAGTTTCCCTATAGGATATATTTCCTTTCCGATCAATGATTAAATATGTTGGTACTCCCCGAATATTTAAGTTTTCTATTAAATAATCCCATTGATTATCTTTTACTCTGAAATGTTCTCCGTGAATATCAGGTATCATTTTATCCCAGATCTCTTTGGGGGAAGTTTCTCCAGTAATGTATAGATAGATAATATCTTTATCTTTCAGTTCTTTTTTCATTGGCATCAATGCTTTGTGTGCTCTAAGACATGGACCGCACCAAGTTGTCCAAAAATCAACCATTAACACATATCCCCGGTATTTTGAAATGATGGAGGGAAATAACTCTTCGTTTATAACTTCTCCAGCTTCATTGATTGTGAATCCACTCTTCTTTTTATTCAATTCTATGGTTTCTAGTAGTTTTTTGTTTGTTTGAGTAAGTAGTTCCGTGTAAGCAGGTGAGGAAAGCTTTTCTAATTGAACTTTCTGTTCTGCTGTCAAAGGTGTAAGATCTTTTAAAGCTGAATAAATCTTCTTAACCTCAATATAGTCAAATAAAGAACCTTTGTCTGTGCCTAATGCTTCTTTGAGGACATTTTCCTTGTCGGGTATAATATCCAAAATATTCACCATTGATGCATACCTATCATTATATAAAGCTTTAGTGGTATTGATGGATGAAAATTCCTTCAATACATTATAATATTCTTCCGGAGTATTGATCGGATTATTTTTGAAATATTCGGCAGCTTTTTCTCTATCCAGCTTATTGATTTTTATATATGCATATTCTAAATCTCTGATTGTGGTAGCAATGCAGAATGTTGCTATAATATCTAATTGAATGTTTAATAGTTCTTTGCAAGCTTCACTATATTTAGATTGTGCAATCTTTTTTCGGATTGTTGGAATAGATTTCAATATATAATTTTTATATTCCTCTGCACTTTTTCCGGCAATAGCCTTGAGGTGAGCCATGTAATCATGATCTCCTAGTGTCATATCTAAATCTACTGTTAAGAACTCTTGTTGTAAACTAGCGAGATAACCTTTAAAATAGGCAGTAGCTCCGTAACTTTTTGTTTTCTTTTGTAAGCGCGATTGCTGACGGCAAAGCTCTTTAGGATTTATCGTAAGATATGTTTCTTCATGTGGAGCTACAAGACATAATACGTTGCCGTAAGGGAAAGTTAGTGCAACATTTGTAACTGTTGGAATTCCTATTTCTGTTTGGAAGGTCCCATCTGCATTGATTTTAAGATAACTTGTGTTGTCCTCTCTGAAAGCAGGGTTGAATACATGTATTCTACATTCGCTTGGCATATCTTTTTGATAATCCAGAATTCTTCCTTTCAATACAGCTGTTCCATAAGATAGTTTTGGAATGGGTAAAGCTGCTTTTTTGTTAATCTTGTGTACAATAACTTCTTGTGGTAATTTTTGCTTTTCAAATGCTTTTTTGTTGAGCTGAATTCCCCAAATCTTAGATGCTTTTTCATCATTTCCTTCTATAAAATCGACAAAAGTGACATTTTTAGGTAGCGGTGGAAAAATGAGTTGAAATTCGGCTTCTCCGGATTCTGGCATCCAAAATTCTTTATCTAGTGTAATGCCAATTCCTTTACGGATTGGATATAAGTTTCCATTATTATCTTTGAGAATGCTTCCTGCATCAATCTTTATCCAATGTTTGGGCTCATAAAATGCTTTGATATATATAGTTGTGGATGTATCACTAAGGACAATCTTTTCAATTTCGAGAGTGGTTGAATTCCAAGCAGTAAAAGGAGGACATTCAATAACTCTATCTTTTGCTTGTACCATACAGAGAGTACAAAACAGAAAACTCATAATCCATGTGACTTTTCTCATAAGTATTATATTTAATGTAGTACAAATATAATTAAATATTTGTACTTTTTCCCATTATAACAGAAAAAAGGACAATATATAAAGTATTGTCCTTTTCTAGTTCTTTTTTGAAAGAAGTTTTATTTTTATATCTATAACCTATTGCAAGCGGAATGTAATGGGTAATGTAAATTCTACATTGACAGGTTGTCCTTTGTCTTCTCCCGGCTCCCATTCTGGCATTGTACTCACTACGCGGATAGCCTCTGCATCTAAATGAGGCGATACACTTTGTTGTACGTTTATATTTGATATTTTGCCATCCTTCCCGACAGTCATCCTTAAAATCACTTTACCTTGTTCTTTATTTTTCTGCGCGATTGTCGGATATTTGATACTTTTGGCTAAGAATTGCATTAAGGCCGCTTCGCCTCCCGGAAATTTGGGCATCTTTTCTATTGTATCAGCGACAGGTTCTTCTTTGGATGTTTCGGTTGGGGCATAACCTACAACCACCACTTCTGATAGAACAGCTTTTTTCACTTCTTCTAATGGCAGAGATGGGCTCACATTTCCGGTTAGTGCAGTCAATTTTGTTTCTGCCGTTGGACCGCTCAGCCGGAACATAATAGGAACTGTATATTTTACCCTGACCGTTTTGCCACGTTGCTGACCGGGAATCCACTTGGGCATACTTGAAATGATTCTTTCGGCTTCTTTGTCGAGATAAGGATCTACGTTGTTTATAGCTTTTATGTCTGATATGCTACCGTCTTTTCCAACAACAAATTGTACGATTACCCGTCCTTGAGTTCCTTTTGCGTGAGCTACTGTAGGATATTTTATGTTTCTTCCCAGAAACTGCATAAATGCCTTTTGCCCTCCTGGAAATTGAGGCATTTGTTCTACAACTTCGAAAACAACATCTTCCGGAATAGTGTCTTTGGTAGCAGCTATTTCCGTTTGTTGAGCTACCTTTTGTTGTTGTGGTTTCGCAATTTTGGGAGTTTCGGATTCTTGTATTTGTGGAATCGTTACTTCTGCCGGAGAAGGAGTAGATTGCACAAATACTTCATCTATCATTTCCTTTGCAAATTTTGTGGTAGTGCGTGCCACCACCTCAATATTGCTGACAATCATCAACAGTATTGCTAATGGAAGAAACATTAGATATTTTGTTCTTCCTATTCCTTTTGTTCTTCTTTTGTTCATCATTTTGATTCGATTTTTGAGTGGTAAAACATTGAAACTATTAGATAAATTTGCTGCAGCCTTGTGATGAGCCAATCCCAATAAATGGTACTGGTATGATTTACTGTCATGTCCGGTTTTTAATACTTGATGGTCTGCCATATATTCCAGATTGCTTCTGACTTCGCGTTTCATCAACCAAATAAAGGGATTAAACCAACAAGCGATGGATATTATTTCGCTGATAAGTACATCTGCTGAGTGGTATTGGCGGGCATGAGTTTTCTCGTGAGTGATTATTTCACTAATTTCCGATTCCGTATGAGTAGGTGGGTAGATAAATATCCAATTAAAAAAAGAAAATGGTCCACTTTCCTTCTTTAAAAGATGGATATTTGTACCTTGTATATTACTTTTTGAACATTGAAAATGTAATCGTATGATACTGCCTAATTGAATCAGAAAACGTAGTAAAAGAAGTAATAGAACTCCCCAATAAACGTATTCCAGAATTAATGTAAGTAGCTCTTGCCAATTGAAATTTGTTTCCGGCGACATTACTATTGTCTGTTCTGGCAGTATGATCGTTGCATAAAGATCCGCCATTGCTACCATAGGTTCATTGGCCTTTATCCATTCTTGTATATTCAGCAGAGGATAAAGGATAGATATTGCAAAGAAACAGAGCAGAGCCGTCCGTCGCCACCGGAAGAAGGTGTCTTTATAAAAGAACAACCGATAGAATGCGTAGAACAATGCAATTGCTACGTTAATCTTTAGAAAATAAGTAAGTTCCGGAGTCATGGCAAAATATATTTTTATTTATTTTCTTCTTTTCCTTTCTCTATCAGGTCAATGATATCTTTTAAGTCATTGGCCGAAATCTTATTGTCTTTAGCAAAGAAGGAAACCATTTCCTTATATGAGTTTTCAAAGTAGTTGCGCACTACTCCGCTCATAAAATGACGTTTATACTCATTTTCGCGGATAGCGGGAGTATATTCATAAGTGTTGCCTACACGCTTGGGTTTTACATATCCTTTGCGTTCGAGGTTTTTTACGATGGATGCTACAGTTGTATAAGGGGGCACTGGCTGTGAAAACTTAGCTACGATGTCTTTTACGAAACAACTTTGTAACTCCCAAATGTAGATCATTACTTCTTCTTCTTGTATGCTTAACTTTTCCATGGAGATATTTGTTTAATTACGAATCTTTCGCAAATCTACGAATTATTCGTAATCAAGCAATAGATAGCAGGTTAAATATTGCAAATGTATTGAATATGTGTCAATGTTTTAAAGGGGAATGTGATTGAGTCTGGAAAGTGGTATTATTATCATTAGTAAATATGATTGGGTTGGAAACTGATGACTTATTTTCACAGGAAAACTGCTACATAAGTCTTTTTTATATAAAATAAATCAAATACCTTTGTACCTGAAAAACGAATATTAAATAAAAGGTGCATTTCATTATTTAAAAAGTAATGAAAGTCTTCCCTGCACTTATGGATTTATAAACAATGCTGACCAAGGGGAAGAGGAAAGCAAGAAAAACTGAAAGATATGAAAAAAGGTTTGATTTTCGTGCTATTTGCACTTATTTCTATCGTTTCTTATTCACAGACTTCTTGGAATGCCAAAGTTGGTATGAACATGAGTAACTTTACTACTGATGGTTGGGATATGAAAGTTGGTTTCCAAGCCGGTGTTGGTATGGAGTATCAATTCACTGAAATGTGGTCTATCCAACCTTCTTTGATGTTTACTACTAAAGGAGCTAAAGTTAGTGGTGTAAAAGCTACTCCTATGTATTTGGAATTACCAGTATTTGCTGCAGCTAGATTTGCAGTTGTTGATAATCAAAATGTAGTAGTTAAAGTGGGTCCGTATTTTGCTTGTGGTGTTGCCGGTAAATATAAAATTGGAGATGTTAAGACTGATTTCTTTGGAGACAATGGTGCAAACAGATTTGATTGTGGACTGGGTGTAGGTGTTGCTTATGAAATTGACCGGATTTTCTTTGATTTGACTGGTGAATTTGGATTGACCAAGCTTGGTGATTCTGACGGTTCTGCAAAAAATATGAACTTTACTATTGGTGTAGGTTATAAGTTCTAATGATTAGTATACTTATTATACTATATTTATAAAAAATCCCTTGTTCGATTGAGCAAGGGATTTTTATTTTCTAGATATATTTGTACGTCTGCAGGTTTTAGGTCTTGTAGACTGTAGTTCTCTAAAGATGAAGATTGGAAAAATTATTCTTCCTTCATGATACTTTTTTCTTTCAATTCTCTATATCTCTCAATTGCATGTTTCCGACTCATCATGATTTGCCACCGATATACCAGGCAGGTGGTTATAAAATAGATTCCGGCCTGTATCCACAAAGCTTTATACTCAAAGGCAACTTCACTAAGAGTAGCTCCCATATTGTTGATCTTTACAAAACCATTGATTCCGAAAGTTGATGGAAACAGGTAAGAAACATATTTCCAAAAAGGAGGGATGGCTGCTCCGGGCCATGAAATCCCCGAAATAAATAATAAAGGTACTGATGTGAATACGAAGATCAACATACAGGTTTCCCGGTTGCGAATGGCGATAGACGCTGTCATTGCAAAGAAAATACAAGCCGCTAAATAGGGGAACACAAACAACACCAAGGCTTCTGGTTGTCCTATCTGGTTGAGGCTGAACAAACGGGGGACGACGAAAAGAACATAGAATGACACCAGTATATAAACCATGAAATAACTGAGTCCTTTTCCTAATACAATTCGTAATGTTCCGTTGTAATGTCGGTTGATAGGAACAAGGTCTTTAAAGCGGTTGTGCTCACGGGCAGTTCCGGCAGCAAGTCCGATACCTAATAATAATGTTTGCTGAATAATCAAGACCAGTACCGCAGGGATTAAAAAAGCAGCAAAGCCGGTAGTCGGATTGAAAATAGAGATTTCTTCGTATTCAATCGGGTAAGCTGTAATCTCGTCTTGCCGTTCCGTTGTATTTCCGCTTCGGGCTATTTTGATATCTTTGTTCATGTTCAATGAAACGGCTGTATTGGCGAGTAGCATGGACTTATAGTATAACAGTCCGCTCATGTCACAGTAAATACTGACTTGAGTTTGTTCGCCTTTGGCAATGTTATTACTGAAATCAGAAGGTATATAAATGATTCCATATGCACGTCTGTTCTTGAGCATTTGCTTAGCTTCTTCCATGTCCGCACAGTATGAAACAATTTGTATATCTGGTGTAGCGTCTACTTTGCGGAGATATTCACGACTTAAAGAAGAGTGTGAATCGTCTACTACAACCGCGGGAACTTCACGAACCACTTCATTGTCATAAATGAAACTATAAACCAGAGGATAACCCAATGGGACTAGGAGGAAGAATATCAGTACTCCCTGGTCACGGAAAGTCGTCTGAAACTCATGTTTCCAGATATAAAACAGGTCATTGATGCCTTGGGCTATCTTATCTTTTAATTTTATATCTTTCATTTAGGGTATATATTTATAGTAAATCAATGCTTCTTTCAGTCGGTGAACCACAAAGAAAGGAAGCATCATAAATATTAGCAATGCCATATAGTTAGACCATGAATAAGCCATGCTATATCCGTTTAATGCCTGATCGACATAAATCAGGAAGTAATGACGTAGTGGGAATAAGTTGCTTAGTGCCTGAAGAACAGGATGCATCGCCATGACCGGAAATGAAAATCCGGAGATGGAGAAAGAGATGACTCCCCATAATGAAGCGAAGCTCAGTCCCAGTCGTAAGGTAGGTAGTGTTCCTATCATGACAAT
>NZ_JAQVBV010000062.1 GCF_028690125.1 Bacteroides sp. | reverse complement strand
ACCTAGTTACGTATTTAGAATATATGGCCTGTTTTTGAGTTTTTGGTTTTGAAACTCCGTAAATGAAAAAAGGCAGGTGAGAAAATGGGAAAGTCTGAGTTGTCCAGGGAGATTTCCCGGATAAAAGAAGAATTTGCAGGAGCAGATGAAAGTAAATTACGAGTGCTGGAGGGATTGATCGAGCAAGCCGCATATGAACGATTGTATTTAAAACAATTAAACACTCATGCTATAGATTCTGGTTTAGTCCAATTCCATCCGGAAGATGCTAAATTACAAAGAACTTTACCAGTATCAGCGGAAATTGCCCGGCATTCTGCCGCTCTAACAAATATCATGGATAAACTTATCAAACATCTATCTCCAAGTATTATGGATGGCGATGAAGGATTGGAAGAATATGAATAGTTATTTGTTAGAGTATTATGAGAAATGCAAATCGGGTGAAATTTTAATTGGGAAAGAGTTAATGACTCAGCTGGAGATGCTTATAGAAGATATGGATAATCCCCTTTATTATTTTGATCCGACAGAAGCGGCCCATAAACGAATCCGGTTCATGGAAAATGAATGTAAGCATAGTATTTCCCCATTCGCCGGGAAACCATTTCTTTTGGAATTACATCAAAAGGCCTTTCGGGAAGCTATATATGGGTTTTATATGGAGATAGATGGAGAGTGGTTCCGGCGATTTACAGAAGTATTGTATATGGTAGGAAGAAAAAATGGCAAGACTACAGAGGTTGCTGGGGATGGCAATGCTGAGTTTTTTTGTGGTAATATGGGGACAAATATTCTTTGCGCTTCTAATGATTATGAACAAGCTGGGCTGGTTTTTGATGAAATCAATAATATGCGAGAAGAAAATCCGAAACTTGTCCGGGTTAGCCGAAAGAATATAAAAGGCATATTCATGGGGAATCCGAAACAAACTAAAAAGAAGGGTAAATTCAGTTACCAAAACAAGGCTAAGATTAAAAAGCTTTCTGCAAAAACCGGGGCTAAAGAAGGAAAAAATATAGATTTTGCCATTATCGATGAAGTTCATGAGATGAAAGATGATAGCTTGGTCCGCCCTATCAAGCAGTCGATGTCCACCAAGGACGAGCCCTTATATATAGAAATAACTACAGAAGGTTTTACAGAAGACGGATACCTGGATAAGCGCCTGATAGATGCTCGGAAAGTACTAAAGGGGGAATTATATCGACCCAGGTGGTTGATCTGGCTTTACACTCAGGATAATGAGGCGGAGATATGGCATAACAGAGCTAGTTGGGTGAAATCGAATCCAAACTTAGGAGTAGCAAAGAAGTGGGCGTACTTGGATGGTCTTGTTGAGGAAGCAAAAACAGATAGTGCCACCCGGGCTTTCATGTTGGCAAAGGATTTTAATATCAAACAATCCAATGCACAAGCTTGGCTCCAGCAAGGAGAGATAGTAAACCTAGAAACTTTTGAATTAAGTGAATTCACTGGCGGGTTTTATTTGTCTGGAAATGATTTCGCTGAGACTACAGACCTTTGTTCTTCAACAATCTTGCTTAAAAAACCAGATGATAGAAAAACATATCTACATACTCGGTACTGGATACCTGAAAGTAAATTGGAAAAGAGCCCGGATGATGTGGATTATAAGGCATGGGAACGGGCTGGTTATTTAACGATTGTTTCTGGGAATGCTGTGGAATCTTCTATGATAGCCGATTGGCATTTTAAGCTCCTGGAAGAATATGATCTTAAGCCATTTAAGTCGGGATATGATAATCGGTTTGCAAAGGATTTTCAAAATCGGTATATAGAAATATTTGGAGATAAAATTGCAGTGAATGTCCCACAAGAGGCTAAAGCTCTGAGCAATCCAATGCGTACATTAGAAGCAGATCTACGGGATAAATTAGTTAATTATCAGAATAATCCAATGTGCTTCTGGTGTTTTTGTAATACGGGTATAAAATTGGATACTTTAGGGCGAATCATCCCAGTTAAGATGCATGCAACTAAGCGCATTGATGGTACAACATCAAAAATAATAGTATATACTATATTAGAGTGGTATAGGTCTGAGTTTATGGGATTAATCTAGTGATAAGGGAAGGAGGGTTATCATGGGAATTTTATCTTATTTAAAGAGCGTGTTTCCTGGAAGCAGTAAAGAAGAAATGAACCGAGAACGCCATCATGCATGGTTAATGAATGCAACTCCTATTTTTTCGAGTTTTGGGCAAGACATTTATTTGTCTGATTTTGTAAATAATGCAATAGACCGTGTGGCTAATGAAATTAGTAAGATTGATCTTAAAAGTATTGTTCAATATGGAGATATCTTACAGATACAAAATGATGATATCACTCGTTTATTTCGTTTCAAACCAAATCCCCTACAGACCACCAGTGATTTTTTTGCAAACGTGGAATGGTTGAGAAGAAAAGATCGTAATGTTTTTATTTATCCACAGTATGAAATCATAACTCTTCCAAATGGTCGGCAGTTTAAAAGATTTCTGGCGTTTTACCCGCTCAAAATAGCCGCTGTTTATATTGGGGAAAGTAATGGGCAGGTATGGGAAATTAAAATGGATTTTGAGGATGGTAGTAGTTATACTCTCCCGTATAGTGATTTAATCCACTTGCGCTGGCGTCGGGGGACTAACACTATCATAGGGGGCGGGGATGATTACGGGCAGGCTAATGATTACGATGTTATACGGACGATAGATGCCTTGGATAAGACAATCCAGGGATTACCAAAAGGGATCGAAGCCAGCCTACAAATTAAAGGGGTATATCACGCCAAAACTTTAGCAGATTCTCAGAAGCTTGGAAAGATCAGAGATGATTTTGAAGATCATATCATCTCTAGCCGCAGTGGGATGATAGCCACAGACCTTGGTGGGGAATTTACTCCGGTAAATATTAAAGCGGTCGATATTCCAGAACCAGCATTAAAGTTTTTGAAATCGGTTATCCAGGAACGATATGGGGTTTCCGCCGCTATATTATCAGGGGATTACACTGGGGAACAGCATAGTGCATTTTACCAAACCGCTATAGAAGATTTCATTGTACAATTTGAACAAGCCATGACTGCTTGTTGTTTTACTCCTAGAGAACAGGATGTCGGGCACCGGGTCAAATGTTATTATAATAAAGTTCGGTATATGGCAACTGCAGATAAGATGAACCTCGCAAATTTGGCAAAAGAAACGGGGATTATGTCTTTGAATCAGATCAATGAAATGTTCGGAATAGAGCCATTTTCGGGCGGTGATCGTCGGATTCAGAGCTTAAATTATGTAAATATCCAGGATATAGATAGTTACCAAAAAAATAAGGCTGGTGTACAATTAAAAGAGAAGGAAGGGGGCGATGGGGATGACGGTGATTAAACCTGAGCGTCGGCTGATTGAAATTAGAGCAGTCAGCAATGAAGAAAATAAGATGCTGGTTGAGGGATATGCCATTACATATAATGCCCCGGCAACTCATCAGTATGGAAGGCGTAAATTTACAGAGACCATCCGGCGGGGGGCATTGGATAAGACTGATATGAAAGATGTCCCTATGCGATATAACCATAATGATAATATAATGATCATGGCACGTACTCGGAATAAATCCTTGAAGCTTATCAAGGATGATACCGGGCTTAAAATCCAGGCAAATCTTCTCGATACTCAGAGCAACCGGGATCTATACAAAGCTATCCAGGAAGGGCTTATTGATAAAATGAGCTTTGCTTTTTCCGTTGCAGACGGGGGAGATTCCTGGATTTTTGGGGAAGAGGAGACTATCAGAGAGGTCCATAATATTGATAGATTGTACGATGTAAGCGCGGTGGATACCCCGTTTTACGACAGTACATCTATATATGCGCGGAGCTTGGAATTACTGGATGGTGAGGAAAAGCGGCTGGAGGGCTTGCGCAAGGCTGAAGAGCTGGAAATTATGAAATTGAAAATTAAAATGAAAGGTAAGGTGTAGAGATAATGAAGAAAAAATTATTGGCGATGTTGGACAAGAAAAATGCAAGGAAGCTTGAGATAAATTCTCTGGTTGAGGCTTCCAATGATGTAGAGGAACTGCGTACTCTGAGCACTGAGCTGGATGCTCTTAATACTGAAATTCGAAATTTACAAGAAATGATTGATAATTTACCGGAGGAGCCGACCCCGCAGTCCCAAAGAACCCAGGCGGTAACTGGTGATATTCCTGGAGCTGTATCTTCTTCTGCGGCTGGGCAAGAAACTCGCGGATCGGCCCCCGCAATTCCACATGATCCTTTTGGTACAATGGAATATCGGAATGCTTTTATGCAATTCTGTAAGACCGGGAAGATTACAGAAGAATTCCGCAAGATGCAGCCCGAGTTTAGATTGGATGCCATGACCACGGTCACCGAGGTTTCCGCTATCATTCCTTCTACCATACTCAAGGAGATCATCAAGGAAGCTAAGATTTATGGTCAGATTTTCTCCCGCATCCGTCTTTTGAATATCAAGGGTGGAGTCACTGTTCCCATCTTGACTCTCAAACCGACGGCTACCCGGATTGGAGAGGCTGCTCCATCTGATAAGAAAAAGGTCACGGTCAATACCAATGTGTCTTTCAGTTACTATGGTTTGGAATGTAAAGTTGCTACTTCCTTGCTGGCTGAGACCGTTACCCTGGAAGGTTTTGAATCCTTGGTTAAGGATTTGATTGGTGAGGCTATGATCATTGCTATTGAAACAGAGATTATCAGCGGTAATGGTACTGGCCGGTGTTTGGGAATCACTGCTGATCCCCGGGTTCCTGCTGGCAATAAAGTAACCTTGACTGCCGATGAAATTTCTGCTTGGGATGCCTGGAAGAAGAAGGTATTTGCTACAATGCCATTGGCTTATAAAGCCGGAGCTACTTTCCTTATGGCATCCGGGACTTGGGAAGGATACATCGACGGTATGGTTGATGCAAATGGACAGCCCATTGGCAGAACCAATTATGGTATTACTGACGGCCCGGCGGAAAGATTTGGTGGGAAAGAAGTAATCCAGGTAGAGGATGATTTGATCGTTCCCTTTGATGAAGCCGAAGATGGCGATGTAATCGCTATCTATTGCAATCTGAAGAATTACGCTGTCAATAGTAATCTCCAGATGAGCATGTACCGGTATTTTGACCATGACACTAACGAATGGATTGATAAGGCCATCCTCATTAATGATGGGAAACTGCTGGACCCGAATGGCGTTATCATCATCTACAAAGAAGGCGACGAATAATAGGGGAGAATTTTTATTCATCCCCTATTAAGAAATGGAGGTAAAAAAGATGTATCCGTATAATCACAAACGAGGACAGAGAATACAAACTGATGCTTCCGGGGTGGCTGTCGCCAGATCCTTTTTAGCCCATTTTCAAGTGCCTGCGGCAGATGCTGTTGCGGCTAATACTAATGGAGTGATGGCTTTAACCAATCTGGGGGCGATGGTCCAATCTATCACCGCCGGATTGACTAACCCAGCAGTCCCCCGTAATGCTCAGATTGATGGCAATGTGTCTGGGATAACAGGAAATGTCAAAGTCTATGGTACTAATTACGCCGGCGCGGTTATCTCGGAAACCATTGCATTGAATGGAACTACTGATGTGGCTGGTAATCTGGCTTTTAAGACCATCACCAAGGTGGATCTGCCGGTTCAAGTACACGCTCCGGCGGCTCAGACAGAGACTATAGAGGTTACTCATGCCGTAACTGCGGAAGCATCTGGAGATATAACCATGGCTATCACTGCGGCAATCCTGGGAGAAGCGTCGCCGAAATCCGTGGTTATAGCGGTAACCGATGCTTTGGATGATGTAACCAAAGTAGCAACTGCTATCGTCGAAGCATTAAACGAGGATGAGGATGTATCGGCTCACTTTGTAGCCTCGAATGAAGCCGGGATTATTACTCTGACAGCTCTGGTACCACTGGCGAATGATACAACGCTGGCCTTTGGTTTTACCGACACCGATACCACCGGGGTAACTTGTGGATCATCCACTAACGGAACCGCCGGCGTGCCCTACGACAAGGTTTCTGTTGGTTGGGGGAATAAATTTGGGTTGCCTTATATGCTCTCTGCGGATGAGCTGGTTATCCTTAAATTGTTTAACAACGCAGCTGATACCGGGACGGTGACCGAGGATGCGGACGAAATTGAGAAAAACGTATTCGCAATAAACGGCTCCCCGGACGGACTGAAGCCCATTGATCTGTATATCATTGTTTAAGGGGGCGGCGGAATATGGCATTACTTGACGATGTAAAACCACGGCTCGGGGTGTTTTATTCCGACTCCAACAAGGACGCCGAGGTACAGCAAATGGTTGATGGAGCATTATTGTTTTTTAAAGGGGCGGGCTGGGATATTGATAATTCCAGCCCGTCGGCTTTAGAAACAGAAGCTGTTGTCCTTTATTGTAAGATGGCTCAATCTACTGATCCGATGCAATTAACTAATCATCCAGTATTAATATCTTTCATAGCGCAAGGGCGGGCGGTGATAGAAGATGAAGTTTAATCCAATAACTCCGATGCAATTCTACTCCAAAAAAGATACATATATCCCTGGGCAGGGGCAATCTGTGACTTGGGAGTTGCTTACAAGTGGGGTATATACTATGTTTTATGGAGAATGGCGTGGGAGTTTTGGAGAACGAGCCATCTCTGCGCAGGCTTTAGGAGTGAAAGATTCTGCTACTGTCCGTATTTTTTACAATCCGGTATTATATGAAAAATTAAAAACCACTCAAGTACTTATTATTAAAAATGCAGATGCTTCTGCTGTTATCAATGGAGTCCCGAGTAAAAATAATTCTAATGTATATGAGCTTTGGGGTGGGGTTGATAATATGATGGAGGAAAACCAATATATGGAATTCCGTGTTAGGAGGTATGAGGGAATATGAGAGATGTATTACAAGCCGCTCTTGATGCTGCTCTTTACCCTCAGGTTCTTTCATATTGGCAATGTAAATCAGGCGATGCAGATGAATATATAGTCTACTCTCGTTCTGGGAGCAGCATAGAAGGATCTGCTGATGATGCTCCTCTTGTCAAAGCTGAGAACATGACCATCCGATATTATTACCGGGGAACTAAAATCAGTGATTATGCTGGGCGGCAAGCCGTAGAAGCCCGAGAAGACGCAATCCAGGCTGCGGTAGAGAATGCGGGATTTTTTCTTCCTTCTGGTAGGTTTGATGCTGGGGATATTGATGATATTGGTTTTTTTGTGACTGTCTTTGAGTGTGAGTATTGGGGGATTGCTTGATGGCAAAAATTAATAATTTCGAAGCCACTATAACCGCCCTGTTGGAAGAATACGGGGATATAGTCTATCAAGCGACAGAAGATGGTTTAACTGCTGCTGAAAAAATTTTAGTTACTAATCTTAAAGCGGATAGCCCAGAAGATGAAGGGGATTATGCAAAATTATGGAAAAGCACGGGGAAAAAATATAAATTACAGCGGTATGTTGGTAATTCTAAGACAGTTG
Organism: Bacteroides sp.; assembly: GCF_028690125.1. GTDB lineage: Bacteria > Bacteroidota > Bacteroidia > Bacteroidales > Bacteroidaceae > Bacteroides. The sequence continues at coordinate 9,545 of NZ_JAQVBV010000062.1, read as the reverse complement.
ATGGGAAAAGCGGGGAAATTCCGCTTTCAAATATTTTAGAATACAGTTTGAAATCCAGGCATCAAGGACGAATTAAAAGGGTTTATGAAGCAAGTATTGATGAGATGGCTTCCGCTATGGTGGCTGAGATAAAGAAGGAGGTTTAATAATATGCCGAATAAGGTGAAATATGGTCTTAAAAATGTGTATTATGCCATTATTACTGAATCTAATGGAGTTGTGTCTTATGGTACTCCCGTGGCTATTCCCGGCGCGGTAAATTTGATGTTATCTCCTGTAGGAGAAAAGGTACTTTTTCCGGCAGATGATCAAGTTTATTTCGAAGAAAATATTAATAATGGGTATGATGGGAGCCTGGAATTCGCCCTTATTCCTGATTCATTTCGTATTAATGTCCTGGGGGATACGGAGGATGTTAATGGCGCAATTATAGAAAATGCTAATGCTGCGGTTAAGAAATTTGCCGCGATGTTTGAGTTTGATGGGGATGTTAAAAAGACCAGACATGTCCTATATAATGTTTTGCCGACGCGCCCCAAGGTGGAGGGGACCACTAAACCAAGCACTAATACCAAAGAACCAAAAACGGAGAGCATGGATATCTCTGTCCGCCCCGCCCTTGATACTAGCGATGTAAAAGCTAAAGTGCTCCAGGGGGAAACTGGATATGATACCTTTTTCTCGGCAGTATATCTGAAGGATGCTCCTACTAATACAGCCGATGATCCGGCAGATTTCAGCAAGGCGGGCTCCGATGATGTGACGGTCGATGTAACTTCGACTAGTGGTTCCAATACGGTTAAGAGCGTTTATATGGATGGTCTTCCGGTTGGGTTTGCTCATCTGAGTATAACTGGAGTCGATGTGACTTTGGCCAATGCTTATATTGATACCTTGGAAAATGGAGATCATACTATTTTGATTGAATTTACTCAAGGCAATGCCGTATCTGTAACTTTGACAGTGGGGGCGTAATACATGGAAAAGATATTAGTGATTGATGGGCGCGATGTTAAGTTTAAAAGTACCGGGGCTTTCCTGCTCCGGTACAAAGCCCAGTTTGGCAGAGATGCCTTGCGGGATATTTTTATCCTTCAGGAAAGTGTGAATGCGGAAGGTCAGGTTGTAAATGCTAATGCCTTAGAACTGGAAATTGTTTATGATTTAATTTGGGTGCTAGCTAAGACCGCTGATCCGAATATCCCGCCTCCTATGGAATGGCTGGACACTTTTGAAGAATTTCCATTATCGGAAATTGTACCAGAAATAACGGATATGATTTATCGTAGTATGGGAATAACGGTTGAATCTAAAAAAAAGTAACTGGGGTGGGGGATTCCTCTTTTGAATTAACTACAGAATTGGTAATTCTCCGGGCACTTGAAAGGGGCTTGATTCTGCGAGACTTTGAGGATTTGACTTTCGGGACAATATTAGGAATTATTATAAGTTATAATAATGAACGATTGGATGAAAATGAAGTAGAGGATTTAGTAAGATCCGCTGCTCAAGCTGATTTTGATGGGTTTTGATAGGTGGTGAGATAGATGTCCAGTAAAATCAAGGGAATTACCCTGGAAATAGGCGGGGATGTAACTTCTTTAAATAAGGCTTTGGGCGGGGTTAATAAGATATCTAAAGACCTGCAGTCTGAGCTAAAACAGGTAGAACGTCTGCTAAAATTAGATCCTTCTAATACTGAGCTTCTGGCACAAAAACAGAAAATCCTGGCGGGAGCTATTTCTAATAGTGGGGAAAAGCTTAATTTACTTCGAGATGCCCAAGAACAAGTTAATGAGCAATTCCGCCGGGGGGATATAAACGAAGAACAATACCGAGCTTTCCAGAGGGAAGTAGTTTCGGCAGAACAAGAATTACAACGTTTTGAGCGGCGGCTGGAGGAGGTTGGTAGGGTATCTCGGAATTTAGGGGAGGACCTACAAAAAACCGGCAGTAAAATGAAATCAACTGGTGAAAAAATGACCGTTGGTATCACTGCCCCGATCGTTGCCGCTGGTGGGATGATGCTTAAAGGAGCCATGGATGCAGAGGCCGCTCAGGGAAAATTACAAGCATCTTTAGGTCTCACAGTGAAAGAGGCGGAAAAGCTTGGAGAAGTAGCTAAGGAAGTCTGGAAAAATGGTTTTGGTGAAAACATTGATGAAGTTGATCAGGCTATTGCTAATGTCCGCAAAAATATGGGGGATATGGCTGATCAGGAAATGCAGAAAGTAACTGAAGGAGCCATGACCATTGCCGATGTTTTTGATCAGGATGTAAATGAGGTTACTCGCGCAGCTGGGGTTATGATGAAAAACTTCGGGATATCTGGTCAGGATGCAATGGATCTCATAACGGTGGGATTCCAAAAAGGCGGTGATTTCTCAGGGGAATTATTGGATACTCTCCGGGAATATTCTCCACAGTTTGTAAGTCTGGGGTTATCTGCTGATCAGGCTATGGCCATGTTAATTAAAGGAGCTGAGGCAGGGGCCTGGAACCTGGATAAAGTCGGCGATGCCATGAAGGAATTCAACATCCGGGCACAAGATGGCAGCAAGACTACGGCTGAGGGATTTGCGGCTATAGGCTTAAATGCGGCCGAGATGGGCATGTCTATAGCTAAGGGAGGGGAAGATGCTCAAAAAGCATTTATGGCTACTATAGCTGCTCTTACCGCCATGGAAGATCCCATGGCTCAGAACCAAGCTGGGATAGCCCTTTTTGGTACTCAATGGGAAGATGTTAGATCCCAGGTAATTACTGCTATGGCGGATGGGGTAACCGGTATAAAAGATTTTCAGGGGGCAACGGCGGATGCTACAAAAACACTCCAGGAGAATAATCCAAGCTTGGTGCTTATACAAGCTTTTCGTGAAATTCAGGGCGCTGTTGGTCCGGCCTTACTTCCAATCGCTGAAATAATAAATAAGGACGTTGCTCCAGCACTAAAATCTATGGCGGAAGGGTTTTCAAATCTTTCTCCAAACGGTCAAAAAGCCATAATAGCAATCGCCGCTATAGCCGCTGCAATAGGCCCAGTATTATTCGTGGCGGGTAATTTAATAACTCTGGTGGGAACAATATCCACTGCATTGCCTATATTGGGAGCCGCTTTTACCGCATTAACTGGGCCTATAGGTCTGTCGGTAGCCGCCGTAGCCACCGTGATAGCAATTGGGGTGGAATTGTATAGAAATTGGGATGATGTTAAGTCGAGGCTATCCTCCACTTGGGATGGTATATCCAGATTATTTAGCGGTAACGGAGAAGCCCTCAAGAGGGGAGTATCAAGCCTTATAGGAGATATAAAAAATATTTTCGCTAATTTGCGGATTGAAATTCCTAGACCAAAGTTACCTCATATCAATGTTGATTGGAGATCTGTTGGTTTTGGGGATATGAAGATCCGTATTCCTGATTTTGGGATAGATTGGTATGATAAGGGTGGTATTTTCAATGATGCGTCCATAATTGGTGTTGGAGAAAAAAGAAAAGAGGCTGTAACTCCAATCGATGAATTACCGAATTTGATAGTTGAGGCATTAAAAAAAGCTTTAGGGATAGAGCAGCAAAAAAACTATTTTCAGGAGGAAAGCCTGCAGCCCCTTAAGATAATATTACAACTTGATAGCAAAACAATTGCTGAGGGGTTGTATGATATCCAATCTAGGACTTTCAGAGCAAAGGGGATAAAGCAATATGCTTAAAGGATTTACGTATAATAACCAGCATAGCAGCTCCTTGGGAATTTATTCTAGGATTGGAGATATGGACATATTCCCGGAAATAGGCGATATATTTAAAGAGAATCCTAGTCGGGATGGCAGTTATTTAATGCCTGGGAAATTGAAAGACAAAAGATTACCTGTTATTTGTTTTCACAGAGAAAATAACATAGAGGACGTAAGGGCTAAGCAATTTGATATATCAGCATGGTTATATACCCAGGATTGGTCGGAGCTATCTCTTGATGTTATTGAAAATAAATTTTTTATAGCTAAATTGATAGGACCTGTTTCATCAAAAGCAATTATCACAACGGATGAATTTACTTTAAATTTTAGGAGGCATCCCTTAGCTTTTTCTGCTGAAATTTCCGAATCGTTTGTGAATGACGTAATTATTGTAAATAATATAGGTAATTATCCGGCCTTGCCCAGGTTTGAAGTAACTTTTACTGATTCTGCCTCGGAATGGAAGGTTTCAAATGCAGCCGGGCAATATGTTCGTGTTATAGATACGTTTATTCTTGGGGATGAGTTAGCGGTTGATTTTTCAACTGGAAGGGTAATGAAAAATGGTATAGTAGTTATGGGAAAACTTAATTGGCAATATAGCCGATTCTTTTCTTTAGGTTTAGGAGATAATGCCTTGACAGTTACCCCAGAAGATGTTTGCTCAACACAAATAAAATTTAATCCTTGTTATGTTTAGGAGGAAAAACTATGCTGTATATCTTCAACCCATCAGAAACATTACTTGAAACTATACCGGATTCATTTTTCGATATAGCAAAGCATCATGAAGTTCTAAATGATGATAATTATTTCCATTTTACAGTTATTAATCCCGATTATATGCCGTTTTTGGTGGTAGGTAATTTAGTTGCATTTATAGACCTGGATGGCTATTTTCAGTTTTTCGAGATATTAAATGTAAGGGATGTTGACGGGGCTGAATTTTGTAAATACATTTATTGTGAGCATATTCTTTTTGAATTGCTGGATGATTTTGTGACGGATAAAAGACCATCGGCCGGAGCCACTGCAGCTCTAACTGGTGTTCTCGAAAATACTCGCTGGAATGTCGGGATAGTTGATGAAGAAGCGTTAGGAGTTTCCAATTGTACTATATATTATGAATCGGCTTTAGCGGGAGTAAAGAAGATTGCCCAGGCCTGGGGTGGAGAATTAAGATGGCGTTGTGTTATAAACGATGGGATAATCACAAGATATTGTGATTTATTAGCTCAGCGTGGGGCTGATAATGGTAAAGTTTTTACTTGTGAAAAAGATATTGTTGAGATAGAACGAACGGAAGATATTTCTCAGCTTTGTACTGCGTTATATGGTGTTGGTAAGGGAGTCGAAACTGATACCGGGGGATTTGGAAGGAGATTAAATTTTTCTGATGTTGTTTGGTCTGTTGCAAGTGGGGACCCCGTAGATAAGCCCGCTGGGCAAGAGTGGGTTGGGGATGCCGGAGCTTTGGTCGCCTATGGTAGAAATGGCAGGCATCGGTTTGATATATATATAGAGGATGCACAAACGGACGGAGCGGCGCTGTTACAGAATACGTGGGATGTTTTGCAAATTAGAAAAACACCTAGAGTTACCTATAAAATGAAAGTCAGTTTATTTGAAAGGTTGACCGGGTCCGAAACTGTAAGATTAGGCGATTATGTGGGGTGTTTAGATTTTAATTTTAATCCTGTTTTGGCTATCTCTGCTAGGGTTATGGATTTTGAACGGGATATAAAAAACTATGAAGAATCGGTAGTAGTTTTAGGAAATTTCGCTCCCACACTTATTGATTTTGATTTTAGCACGCATCAGCAGGTTACAAGGGTAATAAATAGGACATATAATACTAATTTACTTGATGGGACAATAGACGTCCTTCAAAATGCTATAGAAAATTCACAAGCTTTTGTTTTTGAAACGCCTCAAGGGACTCTTCATCTCAATGCCGCTACTTATGAAGAGGCTACAGAGGCTATGTTGTTGGGTGGTGGTCGGTTTGCGATTGCTAATCAAAAAGATGGTGAAGGTGGTTGGGAATGGCGGACATTCGGCGATGGATCGGGATTTACCCTTGATTTGTTAACTGCAGGAAAAATAAGAGCAGATCAAGTTCAAATAGGATCGGTTTCCACTTTTGCTTCTGGTTACGACCCATCTACAAAAGAGACTCCTTCTGGAGCACAATCAAAAGCTACAGCAGCACAGCAAGCTGCCGAAGTGTATGCGGGCGGATTAGCTAGCAATCTTCAAGATCAGATTGATGGAAATATTATTGCATGGTTTTATGAGTATGAACCCACTCTAATTGATGAGCCAACAGTTAGTTGGGATACGGATGCAAAAAAGAACCAACATCTTAACGATACCTTCACCAATACGATTACCGGATATAGTTATAGATGGGCTTATGTGACTGGGGTATATCAGTGGATACGCATTACCGATACCGATGTTACAAAAGCTTTAGAGGATGCTCGGAAAGCACAAGACATCGCAGATCATAAAAGAAGAGTATTTGTGGCAACTCCTACCAATGCTGATGCTTATGATATTGGTGATTTATGGAGCGGTGGTAGTAGTGGAGATTTAAAGCGATGCAAAACAGTAAAAATAGCGGGCGCGGTTTACGATCCTGCTCATTGGGAATTAGCGTCAAAGTATACAGATGATACCACTGCAATTTCTAAAGCGAAAACGTTCTGTCAGGCTGGCGTTCCTACCTCTGTCAGCGTAGGGGATTTTTGGATCGATTCCGACGATGGTAATAAACTTTATAGAGCAGCTTGTGTAGGTGCTAATGAGATAAAAGCAGGCGAGTGGATACTTGTTAGAGATGCTGGCATTGCTCAGGCTTTAGAGGATGCAGCAACAGCTATTACCGATGCGGCTACAGCACAAGGAACAGCTGACGGTAAAGTAACTACTTTCTTTCAAACTGCGGTTCCTACTGCTGAGGGTGTAGGCGACTTATGGATAGATACCGATGACGGTAATAAATTATATCGTTGGAATGGTTCTACTTGGACGGCAGTTCAGGATGCGGGGATAGCTCAAGCGATTACTGCTGCGGGTACTGCACAAACTACAGCAAACTCAAAAATAGTAACTTTCTATCAGACCTCTATGCCTACTGCATCGGCTGTAGGAGACTTATGGGTAGATACGGACGATAATAATAAACTTTATCGCTGGAGCGGTTCTGCTTGGCAAACAGCGAGAGACGCTACAATAGCAACTGCTCAAACTACGGCCAATAATGCAGCAACAGCAGCTAGTAATGCACAAACTAGTGCAAACACTGCTAATACACTATTATCGGATATTGCTAATGATAACAAATTAACTCCGGTTGAAAAACAGGCAACCAAGAAGGAATGGGATGTAATTGTATCTGAAAAGTCTGGGACAGACACTCAGGCCGATGTTTTCAGCGTATCTAGAACGGTTTACGATTCCGCTTATGATGCTCTAAATACCTATATTACGCCCTTATTATCAAACTTAACGACTACCAGTGATATTACAGGTACTACCTTTAGAACGAATTTTAAGAATTACTATGATGCTCGTACGGCTCTGTTAAATGCTATAGCAGCTAAAGCTAAAGAAATAGCAGATTCTAAACTAGCCACTGGTGTTGGTGTAGATTCAGATTGTAGCCTACTTGCACATTTCGATGATAGTTTACTGACTCATAAAGCGGATGAACTTAGTTTTGTTCGTGAATCCATAGCGATTAAACAGGACGGTAGTCAGGTAGCTGCTAATATCCCCAGATATGAAACTGGTAAATTCGGTAAGGCTATAATGGTCGAGGAAGGAACTCCTAACTTACTGTCTGCAAATCAGAGCAGTGTGGAAACTAATACTACAGGTTTTACTTCTAATAACGGGGCTGTTTTAACCAGAGATATCACAAAATACTGGACTGGGAACGCCTCACTTAAAGTCGTTTCTACGGGAGGTACTTACCAAGGATTTTGTGTTACAGCTTCTGTTACTACTGGATTAGTATACACTTTTTCTGTGTACCTTTATAGTGATGCTCAAGCAAATATAAGTGTTACTTTAAGTGACACTCGCACTAGAGCTGATATTTCGATTACGTTAAACGCTGGCATCTGGACTCGATTTTCTTTTCCTTTTCCTATTACCATGACAAGTTCTGGTACTTTTTTGATGTTTGTGCGTAATACTGCAGCAGGTACTTTTTATGCGGATGGTCTGCAACTTGAACAGAAATCATATGCTACAAGCTGGATACTTGGTGGAACCACTCGTCAACCAGAATTATTGTCTTTTCCTACTACTGGATTATCTCCTACTACTGGAACTATATCGGTATGGGTGAATGTTAATACAATAAGTAAAAGACAAATTACAACGGATTGGCCTATGATTTTTTGTTGCAATAAATCAGGAGGTATATCTCTTAGGGTAGGCCACAATAATAATACTACACAATGGTATATATGGGCTGAATCTAGTTCGGGGGGTTTTTGTCCAGATTCTTTAACTCCTAATGGCTGGCATATGTTTACAGCAACTTGGAATGCTTCTTATATGAAATTATATATTGATGGAACAGAAGTTATTTCGGTTAGTAATCCTCAATTACCACTTGATATTCTAAGTATAGATTTAGGATATTCTTCTACGGTAACTTTGTCCTATGCAGATACACTGTTTGACGAGCTGCGTATTGATTCTGTTGCCCGCACAGCAGACGAGATCAAATCCTGGTATAACGCTCGGTCACCGTTTTATGCGGCGGAGAGTCTGGATAATTTCGTGAATATAGTCATTAATCCAGCAATAGATAATGCTATGTCAGCTGCAGCCAATGCTCAAGAGGCGGCTGATGGTCTAATACAGGGGTTCTTCCAAACTACCGCTCCGACAAGCGGAATGTCTTTTGGCGATATTTGGATTGACACCGACGGACATACTCCTCCAACTACAGCCGATATTTACAGATATGAAGATGTAGATCATGGTTCTCAGGGTATTTTAGCTTGGAGGGCGACGCCCACAAGTGCTGTAGGTGCTGTATATCTCAGTGCTTATAATGCTCAAACAACGGCTAACAGTAAAATAAAAACTTGGTATCAAGCATCTGCTCCCACCAGTGGACGGACGTTAGGTGATTTATGGGTGGATACGGACGATGGTAATAAACTTTACAGATGGGATAATTCTAATTGGGTGCAGGTTAGAGATGCAGGTATTGCCATAGCCCTTGATGGTACCGCCAAATATCGTACGGACGATGTTCCAGCAAATAATCCGTTGCCTAGCGCCATCGTTATAGAGTCTAATACTGATGGCAGCATTAATATTAAGCTTTCTTGGGGTCAGTATACTCAGGACGGAACAAAACAGGCCGACCTGCTGTTGTTGTTCTGGAAAAAAGGTGATAGTTCAGGACTTGGAGCGCCAGGGGTTACTGATTCTTGCATAGCGTTTAATGTAAACACCGCTGGAGCCTCTTTCTACCGTTTTGAAGGTGTACCGAGTGATAAATACTATTCATTTGGTATTGCTGCTGCACGTCGAACAGAAAGTGGACTGAGAATAGGTGCAATTCAAAGTCCGACATCATCCCCGGACTGGCAAGATGTAACTCAGGGCACTCCTAACTATACTGGCGATGTGGCGGGAACTCCTGCTGGTGAGATGGTTAATTTCGGCATGGGGGTCAACGATACATGCATAGCGCTACTACATTTTAATAGTTCTCTGAATACCCATAAAGCAGCAGCAATTAATTTCAGCCGCGCTAGCGAAGCTTATTGCTCT
>NZ_JAQVBV010000061.1 GCF_028690125.1 Bacteroides sp. | reverse complement strand
ATACTTCATTTACATAGGTAACATTGTATCCATGCATTGCTAATAGAAATGCAAATTCATCTATAGTTATATTATTTACGGACATTGAAATATCAGAAATGCTAGCTGTGCTTGGTTGAGAAAACATCATACAAATGCTTAATATCATCAAGATATTTAAATCGCGATTCGAACTCATAGTTATTTATTAGTTGTTATCGCTTAAATACTTTTTGCTTATATTACAGGACCGTAACGTAAAATTTATTTTATCCATTAATTTGATTATATTTATTTTCGTAGGTCACTATTATGTCAGATGAAATTATATCGAAGCCAAAAGAAAGGAAGAAGGGTAAAAGAGTTCTGACTCCTAATACCGGCGGAGGAACAAAGTCCGTGAAGTCAGGTCCTATCGGTTCTCCGTTCCCGAATATGAACGCCATGTTTACGGGCAGGAGAATCGACGTCAAGCTACTAGAGCAGACTGCTAGGGCTCCGCCGGTCGCAAGATCCCTCTGGCAACTACAACTCATTGCATTCCCGTGGTTTGACTTTGATATTATACGGCCTGAGGACATGGAGCCTGACGAAGAGTCCGATAAGAAACTGAAAATCAAACTTGAGGAACTGGAACGTCGTCTTAATACTACCATTATGTGCTCCCAAGCCATGTATGACGTCGTCACGTATGGCAGCGCTATTTTTGAGATAACCTGGAAGGAAGACGAAGATGGCTACGTTGTGCCCGACGTAGTGCAACGGTTACCAGCTCAATCTTTCAGACAGGCTCCATCCCATGCAATCGGCGACCGTAATCGTTATGTCGTCGGTAACATCCTGAAAGGCATCGTATTCGACAAGCAAGAAAAAGAATACCAGTACTGGCAGTTACAAAATCCATACGGCAGTACTGGTATTCCAGTACGTATTCCCACGGAGCAAATCATACATATTAAAGATATACGGTCGAGCTACGTCGACGGCGAGCCATATCTAGCTGGAATTACTTCGACTATAGCGCAACTGGAATTTGCCCGAAAACGCGTCATGCAGACGATCACAAGAATTGGCTCGCCAAAACAAGTCGCAACCGTAGGAATTCCTCAATCCTACATGAAGGCATTAGAAGCCAACCAAATTCCTGTGAATGTTACAAGTGCGGTCCCTGGTGCCAGTCTTACTCCAGCTGATGCCATGTTAACGGATCTCTGGGATTTGGCTAGGAACGTCGTCGAAAATCAGAACTCGGATCTAGCAGTAGCAGTCCCAGAAGGCATAAAACTCGAATGGGAACGGCCATCAATACCTTTTAATCCCACGGAGATTGATCAATATCTAATTAAGGAAGCCATCTATCATATTTTTCCGAGAGATATCTTAGAGGTTGCAGTTCAGGCAATTTCCACGACTTCGAGTCCGCTTTTAGAACTGCTCAAAATGATGGTACAAGGCTGGCAGTCATTATGTAGTATTCAATTTGAAAACCTCCTTTGGAATAAGTTCTTAGAGCTGAATGGTTATGATGGTTATCGAGTAGAGCTTGACTGGGCGTCATTGATTCCGCCAGACCAACAAAAAGTAGAGTTACTAGCCATCCAGAAATTTAACATGCATCTCATTACCCTGAATGAAGCTAGGGCAGAGATCGGACTTGCTCAACTGGATCCAGCTCCCTGGATGACGGACCTAACAGAACGCGAAATCCTAGAAAAAGAACTTAATATCTGGCGCACTGGCGGACAACAACAGCAAGGACAGCCTGGTATGGGAGGTATGGGCGGACTTGAAGGTATGTTTGGCAGTGGTGCAGAAGAAGAAGCTATGCCTGAAACCGAAGAAGAATTACCGCAAGTCGACGAATATGGTAATCCAGTTGAAGAGAACCCTGAAGAAATCCAAGATTGGATGACTCAAAATTCTGTTCCAAAACAAAACATGTCCTTGGATGGCTTCAGGACCACAAAAGATCTCGACTTACAGCTAGAGTCTATCCTGAAAAGCATAGAACCCGAAGTAATGGCTGCCATTGAAAAGATTGCTCCGAAAACTAGCAAAGCACAGCCATGAAACTACCTGAAATAGTCGCCATGGTAACTGCTATTGTAGTAGCAGCTACTAGCATAATTTCCTTGGTAATGCAAAGTCCAACTACTGTCCAAGATACCATTGATACAACTACGGCTATTATAGTCAATAATAATACCATTACAATAGACAGTGTAAGCCAAAACGAAGTCCGATTTATGTTTATAGAAAATAATATTACTTATATTTTAGATATAAATAAGAATATTACGAAAGTAAATAACGTGACCTGATTCCATTTATTTTATATTCCTGGAGTATTTTCACCATGCCTACTAAAAAACCAATAAAAACGATTAAAAAACCAGTATCAATACCTGCTAAAAATGTTAAAAAACCGGTCGTCATCACGGCTAAAAATCAGAAAACTATTGCAAGTGCTCCAAAAGAAGTCCGCGTGGATACTTCCAAGCTCAGTAAGAACAAGAAATTCCAGGAACTCTTGGACGATGCTATTACCGGCATAGAAATCGATACGGATGACTTAGACGACGATATGCTTGAGGCCTGGGAAGAGTTTGACGACGAACTGCGCCCAAAGTTAGCCAAGAAAAATTGGGCTTTGTGGGCCGCCATATTTTCCCCCGTCATATTGCCCGGTATCGTCAAGGGAATGAGGTCCGAGCCAACAGTACCTCAGCCAAAAGTAATTATTAAGGGACGGCAACAAGAAGTTGTTCCGCCGGTCGAACCACGCAAGATCGTAAATTACTGTTCTAAATATTTTCAAAATCATGGCTTATCGCTTTGCAAGTCCCTAACTGAAACTGACTTATCGCGACTCAAGGACGACCTCAAACAGAACTGGGACAAAGGTCCAGATGCCTTCGCTGAAGCCTTTAAAAAATCTTACCCCGTAAGTAAGTCACGGCTAGAAATGATTTATAAGAATGAGCGACATCAAGCAGAATATTCAGGGGTATTGGAACGTGCCAAAAACGCCGACCACTCTTACAAACGATGGGAAACAATCGGTGATGAACGCACCTGCGATATATGTCTTGCCATGGACGGTGAAATAGTGCCCATAAACGAGAAATTCAGTAACGGCCAAATGATACCAAGTGCTCATGTGAACTGCCGGTGTTCAATGACATCTTATTCAGAAGAAGATTACGACGATTTACCAGATGAGTATATTAGACAGGATGCTGCATATCTAAATGACGTAGCTGAATTCCTCCGTCTTAATTCTAAGTGCAAGCGTGGCACCGTTGACGAAAGTAATAAATGTAATCCTGACCAAGATAATACATCAATAAATTTAAATCCGGATATATCTCCCAAAGATTATGATGCTTATGAGAAATATTACCAAGCCATACTAAAAGATAAATCCGAACCAGATCGTGTTATGAGAAGACTTAATGCAGAAACTCTTGAACGAAAATTTTATCGTATTACTAAGGATTCGTTAAACGAGAATAAATTAAATAACGATAAACATATAATGGAACATGGTAACAAATTATGGAATAGCTTAAGCAAAGAATCTCGAGGTGCTCTTAAAGAATATACAAGTCATGATTATGGAGTAATTAATTCGGCACTACAAGAAGACATCGTTAGAGATGAAGTACGTTATCTAAAAGAAGCTACTAGTCATCCACTAGGATTTTCTACTATACTGTATAGAGGAATATCATTTAAATTACCAAACGAAATATATAAAAATGGATCGGAGTGGGTCCACAAACCATTTGGATCTTGTAGTACTGGCCAATTTATAGCAGAGGAAGCAGCTACCGGTAAACTAACGCATGTAGATTCTGAAACACCTACCATACTAGAAATATTTACAGATCCTGAAACAAAAGGTTTTGCTATCGGTAAAAATAGTTTTCATTCGGGCGCAGATGCAGGATCAGAAGTTATTTTAGATAGTGGTACTAGATTCAAAACTATACATTCAGAAAAACAAGGTAAAATGAGAATACTGACTGTTCGAGTATTACATGATAAGAAAAAACAAGATGCCTCCTATCTCAGTGACGTAGCCAATCAAATGAAGTTAAATTATAAATGCCCTGAGGGTAGTCATGACGAAGGGTTTGGTTGTGGTGGTGAAGAAAAAAAATCTTTCCAAAAAAATACGATTGAACCTCTATATTCTGATTATGAACCTCCAGAAGAATCTACAGAAGATATTAATAATGCAGAAGAATTATTTGATAGTGCATCTGAATATGAAAGAGATGCTATCGATGGATGGTCACGTGGCGATTATTCAGAAATAAATGAAGCTATTTTTAATAAATATTTAACCAATGATATAAAACATAAAATTGAGAATATTGATAGTGTATTATCAAGATCAACTATTAGCCAGGATACCGTATTATACTCTGGTATTAGTAAACATAGTTTTGATAATATATTAAGCATGATAAAAAACGATAACAAACTAATTTATCCTGGTTATATGTCAACATCGGATGACCGAAATGAAGCAAATTCTTTTTCAGAATCAAAAGATGGTAAAGATTTATTAATCAGAATTGAATGTGTACCTGGAATAGAAGCATTGAAATTAACAAATACTTGGAGTAGATTTTCAGACGAAAAGGAGTATCTAGTTGGCAGAAATCAAACATTTTTATTTAAAGGTATCATAGAAAATGAAGATGCTCGTTATATTAATTTACAATTTCAGTTGAATAATAAGTCTAAACAAAATGCTTCCTATCTCTCGGAAGTCACTAACTTCATTAAGCTTAACTACAAGTGCAAAAAGGAAGACAGTCCCGACGGCAGTAATAAATGCACATTAGATAAAGAACATACTAATATTGATACCAAATCTGATGTTATAAGTCAGGTTAAAAATACAAAAACATTTACGGATGTAGTTTCTGGGAAATTATTACCATCAAAATTAGATAATATAGGAATTGAATTAGCAAAAGAATACGGATTAGACAAACCACCTATCTCAGTATCCGAGTCAGAATTAGATAATATTATAGAATCCGGAAGTAAAGAAATAACTAGAATTGTTACATCTAATGAATATGTAAAAGAATTTACCCAACAAGAAAAACTTCATATGAGTAACGGATTATACGGAACTGGTATATATACCGCATATAAACAAGGCGTACCTCAGATTGAAGACAATTTTCACAAAGCAACCAATACCAAACTTTATAAAATAAGAATGGCTATTGATAATACAGCTAATATTATTACTATAGATAACATAACGTCAGAAATACGTAATCAGTTATCATTAATAGAAGAACTCAGCACTAATTCCCGACGCAATATTGATAATCAAATAGACAAATTAATAACAAATTATGGTGATAACGAAAAAGAAATAAAAAAAATAATATCAACCGGAGAATTTAATAACAAAATATTTGCCGCTATGAGAATACTGATTAGCGATCCTGGAATATATGCCATATTAAAAGGATACGATGCAATTGATATTCCAGATCACGAATATTTATTAGTGCTCAATAGAAATAAGTTATATGTACAGAGAGACACGGCAACACAAAATTCAGCCTACCTTCAGGAAGCCGCAACTTACCTTATCTTAAGTAAGGCTGCCCAGAAGTTGAATGCAAATTGCAAAAAAGAAGAAAAGATCGGAGAAGGCCCTGGATCTTGTGGTGGCGGAAAAGTAGACAGCAATGCCAGTCAAGAAACTTATGTTGGCTTTAAAGCGGATCATGACTTCTCTAGTAAACAAGACCGAGAAGCTAACATGAAGGTGCAGGCTGTGTTGGATAGAGCAGCAGAACCACTTAAAAAAGCTAGTAAGGAAGATATAATAACATTAAGAAAATATTCTTCTACTACATTCACTAGTATAAATCAATATTTAAATGGTAGCTTAGAGAAAAACTATGGTAAAGATAATATTATTATTAAAAATGTTAAAAAAGAAGTAGAATCTATGGATAGGTTATTTTCTGAAGCCGATTTACAAGATCCTTTAATAACATATCGCGGAGTGAAAGATAATATTATGGTCAAACACCCAGAATTAAGGGATGCTCTTGATACTCCTGGATCAGAAGTTCAATTTCCGTGTTTCACTTCCACAAGTGCTCTACCTTTCCAAGCTAATAGATTTGCTGATGGTTATTCCGGTAGACTATTAGAACTTCAATTACCAAAAGGTACCAAGGCTTTATTTATCGCAGAAGAAAGTGGTGTACCCCAAGAATTTGAAGTACTGGTAAATCGTGGCATCAAATTCGAAGTCGGAGAAACCAGGTATACTGATGTTACCACGCCGGAAAAAGGAAAGAAAATAGTAAACAGAATTAAGATAACTACTATAAAGGCGATCGCATGAAGCAAAAAGAAGTAATCCACAATAAATTCATCGAATCAAACTTAGAGTCCATAAAAGTATTGAGAATTGGATCTAAAAATAAAGAAAAGACTAAAGAAAAGTAACCTCAACTCTACACCTTATCAAAGAGAACAGAACCCAGAAAGATCTGAGTCCTGGTCCTTGATGTTTGGTTGGGGCATTTTATTATAAGTAATTACTAGTATATAAAGCTTTTGGTCGAAAGTACGTAAAATTCCGTACCACCCTTTATTTGATTATAAAAATATCGGAGAAAAGTAAAATGTGGAAAATTAACAAAGGTAATTGGGAATACATAGTAGTTGATGAGCCAGAAGGTCAAGTTGTTGTTAAGACGGACATACCTGCGAAAGATGAGAACGTTCTAATTGATATTCCAGAAGGACAGGTAGTTGTCAAGAAAGTCAGGAAGCCAAGAAAAAAGAATGTTTGAGATTCAACCTTCAATTTCTTTGAGGACCTTACGGCAAGCTTTTAGGTCAACTCCATTCTTGGTAGCAACGTGTTTGAGCGTCCTGCCATGTTTCATCTCGGAGTATGGGAATCTCCGGGACGGAGATCTGATATTCTGACAGCATGAGTACTCAGCCAAATAGAAGCGACCTTGCTTGTCGAAGGTCCCTTCAGGATTTGTTTTCCTGTCTCGTAAATCTTGGTATTCACGTACCGTTGCAAGGACTTTCGGATTTATGTTCTCAGACATCTTATTTCACTCCAAGTACTAATAGTACTTATTGGAATATAAAGCTTTTGGTCTAACGTAAAATCATAATTCATTTCATATATTATACAATATAAAAGTTTAGACGTGATAATTGATGGTACTTGACAAAATACGATTATTAGAAGCAATTGCATTGTTAATGGCATCTGATCAAGGAGTTATTGATCTAACTACAGAAGACAAAGCTCCAATATCAACAGCATTAGGTGGGCACGAATTAAAGGCATGATGTTAGTATTATGCCTTGATTTGACGTAAAATCTATAAATCACTCCATATTATTTGATTATAATAATTATAATCCTATAACGTAAAATTCTATGCTGACCTTTATTTGATTATATTATATATTTATTTAGGAGCTGGTCATTATACCTTTCAAGGAGTATCACGCCGCTAGGATTTCGGATCCAGATCAGTATGATCGGATTGTGACGGAAGATCTTGGCGACGGAATACAAATGTTGCTAGGAGTGAAAAAAGAAGGTGACGAAGAAAAGACTTCAACCCAAAGCTATCACTTCGATAAAGAAAAGTGGAAGCCAAAAGACGTGAAAAATTGGCTTAAGGAGCATAACGAAACTCCGATAGAACTAGAAATGGCTAAAAAAGATACTGAAGTCAAAGAAGATGCATCTGGCTCTATTATTTCCAGAAAAGGCGACGTCATTCCAGAGCAAGTTCCGATTGATCGAGTACCTGATAAACTATTTGGTAATATAAGACAGCAAGATATTCCGGAATTATTAGATGCTACGGTAAATACCGACGTTGTAACACAAGTAGTAGAAGAGAGACCTGATGACGAAACCTTAATGGAACGTTCCGAACCTGAAGGTATATCCGAAGATTATGATGAAGAATTGGATAATTCTAATCGAGAACCAGAAGAAATACCTGCGAGTGTTACTAATCCAAATTTTAGTCCTTCACGAGCCAGAGATAAATTGGTTAATTGGGCAACTGGCAAAGATGGCAAAGTCAATAAAAAACCATTATTGAAGTGGTTTTTAGATATCGACGGCGGACCGGCTCAATCGGTTAATTCCTATAGATATCCTACTGGTTATGTCATAGATAACGAGCCTCAATATTGCAAGCTATCGCTGGATTCAAGTTGGGATTTAGCATCTGGTAATCAGACAGGCGTTGCTAATCGGAATATTCAGAAAAAAATAATTTTCATTAAGAACCGCGAAGGTATGCCACTGACAGAAGAACAAATAGACTTTACCGAACGCCACATGTCCGCAGAAAAAGTAACTTATCATACATTAGAGGATGACAATAGTCCTGGTGGAATCGACTTTGTCGATCATACCGAACTGAAATTAAATTCATCTCCTGCTGGATCCAAAATCATTTATGAAGATGACTCCGTAATTGACGTGCCAGTTGTGCCGATGAGGGAAGGAGTTTTCACTGGGACCGATGGAATACCCACCCTCAAGAAGTTCGAGTACTTTGGCAAGGATGCCCATTGGTTGGAAGGTCAGCCCATCCTAAAGGGGCATACTGCACCTACAGAACTTGTAACCTATAAACATAATCGCATTGGCAAACTCATGAATGTTACGGCACGACCTGACAAAAAAGATGTTGTAGCAGTCGCCCGGTATTATAAAGAAAAGCTGACGCCTGAAGATTTGACTAGAATTAGATCTGGTACTCCCTACGACGGTTCCATAGCTTATACTACTCATACTTCAATGACTCCAGGCGAACTTAATGGTACCAAGTATAATGCGGTCGAGGATGGCGGTTATCACTTCTATCACTTTGCGGAGCTTGCTAACGGTATCGGAGCCTGTAGTACTAAAGACGGTTGCGGCTTCATGTTAAATGAAAAAGAAATAAAAAGTAATTCTGCTCCGGAACCCATAATCTTTTATAATGATAAACGACGTGCCGAAGTAACCCACTCAGATGGATCTTGGTCTATTAAATTGAATAGTTCCGTAGGTGGTTCTGGCCTATTGGAAGCCACTACAGAACAAGATGCGTTAGAATGGTCCAGAATGTATGTTAAGTCAGGGTTGATACCTATTAACATGCAAAACAATTATAATTATTCTAATTTACAATCTCAAGGTAATGATAACATGACTAAACTCAATGAGAAAAAAGGCATGGTAAAAGATGCCGACGGTAATGAATGTATGTTTTTCGAGATGAAGGACAAAAAGTGTCCGGTGAAAGATGAAGAAGAAGATATAGAAGAAATGTTAGATGAAGAAGAAGAAGCTCCTATTGAAACCAAAACTAAAGAAAAAAAGAACTCAAGATTCTCAGGTAATAAAATGGCAACTGAATATATTGAAGCTGACATGGATGTACAGAAAATGAACGAAGCATTCGAACAGAAGCTTAACGAACGCGATGCTAAGATTGCGGAATTAACTGAGCAAGTCGAAGATCTCGTCCAGAAGCAGAATGCTATCGAACAAGCTCAGGTTGAAAAGAAGGCCGCGGAAGACTTCGAGGCATTTACCCAGAAGTTGAACAAGGCCCATCAAAAAGATGCGTCCGTACATTACGAAGGATTCAAGGCAAATGGCTGGACTTATTTCGATGCAAATCCAGGTATTTTCAGGGCCGAAATCGTAAAGCAGAATGCGATGGGATCTCCCGCAGCTGAAGGCGATAATGCTACGGCTCTACAGCAAGCACGTGACATGCTGAAGAAAGCTCAGAAAGAGCGATTTAGCAAGAGGGCATAAAACCATAACGTAAAATGTCCTCATTTCATTTATTTGATTATAATAATTTTAATTACATATTTCAAGGAGTCTAACAGATTATGGCTACAATTCCAACTTATATGACCAAGAAAGGTGTTCTTACCGCAGGTCATGGTATTATTAGAACTGGCGTCGCTGCCAGTGAAATTCCGTTTGGAGCCGTCGTGCATAGAAAGGCTGACGGAACAATCGGTGCAACTGTTTGTACCGCTACTTCCACTTATGATTATCTAGGAGTAGCTGTCAATGATGGTCGCGAGCAGAGACCTTACGACGGTTTTTATGCTGCTGGCAAGATAGTACCTTATGTTGCAACAGGTACTGCAAACGTATGGCTGCTTGGTGGACAAACAATTGATACTGGCAACTTCACCAGATTGCAGATTGATTCAACTGCTCTAGGAGCTGGTACTGAGTCTCTCGGTATTATTGTGCCGGAAACCACAGCTACAACTAAGACTCTATATACAATGGGTCGTGTCCTAGATGTCGCCGATAGCGGATCTGCTAACTACAAACAGAATTTTACTTCCATTAGCAATGACATCGTGACTTTCGGGTCTTCAACCATCAAGGATTATCTGGAATTAAGAGACGGTGACTATATCGTACTTGATTCCGATAATCACGCAGAAGTTAACATGGTCGCAGATTCTGACTATTCCAGTACGGCTGTCCAAATGGTCAAGACACCTCTAGCTCATTCTGGAAACCTATATGCGTACAAGCTAACTCAAGTGGAGATTGAACTTATTTAAGGTAATACACCTTAAATATATTTATTATACTAATTATTCAAGGAGTTTTAAATTTTATGGCAGACACAACTTTACATTATGGTTCTTTCATCCCGGAAGAAGTAGTTACAACCTGGGTACAGACCATTAATGATTACGAGCTGAACTACAGACCAGAACTAATTGCAAGAAATATCTTGCCATACAGGGACGTAGGCACTCAGATCGATATTGATGCAATTACTCATATTCAGACAACTTCTGGAAGAGCTGGAATTGTAGCAAAAGGAGCAAGCCCAGATCCAATCCAAATCGCGGCTGGTGTTGAAAAACACGAAATGTATCAGATTGGAACTGGCTTCTATATTAATGAGAGGGACCTGGCTAAAGTACAAGGCCCAGTCATGAAGACTGCCGAGATCAACGAAGTCATGGCTAAGATACATGCCACTGAAGATTACGTCGCAATGAACGGCGATAGTAGCCTCGGCATTAATGGTATCGTGGATGTTGCTCATGTAAATACTCGTGGCAAAGTGATCGACACAGCTACTAGCGCCACAGGAAACGACGTCAACAACATGGGTCCCTGGGACTCTTCCGGAGACACTCTGGATCCTTACGAAGATATCGTGAATGCTATTAAATTCATGGATCCAAGATTTAAGCCGTGGGGTCTAGTAGCAGATCGTGCTACTCTGTACAACTTATATAAGACCGATTCTGAGAGAGTTCCGTTTGCAGACTACATTGGCAAGCTCTTCGGAAAGGGCGAGAATGATAGATCCTGGATGATCGAGTCTCAGTTCACTCCCGCTGGCTATGCATATGTTATTCCTTATAGCCCTCAGGCAGCTGAATTCGTAGTATCTCAAGAAATCGACATTGCTGACGACTATGCCAAGGAAAAGGGCGGAAACTTCTGGATTGAGATCAAAGAATGGGTCTGCCCGATAGAAGTCCATAGTCCAGAAGCTTTTGTCGAAATAGATACCACGCCGTCATAAACCAGTTAATAGTTAAAAAAATAAGTAAAAATTTTATTTTTTACTTATTCAATATGAATAGATAATAAAATTATATTTCAATTTGGAGTTCTAAAAATATGCCACCTCAAAAATTTTCTAAATTAACTGGTCCTCAAACAGCTTCTTATGCTTCCCTGGATGCTGCTACAGAAGACATGGCTACTGATAGTTTTGTCTTTCTGAAAGGCGGTATTGCCAAGAAAGTAATTATGGCTGATGTCGTTGAAGACATTGCTGGGACTGTAACTACCACGGGTCTCGACGAGACAGACGGAGTTATGACAGTTGCTATTGCAGGCCTGGATGCTAAAACAACTCCTGTCGCTGCCGACAGCTTCATGATTAATGATAGTGCTGATGCAGACAGTCTCAAGGAAGTTACTTTTACTCAAGCTGCAATACCTCTTGCTGATGTCATGGCAGGCACTGCTTCTACTTCCGGACTAACTGATTCTTCTGGAGTATTGACTGTTGCTGCCAAGATAGCTCATTTGGAGGCTGCACTTCTCAAGGGAATCAGTACTGTTCCACTTAGCTTTGAGACTGGAGAACAAACTACCACGCGTATATATTTCCCAATGAAGGTTACAGTCAATAAAATTCGCGGCATCGTGATGAAGGCAATAGCTGGTACCGATAATGGTACAGTAACGTGCGGTAATTCTACTGGAGCTTCTGCTTCTGGTGTTCTGACTGCCACGGCTTCTGATGCTCTTAATACCGAATATTCGGCTTCTCCGACTACCAATAATACGGTCTTGGCCGACGGCTATTACTACTTGACGTCTGCTAAGAGTACTGCCGGCGGAAAAGTATTAGTCTCTCTGGAATGGACTCGAACTGCATAAATAATCTCATAGTCTTTTTTAGGTGACTTCTATGAGATTATATGATGCATATAGAATGGGATTACTATCCCTAAGTGATTATCAAGCACGGTTGGCTTCTGGATATACTCCGCAGTCACTTTTTGACTCTATTGAGCATGTATATTCAGGTGACATAGATAATTATATTACGGGTATTTCTACTAATACGTTGACCTCAGTACTTTCTTATAATATCGCGTATTCTAATAAGCAATCGGTTTCTATTACAAATACCGGTACGACAAATTCTATAGACGTCGTAGCTGAATATTACGTGACTAGTATCTTAAGCAAGACTATTACTGAGACTGTTGCTCCATTAACTACTTTCTTCATAGAAACTGAGTATGCTGGATCAGCCGTAATTATAAAAGTCGTTGATACAGTTCTGAATAATCATAGTACATTTGAAGTTGGTACGGTAACATTCTGATTGTATAATAGCTAACTTCATATTGTAGTATTATTGGCTACAATACATCTATTTTCATATCAATAAAGTCGCGAGTAGGCACAAAAGCCATAGTTGCAGTTATAGATCCAGCAACTCTGGACACGTTGCCTCTTGCAGCCACTGATAATGGAGACGGTACATCTACTCTGAAAGTAGATACTGAACTTACTGCGACAATTGATCCGACTGGACTGGCAACCAGTGCTAAACAAGATACTGGAAATTCCAGTCTAAGCAGCATCAATGCAAAGTTGCCGACTTTGGTTGGCGGTAAAATTCCGGTTGATGCTTCTGTTTCAATTGATGCCATAGATATTGGTAATGTTGATATTACTGAGTTTCCGGCTGGAAATCTCGGACAGCAATTAAAAGCTGCTTCACTTTCCGTGGCTCCGGCTACCGATATTACAGATGCAACTTATTTAGGCGACATTAAATTCGGAGAATCATTGCCGGCAGGCTCAGCAATAGTCGGTAAGGTAGGCATAGATCAAGTTACTGCTAATGCGAATGGAGTGGTCGTGAAATCCATTACAGCGGGACCACTACCAGATACAAGTGCAGGCGACTTCGCGGACATCAGGGCGAAGATTAACACGATGCAAACAGACATCGCAGCTATCCGCGCGATTTTGGAGAGTTGAGCATGGGATTCTTGAATCGTCTTCCTAGCCGCCAAGATACCTATTACTCCCGGAATCGAATGTGGAAAAACAAAGGATCGGATACAGCAGCCAATAGGCGAACTCTCGTATCACCCTCTCACCTGCTCGTGAACATCGGCGGGGCCGGAAATCATGCATATGAGCTGGCAGCAGCCGTAGAGCTGGATCTCGATACCGCCGCCAATTGGGATGATACCCAGTACGCCACGGCAGCCAACCGAGCAGGAAAGGACTTCTATGTCTATGCATGTGTCCCGACCAGTGGCTACACGCCCGTCATCCTCCTGAGCGCTGCGGTGACCTATCCGGCTGGATACTCTGCTTCCAATAGCCGGATGATCGGAGGCTTCCATTGCGAGTGTGTCAATGTGGGCACGATCGCGGGGCACGCGCTGACAGGATACTTGGCTGGAGATATAATTCCTCGCTCAGTGTGGGATCTGGCGCATAGGTCTTCTGGCCTTCAGGCCGGCATGGTCTGGGCAGGGAGGACTGACTTTGATTCCGTGAACCTCGCGCCTATCTGGGTCATGATCTATCTGGCCAGCGGCACCGGATCGAGTACCCTATCCGTGAATGGCGCCACAATCTCAGATACCCGCGACTGGATGAGTTTCGCTGATGACTTTGCTGCTATTGGCTGCAGGCCGATGGAAGATGATGAGTTCCAGGCTATTGCTGCCGGCAGCAACGAGGAGACGAACATCGCAGGATCTGCTGATCCGGTGACCACTGGCGGCCATCTCGATACCGCTTCCAGGAGAATGATCAGCAACATCGGTTGTGAAGATTGCTGTGGGGTGCTCTATCAGTGGCTGCGAACTCAGAGCTTCCAGTGCAATCCCGATGGCTCTGTAGTGGCTGCAGCGAAAACAGCAACTGTCTATCATGCGGCTTCTCCAGGCGGAAATCCGATCTATATCAAATTCCTTGCTGATGGATCGCCATATCTGTGCTGCAACATGGCCAATGATGCCGTAGACAAGTGGATCACGCTCGGGACGGACTACAAAATTCTTGTCAAGCATGATGCTGACGCCGCTACCGGATCAACACTGATCTACTTCGACGACGATGGTACTCATCCCGGAAGAATCCTGGCTAACTTAGCACGGGCCAAGACATGCTATCTGAGCACCAACAACCCGGCGTACGCGCTACAGATCACATATTCTGCGACTGCCTCTTCAGTTGGAGTAGCGCTCTACTATGATGATGGAGCCGATGAGAGATTAGAAGCCGCTCTCCCGGGAGCCGCGAATGCAACGATCGATCTAGCTCTGCTTAGTCAGGCATTTTCGTACTACGATCTGCCTGGCGTAAAGGGTAGTATGTACAAGCAGGGAACCTATGGGGATGTGAAGCTACTCGCCGGCGGCTTTTGGACTCATGCGTCGAATGCCGGGTCGCGGGCGCGTTATGCGTATTACTATCGCTGGAATACGAATTCGTATGTCGGCGGTCGCGGTTGCGCGGAGCCGGCATAGTCGGAGTGCGGGAGTCGGGTTTTAGGGTAACAAAATTTGTTGCGGGTTGGGCGAGTTTGAACTGCTCACCAGCAGTAATTGGACGAATGGTGCGAATTGCAGTTCTCAGTATCAGAATGCGTATAACTATCGCTGGAATACGAATTCGAATATCAGCAGTCGCAGTTGCACAGATCCAGGAAAATGCGGAGAGCAACTCCTGGCTGAACTCGCCAACCTTGTCGAAAGGCAAAACACACAACGGAGGAGAACGGCAGCTAGTATCGAAAGAGAACGTTACCATTCTCAAAAATCATCATGAAGCGACATGGAAACTTATTCGAAAAGATAGTCGATGTAGACAACATCTATCTCGCCTACCAGAAAGCCAGGAAGGGCAAAAGTTGGCAGAATACTATCAGCCGCTTCGATGATGACCTAGACGAGAACATTTTCAATATCCGAGACTCGCTAATCGAGAAGACCTTCACCACATCACCGTACATCGAAAAGATGATCTATGAGCCTAAGCAGAGGGTCATCTATAAGCTGCCTTTCAATCCGGACAGGGTGGTGCAGCACGCTTTGATGAACGTTCTTGAGCCTATTTGGAGCGGACTGTTCATCCATGACTCATACGCCTGCAGAATCGGCAAAGGGATTCATGCTGCAAGTCGAAGAACCATGGACTTTATCCGAGCGGCAGGACCCGGAGCTTACTGTCTGAAGATGGATATCCGGAAGTTCTACCCCTCGATTGATCACGATATTCTCTATGAAATAGTCCAGAGGAAGATCAAGTGTCCCGATACTCTACGGCTGCTGGAAAATATCATCTATAGCATTCCGGGAGGCAAGAACGTGCCGATTGGGAATTATACCTCTCAATGGCTTGGAAACCTCTACATGAATGAGCTCGACCAGTTCCTGAAACATGAAATGAAGATCGGGTACTACATCCGGTATTGCGATGACTTCATTCTGCTTCACCAAGACAAAAGATTCCTGCACCAAATCGCGGCTGAGATAGAGAGCTTTTTAGCCGAGAAGCTGGATCTGAAACTGAGCAAGAACGACATCTTCCCAGTTCGACAAGGCATAGACTTCCTAGGATACCGGCATTTTCCGGATCATATTCTTGTCAGGAAGTCCACTGCTAAGAGGATCAAGCGCAGAATGCGAGAATTACCGGGACAGTTGGCCAGGGGCGAAATAACGTCGGATCAATACCGATCTTCAATCGCCTCAACCGAAGGCTGGCTTCAATGGGCCAACAGCCACAACTTCAAGCAATCTCTGGGGCTTGCTCGTGCCTGAAAGATTCGGGGATTTCGCGGAGGAAGAAGTCTTCGATGGTGAGAAGCTTCGGCTCGACGAGATCCTGAACAAAGAGATCCTGGTCACTGGATACAAAATCAAAGAAAGCCATCAGAAGAAAGGCACGCAATATCTCACTATTCACTTCATGCTGGAAGGCAAGCAGCACATCACTTTCACTGGCTCTGTTGTGCTGATGGACCAGCTCAAGAAATACGAGTCGCACTTGCCCTTTCTGACAGCGATCAAGAAGATTAATCGTCATTACACGTTTTCATAAGGAGATTACCATGAGAAGCTATCCAAGACTCCCACTTTCGAAGCAGGACTTCATAAATCTGCTTTCGATGCCAGAACATGCCGAGCGAGCCAAGGCCGATCTGCAAGCTCTGGCCGCACAAGATGATGAATTTGCGACTGTGGATCGGGGCACCGAGGACGCCCCGGATCTGCAGGTGATCCCCAATCCGCTACCTGCTTGGAAGCGAGCCGGATTCGCCAGCCGAGACGAAGCATTAGAAGTAGTTGGATCTTCACGAATTTAAGATGAATTATTGGAGATAAAAATATGGGATATTTCATAGTAAAAAAGACATTTTCTAACCAAGAAAAAGGTCAGACTACAAAATACATACCAAGTGACGTTAAGCGAGATGACTCATCATTTCAAAAGTCGCGACTAGAAAAGTGGCAGAAGCTTGGTTGGATTGAGTGGCATAAAGACTGAAAAACTTTTACAAATTTTTTGGAGGGCAATCACGTAAATTACATAATACTTATTATATTGACTATAAATATTACGAACTCAACTAATCCAATAGGAGTCATAATATCATGAAATTAGGACCAATAG
>NZ_JAQVBV010000060.1 GCF_028690125.1 Bacteroides sp. | reverse complement strand
ACAAACGTCGCCGATGATTCGGCACTATTCCTCGATAGCTCAATCGGTAGAGCACGCGGCTGTTAACCGCGGGGTTGTAGGTTCGAGTCCTACTCGAGGAGCCATTTTGGCCCGTTGGTCAAGCGGTTAAGACACCGCCCTTTCACGGCGGGAACAAGGGTTCGATTCCCTTACGGGTCACCATTTGTAAAGAAAAGCCATCGCAATGCGGTGGCTTTTTTGTATAACTAAAACTTTTCTCATAATCAGTGAAGATGAATAAATTGGCAGGAAATGGACGGAATAAGACGAAATAATACCGAATGTAGAAAAACGAGGTGGAAGTTATATGGTGCAACGCTTAAAAAAGTCCATCGGCGCTTTTTTTATCATCTTGATTATTGGCATTTGGGGCTTTATGATCTTTGAAGAGCTCTCTTTTTTGGATGCCCTTTATGTGACCATTGTGACGCTGGCGACAGTGGGATATGGCGATATCACGCCGGTTACCCCGGAAGGACGTATTTTTGTTATCTTCTTTATCGTTGCCGGTTTTTCCGTAACCTACTATACATTGATTATGGTTGTATCTTTACTATTAGAAGGCCAAATACGTGATTTGCTGGGGAGGCGGGGCATGGCGACGCAACCTTAGACAGTGTGTTGCTGCAGGCGGGCGTGGCTGAGGCCAAAGGAGTCATTGCCGCCTTGTCGGATGATGCTGATAATGTTTATGTGACGTTAACTGCGAGAAGCTTAAACCCTACCGCCCATATTGTAGCGAGAGCCGAGCGGCTGGAGGCGGAGAATAAACTGCGCATCGCCGGGGCGAACCAGGTTATTGTGCCGTCGGTGATGGGCGCGCGCCAGATGGTGGCTTCTATGACGCGACCGGTGTTTGTTGATTTTGTTGAAAATGTCTTACATAACGAAGAGCTGCCTATGGACTTTTCCGAAGTAACGATAAATGAAACCTCTTCTTTTGTGGGCAAGCGCTTTGCAGAAAGCCAGATTAAAGAACGTTTTCATTCGATTGTTATCGCCTTGCGCAGGGGGGAAGAGCTTATGAGCAATCCTCATGCGCAGGAGCGCATTCAAGTGGGCGATGTTCTGCTGGTCCTAGGGCCGACAGAGTATTTAGGAGAGCTGCAGCATTTCGCGCAAAGCAGCGAAAAATAGGAGGACCTATGGAAACGAAAGAGCGTAGGGCAGCCTTGCAGGAACGATTGCAAGCGTCCCCGGAAGCGGTAACAGGTACGGCGTTGGCGCAGGAATTCGGCGTAAGCCGGCAGGTAATTGTCGGTGATATTGCCATCTTGCGCGCTGCAGGCGGTCGAATCGTAGCGACACCGCAAGGATATTGGATACCTAAGGAAAATGTAAAGCAAACCATTAAAGCTACACTGGTTTGTCGGCACGACAATGCGCAATTGGCAGCTGAACTTTTTGCTGTGGTGGACCGAGGCGGCTGCGTACTGGATGTGGCGGTGGAACATCCTCTATATGGAGAACTAAAAGGGGCTTTGCGCCTTTCTTCACGACGTGATGTGGAACGTTTTTTGCACAACTTGGGCGAAGCGCAAGCGGAGCCATTATCGTTACTGACTGGCGGCGTGCATTTGCACACGATAGAAGTGCCTGACAAGGAAACCTTGCACGAAATAGAAGCCGAATTAGCCCAAATGGGGATTTTGGTGCGCTAAAAGTACAGAGAAAGCTTGCTTTTAGGAAAGCAAGCTTTTATAATAGCAATTAATGACAAGACAGCTGTAAAGACTTAGAGGGAAATAGTGTAAGCGTAAGGGTACATGCTATGAAATGAATGAACATATCTAAGAAGGTGGTTGGAGAAATGGATGTAATTAGTCGCATGGAGCGCATACCTACAGGGGCGTTTCATTATCGCTTGCTGGCTTTAACTGGCTTGGGCTGGATGTTTGACGCTATGGATACAGGGTTGATTGCGTTTGTGCTGCCGGCCCTAGCCAAAGCGTGGGGGCTGTCAACGGCGCAAATGGGATATATCGGCAGCATGGGCTTAGTTGGTATGGCGCTGGGAGCTGTTTTAGCCGGTGGAGCAGCGGATCGTTTTGGGCGGCGTAAGCTTTTCGCGGCAACACTTGTTTTGTATAGTGTCGCCACCGGCTTGTGCGGTATTGCCTGGAATTACGAATCTTTATTGGTATTTCGTTTTTTAGTGGGCTTTGGGTTGGGCGGGCAGCTGCCTGTGGCGGTAACGCTGGTTAGTGAATTTTCGCCTCCTAAAGACCGTGGCAAGATGATTGTTCTTCTGGAAAGCTTTTGGGGCTGCGGCTGGCTGATTGCCGCCTTGGTAGCATACTTGGTAATCCCTTATTATGGCTGGCATGTGGCCTTTTTGCTGGGAGCGGTTCCGGCTCTGTACGTTTTTTGGATCTGGCGCTGGGTGCCGGAATCAGTACGTTATTTGACGGCACAGGGACGCTTGGCGGAAGCCCACGCGATTGTAAGCGATATGGAGCGGCGCAGCGGCCTAGCGGTTTGCGAAGAAGCGATAGCGCCCCAACAGTCTGCAACAATGACTCGTATTGCTTTTCGGGAGCTATGGACGCCTCAATTTATGAAGCGGACTCTTGTGCTTTGGGTGATCTGGTTTGGCATCGTGTATTCGTATTATGGTATTTTTACCTGGCTGCCTTCGCTAATGGTAGGCCAGGGGCATACGGTGGTGAAGACCTTTGAATATGTGCTGCTGATGACCTTGGCGCAGCTGCCAGGTTACTTCTGTGCCGCCTTCTTGGTGGATCGGTTGGGTAGAAAGGGCACCTTGGCTTCCTTCTTATCCTTGAGCGCGGTATGTGCTTACTTTTTTGGACAAGGCGGCTCCAGCAGCGAACTGCTCTTCTGGGGGAGTTTCATGTCCTTCTTCAACCTCGGAGCCTGGGGCGTGGTCTATACGTATACGCCGGAGCTGTATCCGACGCGGATGCGCGCTTTTGGTTCCGGCTGGGCTGCTGCCGTAGGCCGCGTTGGAGGCATCTTAGCGCCGTCTGTAGTAGGCTGGAGCTTATCGTTAGGCGGCTCTATCGCGCAGGTATTTGGCATGTTTACGTTGGTCATGCTTGTCACGGCGGCAGTGATTTGGCTTTGGGGAGAAGAAACGCGCGGTCTGCGGCTAGATGCGAATGAATAGTGAAAAGGATGGACATTATAACCAGAGTATGATATAATTCCTCTCGTGACTCAAGCATACGCGCCCGTAGCTCAGGGGATAGAGCATCGGCCTCCGGAGCCGGGAGCGCAGGTTCGATTCCTGCCGGGCGCACCATTTAAAATTCCAGAAAAATCAAGCCTTCTAGAGATTTCGCTAATGAAATCAAGGGGTTTTAAGCGTTTGTAGAAGACCAATGTCTATAGTTAATTCTATGGATATTGGTCTTTTTTTTGTTACCTAGAGTATAGTCCTTGGTGATTGCGCGTTCGTCATTGTTTATCAATTACTATTATTTGTAGTTGATTTTCAAAAGTCTTATACTCCTGTCTTTGAGAAAAATAGGTCAGGAGGTGATTTTTTGTGGAAATTGGACAAGCCAAGAGAATTTTTTTCACAGCAAAGAAAGCTGAGAATGTCACAGGGAGAACCATAGAAACTTATGATGAAGTGTTGAAGAAATTTTTGGTTTATATTGTGGAGCGAAATATCTATGACATTGCTGAAGTGAAAAGTGATTTGATTCGTGAGTTTTTAGGAACCTTCAAGGCCAAAGGACTCAAAGGAATTACTGTTCATCGCTATTTCAGAGTGTTGAGGACATTTTTTCTGTTTCTTTATCGTGATGACTATATTCCCAATAATCCTATGAAGAACATTAAGCCTCCTAAAATTGAAAAGAAAGCTATGCGGACTTTCACGATTGAAGAAATCAATAAACTACTCAATGCCTTTAATAAGCTGGAGTTTTTCGGGATGCGAAATTATGTGATTATGTGCATGTTCTTTAGTACAGGAATTCGCAAAATGGAACTTGCAAATTTAACACTGGCAGACTTGAACATCATTAACGATTTAATCAGAATCAGAAACGGAAAAGGACAAAAGGAACGCTATATACCAATTGGAAAAACATTAAGACGCTCCTTAATTCAATATCTAAAGATGCGTGAAGAATATGTAGATGATGACAAGTGCCTTTGGTTATTCCCTAGCAAGACCAAAGAACAAATAACTTCAAGCGGTTTAGGGATTTTGTTTCAGAAGGTCAAGAAAGAACTAGGAATGACAGGGGAAAAGATTTCAGCGCACACATGGAGGCATACGTTTGCCAAGAACTATCTGTTGAATGGCGGCGATGTTTTTAGCCTCCAAACAATACTTGGACATTCGAATATTGAGACAACAAGAGGCTACATTGCATTAAACCAAAACGAACTCAAAACTCAAATGGCGAAGTTTAACCCACTAGACAACAAAGATTGGCTCTATTAGCCCACAAATGCCCTGTAACAAATGAATTATGGCGGTACATGGGTTTACTCACAAAGGAGGCAACAGAACACTATGGACACATTTGAACGCTTGTGGAATGATGCCAGAGACTACCAAAAGGAAAACTATAATCGTCTGGAGGCTGTCATTAAACCAGTGAATGAACGTGAACAAAAGTTTCTCTTGTGGCTCGCTGGAACAGAACATTCTTCTGTGAACACCATGATTCAATTGTTCCAGAGAAAGGCAAAGGTGAACTAATGGAAGCTGCAATCTTCTGTTTGGTATTCGCAATGTGGCAAAAGATGATCGGCAGAACTACAACTCATGCAGTCATTAGGTCAGCAGTATTATTTGTGTTGTTGCAAGTGTTTCTTGTCCTGTGGTTGCGTAAGTATTTCTAATGGTTTCACGGGCGGGACTGTGGATTGACTCATGACCCCGCCCAATAAAAATAAAAGGGGGACATTAGCATGACAAACGAAAAAATTGAACTGGGGTTTTGTGAGGAGATCAA
This sequence comes from Bacteroides sp., assembly GCF_028690125.1. GTDB lineage: Bacteria > Bacteroidota > Bacteroidia > Bacteroidales > Bacteroidaceae > Bacteroides. The sequence goes on along the minus strand of NZ_JAQVBV010000060.1, from coordinate 12,326 downwards.
TCGTGGTGCATCAGAAGAGTATCAGATTCAACAAGTGGTGGTCATGGAAAGACGGAAGGCCCTGGAGAACAGCCTAAGCGAAGAACAACGGTATCTACTGGCAGCACTAGAGGAAGAACAGGGAGACTTGAGTTACATAGAGTCTAGGGATATGTTTTATGCTGGCTTTGTGAACGGTGAAGAATCTCATGTTATTGCAGGATAATGGTGGTTCAGAGGGATACCTTCGGGTGTCCCTTTGATTTTATGGTAAAATAATTATGGAAGGGGTGGAGATGTCAAATGATACATGTCATTGATTCCATTATGGGCAGCGGCAAGACAAGTTATATTATCCAAGAGTTAAACAATAGTCATAAGGAAAACGAGAGCAACGGCTTTACTGATGGATATGAACCAAAGAGATATATTGTGGCAACTCCATATCTTGACCAGATAAAGGCCATAAATTCAAAAGTTCCTCATGGGAAAGAGGTCAAAGACACAAGTCAGAGTAAATCTGATAATCTCGTGAAATTACTAAGAGATAAAACAGAAGTAATTTTCTGCACTCATGCGCTACTCAATAAGTTTTCACAGTTTGAATTGTTAAAGAATTACATTCTAATCATTGACGAATCCCCAGATGTCATTGAAATCATGAGTGACAATCCTGAGATTGATTCAGAGAACACAATACTGAAAGAAGACTTAGAAATTCTGAAAAAAGCTGAACTTACTCAAGAAGATACTAATGGGTTTATTGAGTGGAAAGGCGAAGAATATAAGGGGCTGGCATATAAGAAGATTTATCCATTCCTGAGAAATAAATCCCTCATTAGTCGGAACAATTCCGTATATAAGTTGTTGCCTACAGAATTATTTCAGTCAGCAAAGAAAACTTACATATGCACATATTTGTTTGAAGGTCAGAACATGTTCTATTATTGCAAACACTTTGGCCTTGAATTTGACTATTGGCATGTTATGGAAGAATCTAAAGAAAACTATGTGCTTCAAGAAAGCCAAACGCCAAAAGAAAAACGTGAATACAAAATCGATGTTTATGAAGGTAAGTATAATGACATTGGAAAAACTTGGCTGTCTAAGAATTGGTATCAGAATACAGCCAAAAAGGATGAACTAGAATATTTAGGGAAATCCATTTACAATTACTTGAAAACACACCTAAAGACAAAAACAAAGCAAGAGACAAAAACAGAGCAAGTAATTTGGACATCATTTGTAAGCTATGCGGAACAAATAGCGAAAGGGAGAAAACTATTCACCTTCAACAGAAACTATAAGGAATCAAACAAGTGTAATTTTGTTCCTTGCAGTAAAAGAGCAACAAATGATTATAAAGAGAGAACAAAAGTGGTCTATGCGGTCAATAGATTCCAGAATCCTCAGATCATGAACTTCTTTGCTGGTCAAGACTACAATCAAGAATTATTTGCATTACAAGAGATGTTGCAATTTATTTGGCGTTCTGCAATTCGTGAGAATGAACCAATTCATCTATATGTACCTTCGGAGCGCATGAGAAATCTATTGAAACAATGGCTAAATGGAGAACTCTGAGGCGGCTTGTGAACCGAAAAATCATAGGTGTTTTCATGGTCAAAATATGTTCATTTTAGGGCCAAAATAAAATCCTCCACAAGATTTTGAAAAACCGTGGAGGATTCGAAAAAAAGCCTAGTGTTTATGCGGGTTTTGAGCTACCTACTGTAAAGGAGAGGTATATATAAGAAGAAGCTTAGAGGAACCTTAGACAAGAGTCATCGTGTGCTTAAAACTGCCATATCATATACCAAACAAGAACTAAAAATTCTTGCAATCTCTAATCATATGAGGTCTTAAATCTGGCGATGGACATTAGCCTAACACACACTAAACAACAACACGACTAATTCGTTCCTAAACACGTTCATCAGAGTGTGCCGCTAACACGGCACTTCGGCTACGCCGAACAACGATAATCGTCATAATGATTAAAACTAAAGACATTGATTAACTCTTAAGACCTCTTAACCATTATGTGACTATTCAACACGACATAGGAAAAATCTCCCTATGATAATTTGAGATAACACATGAATCTTAAGAATACTTAAGATAACCTTAGATAACACTCAGAAGACTATAGCGATGATAAGAAGTCTTTAACAACATATACGACTTAATACACATAGAATACTAACCTATGAAAATTTAAACACTCATATGATAACTAAAGATAGAGTCTAACAACTATGATGATTAAAACTATAGTCAAATGGTTGATCAATCAGAATAACTCAGGTGAAACTTTAGGTAGGTCGCAGGTGGGCAGGTGAGTTTCTTAGTTCCAAAGAGAGGAGCATTGGCAGTATTTAGGCAGGTATTAGGTCAGCTTCAGATATGTCAAAGAAAACTGATGATGCCTTTAGGGAGTGTTTAGGCACTTTCTGTTTCTGATTACAATTCTTAGTAATTACAATGATATAACCAAAAAAACTCCTAACACACTTCAGACTACTTCTGGCATATCTCAAACTAACCCTAATGTGCTTCCAGAATCAATTCTAGTTTCATTTTTACATGAGATAACGCATGAATTTACACTAAACTCAAGGCCCGCTTGTGTTTGTACCTATGGTTATATTTGCTACGAATTTAATGATAAACAAAAGAAAATATTGATCCATTGGTCATAGTGGGAAGCCTTTGGTTCAAGTTCGGAGATAACCTTTTGCTGTTGTGCCGATTGTAATTCTAGTGCTTTTCTGGCTTCACGTTCTTCTTGGAGAGATGTCAATAATTTAATTCCGAAGTTTGGATTGGCGATAAATTCATCAAGTGTCGCTGGAGTCATATATGCGCCATGTTTGCGAATCGAAGGGATGACCTCATGAGTAATCCAGCGTTTGAATTCTTTGGCTTCAGGTTTGCGAGAACCGAGGATAAGGGAGTAAAGTCCGTATTCGTTGACTGCTTGTAACTTCTGAACTCCACCAAGGGTGTCGGTTGAAACTACACCCCTTTCATCATCGTCAACGCGACCAAGAGCATCCCTGCTGTTTGTAATATCCAATACATCACAAACATCCTTAACCACAAACCACGGTTCTCCATTTTTCACCACAGTCCGCACTTCGTTTTCCTTAAAATTAAACACCTTGATTTCATTTGTCATTTCCTTAATCTCTCCTTCGATTTCATTTTTGGTTTCATTTGATTCAACAGGTTCATCAGCAAGTACATTGGATACATGAGACTTTGCCTTTAATTCTTCTTCCAGTTCTTCAAAAGCAACCTCGCAATTATGAATCCATTCGATTTCCGTAATGTTCTTAGGACGCTTGGCTAACAATTTGAATCCTTCGAGTCCCATTAGGAATCCTTTGTATTTCTTGTGGTTCACGTTTTCCAGCATGACAAATGAACAACTTGTGACAATTATTAACAATCAAGCGGTGGTGTCCAGTAGACAAGTGGCTGAGAGCTTCGGGAAAATGCACAAGCATGTACTAGACTCTATTGGTGAAATTATCAAAGCCGAAAATTCGGCCCTGACCTCCATGTTCTTTGAATCGTCTTACAAAGCTGGAACCGGAAAGTCTTATCCTGAATATCTCATGAACCGCGATGGATTCACATTGTTGGCAATGGGCTTCAATGGCCCTAAGGCACTCCAATGGAAACTCAAGTACATCCAAGCGTTCAATGAAATGGAGGAACAACTTAAGAACACCTTCAAACTTCCTCAGACCTACAAAGAAGCATTGGTTGCACTTGTGGAGCAGGTTGGGGAAAATGAGAAGTTGCAAATAGCAGGGAGGCTCTTGGTAGGCTAGGTGATGATGAAAAGGGAGCTGGTAGAAGTGGACACCCACGGGCTATGTTCAACTTAGGGCGACATGCCGTTAATTTTAACGCAATGTTTTTTGAAATTAAATGACATCAGGGGTCTGCTGAAATTTCAGCCACCTCCACACTCTCTGAATCTAAAGATGTGTCCAAAATTGGGCAGACGTTCAACAGGCGCAAAAGTGCATTTGGTTCTGTCAGAAGAATTGTTGAATCAAATCTCGTGGTCGGAAATTCCACAGCCAAAACCCTAAAACATATTAGTGGATCATAGGAAATCATAACAAATATCTGTAATTCCATATCTCTGGTTTACATAATGTGGCAAAACTGCATCTTTTCGACGTAAAATGGTGATATATTATGAGGGGAACTTTAAGCAGAATCCCAAGAACAACTCTAAAGATTCTGAAAATATATTGTGTCTCGCATGGCCCATATCACACTTTTGACTTCTTGTCAACATAATGTGGCAAAACTGCACCTTTTTCTCGTAAAAAGTACATATTATATGAAGGGGTAAACAAGAGGTCTTCTTAAGTATCATTAGATAATCTAAAACAGTTAAGTTTTCATATGAAGGAATATATGAGGAACTACTAGATTCTTCCAAAAGCACACAATGGGAAATTCATGAGAACGCTAATGTTCGTTATGAATGTTCTTGGATTATAACAAAAACTTCCTTGGTTAACAAACAAGTCAACATAACACTCCAAAACCTTCCTCTTTTCGTTAAAAAACTACATATTAGGTGAGGGATACTTTAATTTGAAAATAAGAGACTGCCTTTGGTGGTCTTTTTTTATATTCTCCATTGTTTCAGCTTTCTCTTTTGCTCATGTTTAGGTTTTCCTTTGGGAAGACTTGGGCATTTTTTTTATAGATAAGTAACAAAATGCACCAAAGAAAGGAGGTGAACTAATGAAAGTCACCAAGCTGAAACTGCTAAGACTGCAAGAAGGACTAAGCCAAGAACAAGCCAGCGAACAACTTGGAATTAGCCGAGGTTATCTAAGTCAGATTGAAAGTCTATCCAGAACACTTACATCAGAACTAAAACTAAAAATGGCTGGTCTTTACAATGTCAATGTTAATGATTTGAACTAATTGAGGAATATTAAGGAGGAATTTTTTATGAACAAATGCGTTTGTGTAGTATGTGGGAATATATGGGTAGATGAAAAATTGCATAGCGTTTGCCCGAAATGCACAGGACAATCTATCTGTAGTTATACTGATGGTGAACTAAAAATCAATGAAGAATACTATGAGAAAACAGTTAAGAACATTCAGGAAGGCCACAAGAACAAGTTCACTTGCGATACCTGCGGGGCTGTCTTAGAGCTTTATGCTGAGAAAGAAGAATTCCAATGTCACTCATGCTTTGAAGGAATTTTGCACAAGGACTACCAGAAGCCCAAAGAAACCCAAGGTCAGCAAGTGAAGAAGTACAGGTTAAGCCACAAGCTAACTCAAGATCAATTAGCCTTACAATTAGGAATCACAAGAAGCCTATTGTCATTGATTGAACTAGACAAGCGAGAATTGCCTAAGACTTCCTTGGTTAAATTTAAAGCTATTATTTAATAAAAACAGGGATTTGCTACAGAGACATACAAGTATACCTAAGAGCATATTTTAGGGCCTATAACCCCAGTGTTTCTGCGGGTCTGCTACAGGCTTTTTGGTACATAAGAGACTAGAGAGAAAGAGAAGGTTGATATTGATGAAATTGACAGTGGAGAACATGAAAAGTATGGAAGTATTTAGCGCAACTTTGGCAAAAATTGAGTGGTTGCGAACACATGATAACTTGAAAGAATACGATGAAAGTGACAGATTTATTCCTAAGATACTTTACTCCCAAAGCGGAGAATACTTAGCGTTGAAGAAATACAACAAAATGAACGAGTGATTTGAGTGAGTTGGGACAATGGAAAACACTATGGCATAACAAGAGACTGCCTTTGGTGGTCTTTTTTTTTATGTCTAAAATCAATAGTTATTTAAGGCTTTTTGGGAATCATTTGCTACAAGGGTATATGATAGTACCTGTTTGTGCAAAAGAAGTGCTGAAAATACAGTAGAATCAAGGGTCTGCTACGGTGTTTCTGAGGTGTCTGGGCGGGTTTGAGATAATAGTTCGAATAAAGGCCTATACCATGTAAAGTTGACTAAAATAGTATGGATTAAACATAAGGAAAACTAAGGACTCCTTGCGGTTATTGATGGCGAAGGGCAACATTAGGGGGTTAATAGATATATTAGGAAATGCTAATATTCTAATGATTGTTAACCATTGATATACCTAGGGTTAACCAAGGTATCTGATGTTGTTATATGTGTCGTTTGGAAAGCGTCTTTAAATGTGTACTTTAAGAGACTGCAAAAACAGACCTGTTTTCACGTCTTAAAAAGTCCATAAAGATATTAAGAGACGTCCCTTAAATACAATGGACATTTTAAGACGGAAATGCTATAATTAAGACAAGAAGTACAGATAGCATAGGGGGCGCAAATCATGAACATTGCTTATGTGAGAGTATCAACCAAGGAACAGAACACAGGCAGGCAGTTAGAAGCATTGAAAGCCTATGAGATTGGCAAGATATACGAAGAGAAAATAAGTGGCAAAGATACGAATAGACCAGAATTACAAGCAATGTTAGAGTTTGCAAGAGAAGGAGACATTGTTTATATTGAGTCTATCAGTAGACTTGCAAGGCATACTCTAGACTTCTTGAATATTGTGGAACAACTAAACGCTAAGAATGTTTCATTGGTCAGCTTAAAGGAGAGCATAGACACGAGTACACCGCAAGGCAAGTTCATGTTATCAGTCTTTGCAGCACTTAGCCAACTAGAACGCGATACAATCAAACAGAGGCAGCGCGAAGGTATTGACTTAGCACTTAAAGAAAATAGGCCATATGGCAGACCAAAGATAGAGATTGATGACAAGTTCATGGAAGCATATACACAGTGGAAGGCTGGAGGCATCACAGCAGTACAGGCTATGACACAAGCAGGGTTCAAGAAGAACACTTGGTATAAGCGAGTGAAAGACTATGAGAAAGCCAAAGGACAGGTTTAATGCCTGTTCTTTTTTTTTGTGCATAGGGTGGGTGAGTTTTCTAATTCCAAACAAGGGAACATCTGTGCTATTGATGCCGGTATTACCTTTGCTTGGTCTGATGGATTATTTTTCTGAAAATATTTTGTGGAATGGCAGGAGATGGAAAAGTGAGTGTCAAAGTGAAATATAAGCAATAATTGATGAAGCGAGGGGTTGGAATGAGTATAACTAATGAAGAAGATATAACTTGTGAAGTTTGTGGAACAAAATCAGCAAAGAAATATGTGATGATTGATAACAAGAAAGTCTGTAAAGATTGTGCAAAGAAACTAATTGAAAACATAGATGAAGACGATGGGATAAAAGAATCAATAGATCAACCGCAAGAGCAAGTGATAGAGAAGAAGAAAGACGAAAAAAGGAATAAGACATTTTTAATAGGAACTATAACGGTCATAGTCGGGATAATAATAATATGTATATTTTTTGGCGTTCTTGCCAGAGAACAAAATGATTCTAGATATACACAAGGTATTGATTTAATTAAAGTCGGAAAATATTCAGATGCATCTGGGCTACTGCTTAATATGGAATATAAGAACAGTAAAGTTCTATACAATTATGCAAATGCACAAATTAAAAGAACAACAGATGGTTTGGCTGCTGAAAGTTTCCTTAATAAAATTCCTAATAGTTACTCAGGTGAGTTTGCAGATGAAATAAAAGCGTTGAAAGAATCTGTTAAAGAAACAATAAACCAACAAAAGCAGCAACAAGCAGAACAAAAGAAGCAACAACAGCAAGCGAAACGTGAAAAAATACGTTCGAGCATTTTGATTTCAAAGGTGTCTACTGATAACCCTAATAGTGCTGGTGGGGTGAATTTTAGAGTAGTATGGAAAAATACTTCTGATAAAGTTATAAAATATTGTTTCTTTACGGTAGTTCCATATAATGCAGTGGGAGATATTGTTTCTTGTACAATTCGCCGCGAATCGGAATATACTGGCAAAGTTACTGGGCCAATTGCTCCCGGGGAATGGTATGGCGAAGGTAAGTATTGGGATTGTGCTTGGTATAATAACTCGATTGTTAAAGCAAAGCTAAAAAAAATAGTAATTAACTATATGGACGGAACTTCTATACAAATAGAGGGTAATGATATTGATTCTGTTCAAGCGTAATCACCAATCAAAAATAATGCTTTAGGAGATGAAGGAATGGTTAGTGTTTCTGCGCCAGAAATTATAATTACTGTGATTGTTCCTGCGTTGTTGTTAGGTTTGATACCTGCATTTATTGCTAAGTCTAAAGGCCGTAATTTTGGCGTGTGGTGGATATATGGATTCCTTTTGTTCATCGTTGCGTTAATACATTCGTTTTGTATAAAGGCTAATGAAAAAGCACTGATTGCAGATGGTTTGAAGAAGTGTCCCTTTTGTGCTGAGATGATAAAGCCGGACGCAAAAGTTTGCAGATATTGTGGCAGAGATTTACTAGGGTGATAGTAAAGACCATCACAAGAAAATAGAACAGTAGAAATCTAATGACTTCCACAGGTTCTTTAGTCTAACATAAGGAGCCTGTGGTTTTTCTTTCATTAAAATTATCATTTTCTTGAAATCTAAAAACCATTGTGATAATATAAATCCATAAGGACGAAGAGTATAAGTCCTAGGCATACGCGCGATAAGTATTGGTATTACAATTGAATAAAACTATAGACAAACACTGTAAATTTGGCTTCAGGTAGTCTAAGGATCGTTTCTTAGGCCTCCGGAGCCGGGAGCGCAGGTTCGATTCCTGCCGGGCGCACCATTTAAAATTCCAGAAAAATCAAGCCTTCTAGAGATTGTTCTCTAGAAGGCTTTTTTTTGCCTCAAGGGGGGCAATACATAAAAAACAGTATATCAAATTAACCAAAACGGCTTAATAATTCTTGGCTTTGCTTTATCTGAGATTTCAAAACCTCTTCAACTTCTGAGATAATTTTATTTGGAGATGGGCTATTTAACCAATATATGACCCGTGTTCCGGCGCTTCGTGAACTAACAATGCCCTGCTTTTTTAACACGCTTAAATGTTGAGATAGGTTTGATTGTTCAATTTCCAGGTCATTCACGATATCCTGCACACAGAGCTCATTTGTTGCTAATAGCTTGATTATTTTGACGCGAATAGGGTGAGACACTGCTTTGAAATAATCTGCTGTTATTTTTGCTATAGCTTTTTCCACAAGAGACACCTCCTTATTCTACTTGCTTGTTCAATTAAAAACAACTTTCATTAAATATATTTTATTACAAAAAATGGATTTAATCAGTTACTAATGATGTTAAGTTACAAAAATGTTATGAAGATTCAAGAAAAAATAAATCGAACCGGGATGGTAATGTGGCTGAGAAACACGAGCTAGCGCTAAATGACTATCTTCTTAGAATGGCCTGCAAGGATATCGTGATATTGAGCATTAGAGCATAAAACAGATATCCACGTTGTTGATCGCAATGAAGGGAAAATAAGAAATTATAAAAGTACTTGATGTTTTACCAGAACTTACAATAAAAGAAATAGCTTTGAGTGATAAAAACCGCCAAAAGGCGGTTTTTATCACTCAAACTCCGTATTATTCGTCTCCCACCGCTTAAACTGACAATATCCCCATGGCGCATATAATCCCAGCGTGATAAAGGTAAGAATCATAATAAGCAGCCACTGCCCGAAAAAGCCAATGCCAGTGCCGTTGAAAGCCAGGCGACGGCCATTAACGTAGGTGTTGGCAGTGATCCAACGCTGCTGGGCGGAATAGGCCCAGGGGAAGTATAGACCCAGTGTGATGACGGATAGAAAACCTGTCCATAGCAGAAGCCAGAAATAACCTAATCCGGATCCGCGAAATTCAAATGAACCTTGCATGGGAAGCCTCCCTTATTAGTTTTTACGGCCTGCAAACTTTACACGGCACATACCCTGCATCAATCGCTTCGTTTCGGCTTTCTAAGTGCACCTTGTGATGCTCACTCATTTTCTGGACCCAACGGCAGCTGGCATAGTGGAACTTCCCGCTGTTGCTGTTGCCAATGTAGTCAGATCCAAGGGCGACGGAGCTGGCCATCACCCCTAGCAGCAGAAGGAGTGACATTAAAAGAAAAAGCTTTTTTTCACTGCAAACCTCCCCTCAAGTTTATAATATGCTAGTTGTCAAGAAGTGGTCCGGTTTGTCCGAGTTACTTTGATTTGTATTTCATGGGCGACGGACTAGCATAAGAGTAGAGACGGTAGTCAGCACCAGGAGTGCGGCCCCCTTTAATTCGCGGCACCTCTTTTAGCGGCATTCGCTTACAATGGCATACATTTCTTGGACGCTAAACGAGAGACTCATTGGATTAGCTCCTTTGCATTAGGATTATAGCCTTAAGAGCTATTGTTGTGAGATCATTGTACTGCTAGTTTGCGGGGCGGACAACAGGGTATGTATCCAATTTTAGCGGCGCGATAGGCGGAGCAATATCCTTTTTCTAGCGCTTTAACTTATAAAAAAAGACCGTTCGGTGCGTTAACACCGAACGGCATAAAAAGAAAATGGTTTAGCAATATTATTTTAACATGAAATGTTCAATATAATAGATTATAAAACTAATTTATTTAACAACTTTTTGAAAGGGGTAAATTTTTTCGAGCTGTTCTTGATAATACTGTTCAGGGGAAGGTGCGGAAATTAAAGCATCATGCGTGGTCTGTGAGATTCCAGGATGCCGATGGCTAGACCCGTCTTCAAAGGTGATTACGAGAACGTAGGTGGTGGGATTATAGCTGATATTGGAAAAACGTTTCAAGTTATTTTGAGTTTTATCCATGACATCACCTCTCAATTAGTAAGAATAACAATTCTCAACTATCATTTTAACACTAGAATTGCTTAACCTCAAGGAATAAAACGAAAAATTCAAATAAAAATAATTAAAAGTAAAAAATAGTCTTAATCCATAAAATGGAAGAAATAGCTTGGATGTATGAAAAACTGTACAAAAAGAAAGTTTTGGTTGTATGTATTCAAGAAAGATGAAGAATAGCTGCGCTAAAGAAAAGGAATATTTTGTTATTTACAGAATAATCTAAAATAGTAAAGCTTGTTTTCATGAGGGGCGTTTAGTAGTAAAAAAGTAGAAAGGTGAAATTGCGAAAATGTCAGAATCGAAAGCGAGAGAAATGCTATGATTCTTTTAGAACGAGTGCAAAAAGCTTTCTTAAGGACAATTTCTGGTTATTTTCGGTTACTTATTGTATCTATGGGGTTAATAGGGTCATTGCTGTTTTCTGTTTTTACTTACTATGAAATTAGTAATGCCCGGGAGTTTGCGTTAAAGAGCTTTGAGCAAACAGTTCTTTTGGAAACTAATTATATAACGCATTGGTTCGAAGATAATGCAAGCCGGGTGCGGACGTTGTCTCAACTGCCGTCTGTACGCCGCGGAGATATGAATTCTTTTTTTCAGCGAGCGGGACTGTTTGCTAAAAACAATCCTCATATTACTGGGATTACGTTCATTAATGCAACTGGAAGGGCGGTATCCGGCGAAGATGTTTCAGATCGAGAATATTTTCAACGGGCAAAGCATGGAGAAGAGTATATTAGTGAAGCCTTGCAAGGTCGTTCTAGTAAAGAGTGGATTGTAGTATTCAGTGCCCCTGTGTAGTTATGCCGTTTGGCCTGAAAGGCGTTGCCATGGCCTTGGTTATGGTAGTATTTGCTTATGCCGGCGTTGAAATGATTGGTATTACTGCGGGAGAAGCGGAAGATCCGAAGCATTCTTTGAAATCAGCCATTGATAAAGTGTTCTGGCGTATCCTCATTTTCTATGTTGGTACGATGACGGTTATCCTTTCCATTTGTCCGTGGGACACATTGCCTAAAGGGGTAAGCCCGTTTGTGATTATCTTTGAACGCATGGGAATTCCCTATGCGGCAGGAGTTATGAACTTTGTCATTCTTTCCTCGGCGGCGTCCTGTCTGAACAGCTGTATCTATGTGTGCGGGCGGATGCTTTACGGTTTATCTCTGCGGGGAGAAGCTCCCCGGTTTTTGGGAACTCTTTCGAAACATCAAGTTCCTGCCAATGGAATTTTGTTTTCCAGCGCAGCTTGTCTGGTTGGCGTATATTTAAACTTTTCCTATCCAGATACGGTGTTCTATTTTATGTCAGCGTGTACGGTCACTGGATGTATTTGGACTTGGGCTCTTATTATGTGTATTCACTTAAAATGGCGCAAAGGCTTAAGCGAAGAACAATTTAACCGCTTGCAGTATAAGATGCCTCTTTTTCCGTACGCAAACTACGGTGTGCTGCTTTTTTTGGGGGCCGTTGTATTAGGGATGAGCTATGACCCGGATAATTTAGTAGGTCTTTATGTG
>NZ_JAQVBV010000059.1 GCF_028690125.1 Bacteroides sp. | reverse complement strand
GAAAAATTAAAACAAAGGAGAACCAAGGATAATTATGAAAGATAAACAAGAAACAATATTTTCGTTGAAACCAGGCGACACCATAGTACAAATCATACCAGAATGGCTGCAGACCAATAGTACCGAAGTAATATTACCAGATCTAACAACCGGCTATACTATACCACTCAGAAAGTTCTTTTTGGAAAAATTTGGATCCGAATTCTGTGGTGTAATGGAAGTCGGATCATTTTTTATTAATACTAAAATTAATAAAGACCTTATTGAAGAACTATATGAAAATAATACTCATTTTGATATTTATATACGACAAAAACATATTGATTGTTGTCCGAAAGTTCTAAAAATATTTAAGGATTGTACTTTATACCAGCAAGAGTTTGCAATACCGGAAGTACCCGAAACAATATTTAATCGATATTATTTTACGAACAGTAAGGAACCATGGGATATTCCAGAAAGCAAGTTAGATAATTTAATTCCAGTCAACCAATACATATATGATTATGCTGTAAGCAAGGCAATTAAAGATCTCAATAAAGATCTAAAGGAAACGGTAAATAATACAGTCAAAAAAATGTTTGATGAAGCGAGATTATAAAAATGTCTGCCGTTATTGAATACCAATGGATTAAAATTTATCGGGACGAAAATAATATAGAAAAATTTATACCGCAATTCACTTCCGAAGGTAAACAACAGCATTGGACGGAAACTGAGAATGTCCCATTAACCAAGTTAGTCATTGCTCCTATAAGTCCTGAAGTAGCCACTGCAATGCAGGCTAACAAAATCCCAGGCGTTGCAGTACCATTACCTGTCTGGAATTTTAATATTTTACCATCGGACAAAATAAAAGCCTACTGGGACAACGAAATTCAGCTGACAAACCATTTTTACTGTAAGACATGTGGCACTCAATGGAAACATATGGATAGCAAGAAGTGGGCTCAGTGTCCAAATTGCGGTCAAACAGACGAATGGTCATGTAAACAATGCGGTCGTCATAACATAAATAAGGACTTAGTTAAAAAGAATGCTCGCGGCGAAACAAATTGTCCTTACTGCGAAATTCCGTATGGCCTTAATAGAACTCGATACTTGGAACGCATTCAGGACGTCATTGAAAATACTGATTATGCTATTGAAGTTGCAGGGAAATTTAAGATTATTATCCGAAAAGATGTAATAGACGTAGAATCTTTGCAGCCTGATTTGACCGTAGAACTTTAATTATATAATTTTTTGGGAGCGTGACTAATGTTAATCGGTGAAACAGCAATAGGAGAAATTCCTGGTATTGGAGATTCTTTTTCTGTCCTATCTAAAAGTTATGCAATGGACATGTGGACGATATTCGCTGGTTCTGAACCACTAGAAGATCCACCCGGTGCAATACGATACTATAATTATAGAAGTTACGATATATTACTAAAAAAATTGCTAACCACCAGTTATAATGGACTGCTAGCAATTGCCAGATCAGATCTAAGTAAAAATTACCAGATAAATACATCACTGTTAAAAACTTTAGCGAGTGCGGATTTCGACATAATACTTCGGCCATCACGGGATTCTTTAATTCCTTCCACGAGCGTCATAGATGCCATTGTAAAATCTTATGCCGAAATTCTTGATGCGGTATGGCGACAAATGGAAACAATGACAAATGCTCTGAAATTAGATTATGCCTGGGACGAAGAACTTGATAATGCATGGGGCAAAATTTATGATCTTCCTAGAATATCAGATGAAGATGATACGTCTTACCGAGATAGACTGAAAACTCGTACGAATATTCTGAACAGTTCTGGAACAAAAGCTAATTGTGAATCTATCATAGATAATGTTATTGGGGAAGAATCTACTAATGTCGATCCTAGCTGGCCTGCAAACGTAAAGATAACATTTGATACCATTACGGCTATGAGGACTGCGAGAGAAAAACAAAATACTTTAGCCATACTTATACCTCAGATGTTAGCTGCTGGTGTGTCATATGACTTAATGTTGCCATTTATTGACCTATATTTCGATATTGTAATGAATGGTCCAATATGGCTGCCATATAATAATTATCTGGCAATACGGCATCGAAATAAAGATACCACCTATGAATGTGACTTAATTGAAATATTTCAAAATGTCTGTAGCACGAGCGATGACATTACCCTGCAGAAGTACTTCCAGAAAACTTTATTGATGGGATCATTGATACGGTCATATAATAATAAAAACTATTCTATATATACTGGGTTATTTGGCACTATTGTTAAGAATCTGCTCATGGACATGATAACAGAAAAAGACGACATCAATGTTCCTTATACAACTAATGGATACGTAACGAAGAATGATCTGGAAAAGTCTCCGACGTTCGATCTAATATCTCAGATTACAAAACGTCGTATTTATCATAATGACATAATGTCTGTATTCCACAATTCAGCTAGCATCGATTTTGATATTGCTACGAGACTTTATTTAGCTAGCATAGATTGTGATATCTTGAACAAACAATCGTTTCCAAAGCGATCGACAATGCAAATAACTTTGGTTGGTGCATAAATTGAGACCTGTTGTACTTTCTATTGCAGAAGGAAAAAACTTTATTCTTGGTACATTTGACACCACAAACTTTGCGGATTGGTGGAAATCTGAGCCATTTCCCGGGGCAATAGACGAGATTCAGCAACCAATTCACGTCTTCGGTCAATACCATATTTGTATTGTCAAAATGCTGGATGGATCGTATTCGATATACCGTACCAAAAATATGGGCAAGTCCTGGAAACAAGTATATAATTTACCTGGGAAAATATATACATTAAATCTAATTGATTATGGCTGGGTAATTGCAAGTACCTCCGCTGGTTGGATAGAGTCGAAGCTAGATTCAGGCTATACTTGGACTGCTATATCTACGTTTGCTCCCAACTGTAAGACTGTAATTAATATAAGTGACGATGTATTATTTGCCCATGATGGGACATCTATATGGCGTTCTTACGATTTTGCTCGTTCATGGAGTAAAGTACTGACAAAAACAGGTTGGACGTCGAAAGGAGTCCATGATCCGGAAGAAACCAAGAATTTTGTATGGTCTGGCTGGGCATATCCAGCACTAGCAGGTGTAGGACAGACTCTTTTTGTAGGATTTGGACCATACCTAAATGTTTCGGAAGATCTTGGAAATACATGGTTTACCCATCCGCAAGGTTGGGGAGGAGATTATTGGGCTTATTGGAATGGTTCCCGTACTCAGGGCTGGGGTGGATCTCAGTTATTTAGTCCACTATATAATACCAGGATCTTGCAGTTAGTAATGACGGATACTAGCGGCATTACGCTAAATGATGTTTGCCTGATGGCGAGGGTTCTCAAACTCGATACGAATCAAGTAATGTATGCTTATTCTGGTAAATTATATAGAAATAACAATACTAGATTTGCTTGGAAAACAATATTCACGTTGCCATTTGCTAATTTGGATAGCGGCATAATATCGTCTTATGACGTGTTAAGACCAGGTTCTTCAGAAAAAGATAAATTAGCTGTGGTATGCAGCTATGACTCCAATAATCGTCCGATTGTAAAATATTCCATTGATGCTGGTTGGACGTGGAATTCGCTAAACTACAGTAATGTTACCGTATATGAAGGCGATCCAACCCAAGAAATTATATCTGAGAAAGGTCAACAAGTCTGGGATGAAGAGTATTGGACTAAATCGACTTGGGTAGGTGCTGCCTGTCATAACTCCGGAAAATATATTGTAGAATATAATAAAACAGTACGATGTATTTCGTCTGATCAGGATTTATTGGTTTCGTTCAGAAAAACCAAGAATTCTGTCCGAGACATCCTAATAAAAGAAATGAAGACCAAGAATTTATTAGTTGACTTGCTAAGTAAAAAAACGAAAACAAAAGACGGATTATTTGATATACTTAACAAAAAAAATATGTCGAAAAACTATTTAGTTAGTCAATTATTACAAGATACATTTGAAAGGACACTTGAAGAAGATTTAGTACTAGCAAGTCGCAACCTATTTAATTGCCCAATTCAACTACCATTACTGAAATCTGTACCAATTAGTATATATTACGATACGTTGCTTTTTGACTCCGTTGACAAGTTATATAGTGCAACCATCGAGTTAATCGATAATCATGTAAAAGAAATCCTGACTACAGTAGCGAAATATACTCCGCAAGCTCCGGACATCCGCTATGACGATATTCCGTATGTACCTTATGATTCACGTACTCAGGAGGTCGTTCCGTAATGATGTCCATAACGCAACGAGCTAGGTTACTAGACGCAATTCCGACTGATTTAGCCGATCTGACCGTAAAGAAACTTCGGAAAGATCGCTTGGGCAACGATGACTATACATTTCCGTCGATGCGTCTTGCAATACTTTCAGAAGGAATTAGAACTGGTCCGAATACAGCTGGACCTATTCGAAAAGATTACCTCGGTATAAATGGAGATGCTCGTGAATGGATTGGTCAACATCAACAAGCTTCCATCAGTATAATTCTGATGGCTGAGAGCACGACATCAAAAACTGACCAAGATACTCCAGAGGTCCTAGACCAAATGTTATATGACCTACAAACCGAAATTGAATTATACCGTCTGGGACTTTATTGGCCGGCTGATTATATGAAAGTCGTACCTGGTTCTGGTAAAGTTAACTATCTACCGCCATTTCAAGCAAAAGCATCCGATGAGCATTGGATTTATCCTGCGGCATTCGACTTTCGGGTAGAATACGAATTTAGTGTTCTCGACGATACACCAAATATTCATGCAATTGAATACAATTTTGGTCTACCTTACGAGCCAATTGATTACATAGAATTAGTTGATATTCATCCTCCATGGTATGAAATGTCGATATGTGTCCGCGGTTGGTATTCGAATGCGGTATTTGACATTATTTTGCAATCTGGTAGCACTGAAGTAACATATTCGGCTGACATGATACTGATAGTAGATTAGGGCGCGTTAGTCGATAGAAATTTCCAGGCGAATATATAACCTAGAGATGTGCATATTAGACCCAGGCCAAAATATATCAAATGGTCTGAGTCAACAATACATAACCAGAAGCTATACAATCCTACCAAAATGAAGAACAGTCCTGGCGAAGCTAGTATCCAGGATAACGGATTTTTTCTTATCGTCATAATAAAAGGATTTAATGGCTTCCAGTATTTATACTTTTTGGTCACTCATTCTAATCTCGTAGACGTAAAATAGCATTCAAGCATTTATTTGATTATAAATATTATAAGGTATATCTTATGGAAAACGATAATTACAAAATCATGGATCCACGCAAAATGAGCGTTTATTCGGCTTATCGAGCTGGAAAGATATCAAAAGAAGTCTATCAAAAATACTTCAAGGATGGTTACAATGTCAAGACCACTCTGATCGAAGTATTATAAGAATTATTTTATGGAGTAAATTTTATGGTTGAATATGGAAATCCTAATCAATTTGTCCGACTGATCATTAAACTAGAGACAGTTGGGCCAGTCCCCGTCATTGTAGGCAAAGGTACTGTCCTGGTTGTTGGTCGATCTATTCGAGGACCAGTAGATGAAGCTGTCGTAATGACAAGCTCGTCTGAAGCAAAGAGCTACTTCTATTCTGGTGGTCTAAAAGACGCAGTAGAACTAATATTTGCTCAAGGAGCGCCAGTAGTATATGCTGTCAGAGTTCTTGGAACAAATCATGCAACAGCAACAGTTACTTTAGATGACGGTCTTGCATCTCCAAATGACGTTGTTACTATCAATGCAGCTTCTCCTGGTATCTGGGGTAATGCATTAACAGTAAAGGTTTTGCAGGGAAGTTATAAAGCCACGGAAACCTCGTATTATGGCTTGCCCGGCGATGGCACGGTCGGCCCCTACTACACTAGCTATGCCAACCTAATGCAGAATTCTGCTAACTGGGTTAAGGTAGCTGGAGTTGAAGCCGAAATCACTTATACAAGCCCACCTTCCGCAGATCAAGTATATGTAGACACTGTAAATGGTAGCCTGACCTTTGGAACAGCTATTGCGGCAACGTCCCTAATAACATATAGTTTGAAATATTATACTATCAAGATTGTCGTTTCTGATAACGAGACCACTTATACATATGATAATATATCGAGTCTGGTTAAATTAGTTGCCAGATTAAATTCAATTGGATTTGTTACAGCAGAAGCAGTTGTAGGAGAAACCCATCTACCATACATAGACGCAGATGTTACATATGGACTGACTGGTGGACTAGACGGAACATCTATTACAACCGATGACTGGGAATCTGCTCTATGGGTTGGCGGAAATGCTGCAGCTGAACTAATTGGAGCCCCACAATGCGCCTGCCTAACCGAGTATGAAGTAGAAGAAGGCACCCATGATCTGATACCAGTTCTAGACGGTTGGGCAACCGAAATGGCGAATAAGTTCCATCCATGCCAGTGTTTCGTGGCTGCTGCTCCTAACTTGTCCGTAGATCAATTGCTGGATTTGGCTTCTGGCTATTCAAATAGATTACTTACTATCGTCGGTAATAGCTGGGATAATTCCTCAACCATACAAAATATTGCTTGCGCTCGTGCCGGAAAAGAAGCTGCAGTAGCAATTGGTGAGAGTGCCGCTTTGCCCCGCAATGCAATGAATGGTCTAAACGGCCTCCTGAATACATTCGATCAAGACGAAGTTGACACTCTTACCCAGGCAACTGATGCATCTGTCGACGCCATAATAAAGTCCCGGGGTATCAGACCCTACGTAGGCATTACTACGGATCAGACCTGGCAATTCTTACGGACAGTAGATAATCGTACAATCAATTGGGTTATTGTTTGTTCAAATGAAATTGCCCAGCAATATTTCCATGAAAAGCGTACCAATGCCGTAATGGCCTCTATGAAGGCTTCGATAGAGTCCGTACTACAAGATCTCTTACGTAACGAAAATATCCGGGCCTACAAACTTAGTGTTTATCCATCTGACACCGATACTGGCAAAGTATTCGTAGACATCAGCATGGAAAACATTGGTCATATTGAACGTATTGATGAAACAATTGCAGTAGGTATCCTGAACGAAAACGAAGATACCTCAGTAGTCACGGAAGTAGCTGACGAGTAACCCGAACCGTACTATATTTTTTAATATTTGACGAGGTAAAATAATGGTAGAAACAGCAAGCTCATATACAATTGTAGCAGAAGATCCTGGTGACATTAGCATACGATTTAAATCATCTGGCGGAGAACATACAATACCACTGAAGTCTATATCAGTTCAAAAATCAACAGACGTGACTCCAGAGTATGGTACAGGTAATCACGAAAAATACGGACAAACCCAAGGTAAAATTGACTACAAAGGCGATTTTGAAATTGGTACTTGGTGGGTGTCTGCCGCCGAAAATCCTTCAGCTTGGATGGACCTAATTAAGTTGAATTTAACATACGAAAATAGCGGCCTTGGTCGAGAATTCGACATAGTAATAAGTGATACCGGTCTAGATTATGAACGTTCGATGCAAAATGGTCCTACTACAATTTCAGCTAATGATACTGGTATCGTTACATTTAAGAGATGTCTACTAACCGGAGATTCCCTGAGTGTTGGTAATGTTGGATCCACTTGTTCGACTAAATACTCCTTCAGTGCAATGTATAGAACACCGAAATAAATAATATAAAATAGTATATAAAGCAAGGAAAGTAAAACATGATATCAAAAGAATTAATTTTAGAAGGAACCAAATTCCGAAAGACTGTTCATCTAACCGCGTATGACGAAGACGTTGAAATTAAACCACTTAGTGAGCTAGAAATTGCTAAAGTATTTAAGACTGTTGAGGATGCTGGATTCTCAACTACTGACCCAAAACTTTCGGATAATTATATTTTGCAGCTTGAGGCATGTCGTTATGGCATCGTAGATCCAGCTCTTCATGAACGAGTGGAAATTGATGACATCGATGAACCAGGTAAAAAGAAAACTTTGGAAGTTTTCGAACTCATGATGGGTAACGCCCTCATAGAAATTGGTCGTGAAGTCATTAATATTTCGACAGTTGGTAGCCAGGAATTATCGGATTTTTTCAAGAGCCAGAAGGCCAAAAACTTGTCTGGCTCCATTATAGTGGATACAGAATAAGCAATTATTCGATTGGCAAGTTAACGCGCCTGCAGATTGATTGTATATCCAAGATGCAGGAAATTATAGCACTAGCTAAGTCTGGTAAAAAAACTCCAAAAACCTACAGTCATAAGGAGTTTATCCGAGCAATTAAAGGTAAACTTCCAGAAAACTTCAAGTACGATACTTGTAGTGATAGTGCTAAACAACGTTGGCTATCAATGGTGAATAAAAATAAATAACTTTTTTTGAGGTGACTTTGTATTTCTGATTTTGCACGCAGTGTGAGCATCTTAGTCGAGATCGCCGGTAATCCAGAAGCCCGGATCGACGAGATTAATAAAAAATTAGACAGTATGTCTAATAAAAAAGTCGATGTTACTGGTCCGTCTCAAGCAGCTAGTAGCATGGACAAACTATCTGGAAGCACTGATAGAGTCTCTTCGGCTACGACTTCATTGACAAGTAAAATGTCATCTGCGTTTGGAAACGTTAAATCTTCTCTGACCGATTTACAAAACAGCATTCAAAATATGGCCACGTCCTTAGCCGGTATTGCTATCGGTGGATCTATATCTGGTTTAACATGGAAAGCCAGTGCAGAGACCAAACTGATCAATGATCAAATTAAGGAAGCCATTGAAAATAATAAAAGACTTGGAATATCCTACGAAGAACTTGATAAATTTGTGCAAGAACAGGCAGAAGCTGGTGAGGGTACAAAACAAGACACCGTAAAAGAACTCTATGCAACCTTAATGGCTGGTGGCAAATATTTTAAAGGTACTGGCCAAGAAAAACTTAATCTAGCTGATGCGGTCGGAGACTTCTATTTCGCTCACCAAGAATTAATGAGAGAAGAGCAGATCGGATCAGCTGAACAATTAATCCAACGAGTGTCAATGCAAACTGGAAAGATGCAAGGTCGTTTCGGCATTAAGCTTGCTACAGCCATGGGACTGGATCCAGAAGGCAAAGAATTCAAGTCAGCTAAATCTCGTATCAAAGCCCTTACGGATAAAGGATCCACTATTGACATGAAAGTTGAAATGGAAAAGCGTCCTTGGGAACAATTAGAAGTTAATATAAGCAAACTAAAATATGCTATTGGAGATAGTATTGCTGGACCACTTGTTTCTCTAACGAATGTAATTGCTGTTGTTGTAGAAAAATTATCTAAAATACCAGGACTACCAGCTCTAATTGGCTTAATGGGAGCCACTCTGGCATTGGCTTCGGCATTCAGTTTAGTAATTGGTGTCATGACACCATTGTGGAAGTTGATGAAAGCAGTTGATGCGGCTTTAAAAATAAGTACTACATTAAAAGCTATTGATGCTACTGTAACATATGCAGAAGCAGAAGCAACCTTAACTGCAACTGGTATGAAAGCAGGTGAAGCATCAGTTGAAGAAATGTCAAATGCTATTAAAAATGTTTCCATTACAACCAGAATTAAATTAGTTGCTGGAAAATTAATTGAAATTGCAACATCAAAAGCACTAATCGTAGCAAATACGTTACATCTTACAACTCTTTATGGTATACTTACGGCAGAAAATATGTCGGTTGCTTCGAAACTAAGATTAATCGGAGCGAAAGTCTGGGATACTGCTGCATCATATGCAAATAGCGCTGCTAATTTACTTGGAATTTCTAGCCTCCTAGGACTAGCTAGCGCAGAAGGCGTTGCGACCGTAGGAGCCTATGGATTAGCTGCAGGAATATGGGCTGCATTATCTCCGCTACTTCCATTTGTTGCGGCTGGATTACTTATTGTCGGAGTACTTGCTCTAATTGCCAATAAATTCGGCATATTACAGCCAATCATTAATTCATTTAAGAAAGCTTTTTCTGGTGACTTTTCTGGAGCCTGGAAAACTTTAACGGACATCAAGTTACCGTCAATTAAATGGGACTTCAGTGCAAGTGGAATAAAAGGAGCTTTAAGTGAAGTATTTTCCGGCACTAATTTTATTACGACTATAATAAGATTACTCGGTGTTCCACTATATAAGTTAATTGACTTTGCCGAACAAATCCGTGACTTACTAAAGAAAGTTAAGGACTTCGTAGAGTATATGTCAGGACTATTTTATAAATATATTTATAGTCCCCTTAAAGGAATCTGGGATAAAATAGAAAGTTTAGTAAGTTTTCTGATCGGTGGAGCAGGCAAAACTGGTTCTGAGCTAACAGAATCAGTTAAATCTGAAATATCAAAACGCGTCGAAGATTATGCTACTGGAGCAAATCCAGGTACGTCCCTTAGAGGTCTTTCAACCGAACAAATAGATTACTTGGCAAAATATACATCCGGAGATAAATCTGTAACTCCAGAAATGGCTACAGCATTAGGCATAACAGGTCCTATGCTAGAAGAAGCTAAAAAAATAGCAGAAGATCTAAAGCATCCAAAAGGTATGTTAAATGGCGGTACTAGTATAGCAACTATAGCAGAAGGTGCTTCCGAAGGATTAAATACTGCAATAGAAGAGCATGCTGAAAATACAAATAAAAATCTTGCAGAAGGAATGCCTGCATTTGCTGCAGCAGATTGGTCTACGTTAACGTCACTTGAATATGGATGGGAAGCAGCAAAAGGAATCTATAATAAATTATTTGGCAATAGTAAAGTAAAGAAAGCGGCTTCCGGTGGCGAGATAACTAAAGAAGGTCTTCTTTACGGACATGTCGGTGAACCTATTATACCTGCCGAGATTGCAAGTAACTCCAATTTAATTTCGCTTTTAGAAAATTTATCATCTGAAACTGTCACTACAGAAAGTAATAATCCAACCTATATAGTCCATATGACATATAATGCACCTGCTGGATCTAATAGAGGACGTTACCTGGATGACTTCGAATTTGAAAGAGCCGTAAAAAACATCATTGGTAAGTGTACCAGAACTTATGGTGCATACTAAATATAAATAAGATAAAATAATACAGGAACGATTAAGCATGGCATTTACAATACAATTAGGATCCTTTGCCTTCAATGAAGAAATAGCCGCATCCGATGAAAGTGGTGATATTTCTTCAGGACAGCCAAATCCAACTAGAATATCCTGGTCAAAAGAAAATATAATCAAGACTCATGAAATTCCATGGCCATCTCATAAGACTTGCAGAACATCCAAAATGACCTTATGGAAATGTGATATGGATTTTAAGATAGTTACAAATACTAGAGTCCAACAAATACAAAAAATGATTGATGACGTTGGCCCATATTACTTAAGGACTCCATTTAAATCCGCATACATGTATATTGAGTCATTTACAGCTAATTCCGAGGAAGGAAAGAATGATCATTATTTCGTATGCTCTATGAAACTAAAAGAAAGGAACGATTAAATATGGTTTCATGGACAATACCAGAATATATCGAAGCTCATCCAGCCGAATATCCAGGAACTATTATTACGAAGTTCTGTCCGAATGCTCCTCCAGAAAGTAACGACAAATTAAGTGAATGGTATAAACAAGGTTACAATTACTTATATGAAGAAATCCAACAATATGAAGAATATGTAACTAATGTTGAGACTCCACCAGTTGCCTTGAAAATGGCTTTGCTTACATGGGGCACGGTCAATCTAACTGAAGAAAAAGATCCTGTACCTACAAATCCGGTTACTACAGCAAATGACGACGAAGATCCGATAGCCGACAATAATTCCGGACTAGGTCAAGGCATCCGTACGTATACAATGATTGGCGGAGACATCGTATCCAAAGATATCATTAGTATTACAGCTACAATGTCTTCTGGCTACGACGAAGGCAACGAACAAGCATCTTGCGTAGTCACCCTAAACAACAATTACCAAAAGTATGGTAAGAAAATATCGTCATATCACTGGGTTCCACGGGTAACTCCTATTTGGTCGCAAGCAGCAATAGATTTTAATACGGATAATGGCGTGGAAACCAGTACTTACATGATCTTTCAGGGCTTCATGTCAGATGCAAAATATAATAATGAAGTAGCTACGGTAACATTTGGTTGCATTTCAATTGAAGCAGCTGGATCTTTTGACGACGAAACTTGGTCTCCAGACGATGGATATGAAACCAAAATGAAAGATACAATAGATAAAATTTCCGATGCCACTGATAAAGAAATTAAAATATTAAATTTGCGACAGAATATATCACAACTTAAAAAGTCTGATTATACTCCATCGGATCTATCTGGTAATGAAAGTTTGCGAAGTATTGCTCAGGACAACCAAGAGAGTTTCTATTTTGGTCATGATTTTGAAGACAACGTATATGTGGTGCTAGTAGATTCAGAATCCTATACCGAAACAATGTTCCTAGATCCATATGTACTAGAACCAGCAGACACTTCAACAATATTTGGATATGCTACAGTAGTAACCGTAATTGCAGGAACCACTAACTTAGATCCCACACTAAGAGCCATACCAACATCAGTGAAAGACGAAATATTTGCAACATATGAAGACTTCGACGGCATATCAAAATACGGCAGAATAGAAGCAGATATCACTCATGATTCTAATTTAACCTCTGTCCAAGTTGATATCGAAGCAGAAATCGAAGACGAAAATTTCAAGCAATATAGAGATAGAGATATAAAAGTCGTTGTTGCAAACCGAATACCAAAGATATATGGACTAGTATTATTCCAGGTTCCGGACATAATTACTGGTGATTTAGTCTGGATCTATGGCGGAGTTCGTAAGAAAGAAGTTGAATATAGTTCAGCTGGCATCATAACTCATCTGGAAGTAGCACGTATCGACGTAGATCACGGTAATGAATTGACGGCATCCGAAGGCGGAGTTATATTACAAACAGACGAATATGAAGCACTTGACGGTCAACTATGGCAAGCTGTTTTTCAGAATGGTCGCTGGCGATATGGACAATCTGGTGATCTCTGGAATACTTTAGTACAATACTCTGAATATAGTGCTACTCCTGCGGAAGTCACTAGTCACTTTGCCGAACAAATTAAGAACATAGAGTCTACAAATAATCAGAACTCAGCCAACTGGAAGTCGATGTATTAATGAGCGATAAATTTTTATATTCGTTTTATGGCGATGGTACTACTACCTGGGTCTATCGTTGCGACAAGTCTGGCAATGTTGTCCGAGCAAAGACCACTTCAGATCACTACGAACACTTCGACTTAGCTGAACTTCCAACCAGAATCAGTATAGAATTTCGAGATGCTTCCGAACGAAGATGGTCAGAGCAAGAAGAAATACAAGAGAATACGTTGACGACCGAAGTTCCTGAAAATTCTGAGGACACTGGCATGACAGATGAAGAATTCATTGAATATGTGTTAGCACATCACCTCAACGTCAAGTTTGAAAATCACAAATTCTGGATGCTAGTCGAAGGCAAAGACTTTTCTAAAAAATACGTAGAGATGCCATACTCAATGTTACGGGCAATTGCTAGACGTTGTCGGTATTTCGGGCTGGTGGACTAAATGCCATCTGGTCCGATGACCTCAATGGGAAATAGTGTCCAACGTTGGATGCAGAATCTCTTTAAAATTGAATACTGTACAGTTGTGGAAGTTGACAGATTCGGACGGCCCGGCGTGCAGTGTCATAGTCCAGATCATCCGGAATATTATAATACGGTCACGGTAAAAGTCCGGGATGCAAAAAAGAACATTGACCCAAAAAAACTTCAGCACGTCTATGAAATAGTTATACAAGATTTTACAGGAAATTGCTTCGGTCACCCGTGGACACCACGAGTTGGCGATCTAGTTTTAGTTTTGTTCTTATATAATACTCAACCTATAATTCTAGGTCCCGTCAACACTACATATCAAACTCCGCCGTTTCGCGCACCTACATCCCAGGACGCGATGTACGACGAAGTCTGGAAATGGTGCCAGTGGTTGCGTCCTACCGAAGACAAAAACATGGATTATAAGGATCACCCACAAGGCAAGATGCCGATTTGTAGGAAATTGTTTCATGGGCCAGTAACTGGTGCTGCAGGTGGCAAAGGCCGCGACGAAATGTTTATCTGGGACTGTCAGATGGGTGACGCTGAACCAACTTGCCGACTATGTGAAATAATTGATTCAGTACCACGTAGCGGTGAACAATGGTTTAAACAGTACTCAACAAAAACCGAATCTGAGGAAGCTTATAACAGTCGAGCAGAATGGCATAGTCGGTGTGGTTCCTACTTACGCTTAGAGTCAGATGATGAAAACCCAGCTGGAACGTCTTCTTCTGAATATTCCGAAGGTATTGGCCATATCCGCTTTGGAAATGCAATCTCTGAGAACAGTAAACGTGGTCATATAAATTTCCGAGGTAATGAATCAAGTACTGATCATGCCGGAACAATCGACATACACGCAGAACACGAAGAAGCTTCTTTTGAATCTGAGTCTCAAGGAGCCCGCATTTCTGTGGTTGCAAATTCAGATGATAGTGTTGATTTCGCTACCAAAATGGAATACTTCGACAAAAATTCTTTTATAGAAATACTCAAAAACGGAAACATAACATTAAGCAGTTTATCTGGAATGTCAAGCATCTGGATAGACGGAACTACAAAGACTATAACACTCAATGGTATTGATTATATTGATGAAATAGCAAGCGAGGAAATTGAATTAAATACGCCTCTTGTGCACATAACAGGCAACCTCGTAGTTGATGGGAGTTTGACGCACGGCGGAGGATCTTGTTGCGGTGGAGGGTGGTCTGAGTGAGCGAAAGTTGGAGTTATTATTCTGCAAACACAATTCAAATATCTGGCGACCTATCTTCAAAATATTTTCCTAATTCACTGATTTATATTATTCAAGGCGGCAGTGCCAAGTTTTTCCTCATCACGGCAGTTAATGTCGTTTCCAGCAATACTCGGCTGACTGTCAGCGGCGGCGGCCTGTACACCCTGACAGCGGATGCCATAACAGCTCATTACTACAACGCCGAAGGCGCAGCCCCTCTGCTGCCGGTACGATTCCGGCCACAAGCAGAGATTTACAGCTCTTCGGTAAAAGAAATACCATTATCTGCTGATATATTCCAAATATTAGATAGTGCAAATAATTATGTCCCCAGGAAACTTTCTTTCTACAATCTGAAACTGGCAATGAAGACTTACGAAATGTCATCACTCGACAATCGTAGTGTTGATCCAATTCCAGAATCGTATACTATGGGAGCTAAGTTAGAATTTCGAGAGAATACCGTAGATGGACTTTCAGATGGCGGAGTTTATCACACCGTTTTGACAATTCGCAACTGGTCAGACTGGTCGGGTGGCAATGCACGACAACTTGGATTTACTGACCATGATAATATCTACATAAGAGGTATATTATCGGGTACGGAATGGGGTCCGTGGGTAGCACTAAGCAAAAATGGGCATACACACAATATCTTTTCTGGCTATGATGTCATAGTCTACCAGAGCGGCGGCCTCACGATAGCTGAAAATGGATGGACGCACGAGATAATAGATTCGGGGACAATAGGGCCGACTACCAACACGAGGGTCCTCAATGCAGCTATAGCTGCTTGCCCGGCGAATGGATCGCTCTATATCGGATCTGGGACGTACTATTTGTACGCAGCCACAAGTTGCACCGCAGGGCCAGCCGGATATCTGACCTACAATGTAGCTCTGCCAATATCGAAGAATATGCATATTACAGGCGCTGGGATCGGGGCAACCATCCTGATGCTTGCCGCTGGCCAGCACTACACCGATCACCCGGCCCTGATTATGTACGCTTACCATCCCTACTCCGACGGTGGTTTCGGAGTGGCATACACCGCTTTCTCTCTGCGAAGAATGACCTTCGACGGAAATGTATCTGGTCAGACCATCTGGTATTACGATGGAGCGGGCCTGTTCCTGGCTGGATCGATGAGGTACAACGCTAGGTACGAAGACCTGGAGTTCAAAAATTCCGCCTGTCACGGATTCTATTCTGGAAATCATGGTGCGGGATGGGAGGTAGATGGGGTTTTCAAGAGCATTTATTCACACGATAATGCTTACTACGATCAGATCGACAACCCCGAGAGGTGTACGCTGAATGGATGGATCTCGTATAATTGCGGATATTATGCTACCGAGATCGGATTGGCAATCGACACGTATACATCAGGCCGACGAAGCATAACATGTTCTGATATAGATATAAGGAAGGGAGGATTATACCTTTTCAGTTATGAAAGCGAAACGTTTAATGACGATTCGGTCATACAGATTTCAAACCTGCACATAGATGCTAGGGAGACCTCTCATAGTGCACTATGGATACAACACATTGGGAATATTTTCATAGACGGCGGATTTATTAGAGCAAACCCGGCAACGAATTATGCCGTTTGGCTACAACATGCTGAAGTTAACTTGTCCGATGTGAAGATTACCGGACTGCGCGGGATTGTGAGTGTCGCCAGTACCGTAAATACTTTAGAATGTCATGATTGTAATATAATTTCTGAGTCTCATTGCATCCTGCCAGTTACAGGTGACACGTATCGATTCCATAGTTGCCAGTTCACTACAAACGATGATGCCGCATATCTTCTGGCGGCTGCCGGTGGGGTGACACTAGAACTATTCTCGTGCACTGGCGGGGCGAACGGATACGGTGCGATAATCATCTCAGCATCGGCTACCGTAAGTCACACGGGTACATATCGGCTAGGGTTGGAAACTGATGGTTATGGTTCGGTCGCCGATGCTGAGACTATTGCTCACGGCCTAAAGATTACTCCAAGGTGGGTGACTGTCCAGGCCAGCGTTGAAGGCACGATAGCAACACCATCAAGTATAGGATCAAGTACATTTACGGTAGATTTTTCGGGTGTAACTACAACACAAACTGTTTACTGGCACGCTAGATACTAAAGGATTTATTATGTCAACTATATATTATGATATTAAAACAAACCTAGACATTTCAGCTGGACATGGGCAATGTCATTCCAGCTTAGATTTAGAGCTCGATGCAACAGGAGACATAGCTCTGATTAGCGGTCAAGACGAACTCAAGCAAAGATTCTTCTTATACCTGGCAACTCCTAAAGGCGAACGCTATGATCCAAAAATTGGCTGTAGTTGCTTAGACTACCTCCATGAAAAAAATACTTCTGGAAATTTACGCCGTTTAGAACAAGACCTCGAAGCAGACATGGATTATCAATTTCCAGAACTAGAGATAAATTCTATAACTTGTTTGAAAAGTGATTCCGATCCATTTCAAACTGAAATTCTCCTCAGAATGTCCCAAAGTGA
>NZ_JAQVBV010000119.1 GCF_028690125.1 Bacteroides sp. | reverse complement strand
CCCAAAGCTCTTTATATATCTCAATGTACTGAACTCGGAACAATTTATACTCCTGAAGAATTAAAACGACTGACGGACTTTGCCCATCTGAATGGTATGTATGTCCATATGGATGGAGCAAGAATAGCGAATGCCTGTGCTGCACTGAATCTTTCTCTTCGTGAATTGACCATAGATTGTGGAGTGGATGTTCTTAGTTTTGGTGGTACTAAGAATGGTTTGATGATGGGTGAGTGTGTTATTGTATTTAATAAGGACCTACAACGCGAGGCTCGTTTTATTCGGAAACAGTCTGCGCAATTGGCTTCAAAGATGCGTTATCTTTCCTGCCAGTTTACTGCATATCTGACTGATGACCTTTGGTTAAGAAACGCAACTCATGCTAATGCAATGGCGGCAAAACTTTATCAGGAGTTGAAGAAGTGTCCGGAAGTTATTTTTACGCAAAAAGCTGAAAGTAATCAGTTGTTCCTGACAATGCCCCGCCCTCTTATTGACCAAATGCTGCAATTTTACTTCTTCTACTTCTGGAATGAAGAAAAGAATGAAATTCGTCTGGTGACATCTTTTGATACAACGGATGAAGATGTGGCTGAATTTATACGACTTTTCAAACGTTAAAAGAGAAAAATAGAACAACAAAAGCCTTTGTAATCGTGTTGTAATAAGAAGTTTGGAATTAACTTTGTCCCAGACTTCTCTTCTTATTATTATATATGAACACTAGGCTAAACAGATATATATTTTTAGTGCTGCTATTACTCACACAAACGACTTTAAGCGCACAAACAAATTCTACTTTCTTAGAACAACCAGTAGACTCAGTTGTATCTGTTGCCGATTCTATTCCGGTTAGTCGTAGCTTTTTCAAAAAATTTCTTGATTACTTCAACGATGCCAATAAAGAAAAGAAAAATAAGAAGTTTGACTTTAGTGTGATAGGTGGGCCCCATTATTCCAGTGACACCAAGTTTGGTTTGGGACTGGTAGCCGCAGGTTTGTACCGTACCGACCGAAATGATACAATTTTACCTCCTTCCAATGTTTCTCTTTACGGAGATGTCTCTACAGTTGGATTTTATCTGTTGGGGATACGGGGAAATCATTTGTTTCCTCAAGAGAAATATCGCTTGAATTATAATCTTTATTTTTATTCTTTTCCCAGTTTTTATTGGGGACAAGGATATGATAATGGAGCAAATTCGGCCAACAAAAGTGACTATAAACGTTTTCAGGCTCAGGTGAAAGCAGATTTTATGTTCCGTATTGCCAAGAATCTATATATAGGGCCAATGGCAGTGTTTGACTATATTGACGGGCGTGACTTTGAAAAACCGGAACTCTGGGAAGGAATGGCAGCGCGGACGACTAATGTAAGTCTGGGGCTTTCTTTACTTTATGATTCACGTGATTTCCTGACTAATGCTTATCGAGGATATTATTTAAGAATTGACCAACGGTTTAGTCCGTCATTTTTGGGTAATAAATACGCTTTTAGCAGCACCGAATTGACTACCAGTTATTACCATACGGTATGGAAAGGAGGAGTATTAGCTGGACAGTTCCACACTTTACTGAATTATGGTAATCCTCCCTGGGGATTGATGGCAACTTTGGGAAGTTCCTATTCAATGCGTGGCTATTATGAAGGACGTTATCGTGATAAGTGTGCGATGGACGCTCAAATAGAACTCCGGCAGCACGTATGGAAAAGGAATGGGGTGGCTGTATGGGTAGGAGCGGGAACGATATTTCCTAAATTCTCAGGATTCACTTCAAAACATATTCTTCCTAATTACGGCTTTGGTTATCGTTGGGAGTTTAAGAAAAGAGTAAATGTACGTTTGGATTTAGGTTTTGGTAAACACCAGACCGGATTTATATTTAATATAAATGAAGCATTTTAAAAGTATAAAGAATTGGTTAGAAAATCAGGAACACCTATTTTATATGTTCCTGTTTATATTGATAGTGCCTAACATTGTTCTTTGTTTTACAGAGCCGTTACCATTGATGGCAAAAGTGTGCAATGTGTTATTGCCTTTCGCTTGCTATTATGTGTTAATGACTTTATCCCGGAATTGTGGGAAAATGTTATGGATTTTGTTCTTATTTGTTTTTTTCGGTGCTTTTCAGATCGTATTGCTTTACTTATTCGGTCAGTCGATTATCGCTGTCGATATGTTTCTGAATTTGGCAACGACCAATTCTAGTGAAGCACTGGAATTACTTGATAATCTGATCCCTGCTGTTATTATTGTGATTGTTCTTTATGTTCCGGCGTTGGTATTGGGTATGATTTCAATCGTTAAGAAGCGAAGACTTTCTATCGGATTTATACATAGGCAACGAAAAAGGGCTTTTATAGTTCTGGGTATTTCACTTATTAGTCTTGTGGGAGCTTATATACAAGATTCCCGTTATGAACTGAAATCGGATTTGTATCCGGTGAATGTATGCTATAACGTAGCATTGGCTATTCAACGGAATGCATTGACTCAAAATTATCATGAGACATCAAAAGATTTCTCATTTCACGCTCGGACTACACATCCGGAGAATGAACGCGAAGTGTATGTTATGGTAGTAGGTGAAACCTCCCGTACCTTGAATTGGCAACTATACGGATATGAAAGGGAGACGAATCCGAAGCTGTCAAAGCAGTCGGGGCTAATCGCTTTTCCAAAAGTGCTGACGGAATCGAATACTACCCATAAAAGTGTACCAATGCTGCTCTCGGATATAACAGCTTGCAACTATGATTCTATTTATCATCAGAAAGGAATCATAACCGCTTTTAAAGAGGCAGGTTTTCAAACTGCTTTTTTCTCTAATCAACGCTATAACCGTTCTTTTATTGATTTCTTCGGAATGGAAGCTGACACTTCTGATTTTATTAAAGAGGATTCCATCAGTTTAAAATATAATCCTTCTGATGACGAATTGTTGAAGTTGGTAGAGCAGGAATTAGCCAAAGAAGGGAATAAACAGTTTATTGTACTCCATACGTATGGCTCACATTTCAATTATCGCGAACGCTATCCATCAGAAAGTGCCTTTTTTACTCCGGATTATCCTGCTGATGCAGAGCGAAAGTATAGGGATAATTTGATAAACGCGTACGATAATTCGATTCGTTATACGGATGGCTTTCTGGCACGACTGATTGGTATGTTAGAAAAGCAGCAAGTGAATGCGGCCATGATCTATACTTCCGATCATGGGGAAGATATTTTTGATGATTCCCGCCATTTGTTTCTGCACGCTTCACCTGTTCCTTCTTATTATCAACTTCATGTACCTTTTCTAGTCTGGATGTCCGAAAGTTATCGGACAACATATCCGGAACATTGGGAAGGGCTTACAAAGAATCAGAATGAAAACGTTTCTTCCAGCAGTTCTTTCTTCCCTACAATGTTGTATTTAGGAGGAGTGGAGACTGCTTATCGGGATGATTCGCAATCAGTGGCAAGTCCACTTTATATGATGAAACCGAGGGTATATCTGAACGATCACAATGAACCTCGTCCTTTGGATGATTTGGGTATGAAAAAGCAGGACTTCCGGATGTTGGAACAGAAGGATATTAACTACTGATAAATTGTGCTAAAATAGACATCAAAAAGACCTGTTGGTGTGTTATTTGCGGTATGAATAATAAACGATTAAATTCATAAAACATGGCTTATATAGATTATTAT
>NZ_JAQVBV010000118.1 GCF_028690125.1 Bacteroides sp. | reverse complement strand
TACTAAGCAAACGTTATGGGTGTCTTGGTAAACAAGCAACAAAAGGCACTATGACCATATGTAAATTAAACGACAAAGATTTCAATTATTATGCTGATGGAGCAACGGTTGGAAGCTCAACGCCTGCTAAGTTAGATAGTACCGAAGGAGATGCTTTCATATTTGAACCTGAATATTGGTATAAAGGAGTAAATGACATTTTAGGAGCATTCTCCGATGGAGTTAGCAAAAAGTATTCATGTTACAGCAGCAATGACGATATGCCTGATATTCCTTCCGTAGATATTATGACGATGGAAGATATAAAGAACTTGAATGCTTATAATAAGGGATATAAAATACTGACTGGTAAATCGACAGTGATAGAAGCTACTTCACAAGACAGCAATTACAGTATTTGTAAAATAGATGTTAGCCAGTATAAATATGTACGTTTCCCCACCGTTCTTGGAACAAGTCTCGTTGGTTCTGTAGTTGCCGATGCAAATGATAATGTCATAAAAGATATTCTCATAGGAACATTGGACTCTAAGTTTGTGAATGGAATGTATGTAATCCTATCTGTACCAGAAAATGCTAAAACGCTTTATTTCTCTGTCCATAACAATGCAGAATTTGATTACGTAGTGCTTTCCAATTCATCTAAGGTAGAGGATATGGAGCCTGACTGGGTTAAGCACGAGAAATGCTTGGTAGGTATGTTTGAGGCAATAAATATAGGTAGTAAACTATATTCCGCTGCTTATGGTGTTGCAGGCGTTAATAATCTTACTCAACCAGACTTCTCTTCATATGCTGTAGCCAGAAATCTTCAGTTAGTGGATTGGGAAATGCACAAAGATGTCGCAAACTTATTTTTTGCAAAATATGGTAGAAGAGATTCACAAGACCAATGCGGATATGGTCAAAATACGAATCAACGAATAGTAGGTTCAAGTGCATTCTTGGGTATGACAGATACCATAAATCAAAATCATGCTACGGAATACGCTTGGTATTATAATGAAAACGGAGAGTTGGTAAGAATACCTTGTACACGAAGTTTAGGATATGAAAACTGGTGGGGAAACCTTGCTGAGTGGATGGCTAAAGTCGGTTTGCCTAATACTTCTGAAGACCAGTACAAATACGCTATTACTATGCCTGACGGTACGGTAAGAAAAGTTTTGAGTAGCACGGCTTCAGGTAACTATGTTAAGTCCGTTTATCATCAAAAATTCATGGACGTGATAAATGTTAGCAATAGTAACGGAAGTAACACGACTTTCTATGCAGACCAGCAATATATCAGTAATGCAGCTAACAGAGTGGTGTATCGGTCGTACAACTATGCGAATGCTCTTGGCGGTGTCTCGTTTGCGCATGCGAGTAACGATTCATCGAGTGCGAACACGTACATTGGTTGTCGGCTCGCCTTCCGTGGCGCCATCGTCATTGCGATAAGCGTGGCTGCGTTTAAGGCGTTACCAAACTAATATAGCGCATAACGAAAAGGCGAAAAGCGGATGGCGTGTAAGTTGTTGGCATTTATGACAACTGACACGTCCCGCTTTCTCACATCACGCAAGTATAAGAAGATGAAAAATAAAAGGCGGATTTTCCCAAAGCACTGGTGGGTGTATCGGTCGAACAACAATGCGAATGCTAATGGCGGTGTCTCGTATGCGAATGCGAATAACGATTCATCGAATGCGAACACGAACATTGGTTGTCGGCTCGCAAACAATTAAGTTATAACGCAAAGAAAGAAATTGGGCGTACAACAACGAGGACGGTGTCCTCAAGGTGGAGCTCAGGGAAATGAACCTCACTAACAGCAAGTCTATTGGGATTTGGAAAAGTGAAAAATAAAGCGTTGGGTAGAGTTTGGTAGGGTATATTCAGATATGCAGCCGAAGAAGTCAGACCCAGAAAATTGAAGGAACATGAAACGTGAAAGAGATGTAATAAGAGAAATTGTTGAACCTCATAATTTGTACAACTCTATATCCGTTGTTTTGCATGGCAATAAACGCAAAAGAACTCGCATAGGTCGTTGGATAATGAATAACAAGGAACTCGTTGTCGAAATTCTTTCACGACAAATACAAGATGGAACTTTCCGAATATCAGGTTACAAGGAACGAATAGTAACAGATGGTCCAAAAGACAGAAAGGTTCAAGCTATACCGATAATAGAGAGGATTGGAGTAAATGCAGTAATGAGCGTTGTTGAGCAAAGAGTATTTCGTAAATACATACGCACAACTTCCGCTTCTATTAAGAATAGAGGGACTCATGACCTTCTTAATTACATTCGTAGAGACATACAGCAATCTCCAGAGGAGATGAAGTATATCTATAAGTTTGATATTATGAAGTTTTATGAAAGTATATGGCAAGACTTTATGATGTATTGCTTGCGTAGATTATTCAAAGATAAAATTCTGCTTACTATTCTTGAACGTTTTGTTCGTATGATGCCTGAAGGACTAAGTATTGGATTGCGTTCTTCTCAGGGGTTTGGAAATATGCTTCTTTCGATGTTTCTTGACCATTATTTGAAAGATGAAAAAGGATTGAAACATTTCTATCGGTATTGCGATGATGGCTCTTCGCATGCAAGAACAAAGAAAGAATGTTGGATGATACGTAACTACGTACATCAGCAAGCAGAAATTATGCGTTTGAAAGTAAAAGCTAATGAACGTGTGTTCCCAATTTCGGAAGGTCTGGATTTTTTAGGATATGTAATATATCCCACTCATACCAGACTTCGGAAACGTAATAAAAAGAATTTTGCAAAGAAAATACATCGAATAAAAAGTATAAAAAGGAAACGTGAGCTTACAGCATCATTCTATGGGCTTTGTAAGCATGCAGACTGCCGAAACTTATTTTATAGATTAACTGGTATAAGTATGAAAGATTTTAAGGATTTAGGCATAAAACCAAAGTATGCTGACGGAAAGAAACGCTTTAAGGGAAATCAAGTTTCTATCCGTGATTTGGTAAATACTCCTATTGTCGTATTAGATTTTGAGACAGGTGTAATTCCCAATTTTGAGAAAGAGGAGTATTCAAACAAAGTATCAAAAGCTAAGATTGAATATGAACGTCTCAAAGAGAAATATAAAGGTAACATACCTGATGATATTGAATTTGTCAATCCAGATGAAATACCCAAACCAGAAGGAAGGTATGTCGTTCGCATATTGCATGAAAAAGAAGAAAAGAAATTCTTCACGGCTTCTAAAGAAATATGGTCAGTATTAGACCAAATCAAAGAGCAGGGAGAATTACCATTCCGAACAGTTATAAAAGCGGAAAGATATGGTAACGGAGGAACTAAATACATATTCACATGATAAGAGCAGAAGGTAGTATTGGCGTTTCATTGCTGGAATGCGTGAACCCAAAGAAGAATAAGTGGCGTGTACGTTGGGATGTACAAAGTAAGGAGAACGATCCAAATAGTGCCACGTATATGGAAGAAGAGTTCGACCATCGTCCTACGATTGATGAGATAAAGTCTTTGATTATTGGTTGGTATAATTCTCAGATAGATAATGATATTCTATCAGGCATGACCTACAATGGCATTAAGGTTTGGTTGTCAAGCGAAAATCAATTCAACTATAAAGCTGCCTACGATTTAGCCATTCAAACAAATGGAAAATCATTGCCAGTTGTATTTAAGTTTGGTACAGAAGATGAGCCTGTATATAAACAATTCAATACCT
>NZ_JAQVBV010000007.1 GCF_028690125.1 Bacteroides sp. | reverse complement strand
TCACAACGTTTACATCCAATACACTTATCTGTCGTCCAAAAGTTCTTAGGAGACATTTGAAAGCGATTAAATAAAGGATTAATAATTCTAGTCTTAATATAAGGAATACTCCCCTCTTTACAAGAGAAAACAATCTCTTTTCTATTTATTAATTCATTAATTCCATTAAGTTCCGGTATAGCATCCTCCAGTTTTTTCTGTTCCAGTTCCTTACCATCAACATCAAATCCAGGAAACAACACATAATTATTAGGCATAATCACAGAAAAACCGGCATGACATTTCCATCCTTTCAATAACAAAGCTTTCACAAGAACCTGCTGAGTAAGCCCAGTATCATCACCACAAGAACATACAAAGAAAAGATACTGACCTTGATAGTTCTTTAGTGACATTTGCTTGATAAAACGCAATACAATTTCGGGAGGAGCCCAAGAATAAACAGGAAAGACAAACCCTATCTTTTCATCTTTCTTTAAATAGAATTCCATATTCCCGTCTTTCAAAGCTTCAGTAATAAAAACTAAATTTTCTTGTTGATTACTAGATAATTGATTAGCAATCCATTTAGAGTTGCCTGTACCAGAAAAATAAAATATCATAGGAAAGTATATAAAAAAAGCCGCATCGACGATGTGATGAAACTCTGATAGAACAAGATTTGAGTGCCCGTCTCCTTTGTAATCCACCGGCTTAAAGCTATCCCGAAGGATGTGGCCCGCCATTGAAGATCGAAGCTTTCTCGGTATATCAGATTAATTTGAAGAGTTTCCCGATCTAGTCGATACGGCTAATATTTTTGTATCACAAATGTAATAACATTCTATGAGAATAACAAGAAAAAAAGCATTTTTGTTGCCTATCTAACATTTTTTTTAATCCATTCTCTCTTTCTCATAAAAGAAAAGTGTCAATTATCCATTAGACAACTGACACTTTGTAAATCATAAACTGTTGAAACTTAAGCAGCTTTCGCCTTTGCAACTACAGCTTTGAAAGCTTCCGGATGGTTTGTAGCTAAATCAGCCAAAACTTTACGGTTTATTTCAATACCGGCCTTGTGCAAACCGCCCATCAATTTAGAATAAGACATTCCTTCGAGACGTGCAGCAGCATTGATACGTTGTATCCAAAGAGCGCGGAAGTTTCTTTTCTTGTTTCTACGGTCACGGAACGCGTAAGTCAAACCCTTTTCCCAAGTGTTTTTAGCTACGGTCCATACATTTTTTCTTGCACCAAAGTAACCTCTGGTCAATTTCAAAATTTTCTTTCTTCTTGCTTTTGAAGCAACATGATTTACTGATCTTGGCATAGTTTTACTTTTTTAGAATGTTAGCGCCGTTACTTCACGCAACGAACTTTAAGCTAATGCATTCGGTTAATACTTTAATAATACTTTGTACGCTTTTGATTACTTCATTGCTAAGAGTTCCTTAACCTGGCTTACATTTGTTGTATCAACAGTTGTAGAGTAGCACAGATTTCTTTTTCTCTTCTTAGTTTTCTTAGTCAAAATGTGACTGTGAAAAGCGTGCTTTCTTTTGATTTTACCTGTTCCGGTAAGGGTAAACCTTTTTTTAGAACCGGAGTTAGTCTTCATCTTTGGCATCTTACTTATTTTTTAATTATTAAATATATGATGGCAACGCACTATACCTGCGCGTTACACATTCTTTCTTATTCTTCGTCTTCTTCTGGCTGCTCTACTTTCTGTGTAGGAGCAACTGGCTTC
The DNA here is from genome assembly GCF_028690125.1 of Bacteroides sp. Lineage (GTDB taxonomy): Bacteria > Bacteroidota > Bacteroidia > Bacteroidales > Bacteroidaceae > Bacteroides. The sequence goes on along the minus strand of NZ_JAQVBV010000007.1, from coordinate 201,051 downwards.
GAAGCTACAGGCTTTTTAGGAATATCTTTCCTTTTCGGAGAAAGCTGAATAGTCATACGCTTTCCTTCCAAAATCGGCATCTGATCTACTTTAGCATAATCCTCAAGGTCATTGGCAAAACGAAGTAACAACACTTCGCCTTGTTCCTTGAAAAGAATAGAACGCCCCTTAAAAAACACATAAGCTTTCACTTTATCACCATCTTCCAAAAAGCCTTTAGCATGCTTCAACTTAAAGTTGTAATCATGATCATCTGTCTGAGGTCCAAAACGGATTTCTTTTACATTAACCTTCACCTGCTTCGCTTTCTGTTCTTTCTGGCGTTTCTTTAATTGATAAAGAAATTTAGTGTAATCAATAATACGACAAACAGGAGGTTGAGCATTGGGAGAAATTTCTACCAGATCCAATTCTTTCTCTTCAGCCATTTTCAAAGCCTGAAAAATAGGATATACTTTTGGTTCGCTATCATCGCCCACAATGCGGACTTCCTTGGCACGAATCTGTTCATTGATTCTATATTGCCCTTTTAAAGTGTCATTCTTCATTAAAAACGTTTACTTCCTAATTTGATCTTTATATTGTATTACTTATAATTTATCATGAAACGGCTGCAAAGTTACCATTTATTTATCATATTCTGAACTTCTTCATTCAGAATTTTAGCAAATTCTTCAAATTTCATGGTTCCTTTATCTCCTTCGCCTTGTCTACGGACAGCAACTTCACCATTTTCAGCTTCTTTTTCGCCGACAATCAGCATATAAGGAATACGTTTCATCTCATTATCACGAATCTTACGTCCGATCTTTTCATTTCGATCATCAACGATAGCACGAATTTCATGTATCTTCAAATACATCTTCACTTGTTCGGCATATTCATTAAACTTCTCACTAATCGGCAAAATAACAACCTGATCCGGAGTCAGCCACAATGGGAATTTACCAGCAGTGTGTTCAATCAACACAGCAACGAAGCGTTCCATAGATCCGAATGGTGCACGGTGAATCATTACCGGACGATGTTTCAGATTATCAGATCCCATATATTCCAATTCAAAACGTTCCGGTAAATTATAGTCTACTTGAATAGTTCCCAACTGCCAACGACGACCAATAGCATCTTTTACCATAAAGTCTAGTTTTGGACCATAGAAAGCTGCTTCACCATATTCAATCTTAGCAGGCAGCCCTTTTTCCTCACAAGCCTCAATAATAGCTTGTTCTGCTCTTTCCCAATTCTCATCGCTTCCAATGTATTTTTCACGATTCACTTTATCACGTAATGAAATCTGAGCTTCAAAATTAGCAAAGTTCATAGAACGAAAAACAATTGAAATGATATCCATCACACGAAGGAATTCATCCTTTACTTGGTCCGGACGGCAGAAGATATGTGCATCATCTTGCGTAAAACTACGTACGCGAGTTAATCCATGCAACTCACCACTTTGCTCATAACGGCAAACCGTACCAAATTCTGCTATACGCAACGGAAGCTCTTTATAAGAACGCGGAAAGTTCTTATAAATCTCACAATGATGCGGACAGTTCATTGGTTTCAAGAAGTACTCCTCTCCTTCTTCAGGAGTATGAATCGGTTGGAAAGCATCTTTACCATATTTTGCATAATGACCCGAAGTCACATATAGTAATTTGTTCCCAATCGGTGGAGTAATAACTTCCTGATAGTCGTAACGCGTCTGGATACGACGTAAAAATTCTTGCAGACGTAGACGTAAAGCAGTACCTTTCGGCAACCACATCGGAAGCCCCTTACCTACTGTTTCAGAGAACATAAACAACTGCATTTCTTTACCAATTTTACGATGGTCACGCTTCTTCGCTTCTTCCAACAACGTCAGATATTCATCCAACATTTTTTTCTTCGGGAAAGTGATACCATAAATACGAGTTAGCATCTTACGGTCTTCATGACCACGCCAATAAGCGCCAGCTACAGTTGTCAATTTAATAGCTTTAATTGGTGCAGTTGTCATCAAGTGAGGACCACGGCAGAGATCAGTAAACGCTCCCTGTGTATAAGTGGAAATACGTCCGTCCTCCAGTTCTGAGATTAACTCACATTTATATGTTTCACCACGATCACCAAAGATTTTCAAAGCATCATCTTTAGAAATGCTTTTTCTTACTACAGCTTCTTTTTTGGCAACCAATTCCATCATTTTAGCTTCAATGGCAGGAAGATCATTTTCCTTAATTATAGCTTCTCCCGGATCTACATCATAGTAGAAACCATTTTCGATAGCAGGTCCTATACCAAATTGAATACCCGGATAAAGTTCTTGTAAAGCTTCTGCCAATAAATGAGCACTTGTATGCCAAAACGCATGTTTTCCTTCTTCATCATCCCATTTATAAAGTACAAAGTTAGCATCTTCATTAATAGGACGTTCCAGATCATATATTTCGCCATTTACACCACAAGCCAAAACATCTTGTGCCAAACGCGAACTAATACTTTCTGCAATCTGTAAACCGTTCACTCCTTCATTATATTCGCGGACAGATCCATCGGGGAATGTTATCTTTATCATAATATGATGATGTTATATTTTCATAATTTGAACGCAAAAGTAACTAAATCTTTTGAGTTTTCTGTTTTTTATCAAAAAAATGTTATTCCGTTTGTTCTGTAAAACGCTTGATAACGTTATATGCAGACACAATGCCCAATTCGCCAGCTTTACTCAAATCAGAAATACCCAGTTTATTATTACCTAAGAAAATGTGAGTTAAGCCACGATTAAAATAGGCATCTGCAAAATCCGGATTCAATTCTATCGCTTTATCATAGTCAGCCATTGCAGCTCGATAGTCCTTCAACATAGCTGAGATATTGGCACGATTATAATATGCATATACAAAGTCCGGAGCTAAAGAAATAACCTTATCTAAATCTTTCTTCACTATCTCATAGTCCATAGCACCTACTTCTTTAGATGTATTACCACTAGGTAGGTCTGCATCATTTACTTGTTCAGCCTTCTGATATTCCAATTGTTTGCAACGAATCAGAGCACGCATAAAATAAGCAGGGTAAAACTTATCATCTAATAAAATAGATTGAGTCAGATCAGAAACAGCACTTGAAAAATCTTGTACCAGATAAAAATCAATCGCACGTGCAAAACGCTTCACTGCACTCTTATCATCCTCTACAATAGCTGATGTATGTGTATCAATCAAAGCGAAGTGAAATTTCACTTGTTCTTCCGACAATGGAGATTCCATATTCGTAATGATAATACGTTTGGGAAATATTCCCGAACGATTCATATCTTCAATAAACTTATGGAAGTTCACAGAACGTTTTACATCACTCATCTTTTCATAGTAAGTCAAAGCAAACATGGGTTCTAACTTAATATTCACATTCTTATCTTGTACACGCCCGCGATAATCACTTGTATAGCGTTGATTGGGTTCGGAATCATCAGCAATTACTATCTTACGATAGTTATTCATATTTTTATCTGATTTTTTTCGAGTTTTTTCTTCTTCTTCCTTATCTTTATCCTCATCCTGCTTATTTTGAGCGACATCTTTGTTAATCGCCCCATTCTGCTTATCCAACTGAGTTTTGATAAGCTTGAAATCGTCCTGTTCAGCTCCTTTACGATCTCCTATTTTTTTGCGCGCTTCCGAACGTTGATAGTACCCTGCCAAAAAGTTTGGATATTGATCGATAACAGTCGTATAATCTTTGATAGCTCCACGGTAGTCTCCTGTTTGAGCACGAAGTAAACCACGATTAAAAATAGCCATCATATTATCCGGTTCCATCTTAACCACAAAATCAAAATCTTCAATAGCTCTATTATCATCTCCTACACGTGCCCGCAACAAACCACGATTGTAATGACCGATAAAGTTATTTGGATCAATATCCAATGCCAAGTCATAGTCATTCATAGCTCCTCTCAGGTTATTTTGATGAAACCGCGCCAAAGCACGATTAATATAATTTCCTGCATTCTTTGCACTCAAATGAATCGCATGATCAAAATCAGCCTCTGCTTCAGCAAATTTTTCCTGCTGTAATTGTACAATTGCTCTGGCAGCCCAAGCATCCGGATCATACTTATCTAAATCTAAGGCTTTATTGAAGTCATTTAAGGCGGCAACTGTATCTTTCTTCTGCAAAGAAACTTCTCCTCTCATAAGATAAGCCCGGGTATATCGTGGAGCTACCCTCATCAAGCTCTCTAAATCTTCTTTAGCTGCATCGTAGTCTTTCTTTTGGATATGAGATAATGTCAGATTATGCCACAAAGAAATATTTTCGGGATCATAATGCAAAGCTTTCTTATAATCCTCGATTGCTCCATCAAATTTGCTTTGGCGAATCCGTGCCAATCCACGAACTTGATAGGCACCAACGACAAACGGGTTACGTTGGATAGCTGCATCGCAATCTGCTTCTGCTCCCTGAAAATCCTCCAAGTTAATTTTTGCTAAGGCTCTAAAAAAATACGGTTCGTACAGATAAGGCCTTGCATTAATTACCTGATTAAAATACTGGATAGAAAGTACATAATCCTCAAAATAAAGTGCATTCCGAGCAATAGTCATCACTCGTTCCGTATTTATCTGAGCATATACAAATGTAGGAAACAGTAATAAAGCTGTTAGTATTTTTCTAATCATCGACATTTTATACTTGTAAACGTAGCAAAAATAATGCTTTTAGTTTACTTAACAGGGATATAAACGTTTTTTATCTTTATTTCACCTGTTTCATCTTATAAGAGCTGCGTGCTTTTCCTTTCAACATCGTATTCAGTTTACCCTTTATCATTTGCTTACGAAGTGGAGATAAATGATCGATGAACATTTTACCATCTAAATGGTCAAATTCATGCTGCATCACACGAGCCAGATAACCTTCTACCTCTTCATCGTGTTCTACAAAATTCTTATCCATATACTTTACACGAATTTTATTACCCCGCTTTACAGTTTCATGAATACCAGGAAGACTTAAACAGCCTTCTTCCATATTCACTTCTTCACCGCCAATTTCTAATATATGAGGATTAATATACGCCTTATTAAAGTCTTTAAATTCCGGATAGTCCTCCGAAAGCGGATCCAATGTAATTGTAACGACCCGAATCGGTAGCCCAATCTGGGGTGCAGCCAATCCCACGCCATCAGCATTTACCATTGTTTCAAACATATTAGCTACAAGTTCTTTCAAGTTCGGATAATCCGGTGTTATGTCCTCTGCCACCTTTCTTAATACAGGCTGGCCATATACATAAATAGGTAAAATCATATTTTATAATCTACTAAAAAATTAAGTTACTATTTTAAATTAAAAACGTTTACTTTCCAAATAAGTTTGCAGAATAATAGTTGCACTAATTTCATCAACTAATGCCTTATTTTGCCGATCCTTCTTCTTTAGTCCCGCTTCCAGCATTGTCCTATGGGCCATGACAGAAGTAAATCGTTCATCTACATATTCAACAGGCATATCAGGCAACTTTTTCTTAAGTGTACGAACAAACGGCTCAATATTCTTCATATTCTCCGAAACTTCATTGTTCATTTGTTTGGGTAGCCCAACAATAATACGTTCAACCGGCTCTTTTGATACATAATCGAGGATAAACGTCAATAGCTGATGCGTAGGTACAGTAGTCAACCCATTAGCAATCATCTGTAAAGTATCGCTAACTGCTATCCCCGTACGCTTTCTACCGTAATCAATGGCTAATATTCTACTCATAATGGGTTACAAAAATACGATTTATATTCGAATTACATCCTTATTCAAATCAAATAATAATAAAAAAGGGTGTCTGACATTGTCAAACACCCCTTAATTATAGAGTTTATTACTCTTTATAACGCTTATTTATTCCAGAATAACTACACGATTCAAGAAGTTCTTGCCGAACATATTGGCAGTGCCACCATATCCGATAACTTCAAGCTGGTCTTTGTTTACGCCTTCTTTAATCAAAGCATCATAAACAACCTGTGCACGTCTATCAGCTAATTTTTTATTCAAAGCAACACTTCCGGTAGCCTTATCAGCATAACCAGCAATCTTGTACTTCTTATCCGGATTTTCCTTCATTACTTTAGCAGCTAACTGAAGATTAACCAATCCGTAATCATCAAGAGTAGTTTTACCAATTTTGAAGAAGACAGCACGAGGACCTGGAACCTGAATAGTCTTAACAACTTCTTTCACTTCCGGTTTTACATTAGCCAAAGCTCTCTTAGCAGCATCCAAGTCAGCTTTTGCTTTTTCCAACTGGCTTCTATAACGATTAACTTCATCATTGATTGCATCTTGATCAACTCCATTGCAAGAAATAAACTTCTTGCCACCGAAAGTATAAGTAACACCAGCAGTCAAAGAAACAGCACCATCAGTGTAAGCATTGCTATATTTACCAAAGATAGAAGGAGAAACCTCACCTCTCGCTTCAATATTAATATCCAAATACTTATTAACATTGAATTGTCCCATCAAACCAACAGAACCGTTAATCAGTGCATTAATCTTATCTTGATCTCCATAAGTTTTAGCAAATGTCAAACCAGGACCTGCAAACACAGACAATGTAAACAAACGATCTGGGTTATAGCCACAAATAGAGTTTGAAAGATTATACATAGCATCTGCACGCAATGTAAAATACTTCTTGTTCTTAATCTTATACCATGTAGTCTGATCACCAACAATAGTCTCTACGCCATGTAAGTGTTTAGAGTTTAATGTACTCCACAAGCCTGCAACTTGTCCGCGAAATCCCCATGTAGGATTAACCCATTTGCCCAATGATACATGGATCAGTGGTGTAATAGCCTTACCCAAGCCATAATCACTGTTATCCGGATTTACACAAACTTGAGCTCCTCCACCAACACTGATAAAGATATTATCCTTAAATCTTTCGCTGGTGAATTTCTCTTTTGTCTGTGCGCTTGCTGTAACAGCAGCACCCGCTAACAGTAAAGATAATATTACTAACTTACTTTTCATTGTTTTCTTAGTTTTAAATCGTTTAACTCTTTTTTTATTTGTCCCAACCCACTTACTTCAAATAAATCTTATAAGCAAGTCCACCGGTAAAATACTTCATTCTTTGCATTTCTACCTGCAACTGCAAGTGGTTGAAAAGCAAATAGGTAGCACCCAACGCAAAATCTTTTGAATCATATTCTGCAATCAATCTCAAATCCGGTGCAAATGTTGGATTATAACTAATACCTGCTGCGATTCCATTCAGTTTATACTCCAATCTCTTATTGTACAAATAAGAAAGGTGTATTCCAATCTCTTCCTTCCCAATAGAAACGTGTTTCGTTGCTGCAACATAAAAGCGGCAAAAATAACCATTTCCCGAAGCAGAATTAATCACATCACCAGAGGAGGTAAAAGGATCCGAAGTTCCAAATACTACAGCTGGCATATATTTCCAAAATTGTCCTTCTTTCAAAGCTCGCAATCGAACAGAAAAATATCTGTCCTGATTCGTAAAACCTGTATAACCATAAGGTTTTAACCCTAACGCTTCCGCTTTAAAAAGTGTACATGTATATGCCACTTCTAACCAAGGGAAGAAAGTTACATTCAAGTAATAATTGTACGTATGATAGTACCATTTAGGAGGAGTTATCTCCTTATTCATAAAATTGGCACCTAGCATTACTGTTTTATCCTTTTGCATTTCAGCCGAAGGGGCATGCAGTAATCCCGTAGTTCCGTAAGTCAATTGAGCCGAAAGCACACCAGCAGTGCATAAGAAGAATAATGCTAATATCAATCTTTTAATCATTACATTCCTTTCTATTGATGTACTTTCGGATTCAAATTTATCGCTATTAAAGATTATTCAAAGTTGATGATACCACCACCAGCATTCAAATCATCACCATGTCCGTGACCGTGACCGATTCCCTGACCATGAGTATAGTCAGACACAAAACCTACTGTGCTGAATGTGTATTTCTCTACTGCAACAACTGTCACTACATAATTAGCACCAGCAACAGTCATTGTATATGAGATACTCTTTAATGTTTGTGTAACACCAACACCAGACAAATCACTATGAGCAGGAATTGAAATTTCTGTATTAAAATCTACCACCTTATATTCACTACCTGGAAGTTCTGAATAAATCTCATTCAAATAGTTCTTCATATAATTAATAGCTTCATCTTTGATAGGGCAATTAGCAAAAACTTCATCCAAAGGTTTTTCAAATTTAGCACCACCCGCAAATCCTTTTACTTCAAATGGGAATGCTTTAGGAGCATTTAAGCTATTATGATATGCCAATGAAATGTCTTTAGTAAGGCCAGTAGTCATAACTGCTTCTCCATCAGTAATAGAATAAGAATCATAAGCAGTTGCGCTAAATTTGAAACGAGAGAAGTGGTTTACTTTAGCAGTATAAACACCATTTACTTCTACGATTTCAGCATCTTTTTCTGCCAATGTCCAGATTCCATTTACTTCATAATATACCTTCAGAACCTGATTAGGTTTATCTGTGAAAGTAAATACCAAAGATTTATCAAATTTAGTACCATCTGGTTTACCTTCCCATACGCGAACTGCATCATTTGCGATTTCTTCTTTCTGTCCTTCACGAATCAAAGTAATAGTTTTAGCTTCACCGTCAGGGAACAAATCAGCAGGAACAACTACAATATCCTGAGAAGGTTTACCTTCACTATCCACACCTTGGAAGATTTCAGTTTGTTCTTCTTTACCAGCTACAATTTCAACCTTCTCACCCTGAATTTCATTTGATTTCAAAGCAAAATCCATATGGGTAACAATTGTTTGATTATCAGCCTTTTCAAAGAAGATTGTAACATTTGTTTTTCTATCCTTATAACCTTCAGCTTTTACTGTTAAAGTATAATCACCACGATCTGCATCAGTAAGACCAGACAAAGTAATGGCAAACTGACCACCATCTTTAGTCACTGTTTTAGCCTTTTCTGTTTCTGCACCAGCTTTGGTTAAAACAACAGATGCACCATTAATACCTGCCAAGCTTGCGTAGTTATACACAGAGCCTGAAATTGTGTAAGTCACAGTTTTAGGAGTAGTATCAATCACTGTCTTGATATCCTCCTTTTCATAGCAGCTTGTCAATGTTCCCAAGACAGCCACAAAGCATAACGCTAATTTAGCGCCTAGCCCGAAAAATTTACTATTCATTTTCATCTCAATTAAATTAATAATTCAATAATTCCGATTTTATAAAATATGGGTTTAAACTATTATTCCGCATTATATTATCACTTGGTGTTGTTCTATATGTCTTATAATAATTTCGTTCATTACCTGCATTATATGACATTCCAAAATTTTCCGAAGGGGTCACACGTGGTATATATCCTTTTCTCTTATATCTATATGGAGGCAAAGCGATCTGAAAGCGGAAACCTGCATTCGCTCTAATTCCCCTATTTGCTTTTTCTCCATAAAATCCGATAGACACATATTTGAAATGACGTATCACATCACATCGAACACTTTTTTCTCCTTGTATATGCTGTATCAACTTTACGCTCGTTTGCAAATTATAATAAGGCCAAAAGAAATTAGCACCCACATGCCACGTCCAAACCTTTCTAGAATCAAAATGACACGTAAAAGCATCCCAATAACAAGCACCTGTATAACCAACTCTTCCTTCAAATGAAAAACGTTCATCTGCTTTCAATACATGTAAGGCAGCCAAATCAATACCATAACGATTCGACATAAAATGTCCAACAGACAATGTTGCCCAAGTATTATAAGGAAGCCTGACCGTTTGTGATAAACTAACACAACCAGGATGCACCCTATCATACACATTATGAACAGCTTCTGACATCATTTCAAATCCATCGTTATATATAGGAACAACCATCTGAGCAGTTAATGACATCCCTTTCCAAAGAGAGACCTCTATTGTAGGAGATAAGTTGAATAACACCTGATAAACTTGCGTAATCACCAAATTTTTCAAAGACAACTCCGGATATACCACAATATCCACTTTAAACAAAGAGCTATTTTCTTTTTTTATTTTTCGTGCCTGTTTCCACGTATCACCCAAATCGTAACTAACATTCCAATCCTGACGATTTGCTGCTGACAGGCTATCTGCGTGAGTTGGTTGATAAAATAGAGAAATTTGAGGTACATTATTATCCAGAACAATGATCCTACATGGTTTTCCATCAGGTAAGCCCATCTTTTGAATAACATCTACAGCTTTGCCAATTCCTACTCCTTGCAAACGGTATGCGGAATTCTGTATGACATATACCCGCTCTTTATCATCTTCTGTACACCCAACATTTTCAAATCCCATTTTCACTAAAGTAGCAACTGTACTTTCTTCTATCTGGCAAACTCCTTTAAGGGAGAACGAACAAAACAGAAAGAGCACAACATAGCACATTAAGTCTTTAGTAATTAGGCTTTTCTTCATGTTTGAGTTGATATATCTCATTAGTTTTATTTTATATTCCCCCTTTCGTAAAAAAAATACAACGCAAAAGTAGCTACATTTTTAATAATGACAAAGGAAATTATACGAAAAAAAAACAGATTGTAGTATTTTTCTCATAGAGAGACTACAAAAACATAAAATATAGGCATATTCTTCAATAAATAAGCAAAAAAGCAAAAAGAACTTCCGAATTAAAAACAAAAACAGAGCTGTTGTCAGAACCAATACGCCGATTGATTTAGGCAACAACTCCATTTTTAAGTTATTAGTTCCTTATAATTCGAAATTACATTAAAAAAAGAACTTTAATACACCAATTTCACGTTATCAATCCATAATGAGTTACCGGGAGAACCAATATAGGCTCCTCCATGACTAGACGTAAATTGGAGATACAAATGTGTAGGAGCATCATTTTCATCGCCCCAAGCTACTTCATGAATAGGAACGCTCTCTCCTTTACTATTTACTGTATAATTTTCGGTAACCCCCAAACGCATCATATGAGGCTTATATTCAGGACGCTTAGTGATATCTCCATACATAATTTCATACGAAGCATTATTCTTCCAATCCGTAGAATGATAGTAATAGGTTACCATTGTCCCAATCCGCTTTGCATAAACATTTCCCTTGTCATCCTCCCAACGTTTTTGCAGATACAAAACAGCAGCAGGAAAGTCTTTACCAGGTACATCTGCAATCTTACTAAATCCAGTAGCACGGATACGATTTTCCCGATCTGACATTTTCACCTTATAATCAAATTGAAGAGCTACCGGTTTTTTTGTAAACGGTACACCCGTCTGCAATATTTTCTGTGGATTTTTAGTACTTTTAATAGGTTCATGCACAGATCCGGTAAAAATAGAACCAGCAGCCAACACCGTTATATTGACTACCCCCAATACTTTCACACTTTCCATGCGTGTATCCAACCGTGCACAATACCCATTTCCCCTTTTTTCTGGAAAAACAGATGTATTTGTTTTCGTTATACCCGCAACCTTTGCCATCACATTCGAAGTAGCCCAAGGCGAACCACCCATATTTTTATAAGGCTGATCTCCGTTAATCACAGCTGTCGGAGCTATTTCATATACATTCTTTGTATTTCCTCCAATAATCGCCGATTCCTTTATCTGGCGATCTACCCATTGGTCCATATTTCCAAAAGGGACCATTTCAACTTGAGGTTGAGCCAATAAAGGCAAAGAGATGAAAAATACTATAAAACCAACAATAAACAAACGGTGAATTATTCTTTGAATCATTAATACCTTTCCTTTCTTTATAAATTATAATCCCATTGTTTCAAAGCGAAATCCCAATTATCTTCTACCAACCGGATTGTTCGGTCATCATATTTATACTTATTCTTTTTATATCCCTTCTTTCCACCCACATATTTTTCAATATTATCTTGTGCTTTGGTAAATCCGGGAATAGAAATCGACTTGTAAATATGCTCCGTCATACCCATAGCATCAGCTTCAAAATCTTCAAACTTCACTTCCATCAAATTACCTTCAGGGATAAACTTCTTATCCGACTCGTATTTATGATAAAGTTTTGTATAAATAGAAAGAATATTTTCTTCTAATTGTTCATTGCTGATATCTTCTAGTTTCAAAGGCTGAATTGTATTGGTAAAAAAACTACGAGTCGATTCAAACACCGTATACGGATTACGCATCAAATAAACAAACTTAGCATTTGGAAACATCTTCACCAGCTCTTTCACTCTACCTGTATGAGGAGGATTCTTACTAAGAAACTGAGTGCCTTTAGTATTCCACAATGAAATCTTAATCAACTTCGTAAACACTTCCTCGAACACTTTTAGTTCAGCCTCAGTTATATCATCAAACAACAGATATTTATCTGCATATTCTTGTTGATATTTAGGAAGAAACCAAAAGTTATAGTAAGTATACGGCATCATATTTGCCAATGCAAACTCTTCCTCTTGAGGTAAATCTACTGCTAGCTCCATATTATCAGTCGGACGTTTATCCGGCATTAGCCAGCTCATATTTTTTTTGAAAAAAGGTTGTCCCCACATCATCAAATGCGGAAATACAGTTTGGTAAGTGGTATTATAACCAAAATGCTTATCACAAGAAAAAACATTATGGACAAAAGTTGTTCCACTTCTCCAATGTCCTAGAATAAATACAGGATCATACTCCAAAGGCTGATTTGCCAGCAACTTCTCATAGCGTTTATTTTGCAAAGAAGCCAGTGGAGACAATAACTGGCAGACTGCTTTAGTCAGTCGATACTTTCCCCTATAAGCAGCATCAATTTCACGATTGGCAGTAATAGACTTAAACGTTTTCCAATCAGCCCCTACCAAAGTATTAATCGGAAGTTTATTAAATTCAAGTAATCCCATTTTATTAATGGATAATGGATAATGGATAATAAATTGTTTCAGGCACAATTCATTATCCATTTTTCCGGTTCAACATTTTACTTTCTATATTTTACTTTATAATCTTCACTGCAAAGCCTTGACGCTCCAATTCTTCCACAGCTTTTTCTACTGCATCATAATGTTCAGGAGAGATTCCCAATCTCGATAAATCCAGTACAGGTACATCATCCGTACTATTCATATCCTTCATCTCAACCCTGTCAATAATCATACCTACGGCAGAAGTATTATTAGTAATCGGATCAATTAATATAAAAGAACCACAAGATTTATTCCTTTGATACGGATCAAAGAAAAGTTCTTTAGCCGTCGTCAAAACAACACGTGCTATCTGATTCAATTGCAAAGGCAAAGTTTCCTTTGTTAATTGACCGTCCCCATAAGATAAATGTTCCATCGTATTCACATCCACCTTATATTTAATCGTATCAATCCGTGTACGGCTCAAATTACTAGTCTGTTTGATAAAGAATGATTTATTAACATCCATCGGTTCTTCATCCATCCATACCATCATTGCTTCAAAATTACGATCTATAATAGGCAAATTATCAGGATGTACCAACATCTCTCCACGAGAAACATCTATTTCATCTTCCAACGTCAATGTGACAGATTGAGGAGGGAAAGCATAATCTAATTCACCATCATAAGTAACAATACTTTTCACTTTCGAGGTTTTTCCGGAAGGCAATGCCATCACTATATCCCCTTTGCGTATAATACCTGAGGCCACTTTACCACAAAAACCTCTAAAGTCAAGATTAGGACGAAGTACATATTGCACTGGGAAACGAAAATCAGTAAAGTTATGATCATTATCTATATGAACCGTTTCCAGAAAATCGAGCAAAGAAGTCCCTTTATACCACGGAGTACGCTCTGACTTGTCCACTACATTATCACCGTCCAAAGCAGACAGTGGAATACAATTCACGTCAGGAATGCCCAATGGAGCTACAAATTTTTTATATTCTGCAACGATCTCATTAAAGCGTTCTTCAGAAAAATCGACCAAGTCCATCTTATTTACAGCCAATACCACGTGCTTAATTCCGAGCAAAGAAACCAAGAATGTATGACGGCGCGTTTGTGTAATCACTCCCGTACGAGCATCTACCAGAATGATTGCAAGATTAGCAGTAGAACCACCTGTAATCATATTACGTGTGTACTGTTCATGCCCCGGAGTGTCTGCTATAATAAACTTACGACCATTCGTCGAGAAATAACGATATGCCACATCAATTGTAATCCCTTGCTCACGTTCCGCCTTTAACCCGTCAAGCAATAAAGCATAATCAATATGTTCCCCGGCGTTCCCAACGCGTTTACTATCACGCTCCAACGCATCTAGCTGATCTTCATACAATTTCTTACTATCAAACAACAAACGTCCAATCAATGTCGATTTACCATCATCCACCGAACCTGCCGTCAGTAATCTCAATAAGTCTTTCTGTTCATCTTTATCCAGAAAAGCTTTTATATCTAACTTATTTTCTGCCATCACTTTCTAGAATTTAAAAGTATCCCTCACGTTTTTTCTGCTCCATACTCGCTTCCTGATCAAAATCAATCACACGGGTAGTACGCTCACTCTTTGTTGTAGTCATCATCTCCTCTACAATTTCCTCAATAGTCGCAGCTCCACTCTCAACAGCACCCGTCAGAGGCCAACATCCCAAAGTACGGAAACGAACCATTTTCATTTCAATCTGGTCGCGGTATTTTTCCGGTAGCCGGTCATCATCTGCCATAATGAGATTACCATCAATAGTCACAACCGGACGTTCTTTTGCATAATACAACGGAACAATAGGGATATTCTCCAAACGAATATATTGCCAAATGTCTAATTCGGTCCAGTTACTCAACGGAAACACACGAATACTTTCGCCCTTATGTACCCTGGCATTATAGATATCCCATAGCTCAGGACGCTGATTTTTGGGATCCCATTGATGAAATTTATCACGGAAAGAGAAAATACGCTCTTTCGCACGAGACTTTTCCTCATCACGGCGCGCACCTCCAAAAGCTGCATCAAACTTATATTTATCCAACGAACGCAGCAAAGCTTGCGTTTTCATCAAGTCTGTATGCACTTTACTTCCATGCGTAAAAGGTCCTACCCCTGCATGGAAAGCCTCCATATTACTTTCTACAATCAGATTCCAACCATATTTCTTTGCATATTCATCACGAAATTCAATCATTTCCTTAAATTTCCATTTTGAATCGATATGCATTAATGGAAAAGGTACTTTACCGGGATAAAAAGCTTTTTCAGCCAAACGTACCATAACCGAAGAATCCTTACCAATACTATAAAGCATTACAGGATTTTCAAATTCCGCCGCCACTTCACGGATAATATGAATAGACTCAGCTTCGAGTTCCTTCAAGTGGCTTAATTTATATTCTTCCATTACTTAAATAATGATTTTATTCTACTTATTAAACAATACTTTTCACTTTAGGCAAAACAATTTCCAACAAACGATTTACCGACTCCTGCAAACTCAGCTTTGAAGTATCCAATGACAAAGCCGGATGTTCCGGCATCTCGAATGGAGCGGATATTCCCGTAAAGTTCTTAATTTCACCTTTTCGTGCTTTGGCATACAATCCTTTTACATCACGTTTTTCACACTCTTCTAATGGAGTACTTACAAAAATCTCCAAAAAATCATTTTGTCCTATAATATTAGCTGCCATCTCGCGAATATCATTGTTGGGACTGATAAAAGCAGCAATTGTTATAATACCACTATCAAGAAACAATTTAGAAACTTCAGCAATACGACGAATATTTTCCACACGATCAGACTCCGAAAATCCAAGATTATTGTTAATCCCGCTACGGATATTATCCCCATCCAGAATTCGGCAAAGTAATCCACGCTTATGGAGCTCACGTTCCAAAGCAATGGCAATTGTACTTTTTCCCGAACCACTCAATCCGGTAAACCAAATCATCACACTATGCTGCCCCAACAGTTCTTCTTTGTCCTGCCGTGTCATCATACGGTCAAATATAGGATATATATGATTTTTATCTTCCATCTATACAATTAATTTATTAAAACTTCCAAATCATTGGAATCAGAATCACAGAAATTAAAAAAGTTATAATATTAAGGGGTAAACCAATACGGACAAAATCCGTAAACTTATAATTACCAATACCTTGAACAATTAAATTAGTCTGATAACCAATTGGAGTTGAAAAACTGGCAGATGCAGCCATACAAATCACCACAAAAAACGGTGTCGGACTTACCCCTAATTGGGATGCTATAGATAATGCCAAGGGAAATGAAAGAGCTGCTGCTGCATTGTTAGTAATTAACTCAGTAAACAAATTAGTTATAATAAACAGCATGGCAAGTAATACATGTGGTCCGTAGTCATCACTCAATCCTATAATAAATTTAGCCACACTATCAGCGACTCCCGAATTTACCATTGCCTTACTAATAGCAAATGCACAAGCAATCGTAATAAGGATATCCCAAGAAATATACTTAGTATACTTACGTGCAGGAAATATGTTACTCCATGCCATTACAATAGTAGTAATGGAAACAAAGAAAAACATATCCAGTTTAATATCCGGAAACATTTCTTTTGTAGCAGGAAGTTCACCCACTGTTGCGCCAACAATCATCAGTACCAATAGGATCAAAGCAAGCCAACGTTTTTTCTTGCCGGCAGCATCCGGATCATTACCATTCGCCAAGAGCACAAATACAGAAGACTCCCCCCATGTCGGAATAAACGTATCATCAGCCATTACCACAAGCGTATCACCTTCACGAAGCACCACTTCATCCAGATTCGCAACAAAACGCTGTCCACTACGGGTCTTTATTTCTTTCACCTCCGCCCCATAATGGCGTTGAAAATTAAAATCACCCAATTTTTTATTAATGCCCGGGAAACGTGCACCTAATACAGCTTCTACACGATGCAGCTTTTCTCCTTCTTCTATTTCTTCATCCGGAACAGCAGTATCCGGACGAGCATCCGGCAAAAGTCGCTTAGAGAAAAGTAGAAGATAAATAATACCGGCAATAGCGATAAAAATTCCCACTTTTCCCAACTCAAACATGGAAAAACCTTCAAATCCTGCTTCTAGAATCATTCCGTGCACAACCAAATTGGTAGAAGTACCAATTAAAGTACAAATACCTCCAAGAATCGTCACATATGAAAGTGGAATCAGAAATTTTGTTGCCGGAAGTTTAACTGACTTAGCCCAATGTTTGATAATAGGAGCAAAAATAACGACTACCGGAGTATTATTCAGAAAGGCAGAAATAAAAGCCACCGAAGGCAATATACGCAACTGAGCCTTAAAGACAGTCGTATGCCCTTGTGGAAGCAACTTCTTTATAACTTGTCCCAATGTACCGGATTGACGAATACCCTCACTCACCAAGAATAAGAGGGCAACGGTAATCATACCTTTATTACTAAACCCCTCAAGCATTTCTTTTGGAGTCAGAATCCCAACACATAAAAACAGGACTACTACAGAAAAAAGTACCATCCCCGGACGCATCTTATCAGCAATCAGAGCAGCCACCATCCCTAATAAAGACAATAGTACAAATACAATTTCAAATGTCATATAAACATCAATTAGTGTTCTCTTTTTTTCTCAACAATAAACCACGGATTTAATAAATCTTCTTTGTTATACCGAAGAGGTTCCTCTTTACCTACTTGATACAGTTCCATTCCGGCAGCCCTGGCAATTGCATGCCCGGCAGCTGTGTCCCACTCCATTGTCGGAGCAAAACGTGGATATACATCAGCTTTGCCTTCAGCAACCAGACAGATTTTAATAGAACTTCCACTCGATATTAATTCAATAGTGCCGTGTTTTTTCTTCAATCCTTCAATATATACTTCAGTTTCAGATGTCAAATGAGATCGGGAAGCAACCAAAATAAAATGGTCACGGATCTCTTTCAATGGTAATCTTTCCGATCTCATCATCAACTGTTCCAATGTTACTTCATCATCTTCAATACTGATGATATCAGTACATTTATAAGCACCTTTACCTTCAACAGCAAAATATAACTCCTTACTCACAGGAACATAAATAACGCCGACCACAGGAACTGATCTCTGCACCAAAGCGATATTCACTGTAAATTCTCCATTACGTTTAATAAACTCTTTTGTTCCGTCCAATGGATCTACAATCCATAAAGCTTCCCATTCGCGTCTAAAAGAATAATTCAAATGCTTGCCTTCTTCACTAAGAACCGGGAAAGGAGTATCATTCAGAATCGAAACGATCACTTCATGAGCCTTCCGATCTGCTATCGTTAAAGGAGAGTTGTCCGCTTTCCTCTCTATTTCAAAATCCGATGTTGGATCATTATAAATAGAGAGAATCTTCTCCCCCGCTTTCAACGCCGCATCAATAGCAGCCATTACATATCTTTGTTCCATCAGAATCTTTATATTAAATTTTACCTATCAATCAAGGGCATAAATCTCCTAAATTAAGAATTGACAAAAGTAAAAACTTTCTTTGCTAAAAAAGTTTCGCACCCCTCATTTATAACTTCTTTTAGTAGTAGAACAAATAAATCTAAAAATATATTCATACAACTCTAATAAAAAGGCAGTAACTTCCCAGTTACCGCCTTCTTATTTTCGGGACATAATACATATTCCTCCCGATATATTACCAAAAAGAAATTAATTAATACGATATAACAACCAAGCATCCTTAAAACGACTTGGATATTTAGCTTTAATTGCGTCACGCGCTTCAGCTGCAGAAGGTTTATCAGCGAAAGAGCTTGCAGCTACACGATACATTGCTTTTTCAGCATTAAATACAATCGTAGCTTTGTAACCTTGTGCATCTAACCAGTCTTTCAAGCCTTCAGCATTTGCTTTTACGCTAAAGCTACCAACAATAACGCTGAAATCCTTCAATCCCTGATTACCGGAAATTACAGTCACTTTTTCCTGACGTACACCAGAAGTATCAGTTGTCTTCGTTGTAGTAACAGGAGTAGTCACAACCGGAGTTACTTCTACCGGAGCCTCAACTTGAGGTTCAGCCAACTCTTGTTGTTTAGCTTTCTCGTAAGCTTTTTTATAGGCGCTTTCACTAGATTTACAAGAGGCAAATGCGAACATAATGCATACCCCCATTCCTAATACGACCAATTTTTTCATACCTTATACTTTGTTTTAATTAATAATTCAATATTATCATCTACTTGTATTTAGTTTCCGGCAACAAAATAATAGAAATTTTATCATCCGGCAAAAGAAATCCATTGAAAAAACGTTTATTCCACCTTCTTCTTATAAGAAATAGTTCCTGTAGCTTGATAAGTTGGCATCAAAAGCACTTCAGCAATCTGAATATGTGCAGGAGCCGACGCAGCAAAATATACCGTCTCGGCAATATCATCTCCTGTCAATGGACGAATACCCTTGTAAAAATTATCTGCTGCCTGCTTATCACCTCTGTATCGTACCACAGTAAAATTCGTTTCCACCATCCCCGGTTTTATATTCGTAACTCTCAGTGGAGTGTCTACTAAATCAATTCGGAGACCATCTGAAAGAGTCTTTACAGCAGCCTTAGTAGCACAATAAACACTACCTCCCGGATATGCCGCATCACCGGCAATAGAACCAATATTAATAACATGCCCACGGCCTCGCTCCACCATGCCGGGAACAACCAGACGTGTCATAGCCAGTAATGCTTTGATATTCGTATCTATCATAATATCCCATTCATCCAGTTCTCCTTCAAACTCTTTATCAACTCCGATTACTAATCCCGCATTATTTATTAACACATCAATGCCTCTCCATGTTTCAGGCAAAGCCTCCAATACTGCAGCAGCCTGCTTGCGGTCGCGTACATCAAAAGGCAAAACACAAACTTTCACACCATATTCAGCTTCCAATTCTGATTTTAGTTTTTCAAGTTTCGACACAGTACGTGCATTCAAAATCAGATTCCACCCTTGTGATGCAAATTTTCGAGCACAACCTTCACCAATTCCGCTACTCGCACCTGTTATAAAAACAATCTTTGCTTCCATTATGTTTCATTTTACAATATCAAAACACAAAAGTACGCCTTAACATTCATTAGTTAGCCCCCAAGTCTAGTTAAATAAGATTAAACCGTTTCATAAAAAAATGAATACTTCTCACCAGATCGTATCTTTGTACAATCATATAACAAAGCCGCGAGGCTTATTCAACTATTTTACATGAATTTTGAAAATTTGAACTTAATAGAGCCACTTTTAAAAGCTCTGCAACAAGAGGGTTATACTACCCCAACTCCCATCCAAGAACAGGCTATCCCAATTGTACTTCGTGGAAAAGATTTATTAGGTTGTGCACAGACAGGTACAGGAAAAACAGCTGCCTTTTCGCTTCCAATCCTACAAAAATTGTATAAAACAGACCAGAGGAAAAATATAAAAGCCCTCATTTTAACTCCAACTCGCGAACTAGCCATTCAAATTGGTGAATGCTTCGAAGCTTACGGACGATACACCGGAATAAAACATACCGTCATCTTCGGTGGTGTTGGACAAAAGCCACAGACAGATGCTTTGCGGGCAGGAGTTCAAATATTAGTCGCTACCCCGGGAAGGTTATTAGATTTGATAACCCAAAACTATATTTCCCTTAAAGCTCTTGACTTCTTTGTATTGGACGAAGCAGACCGTATGTTAGATATGGGATTTATACATGATATCAAACGCATTTTAAAACTAATCCCGGCCCAACGTCAAACCCTCTTTTTCTCGGCAACAATGCCACCTGAAATCGAGAAATTGGCAAACTCTATGCTGACTAATCCGGAAAAAGTAGAAGTAACACCTGCCTCTTCAAC
This sequence comes from Bacteroides sp., assembly GCF_028690125.1. GTDB lineage: Bacteria > Bacteroidota > Bacteroidia > Bacteroidales > Bacteroidaceae > Bacteroides. The sequence goes on along the minus strand of NZ_JAQVBV010000007.1, from coordinate 180,186 downwards.
CGTAGATACTATTTCCCAATCAGTCTATTTTGTAGAGAAACAACTGAAAAAGGATTTATTGATTCACCTGCTAAAAAATCCATCTATTGAATCCGTACTTATTTTTACCCGCACAAAACACGGTGCAGATAAATTAGCACGCATCCTGACAAAAGCCGGAATTGGTGCAGAAGCCATACATGGTAATAAAACGCAAAATGCTCGCCAACGTGCACTGACTAACTTCAAAAGCCATAGTCTCCGAGCATTAATTGCCACAGATATAGCTGCCCGAGGAATTGACGTTGATTTACTTTCTCATGTCATCAACTACGAGTTACCCAACGTACCGGAAACATATGTTCACCGTATCGGACGTACGGGTCGTGCAGGACATGAGGGCACAGCAATCTCTTTTTGTGAATCCGAAGAACTACCTTATCTGAAAGATATCCAAAAATTAATTGGTAAAAATATACCAGTTATCAAAGATCATCCATTCATCACACAAGAAGGCATTATAGCGCAGAACGAAAAAGCAGAAGAAATCAAAGTTAAAGCCAAAGAAAAAAAATCCTACCACGGTAGTCGATCAAATGGAGACTATTGGCGAAGAAAAAAGATGAGTAAAAACTAATTAATTTTTTCATCATTCGAGAACAACTTATCGATATAAATGTTATATTTGTGATATTCTCATTTAAAATTTTAAAGATATGAAAGGATTAAATGTATTAGCAGCTTTTCTAGGTGGTGCAGCCGTAGGTGCAGCCCTTGGTATTTTGTTCGCTCCGGAAAAAGGAGAAGACACCCGTCATAAAATTGCAGAAATTCTTCGTAAAAAAGGTATCAAGCTGAATCGCAGCGAGATGGAAAATCTCGTTGATGAAATTGCAGCTGAGATGAAAGGAGAAATAGCAGAATAAAGTAAAAAAGGACTAAAACAGAGCGATCATGTTTGCAGACGATAAAAGTATTGAGAACTTTCAACAATTGTTTTTCGAGTTCAAAAAATATTTGGAACTTCAAAAAGAATACACAAAATTAGAGATTACAGAGAAGTTAGCCATACTTCTTTCTACATTAATTATGGTCTTTGTTCTTATTATCCTTGCCATGGTGGCCCTGTTTTACCTGCTTTTTGCATTAGCATATATTTTGGAACCTATAGTTGGCGGCTTAATGATTAGTTTTTCTATAATAGCAGGTATAAACATTTTGCTCATTATCACTGTCATCATGTTCCGCAAGCAATTCATCATTTCTCCAATGGTACACTTCCTTGCAAGTTTATTTTTAACAGATTCAAATAAGTAAGCCATGAACACACAAATCCCCCAAAAAATAACGATAGAAGAAATAAGCCAACGCAAAAAGGAACTGTTAGCCGAAATTCAATTACAAAAGCAAGCTATGACGGCTACTGTACGCGAAATATTTGCTCCTCTCGCACCGGAGAATAATAAAGCAAATGCCATTATGCGCTCATTCAATACAGGTATGGCAGTATTTGATGGAGTAATGATGGGAATAAAAATAATGCAGAAAATACGTAAGTATCTTAGAAATCTAAAGTAAAGGTACTATCCATGTTTATGTTTAACCTCCTATTTGTAGAATGAACCATCTCGCTACAATAGTCCCTACATATGCAGTCTGATCACCAATACGGGTAGCCGATTTATAGCCAAATCATGACTATTGCACCTTTAACAGTGACCTGTCTCCAAGTAATACGGTGGTTCATACTTACTCCCAAGAGTTCTGCCAATATAACAGGATAAGCAGAACCCTAGTGGATGAAACCGATCACTGCTTCATCCACTATTAATTGTTACTTCTTAATGAGTTAATATCACCATGCTACCTGATTTCCCCAACTATATGGTAAAGAATATCAGAACCTTCCTGATCATTTCGTTTTCAGATAATTTTTAATTCCTTCAACTGTAATATCTGTCACACATTGCTTACCTTCTTCGGAGAGGAGAAATTTTACATCTTTCTCATTATCCTGAAAGAAGTTTTCTATCAAAACTGTCGGACAATTGGTTTTGCGACAGATATAGAGATCAGCAGTCCAATATAGTACCTGACTTGAAGGTTGGCGCACCTTTATTTTTTTGTTTAGTGCTGCTTGTGCCAATGCCTTGGCAAGTATATTACTGTTCTGTGAAGCATTTCCTCCAACAAAGACGCTCCACCCTGATGCTGGCATCCATTCCTGCCCGCTCCCCATCGCATTGCAGTGAATAGATACTAATATGGCTTGTTTTTGAGCCTCCATATATGCCTGGTTAGCACGAGCTACACGTTCGGCCAACGACACATCTGTTTCTTCAGGTACAATGCGCACAGCATCAATCCCTTCAATTTTTAACTTGCCCACTACCCGATCGGCAATCTCGCGAGTGTAAGCGTATTCTCTCAAAGACTCGTCAGGGGAACGCTTACCCGGAGTTTCCACTCCGTGACCGTTATCAATTAATACTTTCATTAAATTTTAAGTTTATCATCAATAATTACTTGTATATCCGTTTTATCTTTAGCATAGATATATTCTTATGTATATCATTATTTAATAACATGGTCTAAAAATACAATTTTATTTGGTATTTAAAAAAATATTCCTATATTTTTTAACTTTGCTATCGGATATTATTTTACCTTTCTTTCATCCTATTTCTATGGACAATCCTAAGATAGTTTATACGAGTCCAAACAATAACTCTCCCCTAATAGAATAGCATAAATTCACAGTCTTTTCTCTTGCTTGAAATCAGTCAGTCGTGGATCATGATAGAAATACTCATATGTGAAAATATAAAAGGCACGAATCTCTGTTGAGATTCGTGCCTTTTATATATATTGACTAATTACTTATACGTATGTTTCCAGAAGTTTCACACTTCCTCCTTCCGGAGTAATTGTCACATCTTGAGTTGTAGCAGGAAGCAGAATAGATTCACCGGCACCTACAAAAAGCTCATTACCGTCATTATCCTTAATTTTACAAGCACCCTCCATACAGATAAAGATTACAAAAGAATCAAGTTCCGAATAATCACAATTGATTTCTTCTGTCATATCATATACGGAAGTAGTAAAATAGGGACATGCCACCAATTCCACCGGTTCGTCTTTCACCGCATCATATTTAGTACGGTAATCATCCAACACATCGTAATCAATAGCTTCTCGAGCCAGATCAGTATGGAGTTCACGAGTCTTTCCATTTGCATCCTTACGATTGAAGTCATAGATACGATAAGTGATGTCGGAAGTCTGCTGAATTTCAGCGATAAACGCACCGGCACCTATACTATGAATACGTCCTGCCGGAAGAAAGAATACATCACCCGGACGAATTTCATATTCCTGCAATACGTCAGTAATCGTATTGTCGAGTACACGTTCTTTATATTCTTTAGGAGTGATTTGTTCAGAAAAACCCGAACGTAATTTAGCACCTTTGTCTGCATCAACGACATACCACATTTCGGTTTTTCCCATTGAGTTATGACGTTTCTTTGCCAACTCGTCCGATGGGTGCACCTGAATGGATAAATCCTGCTTGGCATCAATAAACTTGATCAACAAAGGAAATGTGTTACCAAAACGGTCATAGTTCGCTTCGCCTACCAGCTCCTCACGATATCTTTTTACCATTTCAGCTAAAGTTAAACCTTTGTCCGGTCCATTAGCCACAACAGACTCATTGTTTTCTACACCGGAAATCTCCCAACTTTCTCCTACTCCTTTCAAATCTGAGTTCAAATGCTTGAATGGAATAATCTTGTCGCCTCCCCAAAGCGTCTGCTTCAGAATAGGTTCGAATTTTAATGGATACATTTTTGTTTTTCTTGTTATAAACTTAGATTAAATTCGCTCGGATTGTAAAAATCCGGGGACAAACATACGAAAAATAGTTCAATTTTAAGTAAAAGATGAAATTAAAATTTGATCAATATAAAGATTGGCAATAAGATTGGACTGAAAAATTTCTTGCCAGACGAAGGAGGTTCAAGTAATTACGCTAAACTTTCATAAAAGCTCCTTTAGATTTAGTCGGAATAATTTGTGAGTAACAAAGAATTTCCCTTTATTTGCAAGAAATTTTAATAATACCAAACATGAATAACACATTCCCAACAGAGGGAAATCTCTCAGGGCTCAGCCGCGAAGATTTCCAAAAGGATATAAATAATAAGAAAACAGACTTATTTATCCTTAAAAATAAAAAGGGAATGGAAGTAGCTGTAACCAATTACGGATGCGCCATTCTCTCAATCATGGTACCGGACAGAAACGGAAAATATGCCAATGTAATTTTAGGACACGACAGTATAGACCACGTCATTAATAGCCCGGAACCATTTCTAAGCACTACTATCGGACGTTATGGTAACCGCATTGCTAAAGGAAAATTCATTTTATTCGGTGAAGAGCACCAATTGACTATCAACAATGGACCTAACTCCTTACATGGAGGACCTACCGGTTTTCACGCACGTGTATGGGATGCCATTCAAATTGACGAAAGCGCAGTACAGTTCAATTATGTTTCTGCCGATGGCGAAGAGGGTTTCCCGGGTAATCTGGAAGTAGAAATGACTTATCGGTTGGAAGAAGAAGTAAATGCACTAACCATTGAATATCGTGCTAATACAGATAAAGCAACAGTTGTAAACCTAACCAGCCACGGATTCTTCAATCTAGCAGGTATTTCCAAGCCGACTCCCACTATAAACGACCATATCGTTACTATCAATGCCGATTTCTATATTCCTATTGATGAAGTTTCTATTCCAACCGGAGAAATTCTTAAAGTAGAGGGTACTCCAATGGACTTCCGTACTCCATACACTGTAGGCGAACGTATCAATGATCCATTCGAACAGCTTGTTTTTGGTGCAGGGTATGACCACTGTTATGTACTGAACAAAACAGAAAATGGTTCACTGGACTTGGCTGCTGCCTGCAAAGATCCCCAAAGTGGACGTACTATGGAAGTATACACAACAGAAAGTGGCGTACAGCTTTATACGGGTAACTGGTTGAATGGATTTGAAGGTGCACATGGAGCAACATTCCCTGCCAGAAGTGCTATATGTTTTGAGGCACAATGTTTTCCGGATACGCCCAATAAAGCACATTTCCCTCCAGCAACTTTGTTGCCGGGTGATGAGTACCAACAAATTACTGTCTACAAATTTGATGTAGAAGGATAAATAGCAGAAAAATAATTAATCTAATTTATAAACTAACATTTATTAAAACCATGACACAAGAAAAAAAGAGCTATCTATTGCCAATAGCAATGATGTTCGCCCTCTTTGCAATGATTTCATTCGTTACAGGATTCACTAATCCTCTCGGACTCATCGTAAAAGAACAATTCAATGCTCCCAACTGGATGACCCAGCTAGGAAATGCTGCTAATTTCATAGCTTACGCATTTATGGGACTTCCGGCTGGTATTATGCTGAAAAAAATCGGTTATAAAAAAACAGCATTGATCGCCGTTGCAGTAGGATTCATTGGCGTAGGAATTCAATTCCTTTCAGGACAAATGCCATTCCAACCAGGTGAGTTCGGACCATTCTGGATCTATCTGACAGGTGCATTCGTTTCCGGTTTCTCTATGTGTATGTTAAATGCAGTAGTAAACCCAATGTTAAATACACTAGGTGGCGGTGGAAAAACTGGTAACCAGTTGATCCAGTTCGGTGGCTCCATCAACTCTATTGCTGCAACAATCGTTCCTGTATTAGGTGGTTATCTGATTGGTACTATCAGTCAAGACACTAGAATTAGTGATGCCAACCCGGCTTTATTTATCGCTATGGGTATTTTCGCTGTAGTATTCATTGTGTTGGCTTCAATGAGTATCCCTGAACCTCACATGGAACATGCTTCCGACCATAAAGTAAAAGACGCTCACAGCCCAATGTCTTTCCGTCATTTCGTACTTGGAACAGTAGCTATATTTGTATATGTAGGAGTTGAAGTTGGTATTCCTAACTTTGTAAACCTATTCCTTACTACTGCACAAGATGCAGCCGGTGCACAGGGTCTGGGAATGAATACAGCAGTCGCAGGATCTATCGTAGGTACCTATTGGTTCCTGATGATGATAGGTCGTCTTTGTGGCGGTGCCCTCGGAGCTAAATTCTCCAGCAAAACTCAAATTATCACTGTTTGTCTATTCGCATTGACATTCTTACTTATCGGTATGTTCGCTCCTACTGAAGCAACAGTAAATATGCCTGTATTCAAATCGGACATCAGTTTCGGTATAGCCGTAGTACCTGTAGGTGTTATGTTCTTCATTCTTTGTGGACTTTGTACTTCTATCATGTGGGGTGGCATCTTCAATCTTGCCGTAGAAGGCCTTGGAAAATATACTGCAATGGCATCCGGTATCTTCATGGTAATGGTTTGCGGTGGTGGTATCCTCCCGTTAATTCAGGGTGGTGTAGCTGACGTTACAAGCAGTTATATGTCTAGTTTCTGGGTAATCTTCGCAGGTGTTGCTTATATATTATATTATGCATTGGCTGGCTGCAAGAATGTAAACAAAAATATTCCTGTTGAATAATAAATCGATTATTAACGAACTTATAAAAAGATTTTATCATGGATATAGAATACGTAAGAAGTCGTTTCATCAAGCATTTTGACGGAACCACGGGATTTGTATATGCCTCTCCGGGGCGCATTAACTTGATTGGTGAACATACTGATTATAATGGTGGATTCGTATTTCCGGGAGCTATTGACAAAGGCATGATCGCCGAAATTAAACCAAACGGCACTGACAAAGTAAAAGCCTATTCTATCGACTTGAAAGACTATGTTGAATTTGGTCTGAACGAAGAAGATGCCCCTCGTGCCAGTTGGGCAAGATATATTTTCGGTGTATGCCGTGAAATGATCAAACGTGGTTTAGACGTAAAGGGATTCAATACTGCTTTTGCAGGTGATGTACCTCTGGGTGCAGGAATGTCTTCTTCTGCTGCCTTGGAAAGTACTTATGCTTTTGCATTGAATGAATTGTTTGGTGAAAATAAAATTGATAAATTTGAATTGGCTAAAGTTGGACAAGCTACTGAACATAACTACTGCGGAGTAAACTGTGGTATCATGGATCAGTTTGCTTCCGTATTCGGTAAAGCTGGTAGCTTGATTCGCTTGGATTGCCGTTCTTTGGAATATCAATATTTCCCTTTCCATCCAACAGGATATCGTTTAGTATTGCTAGATTCTGTTGTTAAACATGAATTGGCATCTTCTGCTTACAACAAACGTCGTCAAAGTTGTGAAGCTGCTGTTGCTGCTATCCAGAAAAAACATCCTCATGTAGAATTCTTACGTGACTGTACAATGGAAATGTTACAGGAAGCAAAAGCTGACATCAATGAAGAAGACTATATGCGTGCTGAATATGTGATCGAAGAAATTCAACGTGTACTTGATGTATGTGATGCATTGGAAAAAGACGATTACGAAACTGTAGGTAAGAAGATGTATGAAACGCACCATGGCATGAGTAAGTTGTACGAAGTAAGCTGCGAAGAACTTGACTTCCTGAATGATTGCGCTAAAGAATATGGCGTAACAGGTTCTCGTGTTATGGGTGGTGGCTTCGGTGGCTGTACTATAAACTTAGTGAAAGAAGAATTGTACGACAACTTCATCGAAAAAACAAAAGAAGCTTTCAAAGCCAAATTCGGCAGAAGCCCTAAAGTTTATGATGTAGTAATCGGTGACGGTTCACGTAGATTAGAATAAAAAACATCTCTCATAAAATATTAGGGGTGGCTTTTTAGTAAAGCCACCCCTAATTTATTTATTAACCGACAAACTCATACGGAATTCTTTGGGATCATTTTCTTTCAGAACTATTTTCTTTAAAATCATTCCCACACATATCATTTTCTTCAGGATCATTCTTTGAATCTTCCAATTCATCTGCCGCCAAAGTAGGTATATCCTTCCTTTCAGTAGTTTGATAAACCTCTGTAAACTTCTGATTTTCTGTATCGCTCATTGAATCATAAGCAAGTAGTCGCTCGGAACAAACTGTATAGGTAATCTTTTTCAAAATCTCAGCTCTTTGGAGCATATATGCCAACTCTTCTCTTGTTACTACATAATCCTTATTATACCGTGACTCAATATAAGCACGACAAAGCAAATCATAGCAATGCTTCTCAAATTCGGTATTATGAAGAAATACGGTTGCTATATCGCGAGAATATTTTTTACACTTACTTTCAAGATCTTTCAGTTTATGACTTTTAGGACGATAATTCACAAAAACAAGTTCTATGGAATAATAAAATCTTTCACAAGCCTGATGAAGTTGGAAAGCTCCCAGTTCATTCATTTCATCCTCTAAAGCAATATAAGCATACTTCATGAATCCAATAGCAAACGGATAACACTTATTGAATTCTTCTTCAGCAATATTTTTGATCTCTTTGAAAGAAAGTGCATGAGGTTTCATTAATTTAAATTTTTTATCATCATAAAGTTTAATACCTTCTTTTACAATATCTGTGTAAAAATAACGCCTTTGGTCAAGAGACTTATTAAAAGAATTAATGTCTTCTACAATAAATTGAGGTGCGGCATGACGCCTGGAAGCAAAAGCTTTATGATAATTTCTAACCACTTTTTCTTCTAATTGCCCCTCAGTAATGCGTGCACTCGAATTATAAGTTAAAACCAAGATGTCCAAATCACTTTGATAGGAAGTATGAATACCAAACTCTATCCTCTCATCCCACAACACATATCCACCACGAGCATAGCTGCCATATAAAACAATCATTGCACACTTTGGTATATGACGTATTATAGACTCTACTAAATAATTGAGTTCTTCTTGCGTAGATTTAGGAAGACGCTTAATGCTTCGTTTCATACTATTGTATTGTTATTTATTCTTTTCCATGCAATATTACTTCTTTTAAATGAAAAATACAACTATACCATCTATTTTCATCGCTAATTCTATTTTTTTGATAACTGATAGCCATTTTCATCTTTATGCTGTATAACATACATGAGTGTATATGATACACTAAACAAAAGTGTTACTTTCACACCCAAAATAAGATAAAAATCTCATTTACAATTATAATAATACCATGAAAAAACATTTCCTATTTACAGTAATCGCCGTAATGATACTATTAGCGTGCAATAACAAGCCAGTGTCCAAGCTGACTTTATCGGGTCTTGACCCGGTAAAATTTCAAACAGAAGTAAATAATATCCAAACTGCTCTTTATGCGTTAAAAAATGAAGCTGGTATGGAAGTATGTATTACCAACTTTGGTGGGCGTATTGTATCTATCATAGTGCCCGATAAAAATGGTAAAATGCAAGATGTAGTTTTGGGATTTGATAACATTGCTGATTACATCAACACACCCAATAATTTTGGTGCTTCTATAGGTCGTTACGCCAATCGTATCAATCAGGGACGCTTTGTTTTGGAGGGGGATACGATTCAATTGCCCCAAAATAAAAATGGGCATTGTTTGCATGGAGGTCCGAAAGGATGGCAATGTCAAGTGTATAATGCGAAACAAATTGATTCATCAACATTGGAACTAACTTATTTTTCACCGGATGGAGATGAAAACTTCCCCGGTAATGTTACAGCAAAAGTAACCTATCAATTAACAAATGACAATGCTATTGAAATCAAATATAAAGCAGTTACAGATAAAAAAACAGTCATTAATATGACTAATCATTCATTCTTCAATCTCTCCGGTAATCCGTCAAATGTCTCTACTGACGATATTTTGTATATAAATGCTAATTATTATACACCGATAGACAGCACATCTATGACTACAGGAGAAATTGCTTGTGTGAATAATACTCCAATGGACTTTACTGCTCCAAAAGCAATCGGACAAGACATAAATAACAATGACTTCATTCAGCTAAAGCATGGAAATGGTTATGATCATAATTGGGTTTTGAACACTAAAGGAGACATCCACCAAATAGCTGCCAAACTAACCTCTCTCCAGTCTGGAATTAGTTTAGAAGTATATACGAATGAACCGGGAATCCAAGTATATACCGGTAACTTTCTAAATGGGACCGTAACCGGAAAAAAAGGTATTGTTTATAATCAACGCGCTTCTGTATGTCTGGAAACACAACATTATCCTGACAGCCCTAACAAAGAAGATTGGCCTTCTGTAATTCTAGAACCAGGTGAAACCTATAATAGTGAGTGTATCTTCAAATTCTCTGTAGAAAAATAGTCATTATTGGAAAGATGATAGAAATGAATCAAAATAACTTAATTGTAAATCCAAATTATCTTACAATGAAAGAAGTGCAGCAAAAAGGTTGTTACAGTTCGAATCCTACACTTTATGTAAGCGTCGATTGCATCATCTTTGGATTTAATGAAGGGGAGATAAGTTTGCTGCTATTAAAAAGAAATTTTGCTCCGGCAATGGGCGAATGGTCACTTATGGGAGGATTTGTCCAAAAAGATGAAAGCGTAGATGAAGCTGCCAAACGTGTACTCACTGAACTTACCGGTTTGGAGAATGTGTATATGGAACAAGTCGGAACTTTTGGAGCTGTTGATCGAGATCCGGGTGAACGAGTAATTTCTGTGGCTTATTATGCACTGATCAATATTAATGAATACAATAGAGAATTAGTTCAGAATCATAATGCTTATTGGATAAATATCCATAAACTACCTTCCTTGATTTTCGACCATCCGAAAATGGTTAATAATGCACGGGAACTGATGAAACAAAAGGCATCAATAGAGCCTATCGGTTTCAATTTATTACCTAGGCTCTTCACATTATCTCAATTGCAAAGTTTGTATGAAGCTATTTATGGAGAACCAATAGATAAACGTAACTTCCGTAAACGGGTAGCCGACATGGGATTTATAGAAAAAACGGATAAAATAGATAAAACAGGTTCAAAACGTGGTGCTGCTTTATATCAATTTAATAGCAGGGCATATCACAAAGATCCTAAATTTAAACTTTAAAAATATGATTATGAAAACAAAGTTATTAGTCAGCACAGCCTTTCTGGCAGCATCAATTTCTCTTTCTGCACAAAAGGAAGCTACCATTACTGTACATACCGATCAAGGCAAAGAAATTATCCCTAAAGAAATATATGGTCAGTTTGCTGAACATTTAGGTTCATGTATCTATGGTGGACTTTGGGTAGGTGAAAACTCCGAAATTGCTAATATTAAAGGATATCGTGCAGATGTTTTTAAAGCATTGAAAGATTTATCTGTTCCTGTTCTCCGCTGGCCTGGTGGGTGCTTTGCGGATGAATATCATTGGATGGATGGTATCGGTCCGAAAGGAAATCGTCCTAAAATGGTAAACAACAATTGGGGTGGAACCATTGAAGATAATAGCTTCGGCACACACGAGTTTTTAAATCTTTGTGAAATGTTAGGCTGTGAACCTTATATCAGTGGAAACGTAGGTAGCGGAACAGTTGAAGAGTTAGCCAAATGGGTGGAATATATGACTTCTGAAGGAGACTCTCCAATGGCTAACCTTCGCCGTAAAAACGGTCGCGATAAGGCATGGAAAGTAAAATTTATCGGTGTAGGAAATGAGAGTTGGGGATGCGGTGGTAGTATGCGTCCGGAATATTATTCAGATTTATATCGTCGTTATTCTACTTATTGCCGGAATTATGACGGTAACTATTTATTCAAAATCGCCAGCGGAGCAAGTGATTATGATTACAACTGGACAGAAGTATTAATGAACCGCGTTGGACATGGAATGCAAGGGCTTTCTTTACACTACTATACTGTAACCGGGTGGAGTGGCAGTAAAGGAGCAGCAACAAAATTTAATAAAGATGATTATTACTGGACTATGGGCAAATGCCTTGAAATAGAAGATGTAATCAAGAAACATTGTGCCATTATGGATAAATACGATAAAGATAAGCGGATTGCTCTTATGCTTGACGAATGGGGAACATGGTGGGATGAAGAACCCGGAACAACCAGAGGACATTTGTTTCAACAAAACACATTACGTGATGCTTTTGTTGCGTCTTTAAGTCTTGATGTATTCCATAAATACACCGACCGTTTAAAGATGGCAAATATAGCTCAAATAGTGAATGTACTTCAATCTATGATACTGACAAAAGAAAAAGAGATGGTATTAACTCCCACTTACTATGTTTTCAAAATGTACAAAGTACACCAAGACGCCACCTATCTCCCACTTGAGTTAAGTTGTGAAAAAGTAAATGTACGTCAAAATCGTGTAGTACCATATATAAGTGCTACTGCTTCAAAAAATAAAAATGGCATTATTCATCTTTCACTTTCTAATGTAGACGCAGATAATACACAAGAAGTAACTATTAACTTACCCAACATAAATGCTTCTAAAGCATCCGGTGAAATTTTAACTTCGTCTAATCTAACCGATTATAATTCGTTCGAGAATCCTAATAATGTAAAATTAGCTCCATTCAAAGAGGTAAAAATCAATAAAGGAATCCTAAAAGTAAAACTACCTGCTAAGTCTATTGTTACATTGAAGTTATACTAGCTTCCTGATATACCAGAGAGGGGTGCGCATTGTAATCGAAAGAATATAGAATTAAATATAGAAAGGAAAGGAAAGAAAAAGAAAGCATTTTCTCATTGTCAATTACAGAGAAAGAGTTATCTTTGCAAAAAATATAAACGGAATTTATTAAATATAAAGATATGAACGATAACAAACTTATGAATCGTGCAGCGGACAACATCCGTATTCTTGCTGCTTCAATGGTTGAAAAAGCCAATTCCGGTCATCCGGGTGGTGCCATGGGTGGTGCTGATTTTGTGAACGTACTCTTCTCTGAATTTTTAGTATATGATCCTGAAAATCCGCGTTGGGAAGGACGTGACCGCTTTTTCCTTGACCCGGGTCATATGTCTCCAATGCTTTATTCTACGTTGGCACTGACCGGCAAATATACATTGGATGAATTGAAAGAATTCCGCCAATGGGGAAGCCCAACTCCGGGACATCCTGAAGTAGATATCATGCGTGGTGTGGAAAACACGTCGGGACCATTGGGACAAGGACATACTTTTGCAGTAGGTGCTGCTATCGCTGCCAAATTCCTGAAAGCACGTTTTAATGAAGTAATGGATCAAACCATCTACGCTTATATTTCTGATGGTGGTATACAGGAAGAAATATCTCAAGGTGCCGGACGTATTGCAGGGGCATTGGGATTGGACAATTTGATTATGTTCTATGATGCCAACGATATTCAGCTTTCTACAGAAACGAAAGATGTAACGATCGAAAATACTGCCATGAAATATGAGGCTTGGGGATGGAGAGTTATTAGCATCAACGGTAATGATGTAGATGCTATCCGTACGGCTCTCAAAAAAGCTAAAGCTGAAAAAGAACGCCCGACATTGATCATTGGTAAAACAGTGATGGGTAAAGGTGCACGTAAAGCGGATGGCAGCAGTTACGAAGCTAATTGTGCTACTCATGGTGCTCCACTTGGTGGCGATGCATATATAAACACCATCAAGAACTTAGATGGAGATCCAACAAATCCATTTGTTGTATTCCCTGAAGTAGCTGAGTTATATACAAAACGTAGTGCAGAATTAAAGAATATTGTAGCTGAAAAATATGTAGTGAAAGCTGCATGGGCAAAAAACAATCCGGAGCAAGCTGCTAAATTGGAAACTTTCTTTGCAGGAAAAGCGCCCAAAATAGACTGGACAGTTGTCGAGCAAAAAGCAGGTGGTGCTACACGTGTCGGGTCTGCAACTGTTTTGGGAACACTTGCTACACAAGTAGAAAATATGATTGTTGCTTCTGCCGACCTTTCTAATTCAGATAAAACAGATGGGTTCCTGAAAAAAACGCATGCTTTCAAGAAAGGTGATTTCAGTGGAGCATTCTTCCAAGCCGGTGTATCAGAATTGACAATGGCTTGTGTTTGCATTGGTATGTCTTTACATGGTGGTGTCATCACTGCGTGTGGTACTTTCTTTGTATTTTCCGATTATATGAAACCGGCTATACGCATGGCAGCTTTAATGGAACAGCCTGTTAAATTCATATGGTCGCATGATGCTTTCCGTGTAGGTGAAGATGGACCTACTCACGAACCGGTTGAACAGGAGGCTCAAATACGTTTAATGGAGAAACTTAAAAATCATAAGAGACATAACTCAATGTTAGTACTCCGCCCGGCAGATGTAGAAGAAACAACTATTGCATGGAAACTCGCAATGGAAAATATCTATACTCCAACCGGTTTGATTTTATCCCGTCAGAATATTACAAATCTTCCTGTTGGAACTGATTACGAAAAAGCAGCAAAGGGTGCTTATATCGTAGCAGGTTCAGACGAAAATCCGGATGTTATTCTGGTTGCTTCCGGCTCTGAAGTTTCTACATTGGTAGCAGGTGCTGAACTTCTCCGCAAAGACGGTGTAAAAATCCGTATCGTATCAGCTCCGTCTGAGGGCCTATTCCGGAGCCAATCAAAAGAATATCAAGAATCTATTCTACCTACGGGAGCCAAGATTTTTGGTCTGACTGCAGGTCTGCCTGTAACCCTTCAAGGTTTGGTAGGTTGCGATGGTAAGGTTTGGGGATTAGATTCATTCGGATTCTCTGCTCCTTATAAAGTATTAGATGAAAAGCTTGGATTTACTGCCGAGAATGTGTATAACGAAGTAAAAGCAATGCTCTAATGAAAATTATCGGATTAGCGTGTGACCATGCCGGTTTCGAACTAAAAGAATATGTTCGTGGCTGGTTGGAAGTAAAAGGCTGGGCTTATAAAGATTTTGGTACCAATTCAACGATTAGTGTAGATTATCCGGATTATGCACATCCTTTAGCTCTTGCAATAGAAGCAGGAGAATGTTATCCGGGAATTGCGATTTGTGGAAGTGGAAACGGAATTAATATGACTTTAAACAAGCATCAAGGTATTCGTGCCGCTCTCTGCTGGAATGCGGAAATCGCACATCTGGCTCGTTTACATAATGATGCCAATATACTTGTAATGCCGGGACGTTTTGTCAGTACAGCAGAAGCAGACATGATTCTGAGTGAATTCTTCTCAACAGAGTTTGAAGGAGGTCGTCATCAGAAACGAATTGATAAGATTCCGACGGAATAAAAGCCTACAAATTAAATAAAACAAAAAAAGAACTGTTCTTGAATTAGAACAGTTCTTTTTTTGTTTAAGATACCAATCTTTACTTTTGATATATCAGGATGGTATATGAATTAGCAGGGAATTCATATTTCACATCTGTTGTATGGTAAAGTACTTTCTCTTGTGGAACAATCCTTTCCGGTTGCTGCGGTGTATTTTTATCCTTTTCCGTACCTGATAAAGTAATAACCTTAATCTTTGAAGGAGATTCAAATCCTTGCATAAAAATATCAGCAGTAATCACACGATCATGGATATTTGAAACATGAAGAACAACTTCGTCTTTCTTCTCGTCCGTAGCAGCTGTTACATCCAGTCCTCCATGAGTTGCACTAAACACTCTGAAAGGTTTATGATATTTAGCAGCCATTTGGGTAGCGTAGAAAGGAGGCATTCCCCATGCTTGTGAGGAATTAAAAAATATTTGTCCCTGATTCCAGCCGTTATCATTTTGCAAATAGGGTTCTAATGCGTTAGCAGCACAAGTAGTCAGTAAAAAGTCCCCCATCCTACGAGCCGCATTTTGAATCGTCACATGCCCCAAAGCACGTCGCATATCGTGTGTCACTCCATTTTCTTCAAAAAGAGCACACTTCATCGTTGTATTCGGATCCCATTTCAGGAAATAGTCTCTCATTGTTTTTAACTCTCCTTCCACTTGAGATCCCAAACGGTCATCGTCAGTCCAAGGATGATAATCCCAAAAAGCAGCTTTTCCATTGAGCGCGTCGAACACCATTTTCATATTTTCCGGTGATTCCGGACGCCACCAAGCTGCAGAGATAAATTCAACCTTCGAATCCTTTGACTTTATGGCATCATAAATGCGATTAAAATCCTGAATATACTGTTCGTAATCCTTGCGAATATCTCCCCAAATAACCTCTTCATTTCCGATCTCTATATACTTTATATTATATGGCTTAGGATGTCCGGCTTCCGCACGTTTTTTGCCCCATTCAGAAGTGATCGGACCATTCAAATATTCGATCATATCTGCCATATCTTGGGCCGACTCTCCTACATTCACTGCGAAAGAAGGGACAAAACCTCCTGCTTCACATAACTGAAGAAATTCTTCAATGCCGAATCCATTAGTCGAGTGAGGATACCAGTGACCTTTATATTGGGGACGTTTAGCTCTATCACCAATCATATTTTTGAATTTGTAATCAGGGGCATTCACCATAGTACCACCATAACGCAAGAACGTTAAACCCTGATCGACCATCAATTGAGCAATATCATTGCGAAGTGGAAGTCCATGAAAAAGATCGCTCCCGGTTCCCATTAAGGTCACCTGATCAACCCATAATTTTCCATTTTTTTCTATATATATGGCAAAACGTGCATTAGCATCAGTCGTATCAGGAGTCAGTTCAAATGAAAACTTCTTCCAGCCATTAGTAATACCGTCTATTTCTTGTACTGTATATTCGTGACTACCATCTGCACTCTGTAAGGATACTTTCACAGTTCCGCTATAGGTTCCTTTAAGGAATAAACTACCAACATATTTTTGATCTTTTTTAATACCGATTCCCCATTTATTAAGCCCCATATTGGCTACTCCAACTTTACCGGTTCCTCCTGTTTTACTAATACATTGTGACCAATTCGTATTATAGGCATTTTTATTATCATGAACATAATCTGCTTTCACATTTCCTGTTTGAATAGATGCCCATTGAGAACTAACTGCAGGCTGAGGGATTGCACGTAATTTTAAAATTTCATCCACATTGTCAGTCTTAATTCTGACATTACGAAACTTCACATTGGAATGCCACGAACGTAATCCAATTTTACCTGCAACAAGATTAGGGTTATCTTCCGTATGGACGAATATACTTTTACCATTCACAAAAACCTCCATTTTGTTACCATTCATAGCAACTTTCAGGCGATTCCATTCAGTAGGCTTACAGTCCACTTCTATATCCCGAATATGTTTAAAGTTTTGTTCGTGTTTTCCAACCACCACTTTTTTCCCATTAGCAGCAAGGCTTATTTCATACCCATTGAAAGAATCAGCACCTTTCGCTTCTTGGGATACCCGGGTGATTAATCCTGCATTTTCGCCCGCTGCACTATCAAACTTAATATCCACTTCCACAGAGCCGTCTTGCACTTCCATTGGATTGTAAATGAATTTAGCACCATTTGTACCTCTTACGTAAAGTTCTCCTTGTGAAGCATTCCAAGCCCCCTCATAAATTGAAAAGTCATCAAATATGCCATCAGGCGTAGGCTCTTCAAAACTCTCCCCGAAAATTCGTTGATTATAGATACCGCCATATATTTCATGATTAACATCTTCTATACAAGATCCATAAAGATAAGCAGGAATCGTATTTTCAATCTTTGAGGCATCAATGTCAATACGCTCACTCTGTGGCTGCCCATATGCATCATCAATCCATACCTCATAAGCACCCTGTTCACGGTTTCCCATTGCATAATATGGAACAGCAGTAAAAGTGACCTGTCGGTCTTTATCATCCACGGCATTTCCTTTTATCACATTCACTCCTTCCAGAAGGCTCTTTTCAGAAACTAATTTCATTGAATGTTTCGTATCTATTTTTAATTGATCCAGTTTTGCATTATCTGTTTCTTCCAGACAGTAGATCAAAGGACCGGAAGCCAAAGCTACTTTCCCCCTAAGATCTTTGACCTCATCGCAAGCTGTTATAACTCGAGGTTGCATAGGTAAGTTCAGTTCAATACAATCTTCTTCTTTCCAACTACGATTAAGTTCAACATAACCATCAATAACATTTACTTTCTCTGATTTTCCGTTTATGCTCAACGTAATCGGAGAATTCAGATCAGAACGATAAAGTCCATATGGATTCTCAATTTTCTGTGCCCATCCCGGAATTCGTATTTTCACAGAAAACTTATTTTTCTTTTCAGGATGAATAATTAGCTTTATCTTTCCTGTCCAGGGATAATTCGTTTCTTGCTGAACGCGAACAACATTATTCTTCAAATCAATTTTAGTCTGGCTACTTACAAACAGATTAACAATAACTTGATCAGCCTTTTTAGCATATATGAAACCCGGCATTACCGATACTATTTTAAGAAACATCGGAGGACAACATGGACAAGAGTGCCATTCCCAACGAGAATGACTATGTGAATTCAAGGGATTTTGATATGTATATTTATCACCGGAAAGAGAAATACCGGTCAGTACATTATTATATAATACTCGCTCAAATTCATCCATATATTTACCCTCACCAGTCAGTTCGTTCATCCGCTGACTAAAGAAACCAGCTCCTACTGCAGCGCAAGTTTCGAGATAAGCATCTGTTGGCAGGAAATAATCAGCCCCAAACTTCTCGTCAAAATGGATTGCTCCGACTCCACCGGTTATAAACATACGTCTACCTACCATATTATCCCACCAATTAATAGCCGTCTGTATATATTTGGGAGATTGATTTTCCAAAGCAGCTGAAGCAATACCTGTCGCCAACAAGGTAGCACGTACCGCATGCCCCTCTATCGTTTTCTGTTCAAAAATAGAGATAGAGTCTTGAGCATAATCTCCCCACGAAGGACGTGCATTTTTCCCGAATTGAGAATCTTTATATTTCTGATCTCGAATCCAACGTTCTGATTCTTCATTTCCCCAATTTGCCCACAACGGATAACCACAATGATTCCCTCTATTTTCTAACCAGAAAGTGGCCAAGTTCCAGTATTCATTTTCGTCTACAGGAAGAGTGATTAACTTTTTCAAATCCGGATTTTGTTTAAACAACCAATACAGCTTAATTATAGGTTCTTCCGGACCGGAATGTGAAGGTATGATATTTTTCTTCGGAGCTGGCCCCATTAAATCACACATATAATTGGCCAACCGGACTGCTACCTCTAAAAGTTTTACTTTTCCGGTAGCCTGGTAGTAATGAACCCCGGCTTCAATTAACATTCCGGCATTATATACATTATGTTGGAAACGCAAAAAACCCCCATTCTCTCCCCAACGATTTCCCGGTTGGATCAAGTCGGTATAAGTATCGATAAAGCCATTAGGATCAGCCTTCTGGGCCGCTTCTATCCGGGCAATATATCCGTCCACCCTCTCTTCCAGCTTCTTATCAGGATGTTGTATCAACAAATCAGATACCCCCCGAATCGTTTCATACACCAATCCATTGAACCATGGAAGACCGACATTATGCCCTGTACCTTTTTTCCCGGCAGCTACATCATCAAAATTTATAAATGTATTGTTTTCTGCTTGTTCTCCAGGAGTTAAGTGTTTGCCTTCAAATTTATCGAATACATCTGGTACCGTAACACTATTCCATCGGTTAAATTTCGGACTCCAAAATGCATCATTAATTTGCACATCCTTTACAGGAATAAATTGGACAGGAGATTTATCATCCCCTTTTGCGTAAGAAGTTGTGACTCCTCCAGTAACAATAACTGTCATTGAGACGAGACATAAAAGCTTATTTTTCATATAGTAGTTAATTTATTGATGCAAGCAAATAAAAAATAATCGGTGCAAATATATGGATTAAAAAACAAATACTGGTACGATCTGGTATGGTTTTATTTATGTTATAAAACACAGACCAGTTCATACAGGCACATCACTAAAAGAACTACATTATATCATTTTTATTAAAACCTATATGTTAAATACCCCAATAATAAACTGATAACAAAAGTATCCACACAACAGTAGTTTCAAAACCGTACCAAACAGAAAGCCCAGTAGTGAACCAATACCGGATTTTATAGCCTCACGTAATTTACGATCTCCTAACAATTCCCCTATCACAGCTCCTAGAAATGGTCCGACAATAATCCCCCATGGAAGAAAAAACAAGCCAACAATGGTTCCGGTAATACACCCCCAACTTCCCCATCTGCTACCTCCACTATATTTACTGCCTAACATTGGAGTAAAATAATCCAAGATATGCACAATAATAACAAACAATAGCCAAATGAGTAATTGATTAGTGGAATATTGCACTTTATCTGTTGCATGAAGCAATAATAATCCGACATATGCAATCGGAGGTCCCGGAAGCATCGGAAGTATGCAACCTATCAATCCGGTAATCAGACAAATAACACTTAATACAATAAGAATGATGTCTCCCATTTATCTTCAATTTATTATATAAACAAAAAAATATCAATAACGCCTTACCGGAGTGTAACTAATCTGATAAATATAGTCAAAAAAGGAAGCCCATTCATTCTCGGCAATTCCAATCTGTAAACCATAAAAACGCGTGCTAGCATCCCGGTATTCCTGCATTTGCCGGATTAATTTCGGAGAAGAAAGAGGTATTTTAAAATCACTGATCCATAATATATCTGCATTCATATAGTCTTTATTTGATAGAAGCAACTGAAATGTAGTATTTAGCATTCTAGTAGCATCTGTATCTCCGCAAGCCGTAGTAGAAAAAAAATCAAGAAGCCTCGCTCGTTCTCGCCGGACATCAATCGGATTGACAGACACAGAAAAAGCAATCAGAAAACAATCACGTCTCTGTCTATCAGCTATTTCTAACAGTTTCACCATCAAAGAGTAGGCAATCTTTTCCGGTTTACCAACCATACTCCCAGAAGTATCCAGACAAACAATCATTGGTCCTTTCAACGCTGCAGGTCTCACTTCCAACCGCTTGGCAGGTTTCATAATCTCTGATTTATATCGGAAATTTTGCAGTTTACCGGTAAGGTACTTATAAACAAACAAATTTTCTAACTCAGTATCTGCACAATGAGCTAATTCGATAGGCAAAAGCGAATTTAAATCATTTCCTATTGTAATACCCAATATATCACATTTAGAAGCATGTTCCATCTTATAAATATCCCCTTCTGCGACAGACAACTGCTCTTGACCATCATCAGCAGCAATACGTCCCATTTTATTCGCAATTTTCAGAATTTCAGGAAACTCTTTCTGAATACGGACAATCTTTCGTATCCGTTCAAAATCAAATGTGTTCCAAATACCGTTCATTAATCCCCAAGATTGAAAGAATTCATCCTTCTCTACTTTATTCTTATCCAGATACTCTGGAATTTTTTTAAAATTAGAGCGCATTCTTTGTTCCAGACTATCTTTACGCAATTCGATCTCTTCCTCCTTTTGTTTCTGATTTTTCTGGTGAAAAGCCTCTTTCCAATCATCTATCATTTTCTCCCAAGTCTTGTCGTCCGCATACTTTCCTTCCTGCCCAAACTGCGCTCTGTAAAAACGATGATCAAAACCAAATTCCTGATATGCATCACCCAACTGCTTAAGCAACGCCTGCCAACCATCTCTACGTCGATCAATTGACCAATCCATAACATGTTCCATTCCCTCTTGTTCAGCCTGGCTCTTTTGCAAGTTATATTTTTCTTTATTCAAATTCAGATTGATAAATTGTACCATCGTATCATAAAAAACACAGGCACAGATATCATTATTCAAAACTTGAATTTTTATAACCGCATCATTCATGACAGACAATAAATAAGCATATAATGGTTCTGAGTCAGTTTTTGCACATTCTCCCGTTTTCATATACTTATCCAAAGCTTGGATATAAAAAGCTGAATTATATCTATTCATCACCATACCGTAACTTACGTACATCCACGCGTGCCCATGCAATCTCCTTACGGATAGTTGCTATATATTGATCTATTTCCTTTTTATCTTCTTCCGTTACAAATATATTTTCCCGTAAACCTTTAACTTGTTTATCTATCTTTGCACTTATCACCTCCAATTCTGTCTCATAATCCCGATCGGTTATGGAAAGGTTTCCTAACCACAACTGTTGCTGTTCGCCACCGGTGAGCCTCTTCATCGGAAAACGTACACCATTAATATAAAGATGTCTGCTATCCCTGAACAGTGTAACCCGCTCAGCTCCTTGTTCTTTTAATAATACAGCATCAGAAAAGGTACGAATAATTGTTCGCTTGGGATTCAACGGATCAGTATACATCACTCCCACCATTGGCGCATCTTTTGTGCTATACTCTTTCATATTTTTATAATCAACTATAAAAATATAGGTATTGCCCGTACCATGATTTTCCACTTGATAATAAAAATGATCCGTTATCAACAAATCATCATCCCGACGATCTCCTTTTTGTCTGGCTTTCTCTAATGCCTCGCGTACCCGACTTACTTTTAAATCTGATTTAAGAGATAAAGTAACAGATGTGAGCTCTTTCACATAAGGAACAAACACTGCACGAATCACTATTTGACGAATATTCGTATATTCATCCGGTTCATTCCACAAACAATGATAAATAGGCAAAATGTCAGTCGTACTAACATCTATACGTCCATGTATAAAGGCAGATGTCTTTAATAGGCGAACAATATTTTTCCAACGCCGATCACTTATATATACACTCCGATGTACTTCGGAAGTTTGTATCTCTACTTTACTTAAGTATTTACGAATTTCCGTGATACATGACAGCACATCAGCAGCAACAGTTATCTGCCTTATTTTTTTTTGCCATTCCGCATATTCTTCATTAGAGATTTGCCATTGACAGGTTGTTTCTTCCACTTCATCGCTATCATTCAGTAACATCATATAGAATGTATCCTCTTGCTTCACACACGTACAAATCACACGAAGCAAAAATCGATCCCACAAAGCTTCCAGACCTTCTCCTTGAGTCGGTAATTCATTACTGGCTGCCACCAATAACTTTAAAGGCAATTTTAGTTCAGTATCACCATTTCTGAATAATTTTTCATTGATTACTGTCAATAATGTATTTTGGATAGCGGGACCAGCCTTCCATATCTCATCCAAAAATACGACATCTGCCATCGGCAAATATCCATCAACGACACGTTCATACTTATCTGACACTTTTAACCGACTGATACTTACCGGACCAAAAATCTCATCAGGGGTGGAAAAACGAGACATCAAATACTCAAAAGCTCTTGCTTTGACAAAAGCCTTTTTCAACCGACGTGCCACCATTGATTTAGCTACTCCCGGAGGTCCTAACAGCAAAATACTTTCACCGGCCAAAGCAGCCAACAAGGACAAGCTTATTTCTCTTTCCTTTTCATAAACTCCCCGGTTCATTTCAACCAATAATAATTGTATTCGTTCTCTTATTTCCATTACCTTATATATAAATATATACTAAAGTCTAAATTTCCACCAAAGATAACAAAAACCACATTTATACTAAACATTTCATAAATTCTATTAGCTTAAAGTGAATAAGTGCTTCAAAAAGGTAGGTATTACATTAACTTTTTTATTTATTTTATCTCAAATATTACATAGTATCAGAAAAAAAAGAATATCTTTGCACAATTGAAAAACAACTATACCTATCAAAAACGAAACGCTAATACAATGAAAAAGAAAGGACCTTAATTTTTTTATCAGATATTAGAAGATTTAGTAAGAATTATATTTTACTCCTTCGTCAGCACTACGGATAATCCCATATTATCCTAATCTTATATCATACTAATGTTAGCCAACTTAAATAGTTATACGATGAATAAACGATTTTACTTATTATTGTTAGCCTTCTTAATTCCCCTCTGTGGAATTAAAGCAGAGAATAAAATCACAATAGGTGTTATTCAATATGATTGGAGTGATATTGATAAAAGTTTCAAAGAATTACATGACTCCGGATTTGGATCTTGCCAACTTCAATACAGCCAGAAAATGGATAAAAACTTTGCTGAAAAGTTGAAGGTTGCATCTAAAAAACATCAGATTAAAGTTACAACAGTAGTTTCGGTTCCCGGACATTGTGTTTGGAATTTCAAAGAAGGGCCTTCTACAATTGGTTTAGTCCCTGAAAATGGACGTGAAGAGAAACTGGCAGTTTATCGTAAAATGATTGATTTCTGTGTAATGGCAGACATACCTGCGATGCACTCGCATTTTGGTTTCATCCCGGAAGATTTAGCATCTGAACAATACAAAAGTTTTATTGAGGTTATGAAAGGGTTAGCAAATTATGCAAAAGAGCGTAATATCATGATCTATTTTGAAACAGGACAGGAAACACCAACCACATTGATTCGCGCAATTAAAGATATAGGGACAGGAAATCTTTTTATCAATTGTGACTTGGCTAATCTATTAATGTATGGAAAAGCAAATTCACTTGATGCTGTAAAACAGTTCGGTAGTTTAATTAAAGAATTTCATGCAAAAGACGGGAAATATCCCGATCCGAATAATCCTTATATATTAGGTAAAGAAGTAAACATACCCGAAGGTGAGGTCAATTTTCCAGCTGTAATTGAAGAATTGAAAAAGCAGAACTTCGAGGGTTCTTTAACTATTGAGTGTGAGTTGGGTGATAGCAATCGAGATTATGTAATCAAGACTCGTAAATATTTGCAAAAATTGTTAGACAAATAATCATATAAATTTTATTACTATGGGAATGGACAGAAGAGACTTCTTAAAAACAGTCGGTGGACTAGCTCTTTTCACAATTGTGCCGCGCCACGTATTGGGACATGGCTATATTGCTCCAAGTGATCAATTGACCAAAGGTATCATTGGTGTCGGAGGAATGGGTAGAGGGCATGTAAATTATGCAGGTACACGCTTAGTAGCAGTGTGTGACGTTGATAAAAAGCATCTTGAACTAGGCAAAAATCTGGTAAAAGATAAAATAGCAGCTTATCACGATTTTCGTGATTTGATTTTAGATCCGAATGTAGATATCGTTCATATTGCAACTCCACCTCATTGGCATGGAATCATGTCGGTAGAAGCTGCAAAAGCAGGAAAAGACATTTGGTGCGAGAAACCAATGACACGTACAATCGGTGAAGGTAAACGCGTAAAAGAAGCTGTGGAACAATATGGACGTATGTTCCGTCTGAACACTTGGTTCCGTTTCGAAGATCAGTTCTATGGATTGGGAACTCCGGTTAAGCCTTTAAAGAAATTAGTACAAAGCGGAATGTTAGGATGGCCACTGAAAGTAACTATCAGCAAGCATACCGGATTTGACTGGAAGTTTTTCTGGGTAGGAAAAGAACATCTCGAGCCGCAAACAGTTCCAACAGAATTGGATTATGATATGTGGTTAGGCCCGGCTCCTTACAAACCATACAATGCTCATCGTGTTCACCAGAATTTCCGTGGATATTGGGACTATGATAGTGGTGGTTTGGGCGATATGGGACAACATTATATCGACCCCGTACAATATATATTAGGTAAAGATGATACTAGCCCTGTGAAAGTGGAAGTAGATGCTCCACAACAGCATCCGGATGCAGTCGGAGTTTGGCGTTCTATTACTTACACATATGCTGACGGTTGTCAGATTGTGCTTTGGGGAGGAGACTATGGTAATCCGGACACTCCTTATATAGCAGGTCCTAACGGTAATGTATATAAAAATTTTGTGTGTGACATTCCAGATTGGGAAAAGAAGCTTGCTGATTATCCCGAACCGGAACCACAGGTTTCAGACTTCATTGAAAGTATTAAAACTCGTCAGCCATTTGCATTAAATGAACAAAACGGATTCCGTTCGGCAACAATTGTGAATATAGGAGCAACAGCCCTTCGTTTGAACAGAACACTAAACTTCGACCCTGTAAAAATTGAGTTCATTGATGACGAGGCAGCCAACCGTTTACTGGATCAACCATCGAGAGCGCCGTGGAATATTTAGTTCATTCAAAATTTGAAAACACATGAAGAAAGTATATATATCAATAGCAACCTTGTTATTATGCGGAAGTATGCTAATGGCACAATCTCCGGCCAATCGTACGGCAAAAACGATCATTGCCGATGTATTGGTTCAAATGCCCGTGGCAAAACAAGCAGAGTACAATAAACTTATAAAAGATCTGACTTCTACCGGTGAAGAAGGAGTCTTGATGCTAATAGACAGGATCAATCCACCGGGTAAAGATAGCAACTCAAACGTAGATTATGCCTTGAGCGGTTTGAGTCATTACGTCATGGCAAAAGGGGAAGAGAATGCCCGTCTGGTTGTAGCTAATGCTTATTTAAAAGCCTTGGATAAGACGAATGAACGCGAAATTAAAGCATTCATCATTCGTCAGCTTCAGGTATTAGGAAAAGACGAATGTGTAGATGCCCTTGCCGCGTATCTGAATGATGAATCATTAAGTAGCCCTGCTGCTTGTGCATTAGCTTCTATCGGAACCCCTCAAGCTGGATTGGCACTGACTGCTGCTTTAAAAAGCCGTGCCGGTTCACCTAAAACGCAAAAAAATATTATTCAGGCAATTGGAGACGCACGAGTAACAGACACTGAAGAACTTTTAAAAACATTGTTAGCGACTTCTAATCCGGAGATACAATCAGAATTATTGTACGCATTAAGTCAGGTAGGAGGCCTTAATTCATTAGACGTTCTGGCTAGCGCTGCCGCTAAAGATGGTTACACCATGAAAAAGGAGGGAGCTAATGATGCCTACCTTAGATTACTTAACCGCCTAATCGGGGAAGGGTATCTAAAAGAGGTGACGAAAGCTGCCCAGAAGTTACAAAAAGACGCAACGAAAGCGGGACAAGAACAGACACGTGAAGCCGCTTTGCAAACTCTGCTGCTTGCTGAACTAGCAGGACAAAACAGTGCAAATGCGACTAAATTAATTCTGACGGCGATGAAAAGCCCAAGCAGAAGCTATCGGAATGCAGCTTTGAAGTATGCCTCAGAATATGCTGACAAAGATTTATATATCAAGCTGGTGAAAGTAATGGAAAAAGCTAAACCAGAACTGAAAACAGATATTTTGAGCTGGATAGGACGTGAAGCTAAAAAGACGGCTAAGCATGACATTCTTCAAAATCTGGAAATCCGTTCGGGACTTACCGCTCAACAGATTATATTGGATGAACTGACTAATAATGACTTTAATGTAAAACAAGCAGCCACTTGGGCATTGGTAAAGATTGGAGATCAGTCATGTATTCCTTCTATCGCAGCATTATTAAAGGATAACGACAAACAGATTGTGTTATTAGGTCAAGACGCTTTAGTCGCGTTCCCGGGAAATATTAACGATGCAGTAGCAGAAGTTATCCCTTCTTCTACCGATGCCGGAAAGATTGCCGGACTTGAGTTATTGGCTATGCGTAAAGCTAGCAATAATTTAAAAACTGTATTAGAACAAATACAATCCGGTTCTCCCGAAGTGAAGAAGGTAGGCTATGCAACACTAAAAAATGTAGTAAGCAATAAAGACATTGATACAATGTGTAAAATGTTAGAAAACGCCGATGAGCAAACCATTCCGGCTATGCAACGCGCGGTGATTTCTGCTATTTCTTCTCTGCCGCCAAAAGAACAGGTTAAGATTGTTACCAGCCGTATGTCACAAGCTGGTGATAAAGAGTATCTTTACTATCTGGTATTATCCTCTACTAATCAGCCGGAAGTGTTAGCAACCATCGTGAAAGGCTTCCATACAAATACAGGAGCCAAACAAGATGCTGCTTTTGAAGCCCTACTGAATTGGAAAGACAATCAAGTAGCTGAAGAGTTGTATAATATTTGTAAGCTGAATCCGTCTTCTAAATATTTCGAGCCGGGACTCACTACTTATACAAAATTGGTATCTAACCCTTCATTTACAGGTGAAAGACGCCTTTTAAGTCTATGTAAGGCTATGGATATTGCCCAGACAGATGCACAGAAAAAAGCTATTCTGAAACAGATAGAAAAGACCAATACCTTCCTCGGTATGTTGTACGCGGGCAAATTCCTAGATCAGAAACCGGTACAGCAAGCAGCAGCCAATGCTGTCATGAACATTGCTTTAGGCAACAAAGAATATATAGGAACCAATGTCCGCGATTTACTAAACAAAGTATTGGAAGTACTGGACAATCCGGATGCACGTTATCAAAAAGAGGCTATCAAGAAGCATTTAGCAGAAATGCCTCAAGGTGAAGGTTTCTTATCCATCTTCAATGGCAAAGATCTGACCGGATGGAAAGGATTGGTAGAAAACCCAATTGCTCGGGCTAAGATGAAACCAGCACAGTTGGCAGAAGCACAGAAGAAAGCTGATGAGATAATGCGCAAAGGTTGGAAAGTAGAAGATGGAGTATTGGTATTCGAAGGTAAAGGCGACAACCTATGTACAGAAAAACAATACGGTGACTTTGAAATGTATGTAGACTGGATGCTTGATCCGGCAGGTCCTGAAGCAGATGCTGGCATTTATTTACGTGGTACTCCTCAAGTGCAAATATGGGATACTGCACGTACCAATGTAGGTGCACAAGTAGGTTCCGGCGGTTTATATAACAACCAAGTAAACCTAAGTAAGCCATCAAAAGTTGCAGACAATAAGCTGGGTGAATGGAACAGTTTCTATATTAAAATGGTAGGCGACCGTGTTACGGTTGTATTGAATGGAGAAAAGGTGGTAAACAACGTGATTCTTGAAAACTATTGGGACCGTAAATCACCGATCTTCCCTATCGAACAAATTGAATTACAGGCACATGGTAGCAAGGTATATTACCGTAATATCTACGTAAAAGAGCTAGAGCGTCAGGAACCGTTCAAACTTTCTGCTGAGGAAGAAAAAGAAGGATTCAAAATATTGTTTGATGGAACCAATATGCACGAGTGGACAGGCAATACTGTTGATTACACTTTAAATAACAACTGTATATCTTTGGTTCCGAGCAAAAGTTCCGGTGGAAATTTATATACGAAGAATGAATATGGAAACTTTGTATTCCGATTCGAATTCCAATTGACTCCCGGTGCAAACAATGGTGTAGGCATACGTACTCCGATGGGAGTAGATGCTGCCTATAATGGAATGGAAATTCAGGTATTGGATTGCGAACATCCTATTTATAAGGACATTACTCCTCTGCAACATCATGGTTCCGTTTACGGTATAATTCCGGCAAAACCAGATCATCAAAGTATCTTCAAACCTGTTGGTGAATG
Source organism: Bacteroides sp. (assembly GCF_028690125.1). Taxonomy (GTDB): domain Bacteria; phylum Bacteroidota; class Bacteroidia; order Bacteroidales; family Bacteroidaceae; genus Bacteroides. Next base: position 150,969 of record NZ_JAQVBV010000007.1, on the reverse strand, counting down.
GAATACGGAAGAAATTGTCGCGGATGGTGACAATATCCGTGTAACAGTAAATGGCATTGTGATTACAGAAGGCAATATTCGGGAAGCAACTAAGAATGGTACTGCCGATCATCAGAAACATCCGGGACTTTTCAATCCAAAAGGTCATATCGGCTTCTTGGGACATGGATCTCCGGTCAAGTTCCGAAATATCCGTATCAAAGAACTGAAATAACAATTATTCTCATTTCATAGCCAATTGTAAAGCGATAGTAAAAGCTTTATTTTGCTAGATTTAGAATGCGAATTAACGCGGGTTTTCACAGATTAAAATTATATAAATCTGTGATGATCCGCGTTTTTTTCGCATTTCATAATTCATATCACAAACAATGGGTCCCTTACAAAAAACTTCTTCCTTTTTTGTTCCAATAAAAACAAAAGGGTGCAAATTTCCACCTTTATTTACCATCTTTATTCAAATAAAAGCTATCTTTGCGAGTCAGAATCCCGAAATAAGAAAATAATGGAGCAAATAGATAATCTAAAAGAGCTTATTAATCGGGGAGATGTGGATAAAGCAATAGAGCAATTGAACCAACTCCTCCAAGATATTTCTGTCGAACAAGAGAAGGATGCTATTTACTATCTGCGGGGAAATGCTTACCGAAAAAAAGGAGATTGGAAACAGGCTTTGGATAACTACCAACATGCCATCGATCTTAACCCCGACAGTCCTGCCGTACAAGCTCGAAAAATGGCGATAGATATCCTGAATTTCTATCACAAAGATATGTACAATCAATAATTGAAATAAAGATAACGTAATAAAATAAAGATTATGGCAAAAATCAAAGGAGCAATCGTAGTCGATACAGAACGTTGCAAAGGATGCAACTTATGTGTGGTAGCGTGCCCGCTCGATGTAATTTCCCTCAATAAAGAGGTGAATATGAAAGGCTATAACTATGCCTATCAAGTGAAAGAAGATACCTGTAACGGATGCAGTTCTTGTGCAACAGTCTGTCCGGACGGATGTATCTCAGTGTATAAAGTTAAATGTGAATAAAAGAAACGAATATGGCAGAAGAAGTTGTATTAATGAAAGGTAACGAAGCCATCGCACATGCAGCTATCCGTTGCGGTGCGGACGGGTACTTCGGTTATCCTATTACTCCTCAATCAGAAGTGCTGGAAACACTTGCCGAACTGAAACCGTGGGAAACTACCGGAATGGTAGTACTCCAGGCAGAAAGTGAAGTAGCAGCTATCAATATGGTATATGGGGGTGCAGGAAGTGGGAAAATGGTAATAACTTCCTCGTCCAGCCCCGGTGTAAGCTTGAAACAAGAAGGGATTTCTTATCTCGCAGGAGCGGAACTCCCCTGTTTGATTGTAAACGTAATGCGTGGAGGTCCCGGTTTGGGAACGATCCAACCAAGCCAAGCTGATTATTTCCAGACTGTAAAAGGTGGTGGTCACGGTGACTATAAATTAATTGCTTTTGCACCGGCCTCTGTACAAGAAATGGCTGATTTCGTAAGTCTCGGCTTTGAACTTGCATTTAAATATCGTAATCCAGCTATCATTCTTGCTGATGGAGTTATCGGACAAATGATGGAAAAAGTGGTTCTTCCGGCTCAAAAGCCACGTCGTACCGAGGCTGAAGTAATCGAACAATGTCCTTGGGCATCTACCGGAAAAACAAAAGGTCGTAAGCCAAACATCATTACTTCTCTCGAACTAAAACCGGAAGCAATGGAAGTAAACAATCTTCGTTTCCAAGCTAAATATCGTGAAATTGAAGAGAATGAAGTACGTTTTGAAGAAATTGACTGTGAAGATGCAGAGTACTTGATTATCGCTTTTGGTTCAATGGCACGTATCGGTCAGAAAGCAATGGAACTTGCACGTGAGAAAGGAATTAAAGTAGGTATTCTACGTCCTATTACATTATGGCCTTTCCCGACTAAGGCAATTGCAGCTTATGCCGATAAAGTAAAAGGTATGCTCGTTACGGAACTGAATGCCGGACAGATGATTGAAGATGTCCGCTTGGCAGTAAACGGTAAAATTAAAGTCGAACATTTCGGACGTCTCGGCGGTATTGTTCCCGATCCGGACGAAATTGTAGAAGCACTGGTAGAAAAACTAATCAAATAACGAAACGATGAATCCCGATAAAATAAGAAACGTACTAAACATCGTCTTTATTATTCTGGCTATAGCAGCTGTAATTATCTACTTTGTAGCAAGAGACGACTTTAAATTATTTATCTACGTATGTGGCACGGCTGTATTCGTGAAGATAATGGAGTTTTTTATACGGTTCACCAACAGATAAGGAGAAGAAGTTATGATTAAAGAAGAAATAATCAAGCCCGAGAATCTGGTTTATAAGAAACCGACTCTGATGAACAATAATTCCATGCACTACTGTCCGGGTTGCAGTCATGGCGTGGTACATAAGCTCATTGCCGAGGTTATTGAGGAAATGGGTATGGAAGATAAAACTATCGGTATCTCACCGGTAGGATGTGCAGTCTTCATCTACAACTATTTGGATATTGACTGGCAAGAAGCAGCGCACGGACGTGCACCTGCATTGGCTACAGCCATCAAACGCTTATGGCCTGACCGACTTGTATTCACTTATCAGGGTGATGGCGACTTGGCTTGTATTGGTACTGCCGAAACAATTCACGCTCTGAATAGAGGCGAAAATATTACTATTATCTTTATCAACAATGCTATCTACGGTATGACCGGTGGTCAGATGGCACCTACTACATTGGTTGGAATGAAAAGTTCTACTTGTCCCTACGGACGTGATGTAGAGTTACATGGTTACCCACTGAAAATTACAGAAATTGCAGCTCAACTGGAAGGTACAGCTTATGTTACTCGTCAGTCGGTACAATCAGTTCCTGCTATCCGTAAAGCAAAAAAAGCGATCCGCAAGGCTTTTGAAAATTCAATGAACGGTAAAGGATCTAACCTTGTAGAAATTGTGTCTACTTGTAGCTCCGGTTGGAAAATGACACCGGAAAAAGCGAATAAATGGATGGAAGAGCATATGTTCCCATTTTATCCGCTGGGTGATTTAAAAGATAAAGAATAACGCTTAAAGTCAGCAGAGCAATGAAAGAAGAAATTATTATAGCAGGATTCGGTGGACAAGGCGTATTGTCTATGGGTAAGATTTTGGCTTATTCCGGACTGATGGAAGGCAAAGAAGTTAGCTGGATGCCAGCGTACGGTCCAGAACAACGAGGTGGAACAGCCAATGTTACAGTAATTGTAAGTGATGACAAAATATCGTCTCCTATTCTAAGTAAATACGATGCAGCTATCATACTGAACCAGCCCTCACTCGAGAAATTTGAAAGCAAAGTAAAACCGGGTGGTATCTTAATTTATGACGGATATGGAATTATCAACCCTCCTACCCGCAAAGATATTAAAGTATACCGTATTGATGCTATGGATGCAGCCAACGAAATGAACAACGCCAAAGCATTCAATATGATTGTACTTGGTGGTTTACTTAAGCTTCTCCCTATGGTAACATTGGATAGTGTAATCAAAGGATTGAAGAAAACTCTTCCGGAAAGGCACCATCACTTGATTCCGATGAATGAAGTAGCCATCAAGAAAGGTATGGAACTCATTCGTGAAGTTTAATTAATGAATAATGGATTATGGATAATTGATAATTATTAGCTACGCAGATTGCGGATGCAACATTATTTTCAATTATCCATTATCATTAAATCAATTAAAGTAAGTATCTTTGCCTCCAATTATGAGACGAATTTTACTTATATATATATTACTTTTCGTTATAGGCTTGACTACTGTTCATGCACAGTTCAACTCAGGCAACCGACAATATGACGAAAACGGTCGTGACCAATACGGTAATCAGATTGACCCGGCCATGCTTCCGGATAAACTGGACAGTGCAAACGTAGAGGTACAAAGCTTACCTCCTAAACTTTATATGTGGCGTATCAAGAATGAACTGGGTGACCGGATTATGATTCCGGCAGATACGGCTTATCACCACTTCCAAAATACAAACCTCACAGAAGGAATCACAGGTCATTATAATTATCTGGCCAATATGGGCTCCCCCCGTTTATCGCGTATCTTCTTTGACCGCCGTTATCCGGAACCCACCATTTTCATGGAGCCTTTCTCAAGCTTCTTTATTCGCCCCACTGAATTTAACTTCACGAATAGTAACGTGCCCTACACCAATCTGACGTATCACAAGGCGGGTAATAAAGTGAATGGAGAAGAACGTTTTAAATCCTATTTTTCTGTAAACGTAAACAAGAAACTGGCATTCGGTTTTAATATTGATTATTTATATGGACGGGGATATTATAATAACCAAGGGACTTCTTACTTTAATGCAGCTTTCTTTGGTAGCTATATCAGCGACCGTTATCAGGTACAGGCAATATACAGCAATAACTACCTAAAAACAAATGAAAATGGAGGTATCACAGACGACCGTTACATTACTGCTCCCGAAGATATAGCAAATGGAACCAGGGAATACGAATCAACGAATATACCTACCGTACTGAATGCCAGTGCAAACCGTAATCATGATTTTTATGTCTTTATGAATCAAAGATATAACTTAGGATTTCGGCGTGACATTCCTAAGGCAGAAAATGATACAACTCCTACTAAACAAGAATTTGTTCCGGTTACAAGCTTTATACACACCTTTCAAGTAGAGCGGTCACGACATAATTTCCGGTCGAAAGATAACGTAAAAGACTATTATCAGAATACTTTCTTAGAACAGGATGACCCGATTGTAAGAGATAGTACGATATATATTGGAGTGAAAAACACAGTAGGTATTGCTTTATTGGAAGGCTTCAATAAATATGCTAAAGCAGGATTGACTGCATTTGCCTCATACAAGTTGAGCAAGTACTCATTAATGAATCTCGAGGGCTTAAAACCCGACCATTATAAAGAAAATGAGGTCTTTGTAGGCGGTGAATTGTCCAAACGTGAAGGTAATTTTCTCCATTACCACGCCATAGGTGAAGTGGGACTTGCAGGCACTGCAATCGGACAATTCAATGTAAAAGGAGATCTTGACCTGAATGTCCCATTATGGAAAGATACCGTAAGCTTGGTGGCACGCGGTGAAGTCAGTAATCAGATGGCACCATTCTATATGCGGCATTATCATTCCAAACATTTCTGGTGGGATGATGATATGGCTAAAGAATTCCGTACCCGAATTGAAGGAGAATTAAGCATCGCTCGTTGGAGAACTCGCTTGAGTGGCGGAGTTGAGAATATTAAGAACTTTACCTATTTCAACCAACAAGCATTGCCGGCTCAAAAGAGCGGAAGTTTACAAGTTGTTTCAGCCCGTTTTAATCAAGACTTCAAATTAGGCATTTTCCACTTGGACAATGAGGTTGTTTGGCAGAAGTCCAGTGACCAAGTTGTACTTCCTCTACCTGATCTTTCATTATACCACAACTTTTATATGCAGTTCAAATTGGCTAAAAAAGTGCTAAGTGTGCAATTGGGTGCTGATGTGCGTTACTTTACTAAATATTATGCTCCGGCATATATGCCCGCTACTGAGCAGTTCTATCTGCAACCGGAAAATGACCGGGTGAAAATTGGCGGTTATCCAATCGTAAATGTATATGCGAACTTACACTTGAAACGTACTCGTTTCTATGTAATGATGTATCATGTAAACCAAGGTATAAGTAAAGCAGACTATTTTTTAGCTCCTCATTACCCGATCAATCCACGGGTGCTTAAGTTTGGTCTTTCATGGAATTTCTATGATTAATTTTTATATTGCTTATGGAATCAAAAGTGAAATCGAAAATTTATAAATATCTATTCCCGGTTGTTATTATATCAGCAATCATATTCGCTTTTCGGTACTGTGGCAAACAAGATAAGCATATAGGGCATCCACGTGATTATGATGCCATTATAAAAGATGGAGTTTTGCGTGTAGCTACCGAGTATAACTCCATCAGTTTCTATGTAGACGGAGATACCGTTTCCGGTTTCAATTATGAATTAATACAAGCCTTCGCACGTGATAAAGGATTGAAAGCTGAGATTACTCCTGAAATGAGTTTCGAGGAACGCTTGAAAGGACTAAGTGAAGGACGTTACGATGTGATAGCTTATGGAATATTAGCAACCAGTGAGTTTAAAGATTCTCTTCTGCTCACCTCTCCTATCATACTCAACAAACAAGTACTTGTACAACGGAAAGAAAGTGAAGAGAATGATTCACTTTACATTAGAAACCAATTGGATCTGGCTGGTCGCACCCTGCATATAGTTAAAGGTTCTCCTTCTATTCTCCGTATTCGTAACTTGGGAAATGAAATTGGTGACACTATTTATGTTAAAGAAATAGAGAGATATGGTCCGGAGCAACTCATATCAATGGTTGCCCATGGGGACATAGATTATCTTGTCTGTGATGAAAGTATAGCTGAAGCTGTAATCGATTCATTGCCACAGATAGATATTCATACCGATATCAGTTTCACTCAATTCTACTCGTGGGCTGTAAGCAAACAATCACCTATATTATTAGATAGTTTGAATGCCTGGTTAGATAAATTTCAGAAAGAAAAAGAATATCAGGAAATCTATCATAAGTACTACAAACAATAATTTCATACAGATTAAAAGCTATTTATAAGTTGCTCTTGCCAAAAATTAGCTCTATCTTTGCTTTTCAGATATAAAACAGAATAGGTATATATGAGTGAAAAGATTATCAAATGGGGCTTTATTGGCTGTGGAGAAGTAACTAAGACTAAAAGTGGTCCGGCTTTTCAGAAAGTAGAACATTCGGAAGTCATAGCTGTGATGAGCCGCGAGGGTGCAAAAGCTAAAGCCTACGCCAAAGAGAGAGGGATTAAAAAATGGTATGACGATGCACAAGAGCTGATTGATGATCCTGAGGTAAACGCTATCTATATCGCCACTCCCCCTTCTTCACACGCTACCTATGCCATCATGGCCATGAAAGCAGGTAAGCCTGCTTATATTGAAAAACCTATGGCACAAACTTACGAAGAATGTACACGCATCAATCGTATTTCGCAAGAAACTGGTGTACCTTGTTTCGTTGCTTATTATCGTAGATACCTCCCCTACTTCCAAAAAGTAAAAGAATTAGTAGAAAATGGTGCTATTGGCAATGTCATCAATGTACAAATCCGTTTTGCACAACCACCACGTGATCTGGACTATAACCGTGGCAACCTGCCTTGGCGTGTACAAGCAGATATTGCGGGAGGAGGTTATTTCTACGATCTTGCCCCTCACCAGATTGATTTACTACAAGATATGTTCGGTTGTATCCTTGAGGCTAACGGTTATAAAAGTAACCGTGGGGGACTTTATCCGGCTGAAGATACCTTAAGTGCCTGCTTTCAATTTGATAACGGACTGGTAGGAAGCGGTTCCTGGTGTTTTGTAGCACATGATTCTGCCCGTGAAGACCGTATTGAGATTATTGGAGACAAGGGGATGATTTGTTTCTCTGTGTTTACTTATGAGCCAATTGCTTTGCATACCGAACACGGACGTGAAGAATTCTGTATCGGTAATCCTGAACACGTACAACAGCCACTGATCCAAGCCGTAGTCGATCATCTATTAGGCAAATCCGTCTGTTCCTGTGACGGTCAAAGTGCAACCCTAACCAACTGGGTAATGGACAAAATACTCGGAAAACTTTAATAATATTCTCTCAAAAAATCTCATACGATCGATATTTAAGCACCAGCTGCCTTGCCATACCACAGCAATCAGCCAGTGTTTTTTGATAGAAATACAAAATAAATCATTTCCTGATGTCACGTTTTTCATTCTCCGGCGTCTTATCTGTGTAAATATATCAACCGTTTTATCCTTTTTAAAACAGGAAAAAAAGGATCTGCTACTCTGATCTATATCGAAGGAGAGTTGGATGCAGACGATCTGGTAACTATGCTATTTATGAAAAAAGAATAAATACATTACAAAAACAATTGACATGAAACATCTATTATTGCTATTGCTGTTGATTGCTCCAATGAGCATCATAGCACAACAGAAGAACAATCCACAGGATACGACACTCTATCTCAATGGACGAAAAATCGTTGTTAAAGAACAAGGCGATAAAATAAAGGTCAAACTTTACGAAAAATCATCCGGTAAAGATAGTCTGATGTCTAACATACAAATATTCGAGGGAGTGTATTTGAATGGGAAAAGTATGGAAAACCGTACAATTCTAGATGCACTTCCTTTTACCAAACGAAAGAAAAGAAATATCAATAACTTCGCCCCCCATCTTTCCGGCCTTTATTTTGGATATATGATGGTATCAGAGAATTTTGGAACTTACAATCAGTCTGATCAAATCAGTATCAACGCCACTCATTCTTGGGAAATAGGTGGTACTCTTTTCACTAGTTCTCATTCCTTCGGTCCTACTCAGAATTGGGGCTTTGCTATCGGATTAGGCTGGGGATATCGTAGTATGCGTTTGGATGGCAACTATGCTTTCCGTGACATAGACGGAGTCACTCAGATCGTTCCCGGAGAATCAGGTGAAATTCCAATGGAATACAGCAAAAGTCGCTTACGTTATTTCTATTTCCGCATTCCGCTCTCTATTGAATGGCAAACACGACTATGCCATAGGAAGGCTATATTCTTCTCTGCTGGTCCTGAAGCAGAAATCCGCCACGGATTTAAGTCTAAAGGAAAAATAAATGGCAAGAAACAGACATTTGACAAGAATTTACATGGACGTCCTGTGGGAATCAATCTATTGGTGCAAGCTGGTTATGGCAATCTAGGATTTTATACACGTTATGCCACTTATGGACTTTTTGAAAAAGGAAAAGGACCCGAAATTTTACCTTTCTCTTTCGGATTGTCTTGGTATTGGTAGTAAGTTAAAAAGAAAAAATACCGGATACGAATATCGTTTGTTTTCTTTATATTTGTAGGAAAGTATACAAATAAAGTAAAACTAACGATATTTTTTATATGATGACAAAAGAAGAACTGATGCGGAAAGCGATCGAACTTTCAAAAGAAAATGTGATTAATGGAGGAGGTCCCTTTGGAGCTGTCATAGCAAACAAAAAAGGTGAGATTATTGCTACTGGTGTAAATCGTGTAACAGCTTCCTGCGATCCTACCGCCCACGCGGAGGTAAGTGCGATTCGCGCTGCTGCTGCTAAACTCAATACTTTCGACTTGAACGGTTACGAAATATACACTTCATGTGAGCCTTGTCCAATGTGTTTAGGTGCTATCTACTGGGCACGATTAGATAAAATGTATTACGCCAATAATAAAACTGATGCTAAAAATATCGGCTTCGATGACTCATTCATCTATGACGAACTTGAATTAAAACCTACTGATAGAAAACTCCCTTCTGAAGTATTGCTACGCAATGAAGCCATCAAAGCTTTCGAAGAATGGAGTGCCAAAGAGGATAAGATAGAATATTAGCCTGATTAGTTCATATGTATGGTTTTTCTCCCTAAAATAAGTCTGCGCAAGTTAGTCACAGAAAATCAGATAAATAATTAAATATATTGCCTGAGAGTTCTAAAAGATTAAGGCTAGCTTTTATTTTGAATGAAACGGTAAAAGGTAAGTAATCTTTCAGGTTCTCAATTTGTTTTTTACTGGATTTATTTTATTCTGTTCACAGAGGTAAATTGAATTCAAGACTCGATATATAGCAATTAAATTATTCAGACTAAAATATCCATGAAAAGCGACTATCAAGATTTATCATACAAGCTCTCAGAGTTTAGTGTATCAACTTTACACTTTAGCGGTAATGATATACAATTTCACGTTCATCACCATGATGAGTATGAAATCGTCTTCATAAATTCAGGTTATGGACAACGAATTATTGGAGGTAAAGTCGATTCATATAGTAATGGAGATTTTGTTCTTGTAAATAGTATGATTTCACATACATGGTATCCAACAACAAGTAGTGCCAGTGTGACAGTAGTTCAATTTTCCAAACAAATACTCAATACCTTCTTGACTCTTCCCGAATTTTCATTTATTATTAAGCAATTTAAGTTACTCAACACCTATATACAGTTTTCCCCTCCAAACAAAACCATTTTATCTATTCTAGAAAAAACAGAAAAGGCAAATGGTATTGAAAAAGTTATAATTTTTATAAAACTGCTTAATACCATGTTTAAGCAAATTCATTCTATAATGAATATTACTACATCAATCAATTATAACCTCGATCAACAAAACCGAATCAATAAAATACTCAATTATATACAACAAAACTATCAAAATGAATTAACATTAAAAAATATTGCTAATAAGCACAATATGTCAGTAAGTAATCTATGCAAATTTTTTAAAAAGCACACGACACTTACATTCAGCCAATATATTAACCGACTACGCATTCATGCTTGTTGTGATAAATTAAACAATACAGATCTCTCAATTTCAACCATTGCGTATGAAAATGGATTCAATAATATTTCCTATTTCAATCGAGTATTCCTTATGGAAATGGGGTGCTCACCAAAGCAGTTCAGGACTAAAAATTCAAAATAGGATCATAACATTTCTAACCTAATTAGTTCATATCTGTAACCTTTCTATCACAGTAAGCCTGCTCAAGTTGATGATTCAGATTATCAGATTGATTAGTGAACCAAACATTTTGACTCCATCAAGTGAGCTTGCTTTACCATATATTGCTAAATCACAATCTATAAAACATTGTCTGTATCTATGTCATTTATAGTTCGCATAAGTGTTATAGGAGTTGCTTGTCCTGTTTCAAAAAAAATCATTATATCTCTATTTTTGCATATAAAGCTAAGTTTTTCATTACCCCAACGAATTCCGCATAAACTTGGGATGACGGTGACTCAGGTCTAAATCCAAAGTGAGAATATATAGCAAGTATACCTAAAATTTGACATAAATCAATCATCTTACGCAATTCCGCGACTTTAGCTTCTATATCTTATTTAGGGACTAGTCCAATGGTTGTGTTCACTCTGTAAAACTCCACACTCCACCTCCAAGTATCCCAATTAGTGTTGTAAAAGATATTCGTATTTGCTTAAAGCTTGTTTTAATTGATAAAATATATATATTTTATGATTATATATTATTGTATTACATACATAATTTACAAATATATTGTACTAGAATTGTTTTAGGTTCAAATTTGGAGATAGATTTTCTTTTTTAGCGATTAGATCATCCCAATATACTTTTTTGCCAGAGATAGCTGCTTCTCTTCCCAGCAATGCAGTTAGAGTTGAATTCGTTCCTGCTTTAATTTCATTAATGTAACGCTTGCTTTGAATACTATCGACAAATGATTTGCCCTTGTTTGTGTCTGCATCGAATATTCCATTCCCATTTTCCGCTTTCCAAGGATGTTCACCTTTAATAAATACACCGCCCGAGTAGTGAGTTTCTGCCCATCCTTTAGTTCCAATGAAACGTGCACTTACATCTCCAAACTCAGGACCGACTTGGTAACATTGAAGGGCTACATTTATGCTTTTAGGATATTCATAAATAATTTGATAATTTGTATAGGTGTCACCAAATCCTAAATTTCCTTTTTTATTGCACAAACCAATAGCTGACATAGGGGTTGATTCGAGTACCCAGTTACAAACATCTAGCATATGTATTGCCTGATCATTAAGTATACCTCCCGAAAGATTCAAGAAGTGAAAATGGTTTCTTATTCTGAATTCATCATCAGATGTTCCAATCGGTTTGTTTTGTGGTACTTCGCATGAGTTATAAAACAGTTGAACGGTAACAATATCTCCAATAGCACCGTCGTGAATTCGTTTTACCATTTCTTGGAATGGAGATGCATAGCGAATCTGATATCCAAATGTTACACTTTTATCTGATATGCCAGATGAACATTCCAATATTTTAAGAGTACCATACACATCGTGTGCAGAAGGTTTTTCACAATAAATATGTTTGTTTTCTTTTACAGCTGCTTCAAAAATAAATGGATGGGCATAAGCAGGAGTAGAGATAAGTACAGCATCCACATCTTTGTTGGCTAGTAATTGCTTATAGGCAGACTCTCCTCGATATATATTTTCTGGCTTTACTGCTGAAAGTCCTTTGGCAAGATTTAACTTGTTTACCGTTTCTAAAGCTCTATCTAATTTATCCTGAAAAAGATCAGCAAGAGCAATAATGTGTAAATTACTATTTCGAGACATTTCAGAAATGACACTTGTTCCGCGACCTCCACAACCAATAAATCCGATCCGGACAGGTTTGATATTATATGCATCAGTTCTTACACTAGAAAACAAATCTGCACAGACTAAGGGCGAAATCATTAGTGCTAATGAGGTTTTTATAAATTCTTTTCTTTTCATATCGCTACAATTTTAATAATATTATTTTTATTATTAATGTTTTACAACACAAAAATAGGTATTCATAATAAGATCGAATACAATTATATTATTATTTTATGATACTATATTGAATTATTCAAGAAACTATATTAAAACGGCTATCGGACTCGATCATTCCACAATGTAAAAAATACAAATACAAATCCCCGGCAATGCCTTAGACACTCGGCATTCCAGGGATTTTCCTTACACACAAAAGTTATTATAGAAATTGAAAACTGTTCTGTTAAAAGTGTAATCCTACAGTGAGGACTACTTTATGATTGTCATTGTTTAATTGTGTTCCTTCCAAATGCCTATTGAAGAAAGCATAGAAATCTTCTTTGTAATGACTATATTGATAGGCCATGTCTACATAAAACATTTCTCCGCGATAACCACACCCCAAAGTGTAATTATTAGTTCTTCCGGCATTTGCATATTCCGTATCCGTGCGGATTGAATTGTCCTGTAAATATTTAAAAGCACTCGACTTCATTGAAGCTGTAACATGATTATATCCCAAACGGAAAGCAAATTCCGGAGCCAATTTAAATTCAACTCCTGCACGGAACGTATGAACTCCATCCATCATTGTTTTCATGTCATCAGTCTGTTGCAGAGTCTCTCCATCAGGATTTTTCATCTTAGCAGATGAGTAATCCATATATTCATATTCCAAGCCTACTGCGGCAACAGAACCGAATGTATATCCTGTATTCAAATTAAACTTCCACGGTGTTACCAAACGATACTTAAACTCACCATCCATCGGATTACCGTTACGATCAACCGGTTCAGCAAACCCCGGTGCTAAACCTTCTACATTCAAATCATAATTAATAAATGCACGGTTACGCTCGGTTATGGAATAGAAAGTTGGAGTATGGATTGCACCTCCGATACGGAAAGAAGAACTTTCAATAGGACGCCAGATGAATCCTAACTTTAAATCAACTCCACTACCATCTGACCAGAAGTCATTACCCAGATCATAACCACCTTGTTCATTACCTTGTTTATCAGTAAAGTCCTCTTTATAAAGGCTTGTACGTTTATAGTCTATACTATATGCGCCAATAGTTGCACCCATATAAAAACGATCATAGAAATTGAAAGAGACATTGAAATCGTAAGAATGCAGACCTCCTCTTTCACGAGCTGTATAAGCTTGTCTTACCTTATCATCATCTTGATAATATGAAAGATAACCATTAAACTTTTCTCCCTCTTCCGGTTTTTCTGTATTTTCAATATATTCAGGAACAGCTAAATGTGCGTCATATCCCAATAGTCCAAGCCAAGGTATATCCGGATTCGTATAGGCATCTTTCCGGTTGAGAGTTTCTGGAAAGAATGATGCATGCTGACCATTATCATCTTCGTTCAGCATTCTTGCCATAGTCTCCGTTTGAGATGCTCCGAAAGTTCCGTTCATCACCATATTCTTATCAAAAGATTTCGTACGGCGATAATTGAAACCGAAATTCACAAAGCGTAAAGAGGAATAATTTCCTATCTTCGTTGAGAGCACAAATCCGGCATTATCAAAAGAGCCACGAAATTTATCTACACTTGGTCCGCCTGCTGATTGTTTGGAGCCTAAATTGGCAAAACCAAAAGATAGCATTACATCATTACTACGATATATACCAATTCCGGCAGGGTTGGTTCCCATAGTTGAGATGTCACCTCCTAATGCTCCCATAGCGCCACCCATACCAATGAAACGTGCAGTTCCATTCAAGTCACTCCCCATCCAACGATTGGCATCATAGATAGTAGGCTGTGCATACGCGCTACCCATACAAAAGAGAAGTGCACCAATTAGGGTTATTTTACCTATATTCTTCATAACTTTATATCTTTAGTCAATCCATTTACCTTCTTACTGTTATTTTGCCTATACTATCTTCTACTACCGCCGCCTGATGAACGCGAAGAGCCACCACCGGAACTACGTGAAGAACCACTACTACTGCCACCGCTACTACGAGAACTTCCACCGGAAGAAGGGCTACTATAAGATGGGCTACTGCTACGAGAAGGAGTATAGGATGGACTACTACTTCGGGAAGGAGTGTAGGACGGTGACGAACTGCGACTAGAACCCGGTGAATACGTTGAACTGCTACGAGTAGAGGACGAGCTGCCACGTGAATAGGTTGAACTTCCACGAGAAGATGAAGAAGAATTACCACGAGAGTAAGAAGAACTTCTACGAGTTTCAGTAGATGAACTCCGACGATAGGTGGATGGTTCTCTTGCAGTAGTTCCCGACGTATTATCACGTGTACTACTAGGACGCGTATATGTAGATGAACCACGACGAGATGCTTCGCCTCGAGTACCGGATGTTCCCTCAACACGGGAATTTGTAGGAACCCGAGTACCTACGACTCTTCCGTTGGATGATCCACGAACAGAACTTCCCTGATAGTTGGAACGGCTTCCCTCACCCCGTCTGGAGTAAGATGATGAACCACTACTATAACGGGCACGATTATTGGCATTCAGTACACTACGTCCACCATAATAAGGTCGGCTTACGCCTCCCCAGCTCGGGCCACCCCCCCAATGATGATGATGTCCCCATGAGCCACCGCCATACCAGCCACCCCAGTAGCTGCCATAATAATCAGGATAATATCCCCAACCACAGTAAGGACGGTTCCAGCCCCAGCCATAATTCCAGCCCCAGCCATAGTTCCAACCTGAACCATAGGAGTTGTAACGCCAATCCCACCAATATGGATTACCAAATGTAGGGAACGCATAAGCATAAAATCCATCGGTGTAAACGTTCCAGTCCCACGAATTAGCTCCATAGATCATATCCCAATAGAGAGGGCTATTGATGCTAACAGAGAAACGAGGATTACGGAAACGAATAATGCGTTCTGCATATTCATAATCTTCCTGGCTTCCGTCAAACTCACCATTCACCCATTCACCATCTAAATCAGAACTCCTCTCTCCTTTAATATATAAAGTATCATTCTCCACTTCGAACTCGTTGTCGCGAGCATCGTAACGGCGATTATATTCATCCACATCTCGTGTTTTTCCCTTACGGTCCTGAACAACGACCGTAGTACCCGGTGAGGTATAGATGTTGGTCGTGACCTGTCTCATCGGTTCCTTCTTGACCGGAGTTTCTTTTTTCTCCTTTTTGTCCTTAGAAGGGATGAAATAAAGGTCATCATCAGCGCTTTGTGCCCTCAGGCCTAGCGGGAGGCATAAAGCAATCAGCAGGAAATAAACAATCTTTTTCATATCATCTCGGTTTATATAATTACTTATACTTTTTCACTTTACAAAGATAAAGAAGAGATTCTCCATTAAAGGGAGATTTTCCCCAAACGATAATAGGGATTTCCCTATTATTTTTTCACAAATATATAAAAATGCTGATTCACAGCATACTATCTAACAATAAATTAGTATTAAATGTTGTAACATATCATTTTTTAGATTTTTTAATCGAACTTTTTCTGCCTTCGTTAGTAATATCATTAAGCACATCTAAATTTGCACCTCTTGTTGCTCAAACTACGAATGAATAGATTAAAAGTATTCTCTATCATGCTGAAACTTTCTACTTTTCGCAAATAAGAACAATTTTGATATTTCTGTATATCCACTAATAGTTTTTCTATTGTTAGCATCAATACGTCAAACACTTTCTGCAAAAGGGATTCAGAAACTAGGTTTTATTATAAATAGCCTTACCCAGTCTTTTCTTTTTATTTGAATATTTGACATAAATTTTACATGATCAATTAGAAAAGTTTCATCTACGCCCTGAACATAATCAGAGTAGTTATGTTACTCTATTCCGTATTAGATAATCAAAACCTTACTTATGAAAACAAAAATGTATTTAACCTTCCTTTCTGTATTTGGCCTAGGGATCTCAACAACGGCCTACGGATTTAACGTACTTCCACATGATACGTTAATGGTTCTACATGACACGCTACGAAATATTACTCTCAAAGAAGTAGTCATCATGAAACAGCTTAATCACCTGAACGAGATTTCCAAAGTAGATTTGAAGATCAATCCGGTCAATTCTTCACAAGAAGTATTACGCTTCGTTCCGGGATTATTCATTGCCCAGCATGCCGGAGGTGGAAAAGCTGAACAAATGTTCCTACGCGGATTCGATATCGATCACGGAACGGACATCAATATATCGGTAGACGGAATGCCCGTCAATATGGTGTCTCATGCCCACGGACAGGGATATGCCGACCTGCACTTTCTGCAGCCGGAGACTATTGAGTCGATTGATTTCGACAAAGGACCTTACAACGTGACTAAAGGTGACCTCGCTACGGCAGGGTACGTAGCTTTTAAAACTAAAGATCGGATGGAAAACGAAGGTGCTCTTGAAATCGGGCAATTCAACACCCAACGGATGAGGGCTTCGTTCTCCTTCCTCAATAACCAGAAAGAAAGTTTCTATGTCAGCAGTTCATTCCTGACGAGTGACGGATACTTTGACTCTCCACAGAACTTCAAGCGGTTCAACCTGATGACAAAATACACACATTGGAATACAGACTCACGGTTCAGCGTCATGCTGTCTCACTTCAATAGTACATGGAATGCTTCAGGACAGATTCCTCAACGTGCCGTAGACCAAGGAATTATCAGTCGTTTTGGAGCTCTGGACGATACAGAAGGCGGAAATACCGATCGGACTAACCTGAACCTGACGCATATGCAGATATTGGGTAATGGAGCCGAAATTAGGAGCACAGCCTGGATGTCCTACTATCGTTTCAACCTTTATTCCAACTTTACTTTTTTCCTGAACGATCCTGAAAACGGTGATCAGATCAACCAACGCGAGAACCGTCTACTGGGAGGAGCCAATTCCGAATATAACCAGACATTCCACGTAAAATCAAGCCACTGGCAACTGAAAGCGGGCATCGGATTCCGCTATGACCAGATTAACGACCTAGCCCTTTATCATACCATCAGCCGGCAGCGAATCGGAACATTTGCTCTGGGGGATGTAGGCGAAAGCAGTATGTTCGGATATGCAGGATTCAATATTGAATGGAAAAAATGGATGATTAACCCTGCCGTACGTCTGGATTATTTCAACTTCGATTATGTAGACCGTACACTAACAGAATATAAAGATCCGAAAGTTTCACAGGCAATTGTCAGCCCAAAACTCAACTTTATTTATCATATGAATTCTAACCTGCAATTCCTGCTTAAATTAGGAAAAGGATTTCATAGCAACGATGCCCGTGTGGTAGTGGTGCAAGATGGAAAAAAGGTGCTTCCTGCCGCTTATGGAGGAGATTTCGGAGTGCTATGGAAACCGCTGCCAACTCTGATGATTAACGCTACCGCATGGTATTTGTGGATGCAGCAGGAATTTGTTTATGTAGGCGACGAAGCTGTGGTGGAACCTAGTGGCAAGACTCGCAGAAACGGATTCGACTTCGGGCTGCGCTGGCAGTTCATCAACCGGTTCTACTTTCAGGCAGACTATACGTATAGCCATGCACGTGCAATTGACGAGCCGAAAGGTGAAAATTATGTTCCGCTGGCTCCTGTACATACCTTTGTCACCGGACTCAGTTACCAATGGAAAGCATTCACAGCAAGTCTGAAATGCCGTTATCTGGGCGACCGCCCTGCTAACGAAGATTATAGTCTCAAGGCAAAGGGATATTTCGTAGCAGATTTCAATGCTACTTATACGTATAAGAGATTCACCTTTGGAGCAACCATCGAGAATTTATTTAATACTTCGTGGGACGAAGCCCAGTTCTCTACCGAAACCCGTTTAGAAGGAGAGCCGGAGCCTGTGACCGAAATGCATTTCACACCGGGAACTCCTTTCAATGCGAGAGGCTTCATCAGTGTTCGTTTCTAAATTCCAAGTACTTAATTTAAAATTACTATTTCGTTGAATAAACTATATTATTAACCTAAAAACCATTAAAAGTATGTTTAAAGCTATGCTTATTGCCGGCTTGGGCGGATTTTTCGGTACTTGCGGACGGTATCTGGTCGGCAAGCTCGCCCATCACCTCTTTTCCTCTCCTTTCCCTTACGGTACCTTCGCGGTGAACGTCATCGGATGTTTCATCATCGGACTATTCTTCGGTATGGTGGAAAAGACACATCTGATTTCTTCGAATATGAACATCTTCCTGATTACAGGATTTTGCGGTGGTTTCACTACCTTTTCCTCTTTCTCCGACGATATGTACCTGCTGATGCAGAACAAGCATTGGGGATACTTCGGTCTCTACCTCGGACTAAGCGTTATTCTGGGTATTATCCTCGTATGGGTAGGACGAAGTTTGATAAAAGCAGTTTAATGAAACTTAAAAGCTTCGTTATTTAAATAGAAATCAAAGAACTTTTTGACCCACCCCCTGTTTAAGCAAGGTCAGGCATAGAGGTTCTGAACTATATCTATTATTTATTAAATCTTTTTAAAATTATGCATTTAACACCTAAAGAGATTGACAAACTCATGTTGCTTTCACTGGGTATGATTGCCGAAAGGCGTCTGAAGAAAGGACTGAAGTTGAATCATCCGGAAGCTGTGGCTTACATCACATCCACTGCTCTGGAAGGAGCCCGCGAGGGAAAAACATTGGAAGAAGTGATGACGAATGCCGCAAATGTTCTCAAGAAAGAGGATGTGATGGAAGGAGTAGCCGATATGATACAGCTCCTTCAGGTAGAAGCCGTATTCACGGACGGATCGCGTCTGGTGAGTATTCACAACCCTATTAAGTAATCTAAACTAATTTACCTAAATTGATTAATTATGAATACGAATAATCCTGCTGATTCCAAAGTGAATCAGAATGCTGCGACTGGTTATGAAACGCCGCAGGGAGTTTTCGAGGGGCTTCCGCCAATAGCTTATCCCAATACTCCGGGCTTTACGCCCGCCACTCCGATGGCTGTGGGCGGCGAACTACTGGTTGCCACTCCTATCGAGTATAACTTGAACCGTGAAACCGTAAAACTGGTGGTACGCAATACGGGTGACCGCCCTATCCAAATCGGTTCTCATTTTCACTTCTTCGAAGTAAATCGCTATATGGAGTTTGACCGTCCGGCATCGTTCGGCTATCATCTTAATATTCCGGCTACTACCGCCATCCGCTTCGAACCGGGTGAAGAAAAAGAAGTAGAACTCGTTACTTACGGAGGGAAACGCCGTGTGCTAGGCTTCAATGGTCTGACCATGGGATATAGCGGAGGAGAAGACTTCCCGACCTATTATCCTACGCGCATCAAAGCCATCAATAAGATGGAAAGATACGGATTCAAGAGTGTTCCGGAAGCTGAAGCTGAAGCGGAGTATGCAAATAAAAAATCTAAATAATAATAGATATGGCTACAATTTCAAGACAAGAATATAATAACCTGTTTGGACCGACCGTAGGCGATAAAATACGCCTAGGTAATACGGACTTGTATGTAGAGATTGAAAAGGACCTGCGGGTTTATGGAGACGAAGTAGTGTACGGAGGGGGAAAAACCATCCGCGACGGTATGGGACTCGCCAATACGATGACTTCTCGCGAGGGATCGCTCGATTTAGTTATTACCAATGTGACAATCATCGACGCTAACCTAGGTGTAGTAAAAGCCGACGTGGGTATCAAGGACGGTAAAATTGCCGGTATCGGCAAAGCCGGTAATCCGAATGTGATGCAAGGCGTTCACCCCGATCTAGTGACTGGTCCTTCTACCGATGCCATCTCCGGTGAGCACATGATTCTCACAGCTGCGGGTATAGACGGTCACGTGCACTTCATATCGCCACAACAGGCTTATAATTGCCTGAGCAATGGTATCACAACATTGGTAGGCGGCGGTATCGGTCCGACTGACGGTTCGAACGGAACTACAATCACTTCCGGCAAATGGAATCTTGAACGTATGCTTCAATCTGCCGAAGGATTGCCCATCAATACCGGATTCTTAGGCAAAGGAAACTGTTCCGTAGCCGAAGCTATCGACGAACAAATCGTTGCCGGTGCTTGCGGTCTGAAGATTCATGAAGACTGGGGTTCTACGCCTGCCGCTATCCGTACTGCCATGGCAGCTGCCGACCGTTATGACGTGCAGGTAGCTATCCACACGGACACATTGAACGAAGGCGGTTACGTGGAAGATACTATTTCTGCTATCGACGGACGTACCATCCATACTTACCACACTGAAGGTGCAGGTGGCGGCCACGCTCCCGACTTGCTGAAAGTGGCTTCTATGGCTAATATCCTTCCTTCTTCTACCAATCCGACCTTACCGTTCGGTATCAATTCACAGGCCGAATTATTCGACATGATTATGGTGTGCCACAACCTCAACCCAAAGATACCTTCAGATGTAGCATTCGCTGAAAGCCGCGTACGTCCAGAGACTCAGGCTGCCGAAAACGTGATGCACGACCTAGGCGTATTGTCTATGGTGTCATCCGACTCGCAAGCTATGGGACGTGTAGGAGAATCTTTTATGCGTACTTTCCAGATGGCCTCGTACATGAAGAAGGTTCGCGGTAAACTAATGGAAGACTCCACAGAAAATGATAACTTCCGCGTGTTGCGTTACATCGCCAAGATTACCATCAATCCTGCCATCACTTACGGTATCTCTGATATCCTGGGTTCGGTAGAAAAAGGTAAAATAGCAGACCTCGTGCTTTGGGAACCCGAATTTTTCGGCGCGAAACCGAAGCTCGTCATCAAAGGCGGCATGATTAACTGGGCGGATATGGGAGACCCGAACGCATCGTTGCCCACACCGCAGCCTTGCTATTATCGCCCGATGTTCGGTGCTTTCGGCAAGACTTTACCAAAAACAGGAATTTCCTTCGTTTCGAGAGCTGCTTTCGACCTTGGCATCAAGGAAAAACTGGGATTGGAACGAATCGTATTCCCGGTACGCCGCACACGACAATTGACTAAGTGTGATATGGTACGTAACGGTGCTATGCCTAAGATTGAAGTAAACCCGGAAACATTCGATGTATTTGTAGACGGAGTACGCGCCTACATACCACCTGCAAAAGAATTTCCTTTGGCACAATTATATTGGTTTAGTTAAGGTTTTCTCTAGGGAGCCGGTGTTATACACAAACACACCGCTCCCTAAAATTATTATTCAACAGAATTTATAATCTACAAGCGATATGAAAATATATACTGAGATAATAGGAAATATGTATCAGACTCCCGAATGGGCTGAGAAGCTGAAAAATGCAGAAATCGAGTCTATCTATCTAGACCAGTGGACTGCACAAAAAAGCCGTTTCCTCGCCAAGAGCGACAAAGGAGAAGAATATCCCATTGCACTCAAACGCCATTCACAGGTAATAGACGGAGATATTATTTATTATTCACCCGAAGAGAACAAGGCTATCGTACTTCGTATTGAGCTAAGCCCCGTTCTGGTGATAGACATGAGTGCACTTGAAAAGATAGATCCGGAAACAATGATTCGTATTTCCGTTGAACTGGGTCATGCCATCGGCAACCAGCACTGGCCGGCAGTAGTAAAAGGAACGAAAGTGTATGTACCACTGACAGTAGACAAGAAGGTCATGCTGAGCGTAATGGAGACACACCACATCGAAGGCATCACCTACGAATTTCAGAAAGGACTGGAAATCATTCCCTATCTGGCTCCTCACGAAATCAGACGCTTGTTCGGTGGCGCCGGGCAAGAAAGCCACTCCCACGAAGACGGGCACAATGCCTATCATCCACACACCCACCCTCACCAACATTAACCTACAATGAGTGAAGGTATGAATAAGAAGATAACAACCGTCATGAGGCTGCTCCAATTTACGGACTCGGCTTTTCCGGTAGGCACGTTCTCATTCTCGAACGGACTGGAAACTGCTGCTCATGAGGGTATAGTATATAATGCCGATACACTGGAACAGTATGCACATGCCATAGCCCTGCAAGCCGCCTACAGCGACGGAGTAATTGCTTTGCATGCCTTCCGTGCCGCCAAAGAGGACAAGTATGAAGCACTGGTCGATGCCGACCGGAAACTCATACTTTTCAAAATGAATGAGGAAGCACGGCAGATGCTTCAGCGGATGGGTAAAAAACTGGCGGAACTGGGGACACACATTTTCAGCCAACCTATCTTACAGAAGTGGTTGGACGACATTCGTGATGAGAAGACTCCGGGAACTTATCCGGTTGCGCAAGCACTTGCCTTCGCTCTGGCAGAACTATCCGAAGAAGAATTGTTCTGCTCGCACCAATATGGTGTAATAAATATGGTATTGAGTGCAGCTCTCCGGTGCGTGAAAGTGTCTCATTACGACACGCAACGAATTTTGTTCAAACTTAGCGAGCAGTCGCAGGATTTATACGAAGAAGTTCGCACCATGACCTTTGAAGATATGAACGCATTCGTTCCCCAGATTGATATTCTGGCGTCTCTGCACGAAAAAGGAAATATGCGTATGTTTATGAATTGATAGTATTATAAAAAACAAATAGAATTATGAGCACATGTAGAATTGGAGTCGGCGGACCTGTCGGTTCAGGTAAAACCGCCCTTATAGAAGCTATCACCCCGCGTCTGTTGAATCTGGGCATGAAAGTATTGATTATCACAAATGATATTGTAACCACGGAAGATGCCAAGCACGTACGCAAGATGCTGAAAGGTATCTTACTGGAAGAACGCATCATCGGTGTGGAAACAGGTGCCTGCCCTCACACGGCCGTACGTGAAGACCCATCAATGAACATCGCCGCTGTAGAGGAAATGGAAGCTAAATTTCCCGATGGAGACATCGTACTGATTGAATCGGGAGGTGACAACCTGACGCTGACTTTCAGTCCTGCGCTGGTGGATTTCTTCATCTACGTGATTGACGTGGCTGCGGGTGACAAGATTCCTCGTAAAGATGGTCCGGGCATCTCGCAATCGGACATTCTGGTGATTAACAAGACCGATCTTGCCCCGTATGTAAACGCCAGTCTGGAAGTGATGAGACACGACTCAGAACTGATGCGTCCCGGCAAGCCGTTTGTCTTCACCAACTGTATGACGGGCGAAGGTATCGACGACTTAGTAGACTTGATTTTCCGTATGGCTTTGTTCGATAAAAAGGAAAAGGAGTAACCAACTATGATTGCCGATTCATTAACCAAAGAGCGAACGGCGCGGCCGGCAGTGGATTTCTCCACTGCACGCGAGATGAAACCTTATCTGGAAGAACCGAAGGCAATGTATGTCGGTGCTCCGGGTAAACATGGGTACCTCAATCTCGGCTTCGAGATTGATCCCCGTGGCAAGTGCATCCTACGTGATCTGGACCGCCGAGCGCCACTCATCGTCCAACAGGAATTGTACTTCGATGAGGAAATGCCGGAAATGCCCTGTGTTTATATCCTTTCGTCCGGAGGTCCGAACGTGGACGGTGACCGGTATCAACAGGATATTACTGTGCGGAAAGATGCTTTTGCATTCATCTCTACCGGTGCTGCCACAAAACTTGCCGAAATGCATTACAATTACTCCGGTCTGGTGCAGAATATCACACTTGAAGAGGGAGCGTATCTGGAATTCCTCCCTGAGCCGATGATTCCTTGCCACCATACCCGTTTTATCTCCGACACTCGTCTGCGAATAGCCCCTTCGGCTACCGTTTTCTATTCGGAGATTTTCATGGGCGGACGAAAGTATTATAAAGATGGCGAACTATTTGCTTACGATGTGTTGTCGGTATGCTCGCATGGAGAAAGACTAAACGGTGAACAACTATTCCGGGAAAAATTTGTGATTTGCCCCGATAAACAGAATCCGAAAGTCCTCGGAATAATGGATAAGTACGATGTATTTGCCAATGTCATCGTGATGACTCCCAAAGAAAATGCGGATCATATCTATGCGAAAGCGACGGCTTTTATCGATAGAGAACGGAAGATTGCTGCAGGCATCACGCATCTGCCGAATGACAGCGGACTGTTGTACAAAGTACTTGGTATGGAGCCGGGTCCAGTGAAAAAACGGGTACGCGAGTTTTGTTCGCTGGTACGTCAGGAGATAAAAGGACGACCGTTGCCCGAAGAATTTCCGTGGCGGTAAGTGGCGGGAGTTACTCACATTAAACTAACACTTATCTAATATTCAGAATTATGATTAATGACCATGTAATCAAGTCTCCCGGTATCACGGAATATATCCGTGCGATACTGCGAGGCAGCGGGCAAGTAATGTTCCAAGGCAGTGCTTGGACCGGTCTGCTATTCCTTTGTGGGATATTCTGGGGAGCCTATCAGGAAGGACAGGCTGCCGTGGCATGGGGAGCGCTAGTAGGCGTTGTTGTCTCTACGCTTGCCGGCTATGTATTGCACCAACCAAGAAATGACGGTGCAGAAGGTCTTTGGGGATTCAACGGTATTTTGGTAGGATGCGCCTTCCCCACTTTTCTAGGTAACACTTTACTAATGTGGCTCGCATTGATTTTCTGCTCCATACTCACGGTCTGGGTACGGACAGGATTCAACAATGTGATGGTTCCGTGGAAAACCAATTCTTTCACTTTCCCATTTGTTTTCATGACTTGGATATTCCTTTATGCGGCACGGATGTTGCAAGGGATGCCTCCGGAATATATGTCGGCGCCCGAATTAACAGCACATCTTTCTTCTTCACTCGATGTGAGTTTCGGTTCACTAGTGGTCTATTGGCTGAAAGGTATCGCACAGGTGTTCCTTATCAATTCATGGGTGACGGGCGTTTTCTTTCTGGCAGCTTTGTTTGTCAGTAGCCGTTGGGCGGCTTTGTGGGCGGCTATCGGTTCAGCTCTTTCGCTTGCCATCGTATTGCTATATCAAGGTCCAGGTAGCGACATTGCCAATGGACTTTACGGATTCAGCCCTGTGCTGACAGCCATCGCTCTAGGATGTACGTTCTACAAACCTAACTGGCGATCTGCTATCTGGGCGTTGCTGGGTATTGTTGCGACTGTGTTTATTCAGGCAGGCATGAATGCCATGATGTTACCGTTCGGTATGCCTACGTTCACGGCTCCGTTCTGTCTTGCTACATGGTTGTTCCTGCTTCCCCTCTATAAATTTGACAATAAGGAGCCGGACCACTCGCAATGGCATAAAAAGGCTGCTAATAAATAACGATATACAATGACCGGACAGAGTATAAATATGGATACGATGTCCCTCCGCTGGGGGCACTTCCGAGTGCTGATTATCGCCTCTATGGGGCAGATAATCGGTGCCGGACTGGCAACGTTGGTAGGGATAATCCTCCCTATGATTCAGATGCTCCGTCATCCGGAGCTAACATCGTTGCAACAAGGACTTATTGGCTGTACCAGTCTGATTGGTATCACCATCGGTTCGCTGATTTTCGGACGGTTGAGTGACAAATACGGTTATCTTTTCTTCTTCCGCCTGTGTCCCCTCATCGTATTGGGAGCTTCACTTTTAGCTTATTTTACATCCGACCTTCTTTGGTTGGTAGTGGGACTTTTCTTAATGGGTCTGGGCATTGGCGGAGGATATAGTCTTGATTCGGATTATATATCGGAAATCATGCCAAAACGCTGGCGACTGTTCATGGTGGGTGTGGCAAAAGCTTCGTCATCATTGGGAAATATTCTAGTAGCACTGATCTGCTTCTTCTTGCTGAAAGACTGGCAGAATCCGGAGTTGTGGAACAGGTTGCTGCTAATTATTGCGGTATTTGCATTGTTCATGATTCTGACGCGCATCCGCTTTGCTCAAAGTCCGGGTTGGCTGATGGCGCACGGTCGTCCGGCAGATGCAGAGTCAGCAGTGAGGTATTTTCTTGGTAAGGATGTGGAGGTGATAGAAAAGGGACAAACTGAAGGAAAAGAAATTCATCATCACATCGGATCAGATCTGGAGGTAGGAGAAATTCGTAATCGTCCTAAGAAAAAAGACGTGCCGAAGGTATCGTGGGGAAATCTATTTCATGGAAAAAACTTGAAAAGGGTGATTTTCAGTGGTATTCCCTGGGCCTGTGAAGGATTAGGAGTTTATGGTATCGGAGTGTTTCTGCCAATACTAGTGATGGCTTTGGGATTAGAATCGTCATCGAGCAGTGTTGCTGCGAACGGTATTCACCGGATTACCAATTCGTTAGAGATCACAACATGGATAAACTTTTTCATCCTTCCGGGGTTTGCGCTAGGACTGTTTCTGGTGAACAGGTGGTATCATGTCCGGATTCAGGTATGGGGATTTATTCTTTGTGCTATCGGATTGATCGTACTATTGGTAGCATATAAATATCATATGCCTATATGGATTGCCATTGCCGGATTTATGATGTTCGAATTGTTCCTCAATGCGGGACCTCACTTGATGACATTCATCATTCCTTCGCAGATTTATCCGGTTACCGACCGAGGCGAAGGTGCAGGACTGGCTGCAGCTATCGGAAAAGTAGGAGCGGTACTAGGGGTATTGTTCATTCCTATGTTATTGTCTTGGGGAGGGGCGGAACTAGTCCTGCTGGTTTCCATTGTCGTTCAGGTGATTGGTGCTGTAGTAACCGGAGTTTTCGGTAAGGAGGTTCTTCCGGACAATAAAAATCATCACACTGAAGTTAAATAATTGTTTAATTTTTAAAATGAATTCAATATGCATATGGCAGATGCACTCGTCTCTCCTATAGTAGCAGGGACGATGGGAATAATATCAGGCACTCTCGTTGTTATAGCCGCAAAGAAAATAAGAAAGAGTCAGACCGAAAATATCGTGCCTCTCATGGGCGTGATGGGTGCTTTCATCTTTGCGGCACAAATGATTAACTTTACCATTCCGGGTACGGGCTCCAGTGGACATATTGTAGGTGGTATATTACTAGCGGCATTATTGGGACCCTGCCCGGCACTCATCACGTTGGCTTCGGTGCTGATTATACAATGCCTTATTTTTGCAGATGGCGGATTGATGGCTCTCGGCTGTAACATTTTCAATATGGCGGTCTGTGCATGCCTGATTGCTTATCCACTGGTGTTCAAACCTTTGATGAAATATCCCGCTTCTCTTAGTAAAATTATCTGGGTGTCTGTATTTACCTGCGTAATAAGTCTCGAACTGGGCGCACTGGCTGTCACTATAGAAACGGAAGCTTCCGGAATCACTGCCTTGCCGATATCGCAATTTCTGATGTTCATGACTCCTATCCATCTTGCTATCGGTATCGGAGAGGGACTTGCCACGGCTGTCGTACTCTATTTCGTACAAAAGTATAAACCGGAGCTACTGATGCAGGTACGTCAATCGGAACCCGCTGAATCGAGTAAAACACGTTTCGGAAAGGCGATACTGGTATTTGCTATACTGGCTTTGATTATCGGAGGAACTTTCAGTTGGACGGCATCATCGAATCCTGACGGACTCGAATGGTCTGTCTTCAACGTAACGGGACAAACGGAACCTCCTGTCAGCATCCAGAGCAAGGTGTACGACATTGCTCAGAGCATTCAGGGAAAAACAGCAGTCATACCCGATTACGATACGACATTCGCCGGAATTATCGGTGGTATCATTGTTGTATTAATTATTTGGGTACTTTCCAGTCTGCTACAATATAAAAAGAAAATATTGCCGAAACACAATGAATAAACTGGAGAAAGGTATATACGAACTGAACAGAATGGAACAGACTTCGGAACAAAGTAGTCCGCTCCACAAACTCGATGCAAGAGCAAAATTACTTGTTACGCTCCTGTTTCTGTTTTTTGTATTATCGCTTTCGCTCAATGATCTGGCAGGATTAATTCTGTGTCTCATTTATCCTATCGTTTCATGCACCATGGCAGGTATCAGCTACGGAGTTGTTTTCAAGCGTTCGCTCATCGTGTTACCTTTTATTGTTTTCATCGGTATTTTCAATCCGATACTGGACAAGCAGGTTGTTTTTTATGTGAATGGAATAGGAATTACTGCCGGATGGATTAGCTTTCTATCTATCATTATACGGGGACTCATTTCTGTGCAGGCAGTGTTTATCCTGATTTTAACTACCGGTTTCTATAACGTATGCAGAGGTCTGGGACGTCTGGGTATACCTTCGCTGCTGACTACACAATTGCTATTCGTTTATCGCTATATATCGGTACTTATGCAGGAAGCTTTGAGCATGGACAGGGCACGAGCGGCGCGAAGTTTTGGACGGAAATCGTATCCATTCAAGATGTGGGGAGTCTTTATCGGGCAACTACTTATCCGCACCATCGACCGTTCGGAACGCATTCACCGTGCCATGTTGGCAAGAGGATTTACGGGAAATATCGAAGGAAATTCTCACTCTGTTTGGCGGACGAAGGAGACGTTGTTTGTCGTTCTCTGGATATGCTTGTTTTTACTATTGAAAATCTATCATCCAACCGAGTTGTTTAATGTATTCACGAATTCTTAACATTTCGCAATCATGAGTCACCACTATATAAAATTCAATAATGTGCACTACACCTATTCCAATGGCTACGAAGCTCTGAAAGGTGTTTCTTTCCGAATTACACATGGAGAGAAAGTTGCACTTGTCGGTGCAAACGGGGCTGGAAAATCAACGTTAGTACTACATACTAACGGGCTGTTGCTTCCTAAGGAAGGTTCTGTAAACGTAGGCGATATTCCGATAGATAAGAAAACGCTTCCTATCGTCCGACAGTCGGTAGGACTAGTGTTCCAGAATCCGGATGACCAGCTTTTTATGCCTACCGTTGAAGAAGACGTAGCTTTCGGTCCGATAAATATGAAACTCCCACCGCAAGAAGTGGAACGACGGGTAAAGCTTGCACTTGATGCAGTGGGAGCATCAGCATTGCGAAAGCGAGTAAGCTACCAGCTTTCTGGAGGTCAGAAAAAAAGTGTAGCTATAGCTACCGTTCTTTCAATGGAGCCTAATATACTGGTAATGGACGAACCTAGTTCGAATCTCGACCCGAAAGCGAGACGGCAGATTATCAATCTGATTCGATCATTCAGACATACTTGTTTGGTTGCCACTCATGATCTGGAGATGGTGTGGGAACTGTGTGAGCGCACAATGGTTATGAATGACGGCAAAGTAGTAGCGGACGGAAATACAAAGGATATTTTCAGCGATATCGCTCTGCTCGAACGGTGTGGACTTGAACAACCTTACCAAGCTATGCTGGCAAGTTATGAAATAAATATATAATTTAATTTTAAATCTTAAACTGTTATGGATATGGCTCTTCACGATTTCATTTTACGCAAAAAAGGAATTTATGGCTTTCTACATATTCTTATTTTGTTGCTTTCCTTATTTCTTGTTATCAGTATTTCAATAGATACATTCAAAGGAATTCCTTTCTATACAAAAGTGATGTACATGGATGTACAATTTTGGATTTGCATCCTGTTCTTATTCGATTTTGTGCTTGAATTAGCTTTGTCCAAGACTAAATGGCGTTACCTTTCCACGCACTTTATTTTTCTATTGGTAGCCATTCCCTACCAAAGTATTATCACTTATATGGGTTGGACTTTTTCTCAGGAAATCACTTATATGATTCGGTTCATCCCGTTGGTTCGTGGTGGATATGCACTGGCAATCGTTGTGGGATGGCTTACTTACAGCCGAGCTTCAGGGCTTTTTATCTCTTACTTGACGATGTTGCTATCTACAGTCTATTTTGCCAGTCTTGCATTTTTTGTGGTAGAGCATAAAGTCAATCCAAATGTCACGGATTATGGAGATGCACTGTGGTGGGCATTTATGGATGTCACTACGATTGGGTCGAATGTCATTGCAGTGACACCTACGGGTCGGGTACTCTCAGTGGTACTAGCTGCACTGGGTATGATGATGTTCCCAATATTTACAGTATATATTACAAGCATTATCGAAAAAAAGAACAAGGAAAAAAAGGAGTTTTATGAGAATGAGGAAAAAGTAGAAAAAAACAAGGATGATGTTACCCAAAAATCCGTATGATGTCATCAAGAGGGCTGTATACATCTATTGCAATGAATCATAAATAAAATGCTAGGGATTTCCCTATTTTCAGTTATATTTGCATATTATTTAGATTAGAAAACAATTATGAAATACTTTGAGTTTACATTTACCACCCTTCCTTGCACTGAAACAGTGAATGATATATTGGCGGCTTTTCTAGGGGAAGCCGGTTTTGAGAGTTTCGTAGAACGGGAAGGAGGACTGACTGCTTATATCCAACAAGCTTTGTATGACGAAGCGACAGTGAAAAATGTAATTGCTGACTTCCCATTGCCAGATACAACAATCACCTATACATATACGGAAGCAGAAGATAAGGACTGGAACGAAGAATGGGAGAAGAATTTTTTCCAGCCAATCGTCATCGGTGACCGATGTGTAATCCATAGTACATTCCATCAGGATGTACCCAAAGCAGAATATGACATTGTGATCAATCCACAAATGGCTTTTGGTACGGGACATCATGAAACGACAAGTCTTATTATCAGCGAATTGCTGGATACTGATTTGAAAGGCAAATCATTACTTGATATGGGCTGTGGAACTTCTATTTTGGCTATACTTGCACGTATGCGCGGCGCACAGCCTTGTACTGCCATTGATATTGATGAATGGTGTGTTCGCAACTCTATCGAAAATATAGAATTGAATCATGTAGACAATATTGTCGTTTCACTAGGAGATGCCTCATCCCTGAACGGACAAGGCCCTTTCGATGTTATTATTGCTAATATCAACAGAAATATTCTATTGAACGACATGAAACAGTATGTTGGGTGTATGCATCCTGGATCAGAACTGTTTATGAGCGGCTTCTATGTAGATGACATTCCTGCTATTCAGGCAGAAGCAGAAAGACAGGGATTAAAGTTCGTAGAACATAAGGAAAAGAACCGTTGGGCTGCAGTAAAGTTTGTCTATCCTAACGGATAAGTTAAATGAAAATGTCGATATTGTTAGTTCTCCACAGTTGTGAAAGACTAATGATATTTACTTCAAAACATAAGTTTCCCTACTAGTAATTAGTAAACTCTATATAAGTAAGATCTAATTACTAGTAGGGAAAAACTTTATATTACATACGTATTCTTATTTAAACTCTTCTTTGATTTGTTCGCACCACTCTTTTATTCTTCTTTCCGCCTGTTCAGACTGGTTATCCAAGTCAATTACTAAACCACACCATTTACTATCACGTAAAGCACGTGAACGTTCAAAAGTATATCCTTCGGGAGAAGTACAACCGACCAAAATAGCTCCGTCACCTTCAAAGACTTCAGCTAACAGTCCGATACCATCCGCAAAATTCTCAGGATACCGTATTTGGTCGCCAAGACCGAAAATGGCAACCTTCTTTCCTTTCAGGTCCATCGTACGCAACTCCGGTATCAATTCATCCCAATAAGTTGGGAGTTCACCGTCATACCAAGTAGAAGCACCTACTATAAAATGGTCGTAAGCGGCAAAATCATTCTGCCAGGCTTGCTCAATAGGAATCACGTTTATCTTGTCTTTCCCAAACTCTTTCTCAATCTTCTCGGCTACCCAGGATGTCTTTTCCGCTTTGGTAGCATAAAATAAACCTATCTTTTTCATAATTCATGGAGTTAATATTCTAATAACTTTTTAGCAGCTGTATATATTTTAGCCTCATCCGGCAAAATTGCTTTTTCGAGAAGTGGATTGAACCCTACAGGAGTAAAGGTAGAACCTACACGTTGAACCGGTCCGTCCAGATAATGGAACATCTCTGACCCGATCATTGCAGCCAATTCGGCACCAAAACCGGCAAAGACTTTATCTTCGTGAACGACTAATGCTTTACTTGTCTTTTTTACGGATTCAAAGATGGTTTCTTCATCCAGTGGCATCAACGAACGAATATCTATAACTTCTACTTTCCATCCGTTCTCTTTCTCCAATTGTTCTGCAGCCTGCAAACATAAATGTGTCGTATTACCATAAGTAATAATACTCAGGTCGGTTCCTTCACGACGAATACGTGCCTTACCAAAAGGGACTTCAAAATCTTCGGGAACAACAGTAGCGGCTTCTACCGAATTATACAGTGCTTTCGGTTCCAGAAACAATGTGAATCCTTTAGAACGTATGCTGGTTCGAAGCAACCCGGCGGCATCGTCTGCATAAGAAGGACAGACAATACGTGCACCCGGAAGAGTAGTCAAAGCTCCTTCTATATTCTGTGAATGGTAAAGCCCTCCGCCAATATAGCCTCCTGAAGCTAAACGCAAAACGATGTTCGGAGCAAATTTTCCATTACTGCGCCAATATTCGTGCGTACATTCTACATATTGTTCCACGGCTGGCCAAAAATAGTCGGCAAACTCTGCTCCTTCTATTACAACGTGAATCTTAGGATCAAAACGGCTCATTCCATTGGCTGTGCCGACAATATAATCTTCAGCAATCGGAGCACTGAATACTCGGGCATCTCCAAACTCCTGTTGCATACCTTTGGTTACATTAAACACACCTCCCTTTTCTCTATTGGCAACATCTTGCCCCCAAATAAATGTATTCGGGTTGCGACGGAACTCTGATTTCAGGGTTTCGTTAATGGCATTCACCATAAAGGTCTTCTCTCCTTCTTGGTTGTGAGTACCATCTTTGTATTTCTCAGGCTGATAAGGTTCCGGGGTTACAAAATCATAAATAGTTTTTGGGTCCGGATCGGGTGCAGCCAGTGCTTTCCGGTTGGCAGCAGAAAGTTCTTTCTTAGCTGCTACTTCTATCTCTTGCAATTCTTCTTCAGTCAGACGTTTATACCTCAGTAACATTCGACGGAATTTAGCCAATGGGTCGGCATCTTTCACATATTCCAATTCGTTTTCATCGCGGTAGAGAGTATGCTTATCCGAATTAGAATGGGAACCTATACGAACACAATTTGCTTGTACGATAACCGGATTGCGAGTACTGATAGCGTGTTCGCGTGCTTCGGTCATTGCATTCATAGAATCGAAAACATCTTTACCGTTACAGTAGATGATTTTCAGGTTTTTAAAACCGGAAAAGTTTTCAGCCACTTTACGATTGGCAGTTTGTTCTGATTTCGGAACAGAGATACCGTATCCATTATCCTGAATGACAAAAATTACAGGAAGCTGTTCGAGGCTGGCACCATTAATAGCCTCATAAACGAAGCCTTCGGAAGTGGCGGACTCACCATGAGAAGTGATAGCGACTCCTTTATGTCCGTAATAGACCATGGCTCTTGCCACACCCGCTGCGTGAAGGTCATGCGTTCCGGTAGCAGATGAGATATTTTCAATATGCCATTCCGGTTTGGCAAAATGGTTCGACATATGGCGTCCTCCACTGCCGGGATCAGTTGCTTTGGATATTCCGTTCAGAATAATTTCTTCTGGGGTCATTCCGGCAGAAAGCACTGTCAGCATATCCCTGTAATAAGGGAACAGGAAATCTTCGCCACGGGTAAAAACTTGCCCGATAGCTAGTTGAATACCATCGTGGCCTGCATAAGGCGCATGGTAAGACCAGCCTAAAGATTGTAGCAAATAGGATGGAGCCTTTTCATCCAAGGCGCGTCCTAATGTCATCAGATGATACCATTTTTTCAGGGTTTCCACATCTGTAGTCTTTATATCATACTTTTTCATAGTTAATGAGTTCTTTATGAATGAAACAATCAGTTATCAGCCTTTCCAGTTTTCCAGATAATCAGCTATAAAATGCAGGAAGTTACCTCCCAACATTCCGTCTACTACCCGATGGTCATAGGACAAAGATAAATACATCTTATGGCGGATAGCAATCGTGTCGCCTTCCGGTGTTTCAACAACAGCCGGCTTCTTCTCGATGTATCCTACTCCTAATATAGCAACCTGTGGCTGATTGATAATCGGAGTTCCAAATAGGCTCTTGAACGTACCGAAGTTGGTAATTGTAAATGTACCTCCATCAATATCTTCCGGCATCAGTTTATTATCTCGTGCCTTGATAGCCAAAGAGTCAATAGTAACTGCCAATCCATTTAAATTCAGATGATCGGCATCGTGTACCACAGGTACAATCAGATTTCCATCATTCAAGGAAACGGCAATACCGATATTGATATGTTTTTTGAAAAGAATATTATATCCATCAACCGACACATTGACCTGCGGATAGGCTGCCAGAGCTTTAGCCACCGCTTCGGTAATAGCAGGCATATAAGTCAGTTTTACTCCTTCACGACGGAAGAATGCATCTTTGTTTTGATCACGCCAACGTACCAATTTGGTAACATCTACTTCCACTACATTTGTTACATGGGGAGAGACTTTTTTAGACATAACCATATGATCGGCAATGATCCGGCGGACACGATCCATTTCTTTCAGTTCTACTCCCGATATATTGGTTTCAGGAGCTAAAGTTTGTTTTGGTGAAGCAACTGAAGTTATTGCAGTAGATGCTGTCGAAACTGCAACTGTTGAAGCAGAAGATGCAGACTTAACGGAGGAAACAGAAGAAGTAGCTGGTACGGAAGTACCCGGTTTAGAAGTTTCAGACACTCCCCGCTTCTTCTTGTCAATGTAATCCTTTATATCTTTTTTGCTCAACCGACCTTCATAACCTGTTCCTTGTATCGAATCCAATTCTTCTTTTGGAATACTTGCCTCTTTGGCTAATTGAATCACAACCGGAGAATACCAACGTTCTTCTGCCACAACAACCGCCTTCAATTCTTGCTGTCTATTTGTGGTTTCAGTAGATATAGTATCCGAAACAGAATTTGTTTCAACTTTGGCAGCATCTTCATTGACAGTAGTTTCGCCAGACGATTCTTCTCCATCCAAATCGACAACAGCAACTACAGTTCCCACGGCTACCGTATCTCCTTCTTTGTATAAGATTTCCACAACTTTTCCGGCTACGGGAGAAGGTATTTCTGCACTAACTTTAGCAGTATTTACTTCAAACAGAATATCATCTTCCTGAATGACATCGCCCACTTTTACAGACCAGGAAACAATAGTTCCTTCTGTTATACTCTCGCCCAACTTAGGCATTTTTATTTCGAATCTTGACATAAACTGTTATTTTATTATTCAACCATCATATAGTAGAACAAGCCGCTGAAAAATAATGTTTTAAGTTAAAGTATTTTTAACCGGACGTCAGCGACTGAATATCCATTCTTCTCGCATATATTTCTCTTCACGAAGCTGATAGATTGCTTCCAATTCTTGTTTATTGAAGAAACTTGCCGTTTGTCCCTGACTAAAATATTGAAAAGTTGTTTCTTTAAAACGATCGACAGTTCCTGCAAAGAAACTGTTACATATATTGGTAACTTCACTCTTGACTGAAGGTACAGCATATCCAGATTGAGAAAAATCGACATTCTTTTCTTTCCCCGGGTTCAGCACTTTATTTAATGTTTTGAGATCAGTGTCATAAAGCATTGTACAATGATACAATACCCTGTTCTTATATACATATTGAGCACTTCCTGATATTTTTAATTTATTCAGATAAATGCCCAGCCGTTCATCTCCTTGCGTATTTAAGCCCAAAGAAGATAGAAAATCCAATGTCCGTTGAAGATAGACAGTAAAATCGGGAATGCTGGAAACGGTTTCTATAAAAGTCAGATTTATATTTCCCAAATCATGATATACAGTTCCTCCTCCGGAGAAACGTCTTGCTATTTGAATTTGCTGTTGCTCTGCCCATCTACGGTCAATCTCTGCACAAACTCGCTGATGTCTGCCCAATACCACAGAAGAAGTATTTTGCCAAAGCATAAATACATCATCAGCACCCTGCTTCAACAGATATTCTTCTGCAGCCAAATGAAAATAAATATCTGTAGAAGGACTGTTAATATAGCGAGACATAAATACTAATTTATTAATTTACTATATTTGTAAAACTGAAAATATACAAATACTAAAAACAAAAGATGAAAGGTTTCAACTATTTTTTCATATAAATCAGGTACAATAATCAAAAATGGGTATAATACTTTATGCAAACATTACTTCATGATAAATTTCTCCTACTGTAGGATGGGCAAATACACTTTTTTGAAATTCTTCCAATGTAAACCCTTTTTGAATGGCAATACCGGCAATCACAATTAATTCAGACGCTGGATTTCCTAATATATGACATCCAATAATATGCCCTGAATCACTCTGAATCAATTTACATATTCCTGTTCCTTGTTCATTCTCCGCCACAAACCGGCCCGAATAAACCATTGGAAGTTTCATTACACGATAAGGAATACCCTCCTTACTAAGTTCTTCTTCCGTTTTACCCACTCCTGCAACTTCCGGATTGGTATAAACAACTCCCGGAATGCAATTATAATTCATCCGGTCATCAACTCCTAAAATATGATTAATAGCTACTTCAGCTTCGCGAATGGCTGTATGTGCCAACAGAGAATAACCTGTAATATCACCACAAGCATAAACCCTCGGATGAGAAGTTTGTAAATGATCATCGACTTTTACTCCGTTCCTGTGAAGTTCAACAGATAGTTTATCCAACCCCACATTTGATATGTTTGCTTTACGTCCCACACTAAGAAGAATCTTTTCCGCCTCTATTGTCGAAGTCTTTCCTCCTTTTTCAATCACAATTCCATTGGAGACTACTTCCACAACTTTAGTATCCAGATAGAAAGTAACTCCGCGCTTTGAATATACCGAACGAAGCATAGCACTGGTTTCCTTATCCATAGCACCCAATATCTCAGGCATCATCTCTATGACAGAAACATTCACACCCATACTATTAAAGAAAGAAGCAAATTCCATACCTATAACTCCACCACCAATGATAACCAGACTCTTTGGAAGTTCCTTTATTTCCAATGCTTCTCTGGAAGTCCAATACTTAGCATCAGATAACCCAGGAATTGGAGGTATGATTGTGTCAGATCCGGTACATACCAGAAGATATTTCACAAGATAAGTTTCGCCATCGCAAGAGATGCGAAT
Organism: Bacteroides sp.; assembly: GCF_028690125.1. GTDB lineage: Bacteria > Bacteroidota > Bacteroidia > Bacteroidales > Bacteroidaceae > Bacteroides. The sequence goes on along the minus strand of NZ_JAQVBV010000007.1, from coordinate 113,489 downwards.
TAGTCCGTCTTCTTCTCCTTCTATATGAGCTTCTTTCTCTACTATCGTCACACCGTAAGAATTGACTGTCATCTTTACTCCACTTGTTAGCATCTTCACTGTTTTATCTTTACGGCTCATTATCTTAGATAAATCGAAAGAGGGAGCTTCGGAAGAAATTCCATATTTGGGAGCACTCTTAATACTATCGAGTATTTTTGCAGAATAAAGTAAAGTCTTAGTAGGGATACATCCTTCATTGAGACAGACTCCACCTATGGCTTTTTTCTCGAAAAGAACGGCCTTCAACCCATTTGCACCAGCCCGCTCGGCAGCTGTATAACCAGCAGGACCACCACCAATAATAGCTATATCAAAATTCATAATCGTACTTGTTTATTAATAATACGATTATAACAAATAAAATAAGAAGTTAGTTTTGAAGAGAAGAGGTATAACTATTTAATCGTCATCTTTTTAAGTTCTTCCAACGTTCCGTTAAATACGTTCAGGTCTACATCTACACCAATACCGGAGACACTTCCCACATCGGTATGTTGCCAGAAATTCCATTTACCCTGATATTTCACTGAATCAACATAATAGTGAGCAATCCAGTAAGGATAAGCATCAAAAACAGAGTCATCCAGATATTTGGTCTTAAATTTGTAAGAGGTGTATAAGATAGGCTTCACCCCATAATGAGATTCTACACGGTCCAGCCAACGTTTGATGCCTTTTTGCAATTCTTTTTTTTCCTTTCTCCCGGTTACTTCTACATCAAGTACCGGAGGAAGATCACCTGAATCCAATTTCACAGTACGGATAAAAAAGTCAGCTTGTTTCAGTGCATCTGTGCTCGGAATGTAAAAATGATAAGCTCCGCGTATAAAACCATGGTTGCGCGCATCAGCAAAATTCGTTTTAAAAGTATCATCGCCATGATCTCCACCTTCAGTTGCCTTCATAAAAACGAAGTGTAAAGGAAAATCCGTATCTTTATTCAGCAATAATTTGTCCCAGTTTATTTTCCCCTGATAATGAGAAATATCAATGCCATGAATATCATATCCGCAGGGAATACATACTCCATACTCCTTACGACCATTACACGTCTGCCAACGATAAGCATACGGGCGAATAAAAAAATAATAGAAAACAGTGGAAAAACAAACGATAATAATTAGTGCCAACACATTCCGAAGCCAATTAGACATTGAACGATTATGCTTGGGCTGTACCTTCCGCGAGGTACGGGAAGATTTAGAAGAAGGTCCCTTTTTTCTAGTCGTAGAAACAGGTTTCTTCTTTTGAACAGCAGTCATGGGATTAGAGCGTGAAGACATTGTGTTGAACGAAGTAATTATATTAAAATCTTTATAATATATTAATTTAGACGCGGATTTACGCAGACAATACAGACTTTAAAATCTGCATTGATCCGCGTTATCCGCGTCTAAGCAATTCTTTCCGGAAACTATTTTGCAATATACCCTGATAGCGAATTCTTAAAAATCCGTGTTATCTGTGCAACTCCGCGTCTAAACAGTTCCCTGAAATGAGTTTATTTACCTTGTTGTTCCAACTGTAAAGTCTTAGTTGGTTCGTCACATACTTCTGTCGGACCAAAATACTGAATCGGACCTGGATATACATAGTCAGTTTCAGCAGCCCAACGATCACGTTGTGAAGCGAATGCTTTGAAAGGAGCACCATCCAGCTTCACTAAAGCTTTCTGGATAACCGGTTTCATTTCACCGTGACGACGTTCCATATTCATCATCATCGTAATAGGCACACCACCTGCAATCCATTCAGCAGCAGGAGCAGTTGTGTTACGTACAGATGACATATAACCTGTTTTACCGTCAGCAATCAACATAGAAGCTGTATAACCCAAAGAGTAGCAGTAATCAGCATCGAAGTTTGACGGAGCAGCGCAACGTCCTTCGTAACCAAAGAAGTGATGTTGAGCAGCAAATTTACCAACATATTTGCCTTCTTCTTTCCATGTAGCCAACTTACTAGCTACCATTTCAGACAACAGTTTTTCTGTTTCAATTAATGATACCTGAACGTTTCCGTGCGGGTCACGGTCCAAACTCAACTGGCGAGCAACGCCTTCCGGCAGACTTGCATAGATTGTAGAATTTTCAGGACTCAACTTACTAATAATGTAATCACGTTGGTGAGACTTCTTAATGTGAGAGAATTCTTCAGCGTTAGATGCCAAGAAGTCATTCAGTTCAGAAATCAGACGTTTCATTGCCGGAATGAATTCAACCAATCCTTCAGGAATCAAAACAGTACCGAAATTATGTCCTTGAGCAGCACGATCAGCTACCACCTTAGCGATAGAAGTTACCACATCGTCCAAAGACATATCTTTTGTTTCTACTTCTTCAGAGATGATACATACATTAGGTTGTACCTGCAAAGCACATTCCAATGCAATGTGAGAAGCAGAGCGACCCATCAATTTGATAAAATGCCAGTATTTACGTGCAGAATTACAGTCACGTTGAATGTTACCGATTACCTCTGCGTAAGTTTTACAAGCTGTATCGAAACCGAAAGAAGTTTCAATCATATCATTCTTCAAGTCACCGTCAATAGTCTTGGGACAGCCAATTACCTGTACACCGTACTTCTTAGCAGCATAATATTCTGCCAATACACAAGCATTTGTGTTAGAGTCATCACCACCGATAATAACGAGTGCTTTGATACCCAACTTCTTAATGATCTCAAGACCTTTTTCAAACTGATTTTCAGATTCCAGTTTAGTACGACCGGAACCGATAATATCAAAACCACCAGTATTACGATATTCGTCAATGATATCACCAGTCAGTTCCATATAATTATGATCAACCAAACCACCAGGACCTAAGATGAAACCATACAGTTTATTTTCCGGATTCAGTTTTTTGATACCATCAAATAAACCTGAAATTACATTGTGTCCACCAGGAGCCTGTCCTCCGGAAAGGATAACACCTACATTCATTGCAGGAAGTTTCACAGCTTCACCTGCTTCAAATGTAATCAACGGCATTCCATAAGTGTTAGGGAATAATGCTTTGATAGCTTCCTGATCTGCTACAGACTGAGTAGCTGCGCCTTCTACAGCTTTTACAGCTCCAGATGCCAACGCTTTCGGAAGTTTGGGCTGATAAGCAGCCCTTGCGATTTGCAATGCACTTTTAGTCATTTTCTTTATTTTTATTTAAAGGTGTTAGTAAGTTTCTTGCTAAACTTGAAAAGCGTTGCAAATTTCGCATTTTTCCCCGAATTATGAAAGAGAAGCTCTATTTAATTTCACAGCAACTATCGCTTCCCTACTTCTTACTAACTATTGTTTCCACCCTCCTCCAAGTGCTTTATAAAGTTGGACAATCGCTATCAATTCATCCCGAATCGCATTACTCAAACCAATTTGGGCATCAAAATATCCTCGTTGGGCATCCAATACATCCAGATAATTAGTAAAACCATTGATATATTGCAACTGTGCCAAGTCCATGTAACTTTTTGCCGAATTTTCCAAATTGACCCGGAGAGCATATACCTCCTTTATCTTATTAAAGTTTACGATAGCATTACGGGTTTCTTTAAAGGCTGTCAGTACAGACTTCTCATAATTATGTACCTCTGCTTCATAAGTAGCTTTCTTTGCCTTCAATGCTGCACGGTTCTTTCCCCAGCCCAATATAGGTGTTAATAAAGCTCCTTCCATAACGGCATAAGGAGATTTTAAAAGTTCAGAAAGAGAAGTACTTTCTGTTCCGAATCCCCCAGTTAGCGCCAAACGTGGAAACATATTCGTATAAGCTACACCCACTTTAGCATTAGCAGCAATCAGTTTTTGTTCTGCCTGACGAATATCCGGACGGCGTTCCAATAAAGCAGAAGGTAATCCGATCGGAAGTGTTTCGGGGAAACTATATCCCTGAAGTAAATGCGAACGGACAATACGGTTAGGATACTCACCGGCAAGAAACGCAATATCGTTTTCTTTCAGTGAAATTTTACGTTCCAAATCCGGCACTAAAGTAGCTGTACGAGCTAATTCGACTTGTGCCTGACGATAAGGTATCTCAGAAGTTAATCCACCGTTATAACGGATACGGGCAAGGCGTATCCCTTCTTCACGAGCTTTTAATGTCTGTTTCACAATATCAAGTTCCGTATCCAAAGCAACCAATTCATAATATGCCTGAGCTACTTCAGCAACAATTGTCATCCGAAGAGCACGCTGCGCTTCAATAGATTGCAAATATTCGGCAACACTCGCTGAGCGTGCCCAACGCAAATTACCCCATAGATCAAGTTCCCATGAAACTAAGAATTGGGCTTCAAAAGTCTCTGCTTTCTTGGAAGCATCTCCACCATGATTTTCAAGTTCACGCTCTGCTGTCACCTTCCCTTTTATATCAGGAAGCAATGCAGCAGTAGATATTCGCTTCTGTGCCGCCATTTCTTTCACACGAACAGCAGCAATCAACATATCTTTATTGTGTTTTAATGCTCGTTCTATCAAATTGCATAAGGTTGTATCAGTATAAATTTCTTTCCAATCCTGTTCACCAAAACTAACTGTGTCTTGATTCTGCGCCAAACTATCGGGCAGATGGAGATCTGGGCGAACATAGTTTTCCCCTACCTTACAGGAAGTTAAAATTCCAGCAAATAACAGAATAGCAATATATAGATTTTTCCGTTTCATTATTTCTTATTTTTTAAGAGTTTCGACTTTGTTTTATAGACCATTACAAAGAAGAACGGTACGAGAATAATACCAAACACAATGGCAAATACCATTCCGAAAAACACGCCCGTACCAATCGCCTGACGGCTTGCCGAACCGGGTCCGCTTGCCAATACCATCGGAAGCATTCCGAGTACGAATGCCAATGAAGTCATTAAAATCGGCCGGAAACGTAACCGGGCTGCATAAATAGCTGACTGTACCAAATCCTCTCCTTTATCTACCTGTACTTTGGCAAACTCTACAATCAGGATAGCATTTTTAGCAGCAAGCCCGACTAACATCACCAATCCAATCTGAAAATAGATATCATTTTCCAAGCCACATATCCAGACTCCCAGATAAGCTCCTAAAGCAGCTACCGGCAGAGAAAGCAATACGGCAATAGGTACCGTCCAACTTTCATATTGCGCAGCAAGGAACAAGAAAACAAATAGAAAAACCAATGCCATTACCATGCCTGTCTGTCCTCCTGCTTTCTTTTCCTGATAAGACAATCCACTCCATTCTAAACCTATATTATCCGGAAGATGATCGCGGGCAATCTGCTCCATTATCTCCATTGCCTGTCCTGAACTGTATCCTTGTGCGGCTGCCCCTCTGATGACAGCAGTCGTAAACATATTGAAACGTTTAATACTGCCCGGACCTGTGGTATATGAAGCATTTCCTAAAGAGGTCAGGGGTACCATTGCACCATTAGATGCCTTTACAAAGAACAGGTTGATATTATCTTTGTGTTCACGGTAAGGTGCTTCAGCCTGAATGTAGACTTTATAAATACGATTGAACATATTAAAGTCATTTACATATACTGAACCAGTATAAGCTTTCATCGTAGAAAACACATCCGCTAAAGGCACTCCCAACATTTTCACCTTATCACGGTCCACATCAAAGTAGAGTTGCGGAATTTCCGATTGCAAAGAAGAAGACAATCCAGTGAGTTCTTTATGCTTCGAAGCATAGTACATCAAAGTATCGGCAGCATCTACCAGATTATCGAAAGTAGCTTCGCCACGAGCCTCCAGTTGCATTTCAAAACCTCCTGAACTACCTAATCCGGGAATGACCGGTGGAGTAGATAAGTATACTTTGCACTCCGGATATTCTTTGAGATATTTCTCTACCGTATCCATAATCTTCTCAATAGTAGTGTTTTTTCTCTCCTCCCAAGGTTTCAGAATCACAGTGAGTTCAGCGCGCGCCTGATTACTACCTACACGCGGACTACTACCGGTTACATTCTGAATGTATTCAATATACGGATTCTTTTCCAAATAGGCAATCCCACGATCAGTTACCATACGGGTGCGTTCCAAGGTAGCTCCTTCCGGCAATTCAAGTTCTATTTTGAAGTATCCTTGATCTTCTACAGGCAAAAAACTAGTCGGAATAATCCGGTAAATAAGCAGAATAGCAATTAAAACCATACCAAAAGCACTTAATACCCGTCGAGGATGTTTGATGGTACGTGTCACGGCAGACACATATTTATTATTACCAATTCCCAGCCACTCATTGATCTTTCTGAAAACAATATTTTTTTTCTTCCCGTTGTCCGGCTTCAAGATCAAAGAACACATCACAGGGCTTAGAGTTAAAGCAACAACTGTGGAAATAAGTACGGATACAACAATGGTTATCGTAAACTGACGGTATAATTGCCCGGTAATACCACTCAGGAAACTCACCGGGACAAATACTGCGGCTAATACCAATGAAGTAGCTATCAATGCACTCGATAAACCATTCATCGCTTTTTTAGTAGCTTCATACGGGCTCAACTTCTCTGTTTCCATAATATGTTCCACGCCTTCTACCACGACAATTGCATCATCCACCACAATCCCAATGGCAAGAATCAACCCTAACAATGTCAATATATTCAGTGAAAAACCGAATATCAACATAAACCCGAAAGTTCCGATTAATGAAATAGGTACTGCTACAACCGGAATTAAAGTTGCACGCCAGCTCTGCAAAGAGAGATATACGACCAATACTACCAGTACCAATGCTTCAAATAGCGTTTTATATACTTCGTGTATGGATTCTGAGATGTAGGTCGTCATATCAAACGGAATCTCATAACTTAATCCTTCCGGGAAATTTTTACTGATCTCAGCCATTGCTTCTTTTACATTCTTGGCAACTTCCATAGCATTTGCACCCGGTAACATATATATGCCAAGCACAGCTGCATTCTCGCCATTGATACCACTTTCAGTACTATACGAAGAAGCCTCTAATGAAACACGTGCTATATCTTTGAGCCGTATAATAGAGCCATTAGCATTGGCACGTACTACAATATCTTCAAACTGTGCAACGGTAGAAAGACGTCCCTGAGTAGTGATGGGGATAGTTATATCTAATCCTTTTACAGGTTGTTGTCCCAACACACCAGCGGCAGATTCACGATTTTGGTCTTTCAAAGCATTTTGCAAATCTTGTACGGTCAATCCGAAGTTTGCCAACTTATCGGGTTGTGCCCATATCTGCATCGCATAATAACGGCTACCAATATTTGAGACACGTCCTACGCCGGGAATACGTCGAATAACATCCAGTACATTAATTGTCGCAAAGTTACTCAGATAAATTTCGTCGAACTTAGGATCAGTAGAAGTCAAACATAGTGTCATCAACTGACTAGGCGCTTGCTTTTCCACAGAAATACCATTCTGAATTACTTCTGCCGGAAGACGGGATTCAGCCAATTTCACACGATTCTGAATTTCTACTGCTGCCAAATCCGGATCGGCAGAAACATCAAAAGTAACCGTTGCTGAAAAACCTCCAGAGTTGGAACTGTTAGACTCCATATACAACATACCGGGAGTGCCGTTGATCTCTTGCTCAATTGGAGTTGCAACGGCTTGTGAAACCGTCAATGCATTCGCTCCTGGATAAGAAGCGCTGATCTTTACGACTGGTGGGGTGATCTGCGGATATTGATCCACCGGAAGCATGGTCAAACCTATGATTCCGACAATCACAATTACAATGGATATTACTGCCGAAAATACCGGCCTATCTATAAAAAATGTAACTTTCATGAATTATACTTCTTTGGAATTAATCTTAGTCTCCTCTTCCGGCTGACCGAATCTTACTTTCATCCCCGGTGTCAGTTTATGGAAACCTTCTACTACTACCAATTCACCCGCTGCAAGTCCTCTTTCTACTACTACCTTATTTCCAACTTCAGGACCAAGCTCAATAAAACGTTTCTCTACCGTATTATCTTTACGTACTGTATAAATGTACGCTCCCCCTTTTTCAATCGTTATAGCTTTCATCGGGACCACAATTGCATCTTCGCGCACATCCAGTAGAAGTTTCACTTTAGTAAACTGTCCCGGTAATAAAACCTGTTTAGGATTAGGCATTTCAGCACGTACAGAAAAAGTACCCGTCTGAGGATCTACCTGCGGTTCTGCAAAGTCTACATATCCTTTATGCGGATATACTGTATTGTCAGCCAAAGTAATAGTAATATTCGGTTGCCAGGAACGAGTTGAATCTTTCTGTCCAAAGTTTATATTACGTTCCTTACTTTTCAGATAGTCGAGAGCTGTCATACTAAAGTCTACCAATACCGTGTCACTCTTGACAATGGTAGCAAGTAAAGATTTACCTCCGGGGCCGACCAATGTTCCAAGATCCACATTTCTTTCACTGATATGACCTGATAAGGGTGAACGGACAACGGTATATCCTAATTCAAGTTCAGCCTGTGCCAAATCAGCCTCGCTCATCGCTACTGTTGCCACAGCACTTTCATAAGCAGCTTCAGCATTGTCTAAGTCTAGCTGACTGGCCGCATTCTGTTCAACCAATGGACGAATACGTTTTAAATCACGTTCCGCTTTCAATGCCTGCGCCTCGTCCTTCTTCAACTGGGCTCTGGCTTTATCGGCTTTTGCACGATACTGATCCTGATTAATGACGAACAATACTTGATTTTTATTTATATAAGTACCTTCTGCAAAAAGCATATTTTCCAGATAACCTTCCACACGGGCACGTACTTCTACAAATTGCTGGGCACGAATACGTCCTACATACTCCCCAAATATTTCTACATCATCTTTTATTGCCGGTTCCAATATTACTGTCGGAATCTCCGGCTCTGCCTTCTGGGGGCGGGTTAGTATCCAATAAGTTGCCAACACACAAACCATACAAATAATAGCAGCAATGGTTCTCGTTCTTCTCAGTTTCAACTCTCCTTTCGAAAAAAATAATCTCATATCGGATCAATTATTTAATTTAACTTATGCTTGTCTACGCTGTATTCGGCAAATGGTGTTCCATTTTTAGAAGAAATAAATTATTCACTAATAATCAGAAAGTTATAAAAAGAGAGCCTTCATATAAAAGTGTGGAATTAACTTGAAAATGTAGAATTAATCTACAATAACGACTTTTGGAACATTTTTTCTCATTTACATTTCAACAACTAAACAAATTATCTCCTACATTTGTATTGTATACGATGGTCGTTAATTTCAAACCGTATTATAATGAAAAAGCAACTATTTTCTATATTGGTTTTATTATTCGGTTTATTAATTCCTTTTTCTGTTCACGCTCAGCAACAACGTAAAAAGGTAGGTGTGGTGCTAAGTGGTGGTGGTGCTAAGGGAGTAGCTCATATTAAAGCACTCAAAGTCATTGAAGAGGCAGGAATTCCTATCGACTATATAGTTGGAACCAGTATGGGTTCTATAGTAGGCGGACTTTATGCAATCGGTTATACTCCGGAACAGTTAGACAGTATGGTACGAAAACAAGACTGGACATTTCTTTTAAGTGACCGTATCAAGCGCAGTTCCATGTCACTTACAGATCGCGAACGTTCTGAAAAATATATTGTCTCTATCCCATTTACAAAGAATCCAAAAGAAATTGCCGGTGGTTTTATAAAAGGACAAAACCTTGCCAATTTATTCTCCGACCTGACTTTGGGTTATCATGATTCCATCAATTTCAATAAATTGCCCATTCCCTTTGCTTGTGTATCGGCAGACGTTGTCAATGGAGACCAGGTAGTGTTCCGTGAGGGTGTACTTTCAACTGCTATGCGTGCAAGTATGGCTATTCCCGGTGTATTTACTCCGGTACGAATGGATAGTATGGTACTTGTAGATGGTGGAATCGTCAATAACTATCCGGCAGATGTTGCAAAAGCCATGGGTGCGGACATTATTATCGGAGTGGATGTGCAAAACGCTCTGAAAGGTGCAGATAAGCTCAATAGTGCCCCGGATATTCTGGGACAAATTGTAGATCTTACCTGCCAAACCAATCACGAAAAGAACGTAGACCTGACAGATACCTATATCCGTGTGAATGTAGACGGATATTCTTCAGCCAGTTTTACACCGGCAGCTATTGACTCACTGATGCAACGTGGAGAAGAAGCGACGCGGGCACAATGGGATTCTCTAATTGCTTTGAAAAAGAAGATCGGGATTCCAGATGACTATATTCCCGAGCAACACGGTCCCTACTCTTCTCTGTCTAATTCCCGTACAATTTACGTAACGAAGATATCTTTTCCCGGTATAGAAGAGAAGGATAGAAAATGGTTGATGAAAAAATGTAATTTAAAAGAAAACAGTAATATCACCACCCAACAAATAGAACAAGCTTTATTTCAATTACGTGGCAGTCAATCCTATTCCAGTGCCAGCTACAAACTGACTCATACTTCCGAAGGATATCACCTGACTTTCATGCTTGAAGAAAAATATGAGAAGAGAATCAATCTTGGTATCCGTTTCGATTCGGAAGAGATCGCCTCTCTGTTAGTCAATGGTACTGCGGATCTTAAAACTCATATTCCTTCCCGAGTCTCTCTTACCGGACGATTGGGTAAGCGGTATGCAGCCCGGATCGATTATACGCTTGAACCGATGAAACAACGAAATTTCAATTTTTCATATATGTTTCAGTATAATGATATCAACATATATGATGAAGGCAACCGAGCCTACAACTTGACTTACAAATACCATCTGGCAGAATTTGGTTTTTCAGACGTATGGTATAAGAATTTCCGCTTTGGCCTCGGATTCCGCTTCGAATATTATAAATACAAAGATTTTCTATTTAAAAAGCCCGAGTTGGCTGATTTGGATATTGAATCTGAACATTTCCTAAGCTACTTTGCTCAGGTACATTATAATACATATGATAAAGGATATTTCTCTTCTAAAGGAAGTGATTTCAGTGCCTCCTACTCACTCTATACAGATAATATGGCACAGTATAATGAACATGCACCATTCTCTGCATTAAAAGGCTCTTGGGCTAGTATCATTCCTGTTACCCGTCGTTTTTCTGTCATACCTTCTATCTACGGACGCATACTTATAGGCAGAGATTTTCCTTATCCGATACAAAACGCAATAGGTGGTGAAGTGTATGGCCTGTATATTCCTCAACAACTACCTTTTGCCGGAATTACAAATATGGAGTTAATGGATAACTCTATCATGATTGCTTCAATAAAGCTTCGCCAACGGATGGGAAGTATCCACTATCTCAGCCTGACAGGTAATTATGGATTGACAGAAAGCAATTTCTTCGAAATCTTGAGAGGTAAACAACTGTATGGAATTAGTGTGGGCTATGGTATGGATAGCATCTTCGGTCCCTTGGAAATCACATTTGGATATTCCAATCAGACTGATAAGGGGAGCTGTTATGTTAATCTAGGATATTATTTTTAACTCTAGCAACGGAAGTTAGCTGTACAAAAAACTTGATTGCATATTTTTTAGACGAGTATGACGTGGATCTTTTTTTCTTAAATCCACATCATCCCCGTTATCCGCATCCGCGTCTAAGAATATCTTTATATTACACAAATTTTTCCCTTTTCTGTAAATTCAGTAATCCAATCATCGCCCAGATTAAACTAGCAGACAAAAGAAATATACGATTTTTGATGAGGACACTTTCCCATATCATTGGATGAAAACCCTCGGGCATACTGAAAGGATTCAATATGATATTCCAGAAAGAACGATCCATACCATTCATTTTACCGACAAATATCAGTGCAATACCAATTATAATCATTAGTACGGCTGTTCCGTTTCCACTTCGTGTAATAGTAGAAAGCATAAAAGCCATATTACCTAAGAAAAGCACCGGAAACATCAACTGCAAAGACATTTCAAGGGGATTGACCGGATACAATAGAATGATAGCTACATATGAAAAGGCTATTAGAATGACAAAAATAGCTACGTATATCATGAGCAACCGTACTCCCCAGACTTTATACTTATAATCCGGAATACCAAAAAGAATTTCCAGTATCCGGCTATCTTCGTCATTTTGAATGCCGAACACAGCCGGGTAGAAAATAAGCAATATACATGGAAATAAAAGGATACTATAGATAAGTCCTTCATTAATCTCCTCCTGTTTCCATGCATTCTGGAACATAAAAAAGGCAAAAAAGCAAAATGCCGCCAAAAGAAACCAGACAAATTTTCCGGCAAATATAATTTTCAGGTTATATTTCACTACTTTGGGCAACAACTGTATGATTTGATTCAATGTCATATCCTTCTTTTCTTTTAATTCATATTCTTCAACAGACAAAGATAAGCATCTTCCAAATTAGCTTCTACTTCTACAGCTCCTTCATAGGGTTGATCAATAGAAAGATAACGTACAAGAATAGAGTCATCTTGTTGAATATGATGTATTACCAATGATTTATCCAACACTTTTTCAAACTCTGCCTTATCAATATTAAACTGCCATACTTTGCCATTAGCCATTTCTACCATGTCCAAAGGATTACCAAAGTACTTCAATTCACCTTTATTGATCACCACTACCTGATTACAGGAACTGGATATATCTTCGATAATATGAGTAGAGAAAATGACAACACGGTCTTTACTCAATTCCACCAATAGATTACGAAAACGTATACGCTCACGTGGATCAAGTCCTGCCGTAGGCTCATCTACAACCAAAATGCGTGGTAAATGGAGCAAGATAAGTGCAATACCGATACGTTGCTTCATACCACCCGAGAATGAACCTATCTTCTCATCTTTCCGTTCATACATATGTACTGCTTTCAGAACATAATCCAAACGTTCATTACGTAATTTGCCATCGACTATACCTTTCAATATAGCCTGATAATCAAGAAACTCCCACGATGTCATATTTTCGTAAGTACCAAATTCCTGTGGCAGAAATCCTATCAAACTTTGCAATTCTTCCCTGTAGACACGAGTATCCAGACCGTTGATCCAAATACTTCCATAGCTCTGTTCGAATATTCCACAGATCACACGCATCAAAGTTGATTTCCCAGCTCCATTAGGTCCCAATAATCCGAACATACCTGTTTGAATCTCAAATGATACACCACGTAATGCCTTGAAAGGTTTATGTCGTTTTCCAATTAATGGAATACTTTTTACCATACGGAAATAAGAACGGCGAAGTCCTGCAAAACGTCCGGATACACGCTCTATGTTTATATTATGATCATATAAATACTGAGAAGTAACGTAAATAGCAATACCTGCAAACCATAGCAGTCCGATCATAATCACCAGACCGTTATTATCCATCTTTCTAAATAATTCAAACAAGATTATAGGAGGAAGACACCAGAATATCACACGATTGATCATCTTCACCCATTTACTTTCCTCGTAACGATAATATAAATAAGAACGTACTTTTCTCCACAGATACAGAACAGATGCATAAATTACAAATGAGAACAAGAATATCCAGAGCCTGTTCTGAATAAAGAAATAAGTGAAATAAATGCCGAATACTAAAATTCCCAATTGCCATAATACATTCACAAAGTCTTTCAGTGAGTGATATTCATTACTCAATCCCAAATGTTTACGTATTTGCAATCCACTGTTCCATTGACGACTGATACGTCCCGGCCAATCATATATCTTAACCAGATTCCGGACAGAGATATGTATCTCCTCATTCGGATCTATAACCTTCGATTTTGCTCGTCGGAGACTGGTCTGTGCAAAGTAGGTCATACCCGGTATACCTGCAATTAATGCAACCAGATAGATTGATTGCCAAAGCATTCCATCGGCATAAAACCAAATACTGATTACACCGACTACAAAAAGAATCAAATGGGTAATCCATATTTTACGAGATAACGAACGATACCACTGAAGTACATTTTCCAATCCCATACAGACCGTAGGGATTAAAATCAACGTCAATAAAGCAGAGAAAAGAAGTCCGCCGATTACTGTAATTGCAAATGGCGCACCGATAGCTCCTGCATATTCCGTATCTCCCATTGCCAACGGAAGCATCGCAGCAATCGTTGTGATAGAAGTAATCAAAATCGGACGAATACGGGACATACCGGCAGTCATCAACGCTCTGTTACGACGATACCCCCTTGAACGCAATATGTTGGCGTAGTCTATCAGTATGATTCCGTTATTGACGACCACTCCCAGCAATATCAAGAATCCGGTTAATGTATTCGCATTCATCAAGCTATTACCTGTAAGGAGCAGTGCCAGCAAAGAACCGATAGCAGCCAACGGGATTGTAAAAAGCAAAACGAACGGCGTTACAATAGATTCAAAAACAGAAGCAAGTATCATAAAGATCAGAATAAAAGCTGCCAAAATCAGAAATTTGAAATCTCCAAACTCATCCTCTTCATGAAATACTTGCACAGCTACTCCGGCGGGAAGATTATAGTTGGCAATTAACTGATCGATATCAGAACGATATCCTTGCAGCAAATCTTTTGAGGACTGAACATCTCTCGGGAAATTATAGTATACCTCAATCTGTTTATCCTGATTGACACGTATAATCCGAGAGCGACCACGACCATAGTTAATAGTCGATATATCTTCCAGATTATGCATACCACCATTGGCATTCTCTATCTGAACCGCACGTAAATCATCTACTGTTTTTTCTTTTTGAGCCTTTTCTTTTGCTTCTTCTTCTGTTTCTTCTTCCGGTATTTCGTCACGGATGATAATATCATAGGTGTCATCTCCTACTTTAAAAGTAGCTTCGGAAGAAAATTCACGATTGAGCGACATTAATCCTGAAGTAATATTGTTGCGGTTAATATCATAAGTGGTCAGCAAAATCGGATCAAAGTTCAGATTTATCTCTGCCTGTCGGGGAGTAAACGACACATGAGTACCTTTTACAAAATCTTGTCCATCCAATAAGTAACGCACTTCTTCGGCTACCATTTGCATCATCTCAAAATCAGATCCTCGTACAACTACTCGCTCACGATTGTTGCCTATCCCCAATAAACGCATAAAACCACCAAGACTACTCATTGCTGAATTCTCTTCACCTCCTCCCATCGGGTCAGAAACATAAATTTCAGCTCCATTCATATTGGAAACTTTATTCTGCACATCCGATTTAATATCGGCTATTTTTCGTTTGGCTATCTTCTGATAATCTTTTTGCAAAACCAGTGTAAGAGTTGCTTCCTTCTCTCGAACACGACATATCAAATCTTTCTTTTCGGGCACATCAGCCAAACGTTCTTCCAATACTCTTACCAATTTATCCGTATTTTCAAGCGTACTTCCGTTATGCATCATCACACTAATGTCGAACCGATCAGATTCTACTTCTTTCATCTGTTGCACATTCAATGTCAATGACAATATGAGAGTTGCAAAAAGTACTATCACAGCTCCAAATATGGTGACTCCCGGATTGCGCATACAGGTCTTTAATAAAACCAAATAAATCTGCATCGGGCGTTGAACAATCGATACTTTCTCGTAAATAATACTATTCCCGTTCTTCTTTTTCAAGATCAGATAAGTAACCATCGGAATAAAAAGTAAAGCTACAAACAAAGAGATAGTCAAAGTAGAGATTATAGATACTCCGATATGGTGACCAATTAGCTTAATCAAGAAATTATCAGAAAAAACAAAGGGTAAGAATACAGTAATTGTGGTCAGTGTAGCTGCTACAATAGAACGCCACACCTCTTTAGTTCCCTGTGTAACCGAACGTTCAGGGGTACACCCACTCCCTGATAAACGATAAATATTTTCGAGCACCACAACGCTATTATCCAACAACATCCCAATAGCCAAAGCCATTCCTACTAATGTAAGGCTATTGATTGTGATGCCGGAAGCATAAAAGAAGTTGAAAGCTGTATAAACAGAAATCGGTATCGACAATGCAATAAAGAATACCAACCGCATATTTTTCAGAAAAAGCCAAAGGATAAATACAGCCAACAATCCACCCACTAACGCAAGATTAATGATTTGATTGATATTATTCTCCATAGTTTCAGCCTTATTCTCTTGCACTACTACTTCCAGATCAAACGGGATCAGCTTCTCATTCAGTTTATCCACCACCTCGGAAACACGATGTGAAAGTTCAATCAGGTTAGCTTGGGAATCATTAATCAAAGCAACTGAAACAGCTTCTTTCCCATTTACACGGCTATAAGTGGTTTCCTCTTTCAAATCAAAAAATACCGTCGCTACGTCTTTCAGCAAGATAGGTCCCGGAGCTACAACAATATTCTCCAAATCAGACACTTCCGTATACATAGCATTGACATGGACAAAATTCTTACTATCCGGTTCATTAGCAAAACCCACAAAAGTTTTTTCTTGTGTGTTCTGAGAAAGAAGACCGCTTATTTTGGATGGTGTGAGGTTCAGGGCTTTACATGTCTCCGGATTGAGACGTACCTCAATAGCCTTTTGTCGCCCTCCATATACATTTACAGAAGCTACTCCATCTACATTCTCCAGGTCGGCACGAATATGATCGTCCACTAAATTTCTAACACGATCGGTTCCTCCGGAACCGCGCACCTGAAGCACCATAAAGTTATTACTCATTTGAGCAATATCGACTTTCTGCACTTGTACAGTAAAACCGCTAGGAAAAGAAGCAGCTATTTCATTCACCTTTTCCTGCAGTTTTAGAGAGGTCATTTTAAAATTGATATTCTTTTTAAAATCAATTTGTATGCTGGATTGTCTCCTGTCAATTCTAGATTGCAGTTTGTCTACCCCACCTATTGCGCTGACTGCTCCTTCGAGTGGAATAACTACTTCCGACTCTACATAAGAAGGATCCATATCTTGCTGCGATGATACCTGGATAAACAATACCGGAAGTTCTGCATTGGGCAATAACTCTACCGGAAGCTGTTTATACGACACATAACCTAAAAGGCTAAGTGCAATAAACAACATACAAATCGTAATTCTCCTATTTAGTAAAAAGTTCATCTTCAGCTGTTTTTAGTTCGGTGATTTATACGCCTTTTGAGTTTCTCCAAGACATAATATACACAAGGGATAACCATCAAGCTCATCAAGGTGGAAGTAATCAAACCTCCAATCACAGCAATAGCCATCGGCGAACGCAAAGAAGCACCTTCACCAAAATCGAATGTCATGGGGAGCATCGCCAAAACTGTAGTCAGCGTAGTCATTATAATGGGACGAATACGTTGTTGTCCCGCTTCTACAATGGCATCCGTCAGTTCCATGCCTGCTTGGCTAAGCTGGTTGATACGGTCTACTAAAATAATAGAGTTATTGACAGCAATACCTCCCAACATCACAATACCGATAACTCCCATCATATTAATGGTAGTTCCTGTAATGAAGAAAAGTAAGATAGCACCTACCACAGCTAAAGGAATAGTCAGCAAAATAGTGAAAGGATGCAACAATGATTCGAACTGAGAAGCCATTACCATATAGACCAGTACAACAGAAAGTACCAGAGCAAACAATAAACTATTCATAGACTCTTGCCGCTTCTCTTCTTCTCCGGTTACTGTGATGTTATAATTTACCGGCAGATCAATTCCACTTACCTTTTGACGCACTTCTTCCGCTACCTTATCAAGTGATTTACCGGCTTCCATATTTGCCATTATTTTACCGACACGACTTTGGTTACGACGCAATATTTCTTTGGGAGCCTGGCTATGAGTAATTGTCGCAATTTCCTGCAATAAAAACTCCTGTGTACCACTCTTTATAACCAATGACCCAAGAGAGCTTAAAGGTATATTTGGAACTTTAATTACAATATCACGCATCTCACCACGATATTCCATTTTTCCAACCTCCTTACCGCTTAATTGCTGCTTTAGTTGTTCAATCACTGTAGCAACACTCAAATTGTTAATACCGGCAATGGTACGATTGATGGTAATCACAACTTCGGGAGCACCATCTTCTATTGAAGTACTTACATCGTATATTCCGTTTACTCCAAGCATCTGTTGTTTTACTTCCTCAGTAATTTGCGCTATTTCATCCAGTTCCTCGCCTTTGACTTCCACGACAATAGGAGCCCCTTCGCTACCCAATAAAGAATTCAAAGAATTCTCATCCTGCCGGATTGTTACTTCTAAGCCGTCAGGGTTCTTAGCTGACTCAACGAATTGAGCGATTACCTTTTCCGGTGGAAAAATACAATCCGGTGAAAGGATTACTTTCATCATCGCTGTATTCTCTCCCTCAAAAACAGCATTTTCTGAACCACTTCCTTCTCCGACATGACTATATACCGTACACAATGAATCACCTCCAACAATAGTGTATAGCAATTCTTCCAAATTGCCTACAGCAGCAGAAGTACGTTCCATTTGCGTACCTTCAGGCATTTTCACCACAACAGTAAAAGCCTTACTTTCAGCCCTTGGCATAAATTCGGTTCCAATAAACGGAGTCAGCAAACCTGTTACAACAAGTAGCATTACTGCCACACCAATCACCCACCAACGGTGACGGACCAATGTACGAAGCATTTTGCTATATCCCGTCATGCGGATTGACTTCACCTCTTCCATCTTCACCTTCTTACCGGAGAGTTGAATATACAGCATCGGAATCACTAAAATAGCCACAAATAAAGAAGACAGAAGTGAGAAAGTAACCGTCCAAGCTTGATCTTTAAATAATTCACCCGAAGCTCCGTGAAGATAAACAATCGGGAGAAATACGACTATAGTCGTCAAAGTAGAAGCTATTACTGCATTAGCAACCTCTGCGGTTCCTGTAATAGCAGCCTCCTTGATACTCAATCCTTTTTCCTGATTTCGGAAGATGCTTTCTATGACTACAATGGCATTATCCACCAACATACCTGCTCCAAGAGCCAGTCCTCCCAACGTCATGATATTCAGAGTAAGTCCATTGAAAAACATCAGATTGAAAGTGGCCACAATGGAGATCGGAATAGCAAGGCTGACAATCAGGGTCGTTCCTATTCGACGAAGAAATATAAATAATACAACAATAGCAAGAATTACACCTAATAAAGCACTGCTTTTTACTTCTCCAATCGCACTTTTTATAAACGTTCCCTGATTGGAGATTACTTGAAAATGATAACCAGGCAATGCATTCTCTATTACAGCTAATTTACGAGTCACTTCATCTACTACTTTCACTGTATTAAAACGCATCTCCTTATAAATAGACAAACCGATGCTACGCTGACCATTGATACGGACTATATTCTCCGGGCGAGCATTCATAAACTGAACAGTTGCTATTTCTTTCAAGAAGATAGGTGCTTTATTAGCATCAGCTGTTTCAGAAGAATTATTTCCTGATGTAGCTTGTTGCTGAACCGGTTTGTAGCCAACGATTAAATTCTCAAAATCAGCTTCCGTTGTAAACAGGCTCGAACTTTTCACCAAATATTGCAATCCAAGTTCGCTAACCTGTCCTCCGGATATACTTTGGTTATTCGCTTCGATACGAGAAGCAACATCTTCTATCTTTAGCTGAAATGCATTTAATTTATAAGGATCTGTTTGAATGGTCAGTGTACTCACCTCTTCTCCCGAAAGAGTTACTTCGGCAACACCTTCCAAACGAATCAATTCATTCCGGATATAACTTTCTGCGATTTTCCGCAACTCCGCCATATCTGTAATACTTTGATGAGACATACCTACCAGAACTACCGGTGATAGATTCGCGTCATGCTGGGTAATTTTCAATTCAGTGATATCCTTGTTCTGAGCAAATGGATTCATGGCTTTCTGCAAATCAAGAAAAGCCTCATCCATATCTTTAGTCCAAGTATACTCAACTGTGATTCGAGCTGTTCCGGCCTTGATTACGGAAGAAACCTGCGTAACATCGCTCTGCCGGATAGCCATCGATTCCATGTTTTTTACAAATTGTTTTTCGATTTCTTCCGGAGGACGTTCTCCAGCCTTTAGCTCGATAAACAAGCGGGGATTATTCAGATCGGGCAATAAGTCTACACTCAATTGATCGTATGATACTTTCCCCAGCAATAAGAGGGCAAATACAACCATACAAATCGTAACCGGATTGCCTACTGCAAATTTGATTATATTTTTCATACGTGATTCCTATTTTCGAAAGGTGTGTTTGTTCATCAGACCACTGATTTACTTTTGAATTTTCACTTTTGCGTCTTCTTTCAATGTTTCAAAACCTTTCACTACCAGATTATCGTTTACATTAAGACCGGATAAAATTTCAATGTTGTATTCATCCTCCAAACCGGTTTCCAGATTACGTATCTTAGCTGTATTCTTTTCAACTATATATACATATTTTCGGTGACGGTTAGACAGAATAACGTCTTTCGAAATAATAATAGAACTATCGGCTTTATCTACCACAATATCTGCTTTGGCAAACATACCCGGACGTAGTTTCAACTGATCATTATCAATCAGGATTTTTCCCTTAAAAGTACGTGTCTCTGTACTAATTGCCGGAGATAATTCACTAATTTTCCCTCTAAGTGTATCGCCAGGTATGGTGTAATGAGTGATATATACCGGCTGTAATTCTTTAATATAACGAATACTACTTTCCGGCAGATTGATGTCCATATACATTTTATCATAAGCCATCAAACTTACCATTGGTTTACCTTGTTCGACCTTACTATCGGATGTATAATGGGGTAGATCGACAATAACGCCATCAAACGGAGCTATTACTTTCATTTTTTCCAGATTGAGCTGAGCATTATCATAATCGTAGCGGGCGCTAGTTACCTTTACTTCTGAATTCCGCATTTCACCCACAGTTACCCCTCCTTTTTCATAAAGAGCTTTTTGCTTAGTCTGTTCTTGTTCGGCTATTTCAAGGCTTAACTCTTTAGCATCAATAGCAATTCCATTTTCATACTCTCTATCTTCCAGTTTAATAATGAGTTGTCCTTTCTTCACCCGGTCTCCCATTTTGAAAGGTTTTCCAGTTTTCGGATTGTTCTGAAGTTTATAACTCCCGCTCATTTCTGAATTCAGAGATAGCCCATAAGTAGGCTGTACTGTCCCTGTTGTATTTATTAATTTACTGATCGAACCTTTTTTAAGTTCGATCACAGATACTGGGGTAGCAATATCATTGGGTGCATTTTGTGGTCTTTCACCACAGCTAGTTAATGATATAGTTGCTAATAAAGTAGATGCAATTAAAATGTGATACTGTTTCATGGCCTGCTTATTTTTTATCGATCATATCTTTCATTGGAACAATAGGACTATTTGTATCAAAGTCATACAACGAAAGAATTTTGAGGTTAAGTAATTCTATTCTGTAATTAATCAATGATTGCGTATAAGCGATTTTTTGATTTGAGAGCTGAGTTTGGAATTGACTCATTTCCATACCGGTAATATCGCCTTCACGGTATCTGGTCTGGTTCAAATCATAAGTCAATTGAGCGTTTTTCACATTTTGCTCAGCAATCTTAATCTGTGTCCGAAGGTTTTCGAGACTACGCCATACCTGACGAATATTAAGTTCAATATCAACTTTCTCTTCGTGAAACTCAAGTTCATTTATCTGCTGCGCAATCTGTTGTGCTTTAATTCTTGCCCTTTTTTCACCCCAATCGAAGATAGGAACAGAAAAACTGACTGAAACACGTGGATTTTGTGTCGGATTATCAAACATCTTATCCAAATTCTTATTATCTCCAGTCAATCCGAAAGATAAAGACACGTCTCCTTTAAATTCATTCATAGCTTTGGTCTTTATCATATCGAATTCTAGTTCCTTGGTCTTTATCTCCCGCTGGCGAATTTCCAAACGAGAACCGAGTCCATGCGTAATAGCTTGATCCAAATCAACTTGTATCGGTTTGATATCCACTTCAGCAAACACAAGAATGTCTTCATCCAGATTCATTCCAAGTGTCTGTTTGAGTTTGTCTTTTGCATTCTCCAGACTAACCTGTCTTTCATCTACAGACGAACGTGCTGTAGCAAGATTCAATTCAGCTTGATAAAGTTCATCTTTAGCAGCTAAATCAGCTTCTACTTTATTTTTCTTGATTTCATAACTCTGCTGGACATTGATCAATTCCTCACGGCTGATTTCCAGATTACTTTGTGCCATGTAAACCGCATAAAACTGATCGGTAATACTTTTTTCCGTATTCAGACGTTGCAAAGCATAACTAATATTGGCATTTTCGTAATCATACTGAATCTGCTTCAATTCCATCTTTCTCTTGTTATAAGTGAAAATGGGCTGGCTTAATTGAAGACGAAGATTATTATTGAATACCTGGCTATTTTTCTTATCATCACCCGAAATTGAGTTGTTTTTCTGCCACCCAAAGGTATTAATTAAAGAAATAGTACCATCTGTCCATAAAATAGGTTGCTCCACCCGGAAGCTTCCATTAGTATTAAATGTTTCTCCAGTATACCAACTCGAATTAAATGTGTCGAAAGACCTGTCCTTACCATAACTCACCGGATTCAATTCCAATGAAAATCGCGATTTCAAAGAAGCTTTCTGAGCTAACAAATTCTGTTTATACCTCTCTA
Organism: Bacteroides sp.; assembly: GCF_028690125.1. Lineage (GTDB taxonomy): Bacteria > Bacteroidota > Bacteroidia > Bacteroidales > Bacteroidaceae > Bacteroides. Next base: position 90,858 of record NZ_JAQVBV010000007.1, on the reverse strand, counting down.
AATTCATCTGAGAATTGCGAAGAGAAGGACTGTTCTTTTGCGCAATTTCCATCGCCTTGTCAATCGTTAAGGGGATTTGTCCTTGCGATGACAAAGTAAACCCCATAAAAGTAACGATAGTCAATAGCATCCTTTTTAATAGTCGTAAGTCACTTTCCATATAGTTTGCTGTTTTTTAATTATTATCGTTTCACTATTTTCACTGCATCCGCTGTGACAGTTCTCAGTTTGCATTCATCTGTCAGCACCACGCGAATTGTGTCGGAATTAATGAAGTAGGTACCTACCTGCTCCCATCCCTCATTGGCTTTTCTCATATCAATATAAGCATCTTCCACGCCATCGTCATACATCACTTTAAAGTGATATTCTCCTCGTGCACGATCGTTCCATCGCAGTTCATTATCTTTGAATACGTGATAATACAAATCATACTGACCGGATTCCGGTACAGGTACTTTCCATGTAGCAGTTTGCCCACCATTCCCACTTTTTATCACATAAGCCGATCGAATATATTTTCCGTAATAACCTTCATTGGTAGTGGCCGTCCATTGCAAAGGTGGACGCCACGAAGGTGTGCCGGCATATTTAAAGGATGTGTCATCTACTTCGTTCATCCATTTAGGTAAAAGTCCCACGACGGCAGGAGTAGAGAGAACAAAAAGAGTGGAATCTTCATTGTCCACAATAACCTCTCCCGGCAACTCAAATGAAGACTCCGGCAATATATAAATACTATCTTTGACTATTCTATTTTGTTCCTGTTTGATATTACCAATAGGTTGATCAATCACATTAGGAAGATTTCCTGAAACCATCGTATTGATTTCAACTCTACGAACCTGTTCTTCCCAAACCGACACAAATTCTTTACTTGTATGAGGAGGCATCTCCAATTTTCTACTAGCCCTAGGATCTTCTACCGTTTGACTCCACCAGTCATTCTGACGAATATTGATATGAATAATTCCATCATAATCTGAGTTATTGCTAATCAATATTTTCAAAACATAAAATTCCTCTCCACCTTTATTGGTTACTTTTGTCACTTCAGGAGTGCCAATAGAATAGAAAGGAAGAGGCGTCGTTTCTGTCCATTCTCTCAAAGAAGAATGAATATCCGCTTTACTTATAATCCCCAACGTATCAAGCATATTCTCAAACTTTATATTCAAGAAAGTATTGCGTTTCAGCAATGAATACAGTGAATCTCTGAAAGCTTCTACGCCTATATTTATTTCGGGCACGGCAAAAAGACGGCTTGCCTCTAACCCAACTATATTATTTTGTAAATCACGTAGTTCGACATTGGATAACAACTCTTTGAATGTATGTTTTTCTAACATTAAAATGGCCTTTTCATTATTACTGATGCCATTAATTTCTCGCTCCCATCCTCTATTCTCAGACCTTTTCTGCAAATATAATTCGATTACCCGATTAGCTACCGGCCATTCCGAAGAAAAAATATTATAACGAAAATTGTAAATCTGTGGAAAAAGAAAATAAGGATTTGCCTCTGTTGAAAGGTTAGCTCGTCCTCTACTACCTAATGAAAAGTTATAATTGCCTTCTGTTTGCATAAACGTCCAAGCGAAATTATTGAATGTACGCATCTGGGCCTCTACCACACTGATTTCATGATCACCGCGTGACCAACGGATGTGATTTTTAACTTCTCTTTTCACATCCAGATTCAACAAAGCCCCTTTTTCAGGTAATAAAACCATTTCCGGTTGCATGGTTTCCTGTGCTTGCGACCAAGTACGTTCATAGCTTGCAAACTGTACAGGTACTTCTACAATGGAAAATCGCTTAAATGGATATTCCAATTTAAATTGCCGTCCTAACTGTTCTTTAATATTACGTATAAGCGTAGGAATTGTATCTTGAATAGAATCAAATGCTGCTGTAAAATAGTCATGATCTTCTATATGCCAGATACTACACAGTACACTATCGGAATAGACACTTTTTTGCTGATAGTTTCCTATAATCAATGAGATTGTTTGAGACGGAAAATCTCCATTAAATGTGTAAACACCTTGTTCGTCACTCTTCCCTTCACCTTGAGATAGAGGGATCAATCCCGGAAGAGGTTTAACTTTTAAATGATAATTGCTGAAATAAGTTTGTTGCCAATCCGGACTTTTGTCGCTATAACTTGTTCCCGCACGAGGATACCAATAAGTTTCAGGAGTCAGCAACAAATAATCTTTTGTCTGGAAACAATACTGTTTATCAATATTAAACAAGAGCTTCTTCCTGGGAGCCTGCAACATTTCCGATGGAATATCCAGATAACAAAATGAATTGTCTATCTGTCCGTCATACTTAAATGTAACGGAGGCAGTATCTCCTTTTGCTATATTTTTCCCAAAGTCCACCAATACTATTTGTTTGTCACGCTTGAATTCAAGCGGTTGTTCACCCGAATAAACGGCACTAATGTTTAAACCGGGATTGAGACAGAATGTGAATACAGCAGACGATTTTAAGGCTATTCCCTTCATAGCCACTTCCGATGAAAAGTTATCAGGATACTGTTCTACCGAAATATCATATTGATAAATAGCCATTTTCGGAGTGGCAACGTATTGATTATTGATATTTGTATAAATAGTTCGTATATCACCTTGATACAAAATTGAATGTATATGCCAATAGCCTGATGTAAGGCTCAACAAAATGATGCCGAAGGAAAGAAACAACCATGAGTAATTACTTCGCAACGAGTTAGGCAAACGCCGGAAAAGACAGATTGTAAAAAATATAAATGCCAAGCCGGCAAATAGATAAATAGCCCGGTGATTTAAGATCACTCCCAAATTGGAAAATCCTACAATCGTGGATTTTACCAGAGGAAGGCTATAGGCCATATAATCAAAAAGATAATAAAACTTATCTTCAATATAGAAAACGGTCAATCCAATATAACCTAACAATATTACGAATGTTAATGCCTGATTTTTCAGTACTAACATTAAGAATATAGACAGACCAATGATAAAGATAAGAGTAGGCACACTAATCAGAAAGAAATAAATAACATATGCCATCCAGTCTACCTCTCCTGATGTTAGATTGAATGCTGCTGTAATACCAATTACAATCAGGTTCAAAATCAAAAAGACACGCAGATTTCCCCAAATCTTGCCGATAACATATTCTGCATTACTTAACGGACGGACATAAAAAACTTCTGATGTATCAAGCTTCTTATCTCTTTTCAAAAAATCAGAAGCCAGAAAGATAGCAATAACCGCCTGTCCCGTATTTAACAACAATAAGATTAGATAAGGTATATTCGAAGGTATGGATGTAGCAATCCAAAGCCCTCCCATATCTTCCGATAAAAATAACATGAAGTTTAAAAAACTAATGATACATACAGCAAGTACCGTAAATACCCTGAAGAACCAACTTCTTATTAATAATTTGCTTTCATATTTCGCTACCGATTGTATATTAGATATAAAAGTCATAACAGCATCATGTTTAGTCGTTTGTCCAAAGGTTTAACTGATTCTCCATATAATATACATAGGCATGTTCCAGATTGGGGGGAAATGGATCAGCTTCGTATCCTTCCACCTTATCTGTAACCACTTGTACCTCCCAACCTGTTCCTGACGGAATAGTAGAGATTACCGGATATTTTTTATCAATCTCATGTAGTTGGTCACCATTAGCTTTAATCCTCCATACTTTGCCTTCGGCTATCTTCAGCATCTCTTGTGGAGAACCGTCGAAAGAGACTTGCCCCCGGTTCATTAACGCCATATTATTACAGGTACTTGAAATATCGCCTACAATATGAGTAGATAAGATAATGGTTACGTCATTCTCACTGACTTCGGAAAGAAGGTTGCGGAAACGGATACGTTCTTCCGGATCAAGTCCGGTAGTAGGTTCATCGACAATAATTACTTTGGGATGATGTATCAGCGCTTGCGCAATTCCTAAACGCCGTTTCATACCTCCCGATAGTTTATTGGCATATCGTTCACGAACATCGAATAGTCCTACATTTTCGAGCATTTCATCAACTGCCTGCTTTCTTTGTCTGCTATGAGTCATTCCAGATAATCGAGCGGCATAATCAAGGAACTCATATGTTTTATATTTAGCAAAAAAGCGAAAATCCTGAGGAAGATATCCCAGAATACCCCGGATTTCTTTTCTCTCTTTCATCAAATCATATCCACAAATTTCAACTTGCCCGGAGGTGGGTTCCATTAAAGCGACAAGGATACGCATCAAAGTAGATTTGCCGGCACCGTTAGGTCCCAATAAACCGAACATCCCCGAAGGGATTTCAAGATTCACATCTTTCAATGCATGATTTCCGTTAGGATATATTTTATTGAGGTTTTTAATAGTAATACTCATGGCGTGTTTTTTGTCCTATGTTGTAATAGTCGTTAAAGATAGACTTTATTTACATTGCATAGATTATTATTTTAATAATTAACTTATATTAGCATCATCATCCTTAAGATTCACTATAAAAAGTAGTGAATAATTATAAATAAAATAGCGTCACAAAGTTGCAAGGAATTATTCAAATAAATAGAACTAACCTTCTGTTATTATATGTTTTCTATCTTCATTTTCGGGACATTGTCTTTTATTTTTCCTTCCATTAGGTTCCTCTGTTGCATAATCTGGGGTTGTATTCCTACTGGATAAACACTATCATCACTAGTATTCAGTCAATCTTCAAATAAGTTATAAGTTCCTACAAATTTAACATAATTTTTAATCTACCCATATATGTTTATCAAAGAAATGAAGAACGTAATCTTAGCATAATCATCAGGCATTACTTAAAGGTATTCTTTTATAAATTTTTCCAAAGACTATCCGGTTGATTAAGAAAGCCACACATTTTATAATTATAACAGATTGAATAGGTCTGCATCATGGTCATCCACATTACCTTTTATTAGAAAAAATTAAGTAACTCTCCTTTGTCATTACAAACTAAATGGAGTTTAAAATCATAGAGCCACCCCATTGTACTCTTTTCTATTGCTGTCATATCTTCGAATCCTTTATTGCGTTTGATCCTCTTGTTATGGCAAACTGTAATTTTTGGTAGAATCTATAAAGGTAATTCCAGTGGATTCTCCAAGATATATAAGTTCTATAAATATCATTAATATTATAATGACCCAGTGTTGAATTAAACGAAGCGGCTATATGAAAATTGATTGGGGAAATCTTGTTTCAAGTGTTCACTCACATAATGGAGGTAGTAATATTTAAAATTACAAAAACTGCCAAAGTGGAAAAACACACTCCATATCTGGGCCATTCTTACATAAGTGGGAGTGAAATATTGAACGAACGATTGCCAAAAGGCAGGCGAAAGAAAATACAAAAGTTAAAGATTTGCAAGTGCTTTGTAGGGCGTTTATATGCTGTTTGTAGAGTATTAATACTCAAGTTGTAGAGTATTAATACCCAAGTTGAAGGGTATTAATACCTTGTAAATTGGGTATTAATACTTTAGAAACAAAGATATAATAGTTTTCTGAAGCATTAAAAAAACTTCAATAATTGAATTCAAACATTGGAAAGAAAAAAATATTATATTAGCATTTTTTTTAGCTATTAGGATATCAAATTATGAAAATGGGATATTGAGTTGAACTCAATTGAAAAAGGAATGAATTAAACGAAGAATTTATATCATTATAGTGGTTGATTTTACTTATGATATAATGACTCTTTCTCCTCTTTCACCTTGTGGTTAAATAATTATTGACCAGTTAATTATGGATGAAGCATTCTTTTCCAGAAAGATCTTTTTACACTTTCATCGGTTTCACCTGATTGAATCTGTATCCGGCAGGCAGAGTATCTTTTTTGCTTTAAATTATGATCGACCGGGAAGCAGGGTGAAAACCGTGAAGCCGCCATAAATACAGTTTTTTATATTGCTTTCACCCGCTATTGCCTTCTTGGAGGAAGTTTTAGGCAAATGGTGAAAGCATTGAAGACAAATACATAACTTCACCGATTATTTTTGAATAATGGGATATATTTGCAATGGACAATAAAAAGCACTCTTCGAAAATCCTGTGCGAAAACAAACAAATACCGTGATAAATTTATGCTTAAAGTGACAGTTTTATATCTAATCATTCCCGGACGGATTAATTTCCTTCTATTGGGTCGTTATGGTAGCTTCGGCGAGCAACTTTATCGTCATTTGCTATCCGGACTGAAAGACTGCCAAAGTTGTAATTTGGATAAAAACTACTTTTCCACTTTAACGCATTATTGACTAGCATAAACAGATATTGGCGATAGTAATCGAAACTAGTATGCACCCTAGTTGAAATCTAAAAATAGGGTTATGAATTAGTGAGTTTACCACATATATATCATAGCACAAAGAACAGGAAAACGAACGAAACAAAAGATAGAATTTTATGTATTCATCCTTGTTTAGAATAGTGACGGTATCCGGTTGGTATAGTGACACCATTCGGTCAAGATAGTGACGGTATCATGACCGGATATCGTCACCATAAAAATTGAACGTGTTAATCATTTCAATAACCAATACGAAGTTAATCAATTGATATATCGAACATCACTGTTGGGACGTTTATAATGAAGCCTCGGATTTATATCTTCAGACTGAACTTTTTATCGGTAGCGGTTTGACTTCCTCCGGGCAAAAATCTGCGCGGATGAGATTTATATGAACAGGGAAAATGGAAAACAGATATTTGGAAAGTAATGTGCACCCAAGCGAAATTTGCCTATTATAAAATAGTGAGGAACTGATTTATTCAGCAGACTCTAATTATGATATTCCATTTAGCCAGCAGATGGAAGGAACAGCTAGTATAGCCAATAACAAAGTCAGAAATAAATAGGAATTTCGCTTCAATTATTCGCTAGAATCAAAGAAAGTCCCTATCTTTACACAAAATATTCTCTATTATTCACTACTAAATGTAAATATTATGGCAAGTAGAAGAAAACTCAAGAAAAATGTAAATTATATCGCAGGGGAATTATTCACCGAGTGTTTGATCAACAGTATGTTTATACCTGGTACTGACAAAGCTAAAGCTGATGAGATTATGGCAGAAATTCTAAAAATGCAAGATGAATTTGTCAGCCGAATAAGTCATACAGAACCAGGAAACGTGAAAGGTTTTTATAAGAAATTCCGAATAGACTTCAATGCGAAGATGGACGAGATTATTGACGCTATCGGAAAATTGAACTAAAAGACAGAATGAAAAAAGCCATTTACAGTTTTATCTATTACCGCCTTTTAGGTTGGAAGACAAACGTTACAGTACCTAATTACGATAAATGTGTAGTCTGTGCGGCACCACATACAACGAACCTTGATTTATTTATTGGAAAACTGTTTTATGGAGCTTTAGGCCGTAAAACAAGTTTCATGATGAAAAAAGAATGGTTCTTTTTTCCGTTAGGACTTCTCTTCAAAGCGGTAGGCGGGATTCCTGTAGATCGTGGACGAAAGACTTCGTTGGTAGACCAGATGGCAAAACGTTTTGCCGAAAGCAAGAAGTTTCATTTGGCTATTACTCCCGAAGGAACTCGTAAAGCAAATCCAAACTGGAAAAAAGGGTTTTATTTTATTGCTCTTAAAGCACAAGTGCCTATTGTGCTGATTGGCATTGATTACGAGAAAAAAACTATTTCAGCAACAAAAGCAATCATGCCTTCGGGTGATATTAATAAAGATATGCGGGAAATTAAACTCTATTTCAAAGATTTCAAAGGAAAACATCCTGAGAACTTTACACTTGGAGATATCTAATTTTATCATGGAAGACCTTGAAGGAAAATTGCTAATAGACTAATAATAGTATGGATTCCATTCGAATTTCTATCATACAGACCGATATCGTTTGGGAAAATAAACAGGAAAATCTCCGTTTGCTCCACGAGAAACTGCAAAGTCTTCGTGGAACAACGGAGATTGTTGTTTTACCGGAGATGTTCTCTACCGGATTCAGTATGCAAAGCAATATTTTGGCAGAGCCGGTTACCGGAACCACTATAACTACACTCAAGCAATGGGCTTCTATCTATCAAACAGCAATCTGTGGAAGTTATATAGCGGAAGATAAAGGCTGTTTTTATAACCGGGCTTTTTTCCTCACCCCCGAAGGAAAAGAACATTATTATGATAAACGCCATTTATTCCGTATGGGACAGGAAAGTGAACATTTCTCTGCCGGAAATGAACGTCTTATTATCCCCTATCTCGGATGGAATATCTGTTTGCTTGTATGTTATGACCTACGTTTCCCGGTATGGAGTCGAAATGTGAATAACGAATATGATTTACTGGTATATGTAGCAAACTGGCCCATACCACGTCGCCTGGCTTGGGATACATTATTGCGAGCACGTGCATTGGAAAATCAATGTTATGTGTGCGGAACAAATAGAATAGGTACAGACGGATATCATCTTCATTATAATGGAGGAAGTGTAGTATATTCGGCTCTTGGAGAGGAAATCACTTCCTTGCCCGAGGGACAGGAAGGAATCACTACTGCTGCCCTCAATCTGACTACCTTGCAGAGATTCAGAGAGAAATTTCCAGTGTGGAAAGATGCAGATTCATTCCAACTTTGATGCATGATGGCAACTGTTCAGGTAGACTGTTCTTTGATAATCAACAGTATCTGTCATGCTGAGCTTGTCGAAACACCACATCTCCTTAGTATATTGAGAGAGGAGATTCTCCACTAGGTTCTCTTAGACTAATAGTAATCATACCTGAGTAGTTACTCTTGATGAAACAAATGTTAAAAACGATTTATTGCAGCAACAATACCTAAAAATTGGTAGTTAATTATATAGACTTCTTTTGTATCTTTGTCGTAGCTAAAATACAGTCGTAAGGACTCTAATCTTACATAACTTAATTAACAACTTTATGAAAACAAATCTTAGTTCTCAAATCACTCTCCATCGGGTCTCCCCCAGATACTACAGACCGGAGAATGCATTTGAAAAATCAGTCTTGACAAGACTCGAAAAAATCCCCACAGACATTTATGAGTCTGTAGAAGAAGGCGCTAACTACATTGCTTGCGAAATTGCACAAACTATCCGCGAAAAACAAAAAGCAGGACGCTTCTGCGTTTTGGCTCTCCCCGGAGGTAACTCACCAAGCCACGTTTATTCGGAACTTATCCGTATGCATAAAGAAGAAGGCCTTAGCTTCCGTAACGTGATTGTGTTTAACATGTACGAATATTATCCATTAACTGCTGATGCCATCAACAGTAACCTCAACGCGTTGAAAAATATGTTGCTGGATCATGTCGATATCGACAAACAGAATATATTCTCTCCGGATGGTACGATTGCCAAAGACACTATCTTTGAATATTGCCGCCTGTACGAACAGCGCATCGAAAGTTTCGGAGGTATTGACATAGCATTGCTTGGTATCGGTCGTGTAGGTAACATTGCTTTCAATGAGCCGGGTTCACGTCTGAACTCCAATACCCGTCTGATTTTATTGGATAATGCGTCACGCAACGAAGCATCCAAGATTTTCGGAACTATAGAAAATACTCCGATCAGTTCTATCACAATGGGAGTATCTACCATCCTAGGTGCGAAGAAAATATACCTGTTGGCATGGGGCGAAGATAAAGCTGCAATGATTAAAGAATGTGTAGAAGGTACTATTACTGACACCATTCCTGCATCTTATTTGCAAACTCACAATAATGCTCACGTATCTATAGACCTTTCGTCTGCCATGAACCTGACGCGTATACAACGTCCGTGGTTAGTGACTTCTTGCGAATGGAATGATAAACTGATTCGTAGTGCTATTGTATGGCTGTGTCAATTGACAGGTAAACCAATTCTGAAACTGACTAATAAAGACTACAACGAAAACGGCTTAAGTGAGCTTCTGGCTCTCTTCGGTTCTGCCTACAATGTAAATATCAAGATATTCAACGATCTGCAACATACCATCACCGGATGGCCGGGTGGTAAACCTAATGCCGACGACACTTATCGTCCGGAACGAGCTAAACCATTCCCTAAACGCATTGTCGTTTTCTCTCCGCATCCTGATGATGATGTTATCTCTATGGGAGGAACCATACGCCGTTTGGTTGAGCAGAAACATGAGGTACACGTTGCTTATGAAACATCCGGTAACATTGCAGTGGGCGACGAAGAAGTAGTTCGTTTCCTTCATTTTATCAATGGGTTCAACCAGATTTTCAATAATAGCGAAGATTTGGTGATTAGTGAAAAATATGCAGAAATCCGTAAGTTCTTAAAAGAGAAGAAAGACGGTGATATAGATAGCAGAGATATTTTGACGATCAAAGGACTGATACGTCGCGGTGAAGCACGTACTGCTTGCTCGTACAATAATATACCGTTGGATCGTTGTCACTTCCTGGATTTACCGTTCTATGAAACCGGCAAGATTCAGAAAAATCCGATTAGCGAGGCAGATGTAGAAATTGTACGTAATCTGCTGCGTGAAGTGAAACCTCATCAAATCTTTGTAGCAGGTGACTTGGCTGACCCGCACGGTACACACCGTGTATGTACGGACGCTGTGCTTGCTGCCATAGATCTTGAAAAAGAGGAAGGTGCTAAATGGCTGAAAGACTGCCGTATCTGGATGTATCGTGGTGCATGGGCCGAATGGGAAATTGAAAACATTGAAATGGCTGTGCCTATCAGTCCGGAAGAACTTCGTTCAAAACGTAATTCTATCCTGAAGCATCAGTCACAGATGGAAAGTGCTCCGTTCATGGGCAATGACGAACGTCTGTTCTGGCAACGCAGCGAAGACCGCAACCGTGGTACAGCTACGTTGTACGACCGTTTAGGTTTGGCTTCTTACGAAGCTATGGAAGCATTTGTAGAATACGTTCCGTTGTAAAATGTATTAAAAATAATAGAAGAGTGAGGAGTTCTATACTTCTCACTCTTTTTTTTGTTTATTTTTGCGGGAAAGTTCACTGCGGATTAGCACAGATTGAATATTTAGTATGTATTCAATAGTATTAGAGACCCGGATAGTGAAAACCTAAAAAATTAAATGATGAAAAAAATAGTAGTACTCATCGTCTGCCTGACAATAGGCACAAATTTCCTTTTTGCTCAAGACATTGAAAGAAATGTAAAAGAGCGGCTCACAAGCTATTTCAATACATATACTACTACAACTAAAATCAGTACACCCAAACTGAATAGTTTCGATATCGATTACGATCGGAAAACCATGAATATCTATGCTTCGGAAAGTTTTGCTTACCAGCCCTTTCTGCCGGAGACTGTAGAAGCAATATATAATCAGGTAACAGCACTTCTTCCCGGTCCCGTGCATTATTATAAAATCACCATTTACGCAGATGGAAAACCAATCGAAGAATTGGTTCCCAATCTATATCGTAAGAAAAAAGATAAAGAACGGATGTCTCTGGACATTGAATACAAAGGTGCTCCGTGGGTGAAAAATGACTCCCGTCCTTATGAAATTTCCCGTGGATTACAAGATCGGCATATTGGACTATGGCAAAGTCATGGAAACTATTTTAAAAACGACAAAGGTGAATGGGGTTGGCAACGTCCCCGATTATTTTGTACTACGGAAGATCAATTTACACAATCTTTCATTCTTCCTTATGTCATCCCGATGTTGGAGAATGCCGGAGCCATTGTTTATACTCCCCGCGAACGGGATACACAGAAAAATGAGATTATTGTAGATAATGATACTCCTAATGCTTCTCTCTATCTGGAAGTAGGAAGTAAAAAAGCTCGTTGGGAAGCCGCAAAAGTAAACGGTTTTGCCCAAAAGAAAGCAATTTATCAGGACGGTGAGAATCCTTTTATCACAGGAACCTGCCGACTGATTCAGACAGAAAAGAAGAAAAAGAAAAATAAGGATCAGGCATTTGCGGAGTGGGTTCCTACACTGCCGGTAAAAGGAGAATATGCAGTTTACGTTTCCTACCAGACATTGCCCAACAGTGTGAGCGATGCCAAATACCTAGTATTTCACAATGGTGGAGTCACAGAATTTAAAGTAAATCAGAAAATAGGTGGGGGTACTTGGGTATATCTCGGTACCTTCGAATTTGACAAAGGCAACAACGACTATGGAATGGTAATCCTCAGCAATGAGAGCAATGAACAAGGTGTAGTTTGTGCCGATGCTGTACGTTTCGGAGGGGGAATGGGCAATATTTCACGCGGAGGAAGTATCAGCGGGCTGCCACGTTACCTGGAAGGAGCACGCTATTCTGCTCAATGGGCAGGTATGCCATATGATGTATATGCCGGACGGAAAGGGGAAAATGATTATACAGATGACATTAATGTGCGTTCTAATACAATCAACTATTTGTCAGGCGGTTCTATATATAATCCCACTCAACAAGGATTAGGTATTCCTTTGGAAATGACAATGGCACTTCACAGTGATGCCGGATGTAGCAAAGCGGATGAAATTATCGGATCTCTTGGTATTTATACAACTGATTTCAACAATGGAAAGTTGAATAATGGCGTAGACCGTTATGCATCACGCGACTTGGCAGATATCTTGCTGACTCAGATTCAAAAAGATATCCAAACAAATTATAACCAGCCGTGGACACGCCGCAGTATGTGGAATCGTAATTATAGCGAAACACGTCTTCCTGCGAATCCGTCCACTATCATCGAATTACTTTCTCATCAAAACTTTGCAGATCTACAAATGGGACATGATCCGAATTTCAAATTCACAGTGGGACGTGCTATTTATAAAGGTGTATTACAGTTTTTAAGCAACCAACATGGCAAAGAATATGTAGTACAGCCCCTTCCTGTAAGTAACTTTGCAGTTCGTTTCGGCAAAAAGAAAAACACTTTAGAACTTTCCTGGAATGGAGAAGAGGATCCGCAGGAGCCGACAGCTCGCCCTAAAGACTATATCGTTTATACACGTATCGGATATGGAGGTTTCGACAATGGTACATTAGTCAGCAAAACATCACATACGGTTAAAATAGAGCCGGGGCTTGTCTATTCATTCAAAGTAACAGCCGTCAATCGAGGTGGTGAAAGTTTTCCTTCCGAAATTTTATCTGCTTATAAAGCCAAACGTGAACGAGAAAGAATATTGATAGTCAATGGATTCGACAGAATCAGTGGTCCGGCGATTATTAATACCCCCAATGAAGCTGGCTTTGATTTAAACCAAGATCCGGGTGTTCCCTATTTATATAATATTTCTTTCTGTGGAGCACAAACCGGATTCGACCGCAAACAAGCAGGCAAAGAAGGACCAGGTAGTTTGGGACATAGTGGCAACGAACTGGAAGGAATGAGGATTGGAGGAAACACATTTGATTATCCTTTTATTCACGGAAAAGCTATTCAGGCAACCGGAAAATACAGTTTTGTTTCGTGCAGCGATGAAGCCGTTGAAAACGGAATCATATCTTTAGAAGATTATCCGATTGTAGATTATATCCTAGGACTCGAAAAAGAATCTCCGACGGACAAAGCTTATTACAAAACTTTCTCTTCACCGATGCAGCGAATCATCACCAGTTATTGCCAATCAGGAGGTAATATGTTTGTCAGTGGAGCTTATGTGGGGAGTGACATGAGTGTTTCGCAAGGTAATCGGGAATTCACAGAAAAAATACTGAAATATAGTTATCAAAACAGTATGACGGATAAGACTTCGGGACAAATTAACGGTTTGGGACTGACACTCACAATTCCCCGCTTGCCGAATGAAAATAGTTATGCTGTCAGTAATCCGGATTGTATAACTCCGGTAGCTCCCGCTTTCCCCGTATTTGTTTATGCAGCGGGGAACCAGAGTGCCGGCATAGCATACAAAGGAAATTATCGTACTTTCGTATTAGGATTTCCATTCGAGAGTATTCAGTCGGAAAAGGTTCGGACAAGTGTGATGGCTGCCATATTAGGATTCTTTACTCAGAAATAATCTGAAATAGCAGTATAGTCAAACAAAAATATATTTAAAGAAAGCGCGGATCAAAAATATCCGTGCTTTTTTAGTTCGTTTTTCATTTTAAATTCTATCTTTGCTCCTAGTAATAACCTTTAAAACTAAAAAACAATGTATACTATACAGGCAAATCCCAGCGGTACACGCACCATAGAAGTTTCTGACGAGAATCTGAGAACGATCGAGAAATATGCTTTGTTCCGTCATCTTATCGACAGTAACGGTATCGTAGATGAGGATGTATTAGATAAACTAAAACTTAATATCCGCTCTCTGATATCTAGCCAGGAAGAAGACAGCAAAGATCTGTTAGACCTTTGTATCGATGTGATTTATCACAACAATATGAAAGCATTTGGTCTGCAACAACTGATCAAGCTCTATCTCTCTTGGCTCACTACCCAGGATGCGGAAGAAGAGGAGGAATAATGATTACAATAGACACCTGCGGAACAATATCTTACAGTCCATTGATTCCTGCTATCAAAGCCATGTGTTATGCTTCTCCCGGAGATACTCTGGAAGTTATTATGAATAATGCAGAAGCTTTTGGAGACTTAAAGGAGTATTTATCCGAACAAGGTATCGGTTTTCGTGAAATTTATGACGAAGAACGAATGACATTGCAATTCACAATCAATAAGAAGTTTCAATAAAACATCCTAATGATTGTAGTTAAACATCCCAATGAATAAAAAAATCATTGGGATGTTTTTTTATTATCTGTATCTTTGCAGCATGAAAGAATATCGATTGACCGACTGGTTACCTACCACTAAGAAAGAAGTGGAACTTCGTGGATGGAATGAATTGGATGTCATCCTTTTCAGTGGTGATGCGTATGTGGACCATCCCTCCTTCGGAGCCGCCGTCATTGGGCGTATGCTCGAAGCAGAAGGCTTGAAGGTAGCTATCATACCTCAACCCAACTGGCGTGACGACCTTCGTGACTTTAAGAAGTTGGGACGTCCCCGTTTGTTTTTTGGTATTTCCGGTGGATGTATGGATTCAATGGTCAATAAATATACTGCCAATAAACGTCTGCGCAGTGAGGATGCTTATACTCCTGACGGACGGCCTGATATGCGTCCGGAATATCCTTCTATTGTATATAGTCAGATATTAAAAAAGCTTTATCCGGATGTTCCTGTCATTTTAGGAGGTATTGAAGCCAGTATGAGACGGGTGAGTCATTATGACTATTGGCAAGACAAAATACAAAAAAGCATCTTATGTGATAGTGAAGCCGATTTGCTGATCTATGGAATGGGAGAAAAACCCATAGTGGAAATAGTGCGGCAAATGAATAGTCTGCTTTCCGACACGGAAACCCTATTAACGAGTAGCGAACTAAAAAAAATAATAGAAAACATTCCTCAGACAGCCTATCTCTGCCGTTCTACAGAATGGACGCTTGCACCGGATGACATTCAACTCTATTCACATGAGGAGTGTCTGGCTGATAAGAAGAAACAAGCCGGTAATTTCCACCATATCGAAGAAGAATCCAATAAATATGCGGCCTCCCGTATCACGCAAGCTGTAGGAAACAAAATCGTAGTCGTCAATCCTCCTTATCCTCCGATGAGTCAGAAAGAACTCGACCATTCATTCGATCTTCCTTATACCCGTTTGCCCCACCCCAAATATAAAGGGAAACGGATTCCTGCGTATGACATGATCAAGTTTTCTATTAATATTCATCGGGGATGTTTCGGTGGATGTGCCTTCTGTACCATTTCCGCGCATCAGGGAAAGTTTATTGTCAGTCGCAGCAAAGAGTCTATTTTGAAAGAGGTGAAAGAGGTTATGCAATTACCCGACTTCAAAGGATATTTAAGTGATTTAGGAGGTCCGTCTGCCAATATGTATCAGATGAAAGGAAAAGATGAAGCCCTCTGTAAAAAATGCAAGCGTCCCTCTTGCATTCATCCGAGAGTATGTCCGAATCTGAATTCAGATCATCGCCCGCTATTGGATATTTACAAAGCCGTAGACACTTTACCCGGCATCAAGAAATCTTTTATTGGCAGTGGGGTACGCTATGACTTATTACTACACCAGAGTAAAGATGCTGAGACTAACCGTAGTACTGCGGAATATACTCGCGAACTGATTATTAACCATGTCAGCGGACGATTAAAGGTTGCTCCGGAACATACTAGCGATAGGGTATTATCTATCATGCGTAAACCATCTTTCAGTCAATTTGAAACATTTAAAAAAGTGTTCGATCGCATCAACAAAGAAGAAAACTTGCGCCAACAGCTTATTCCTTACTTTATATCCTCTCATCCGGGATGTAAAGAAGAAGATATGGCAGAACTAGCTGTTATCACCAAACAATTAGACTTTCATCTGGAACAGGTACAGGACTTTACCCCTACCCCGATGACAGTGGCTACTGAAGCTTGGTATACAGGTTTTCATCCATATACATTAGATCCGGTATTCAGTGCGAAGACGCAACGGGAGAAATTAGCGCAGCGTCAGTTCTTTTTCTGGTATAAACCGGAAGAACGAAAAAATATAATCAATGAGCTTAGACGTATCGGACGACAGGATTTGATAGACAAATTATATGGAAAAAGATAAGGATTAGCACAAAGAAAAATAATAGCACTCTGATAGACTTCGCAAGTTATACAAAGAATTAGGCGTAATGGTGTAAAACTTCTGCGAAGTCTGATTCTATCAGATCTTCTCTTCATTGCAAATATCCGATAAAACTGATATAAGTAAAATTTAAACCCATAATCTTATAAATTTCTTTTTTATTGTTCATTATAAACTTTCACCAGTGAACTAATTCTATTTTTCTTCTGTTCCATGCATAAATCATATAGATTAAAGCAGTTATAGTCTATTTAAGTATTCACTTAAAAATAAAGGTAAATAATGAATGTACATTCTCTTTTCGACCTGTCCGGTAAAGTTGCTATAGTAACCGGCGGTGGAGACGGAATTGGGAAAGGAAGTTGCGAGATTCTCGCACAGTCCGGAGCCTCGATAGTAGTGAGCGACTTGATGCTTGATAAAGCACAAGCGGTAGCAGATGAGATTATAAGTAACGGGGGGAAGGCGATTGCGGTAGCTTGCAACGTGCTTAAAGATGAAGATCTGGTAAATCTGGTAGATATGACAGTGGCTAAATTCGGAACAGTCAATATTCTGGTAAACAATGCGGGAGGCGGTGGTGGAGGTAGAGAAAATCCATTCAAAGTAGACCGTGCATATTTTGAAAGGATTTTCAATTTCAATGTTTTTAGTACATGGCGACTATGCCAACTCGTCGTACCACACATGGCAAAATCCGGTTACGGAAGTATAGTCAATATCACCTCGATGGGTAGCATTAACAAAAGCCCGAATATGAGCGCATATGCCGCTTCAAAAGCAGCGTTGAACCATATGGCAGCAAACTTGGCTTTCGACTTCGGCCCAATGGGGGTACGTATCAACAATGTGGGACCGGGTGCTACCAAAACTCATGCACTGTCCACCGTGCTTACTCCAGAGATTGAGGAAAAGATGCTGGCTCATAGTCCAATTAAGCGATTGGGGGAAGTAATTGACATCACAGGAGCAGTGCTTTACTTTGCTGCGCCGGTTTCGCAATGGGTAAGCGGACAAACGCTTTTCGTCAATGGAGGAGGTGTACAGACTCTTGACTGATTTTTGATTGACAATAAACAATAACATTCATTCTATATACAATTAAATAATGGAAGATATTTGTAAACTATAAAATTTCACAGGTAAAGTGATTATTATTACCGATAATGCAAGTGCAATAGGTAGTGCAGCATTTCTTCTGTCCGCTTCTCAAGGTGCTAATGTAATCATTGCTGATATTCTTAAGGCTGATGCCAAAAGAGTAACAACAGAAATGACTTAAAAATCACAAAAAAGTTTATTACAAACTTAACAACCGTTTATAATAAATGATACCACATTACCGGGAATAGCACCTACTGTTCTTTTATCGGCAATGCCACGATCTCCTTCAACACGCTGACAGCAGTCTCTACATTATTTACATCCTTAATCAGCATACTCCGCCTTCCATTCTGTTCCCTCAAATCACAACGCCGGGTATATTTCATCATATAATCTATTGCCTTGCCGAAAGCCTGACTTTGATAGAACGGACTGTCCGGATTGGAAACGAAGAAAAGCGTCATACGTCCACCCTTCAGGAATATTTTCTCCGCTCCCAACCGTGCTGCCAACCGACGAAGAGGAACGATTTGAAGCAATTCTTCTGTTTCCCGCGGAACCGGACCGAAGCGGTCTTCCAAACGGGAACGGAAAGCTTCCACATCTTTATCCAGCGTAAAACTATCTAATTCGCGGTAAAGTAACATACGCTCGCTACTACCCGTCACATAATTTGCAGGCAACAACAGTTCAAGATCACTTTCCACCTGGCATTCATCAACAAACTGCTCACCACTGATCTGTCCTTCTCCCTTGATTTCTTCTGCATACAACTCTGCAAACTCATCATTTTTCAGTTCATACACTGCCTCGGAAAGTATCTTTTGATAAGTCTCATACCCTAAATCTGCAATAAATCCGCTCTGCTCGGCTCCCAACAAGTTTCCGGCTCCCCTAATGTCCAAATCCTGCATAGCAATATGGATTCCACTTCCCAGATCACTGAAGTTCTCGATGGCTTGCAAACGGCGTCTGCCTTCTGCGGTCAGGCTACCCAACGGAGGAGCAAGCAAATAACAAAAAGCTTTCTTATTACTTCGTCCCACACGCCCGCGCATCTGGTGAAGATCACTTAATCCGAAATTCTGAGCCTGATTGATGATAATAGTATTAGCATTCGGAATATCAATTCCGCTCTCGATAATAGTAGTTGCCAATAATACATCATAATCGAAATTGACAAAGTCAAATATAATCTGTTCCAACTGTACAGGTTCCATCTGTCCGTGACCAATAGCCACACGGCAATCGGGAATATGACGTTCGATCATCGCTTTCAGTTCCGGCAAATTTGCGATCCGGTTATTGACGAAGAACACTTGTCCGTTACGGCTCATCTCAAAATTGATAGCGTCCGTTATTACTTCCTCGTTAAATGTATGTACTTCCGTCTGAATCGGGTAACGATTAGGAGGGGGAGTAGAAATGACACTCAAGTCACGAGCACCCATCAAAGAGAATTGAAGCGTACGGGGAATCGGAGTAGCAGTCATTGTCAGTGTATCTACATTTACTTTCAGTTGACGTAATTTCTCTTTTACAGAAACTCCAAACTTCTGCTCTTCGTCGATAATTAATAATCCTAAGTCCTTGAATTGGACATCCTTTCCTAAGATTCGATGAGTTCCTATCAGAATATTCACTTCTCCATCTTTCAAACCTTTCAATACCGCTTTAGCTTGAGTTGCTGTACGGGCACGGCTCAAATAATCCACACGGCAAGGTAAATCTTTCAAGCGATCACGGAAAGTTTGAAAATGCTGATAAGCAAGCACAGTGGTCGGAACCAAAACTGCCACTTGCTTATTATCGGCAACGGCTTTAAAGGCTGCTCGTATAGCTACTTCAGTCTTTCCAAAGCCTACATCTCCGCAGATCAGACGATCCATCGGACGATCTCCTTCCATATCCGTTTTCACATCCGCAGTCGCTTTACTTTGGTCCGGAGTATCTTCATAAATAAACGAGGCTTCCAGCTCCCGTTGCAAAAAGCTGTCGGGACTATAAGAAAATCCCTTTTCCTGACGACGTTGGGAATAGAGCTTGATCAAGTCACGGGCAATATCTTTAATTTTACTCTTAGTACGCTCCTTCAGCTTTTCCCATGCACCGGTTCCCAACTTGTTAAGTCGGGGAGCTTCTCCCTCTTTTCCTTTATATTTAGATACTTTATGTAGAGAATGAATAGAAACAAAGACTACATCTTCATTCTGAAAGACCAACTTCAAGACTTCCTGTGTGGTATCCCCATTGGGTATACGTACCAATCCGGAAAAGCGACCGACACCATGATCGGTATGCACTACATAATCGCCCGGAGTAAATTGATTCAGTTCTTTCAACGAAAGAGCGACTTTTCCCGAACGGGCTTTATCACTTTTTAAATTATACTTATGGAAACGGTCGAACAACTGATGATCTGTAAAAATACAAAATCGTAATGTTCGATCGACAAATCCTTCATGAAGCGTACGTTCTACCGGAGTAAACTGTATCTTATCTCCCCTATCCTCAAAAATGGCTTTGATTCGGTCAGTCTGCTTCGCACTATCACTACAAATATATAGCGAATACCCTTTCTCCAAAAAGTCTCTGAAAGAAGATGCTACCAGATCGAAATTCTTATGAAAGATAGGTTGAGCGGAAGTCTCAAACGTAACACTGGCATTCGGTGTACCTGTAGGTTTATTGCCGAACTCCATCCGGCGGAAATCAAGAGCACGCAGTGTAAATTCACTGCCATCTATCAACTTGCCTTCCAAAGTAATTCCCCTATTCTCTTCTGTTTCCTGTACAGCTATTGCTTGTGGAGTAAGTGCCTCATCATATACTACTTGAATACGTTCACGCAACCAAAGAAAATCATGCATAGCCAAAACTGTATCTTTCGTAAGAAAGTCAAGGAAAGAAGTAGTCACATCACCTGTCACTGCCAGATCCGGAACGATCACTATCCCGTCTTTCTTTTCACGTGAAAGTTGAGATTCGACCTCAAATGTTCGGATACTCTCTACCTCATCTCCGAAAAAGTCGATACGGTAAGGATATTCAGAAGCAAAAGAAAATACGTCGATAATGCTACCACGAACAGCATATTGCCCCGGCTCGTAGACGTAGTCTACATACTCAAAACCGTAACTATGGAGTATGTCCGTCACAAACGTCAGATCTACTTTTTCTTCAACATTAAGTTTCAGAGTTTTATCGCTTAACTCCTTACGAGATACTACTTTTTCCGCTAACGCATCGGGATAAGTAACAATACACAAGCCTTTTTCACCTTTTTGTAAGCGGCTCAACACCTCAGTACGCAAAATCTCGTTTGCAGCATCTTTCTGTCCGTACTTAATGGAACGTCGAAAAGAAGAAGGGAAAAATAATACAGTTTCAGTTCCCAACAGTTGTGTCAGGTCATGATAAAAATACCCGGCTTCTTCCAGATTGCTCAAAATAAAAACAAAAGGGCAAACATCTTGTTTCACCAAAACGGATGAGAACAAAGATGTGGCAGAAGCGCACAATCCTCCGCAGAATATGGTCTGAATAGAAGTATCCTTTAATAAACGCTTGAGAACTGCCGTATTGGGATGAACGGCATATTGTTGTTGTAACTCGGTTATTGTCATATCTAAAAAATTACTCTGCAAAAATACGAATTTTACATGAATCTATCTCACAAGGTTGATTTCTTATCTTTGTCGAAATATGTTTTAATTGTACATTTCTTCAAGAAAGGTACGAATTTACGGAAAAATTCTTTGTCCAAAACATCAAGAGAGATTGTAGGTTGATGAATCTGTTTTAAATATTCATCCATACGATGATGAGCTCTCTTTCGGTTAGTAAAAGTAAGCAGATAGGGACACTTGTTCTTTATCATATTCATCAAGCCATTTAATCAATGGTATTGCCGACTTCTTAATTGTATTCCAATTATCGATGCCTTTGTTTTAAGGAGCCAAAATATGTTCCGACTTAATTCTTTCAGTAATTTGTTGGACTGCGATGCTTTGACTTTCATTAAAAGTTGCGCAAAGATAAATTTACTAATCGAAAATTCTCAAATTTCGCTAAACAATTGTACGCTAATATGGTCAGCCAAACATTAAGGAACATTCGATGTTATAAAGGAACGATTTTGCGGCTATATCCAAGTATCACACGTTAAATTATCCTTAGTTCATTCATAACTAAAGGAAAAAACCTATTTTTGTTTTAAAATTTATAGTATTCATATGCAAACATCGGATAGCATTGTAATTATCCCTACTTATAACGAGCGGGAAAACATAGAAAATATCATTCGTGCAGTTTTCGGGCTTCCCAAGGTATTTCACATATTAGTTATAGAAGACGGTTCGCCTGACGGTACGGCAACCATCGTCAAAACTCTGCAACAAGAATTTCCCGAGCGACTTTACATGATTGAACGGAAAGGGAAATTAGGACTGGGTACTGCCTATATTACCGGTTTTAAATGGGCTTTAGAACATACTTACGAATATATCTTCGAAATGGATGCAGACTTCAGTCACAATCCTAATGATCTTCCGCGCTTATATAAAGCTTGTTCAGAGGAAGGAGGAGATGTTTCCGTTGGTTCGCGTTATGTAAGTGGTGTGAATGTGGTCAATTGGCCCATGGCACGAGTGCTGATGTCTTATTTCGCTTCCAAATATGTACGCTTCATTACGGGTATTCCGGTACATGATACTACAGCCGGATTCGTTTGTTACTGTCGGCAAGTACTTGAAACTATTGATCTGGACAATATCCGTTTCAAGGGATATGCTTTCCAGATAGAAATGAAGTTTACCGCTTATAAATGTGGATTCAAAATCATTGAAGTCCCTGTTATTTTTATCAATAGAGAACTAGGTACTTCGAAGATGAACAGCAGTATCTTTGGTGAAGCCATATTCGGTGTGATTAAATTAAAAGTTAATAGTTGGTTCCATAAATTCCCACAAAAGAAATGAAACGTATTCTGATTCAAAATGCCGTTATTATCAACGAAGGAAGAAATGTATTAGGCTCTGTTGTTATTGAAGACGAGAAAATTGCTGAAATATTAGTAGGCGACCAGAGGACAACTGTTCCTTGTGATGAAATCATTGATGCAACCGGATGTTATCTTTTGCCGGGTGCTATCGACGAGCACGTCCACTTCCGCGATCCGGGGCTGACTCATAAAGCAGATATTACGACTGAAAGCCGTGCGGCAGCAGCGGGAGGAGTTACCTCCATTATGGATATGCCGAATACGAACCCGCAAACTACGACATTGGAGGCTTTGAATGAGAAATTCATACTGTTGTCGGAAAAATCGGCAGTCAATTACTCCTGTTATTTCGGAGCTACCAACAATAACTACACTCAATTCGACCAATTGGATAAACACCGTGTTTGCGGCGTTAAGCTGTTCATGGGTTCCAGTACGGGTAATATGTTGGTAGATCGGTTGGCTAGTCTGCGTAATATCTTTGGAGGTACTGATTTGCTGATTGCCGCCCATTGCGAAGACCAAGGAATCATCAAAGAAAATACAGATAGATATAAGAAAGAATACGGAGACGATGTTCCTTTGGAACTGCATTCTGTAATCCGTTCCGAAGAAGCTTGTTACCGTTCTTCTGAGTTGGCTGTACAATTAGCAAAGGAAGCAAATGCACGTTTACATATCATGCACATTTCCACTGCAAAAGAATTAAGTCTCTTCGAAAAAGTTCCTCTAGCAAAAAAGAGAATTACGGCGGAAGCCTGTGTATCTCACCTAGTCTTTACGGAAGATGATTATCAGACTTTGGGTGCACGAATCAAATGTAATCCCGCCATCAAAACAGCTAAAGACCGAAAAGCGTTGCAAGAAGCCGTTAATAGCGGATTGATTGATGCCATTGCTACAGACCACGCTCCGCACTTGTTGAGTGAGAAAGAAGAAGGAGCCCTCAAAGCCATGTCCGGTATGCCGATGATACAGTTCTCACTGGTAAGTATGTTGGAGTTTGTAGATAAAGGAGTCTTTACTATCGAAAAGGTAGTTGAGAAGATGTGTCATGCTCCTGCACAAATCTATGAGATACAAAAACGTGGATTTGTCCGGAAAGGTTATTTCGCCGACCTCGTTCTGGTACGTCCCGGAAGTGAATGGACTGTTACTAACGACTGCATTCTGAGTAAATGCAAATGGAGCCCGTTGGAAGGACATACTTTCAATTGGAAAGTTGAAAAAACATTTGTAAATGGACATCTGTTGTATAATAATGGAGAGATTGACGAAAATTATCGTGGACAAGAGCTGTTTTTTGAAAGATAAATAGCTTTGGAATGACTTATATGGAGAAAGAAATTGTCTCATACGGAAAAAATAATTCTCGTCTGGACATTTAATAAAATAGCTTATGACACTATCTTATAAAATACATGATGTGGCTCCTTATATCAATTGGATATACTTTTTCCATGCCTGGGGCTTCCAACCACGTTTTGCAGCCATTGCTAATATTCATGGTTGTGACGTATGCCGGGCTTCGTGGCTGACTACCTTTCCTGAAGAAGAAAGAAATAAGGCTTCCGAAGCCATGCAACTTTTTAAGGAAGCAAACCGAATGCTCGATATGCTTGATGCAGACTATGAAGTAAAAACAATCTTCAAGCTATGTAAGGCAAATTCTGACGGAGATAACCTGATGATTGAAAAAGAAGAGAATCAAACAATAATTTTCCCACTGCTGCGTCAGCAAACTCCTAAACGAGATGGCAGTCCTTTTATCTGCCTGAGTGATTTTATCCGTCCACTGTCTTCCGGCATTCCGGACATGATAGGCGCTTTTGCTTCCTGCATTGATGCAGATATGGAAGAATTGTATGAACAGGACCCATACAAACATCTGCTCGTTCAGACGCTTTCCGACCGTTTGGCAGAGGCTGCCACTGAGAAAATGCACGAGTATGTACGCAAAGAATTCTGGGGATATGCCAAAGAAGAGAATCTGACAATAGCCGACTTACTGGTTGAAAATTATCAAGGTATCCGTCCTGCCGTAGGATACCCTTCCCTACCCGACCAATCTGTCAATTTCTTACTAGACAAACTTCTGGATATGAAACAGATAGGAATCAGTCTCACAGAGAATGGAGCGATGTATCCTCACGCTTCTGTCTGCGGACTTATGTTTGCTCATCCAGCCTCTGAATATTTCTCCGTGGGAAAAATTGGAGAAGACCAACTGGAAGATTACGCCCGTCGAAGAGGAAAAAGCATTGAAGAAATACGTAAATTCTTAGCTGCCAATATACAATAACTGACAACACGACTATGCTACAACGTTTATTTATTTTCTTATTAATCTTCCTGGTTCTGCCGGATATCTATTTATATCTCAGATTTATCGTTAAACTGACAAGCAAACTTTGGTTACGCCTTCTTTATTGGTTACCCTGCTTCTTGCTTTCATCAGGTCTTGCTTATCTGACTTATTTTGGCAATGACCCCTTAGCCGAAAAGCATACCCAGGGCATCGGATGGTTTTCTATTTTCTTTTTTCTCTTTACAGCTCCTAAATTAATATTGGCTTTCTTTACCTTCATAGGAATACCTTTTCATAAATGGTTGCGCTGGCCTCGGACTCCTTTTATATGTACAGGTCTGACACTAGGAGTTCTTTGTATTATCGTCATTATATACGGCTCTTTTATCGGGCGTACGCAGTTTGATGTCAAAGAAGTCACTTATACCTCTTCCCGATTGCCACAGGCTTTTGAGGGATATCGTATCGTTCAATTATCCGACATTCATATTGGAAGTTGGCAAGGAAATACTTCTGCTATTCAGAAGCTGGTCAATCTGGTGAATGAACAACATCCCGATCTCATTGTATTCACGGGAGATCTGGTCAATCACCGTGCGGTTGAGTTGGAAGACTTTCAAAAAATACTGGCTAGTTTAAAAGCAAAAGACGGAGTTTACTCCATATTAGGGAATCACGATTATGGCCCTTACTTTCATTGGGAAAATGGACAGAAACAAGCGGAGAACCTGTTAGACCTCAAACAAAGAAAAGCCACAATGGGATGGAAATTATTAAATAATGAACATGATATTCTAGTACAAGGCAATGACAGTATTGCGCTCATAGGAGTGGAAAATGAAGGAGAACCTCCATTTTCTCAACATGGCGATTTACCCAAAGCAATGCAAGGTACTGAAGGAATGTTCCAAATTTTATTGAGCCATAACCCGACACATTGGAGACGGGAAGTACTTCCCCAATCGAATATAGACTTGATGCTGGCAGGACATACACACGGGATGCAAATGAAATTAGGAGATTACTCTCTTGCTTCCTATATTTATCCGGAATGGTGTGGGATGTATTTGGAAGGATCACGAGGACTATATGTAAATTTAGGAATCGGATACGTTGGATTACCTTTCCGTTTTGGTGCCTGGCCGGAAATAACGGTGCTTACCCTACGACGGTAAGCACGCTTTTCCCATTGACTTTTTTGTGTACTTGTATTTGCACAGAAATACGTTCACTCATTTCCTGTACATGAGATATTACTCCGATCTTACGTCCCTGCATTTGTAATTGCTCCAATGCCTCCATTGCTGTCCGCAAACTATCTGCATCCAATGAGCCAAATCCTTCGTCAATAAAGAGGGATTCCACTTTCAGGTTGTTACTAGATAATGAAGATAATCCTAAAGCTAGTGCAAGAGAAATCAAAAATGATTCTCCTCCGGAAAGAGAATAAACTGTTCGGACTTCATCGCACATATCACAATCAATAACCTGAAGACCTAAAGTATCCGGTATTTGCTGCAATTTATAACGTTTAGATAAATACGATAAATGCCGGTTGGCATGAAGTAATAATAGATTTAAAGTATAGCTTTGCGCTATGACTTTAAACTTAGCTCCGTCAGCACTGCCTATCAGTTTATTCAGTTTTGCCCAACGCTCGGCTAATAGTTGCTTTTCAGCAAGCTCTTTGGCTATTTGTTCAGCAACCACTTTATTTTTCACTTGTTGTAATAGTCTTGCTTCGATTGCAGATAAACAACGCTCCGTATTCAGATTTTCTTCTTGCTGTTTTGCAATTGTTTCCGGCAATTGATCGGGAAACTCGATATGCTTTTGTTGTTCTTGCAACTCTTTAATTATACTAGTAAGTTGTTTCTTTTCTCCCAGCAAACCGGAAAGCCGATTCTGCGCTAGCTCAACATCTTTACGGCTTTTATCCAAAGCTACATTTAATTCTTTTTCTTTTCTGATAACAGCAATTTCAGCCTCATCCGCACTCTTTCCTTTTAATAATTGTGATCTTTCCAGACGAAGTTCTTCCAACGCTTTAGATATTATATCAAACCTGCCCTGTTCAGAAGTAACCGCTGTCTCCAAAATAGCTAACTGCTCTTTGGCAGAGGAAGCCTTCTGTATTGCCAAACGGCAACGAGCCACATTCTCATGTAGAGATGTGCAATGAGTCCGCCGTTTTTTTAATTCTTCATCATTCCGTTGCCATTCCGCGTAAAGAGCACTATATTCAAGAATTCGTTCAGCTAATTCATTCAACTGATTCCGTATTTGTTCTTCGTTGCCACTTTTCGGACCCTCTTGTTGCAAAGCTACTAATTGCTGCTTCAGTTGTTCATGCACACTCTTCAAGTGAGTTAAATCTCGCTGCAATACAATGTTCCGGTTATTGGTTTGCTGATAAGCTGTTGTCATCGCATTATACTCCTGCTCCATACTTCGGAAAAGAGTATCTACAACTTCTTGTTGCTGATGATAAGGATGCGTTGTACTGCCACAAACAGGACAGGCAGTTCCTTCTTGCAACTGTTGGCGCAAGGCTTTTACATCTTTTCCTACTGCCATACGTGTATTTTCATAAAGACGTTGAATGGTTTTCAAAGCGACTTCCTGTTCCGCCAACTGTTGTGCACAGATAACAGTTTCCGACTCTAACTTCCTTATATCCTGTTTGGTTTTTATTTCAGTCTCAGTTAGTTGCCGGATGTTTTGCTGCCGTACTAATTCATTTTTTAGTTTACTTTGAGTGTCCACCAGTGACGGATAACCAAAAGCATTCAAACGGTTCTGACATTCCTCATGTGCTTTCAAACGGCTCTCCAATAATTCTTCTTCCTGTTTTAGAATCTTCTCTACCTGCTCCAATTCCAAAGTCTCTCCCTCCTTATGATTCAATAAACGGTTCATAGAGTTAATTGACATTTGCAACTGACTGATAGCAGACTGAACGATCTTTCCATATTCTGTCACCCGTAAACGAGCCGACTGTAAAATTTGCTGTGATTGTACATATCCTGTTTGCTGCGATTGAATCTGCACATCCAACTGACGAGCCTTTTTTAAATCCGGCTGTATCGCCTCACATTGTACTTTAAAACGTACCAATCCTTCTTCCTGCAATTCTAAAGCCTCTTGCAGAACCTTAATTTTCTCTTGTTCGGATTGTTCTTCTTGCTGTTTTTTCTTCCATAAACTTTCTTGCGTTCTCAATGAACGAACTATATTTAATTGAGCATTCAAATCTGCCAACAACTTTATTCCTACCGTACGTCTTTCTATCAATTGTTCCTTCTCTTCTTTTAAAACAAGAAGTTCTTCCTCCGGTATTAACTCAATTACACTCATTTTACTATGAATGAAAGCAACTTCTTCCTGAATAGCTTTATTCCTTGCAAAAATTTCCTGTGATATCTTGGAATAGACTCCTGTTCCTGTTAGCTTTTCAAGTAATTCGGCTTTCGCCGTCCCTTTAGATTTTAAGAAAGTAGCAAAATCATTTTGAGCTAACAATACCGTACGGGTAAATTGCTCATAAGTCAATCCGATTAGCTCTGTTAACTGAGCCAGCAGTTCTTTTTTAGTACCCTGACATTCTTTATCTGTATCTAAATCCTTCACTTCCAACACTTGCGGTTGTAAAGAACCATCCGACTTAAATCTCGTCCGCCTAACTGACCAACGGGAACGATACCGATGACCGTTCACTGCTTGAAAATCAACTTCTGCATATCCTTCTCCAGTCCCTCGGCGAAGTAAGTTCCTTACATCGGACTGGTTAATCTGGTTATCTCCCACATCTGAAAGATTAATACTTTCCACCGAGTTTGCAAAACGGGGAGCTTTATCATATAAAGCAAGGCATAAAGCATCCAGCAATGTAGACTTTCCGGCTCCCGTTGCTCCGGATATAGCAAATATCCCCGCCGAACGAAGTGGCTCTTCTGTAAAATCAATTTCTACACTTCCCTCTATCGAAGTAAGATTCTTCAATCGAATCGCTATTATTCTCATCCTTCTTCCTCCTCTTGCTTACAAGTTGCCGACATATAAACTTCCTGAAACAATTCCGTCAATTCATCGGGCATTTCTACCTGATAACTCTTCTCAAATACAGATTGTGCAATCTGCAAAGGAGACATCTCCAGCAATCCCTTATTCCAAACATTTCTTTCTTCATCTGCCTTTCTTTCATCCCGGCGGTAGGTAGAAACGATACGAGCCAAACGATAATTCTTATCAGTCAGCACCTCTGCCACTTGTTGGGGAAACATAGGTTCAGGTTCTTCCAACAAAACTTTTACTTCCAGATAAGGAGCTTCCCCGTTTACTTCAGGTAACTCCCGCAACATTTTCAATACAGATTCCGGCAGTTCGGCCTCTCCATTAGGCACACTTAGCAAAGAGATTAACTTCGGACATTCAAGTCTTTCTATTTCTACAGCGCAACCATCATCAAAGGTTACCATCACAACACCATGATGATAGTATTTCTCAGCAAACGACATCGGAATCGGACTTCCCGAATAACGTACATTCTCTCTGCCGGATACCCGCTGCGCCTTATGAATATGTCCCAAGGCAGTATACGCTATTTGTTCGGAGAAAGCATCCGGCGACACACACTCCAAGCCACCAATCACCGTCCGTTCACTATAATCCTTCTCTGCAATCTCCGAACCTGTAGCCTGTAAATGCCCGATTGCCATAATAGCCTGAGATTCCTTTCTGCGTTCCCAAGTCCTTTGCAAAAGTTGCGTATAGAGTTTACGAACCCCTTCTGCATATGCATTACCGTCCGTTTGTACAACCGGATAATCTCCTTGACGCAGAAAAGGAACAGCCATACAAAGTAGTTCTACTTCTCCCTGACGATTCTTTAAGTCCACTATCAAATGATCATAATCAATCTCTCCTCCCTCCAGTTTCCGTACTACCCCTCTCACCTCCGTCCGCATTGCCTGCAACAGTGGCAAAGGAGCCTCCAATCGTGCTGCCGAATCATGATTTCCGGCTACAATAACAATTTGTAAATTAGGATTCTCTGTAGTTACCCGATAAATAAACTGGTAATACATTCGCTGGGAAGTAGCAGAGGGATTGGAAACGTCAAACACATCTCCGGCAACAATTAATGCTTCGACCTGCTTTTCATGGATTTCTTTTGCCAACCAATCCAGAAATAATTTATGTTCTTCAGTACGATCATAACCAAAGAAAGTTTGACCCAAATGCCAATCGGCAGTATGTAATATACGTATCATATTATTTGTTATTCGACCTCCCAGTATAATAAAAGACAAAAATAGCACAAACAAAAAGATTATATAGCATCTACTTACGGTTTTTACCGATTAATCAAGTATCTTTGTTACAAATAATTCTATTATACAGACTATGAATCCACAAAAAATGATCAGAACATTCTTACTTTTGTCAGTAATCTGTTTTCCTTTTATATTGAATGCTCAAAATTCAAAACCGCTTCGTTTAGGAGTGGCAGGTGTATCACACGGACATCTTCATGAAGTAGTTATTCGTATGGATAGAGGTGATTTTGAAGTTGTAGGAGTTGCTGAGCCGGATGAAGAATTAAGAGCGAATAACCCACTTCAAAAAAAACTGGACACTTCTCTTTTTTATGCAGATTTGGAAGAAATGCTCGATAAAACAAAACCTGAAGTTGTTGTTGCTTATGGTTCTATTTACGATCATCTTGCCGTAGTAGAAGCTTGTGCACCACGCGGTATCCACGTGATGGTAGAGAAACCTTTGGCAGTCAATATGAAACATGCCAACCGAATGGCGGAACTAGTACGCAAAAATAATACATTGTTACTCACCAATTATGAAACGACTTGGTATAATACAAATCATGAGGTTTACCGTTTGATAAAGAAAGATGATGCAATAGGCAAGATTAATCGTATTGAAGTATATGATGGACATGAAGGACCCATTGAAATTGGTTGTGGAAAAGAATTTACCGACTGGCTGACTGATCCTAAATTGAACGGTGGAGGAGCTGTGATTGATTTTGGTTGTTATGGCGCCAATCTGGTTACCCGATTAATGGGTGCAGAGAAGCCTGTTAGCGTTTATGCAGTTCTGAAACAATTTAAGCCGGAAAAATATCCAAAGGTAGATGATGACGCAACGATCCTAATCGAATATCCTACCGCAACCGTACAAATTATGGGATCATGGAATTGGCCAAAAGGACGGAAAGATATGCATATTTATGGTAGTAAGGGATATATTTATCAGGATACACCGACTTCCATGCGCGTTTACACTAACCGGAAAGAGACAACGACACAACCTCCCAAACTGGAAGCTCCATATAATGATTCTTTCTACTATCTGAAAGCCGCCGTTCGTAAAGAAATCAAAGTGCTTCCCACTGATTTGTCTTCACTGGAAAACAATTTAGTTGTTGTTAAAATACTTGAGTCTTCTATTAAAAGTGCCAAAAGCGGTAAACCAATTCGTTTTTAATTATTGTATTTATTGCCATTTTTCAAAATTGTATCAAAATATAAGCCTATTTACAAGTAACTTAAAGATAAGCAAACCATATACCCAATGTACTAAAAAAGATATCAAAGAGGGAGGTGGTCTTGTTTTTTATTGTATTGGTATAGATATCGAGGATTTTTTCGTAAGTTTGCAATGGATAAAATACAACCCAATGAAAATACTATATTATATTTATCAGATTTGTATAGCTTTACCGATATTATTAGTATTGACAATTCTTACCGCAATTGTTACCATTGCAGGCTCTTTAGTGGGAGGAGCCCACTTCTGGGGATATCATCCGGGGAAAATATGGTCGCAGTTAATTTGTCTTTTTCTTCTTATCCCTGTAAAAATCCGTGGTCGTGAGAAATTACATGATAAAACGTCATATATCTTTGTCCCCAATCACCAAGGTTCTTTTGACATTTTTCTAATCTACGGATTCATCGGAAGGAACTTCAAGTGGATGATGAAAAAAAGCCTCCGCAAACTACCTTTTGTAGGCAAAGCTTGCGAAAGTGCAGGACATATTTTTGTGGATCGTTCAGGACCTAAAAAAGTATTGGAAACCATTCAGCAGGCCAAGGATTCATTAAAAGACGGAGTGTCTTTGGTAGTATTCCCCGAAGGTGCACGTACCTTTACGGGACATATGGGATACTTCAAGAAAGGAGCTTTCCAATTGGCGGATGATTTACAACTCGCAGTAGTCCCTGTTACTATTGATGGTTCATTCGACATACTTCCACGCACAGGCAAATGGATTCACCGTCATCGTATGATTCTGACTATCCACGATCCGATTCCTCCCAAAGGAAAAGGAATGGATAATATCAAAGCAACGATGGCAGAAGCTTATGCAGCTGTAGAAAGTGCTCTGCCAGAAAAACATCAGGGAATGATTAAGAACGAAGATCAAGACTGAAACTAAAAGTTCCATGCATTGAAACTACAAATTCAATACATGGAACCCACCAATAGTATATTTTAAATTCTCCCGATTTATTTATTTCTTCATCGAATTATTTTGTTGCATCCGTTTCTGTTCTTCTATCAGCCTCATGTTTTCTTTCGCTTTTGTTAAGAATTCCCTTACCATTTTATCATCTTTGAAAGAATATGGAGCGTCTTTAATGATATCATCAATCTGTGGAGTCATGATTGGATAAGGCAACGAGTTACAAAGCATTATAAACACATTAGGCCCTAATACATTTTCGTAATTATCGGAAATAAACTTCTTCACATACAAGTTCATTTCTTTTATAAGCGAATCTCCTTCTATAACCAATTGCCTGTGAATATCTTCATAATCGGCACCTTCCATTACCATACGAGTCTCTTTCTGCTCAAGTTCTCCGATACATCCTTCCAATTCATTCTTCTTACGGATAAACTCATATAAAGCAGTATTCAAAGGTGTACCCACTGCCTTTATCTCCATATTACTGATTGTAACAGTGACTTTACCTTTCTCCAACACAATGGGCATAACGCTCTGATCGTCCATATAAAGAGTTACCATCTGTACAGAATCAACCTTCCCTTTCATCAGGAACAGACCGTGTACCATTTCCGTCGAATCTATATTCACCAACTCCCCATTACGGACAGTCTTTAGATATAACTTCTTTCCATCTAAACTGTTCACTGATGAGGTTCCTTCTATCTTATACGTATGAGTACACGATGCCATAAAAGGAAGTAAAAGCAATAAAGGCAAAATTTTATTCACGTTCATCTATTTAATTCTTGGGTACAAAGGTACAACCGATTCAGAATCAAAAGAAACATTTTATCAATATTTAAAATTTGTAAGACTCTTTTCTTTAATAATCCTTATAAACAAAGGTAGGAAGCTTTTTATTTCATTTAGTTTATCTAAATTTGCAAGTATGAACACAACAACTTATGCCCCCTTTGCCAAACCGCTTTACGTCATGGTAAAGCCTGTAGGAGCAGTCTGCAATCTCGCGTGCAAATACTGCTACTATCTGGAAAAGGCAAACCTATATAAAGAAAATCCGAAGCACGTTATGAGCGATGAGCTTCTGGAAAAGTTTATCGAGGAATACATCAATTCACAGACCATGCCTCAGGTGCTTTTTACCTGGCACGGAGGAGAAACATTGATGCGCCCGCTTTCTTTCTACAAAAAAGCGATGGAGCTGCAAAAGAAATATGCACGTGGACGTACCATTGACAATTGTATCCAGACAAATGGAACAATGCTCACCGACGAGTGGTGTGAGTTTTTTCGTGAAAACAATTGGCTGGTAGGTGTGTCTGTGGATGGTCCGCAAGAGTTTCACGATGAATATCGTAAAAACAAAATGGGAAAACCT
This sequence comes from Bacteroides sp., assembly GCF_028690125.1. GTDB lineage: Bacteria > Bacteroidota > Bacteroidia > Bacteroidales > Bacteroidaceae > Bacteroides. The sequence goes on along the minus strand of NZ_JAQVBV010000007.1, from coordinate 56,914 downwards.
TCCTTCGTAAAAGTGATGCAAGGAATTAATCTCTTAAAAAAACATGGAGTAGAGTGGAATGCTATGGCAGTAGTCAATGATTTCAATGCAGACTATCCACTTGATTTTTATAATTTCTTCAAAGAAATAGATTGTCATTACATTCAGTTTGCCCCTATCGTAGAGCGTATCATTTCACACGAAGACGGACGTCACCTGGCTTCTTTGGTAGAAAATAAAGAAGGTGAACTGGCTGACTTTTCAGTTAGCCCGGAGCAATGGGGAAATTTTCTCTGTACGATTTTTGACGAGTGGGTAAAAGAAGACGTCGGAAATTACTACATACAAATATTCGATTCTACACTTGCCAACTGGATGGGTGAGCAGCCCGGAGTATGTACGATGGCAAAGACTTGTGGTCATGCCGGTGTGATGGAGTTCAACGGAGATGTTTATTCCTGCGATCACTTTGTATTTCCTGAATATAAGTTAGGTAATATCTACAGCCAAACTCTTGTGGAAATGATGCACAGCGAACGACAGACTAATTTCGGAACGATGAAATATCAGTCGTTACCTACCCAATGCAAAGAATGTGAATTCTTGTTCGCCTGTAACGGAGAATGTCCTAAAAATCGGTTCAGCAGGACTTTTGAAGGTGAACCCGGACTGAATTACTTGTGCAAAGGATATCACCAATTCTTCGGGCACGTAGCTCCTTATATGGACTTTATGAAAAATGAATTAATAAATCAACGTCCCCCTGCCAATATTATGGAGGCTTTGAAGAGCGGTAAGTTAAGTATTGAGAATTAAATATCAAACATCAAATATATTTTCTAATTTCTTAGTATAAATGAACAGATTAAAATTCTATTTGTTAGCGCTGACTGCGCTAATTGCGTGTTCCGCAAAAGCGGATGAAGGGATGTGGTTACTGCAACTGATGCAACAACAACATTCCATCGATATGATGAAAAAACAAGGATTAAGCCTGGAAGCACAGGATATATACAATCCTAACGGTGTTTCTCTGAAAGATGCTGTCGGAATCTTCGGCGGGGGTTGTACCGGAGAAATTATCTCACCGGAAGGATTGATTTTGACCAATCACCACTGTGGTTACGCTTCTATTCAACAACATAGTAGTGTAGAACATGATTATCTGACTGACGGCTTCTGGGCTACTTCCAGAGACAAAGAGCTCCCGACTCCGGGGTTAGCATTTACTTTCGTCGAACGTATTGAAGATGTGACGGATCTTGTCAATGCCAAAATTGCTGCTAAAGAAATTACCGAAACCGAATCTTTCGGTGGTGATTTCCTGAATAAACTGGCAATGGAACTTTATGACAAGAGTGATCTCAAAGGTAAAAAAGGAATTATGCCGAGAGCTCTTCCTTTCTATGCAGGAAATAAATTCTATTTGTTCTATCTGAAAGTATATGAAGATGTACGTATGGTAGCTGCTCCTCCCTCTTCTATCGGAAAGTTCGGTGGCGAAACAGACAACTGGATGTGGCCTCGTCATACCGGTGACTTCTCAATATTCCGTATCTACGCTGATGCTGACGGAGAACCGGCTCAATATAATCCCAACAACGTTCCTCTGAAAACTAAAAAACACCTGACCATCTCTATCAAGGGGTTGGAAGCGGGAGACTACGCTATGATTATGGGATTCCCGGGAAGTACCAGCCGTTACCTGACCGTATCGGAAGTGAAAGAACGTATGGGATCGATTAACGAACCACGTATCCGCGTTCGTGGTGCACGTCAGGATGTGTTGAAAGAAGCAATGAATGCCAGCGATAAGATTCGCATTCAATATGCCAATAAATATGCCGGTTCCAGCAACTATTGGAAAAATTCGATTGGTATGAATAAAGCAATCATCGACAATAACGTGTTGGAAACAAAAGCTGAACAGGAAGCTAAATTTGCAGAATTTGCCAAAGCACAGAACAATGCAGAATATGCAACGGTAGTAAGTAAAATCGATGATGCAATCGCTAAGACTTCGCCTCTCAATTATCAGATGACTTGCTTACGCGAAGTGTTTTTCAGTGGTATTGAATTTGGTAATATCCAATTGGACAAAACCCGCGAGGCACTTGAAGAAAAGAACGATTCGCTGATCAAAATTCGCTTGAAAGGTTTGGAAGACACTTACGAAAGAATTCACAATAAAGACTATGATCATGAAGTAGATCGTAAAGTAGCCAAAGCATTATTACCTCTTTATGCTGAAATGATTCCGACCGAACAACGTCCGTCTATCTATACAGTGATTGAGCAGAAGTACAAAGGTGATTATAACAAGTTTGTGGATGATATGTACGACAACTCAATCTTTGCCAACCGGACTAATTTTGAGAAATTCCTCAAAAAACCGACAGTTAAAGCCATCGATCAGGATTTGTCAATGCAATATACCAAGTCCAAATATGAAGCCTTTGAGAAATTAGCTTCACAGATAGGTTCACTTCAAATGGAATTGGCTTTATTGCACAAAACGTATATCCGTGGACTAGGTGAAATGAAACAGCCTGTTCCTTCTTATCCGGATGCAAACTTCACACTTCGTCTGACTTATGGAAACGTGAAACCATATGACCCGAAAGATGGTGTGCACTACAACTACTACACTACTACGCAAGGTATCCTTGAAAAAGAAAATCCGGAAGACAGAGAATTTGTTGTTCCTGCCAAATTGAAAGAATTGATTGAAAAGAAAGATTATGGTCGTTATGCATTACCCAATGGTGATATGCCTGTTTGCTTCCTTTCAACCAACGATATCACCGGTGGTAACTCGGGCAGCCCGGTGCTGAACAAGAACGGTGAATTGATTGGCTGTGCTTTCGACGGTAACTGGGAGTCGCTGAGTGGTGACATCAATTTCGACAATAACCTCCAACGTTGTATTAACCTGGATATCCGCTACGTACTTTTCATCCTTGAAAAGTTAGGAAACTGCGGACATCTGATTAATGAAATGACGATCGTAGAATAAATGAAAAAACAATTCCTCTTTGCTCTTTTTTCATTGGCAACTCTTAGCATCCACGCCGACGAAGGTATGTGGATGCTAACTGACTTAAAAGAGCAAAATGCTGTTGCCATGCGAGAACTTGGTCTTGAAATTTCAATGGAAGAAGTGTACAATGCAAACGGACTTTCTTTGAAAGATGCTGTTGTACATTTCGGTGGCGGATGTACAGGCGAAATTATCTCTTCTGAAGGACTGGTTCTGACCAACCATCACTGTGGCTATGGAGCTATCCAGCAGCACAGTAATGTGGAACACGATTATCTGACCGATGGTTTCTGGGCAATGAACCGTGACGCTGAGCTTCCTACTCCTGGACTGACTGTTACTTTCATTGATCGCATTCTCGACGTCACCGGCTACGTCAATGAACAATTAAAGAAGGATAAAGATCCGGAGGGGACAAACTATCTGTCTCCTAGTTATCTGACTACCGTAGCTCACCGTTTCGCCAAAGCAGAGAATATCGAAGTGACTCCTGCAACCCAATTAGAGCTTAAGGCTTTTTATGGAGGTAATAAATATTATCTGTTCATTAAAACCGTATACAGTGATATTCGAATGGTAGGTGCTCCCCCTTCTTCTATCGGTAAATTCGGAGCAGATACAGATAACTGGATGTGGCCACGTCATACGGGTGACTTCTCACTTTTCCGTATTTATGCGGATAAAAACGGAAAACCGGCAGCATATTCCAAAGACAATGTACCTTTGCAAGTTAAAAAGCATCTGACTATCAGCCTTGCCGGAGTACAAGAGGGTGATTTTACTTTTGTCATGGGATTTCCCGGACGCAACTGGCGTTACATGATCTCGGAGGAAGTGGAAGAACGTATGCAAACAACCAATTTCATGCGTCAGCACGTACGCGGTGCACGTCAGAAAGTACTTATGGAGCAAATGCTGAAAGATCCTGCGGTGCGTATCCATTATGCCAGTAAATATGCTTCTTCTGCCAATTATTGGAAAAATGCTATTGGTATGAACGAAGGTTTAGTTCGTCTGAAAGTGCTGGATACAAAACGAGCACAACAGGAAGAATTGTTAGCTCGCGGGCGTGAAAAAGGAGACGATTCTTACCAGAAAGCTTTTGACGAGATACGTTCGATAGTTGCTCAGCGGCGTGATGCTACCTATCATCAACAAGCCCTCAACGAAGCACTTGTCGGAGCACTCGACTTTATGCGTTTCCCACCTACAACGGAAATAGTAAGCGCGCTCAATTCAAAAGACAAAGAGAAAATCAAAGAAGCTACTCAAAAACTGAAACAGGAAGGTGAAAAATATTTCGCATCAGTTCCTTTCCCGGAAGTAGAACGAATGGTTGCCAAAGAAATGCTGAAAACGTATGCAGGATATATCCCGGAAGAACAACGAATTAATATTTTCGAAATTATTAATTCTCGTTTCAAAGGTGACATAGATGCATTTGTGGATGCTTGTTTCAATAACTCAATCTTTGGTAATCCGGAAAACTTAGCAAAATTCATCCAAAAACCGAGTCTATATAAAATTGAACATGATTGGATGATCTTATTTAAATATTCCATTACTGATGGAATCCTAAAGACTGCCATCGCAATGAAAGAAGCTAATCAAAATTACGATGCAGCTCATAAGATTTGGGTAAAAGGAATGATGGATATGAAGCAAGAAAAAGGAATTCCTATTTACCCGGATGCAAACTCAACTTTACGGCTGACATACGGAAAAGTTCTTCCATACCAACCTGCGGATGGCGTTATTTACGATGCCCACACGACTCTCAAAGGTGTAATGGAAAAGGAAGATCCGGAAAACTGGGAGTTTGTAGTTCCCCGGAAATTAAAGGATTTATATAACGCCAAAGACTATGGACGTTATGGCAAAGAGGGCGAAATGCCCGTCTGTTTTATTGTAAATACAGATAACACCGGAGGAAATTCCGGCAGTCCGGTATTCAATGGCAAAGGCCAATTAATAGGAACTGCTTTCGACCGCAACTATGAAGGTCTCACAGGTGACATTGCTTTCCGACCTTCATCACAGCGCGCTGCGTGTGTGGATATCCGTTATACATTATTTATCATTGATAAATTTGCAGGAGCCTCACATATCATCGATGAACTGACGATTGAAGAAGAATAAATTAAAGAACAAAAAAGAAGAATGATGACTGTAGGTTTTCTATGCGATATTTATGCGTAACTAATACTTCACTTCATTCTTCTTTTTTGTTTTCTAATTTTAATTTACTAGACAAATTCCTCTACCATATACATCTCATCTATCATCTCATTCATCGTTTCCTGAAGATTCAGGACTGCTTCTTCCGGAGATTCTCCATAAGCATTACATTGCATATTGATAGTCAGCCAAGCGTAATAACCTCCATCTGAAGAACGCTCGAGTACATAATCAGTTCTATTCAGTTTCATATTGGTAAATAATTGGTAAAGGTTGGTACTGTTGATTGTGATGTAGCTAGTTTTTCTAATTCTAAGATAATGCGCCGTTCGCTACTGCGTGCCCAAGAAGAAAAATCACGATTAGGAACATAATCTTTTGCAAAATGAAGCAAAGAATTTAATTCGAATGAATCACCAATAATTCCTGCCCCCGCTTTCATCGCATCGTAAGCATTGCAATCTTGTTCGATGTGTGCAGGAACCATCAAAACGGGTTTCCCAAGATACATTGCTTCGCAGATGGACTCAAAACCTGCTGTACTGGCATAAGCACGGCAACCTGCCATTGCGTTAAGAAATTTAATATCATCAATTTGAAAGAAACTTAATGTCTCATCCACCTGTGTCTGATATTCTGCCTCGGCCTTATCCCAGAAAAACTTTAAAGGTACTTCCGGATGTTCCGCATGAAAAGCTTCTACACTATCCGCAAAACCGGAATTTACCATATAGCCATGAATATAGTCTCCTTCTTCAGGTTGTATTGATGTCACTTCTCTTCGCAATAAAGGAGGAACTGCTATAATCTGTTCTGTTTCATCTTGCATCATTTCACGAAAAGATAATGCCAGTTTTCTTGATGACCTGAAAGCCGTCATCCGCGTAAAGAAACGCAGCATCCACAACTGAAACTGATTCTTATCGGGGAATTCAAAATCATGATGCAAAAACAAATATTGATGTCCGATACAAACAGATGGAACAGAAGGACGGAAAAATGCATAAGTTAATCCGGTCAGAAGTTCATAGAAGTTGATGACAACATCTACCTCTGTATCTTTAATCCTCTGATTGATATAGCACATACTATTAAAATACTCCGGCAGACGGAATAAATTATAAGCAAAACTTTTCTTCAGGTTTGCCCGTTTATTATCGGGTGTCGGCAAGAAATTCGGACTAATAAAACGTTTAACCGGTGCCTTGATACTCCGGTTGAAGAATCCCGGTAAAGTACGTGAAGAGCTTTTTCCAACCAAGACTTCTACTACTTCATGCCCGTTGCGTATTAACATATCTTCAAGTGTGATCGCCTGCGTAAGGTGTCCTCTTCCTTCTCCTTGAACAATAAATAGAAACTTCATGAGGCTATTGTTATTTGTTCTGTTACTCGTTCTTCTGAAGGTATATCCTGCATTAGTTCGTTAAAATAACGAATTGTCCAATTTCCATTCTCGTCCTCTGTCAGAGCAGAAAGTGTCTCTACCCAATCACCGGAATTGAGATAATGTATCCCTTCGTAATAAGTGTTTGCCGGATGATGAATATGACCGCAGATTATTCCGTCGCACTTCTTTGCACGGGCAAGTTCAACCAATTCCTTTTGAAAATCGGAGATATAAGATACTGCGCTTTTTACTTTATTTTTGATAGATTGAGAAAGAGAATAATAAGGCTTCCCCTGTTTCATTCTACGCGCATTGTATATTTTATTCAGCCATAATAAAAAGGTATAGCCGATATCACCCAATTTGGCAAGCCATCTCATTTGAGTGGTTATCGTATCAAACACGTCTCCATGCGTCACATAATAACGTTTTCCATGACTCTCATAAAGATAGTCTTTTACAATCTGTACATTGTAGAAATTCAACGGAGCCAGATTATCCAAAAAGTCGTCATGATTTCCACGAACATAAATCACCTGCGTACCGAAATTTTCCATCATTTTCATGATAACCTTAAAAAAGTCAGTATGTTTTGACTTCCATTTCTTACCGATGCCACTTTTCTGAAGATGCCATCCATCGATGATATCCCCATTCAGGATCAGGCGGTCACAATTAATTGATTTCAAAAAGTTAGTGACCTCCACCGTTTTGGAATGTTGAGTCCCCAGATGAATATCTGAAAGAACTACTGTAGGATAATAGGTGCGTAAATGCATAATTTTACTGTTTTTCGATACGCAAAGTTCCCTTTTTTGCATTACAATATGATGTCTCTACCATTACTATTTCATGAACAAAAACAGTATTTAGCCGTTATATAAGAAAAAAGGATTTATATTTGCAGCCTTCATGGCTGGGTATTTTAATAAAGAAAGGAAAAATTATGGAAAAGTTTGCAGATTTGATACAATCCCCTGTACCCGTTTTAGTTGATTTCTTTGCAGAATGGTGCGGACCGTGCAAAGCAATGAAACCTGTCCTGGAAGAATTGAAATTAATTGTTGGAGACAAAGCCCGTATTGTCAAAATAGACATTGATCAGCATGAAGATTTAGCCACTCAATACACCATACAGGCAGTTCCGACCTTTATTTTATTCAAGAATGGAGAAGCGGTATGGAGACATTCCGGCGTAATCCACAGTAGTGAACTGAAAGGAGTAATTGAGAAACATTACACATAAAAAAAGAAAAAAGAACGAATGAAAAAAGTATTAGTAATGGTAGCTCTCGTTATGGCAAGCGTAATCGTTTACGCTTTCAATGACAGAGATGAAAACAATCAAGGTAAAAAAGAGGTAACAGGTAACGGAGAAGTCATCGTCATGGATAAAGCAATGTTCATAAAAGACGTCTTCGATTTTGAGAAATCAAAAGAATGGAATTACAAAGGCACTAAACCTGCCATCATCGACTTATATGCCGATTGGTGCGGGCCTTGCCGCCAGACGGCTCCTATCATGAAAGAATTGGCTAAGGAGTATGCCGGAAAGATTGTCATTTACAAAGTAAATGTAGATAAACAAAAAGAATTGGCTGCCCTTTTCAATGCGACGAGCATTCCACTGTTCGTATTTATCCCCATGAAAGGTGATCCACAACTTTTCCGTGGAGCTGCCGATAAGGCAACTTACAAGAAGGCCATCGATGAATTTCTTTTGAAGTAAAAAATAGTGTAACTATCCTGTGAGGATAGTTACACTATCATTAAGATACAGTGACGCTATACGGAAGGTATAGCGTCACTCTTTTTTATATGCCTGATATTGATTATTTAAAATATCCTACCGGATGATTCATCATTGGTATTTGACTGTCTGTGAGCTTCAATACTGTTTTCAGCATATTAATATCCATTGAAGCACGCGGAACTGTAGCCAAATTAGCAGTAGTACAAAACAAAGAAATATTCTGGCAAACAATGCCTACATCCACAGCTCCCATCAATTGATTACGAATGTTTTTAGCATCACCAAAGCGGGACACATCGCTAATTAATACCAATGATACCGGGGCTTCTTTCACAAATGCCTGACCTCCTGCCACAGCATCACGATGATCTCCTTCGGCAACCAAATTTAATTGATGAGTTTTTGCATCATACAAATAACTGCCTTCAGGTAATATCACATAGACATCTACATCTTGTTTGTTCAATGCAGACGGGGCTGTCCGTTTTCCGTCGGGACGGTTAATGCCGTTAGCTGCCCACAGCAAGTCCGACAAATCAGACAAACTCAACGCTTTCGAAGCATATTCACGAGTAGAATGTCGTTCGGATAAAGCTTTCATCACTGTACCACCTGTACGGTTCAAATTAGGTTTCGGTAACTTAATCACCTTATCAGCAGCAGAAGCTGCCACCGCAAATAATAAACACATCAAGATTAGTTGGAATTTTTTCATAAATGTGGCATTTAAAAGTTGATGAGCAAATATAAAGAAAAAGGCCTGCATTCACTATGGAACACAGACCTTTTTAGAGTTATTTATAAGGTTGAATTATTTATCGCCGAAGTAACGGTTGTACAATCCTTCGAAACCTTTGCCATGACGAGCTTCGTCTTTGCACATTTCATGAACAGTATCGTGGATAGCATCCAGATTCAATGCTTTAGCACGAGTTGCGATACGTTTCTTGTCTTCGCACGCACCTTGTTCAGCATCTTTACGTTTTTGCAGGTTAGTCTTAGTATCCCATACACAATCACCCAACAGTTCAGCAAATTTAGCTGCGTGTTCTGCTTCTTCCCAAGCATAACGCTTGAAAGCTTCAGCTACTTCGGGATAACCTTCGCGGTCTGCCTGACGGCTCATAGCCAAATACATACCTACCTCAGTACATTCACCCATGAAATGGTTGTTCAGATCTTTGATCATTTCCTCATCACAACCTTTAGCTACGCCAATTACGTGTTCGTCAGCAAAAGCTAAAGAACCACCTTCAGTTTCAACAACTTCAACGAATTTGCTGGCAGGTGCTTTACACAAAGGACATTTTTCAGGAGCTGCGTCACCTTCATAAACGTAACCGCAAACAGTACATCTAAATTTTTTCATTTCTTCTCAATTTTAAATTAATTAGTCAAATACGTATATTATTGTTCGTTTAAACAGTTCTTACAAATACCTTTATAATAATAATGTATTTCCGATACATGGTGACCATCCATTTCCTGATCTTCTACTGATTTAACCGCTTCGGGAGATTTCAGATCATAGATATGTCCACAGCATTTACAAAGAAAATGTGCATGGGCAGAAGTATCTCCATCAAAGTTTGCATTCTTCTCATCAATGGTAAGCATCAGTGCTGCTCCTTGTTCTGCAAAAAGCTTCAAAGTATTATAAACAGTCGTTTTCGACAATGTCGGCATGGAAGGAGACAAAGCTGTATAGATTTCATCGGCCGAGGGATGCGTACGATGTTTCATCAGGTACTCCATAACAGCAATACGTTGCATGGAAGGCTTTATGTTATACTCTAATAATCGCTCGTATGGTCCCATTATTTTTTCTTTTCAAATTTGTACTCATTACAATTATAAATCCGATGCAAAGATAAAAAGCCTTTATTTTATTTGCAAGTAAAATCAATTTTTTTTTCAACCAATATTCTCTGTGTATAGATTTGTGTGTTGAGGATTCGTAGACGAAAAGATAGAAATTCAAAACTATTTCCTAATTTTGCAACCACTATATATAAATTAAGGAATAAAATGAACTACGGATTTGTAAAAGTAGCAGCTGCTGTGCCGCGTGTTAAGGTGGCGGACTGTAAATTCAATGCAGAGAAAATAGAAAGTCTGATTGCAATTGCGGAAGGCAAAGGGGTACAAATCATTGTATTCCCAGAAATGAGTATTACGGGATATACATGTGGCGACCTGTTCGGCCAACAACTTTTGCTTGAACAAGCTGAAATGGGACTCATGCAGATTTTGAATAATACCCGCCAATTAGATATTATCTCTATTGTAGGTATGCCTGTCGTTGTCAATTCAACGGTAATCAATGCTGCTGTAGTCATTCAAAAAGGGAAAGTACTGGGTGTTGCAGCAAAAACCTATTTGCCTAATTATAAAGAGTTTTACGAACAACGTTGGTTTACGTCCGCTCTTCAACTGACAACTAATAATGTCCGTTTATGCGGACAAATGGTTCCCATAGGTGCAAATTTGCTTTTTGAAACTTCAAATACGACTTTTGGCATTGAAATTTGCGAAGATCTTTGGTCTACCATTCCTCCTAGTTCTTCACTTGCTCTGCAAGGAGCAGAAATTCTGTTTAATATGTCCGCCGATAATGAAGGCATTGGAAAGAATAATTATTTATGTTCTCTTATCAGCCAACAATCTGCACGTTGCATTGCCGGATATGTATTTTCATCTTGTGGTTTCGGAGAATCAACCACTGATGTAGTCTTTGCCGGAAATGGACTGATTTATGAAAATGGTTCACTTCTGGCACGCAGCAAGCGTTTCTGTATGGACGAACAACTGATTATCAGCGAAATTGATGTAGAACGCATACGGGCCGAACGAAGAATTAACACCACATTTGCTGCTAACCAAGCCAATCTAGGTGACAAAAAAGCTATATCTATTACAACAGAATTTGTCAATAGCAAAGAGCTGATGCTAACACGCAGCTTTAATCCACACCCATTCGTACCGCAGGGAACTGAACTGAATGAATGTTGTGAAGAAATATTTTCTATTCAAATAGCCGGATTAGCTCAACGTTTGCTACATACCGGAGCTAAAACGGCAGTAATTGGTATTTCCGGAGGATTGGATTCTACTCTGGCACTTTTAGTTTGTGTAAAGACATTCGATAAACTGGGATTATCCCGCAAAGGAATTCTAGGAATTACAATGCCCGGTTTCGGAACGACTGACCGTACCTATAACAATGCCACCGAGCTCATGAAATCGTTAGGGATATCCATTCGTGAAGTCAGCATAAAGGAGGCCTGTATTCAGCATTTCAAAGATATCGATCATGATATAAATACACGTGATGTTACTTATGAAAATTCTCAGGCACGCGAACGCACACAAATATTAATGGATATTGCCAATCAAACGAATGGTATGGTTATCGGTACAGGCGATTTATCTGAACTAGCATTGGGATGGGCAACTTATAACGGAGACCATATGTCGATGTATGGTGTTAATGCTAGTATTCCAAAGACTCTTGTAAAGTACTTGGTACAATGGGTAGCCGAAAACGGTATGGATGACGATTCAAAAGCCACTTTATTGGATATTGTAGATACTCCTATCAGTCCGGAACTTATTCCTGCAGACGAGAATGGAGAAATAAAACAGAAAACAGAGGATTTGGTAGGGCCTTATGAATTGCATGATTTCTTCCTCTACTATTTTTTGCGATATGGTTTCCGTCCTTCTAAAATTTACTATTTAGCTAACTTAGTATTTAAAGAAGCATATGATGAGGAAACAATCAAAAAGTGGTTATCCACTTTCTTCCGACGTTTCTTCAATCAGCAATTCAAACGTTCTTGTCTACCCGATGGACCTAAAGTAGGAAGCATTTCTCTCAGTCCACGTGGTGACTGGCGAATGCCCAGTGATGCAAGTTCAGCAATGTGGTTGAAGGAGATAGAAGACTTATAATTATTCTATAATACATTAGTATCGTGCCACAGCATTGGCACGACTTTGCCATCTCATTGGCACAACTGTGATTTCCCATTGGCACAGTTGTGCCAATGGGAAATCACAAGTTTGGCATTATAATCTTTATTTTGATGTTACTACTTCCTTAATCTGTTCGATATCTGCATCCTGGATTTCTCTTACAAGATTTTTATAAATCTTATGAAAACCAAATCCTTCACCTGTCATTTCATAAATTGCATCTTCTTTAGAGACATTCTGAAAGATGATACGATAAAGTGCACAAACAATTCCTGTCCGGTCAGAACCATGATGACAATGAATCAATATAGGACCTTTACGATTATAAATAATACGTAATGCTTCTATCAACCGCTCCTCACTAACCGAGCCGGCTCTCATTTTTAATCGGTGTAGCTTTAATGTTGTACCTTCCGCTTCGTCATCATCACTATGCCATCTGCGGAGATTCAAGACCTCACGAATCCCAAATTTTTCCAAGGCTTTAAAGTCAATATCCGTAGGTTGCTCGGAACGATATACACCAGAATCTATTTGATATATATTGCTCAAATTACTATCAGGAATAATAACCTTTTCAGCTTTGGTGGTTTGACCATAAACAGCCAAAGATAGTATAAGCCCCAAAAAGCAAAACAAGATTTGTTTCTGCATAACTTGAATATATGAAAAATCAAAGTACTCCCTTACTGGAAGGAAGTTCAAAATGATAGATATCTCGCTTCAATGCCATTTTCAAAGCACGAGCCAGTGCTTTAAAAATCCCTTCTATTTTATGATGTTCATTTTGTCCTTCTGCTTTGATATTGAGATTCATCTTTGCTGCATCACTTAATGACTTGAAAAAATGAAGAAACATTTCAGTAGGCATATCCCCTATCTTTTCACGATTGAAGTCTGCATCCCAAACTAACCAAGGACGTCCTCCGAAATCTAAGCAAACCTGACAAAGACAATCATCCATCGGCAGAGCATAGCCGTACCGCTCGATACCTCGCTTATTTCCCAGTGCCTGATAAATACACTCACCCAAAGCAATAGCCGTATCTTCGATAGTATGATGTTCGTCCACCTCCAAGTCACCTTTCACTTGTATGGTCAAATCCATTCCGGAGTGTTTTCCTATCTGCTCAAGCATATGGTCAAAGAATCCCAAACCGGTAGAAATCTTGCATATACCTTTACCATCCAAATCCAGTGCTACATAAATATCTGTTTCTTTGGTGGTACGGCGAACTTCAGCCTTACGTTCTCCTGCAAACAGGAATTCTGCAATCTTATCCCAATCTTTAGTCGCCAAAACACAGAACTCATCTAGTTTTTTTTCTTTCAATGATTCGACAGAATCTTGCAAGTAAATAGCTCCGCATCCCAGGTTCTTAGCTAACTCCACATCTGTAGGACGATCTCCTATCACAAAGCTTCCTGCTAAATCGTATTCCGGATTATCAATATACTTTTTCAACATTCCGGTACGTGGTTTACGCGTGGAAGCATTATCTTCGGGAAAACTACGATCGATCAAAATATCATCAAAAGTAATTCCTTCTCCTTCCAAAGTCTTCAACATTAAGTTATGAGCCGGCCAAAAAGTTTCTTCCGGGAAGGAAGAAGTACCTAAACCGTCCTGATTAGTCACCATTACAAACTCAAAGTCAAGTTTGCTGCGGATAAATCCCAGGTTTCGGAACACTTTCGGATAAAATTCCAATTTCTCCAAAGAATCGAGCTGATAATCAACAGGAGGCTCGATCACCAACGTCCCATCTCTATCAATAAATAATACTTTCTTTTTCATGAGTTATCCTTGGTATTTCTTGAGTGCTTCCAACAATGTGTCATTTTCCACACGCGTGCCAACCGTTACACGTAAGCAATTACCACACAAGGAAATAGAATTGCGATTACGTACAATGATTCCTTCTCCAACCAGATAATTGTAGATTTTTACAGCATCTGTAACCTTAGCCAGAAAGAAGTTTGCATCGGAAGGGAACATTTTAACAGTGCAGGGAAACTGCTCAAATTCCTTTTCCAAATAATCTCGTTCTTCTTTCAAGGTTCTCACCCAACGTTCTATTTCATCATATTTATGCAACATAGAAATTGCCTGTTGCTGGGTGAGCTGATTTACATTATATGGATATTTGATTTTACTAAGGATACCAATAATCTCTTCGGATGCAAAAGCCATCCCCAGACGAATGGCAGCGCATCCCCATGCTTTTGAAAACGTCTGGAAAACAATCAGATTCGGATACCGGTTTAATTCTTCCAAAAAAGAAGGAGCTTCAGAGAAATCATTATAGGCTTCATCCAGAATAACCAAACCATCAAATTCGCGAAGTAGTTTTTCTATTTCGGTGCGAAGTAGATCATTCCCCGTCGGATTATTAGGTGAACACAAGAAAATAAGTTTGGTATGGTCATCTGCAGCAGCTAGCAATTTATCTGCTGTAAACTGAAAATTGTCATCCAACAATACTTTACGATATTCTACATCATTCACATCTGCACAGACCTGATACATACCATAAGTCGGATCAATAGCCACTACATTATCCTTGGCGGGTTCACAGAACGCACGAAACACCAAATCAATGGCTTCATCACTACCATTTCCCAGAAAAATATGTTCAGGAGATACCTTCTTAATCTTCGACAATTCTGTTTTCAGATCCCATTGCATCGGGTCCGGATAGCGATTATGAGGTAAATTATACGGGTTTTCATTAGCATCCAAGAAAACAGAAGCCGTAACTCCTTTATATTCGTCACGTGCCGAAGAATATGGTTTCAGTTTCCATATATTCGGTCGGGTTAGTTCTTGTAACGTTTTCACTTTATTATTCTTTTAATTACTGAATCTACTTTACCAATCACTAAAACTTTTATTTCAAGGAATCCAGACGAACTGTTACTGCATTTTTATGTGCATCCAAATGTTCGTTGGCTGCCATTTCTTCAATAGCAGGACCTATAGCTTGTATTCCTTCCGAAACAATTTCCTGAAAAGTTATTTTACGAATAAAACTATCGAGACTTACCCCGCTATATGCTTTTGCATAACCGTTAGTAGGCAGGGTATGATTAGTACCGGAAGCATAATCGCCTGCACTCTCAGGAGTCAAAGAGCCCAAGAAAACAGAACCGGCATTAGTAATACGCTCAGCTACTTCCAGATAGTTTTCTGTTTCAATAATCAAATGCTCCGGTGCATACGCATTCGTTAATTCCAATGCTTCCTCCAAATCACGAACAAGAATCAGTTTACTATTTTCCAATGATTTCTCTGCTATTTCCCGACGAGGAAGTTTCGCTAACTGGCGTTCTACCTCGGTAACTACTTCTGCCTGAAGTTTTTCTGATGTAGTAATCAGCATTGCCTGGCTATCTACTCCATGTTCAGCTTGCGAAAGAAGGTCAGCTGCAACAAAAATGGGGTTAGCAGACGCGTCTGCCAATACCTCCACTTCAGAAGGACCGGCCGGCATATCAATTGCAACATCCCGCAAGCTCACTAATTGCTTGGCAGCGGTGACATACTGATTACCCGGACCAAAGATCTTATAAACTTTAGAAATACTTTCTGTTCCATAAGCCATTGCAGCAATAGCCTGAACTCCACCGGCCTTAAATATTTTACTCACACCTGCCAATTGAGCCGCAAAGAGAATAGCCGGATGAATATTTCCATTCTTATCCGGAGGAGTACAAAGAACAATCTCTTTACACCCGGCAATTTTAGCCGGAACAGCTAACATTAGTACAGTAGAAAAAAGTGGGGCTGTACCTCCGGGAATATAAAGTCCGACTTTCTCAATACCTACCGCTTTTTGCCAACAAGTAACTCCATTCATTGTTTCAACCTTCTTCCCGACAAAACGCTGGGAAGCATGAAACGTTTCTATGTTTTGTTTTGCCAAAGAGATAGCAGCCTTTAACTCATTGCTTACTTTGTCTTCTGCCTCTTTAATCTCTTCCGGAGTCACAGCCAATGCCGATAAAATAGCTTTGTCAAAAGTTGCTTCATATTCCAAAACAGCTTTATCACCTTCCGCTCTTACCTTATCAATTATGGTACGGACTGTATCGAACAGATTTTCCGTATTCAATGCCGGACGTTTCAAAAGTTCCGGCCATTGTTCCTTTGAGGGATATTTTATTAATTTCATTCTTACACAATCATTTTCTCAATTGGTAATACCAAAATACCTTCTGCTCCCAGACCTTTCAACTTGCCGATAATTTCCCAAAAGCGTTTTTCGTCCAATACAGTGTGAACAGAGCACCAACCTTCTTGTGCCAATGGCATAACTGTGGGGCTTTTCATACCAGGCAATACATCAATTATCTCTTCCAGTTTATCTTTCGGAGCGTTCATCAATACATATTTCTTATCCTCAGCAGTTTTCACTGCATTCATGCGGAATAACAGTTCTTCGAGGACTTCTTTTTTCTCATCACTCATGTTTTTGTTTCCAATCAGCAATGCTTCAGACTTCATTACGACTTCTACTTCTTTCAAACGATTGCTGACCAACGTTGAGCCGGAACTAACAATGTCGAAAATTGCATCCGCCAGTCCAATTCCCGGAGAAACTTCTACAGAGCCAGTTATTACATGAATTTCTGAATTTACTCCATTAGCTTTCAGGAAGTTTTTTAAAATTACCGGATAAGAAGTAGCAATTTTTTTTCCATTAAACCAAGACAGCCCCGGATATTCGATATCTTTTGGCATAGCTAATGACAAACGGCACTTACTGAATCCTAATCTTTTAATGATTTCAGCATCTTCTTCTTTTTCCATAAATTCATTTTCACCGACAATACCCAAATCTGCTACACCAGTAGCGACTGTTTGTGGAATATCGTCATCACGAAGAAACAAAACTTCGATAGGGAAATTGGAAGATTGTACCAACAAGGTACGTTTGGTTGTACTCAACTTGATATCTGACTCTTCTAAAAGTGCCATTGTCTCTTCGAAGAGACGTCCTTTGGCTTGTACTGCAATTCTTAACATGACTTTATTTTATTATTAATTTATAAATTACATTTGAGAAATAAAAAAGGCTTACCGTATTCGGCAAGCCTTCGTTATCGTTATAGAGTTATACACAATATCATCTACGCCCACCGAGTTATTCGTTAGGAAAATGATGATGATGATGTGTAGCTGTATATTTCATATTTCTTCTGTTTACTGCGACAAAAATATAGTATTTGTTTGATACTTCCAAACAATTATCACAAAAAGTTCGGTTTTAATTTCAAATTAAAGGTAGTATCTCTTCCGGCTCTACATCACATTGTGAAAAATGCATTTCATTTTTTACTTTTTCCGGAGGAAAAGTGAAGTAAGTGCAAACTGCTTCTGTACAGAGTTCTCCATCCTCATTATATAGTTTCGCTTCGATAATTACAAGATTCCGCTTGACTTCTTTTATAGATGCCCGCAATACTATATGAGAATCTTTTGTATCAATTGGTTTCCGATAACGTGTTTCCATTTTCGAAGTAACACCTGTAATCTGTAATTTACGAAGCACGGCCCATGCACAAATTTCATCCAACAGAACAGCCTGGATACCCCCATGTAAGGTATTAATCCAACCTTGATAATCAGGACGTGGCTTCCAAATACTTATTATCTCGTCACCGTCTTCATAAAATTCCATCTTCAAGCCGGCTTCATTAGTTGGAGCACAGCCGAAACAATTGTATCCCTCCAAACCTTTCCAAGGATTTATTATTTTCTTCATACTCTTACTTCAATTAGATTTTATTTCCCAAAGATAAGCAAAATATAAAAATGAGAACAATTTCTATCAAATTAGTTTCGGAGTGCACGAATAGCATAGGCCTTATCAGCCCCTACATTTCCAGAAGAAATTTCATCACTGTTACTTTTCAACGTCATTACCGTTTCAGGAATACCACCCGAATCATCCATAGTCCAATATGCCGAATATCTTCCTACATAGTCAGCAATTTTACCTGAAGCATACCACATACCTACAGGTAATGCATTGAAACCAGATAAATTAGTTGCTTCACCCAAAACTGTTCCACCTGTTATAAGTCTCCAATTTCCAGACTTTAACAAAGAACCGGCTCTATTTTCTCCCAAATAATTCTTTAATAAATCCCAATCATTCCAAGTTGGAATCTTCCAATCAGCGGGTAATAATTTATTAGTCAAAACAGCATTAGGACTATAAAAATAATTCCCATTATTGGATAAATATCCAATCGCTCCATCTGACATATCCATTAATTCAAAAATAGCATCTCCATTAGTATATCTTGTAGCTTCCAGATTACTTCTCATCCAATATTGTGTTCCAATTTTCACAATCGGATATTTATGAATTGACTCTCCACGAACATCACAAAACATATCGGGAGAAACAGACAATAGATTTTCCGTAGGAGTTACAGACATATAATTTTGTCCACCGGACAATACAAAAAGATAATTTCTCAATTCCAGTATTCCCGGATTATATACCAATGAATGATTTTCCATATTCCATGCTACAGTTCCTCCGTGCACATTTCCCGAATGTCCCAATAGTTGTAAAACAACCCCTTTTGTTAAATCAACCGTATAATCGGATTTCATGGGATAGGCCACAATCGCACAAGAAGCAAAATCTGAAGTTGTAATGTATTCTTTGCAAATCTCTGCAACTTGTTGTCTACCTCTCATGACCTTATATACGCTAGATTCTTCAAAAGTTAATTTCGATATGTCCACACAACCATATACAATTCCTGCTTCTGACTGATCTGTACCAGTTTCATCCCATTTGCCTATTTCTCCATTTAAAGTACCAATCAAAACATCCTGTACAGGAATAAAGGTTATCTCAAGTTCTCGCTGTTTTCCGCTTTCCATCTCCAAAGTAGAAGGTAGCAGACAACGATACTCTTTTCCTCCAACTTTCAATGTTATATACTGATAATGATCTTTTGTTTTCTGTGGAATCAAAATAACCTCTTTACCAATCAGACGATTTTCTTTTATCGTCCACTCACCCATAGGAATTACACCTTTCTCGTCGGTATATTCTGTATAAGATTCATTCTGAAAATCATAAACGGCTTTTGTAAAGAAACCTTCCACAGTAAGTTGTGGATCGGCATCACGCAACTCCTCCAGAGTAATCCCTTCACCTGGAACGATAACTATATTCAACCGAAAAAATTTATGATTATAGAACAAAGCAACAGGCGCAGTACTAGCCTGAAGTTCACCGGAAGATGCAACCAGAAAATCAGAATGAGAATAATTTTCAGGAAGTTCCTGTTCTGTTTCTACAGATACCTGCATGGTAGTTTTTCCTATAGCTATCCCATCTTTATTATAGGGATAATAGCTGATTAAATTTACTGCTACTCCATCATCAGGATAATATACTGTCTCTCCGGTTTCAAACACATCATTCTCAGATCGCTTAAAGAGAAAGTTATCCACATATCGTTCTTCTGTTAAAGTTGTTGAACCCACCAAAGCAAACAATCCGACTGTATCTCCTTTATCAAAAGTATTATTGGAAATACGTGTTTTAACTACTTTATGAATATTAGCTGTGAACTTTAATGGAATACTTTCACTATCGACAACATTTTCTTTATCGCTAGAAAAATGATTCACACAAGCTGTTATGAAAAAAGGAAGAATTAAAATTAAGCCGATTCCCCTACTTCGGCTATAAAACACCTTCATATTGTTCATATTTTAAATGTTAATTAAAAATTTCTGATTAAGCAGAAGGTAGGACATAAAAGGAAGTATTCGCTTCGGTCATGAGATATCATACAACACATCTGTTGTATCTGTTGAATCACAAAAATTAGCATTTCATTTTGAAATGTTGTAACAAAAGTAAATTTTATAATTCAAATAAAGACACATTTTTCTTAAAAAAGTTTTTATTTATATATAACATACAAATAATCAGTTCATTAATATTTATGTAAGAAAATAGACGAAAGAAAAACATACATTATTATATAATCAGGGATAATATTTTAAAAGGAATATCCCACTTCTACTCCAATAACATGTTTACCTTTCGGAGATTCATATTGATAACAATAGAACGCATCTAATGACCAACGCTTAGCCAAATCAATCTCAACTCCAGGACGGTAACGCATACGAGCGGCTCTCCAAAAAGGAGCATCATCCAGACTTTGATAGATCTCAACAGAGAAATAGGGGGAAACGATTCCCTTTGAGGGAGCATAAGCGAGTTTTAAACGGGAGCGTAAGCGAGATTGCGAATTACCGCGATCAAAAGTCTGCTGAAATCTTTCCCTCAAAGAGACTGCTAACCATTGATAACGAAAATTTACTGTAGCTCCCATATAATAACGATGCCTGAACTTCCAGTCCAATTCACCTAGATTCCGATGATGAAGCTCATATCCTACATCCATTTTCAAAAAAGAACAAGCTTTGTATTCTCCTCCAACAGCAAGCCCCCAACGATCAATCATGCTTATATCATCCTTTGTCCGAAGTTCAAGTCCACCTAAAACAGAAAACCGAGAGTCTATTTTATGATTTATCTTTAACTTTGTCCATGTAGTAAAATCATCTTTCTGAGCACGCATTACAGAAGTTACTCCAAGAATGCACACAAGCAACAACGTTCTAATTGTAAGTATATTATTCATTATTTATAAGATTAAAAGCACAAAGATAATAAATTTATAATCGACAAAGAAAAAACATAATCCTGAAATAATTCTGAAAAAGGAATCTACTATGAAACCTGATATAATACAATCTCATTAAAAAAAAGTTCTCTCTTTCTTATTATTTCGTATTCAAAACTTTGTCTTCTATCCAATTGTTATCCAATAAAAGATATTAAACCAGATACCTTAAAGTTCTACTATAAAAGGAAAGAGAAAGATGAAAAAAGTAATAGACAGAGCCTCATCAAGAGGCTATTTCCATCATGGTTGGCTTAAAACATATCATACGTTCTGTTTTGCCAACTACTACAATCCGGAGAAGATTCATTTCGGTGCACTACGTGTATTAAACGATGATAGTGTAGCTCCCTCTAAAGGATTCGATACACATCCACATAAAAATATGGAAGTAATTTCTATCCCACTAAATGGATACCTAACACATGGTGATAGTGTACAAAATACAAAAACAATTACTCCCGGAGATATTCAAGTGATGAGTACAGGAAGTGGCATCTATCACAGTGAATTTAACGGAAGTGATAAAGAACAATTAGAATTTCTGCAAATATGGATATTCCCCAAAATTGAAAATACTAAACCGGAGTACAATAACTTTGATATTCGGTCACTATTGAAACCTAATGAATTATGTCTAATTTTGTCTCCGGATGGTAAGACTCCAGCTTCTATCAAACAAGATGCTTGGTTTTCTATGGGTAACTTCGATACAGAAAAAATAATCGAGTATAAGATACATCAGGAGGGAAACGGAGTTTATATCTTTGTGATTGAAGGAGAAATTAGTGTAGCAAAAGAACGCCTAACAAAGCGTGACGGTATTGGTTTATGGGATACCAAAGGATTTCCGATTCATGTAACTAAAGGAACTCAACTCTTAGTTATGGAAGTACCTATGTAGCATAATCTTTGTCTCCGGACATTAAAGCTAAACCAAAGTTTCCAATATAAAATTTACCCCTGCCACAATATTGAACTGCACTCCTAAAGTTTTGTGTCCAACTTTTGGGGTGCAGTTCAATCTTTTAAAACAACACTTAAATATAGCTTGTTTATGATTTAATATCAGAGATATTATTTTTTCTCTTTTTTGTAATTGTCCAAACCTGTCATCAAGAAATCAATATACTTAGAAATATCTTCATCATAAGCATATGATTTATTCAACGGTTTACCTTCATTATCCAACAACACATAGAAAGGTTGTGCATTAGCACCAAATTTTACACGCTGTAAATAACTCCACTTATCTCCTACTGTACGCAATGTACGTTCTTTACCATTTTCAATAACCTTAATAGGTTCCGGCAATGGTTCCTTTTCATCCACATACAATGATATTAATACATAATCGTCATTGATGATATTGCTTACTTTAGAATCTGTCCATACGGCAGCCTCCATCTTGCGACAATTAACACAACCGTTTCCAGTAAAATCAATCATAACCGGTTTACCTTGTTGAAGGGCATATTCCATACCTTTCTCATAATCTTTGAATTTAGGATGTACCTCATTCTCATATAAATTAAAGTCTTGTGTATGCATAGGAGGTGCAAAAGCGCTTACAGCTTTTAAAGGTGCTCCCCACAATCCAGGTATCATATACACAGCAAAAGCCAAAGAAACAAGTGCCATGAAAAAACGGCTTACTCCTACTTTATTGTTATCATCATCATGCGGAAATTTAATTTTACCAAGCAGATATAAACCTAGCAAAGCAAAAATCACAATCCACAAAGCCAAGAAGGTTTCACGGTCAAGTATTCTCCAACCGTATGCCAGATCGGCAACAGACAAAAATTTTAGGGCAAATGCCAATTCTAAGAAACCTAAAGTCACCTTAATAACATTCATCCATCCTCCCGACTTAGGCATCGATTTCAGCCATGATGGGAAAAGAGCAAACAAAGTAAACGGTAAAGCTAAAGCAATAGCAAAGCCCAGCATTCCAATAGCAGGAGCAACCACACTACCCGTTGTAGAAACTTCTACCAGCAAAAAGCCGATAATCGGACCGGTACAAGAAAAAGATACTAATGACAAAGTGAAAGCCATCAGGAAAATACTCAATAACCCAGTGGTTGATTCTGCTTTACTATCGACCGCAGTACTCCACTTTGCTGGTAAGGTAATCTCAAAAGCTCCGAAAAAAGAAGCTGCAAAAACTACTAACATCAGGAAGAAGAGAATATTAAATACTGCATTCGTAGATAAAGCATTCAAAGCACTCGCACCAAAAATCAGTGTAATAGCCACGCCTAATGTTACATAAATCACTACGATAGATGCACCATAAGTCCACGCATCGCGAATACCTTTCTTTTTATCCTTACTACGTTTCAGGAAAAAGCTTACAGTCATCGGAATGATTGGCCATACACAAGGAGTAAACAGAGCCAATAATCCACCAAAGAAACCTGTTATAAAAATATAAATCCATGAAGAATCCTTGCTATGCTCTTCACCTAATGCTTGTAATTCACTAATTACCGGTTTCCACCAATCGGAAGAAGCCACAGCGGGCGAAATAGCAGCAGTTGAATCAACAACTGCCGGCATCAAATCCACCATTGCAATGGTATCTTTAACTTCTTCTTTAGTAGTTACCTCGTTCCCCCCCCCAAGTTTTGCAGGTTCAACAACAGGAGTGCCTGATGCAGTATTAGCTTTCGATTCACCGGAAAATTTAAACGGCACATCTGTTGGAGGCAAACAATTTTCATCATTACAAGCACCATATTGCATATAACCTTCAATAGAATATGCTCCTCCAGTCAATTTTATTTTCTGAACAAACTGTGCTGTATTCTCAAAGTACCGCACATTCATTTCAAAAAGCTTATCAAAAACTGCAACTTCTTTGCCTACAGGTTTCAGCTTACCCACAACTTCAATACCCGATTTACTATCTATATTAAATGTTGCAGAAATAGGACCTCCATCACCTAAATCTGTAGAATAAACATGCCATCCTTTATCAATGGTTGCCGTAAAAACAATCTCCGCATCTGTACCAGGCAACGTTTTCAACTCTGTCTTAAACTTTACAGGCTCCTGAATCTGGGCCTGCACCATTCCCATTACTAAACAGAGTAACAGTAGAGAAAATAGCTTTTTCATTTTAATTTCTATAAAAAGTTAGAATTCATAATCTACGCACACACGACTTTCTTTTGTCTCCGCCAAGATTTTTCCGGCAGCAACATGATCAGGATGCGTTGCATATACCTTAACGTCTTCCAGTGTGTCAAATTCACTGTTGAGTGCTATGTTCCAAGTTTCACCCGGATTGATATTCAACCCAACTTCAATTTTACGAATCACAGAGATTTTAGAAGGAAGAGATTCAATAGCCGCTTTGAATTTATTCATTACGACTAGTTTCTCTGCTTCTGGAACATTGTCTTTTAACTTAAATAATACAATATGTTTTACCATTACGTTGTTATTTTAATGAATTGTTTCTATATTTGTCTTGTTAAAGCATTCTATTAACAATGCAAATTTACCTTTTTTAGTTCAAATAATACTATAAAGAGATGTTAATTATCGGAATAGCAGGTGGAACAGGCTCTGGAAAGACCACCGTCGTAAAAAAAATCATTGAAAGTCTCCCTGTAGGAGAAGTAGTACTGTTGCCACAAGACTCATACTACAAAGATAGCAGCCATGTTCCCGTTGAAGAGCGTCAAAATATAAACTTCGACCACCCTGACGCCTTCGAATGGAGCCTACTTTCGAAACATATCACGATGTTGAAAGAGGGTAAAAGTATAGAACAACCTACTTACTCCTATCTGACTTGTACCCGCCAATCCGAAACTATTCATATTGAACCAAGAGAGGTCGTTATTGTTGAAGGTATACTTGCACTTTGTGACAAGAGATTGCGCAACATGATGGATCTTAAAATCTTTGTAGATGCTGACCCGGATGAGCGCTTGATTCGTGTAATCCAAAGAGACGTCATTGAACGAGGTCGTACAGCAGAAGCTGTTATGGAGCGTTATACTAGAGTATTAAAACCCATGCATTTGCAATTTATCGAACCATGCAAACGTTATGCTGACCTAATAGTGCCGGAAGGCGGAAGCAATCAAGTTGCTATTGATATATTGACAATGTATATCAAGAAACATTTGAAAAACGAAGAATGAAAGTAAAGGAATGTAAATTAAGTGCCAAATTACTCATCTTATCACTGTTTCTCATCCTTGTTTATTGCTTATTCGGATGTCGAAATAAGCACCATAACGGAGAAGAAGGAGCAGATCGTGATCTCACGCAAATAAAAGATAGTGGCGAGTTGGTAGTATTGACACTTTACAGTTCTACTTCCTATTTTATTTATCGAGGTCAAGAGATGGGATTTCAGTATGAGCTTAGTGAACAGTTTGCAAAAAGTCTGGGAGTAAAACTCAGAATAGAGGTTGCCGATAATGTCCACGAATTAATACAAAAATTATTGGCAGGCGAAGGTGATATGATTGCTTATAATTTGCCGATAACCAAAGAATGGAAAGACAGTCTTATATATTGTGGCGAAGATGTTATTACTCATCAAGTCATCGTGCAACAAGGAAACGGAAAAGAAAAGCCTCTGAAAGACGTAACAGAATTAATCGGTAAAGATATTTACATAAAACCTGGAAAATATTATGACCGTTTGGTTAATTTGAATAACGAATTAGGTGGTGGTATTCTGATTCATAAAGTCACCAATGACAGTACCTCGACCGAAGATTTGATAACACAAGTTGCCCAAGGAAAGATTCCATACACAGTAGCAGATAATGATTTGGCAAAATTAAATAAGACTTATTATCCTAATCTCAATATTGATTTATCTATCAGCTTCGACCAACGTTCATCATGGGCTGTACGTAAAGATAGTCCCGAACTGGCTGCTGCAGCCAACAAATGGCATAAAGAAAACATGACATCTCCTGCTTATACAGCAAGTATGAAACGTTATTTTGAGAATAGCAAAATGATGCCTCACTCTCCTATTCTTTCATTAAAAGAGGGAAAGATTTCTCATTATGACCCATTATTCAAAAAATACGCCAAAGAAATCGGATGGGATTGGCGTATGCTTGCATCGCTGGCTTATACAGAATCAAACTTTGATACAACGGCTGTGTCTTGGGCTGGAGCGAAAGGACTGATGCAATTAATGCCTGCAACTGCAAGAGCTATGGGAATACCTCGCGGTAAGGAGCAAAACCCGGAAGAAAGCATTAAGGCAGCTATTAAATATATCATGACTACTGACCGTAGTTTCAGTATGATTCCAGATGAACAAGAGCGACTTAACTTTATTCTTGCATCTTACAATGCTGGTTTAGGACATATCTATGACGCAATGGCATTAGCTGAGAAATATGGAAAAAACAAATTAGTCTGGAAAGATAATGTAGAAAACTTCATCCTTCTTAAAAGTAATGAAGAATACTTCACTGATCCCGTCTGTAAAAATGGATATTTCCGCGGTATTGAGACTTATAATTTTGTACGTGATATAATGTCACGCTTTGATTCTTACAAGAAAAAAATCAAAGCGTAAAATCAATCAGTTATCAAGAGCGAAGTCACCAGAACTATTGATGGATCATTTATCTTTTGGAAGTCACCAAACTAACTACAATGATCGCAATTACAGATAATGGCAATGCAAATAATATAGGGTCAATCACCGGAAACGGATAAGTTTCAATCAACACATCACGCCCAAAAATGGCTTTACAAATACCCAATGCAGCAGATTCTTTCTGATGCAAGAATACTAAGGCCAAGAGGCTTCCAATTGTTCCCACCCATAAGCTTGCCATCACAGCCTGTTTAGTTGCACGTTTCCAGTAAAGTGCACAGAAATAAGCCGGAAGAAAAGCAGCTGCACAGATTCCCATAAAGATAGAAGTACCGCGAGCAATGATATCATTCGGTAACATATAGCAAATGATATAACTTACCAAAATAGAGAAAAGTACACCTAAACGAATGACATTCGTCAGTTTACCACGTGAACGTGGTTTATAAGTTCCATAAATGTCCGATCCGACCGAAGCTCCCATAGTATGAAATTGAGAACTCAACGTAGACATACTTGCAGAAAGAATGCATAACATAAAAAGTGCTGCAAACCAATCGGGCATTGCTTTATTAATAAAATAAGGAATAATCTTATCAATATCTTTCACGACCTCAGTAGCAACTGCACCTTCAGTTTTCAGAAAGAAAAGGTTGCTCAATGCTCCAGCATGGTAGATAGCACCTACCGTAATAATCAGAAAGAAACAGCCGATAAAAACGCCACGGTTTAACTGTTTACTACTTTCCACTGTCATAAAACGAACAACCAACTGCGGCTGTGCCAAACATCCTATTCCAACTCCCAAAATCAGTGAGGTAACTAATGAGTACCATTGAGGTGATCCCATCACTGGCATAGTCGTCCATCCCTGATGTCCTAAGGCTTTAAACTTTTCCGGCACCAAATGTGATATATTACCCAGTTCTTTATTTGCCTGAACAAAATTCATATCGAGCACTTGATACAAAGAAAAAAGTAGGAATAGCATACAAGCAAACATAATAACACCCTGCAAAGCATCGGTATACATAACTCCTTTCATACCTCCTGCTATCACGTAGGCAGCAATGACTAATGTAAATATCAATAATGATACATTAAAATCTATCTGGAAAATCTGCTCTATAAACACGGCACCTCCTTTCATTACCACAGCAGCATAAAGTGGCATTCCTAAGAAAATAACAGCAGCAATAAATACCTGTATATTACGTGAACGGAAATGACGTCCCAGCAATTGAGGGAAAGTACTGACATTCAGTTTAGCACCCATACGCCGAGTTCGCAAACCAAAAAAGATAAAGGCAATAACCACACCGACAAACATATTTAAAAAGCAAAGCCACTGAATACCCATTCCAAATGCAGCAGCCACACCACCAAATCCTACAATTGCGGAAGCTGAAATAAACGTTGCTCCATATGAAAGTGCCATCACAATAGGATTCATCTGTCGCCCACCTACCAAATAGTCGCTGGCAGTCGTAGTTTTTTTATACCCTAAAAAACCAAGATAAGCTAGTGACAGCAAATAAACTATCACAATCAAGCCGAGTGTAAACGTATTCATCGTGTTTTATCTTTTTCGTCGTCTTTATTCCAATATTTCAGCCCAAACCAGGCAGAAAAAATCACGCACACTACCGAAAGCAGGTAGGGTAAAATAATTAAAGGATCATCTATTCCAAACATTTGCGTATCAGATATTAATTAATTAAAGCGCAAATGTAAGGAATTTATTGAAAAGATAAAATTTTTGTTTACTAATACAGATTATAATGTATCTTTTTCTCGTCAAACTTATGTTTCGGTTGTTCTTTTGTAGCAGGATAGCCAAAAGGTATAACACAAAGCGGAAGAATATTTTCTGGTAAAGCGGTATATTTGCGAACAACCTGCATACGATCTTCATAAGGATAAGCAGCCGTCCAAACAGCACCCAGTCCCAAGCTCTCTGCAGCCAGCAATATATTTTGTGCAGCAGCTGAACAATCTAAATACCAATAAGACGAACGTGTAGAATCTCCACAAACAATAATGGCGTTACGGGCTTGTGTCAGCATCTTCGCATAAGGAAGAGCGACAGCCATAGAGTCCAGTACAGCACGGTCAGACACTAAGATAAATTCCCAAGGACGAGTATCCTTTCCTGATGGTCCTGACATACCGGCACGAAGCATTAAATCTATTTTTTCTTTCTCTACTCCTTTATCCAAATAAGTGCGAACACTCTTGCGGGCAAAAATATTATCCAAAACAGGATTTACCGCGCTTGTTCCCTCCTTCTGTTCTTCTGATGAAGAACAAGAGACTACAATAACTACTGTCATTATAATATATATGAAAGAAAAAATCTTTTTCATTAGAACTTATATATTAAAATAAATTCAACTTATTCTTCTGGGCTTCTTCCAATGAAACGGTTTCACGACGTAGCAAGCCACTCTTTTCACGAAGTTGCTGATATTCCCTTTCCAATTCACTTACTAATTCCGATTTAGCCTGTTGGTTTAACAACCGTGCAGCAACGCCGGCATTCTGAGAAGCATCCTTCAAATGTACTACCGGAGCATGATAAACAGGAGCAATCTTCAATGCAGTGTGCATTTTTGAAGTAGTAGCGCCACCGATGAGTAGAGGAATGTCCAAACCAGCTTTCTCCAATTCGCCGGCTACGTGCGCCATCTCCTCCAAAGAAGGTGTTATCAAACCGCTAAGTCCAATCATATCGACTTTCTCTTCAATAGCGCGCTGAATGATCTTTTCCGCAGGAACCATCACACCTAAATCCACAATCTCATAACCATTACAAGCCATAACCACTGCCACAATATTTTTTCCAATGTCATGCACATCACCTTTAACAGTAGCTAATAGTACTTTCCCGGCAGAACTGGTACCCTCTACTTTTTCTAATTCAATAGTTGGTTGTAAGATAGCAACAGCTTTCTTCATGGTACGGGCAGTTTTTACAACTTGAGGTAGGAACATTTTACCTGCTCCAAAAAGTTCGCCCACATAATTCATTCCGTCCATCAAAGGTCCTTCAATCACATCAACCGCTTTATTGTAAAGAGGAAGTGCTTCTGCCAAGTCTTGCTCCAAATAGTCACCAATCCCTTTCATTAAAGCATATTTCAAACGCTCTTGCACAGATTCTTCCCTCCATGCATCTTGTTTGACAGCAGTTTGACCTGATGTACCGGTCATATCCAACTTTAAAGATTCAGCCAATTCAATGAGCTGTTCAGCCGCATCTGAACGACGATTCAAAATAACATCTTCTATCTTTTCCAGAATATCTGCAGGGATATCACTATAAAGCACTGAAGTCCCCGGATTCACAATCCCCATATCCATTCCCTGCTGAATTGCATAGTAAAGGAATACGGCGTGCATTGCTTCGCGTATATAATTATTTCCACGAAAAGAAAAAGAAAGATTACTTACTCCACCGCTAACATGTACTCCCGGAAGATTTTTTCTAATCCAGCCTGTTGCTTCAATAAAGTCTACAGCATAGTTGTTATGTTCCTCAATACCTGTAGCGACAGCAAGGACATTAGGATCGAATATAATATCGTGAGGATTGAAATTGATTTTATCGACTAAAAGACGATAAGCACGTTGGCAGACTTCTATCTTACGTGCTGCTGTATCCGCCTGTCCCTTCTCGTCAAAAGCCATCACTACAGCCGCAGCTCCATATTGTTTGATAATACGTGCATGTTCCAGAAATGTCTCTTCACCCTCTTTTAAAGAAATCGAATTGACAATCGATTTACCCTGAAGGCATTTCAATCCGGCTTCGATTACTTCCCATTTAGATGAATCGATCATTACAGGAACTCGAGCAATTTCGGGTTCAGACATGATCAGATTCAAAAAAGTTGTCATTTCTGTTTCAGCATCCAGTAAGCCGTCATCCATATTAATGTCAATAACCAAAGCACCATCTTCTACTTGCTGACGGGCAATGGTTAGAGCTTCTTCATATTTTTTCTCATTAATAAGACGGAGAAACTTACGCGAACCGGCAACATTACAACGTTCACCTATATTCACAAAGTTTATTTCGGGTTTCACCTCCAATAGTTCAAGTCCCGAAAGCCACATACAATCTGGTTCAGCAGCCGGAACATGAGGCTTAGCATCTTTTATCAAGGCTGAATATTCGGCAATATAAGCATCTGTGGTACCACAACATCCACCAATGATATTCACCAGCCCTTCATGAATATATTCTTTCACTTCATGAGCCATATCTTTAGGAGTCTGGTCATATTTCCCCAAGCTATTAGGGAGTCCTGCATTCGGATATGCACTAATATAATAAGGGGCGCGTGCAGCCAATTGTTCAAGAAAAGGTTTCAGCTGGCGAGCTCCAAATGAACAGTTCAAACCGACAGAGAGAATATTGGCATGTTGTACTGAAGCCAAAAAAGCCTCCAATGTTTGTCCGGACAATGTTCTACCGCCAATATCGGATACGGTAACAGACAGCATGATAGGAACTTCCACTTTGGTCATTTTCATGGCTTGTTCAGCTGCAAATATAGCAGCCTTCACATTCAACGTATCAAAGATCGTTTCAATCAATATTGCATCAACACCTCCTTCAAGCATAGCCTCTATTTGTTGCTGATAGGAAGTAGCCAACTCATGATAAGTCAAGGCACGAAAAGCCGGATTGTTCACGTCGGGACTCATAGAACAAGTTTTGTTAGTAGGTCCTACAGAACCAGCCACAAAACGAGGTTTGTCGGGGGTCTTTGCTGTATATTCATCTGCCAAGTCACGAGCCAGTTTCACTGCTGCCAGGTTCATCTCACGCACATACTCTTCTACGTGATAATCTGCCATAGAAACAGTAGTCGAACTAAATGTATTGGTCTCAATAATATCAGCACCAGCTTCCAAATACTTACGATGAATATCTTGAATAATGTCAGGACGAGTCAGGCACAATAAATCATTATTCCCTTTCAACAAACCGGGAATATGTGCGAAACGTTCATTACGGAAATCTTCTTCTTTGAGATTATATTGCTGGATCATGGTACCCATTGCTCCATCCAGAATGAGAATACGCTCAGGTATAATCTGGGAAATTGTCTTTTTCATCATTACCTTATACTTACTACCTATTAGCACTCTGCCATTTATTGATCACAGATCAAGAATAGCCAACCTTAGACTATAACTTTATTTTTCTTATCGTTTAAACATTCTTGCCATGTCCCGACGATCATCTTTTTCTTTTATTGATTCCCGTTTATCATATTCTTTTTTGCCTTTTGCCAAGGCTACAACCAGTTTCGCTAAACCTTTTTCATTGATAAACAGACGTTCAGGAACAATGGTAAAACCTGGATTTTTTGTTCCCTTCTGAAGTTTCTCTATTTCTTTTTTATTTAATAACAACTTCCTTTCTCTACGAGCCGTGTGATTATTATAGGAACCATAGAAATATTCGGTGACGTGCATATTCTTCACCCAAAGTTCACCTTTCACAAAATAACAAAATGTATCTACCAAACTAGCTTTGCCTAATCGGATAGATTTGATCTCGGTGCCTGTCAGCACTATGCCCGCCGTATAGGTTTCTACCAACTCATAATCAAACGTTGCACGTTTATTTCTTATATTTACAGAAGGTTGTTTCATCTTTGCATATTAATTAAGTATAGCCGTCAGCTTGTTGAATACAAATTGAATCACTGCTGGACATAGTATTAACAATACAGACAACAAAAGAGTGTATTTCAATCGTTGTTTTTCTCCCACTCTCATCATAATAGGAGCACCTTCCCACACCACATAAACGATGTAGAATTGCAATAACCAGGCAATAATTCTAAAATCAGGCAAAAGTCCGGTTACGATTTGTAGCAAGAAAGGTACGACAAGCGCATATCCGGCAAACTGTTGTGCTAATGACAGATTTGCCGACATACCAAACATCCTGGTCCCCATCTCATTAATAGCATAAGCGGCAAGGAAGTAACCTCCAAACAAGGCTACAGCTACGGCACAACAACTGGTCATAGCTACCTGAAAGCTCTCTGGGCCTCCCCATCCATTTGTCAGCAAAGAGCCAATGAAAACGGACAGACCACATAAACCAATCATAGGATAGACAAAGGTGATGAATACCTTTTGACTATCCTTTTCCATAGAAATTTCCTCCCAAGCTTTGGCCGGAGAGGAAATCAATTTCATTGCGATGTTAAATAATTCTTTGTAATTCAAAGTTTGTCGTTATATTTATATTCAAATGAAACGGGAGTTGTTGTTGTCGGAACTTCTCCATTTGAAAGAGAATTTTTCTGTATCTGAATAAAGATATTTGCCGGTAAACTTCCATATTTTATTTTGTATGCAGACAGAGCTTCTCTTATATTAAATGTCCTATAAGAAAAAGCTGTCAGAGCTTCTCCTGTTTCTTCAGATTTATGACGCAAATATAAAGTTAATCCTTCCTTCTCATCTTTACCTTTTAATTTATCTGTATAATATACCAGACTAAACTTATGTTTATCAAGGCTTTCTTTCGCATAGTACTGAATAGGTATTATCACATTATAATTATCAAACATTTGTGGCTTCAAATATTCATCTGAAATAGCTATTACAGGTTTATTAGATTTGTACTCATCACTTTCTTCATCCTTATTCATTTCCACAGGGTAAACTATATTGTCCGAAATCTTTTGTGCTGCATTAACAGTTATATTGATAGTTTTTGAATTCGGATCCACATCAGTCTTTGAATCATAAGTATAAACCATATATACAAAATCTCCTTCATTTACACCAGATAGCTCTGAGACAGCATTTTTTGTTACTAATTTGTAGCCGTCTATAGTTTGAAAAGTGACATAAGCAATCATGTTATCCGTTACTTTCACAACGTTATAACCCTGCCATGTGTTATTTTCATCTCCTTTCAAACAAGAAGTAACAGATACACCCATTAAAACAACCATTAAGGTCACTAAGAAAAATTTCATTTGTTTCATAAACAACATATTTTTAGATTTTGCAAAGATATAAATTCTAATTCATAATTAATAAATGCAATCATTTAAAAAATACTGCATCCATTACTTTCTTATTTTTGCAAAAAGTTCTAAATGATCATCCACATAACTAGCAATCGTTGCAGTTACCCGTTCTTCCATGTCCAGAAATTCTTCTTCCAGGTCATCAAAAGCCTCAAATTGCTCATACATTGCCATAAATTCGTCATCCGTCCGTTCCTTCTCCAAATCCTTGCGATTGGCATCAAAAATCTTCTTGGCTTTATACACTAATTTAGAAAAATCATCAGCTCCCCATAAGCGCATTACCTTCGCAAATGGATTATCAAATATGTATCCTCCATAGCCATTTTGAATCAACTGGCAGAATCCGCCAACCATTATTTCATCACGGAAGATCTGATAAGCTAACAATGAATGTTGCTCTCCCGTCAGTGAAGACATCGTTTCAGTAGTCAATTCACCGCCGATTATCTCTTTATATTTATCTGTAAATACTTGGATAAACTCATCCATTCCTTCACCTGCCGCAGTTTGTAAAGCTGCATCTGTAATCTCTATCATAGCTCTGTCCTATAAGTTTCGCAACAAAGCTACGAATTTTTATTCTATTTCTTATAATGATACTTCTATAATCTTACATAAACAGTTTTCCCCGGACGGACGTCCGGGGAAAACTGTTTATGTATGCAAATGCATTCCTAAATATACTCCTATTAAATAAGGTATAAGCCAAATACACCACACGACAATACTAAAACGATTGAAATGCTGCTTAGCCTTTGCAGAACCCTTTGCATATGTCCATATCGCCCATGAAGCATGCACAAACATCAAAAGGATAGCAATGGTCCCTGTCACAGTATGAACCTCATCATGCAAATGAGTCAGTTCTGCGATATGTTCCATCAAACTGGTCCCTACCGTATCGGCGATCAATCCCAACAAAAAGAAAACAATATGCCAGAATTTTAGTTTTTTTTGAATACGTTCTCCCCAAACACCAATCGTATAAAAAATCAATGCGGATGATATCACACAGATTGCTGCTATTAAATAATGTATGTCTACTTGATTTAGTTCCATATGATTTAATTTTCAGATAACAACAACCTTATGAACAGATAGTTCAATAAGGTTCAATCTTTCACAAATGTAATCCTGACTTTGCAAACAAAAGAAAAACGTAAACCTATTTCTCGCTTTTCATAAAAAAGTAATAAATGGCAATTTGCAGAAACAAATAAATCGACTACCTTTGTGGACGATTTAGAGAATCAAGACTACGTATTTTTAATTATATTATTTAAAAAAGAGCTAATTATGACTTATTCACACGAAGTGGAACACATGTGTGTTGTAAAGAAGGGCCCTAACCACGGACCGGCTCCCATACCCGAAGAAGGCAAATGGGTAAAATCAAAAGAAATCGTTGACATTTCAGGTTTGACACATGGTATTGGTTGGTGTGCTCCTCAACAGGGTGCTTGTAAACTGACTCTGAACGTTAAAGAGGGCATTATCCAAGAAGCTTTGATCGAGACTATCGGATGCTCCGGTATGACTCACTCAGCTGCTATGGCTGCTGAAATCCTTCCGGGTAAAACTGTCCTTGAAGCATTGAACACAGACTTAGTTTGCGACGCTATCAACACTGCTATGCGTGAACTGTTCTTGCAGATCGTTTACGGACGTACTCAGTCAGCTTTCTCAGAAGGTGGTTTGATTATCGGTGCTGGTTTAGAAGACTTAGGTAAAGGTCTGCGTAGCCAAGTAGGTACTCTTTATGGTACATTGGCTAAAGGTCCTCGTTACCTTGAAATGGCTGAAGGTTACATCAAAAATATCTTCTTGGATAAAAACGATGAAATTTGCGGATATGAATTCGTTCATATGGGTAAATTCATGGATGAAATCAAGAAAGGAACAGATGCTAACGAAGCATTGAAGAAAGTTACCGGTACTTACGGACGTGTAACAGAAGAACAGGGAGCAGTTAAACATATTGATCCACGTCACGAATAATATAAGGAGGAAAAAACTATGATTAGAGAAGTAAAATTCGAAAGCCAAGACCGTCGTATCAAAGGTATTATTGCTGCCTTGAACGCTAACGGCATCAAAGACATCGAAGAAGCTAATGCAATCTGCGAAGCTGCCGGACTTGATCCTTATAAAACGTGTGAAGAGACTCAGCCTATCTGTTTTGAAAATGCAAAATGGGCATACGTTGTAGGTACTGCTATTGCACTGAAAAAACACTGTTCAAACGCTGCTGAAGCCGCTGAAGCTATCGGTATCGGTTTGCAAGCATTCTGTATTCCAGGTTCTGTAGCTGACGACCGTAACGTTGGTATCGGTCATGGTAACTTGGCTGCTATGTTGCTGCGCGAAGAAACTAAGTGTTTCGCTTTCTTGGCAGGTCACGAATCATTCGCTGCTGCTGAAGGTGCAATCAAAATCGCTGCAAAAGCTGACAAAGTACGTAAAGAACCATTACGTTGCATCCTGAACGGTCTTGGAAAAGACGCTGCTCAGATTATCTCTCGTATCAACGGCTTTACTTATGTTCAAACTCAGTTTGATTACTTTACAGGTGAACTGAAAGTTGTTCGCGAAATCGCTTACTCTGACGGTGCTCGTGCAAAAGTAAAATGCTATGGTGCTGACGACGTTCGTGAAGGTGTAGCTATCATGTGGAAAGAAGGCGTAGATGTATCTATCACAGGTAACTCTACTAACCCAACTCGTTTCCAACACCCAGTCGCTGGTACTTACAAGAAAGAACGTGTTCTTGCTGGTAAACCATATTTCTCAGTAGCTTCCGGTGGTGGTACAGGTCGTACTCTTCACCCGGATAACATGGCTGCTGGTCCTGCTTCTTATGGCATGACGGACACAATGGGTCGTATGCACTCAGACGCTCAGTTCGCTGGTTCTTCATCAGTTCCTGCTCACGTAGAAATGATGGGATTCTTAGGAATTGGTAACAACCCGATGGTAGGTTGTACTGTGGCTTGTGCTGTAGACGTAGCTCAAGCTTTAGCTAAGTAATTTAAGTTACTTTTATATTTTATATAAGGAAGACGGAATTATATTTCGTCTTCCTATTTTTTTCAAACTATTGGAATAGCGTTTCCACTCATATATTTATAAAAGACATTTGAGCTTTTAGCTCTTATTATCTCATCTAAAAACCGCCAAATTGAAGAAATGCGAGAATAAGTACTTGGCAGTACCTCAGATGAATATAAGTCACGAATGGTTCTTCCTTTTTTATTTATAATACATTTAGGAAGACTTATCAAAGAAGAACTTCACCGCCAATAACATTCATTACCAGATTCGCAAATAGGCTATATTGGGACAGAACAAATATATACTCTATTTTAAAACGACAGAGTATTGACACAGAACTACTTTTGAGAACATCTATTATTTTAAAATACAATTTTCTCAAATATTATATTCAAGAATATAACAAATACATATAATGACAATCACCATATGATCAATAGACTAAAAAAATATCCCATAAAACCCATCCCAAACCTCTCTACTTTTTTATATTTTCTTAAAACAGTATTCTAATACAGTCCCTCATTGCAGTTTAGAATATTAAAGAAAGAATAACTAAGCGTGAATTAAATTCCACACATTTGTTATAATAATTACTACATTAAATATAATTTATATACTTATAGACAAATTACCTTTGTATCAAAATTAAATGCAATAAGTAAAGTTAATTATATAACTCAAGTCGAAAGCCCCTAAGCATTATAAATCTATAATATACAGTACTTTTTGAAAAATAAGTATCTATTAATTACTAAAAACAAAAGAAATGAAAACAATCAGACAGTATTTTTCGGCAGTATGTCTTGCGACACTATTTGCAGTCATTGCAACAAGTTGTGGAAGCGATGATGACAACAACCTTCCACAACAGTTTACTGTAACTTTTGACTCGCAGGGAGGAAGCAATGTAGCTGCTATGACAGTAGAAGATGGAACAAAGATCAAAGTACCTACTGCTCCTACAAAAGACAGATCAATCTTTGTCGGTTGGTATAAAGAAAACAATTATACTAATATTTGGAATTTTGAAAGTGATATAGTAGTGAAAAATATTACTCTTTACGCTAAATGGCAACAGGTTGATTATACAGTTACATTTAATACAAATGGAGGAAACACTATTACTCCCCAAGGTGTAGCAGAAGGTGGATGTGCAGTGAAACCATTAACTCCGACAAAAGTAGGAAATGCTTTTGAAGGCTGGTATACAGACGCCGCATTGACAAATGAGTATAATTTTAGCACTCCAGTCACAGGAGATCTGAATCTCTATGCCAAATGGGCTGAAATCAACCTCGAATCATTGACTAACTTGATCACAGAAGCATCTCAACTAAATAGCAATAATTATGAAGTTGATTCTTATAATGAAATGTATACAAAACTTCAAAATGCAAGACAAGTTGCAAATTCTTCATCTCCAACTTCCTCCCAGATTTATGATGCATACCAAGCACTGATTAATGCAATCAATCAGTTGGTAGAAAAGCCTTATCGCGCAACTGTAAAGTTAGGATTCAATCCAATGCCAGTAGATGGCTTTATTTATGTAACCGCAGGTTCCGAAGAGCCGTTTTATTTATTTGCTAACGGATTAGATGCCAATAACGAACAATCAACTAATTGTGATGTAAACTTCACCTATAGTGGTTTGGAATCTTGGGCACAAGATGAAATCACCAAGGATAACCACCAATTATCATTTATGATCAAACCCACGCTTGCAGCAGGTACTACAATCGACATTAAAATCACATCTGTCGAATTCCCGTCAGTCAATCAAACTGTAACATTAAAAGTTATAGGAATTGACGAGTTAAAAACTAAGTTTATCGAGACAGTTAATGTATTACCCACTTCAGACCAGATTGGTCCAGATAATTATGACAATGCAGAAAAGGCAGTAGATGAAGCATTTAGATTATACAACAGTCTCTCGGAAGAGGGAAGGCAGGATGCTGATATTATTGCAGCATTCGAAAAGCTCTTAACTTGTTCTCGTGCTTTAGAAAACATTGCTAAATTCTCTTACTCATTTACCGGAAACCGTTGTGAATTTACAGCATATGGAGAGGCCTTTTATTGTGATTACGAATCCAAAGGTCAATTTCCTGTAGGAGCCTATACTATGATTGAATGGGAGAAAGATGGCAATAAATACTATAATAGTAAAATTGAACTCAAGTCAGATAATACTTTCCAAGTATATTACAGAACATCGACAAGTGCAGACGGCAAAAATCCGACAGCATGGGATGAGGAAGAAGAAGGGACATACTCTTTCACTGGTAATAAAACTAATGGAGGTACTGTCTTTATGGTATATGAATACGACGAGAATGATTACAGAACTATAAAGTCAGCCAGCCAAATAAATAAGCTGAAAGCAACACGTCACTCATCAAGTAAATAAAAATAGACTTTCTAGCCAACAGTTAGCATTTATGCAAAAAGAATAAACTATTTAGCATCAATGTTTAAAGAATAAAACGAACTAATTTATAATAAATTAGTTCGTTTTATTTTAGAAAATCTATAAAGTAATCTTAAGTATCTTTCCATTAGACTTTCTTCTTATAACTTATCGATCTATCCAAACATTTCACTAGAAATATTTTAAATTATATCGCAATATTACAGATTTATAATTTATAAAAAGTATTGTCCTTCCTCCTTTAATCTTTTACGCAAGAAGTTAGTATCAATCTTGTGGACATCATTCTTTGTCTGTTTTATAGCATGTGCTGCCGCCATTCCAGCAGCTTCACCAGTCACCAAACAAGGAGGCATTACTCGTAAGCTACCAAAAGCTTCTTCGTCTGTAGAAATACAACGTCCTGCAGTCAATAAATTTTTTATCCCTTTAGGAGTCAAGCAGCGGTAAGGAATACCATGAGACTCTCCCTTTTTATAGCGTGTAGCTACATGACCAGGTTTATGAACATCAATATAATAACAATTACGTCCAATTTCATCCTCAAATGTTTTACGTTCCCTCCAATCTTGCGCTGTAAAAATATAATCCCCTTCAATTCGGCGACTATCTCTTACTCCTAATAGCGAAGCAGTCTTTACAACAAAAGCACTGCCGAAGGTCTGTGGTTGAAACTCTTTCATTGCTTCAAGATACTGCCCGGCGATTTGTCGGCCGGTAATCATAGCATTTGTGGTCTCCCAAGGATCAGTTGAGTCTACATTGACAAGATGCCCTGCATTGAATTGTAGAACGTTCGGACCAATCAAATTACTGCATAAATGATTATCTATCAAGGGATATTTGCCAGATGCAATAGCGGGATAAATGGGACTGTTTTTATTACTTGTATGCAAGGAGGGACCAGCCATATAACGATAACTATCAACATTAGCGAGGGAGAAACATAAAGTAGAGCTTTGTACTTTTCCTTCATCGTCCCCTCTTTTAAATGAAGCACCAGCCCATGCAGCCAAATCTCCATCTCCTGTTGCATCAATAAACACCTTTGCCTTAAATGCAACAAGTCCGGATTTATTTGCAACTATAATAGCATCTACCGTATCATTGCCAGCCATCTCCACAGCTGCTACCCGTGAAAAGAAAAGTACTTGTGCCCCTGAATCAGTAACCATCTGATCATAAAGTGCCATCAAATGCTCGGGATTTATACTAACCCAATCCATTTTTTGCTTTTTCTCATGGGGTACCCCAACTTTCGATGCCTCAAATACTTTCTCTGCTAAACCTCTATAAATTATTTTTTCACCATCAGAAAACGGACACCATGCCGGAACCATCCCAGCTGTTCCCATTCCACCAAGTTGTCCCATTGCTTCAATAAGTAGAGTTTTAGCCCCCTCTCTTGCTGCAGAAATTGCGGCAGTACAACCTCCAGGTCCTCCACCGACCACAATAACATCCCATTGATTATCCACTGCAATCTTAGTGTTCTTCAAATTCATTTTGGATTGTGATGTTTCTCCCTGTACATTGAGAGCAGGAGCAGTAAAAGCAGCGGTAAGTAACCCAGCCTTTTTTAAAAAATCTCTTCTTGAAGTCATAATTGTCTATTTATCATTTTATGTATGGTAGTCATATGCAATTTAAGATCTGATAACTTTAAATTAGAAAATCTTATTCAATTTATCTGACTGCTAAAATAATTTTTTATTTTCAATCTCACGAATGTTTTAAACATTTTTGCAATACATAATAAAATTATTTATCTCTGTCAATCTACGAGTTACACTTTTTTCTATTTCAACTTTTCCAATGTATCATCTTTATAGCAAAAAGATTAATTTATACTTTATTGATATGTTTTTCTGATCTGGAAAAATATAAAATTACTATCTTTGCCAAGAGTTTAGGAATCTGAATATTCTTTAAGGGGATAGCTTATTCAAAGCCATTATTCAAAACTTAAAAGATGAAATCTTAAAAAAATTACGGCATTTATTTGTAGAGGAAAGTGCTTTCATAAAAGTACTCTCCTATTTTTTTATTTATGGGAACAACACATTTATCTATCGAACTTATATTTGATCTAATTGCTCTCACAATGGGAGTAATACTTATTTTTCGGGCAAAAGACAATTATCAAAGATTATATTGGGGAGTAATAGCATTTGCTATCGGAGCGGTCATGTCATGGGAGAATATTGGATGGTTAATCGTAGTCACAGATACTCCGACATATGAGTTTACAGATCTTCTCAATATCGAAAAGATGCTTAAATGGTATGCTTTAGCCAGTATCGTATGCCTTTTTCCTATCGTATCTTTATCCCCGGGATACTTTAGTCATTTCAGGATATTTACTTTCTTATTGCCTCCTATCATTATCGTAACTGTAGGCTTATGCTATCTATGTTTCAATGGAAAGATCACTCCTATTAATTCTTTGAATGAAATAATACCTAATATTAAAGAACTGGATATAAAACTCAGGCTAGCAATATTTCTACTTTCCATTCTTATTCCCCTAATTTTCCTCATCTATCCGTTAATTAGTAATAAGACTTACCGTAAGATTAATAATAATTTATATGTGTTCATCGGATTTTTATTTTTATTTCTTAGTATATATATTCTGTTTACTTTAAATATCAATGAATTTGTATTCAATTTATTTGGTATAAGTGCGATTATATTTACTATTTTATTCTCTATACAATATTTACGCCATGAAAATCCATTCTCAGATCATATAGATATGATTTGTGATACCAACAAAGAAGATTTACATACAAGCCGACCTCAACCCCTACCACTTTTCTCTAAAATTGAGACGTACCTTAAAGAAGAACATCCATATACAGATCAAAATTATAATATAGAAAGCTTGGCAGAATTTCTGGGCGAGAAAGAGCATTTTATTTCGGGAGCAATCAAGAGTGGAGGTTTCACAGGTTTCAGAGAGTATATCAATTATCGCCGATTAGAATATTTTAGGCAACTAGCTACAGAAAATCCTAATAAAAATGTGAAAGAATTGATGTACTTATGTGGCTTTACTTCACGTGCTACTTTCTATCGTAATTTTTCGGACAAGTACGGCATATCTCCAACGAAATACATTGAAATTCATTCAATTAAGCAGTAAATCATCTCATGCATCTCATTGTACATAAATATATAAAAGTGTCTCATTTCAGAAATGAGACACTTTTTATTTTTATGTATTAAACTAATCTTTTATTTTTGGTGAATAAAATCAAAAGGGGGAACAACAAAGAGGAAATAAAGTCTAAAATCAAGGGGGATAAAAAAATTATGGAACACAATACTAGACAGATGATACATATTGGAAAGATAATCGAAACAGAGCTTCATCGTCAAGATCGTCCTGTTACATGGTTTGCAAATAAACTTTATTGTGACAGAACAAATATATATTCAATATTCAAAAGAAAAAGTATAGATACAGAACTTTTATTACGAATTAGTCATATATTAAACCATGACTTTTTCAGCTATTATATTTCAGAGTTAGATTACTGCCACCTACAAAATTGTGACGATCAATAAAAGAGTATAAAAGAAAATGAGAACCATTATAGTGTATCATTTGTTGATATATTATAACCAAACATTCTAAAAAGATGCTACTCACTTTCTTAAATACATTAGCCACGATTATCAGTGTCATCAGTCTACTGATTGTCACCTATGGAGTATTTGTCGGCTTCATTGCTTTTTTGCGTAATGAA
Organism: Bacteroides sp.; assembly: GCF_028690125.1. Taxonomy (GTDB): domain Bacteria; phylum Bacteroidota; class Bacteroidia; order Bacteroidales; family Bacteroidaceae; genus Bacteroides. The sequence goes on along the minus strand of NZ_JAQVBV010000007.1, from coordinate 13,948 downwards.
ATCAACCGATTCAACGGAACATATACTCTTAACAACATCCGGCAATTACGTGCCGATTTCGGCAGCTATCTTTTACTTGGACTAGAATTTCTGATAGCTTCGGATATTTTAAAAACTGTAGTAGACCCGACTTTAGATGAATTAGCCATCTTAGGTGGAGTAGTTATTGTCAGAACAATACTTTCTGTCTTTCTAAATAAAGAAATTAAAGAATTAGCCCAAGACGAAAATTCAAAAGAAGCAAAAGAGTAAATTATTATAAAAAAATCCCTGTAGCCTTTCAACTACAGGGATTCTTCGATTATATATCTTAAATATTACTTGCTATAAGAAGCCTTTACAAAAGGAGCATTCAACAGATAATCAATACTTTCTTTAACACTTTCTTCTACCGGACAACTATATCTTTCAATCTCAGCAACAATATTCTGAACACCTGCAGTTGCTGCATTATTAAAGATTGCATCAAATCCTACCATACCGCTTTGGCCAAGCTCACGGTCATCTTTGATATGCAATATTTTAAAACGACCAGGATATTTTTTGAAGTAATCAACCGGACTATTTTGACCTCTTACTACCCAATATACATCCATCTCGAAAAACACGTAATCAGGATTGGTATTTTCAAGCATATAGTTATACATAACTTCCTTGTCTTCTACTTTTTGGAATTCATGAGCGTGGTTATGATATCCATATAGCATACCATTTTCTTTGCATCTTTTACCTATTTCATTGAAATAATTACAGTAAGTCTGTAAGTCTTTCAATGTTTTAGGTACTTCCATCCAAGGAGTTACAATATATTTCATTCCGGCAGCTTTATGGTCAGCAATACATTGATCCCACCATTTCAGTGATTCGGAAAAATCACCGGAAGCTAGTTCTTGGCTGGACAAACCTCTTGAAGTATGTGAAGACAACACAGTCATACCAGCATTTTCAATAGTACTCTTAAATTCTGCCGGAGTCAAGCCGTAAAACTTACCATCGTTATAATTGGCAGCTTCTACACTTGTATATCCCATTTGTGCCAACTTTTTTAATAATGCGTTAAAATCTGATCCTTCTTTTATCAAATCTCTAACTGAATAAAGTTGAACAGAAACATCTTTTTTCTTCTTTGCATCTACACCTTGTGGTAATACAATCAAAAAAGCTAATAATATAAGTAAATATCTAAATTTCATAGTCCAAATTGTTTTATTATAAAATAATATTTACCGTTGAATAAAATGCTATAATATAGTTTTCAACGGAGTTGTTAATAAATAATCTTTATTAATCAAGAATTTTTACGCGAATATTACGGAACCAAACATCATTACCATGATCTTGGAACCCAATAAATCCCTCTTTATTGTCACCACCACAGTTATTCAGTAGTTGAAATGCTGAAGGCCATCTTTCTTCACTGAATTTACTTGCCTGAAGCATTTCAGTCCATTGTGGTGTCCACAAATTATACTCTACTACTTTTTGATCATTCTGACCATGAACAACAGTTCCGTTAAGTACCTTAATTTTAGCCTTATTCCATTCACCAAATGGATTTTGGTTCTGAGGAACAGCAGGAATCATATCATACAGAGAAGCAGATTTTCTGTTGTTATCTTTGCCAAGTTTTGCATCCGGATGATTTGCATTATCCAACACCTGAAATTCAGGAGCAGAAACGTAAATAGGTTCTAAAACCTCTTTACCGTTTTTATCAGTAAATGTTACTTCTTGAGCCAGATAGAAAATACCAGAGTTACCTCCTTTTGAAATTTTCCATTCCACTTCTAATTCAAAGTTTTTAAATTTATGAGCAAAGATAAGATCTCCACCCTCACCATCTTCAGAACTATTGAATTTAATGCAACCATCTTCAATAACCCATTTAGTTGGAACCCGGTCCTTACCATAGCCACGCCATCCATTGAAAGTCTCACCATCAAAAATAGTAATATAGCCATTTTTGTCTACAGGTAATTTCAGATTATCAGTATCAGCAGCTTTCAGTGACTTTGAATAACCAAGAGTAACTTCTTTTTTTTTCTTTGCATCCAATACTTGAGGTAATGCAATTAAAAAAGCAAATAAAATAAGTATATATTTAAATTTCATTATCGAAATATTTAATCATAACACTATATAAAAAACTTCATGGAAGAACTATTATCATGTATTTTCCAAAAAGTTATGCTAATAGCTTAAAGTTTTATTAATCGAGAACTTTTACACGAATGTTACGGAACCAAACATCATCACCATGATCTTGGAATCCAATAAATCCTTCTCTATTGTCACCACCACAGTTATTCAGCAATTGAAATGCCATAGGCCATTTTTCTTCACTGAACTTACTAGCCTGAAGCATTTCAGTCCATTGTGGTGTCCACAAATGATATTCAAGAACGTTTTGATCATTCTGACCGTGAACTACAGTTCCTTTGAATACCATAATTTTAGCCTTATTCCATTCTCCAAACGGATTTTGGTTCTGAGGAACAGCAGGAATCATATCATACAAAGATGCTGATTGTCTGTTGTTGTCTTTACCTAATTTAGCATCCGGATGATTAGCGTTATCCAATACCTGATATTCAGGAGCAGAGATATAAATAGGCTCTATAACCTCATTACCATCTTTATCGGTTGAAGTCGCTTCCTGAGCTAAATAGAAGATACCGGAGTTACCACCTTTTGAAACTTTCCACTCAACTTCCAATTCGAAGTTTTTGAATTTGTGAGCGAAGATCAGATCACCACCGTCACCGTCCTGAGCTTCTCCGCCTCCAGTGCCGTTGAACTTAATACAACCATCTTCGATCACCCATTTAGATGGAACTTTATCTTTACCATAGCCACGCCAGCCATTAAAAGTTTTTCCATCAAAAATAGTGATATAGCCATCCTTGTCTACCGGTAATTGTAAACTGTCAGTATCGGCAGCTTTCAATGACTTAGAATAGCCAAGAGTAACCATGTCAGATGATTGTTCTTCCTGAGTATTAGCATTTTTCTTACCAGCGCCACAAGATGTCAATGCACCCGCAATTACGCAGCAAGCTAAAGGATAAAACAGATTTTTCATGATTGCAATTTGTTAAATTAATATTTATGTTAGTTTTAATTATATAGGCATATCAGGCAATTTCCATCCATCACGATATGTATGCTTGATTAATTCCTGAGCAAAAGCCTGTGCATTAACTGGTTCTGTCCAAGTTTTATCAAAGGTCGGATGGCCATTTTTAATAGTAAAACCATCCTTGATGACAGAACGGACAGTAGCATTCGGATCAATATTGGTAAACGTCATATTCGGTCCATCCCACAGCAACTCTTGATTGAGCGACTGCAATCTGATAGCAAGCACACCCATTACTACCATTTCATTAAAAGGACCTGCTTCGCTAAACGAGGATGCAGTCTGTATACGACTAGACGGTTTTTCCTTACATGCACGCACGAAATCCATTTCATGAGATTCCTGAATTTCACGCAATACTTTCGGAGAATCAGGATTTCTTCCTGACAATAGCCATGGATTAATACCATAGCTACCACAGATAAGAGTATCTTTTGTTCCATGGAAAATGACGCCACCACCATTATCATTGAGATCTTTATGAGCAGGTAATCCCTCAGGGCGCATTGGTTTTAAGCCTCCATCATACCAAATGACTTCAACCTCCGGCATTGCTACCTTTGGCATATTTTCACGTGCAGGGAAAGTATATTTTACCATCTGAGCAGTTGGTGCACAATCAGATAATAACAAAGTAGAACTACCTTGTACTTTAGTAGGATAAGTCAATTTTAATCCTTTGAATACAGGATGGAGAATGTGGCAAGCCATATCACCTAATGCACCTGTCCCAAAATCCCACCAACCACGCCAATTCCATGGAGTATAGCAAGAGTTAAAATCACGATATTGAGCCGGACCAAGGAATAAATCCCAATCCAATGTTTTAGGAACTGCTTCACTTATTTCTGGACGGTTAAGTCCCTGTGGCCAGATAGGACGGTCTGTAAACGCTTCCACTTTAGTTATTTCTCCAATTTCACCATTCCATATCCATTCACAGACTTTACGAACACCCGGTGCAGAAGAGCCCTGATTACCCATTTGTGTAGCTACATTATATTTTTCAGCCAATTTTGTCAATAAGCGTGATTCATATACTGTATGAGTTAGTGGTTTCTCGCAATAAACGTTCTTCCCCATCATAATAGCTTCCGAAGCAATTAGAGCATGAGTATGGTCAGGTGTTGCTATCATTACGGCATCCGCAGATTTTCCTAACTTATCGAACATTATACGATAGTCGCGGAATTGTTTTGCTTTCGGGTATTTCTTGAATACATGATCGCTATAGTTCCAATCTACATCACAAAGACCGATAATGTTTTGACTTGACAAACCATTCAAGACACTAGCACCGCGACCACCGATCCCGACACCTAGAATATTTATTTTGTCACTTGGCGACATATGGCCGTGACTCTTACCTAAAATAGTGTTTGGAACAATAGATATACCTGCTAATGCTGCTGCTCCTGTTTTGAGAAATTGTCTCCTTGAGATGTTTGACATAATTTATAGTATTAAGGATTAATTATAGACTCTAGACTATTATTCTGCAATAATCCATATCCATTTTTCATATTCTTTCTACGTTCACGAATTTTCTCTAAAGTTCTCAGATTACCAATAGAAGGTAAATCATGTGTTTGGGCATCTTCCAAGAAAGTCCAGGCATATTCGGAAGCAATAGCTGAATCACGCATAGATGGTAATCGTGGATTTCGTATTCCTGATTCTATAGAATCGGCAAACAGATTACATAAAACATCAATATTTTTCCCACCGAAAGGTTTTTCCAAATGAATAGTTTCATGAACTCCATGAAGATCTACTTTTGCTGTCTGAAAATCATGAGTCATGTGTGCAATGCCTTTCGTCCCAATGATATCCACGTACGAATTATGGGTCTGGTCTTTAGACAACTGACCATATACAAATCCTTGTGTGATATCAAAGACTACACCATTTTGAAAAGTTCCATGGCATTGTACCCACCAAGGATCTTTATAGTTCCACATATTAATACCTTGAGCATGCCAAGTTTTATATTCATAACCAGCATACCAACGTGCAATATCGACATAATGCATACCACAATCATGGAAAGCAGGGCCTTCATATTCATGTCCTTCACCGGGTGCTAAACCGGGAGTCATGTGGCAAATACGCAAAATGGCTAATTCGCCGATTTCTCCTCTGTCTATAAATTGTTTGATTTCCTGGTGATACCAAGAATTTCGAAGATATAAATTAACGGTAGATAAACGATCACTATTCTCTGTAAGTTCTACAACTTCCCATTCTCTATCAACAGTGTCTGCAACCGGTTTTTCCGAGATAATATGTTTTCCGCTACGAATAGCACGTTCAATTTGTTCCTTACGAGAATCTGCTAATGCAAAAAGTCCAACCACCTGCACACTCTCATCATTAAAAATGAGTTGTTCATCAGCTATCACTTTAGATTCAGGTGAAAGCACTTTTGCTAATTCACGGGAATCAGCACTTACATCACAAATGTATGCAACTTCCCATCGACCGCTCTTTTGCATTTCCTCCAAATAAAATCGTCCCATACGACCGAAACCGATCAGACCAACTTTTATTTTCATATTACTATTCTTTATGTTGTCAAAGTACTATATAATAATAAGGTATAAATTCGAGATTGAACTTCCAGTCAGGACTGAAAATATATGGTCTTTTTTAAACGATTCAAGAGATTCGTGTTTCATGTTTTTATGTTTATTAGTAGCTACGCAACAAATGTACGGCAATTGGCAAGAAAATGAAAGTACTCTTATATAAAGAATTATAAAAATAATGCAAAAAAGTATTAATGACTTACTTCTATTTATTAAGAAAAAGCTTTTATTCAGTTTTTAATATAATCGTTTCATTTCTTCATTCTGTATTTTTTGGAGGGATTAATCAAAAACAGAAGTTGTTATCAAAGCAATCCAAATCATAAAAATTAAACAACTCCCAACAGTTCAACTTCAAATACAAGTGTCGAAAATGCAGGAATCGGACCGGAAGCACGTGAACCGTATCCCTTCGTATATGGAATGTAAATAATCCATTTATCTCCTACGTGCATCTGCTGAAGAGCCAACTGCCAGCCTTCAATCACATCACTAAGACGAAAAGCTTCGGGACAGCCGCGTTCATAAGAATTATCAAATACTCGACCATTCATTAAACTACCCTTATAGTGTACTGTTACTATACTACGTATGTTAGGTGAAATCCTTCCCCTACCACTTTCTAGAACTCTATAATATATATTATATGGTAATGAATAAATACCTTCCTGTCGGGAAAGTTCACTCAGAAACTGCAGATTCTTTTCTTTATATTCTTCCTTTCTTCCCATTATAAAATTTATTTTAATACAAAAGTAAGAAGAAACTTCCATAAAATCAGTATATTTGTTTATTGAATCATAAAATACCTTCGTTATGGAACTAGCAAAAGCCAGATGCAGCAAAGCTGCCGGACTATTCTTTTTTATTTTGATGATTGTAGCCGTCTCTTCATGTACAAGTAGCAAGAAGGATATCATACCTTCTGCAGAGTATGCTCCGTATGTAAATGCCTATACGGGAGGAGTCATTTCACAAAGTTCTACAATACGAATTGAGTTAGCCCAAGATCAACCAATGGTAGATCTTAATAATGAATTGAAAGATGATCCTTTCCATTTTTCTCCTTCCATAAAAGGGAAGGCATACTGGATTAATAATAATACCATTGAATTCGTCCCGGAAGAAGGAGCTTTACACCCCGGAGAATTTTATGAAGGTACTTTTAAATTAGGAGATTTTGTAGAAGTAGATAAACGTTTGAAAGAATTCAATTTTTCATTCCGGGTACAAGAACGCAACTTTACTCTGCATACCGAACCAATAACGATTACAGCTACTGAACCCGATGTAGTGACAGTAAAAGGAGCGATTCGTTTTAGTGACACTGTGAAAAAAGAAGAAGTAGAAAAAATGCTGACTATCGGTAATGGCGGTAATGCTCCTGTTGAAATAATTGCAACGGATAATCCTACGCGTTATGAATTCAGCATTAACCAAGTTCCAAGAAAAGCAGAAGATTACCAATTAAAAATAACAGCTAATGGGAAAGCGGCCGGTATAGATCGGGTGCAGGATGAAGAGATATTGATCCCTGCCAAAGGAAACTTTCGTTTCATTTCTGCTGAACGTATCGACCAACCGGAAAATGGGATTGAAGTTATATTCTCCGATCCAGTTTCCAATACTCAAGATTTAAAAGGATTGATTGAGATTCCCGAGGTTTCATCTTCCATTTTTCAAATCAAAGACAATAAAGTCTTTATCTATTTTGATGCCAACCAACTGAACCAACTAACTCTAAAAATTCATGAAGGAGTAAAAAGCAGCCAGGGAAAGTCATTGAACGCTTCCCAGTCCATCTCTTTCAGTGAGCAGAGCCTAAAGCCACAGGTAGAAATGGCCACATCAGCTGCTATCCTACCCGACTCGAAGAGCCTGATTATTCCATTCCGCGCTGTAAATCTATATGCAGTAGACATCAGTATAATCCGAATTTTCGAAAGCAATGTATTAATGTTCATGCAGACCAATTCGCTTTCGTCAGCTAATGAATTACGCCGTTCCGGACGATTAGTCTACAAAAACACATTATGGCTTGCTAAAGATTCCTCAAAAGATATTCATCGTTGGGATGATTATTCTATTGATCTTGCGGGATTAATTCGACAAGAACCGGGAGCTATATACCGGGTTATACTTTCTTTCCGCCAAGAGTATTCCGCTTACCCTTGTGGCGGAGAAAACAAAGATTTGCAGTTTAAGGATAATGATGTAGAAAATGATTTGACAAAAATCAGCAACGAAACGTTGTCCGATGAAGAAGAAGCCTTATGGGATACTCCGGAAGCATACTATTACTACAATGGCAGTGTTCCTGTGGATTGGAGCCAATATAAATGGAACGAGCGTGATAATCCTTGTGCTCCTTCCTATTATATGGGGTCTGACCGGACAGCTACTTGTAATGTTTTCGCTTCCAACTTAGGAATGATTGTAAAACGCAATTCACTAAATAAGTTATGGATTGCCGTAAACAATATATTAGATACAAAGCCTGTAGAGAAAGCACAGGTAACCATTTATAACTTTCAATTGCAACCTATCGGAAAAGGAGAAACAAATGGTGAAGGATTCATTGAAATCAGTCCGAAAGGTGCTCCTTTTATTGCTGTAGCAGAGTATGACAAACAAAAGGCATACGTTCGTGTAGTTGATGGTGAAGAGCAATCTGTCAGTCGTTTCGATGTTGGAGGTAAAGATATTCAGAAAGGATTAAAAGGATTTATATATGGTGAAAGAGGAGTTTGGAGACCGGGAGATACCCTTCACATCTCTTTCATTCTGGAAGACCGTGAAAAGAGAATTCCTGATAAGCATCCGGTAGCATTGGAAATCTATAACCCCAAAGGACAATTCTACACTAAAATGGTCTCTACAAAAGGGATGAATGGTTTCTATACGTTTGACGTAGCAACACAGCCAAGTGACCCGACAGGAAGATGGAATGCATATATCAAAGTGGGAGGAACAGCCTTTCACAAAAGTCTGCTGATTGAAACCGTAAAACCAAACCGGTTGAAAATCGATCTGACTATGCCAACCATTTTACAAGCGTCATACAAAGAGTCTTATGCTATTCTTACTTCCGCATGGCTCACAGGAGCCTCAGCATCACGACTAAAAGCTAAGGTTGAGATGTCATTATCTAAGGTAAATACGCAATTCAAGAATTTCAGTCAGTACATATTCAATAATCCGGCAACAGATTTTACGACGATTAAATCTGATGTATTCAATGGTCTACTGGACGACAAAGGAGTAGCAGGATTCACATTAAATCTCCCTGCCGCAACCCAGGCCCCGGGTATGTTGAATGCAACTTTTATTGCCCGTGTATTCGAACCGGGAGGAGACGCTAGTATATACACTCACAGCGTTCCATTCTCACCGTTTAATTCATATGTAGGTATCAACCTGAATCAACCGAAAGGTAAGTATATCGAAACGGACAAGGATCACATATTCAATATTGTTACTGTTGATGATCAGGGACGGCCGGTAGACCGTTCCAATCTGGAATACAAAATATATCGCATCAGTTGGAGTTGGTGGTGGGAAAATAGTGAAGAATCAATTGGGAACTATATCAACAGTAGTTCCTTTACTCCTGTAGCCAGTGGTAACCTGCAGACAACAGGAGGAAAAACAGCCTTTACATTCCGTGCCAATTATCCGGACTGGGGACGTTATCTGGTATATGTGAAAGACAAAGAAAGCGGACACGCAACAGGTGGCACTATCTACGTCGATTGGCCGGAATGGCGTGGACGTTCCGATAGAAGCAATCCGAGTGGAGTCAAAATGTTGGCTTTCTCATTAGATAAAGATTCTTATGAAATAGGAGAAACCGTGACAGCCATTATTCCGGCATCGGCAGGAGGACGTGCATTAGTTTCCATAGAAAACGGTTCAACGGTATTGCAGCAGAAATGGATGGAAGTTTCCAATGAAGGAGATACTAAGATCACTTTCAAAGCAACACCCGAAATGGCTCCGAATGTATATCTACATATCAGTTTGTTGCAACCATATGCACAGACAGTCAATGATCTGCCAATCCGGATGTACGGAGTTGTTCCGGTATTCGTTACCAATAGCCAGACTATCTTGCAACCGGAAATCAAAATGCCGGATGTATTGCGTCCGGAAACAAATTTTAATGTGACAGTTAGCGAAAAGTCCGGCAAACCGATGACATATACGTTAGCTATTGTAGATGATGGTTTATTGGATCTGACTAATTTCAAGACACCCGATCCTTGGAATGACTTTTATGCACGTGAAGCTCTCGGTATCCGGACGTGGGATATGTATGATGATGTATTAGGAGCCTCAGCCGGACGATACGGTTCATTATTCAGTACTGGTGGTGATGCAACATTGAAACCTGCAGATACAAAAGCAAATCGTTTCAAACCGGTAGTTAAGTTTATCGGTCCGTTCTATTTAGGTAAAGGTAAACAAGAGACACATACATTAAAACTTCCGATGTATGTAGGTTCTGTACGTACCATGGTCGTTGCCGGGCAGGACGGTGCTTATGGTAATGCTGAAAAGACATCTTCCGTACGTACTCCTTTGATGTTATTATCCACCTTGCCACGTGTACTCAGTACACAAGAGGAAATCATCGTTCCGGTGAATATTTTTGCAATGGAGAATCAGGTAAAGAACGTGACAGTATCATTAAAAGTCTCCGGTGGAGGTGTGCAGATAAGTGGTCCGCAAACGCAAACGCTGGCATTTAATCAACCGGGAGACCAACTCACCTTTTTTACTTTAAAAACAGGTAACCAAACGGGAAAAGCAACGATTCATTTGGCAGCAAGCGGGGGAGGACAACAGACTCAAGAAACGATTGAAATAGAGGTGCGAAATCCGAACCCGGTAGTTACTTTACGCAACAGTCAATGGATCGAAACCGGAAAAGAAGCTGAACTATCCTATAATTTGAATGGTTCTTCATCTGCCAATAATCATGTGCAGTTAGAAGTATCACGCATACCGTCGGTAGACATCAGTCGCCGATTCGATTTTCTGTATAATTATCAGCACCAGTGTACAGAGCAGCTCACTTCAAAAGCTTTGCCTCTCCTATTCGTCTCCCAGTTCAAAGCGGTAGATGAAAAGGAGGCAGAAAAAATCAAGACCAATGTACAGGAAAGTATCCGTCAGCTCTATGCACGCCAACTCCCCAACGGAGGATTTGTATACTGGCCCGGAAATGCTGTTGCCGACGAATGGATTACATCGTATACAGGAATGTTCCTGACACTTGCACAAGAAAAAGGATATGCCGTTCATCCGAATGTATTAACCAAATGGAAGAGATTCCAACGGGCAGCGGCACAAAATTGGCGGATGCCTCAGCCTCAGGAAGCTAGTGAGTGGCAACAATGGCAATCCGAACTACAACAAGCATTCCGCCTATACACTTTGGCATTAGCCGGCGCACCGGAATATGGAGCGATGAACCGGATGAAAGAACAAAAAGGATTGTCCCTGCAAGCTAAATGGAGACTGGCAGCAGCCTATGCATTGACCGGAAAGATGAAACCTGCCGGAGAATTGGTATACAATGCAGAAACCACCGTTATCCCTTATTCTTCGACAAACCAAATTTATGGTTCATACGACAGAGATGAAGCCATGATTTTGGAGACTTTGCTGTTGATGAACCGTGAACGGGATGCATTACAACAAGCCAAGAAAGTCTCTCAAAATCTAGCAGAGGAAAATTGGTTCAGTACTCAATCCACAGCTTTTGCCCTCATGGCAATGGGACGTTTAGCCGAGAAGCTATCGGGTACTTTAGACTTTACATGGAAATGGAACGGCAAACAACAGCCCGCTGTAAAATCAGCCAAAGCTGTATTCGAAAAAGAGCTTGCCACTTCTCCCAAGTCCGGCACAGTTTCTGTTAAGAATCTGGGTAAGGGAGCTCTAAATGTAGATATTATCACACGTATCCAACTGTTGAATGACACTTTACCTGCTATAGCAGATAACATTCGCCTGGACGTAAGATATGTAAGCACTGAAGGACTACCTATCTCTATTGAGGATATCAAACAGGGAACTGACTTCATGGCTATCACTTCCGTATCTAATATTAGTGGTACTTCCGACTATAGCAACCTAGCTCTGACGCATATTATACCATCCGGATGGGAAATATATAATGAGCGTATGTTTGTTCCTGAGCCAACAGCTACAGAATCGGCCAATGCTTCAGAGAATCAGGGTCGTGCATATACCTATCAGGATATTCGTGATGACCGAGTACTGACTTACTTTAATTTACGCCGTGGCGAGCAGAAAACATTTGCTGTAAAATTGCAAGCCACCTATGCGGGTAACTTTATCCTTCCTGCCATTCAGTGTGAAGCAATGTACGATGCAGCCGTACAGGCACGTACGAAAGCAGGAAGAACAATTGTCAGCCGCTAACATCAGCATAGTTTATGCGAGGTAGGCTATTGAGTTTCTTAAAACATTTATCCGTCACCAGAAGAGTAATGCTTTGCTGCATTACTCTTCTGGTGATCGGATATATATTTTGTATTCCTCGTCAGCTATTCCATGTCCCCTATTCCACCGTCGTTACAGATCGTAACGGAGACCTGCTGGGTGCACGCATTGCATCTGACGGTCAGTGGCGATTCCCGCCACGTGCAACAACACCGGAAAAGATCAGGCAATGCCTTGTCACCTTTGAAGATAAACATTTTTATTATCATTGGGGAATAGATCCGTTGTCCATCGGAAGAGCTTTCTATCAGAATATAAAAAACAAGCGCATCGTTAGTGGAGGAAGCACTCTTACCATGCAAACAATCCGGCTAGCCAGAAATGAATCACGAACTATTGGCGAAAAGTTCATTGAAATGATTTGGGCTACCCGTTTGGAATTCCGTGCTTCCAAAGAGGATATTTTATCCATGTATATATCACATGCCCCCTTCGGAGGTAATGTAGTAGGTCTGGATGCTGCATCCTGGCGTTATTTCGGACGTTCTGCCGAAGACTTATCCTGGGCCGAGTCGGCAATGTTGGCCGTACTGCCTAATGCGCCTGCAATGATCCATTTATCTAAAGGACGAAAGACTCTGCTGGCAAAACGTAACCGTTTATTAAAACAACTGTTTGAGAAGAAGATTATTGATTCATCAACCTATGAATTAGCCATCGGTGAACCTCTTCCGGAGGAACCCCACCCGTTGCCTCAAACAGCTCCCCACTTGGTCAGTCGTTTATTTCAAGAACGGAACGGAGCATATTCCCGTTCCACAATCGACCGTGGCATTCAAAATCAGATAGAAGATCTCGCAGAACGGTGGAGCAATGAATTTAACCGAAGCGATATCCGGAATCTTGCTATTCTGGTCATTGATATTCCGACCAACGAAGTAATAGCTTATTGTGGCAATGTACACTTCGAACAACAACGAGGCGGATATCAGGTAGATATCATTCAAGCACCCAGAAGTACGGGTAGCATATTGAAACCTTTTCTCTACTATGCAATGCTAAAGGAAGGAAGTTTGTTGCCAAACACACTATTACCGGATATACCCATCAATATCAATGGGTTTACTCCCCAAAATTTCAATATGCAATTTGAAGGTGCTGTGCCGGCCTCAGAAGCACTAGCGCGTTCATTGAATATACCGTCGGTTACCATGCTACAAAAATACGGAGTACCCAAGTTCCATCATTTCTTGCAACAAATCGGATTCAAAACAATCAATAAACCTTCATCTCATTACGGACTTTCTCTTATTTTGGGAGGTGCTGAAGCTACCTTATGGGATGTAACAAATGGATATGCCCAAATGGGACGGATGTTACTTGAACAAAAAGGAGCTATTCCCGGTAAATTCTCTCAATATGAAAAAGCCCAGATTTTACTGAGAACAAATGATAACGAGGCTGATAATGACAAGCCATCCGATAAACAAAGAAGAAACAAAGAGAATCTTTCCACCTCCGGGAAAGAAGAACAAGAAGAATCGGCCGGTGCTGTCTGGCAAACCCTATCCGCATTAACAGAAGTAAATCGTCCGGAAGAAATTGATTGGAAATCAATCCCTTCTATGCAGACCATTGCCTGGAAAACCGGAACCAGCTACGGATTCAGGGATGCGTGGGCAGTAGGTGTTACTCCCCGTTATGCAGTCGGCGTATGGGTTGGCAATGCAACCGGAGAAGGCAAGCC
>NZ_JAQVBV010000058.1 GCF_028690125.1 Bacteroides sp. | reverse complement strand
GGCTGGTCAGGTATCTGTAAATCGACAAACGCCTATATCCTGTAACCTTATGACAAGAGAAGAACAGATCAACAACTTCAACCGCTTATGGCTAGAAGGTGCACCGATCCCCCTCTTCTCAATCACCCTTAACAATCCCGAAACATGTTCAATAGATTTCATATTCAATATCCCTGAATATAAAGCCAATATCCTGACAACATTCGCATTACTCGCCCCCGAATTCCCGAAATTCATGTTTCCTTCAACATTCTGTCATAAAATAAGGTTACAGGATAATGGAGATATCAAAACCATATTCTCTGTCCAACTTCAAAAACAACCCTCATCCCACGAAGATGAAATCATCTCAAACTCGATCATCACCTGTATTAACGGGTTATTCGATGAGGCATTCCAAGAATATATCCATATAAACGATATTTTTAACCAAATCACTCAAATATGCTAAAAATAGATTACCGGGAAAAAACTCCCAAACTCAATACTCTACTTATAGAGTCCTGTGAAGAACAGGGTATCCCCTATGAACTCACGACAAATACCGTCGGCGATTATATCTGGGAAGATAAAGGTATTGTCATCGAACTCAAACGTATCGACGATTTTGCCAAATCCATGATGAGTAAACATCTGGATAGCCAGATCATTGCATTACAACAATTCAAATATAAACTTCTTCTGATTTATGGGGAAGTATATCATATGGGAAAACCGTCCCGATCAGCGATGGCACGATCTCAGTTTGAATCAAAAATACTATCAATAGAAATACGGGATCAGGTTCCTTGTTATCACGTAGAATCTTCAGCAGAAGCTGCAAAAGCTATTATGGATTGTAGACGTTTCGTTGAAAAAGGAATGCGAATAGAAGAAGTCCAACGTCACCCCACGCTTCCTGGCGGAACCGCCGATCCATCCCTTACACTTTATTATGGATTAAAAGGTGTTGGATTACAAAAAGCCCATGATTTAAAAGAAACATATGGAAAATTCTCTACATTTCTATTTGAATTTAAAAAAAATCATGATGATTATTCTTCAGGACTCCTGTCAAAAAAAGAGTTCTCAGAAAAATATCCCGCATCGCTCGTCAATAAAACCACCCGAGAATACCTCCTTGAACTATGACTCTGTATACAAACAACCCCTATCAAACAGATATTATCGGAGCTTGTATTATCCAGCCAAACCGCATCATTCCCAAAAAAGAGGAATGGTGCACAGATCCAAACCAACCAATTCCTGATACATCTCCAGAACCCACTCTGAACACCGAATTAATGTTTTCATCAAAATCACAAAAACATCTTACCCCAAAACATCTTCTTATTACCGTCGAAGAATTTTTCAACGGGCAGATCGATCTCGATCCCTGTTCAAATAGTGAAACAAAACCAAACGTCCCGGCACTCGTCCATTTCACTGAAAACACAAACGGTCTTGACAGATCATGGTATGGAAAAGTCTTTGTCAACCCTCCCTATTCACGATACGTCAACGAATGGGTAAACAAATGTATACAGGAATATAATGAAGGTCATACAACCGAGATCATCCTGCTTGTAGCTGCCAGACCCGATAACCGATGGTTCAACAGTTTACAAAACCATCCCTGGTGCGCAATCAAAGGCAGACTTAAATTTTCCGATGCTGAAAATTCAGCTCCATTCCCAAGCGCCCTGTTCTATATAGGTCCTTGCGATCGATACCGCGCATTTTACGAAAAATTCGGATTTTATGGTCCGATTTACAAATCAACAACATTCTCTCTATAAGGTGATACTATATATCTCATTCGCGCCCCAAACTGTGCCAGAGCACACGAACTGGCAATAGCAAAAGTCCTCAGATACGGCATTCTCATAACGACTGAAGATAACGAACAAACACTCGAACTCGATGAAGATCTTAATATATTCATCAAAACCCCTCTTGAAAACCCAAGAACATCCCAAATCTGTAAATTTGGCGAAAACGGATTAAAACTGTATAGAGACAATCTCATCCACGGTGACACCAACAAATTTGAATATACCTATCATGACCAGCTTTTCCATTATGGAAAAAATGCTGATTCCATATATATAGCTCAAATTGATCAGATTCAACAGTGTATCAACCACCTAAAAACAGATCCAACCACCCGGAGAGCACAAGCAATTACCTGGACACCAGGAATTCATCCTTTTACAAAATACCCCCCCTGTCTCCAACGAATCCAGTTCACCATTCGCCCAACCACAGAACCTAAAGTTAATATGTATGCCGTTTTTCGAAGTAACGACATTCTTTCAGCACTTGGTCAGAACATGTACGCCCTCACAGAACTCCAAAAATGGGTAGCCGATCAACTCAATATCCCGGTCGGCACTTACTCTCATACAATAACTGTCCCTCATATTTACCATATCAGAGACGAAAATCTCGTTGATGAATTCAAAAACCACTTATAACCATGTCTGAATTAGATGATTTACTGGACTACACTCTTGACGAAACATTCACTGAAACCCCTCTGGAATCCCCAATTGAAATTACAGATAGTGATCCTGAACTCAGACGATTAATCACAACCCATCTCGCCGATCAACTTGTCCACTATGAAGATAATTATATTTCAGAATCCTTTGTAATTCCCTATCCGTTATTACAGGATCTGGATAATTATATTACAGAAGATCTCTTCTATAAAAACTGTACATTCGCACTCGATAGAATAAAATATATTATCAGTACAGAAACATCAGTCCCAATTGAAGACATCTTTATTGGAATCAACGAAATCCCTTACAGAACCACAATTGGAAATATCACAAACAAAAATGTCAATAAACACGTATGTTTCGAAGCAATTGTAAGAAAAACCGAAAGTATGCTTCCCAAAATAGATACAGCATACTATTTTTGTAAAGCCTGTGGATATTCATCATCAGTCGGTTATGGAAAACACGGATCCTATATTCACGAACCTAACAGCAAATGCCCCATATGCAACAAAACAATGTGGATGAAAGATCTTGATAGAACCACATTTATCAATGTTCAACGTATAACTGTTCAGGACAGTTCAGAAAACGCCAACCCAGGATCACAACCTCATTCAATTAACGTCGATCTCCTTCATAACCAGATCAATTCTGCTCTCCCAGGTCAACGGGTTATCATATTTGGTATTGTCAGACCAGAATTACTGAAAGGAACGACCGAAGATCCACGATACGAACTCGTTGTAGATTGTCTTCATATTGAATTCCCTGAAAAAGATCATACAAATATCAATCTTTCTCCGGAAGATATCGAATCAATAAAAGAACTTGCAAACACCGCAGGTATCTATAACCTCCTAAAAAACAGTATTGCCCCAACCATTTATGGAATGGACGCCGTAAAAACTGCATTATGTTTATCATTATTCGGCGGTGTTTCAAAAGAGACAGAAAACCATAAACAACGCGGAGATATTCATATCTTTCTTGTCGGTGATCCGGGTGTTGCAAAATCCGAACTCCTTGATTTTATGGCATTAGTATCTCCACGATGTGTTCAAACCTCCGGAAAAGGTGCATCGGCTGCAGGACTGACAGCTACAGCAGTCCAAAGCGAATCTGGCAGATGGACCCTTGAAGCAGGTGCTCTACCTCTTGCAGATAAAGGCATATGTATCATTGACGAACTCGATAAAATGCGGGAAGCCGACAAAGGTTCATTACATCGGGGAATGGAACAGCAATGTTACGATGATACAACAGAAGTTCTCACACAAAATGGTTGGAAACTCTTTAAAAACATCGAATTCTCGGATAAGATAGCAACTCTATCCAAAGAAGATGAACTCGAATACCACAACCCGATCACTATCTTCGAAGCTCCATATTCAGGAGAAATGTATCGATTCAAATCAAGGCAAGTAGATCTACTTGTAACGCCCAACCATAACATGTATGTAAACACAAACAAACGGGCAAACGAATGGAACGGATTCAAACTCATTCGTGCAGATTCGCTTAGTGCCTCCAAACGCATGAAATTCAAAACCGAACTCATTCAAAAACCCCAAAACGAACCCAGTATAAATACAAATGGTAGAACCCACATCTCCAAAGAACACTATGAGGGAACAATATATTGTGTCGAAGTCCCAAACCACATCATTTATGTAAGAAGAAACGGATGTCCGGTATGGTGTGGCAACTCGATACCGATTACAAAAGCAGGTATTTGCGCAACCCTGCAGACTCGTTGCACCATTATTGCTGCCGCAAACCCTAAAAACGGCAGATTCAATGATATGGAACATCTTGGCGCACAGATAGAAGTTATTGATGATGCATTACTCAGCAGATTCGATCTCATCTTCGCGCTTCGGGACCGTCCTCAACAAGAACTGGATAGCAAAATCGCCGATCATATCCTCTCTCAATACACTCCGGAAACAGAACCTCCAAAAGTGCTGGATCCAATATTCATCAAAAAATATGTATCTTATGCAAAGATGAACATATTCCCGGTTCTTTCAAAAGAAGCAACCGATGTGATCAAAACATTTTTCATGAAACTGCGGGGTCAGGTCTCAGAAAACCACGCAATCGCAATTACCCATCGTTGTTTAAAAGGATTAGTCCGGCTCACTCAGGCATCAGCCCGGATCAGGTTATCTAATACTGCAAATAGAGCTGACGCAGAACAATCTGTCAAACTTCTTGAACATTGTATGCGAGATATCGCATTTGATCATTCAACCGGTTCATTTGATATTGATATGATCACCACCAAAATCGGACCTAAATCAAGACAGGATAAACTGTTTTACCTCAGAGAAACGATAAAATCACTCTGTTCAGAAATGACGATGGTACCTGTAACTCATCTTGAAGAAACCGTTACAAAATCAGGTATTATCGATCCCCAAGAATTCGAAATTCTGATGAACATATTATCAACAAAAGGTGAAATAACGTACCCTCAACATCATCTGGTAAAAATAGCTTAAACATAACCTATAATAAGTTCAACAACAAACAATAAGATGAACTATGTCAAAACCACAACTATCTTTTTATATCCCCTGTACAGTCTGTAAAACAAATATTACCCACTTCAATTCAGATCTCAAAGATTCGTTCCAGGCATCTCAATCAGACACAACATCTTCAATATATGTGTTTTCAGGAAGATGCCCGATATGTAAAACCCATAATACGATCTCAATTTCACATATGGACTCACTACTCGAATCAACAAATACCGATTACCTAAAAACAATAACAGATCAACTTGATCAAATGAAAAAATTCTTCAATCTTACAAACGAAATGAAATCCTCAATACCCAATATCCCGCCGGAAGAATAATTCATCTCATTTTTTTCACCAATATTATGTTTCCAATACCTCCCAAAACCATGCCAGATACCTGGTACATTGAAGAATATATCAAAAAAGGTCGTTCTCAAGAAGATATTGCTACAGAACTCAACTGTTCAATCACACGATTACGCAGACATCTGTATGCTCAAAAACTCTATAGATTCAATTGCAAATCCACAAAACAATATCCATTTACAGAATCAGATTTAAAACGCCTCTATATCGACGAAAAATACACAAAACGTCAAATCGCCGATATTTATGGATATTCGCAGGATCAAATCAACAGAGCTCTCAAAAAATATAATCTTTCACGACCAAAAGCTGCAATCTCGTATATGTACTACAAAATCCCCGAACATCTGGCAACAGCATTAAACGTTCCTTCAGAAGGAGTCTCTATCAGACAACCCGAATAACTCAAAACTTTCCTACAAAACTACTATCAATTTTTCAACTTTAGACATATATTTAAATATTCAAAAAATTAATTTATACAAAATGGATTACAAACACCGCCAACGATGTAAAGTCTGCAACTCTCCCCATCGAAAAGAGATAGACAAAATGATCTTTGACGGTAAAACAAAAGCCAATATTCTTCGTACTTATCCAAACGAAGGGTTAACCTATGATAATCTCAAAAAACACGAAGCTCTCTTCTTCGTAGATATCCGAAACCAGGCAGTTTATGATTATAAAAACAGTCCTGAAGCCAAACACTATGTCGAAGAAACGGTCACCGAACTCGACGCTCTTGACAATCTCCGGGGTAAACTTCATCGATATATAATGGATCAGGATTTAGATGATATCGCTCCAAGAAAACTCGAAGTATTAGGAGATCTTCTCATCAGATCAATCTCAACAAAAGCCGAGATCCTAAGTACCATCAATTCTGTCCAGGATGATCCATTTAAAATCATCACTGAAATCCTCAATAATAATCCTATAAACGATCTTGAAGGATATACTCCCCCCCTCATTGAAGATACCACTCCAATGACCTGTAAGTTCTGGAAAAAAGAATCAGAATTCCATTACACCTGTATTTGCAAAGATACCGATTATGCAGAATTTTCAGATACAGCAAAATTCTGTCCAAAATCTGCGTTTTGTCTTCTATGGGAAGATACCGACACATTAGCTCTTGAAGAATCTCTGTCGAATCTTCCAATCCAGAAACCTTTGTTTAATGTCGCAGACGAGTAGTATTTTCCAGAACATCCCTGCAGCTCAACGACACCAACTAGTGAACGCCATCCGTGATCCCGTTCAGTTCAGATACACCTTCTTCAAACGTCAAAAACATCCTGCACAAGAATTAATCCTCAGAGCTAAAGCTAAAACGAAAACAGTTAGTGCAGGACGAAGATTTGGTAAATCGGTATTACTCGCAGACGATATTAATTACTATGCATTAACCAAACCGGAAACAATCCAATTCGTTCTCGCTCCAACCTATGATCAGACAAGTATCATTTTTAACGAATCTGTTCAGGCAATGCGAAAATCCATCTTTGATAAAGCGCTTATAAAAGATCGAACCACTCCCTTCCCTTCAATGGAATTCGCAAACGGATCCCATGTCAGTTTCAGATCCACTCAGAACCCTGAAAACATCAGAGGACATAAAGCCCACCGAGCCATCCTGGATGAAGCTGCATTTATTAAAGACAAAACCGTCTCAGATGTCATCGAACCGATGCTTGCCGACTATGATGGCGATCTCGTTAAAATTTCAACCCCCTTTGGCAAAAACCATTTTTACGATACATATCAGAAAGGTATTGCACACAACCCGGATTTCGCATCATTCCAGTTCTCTTCTCTCGACAACCCAACAATCCAACATTCCTATATCAAACGCAAAATGCGCGAATACGGTCGCGATTCAATCCTATTCAGAACAGAATATCTGGGTCAGTTTGTCGATGATCAAAACAGTGTGTTCCCCTGGGACTGGATCCAACGAGCAATCGATCCACTACTATCCCTGTCTCCGGCAAAACATATCCATTCACATTATATTATGGGTGTTGATATCGGGCGGTATGTTGATTACACTGTATTTTCTGTAATCAACATCACGGACCCTGCCGTAAACACACTCACCTATATGCGGAGATATACGAATAAAAGCTACAGAAAAATTGTAAAAGACGCAATCACAATCCACCGTCATTTCAATGAATGCCCGATAGTTATTGATTCAACGGGTATTGGTGACGCTATATACGAATCGCTTGAAGAATATAACGCTACAGGATTCAAATTTAATAACACGAACAAAGGTCAGTTAGTAGAACGACTCCAAACCGCCTTAAACCCCGAACCCAAAACAGATGAAGAAGATCTCTTTGCAGAATCAGATATCGATTCATATATTGCCCCATTAAAATTCCCGCACCACCCAGAAATCATAAAAGAACTACAATATTATGAATATAAGATTAACGAAAACTCCAAAAAGATCACCTATTCCGGTAAATCCGGTGTTCACGACGATATCGTTATGTCTCTCGGACTGGCTCTCTGGGGTGCAACCAATAAAGAATCACTTACAAATGTCCCTGATTCAGATGATTGGGGTATACTCGCATAACCTCACACACATTTAAATTTTTATATAGATGGTAAATAGTATGACACTCATCACAAAACTCAAATCATTCATAACAAAATCTGATCCGATCATATCTCCTGCAAAACATCCTGATCCCGGTTACTATCCAGGTGATTTCTCAGATTATGCTCCCGGATACACAGTAGATCAAATCCTACCCGTCGGCACCCGGTTCCCTCAATCATCTCAAAACAATATGTCTTCAGATTATTATCTCAACATTACCCAGATAAAACACGCTGTCCCGGAAGAAGGATGGGATGCATTCTGTGAATGGGTCTCAAAAATAGGAAAAATCGCCCGGATTATCCGCACCGAAAGCCAGAACTGTATGTCATTCAAATTGATCTCATCAAAAAAAGATGACGATTTCGAGATCAAACAATTCCGTCGCAATCTTCAATACAAAAAGTTCTGTCAGGATATTGCAAAATATCTCAGAATATATGGTAGATGTTTCATCCAGGTTACCTGGAACGAAAACGAGTCAGAAGGTATCGAATCAATCACCCACCTCTATCCCAGATCAATCAAGGTATACCGAAACCATCAAAAAGATTATGACGATCTAAAAAATATTCTCAACGAAAAATCAACAAAATATACCTCACTTACCCCGTTTGCCACTATACAACCAGACGGATCAGGAGATATCATTGCTTTTGTCCAAACCATATGGATTGGTCCGGAAAAAAAACATATCGTATTTGCTCCAGACGAACTCCTGTTCATCCCGAGAAACCCATCATTCACCGATCCAAACGGCATCTCATTAATCCAGGAAAATTATCTCCAGATTGTCCGTAAACTCAAAAACGAACATTCTGCAGGTATCATGATCGAAAGACATGGCGATCCCCCAATGGTCGTTACCGTCCCGGAAAAATGGTGGAACAAACGAAATGCCATCAAACACGAACTAAAATTCGGTATAAAAGAAGGGATGAATATTATATTCCCTTCAGGCACAGAACATAAAGTCTCTGATACCCGAGGATCCCCGGAAGGTGTTATTAAAAGTCAAAATTACCTTGAAAAAGAATTTACTGCAGGTATGGGATTTGCCGATAGTTTCACCGATTCAGAAAACAGCAACCGATCCATTGGAGATCTCCATCTGATCTTTTACGAACGCGATCTTGTCGGCGAACGCGAACTCGTCTCAGATATCCTTGACAAACATATCCTCGAACCTCATTTCAAAGCAATAGGATACCCCGGTATCGTTACTATGGAATTTGAAGACCTCACTCCCCCTGATGAAGGATACCTCGCATATGTCCTGGCACCTCTCGTCCCTTATCTCAGCAAAACCCAGATCCAGAAATACTTCGCCAACATCGGAATGGCTCCTTCAGAAGACGAAATGGATGATCTCTGTAAACGATTATACGATTCAGTCAAACCAGACTACTCAAAATCACAAAAAGAACCTCCAAAACGTCCAATAAAAGAATAACCCCACATTTATTTTTATGTCTTCATAATTACTGTAATTATACTTTACTGGAGGCATATCGACAATGAATTCATCTAAAACCACCCCACAATATAATAACGGAGATTATTGCCCTTATAACCCCGTCCCACAAGGTGTCTGTGCCGATCATGGAAATCTCGAACTCAGAATGTCCCGGCTTGAAGATATTGTTGAAAATATGGGCACTCGTATGGAGGCTGTCGAAAAAAACACTGCAGGTATGAACGTATCGATGCAAACAATTATGCAAACCATTGTAAAAATGGCTGATAAATCCGACTCAACAAACACGATCATCCATTATATATTTTATATTATAGTAGGTGTCGTATCAATCTTTGCAGGAACAGAATTCGTAATGCCTGCATTATTATAACCAGGAGCGTGATAACTCATGTCTACCCGAACCCTCACAATTCTTACCGAAGGTATCCCGTCCGATACCCAAATCCAATCATATTGCGAATCAATCTCAGACATCAATTATTATATCCGGGTAACTCCTCCCGACATCCAGGAGCTCTCTTCATTAATCAAACAAACAACCCCTGTAATCCCGGCAAAATCTCCCCAGGGAAAATCATATCTCAACACGATTCTATCAGAAATCCAATACGAAGAATCATGTTTGTATCAGGAACTCAAAGTATTTTTAAATACTGTTCCAGAATACAAATTAATCAAAATCAACAAATCAGATATTTATGTCCCGGAACAAGACAGAAAAACCCGCAAACTTCCCGGAGCAACACTGTATGTAGAACAATACCCAATCCAATCGTTCCAGGTCATTCTTGATCAACTCGCAAACCTACATACAAACAGGTTTTATACAACTGATCTAACGGAAATAACCTCGTGGTACGATATAGTAAAATTCATTGCCTTATACGAACACCCTCACATACTCATCTTAAAAGGGTCTACTACCGAAACATCAATCATTGATCCTTCTACTAAAGTCTTAATTTCAGCATAAAGTGAATGTTAGAAAAAAATACACTACCGCATATTTTCATAACAACCAACCATTCAGGTAAAATGAAAGGTATGGTCTCAATCAATACCAGTACTTTAAACAACCCTTTCTGCACAAAACAACGAAAAAACCCAGATATAATCTGTTCCTCCTGTTATGCCGCCAAATTTGAACAGTATCGTCCAAACACCAAAGAAACCTATACAAAAAACGCAGAAATCTTAACGACCCGTCCACTAAAACCACACGAAATCCCCCGGTTAAACCATTTATATTGCAGATTCAATTCATATGGAGAACTCCATAACTCCATCCATTTTAAAAATCTTGTAACAATCGCAGAACACAACCCCCAGACCAGATTTGCACTCTGGACAAAACGACTCAATCTTGTTACGGGTAATATCCCGGATAACTTTACAATCGTATACTCAAACCCTCACAGAACCAATCCTATGACAACAATCCCTGATAATGCAGATATTGTATTTAATGTAATTAATAAAAAAAACGATACTGAAATAAACTGTCAGAACAAATGTATTGATTGTCTCATCTGCTATACAGAGAAAAACAGAATAATCTACGAATCCTTAAAATAACTATCATGTATCTCCCAACCACTTGTAAATATATCCATTCCCAACAGATATCCTTAACAACCCCGATATCTCAAATGCACTGTTGTGGCAAATGCGGCATATATAAAAAAGATGCTATGTTCATAAAAAAACCTGATTTTCATACCAAACACTATCCGTATTAAACCACGATTGATCCCCATGACTCACACCACCCCTCTCAAAATCGGTTTATCCGGCACCCACTGCTGCGGTAAAACCACGCTCGTCTCAGAATTCAACAAACAATATAATACATACCC
Source organism: Bacteroides sp. (assembly GCF_028690125.1). Classification (GTDB taxonomy): domain Bacteria; phylum Bacteroidota; class Bacteroidia; order Bacteroidales; family Bacteroidaceae; genus Bacteroides. The sequence continues at coordinate 6,533 of NZ_JAQVBV010000058.1, read as the reverse complement.
AATAATTTCAGAAATCGCAGCCACATTCCCAAAAAAATCACGAACTCATTTTCCCACACAATTACAGATTATGGATAAACAAATCCTTACAGAAAAACAATATATCAACACCGGTTTTCTCAGTGACCGAACCGTCATCGACAACCTTGCATACTGTTACTATCACTATACCACGTCAGAAAACCCCGATGATCTCTCAACACAATACAGTTATGCAACAAAAAAAGCATATTTACATCTATATCATAACGCATATGACGTAATCTTTTTCATTACCGATTACTTTCCTCATGATAACGCAAAACACCGGGATCTCACTTCAATTGAATCTCAAAACACTATTAATCAATTCTTAACACACCAGTATACCCATCTGACAAACTATGTACCGGTCGTCAAAATATCCGGGACCACAGAATCACGATTATCACAGATAAATGATACACTAAATTTTTTAATGAAATAATATGGAAAAAGATCCATGCACAAGCATTGAAGCATACATCATCTTAATCATCATCATGATATGGTTGATGTACAACTATCCTTAACAATTTATATTTTTAGGATTGATAAAAATGACAATATTAAAAGAAATTTATGATTTAACTACAGAGATTGTATCTCTTAAAGCAAAACTGGATAACTTAACAGCAACCCGCGATTTCCTCATTGAAGACGCGCGTTCCAAACACCAGTTATCTGATCCAGACTACGAACTCCATATCCCTGAAAAAATAACAACCCATATCAATTCAAAAGCTGTCTACGAACACTGTCCAGACGTATGGGATACTTACAGCTATCTTGCAGCTAAAGATGTTGAAGATATTCTCGGAAAAGATAATCTACGTAATTACATCAAAACCACCTACCCGGATCAATTCAAATCCTATGCAAAACTCTATGTTACAGACTTAGAAAAGAAATTTGGAAACAAATCAAAGATCCCTACACATCTTCTGATTTATAAAAAGAGTATGGGTGCCCCTATCATCAGAAAGAAATACTAATAATTTTATATATAACCATTATGTTATATAATTAAATAAAAAACATTAACGAAATTATTAATAACTAGTTGATACATAGATAGTATTGCTACGAGGCGACACTCATGATTACATATACCTCTCTACCTGTAATTCGTCAAACCCTCGGCACAACAAAAACCCATTGGTTTCTTTCCATAATATCTCATACTCAAACAATAGCAAATATACTATACAACCCAATATCTCTGAGGCACAACCCTCAAAGAAACACCTGCGCGTTCAGTTCCGTCGGTTCCATAGTTACTTTATCCGCCAAATTTTATTTTTTTAAAAATCATATCACGCACCAAAAAAATTACAATATATCGATTTTTTAAAACAATGTGAATACCCTCTCCTCTCTTTTCCATATTCAATTGTTTTTAAAAAAAAAAATAAATAATACAATAACCCTGGTTTTATTATGATCAATCTACTACATCGTCTCCAAAAATTCCTTAACTTCTCAGAAACCAATCCTCTAACAGAAACAGATCCGGTTACCTATCTCAGACATCGGAACCAGGAACAATTTATTGTCGTTTCACTCGATAACCACGACAATATTCTTGAAAAACAACTCATCTCTATTGGTACTGCAACTCATTGTATCGTTCATCCAAGAGATGTATTCAGAAACGCCATCCACAAAAACGCATATTCAATCATCTTATACCACAACCACCCCTATAACACTCCTATCCCCTCAGTAACAGACATCCAGCTCACCGAACAATTAACAAACGCAGGCACTATCCTGAACATTCAGGTAAAAGATCATATAATCGTCACAAACGAAACTACGATCTCAATAAAAACCCTGTATCCAAACCTCTTCTCGTGATACTATGGATTATCAAATCGGATCATACAAACATGTAGCTGGAGATCTCGTCCAAATCGATACCACTCCCTACCAAATTGTCAGCAAAAAAGCATTCATCGAAATGCGCAACATAAAAGACGGCGATCAGGTTAAAATCGGATATGATCCCTCCGAAGAACAAGTAAACGGAGTAACAAAAGCATTCTTTATCACATCCACAACAGGTAAACTCAAAACACCTCTGTTTACTGCCCCTCAACCTCCTTCAACAGCCGATCAGCTCTGGCACACATCAATCATAGCCGCATCAATTAATCTACCCAAAAACACCGACCCCGACGCTCTCATACGGTTTGCAACAGAACTGTATCATAAAGCCAATTTCGATCCTGATAAAGAAAACATCCCGCTATCCACCTATTTATAACAACAATTTCAGGTCATGCCTATGTATTGTCCACACTGCAGATCAATCATCAAAAACTCAAAAAAATCAACAAAATATATTTTAAACGGAATCCATATCAGAACAAAATGGACATGCAATTCCTGTAACACGGTATTCCATACAACTCATGTCTTAACCACCTATTCAGATGCACAAAACAACAAAATTATCCCTCTGGCACCAATTGAAAAAACAAACTCAATCCCCCGATTCCAATATATATGTCCTTACTGCCATTGGAAATCAACATTCATTACATCAACATTCAATGTAAAATCCTGCCAGAACTGTAATACTCCGTTCAAACTGGATCCTGATCTCATCAATTAATGTTCATGGTTAATTGAATGGTAAAAAAAGAAAGTATCGATCTCAGATCAACACCCCTCAACCGAGGCTCGATAATGACTCTTGCAATCCCTATAACTTCAGATATACCAAGCAAAATCAAAAAGATGTGTAATGGTAACGTCTTCAGCAACGAACATGCATTCATTTCAGAACTCATTCAAAACTCACAACGGGCAAAAGCAACCCGCATGGATTTCACTGTATCGTATGATACAGTAATTATCACTGACAACGGACACGGCTGTAACGATCCTGCATCGATCACCACATTTGATCTATCACAATGGGAATCCACTGAAGAAGGATTCGGTATGGGTATCTGGTCAATTCTTGCAATCCCTAACTTAAAAACCGCATCATTCAGATCAAAAAACTGGATACTCACCGTAGATATAAACTCTCTCTACACTACCCCAATCGCCACTATGGCAACTGCAGAACCGATCAAAGGATTCCAGGTAACCCTTCATGGAGAATTCGATGTCTTTGGAATGGAATTCAAAATCGAACAGGTAGGTAAACATATCGAATTCCCGATTTATTACAATGACATAGGTATCCAACAAACCCCTCTCCTCTCAACAGTAATCTCGGATTTCACTATAGATATCAAAAACGAATTATTCTCTGGCAGAATCGGTATCCACAAACCTCATGTCAACTTTAATACCGTGTATGTATACTATGAAAAACGTGAAGTCACCTGCGAATATATGGCAGGTATTACCGGAGTCATCGAACTCAAACCCGGCGCAGTCAATCTCAGAGAACCTGACCGCACTCAGATCACCTACGACTCTAAATACAGAGACTTTAAACTGGTCCTCCGATCCCATATCCGCGATCTTTACAAATCATTCTTAAAAACCGCATCTCAGGAAGAAATAGCAAACAACGTTGATGGTATTGGAGAATTCCTTCACCCCGAAGAATACCTGAAATATCTCTATTACTCCATTGACAACATCCTTACAGATTCAAAAATCCTGGCACTCCCTACCCCCACACAACCCACTCACATAAGTATCCCGGAAACCGTATCTCATCCATTCCCGGACATCCCGGACATCCCGGAAACTCTTAATAAACACGATTCTATCCTCTTTAAAGAAGCTCTAAAAAAGAATCGATATCTGTTCTGGGCAGATACAACACAACTATCCTCAAAAGAAGACAAAATCGCTCTCGCCAGATACTATGGTATTGCAGTCTATATATCTCCAAACAAACTCTACAACAAAATATTCACAAACCGTAACATCCCCAACATCGATGATCTTCACGAATTCATTGAAATTGAAAACTCAATTAAAAACCAGGAATTAAAAACAAACAAAGAACATATCTATCTCACAAAAACAATTAAACCTATCACATCACTATTCAAACTCGATCAAAACCAGATCAGAATCGCAAATCTCTCTACAAAAGTCTATTTCAAATATGAAGGTAAACGAAACCGGGGAAAAACAATCGAATCTGATGCAATTACCGACGGAACTCTGATATATATTGATCGAAAATACCTCAACTTAAAAAGATTTAATCTTCAAAACGAATCATATGATATCCACGATCTCAAAGCACTTATAGCCACATCACCTGCAATAGCTCACGAACTGGCACATCTTCTGTATAAAACAACAGACAACACAATCGAACATTACAAATACCAATCCTACATACACGAAATTATCTGTTCGCAATGTATCAGTTAAAACAACAACCTTTAATAATAAATACGATCTGTATCTGTTATTGTATGATTTATACAACATACAATCCTGAAAAATACTATAACTCTTATTTAGAGGTTTTAATATGTCTATAAGTGAGAATACCCATGCCACCCCACATTCTGCATCGCCCGTATGTTCGTTATTTATCCAGAACGAACAGCTAGTAACCCTTGATAAAGTCTTATTGTTTGCAAATCCAAACATAGACCAGCTCACATCGCTCATATATAATGCAGCGCATACCCCAAACTATGATAAAAAAAAACTATTTTTATTTCTGGTTCACCTATCTAAACTCGACCCCAAATCATTTATACAAATCAACTCCTGCTATTTAACTACAGGAAAAGAATGGGTTACATTTCTCGATCTCGCATTATGTTCACAATCAAGAAAATACGTAGGTAGAACAATCAAACAAGAAATAATCAAATTCTTAAAAAACACCACTCCGGATAACCTTACAAAATCGCAATTCACCACATTAACAAAAACAGCACACCCTACAAAAGAAGATACAGCCCATCTTCAATGCTTATACCTATAAAAAACCAAACTTTTTGGTAATCTTATGTATTCCTATTCAATCGATATCGACGCAACCCCTACGAAAGATATGGATCCACACAACACTATTATGCATCCATATATGTTCTTATCAGAACTCCTGGCAAGTGAACAAATGAACAACCCCAAATCAGCCAAATCAATCGTCACAACCGCATTATCTACCCTTGCCAATTCAGGTCACGATATCATGCCGTTTCTCACCCGTCTCTCCACATCCCCCCAAGATGCCAGCACATATTACACCTATCTGATGTCAATAACTATCTGCAAAACAATTGTTACAAATTGTAACAAATCTAAAAAACCCAAGGAAAATCATGGATAATACTGCTGATTTCAAAAACATCAATACAATCCAGTATACTGTTACAAAAACACCATTATGTCCTCATTGTGGATTAGAACTCGTTAGAAGTAACAAATATATGGACCCAAACCCTCCATATCCCATATACCTCTGTAAAAACCGATGTATAGAATCCACTTCGACAATAGCAGAGATCGCTGCAGAACTCGCTAACAACGATCCTACATTCAAACACAAATTCAGACTGGCTCTTGCATACTTCAATTTAAACCAATATGAATTCGCAAAAATAACCGGATTTTCAACAGGTTTCGTCTATTACCAAACAATAGATGGAGACTTCAGAAAATGTCCTCCTAATTTTGCAATACACGCAATTTACCTGATTGAAAGAATGGCACTTGATAAAACCATGAAAAAAATACAATCAAGTTATATCAACGTGCTCGGATTAGATCTCAAAAAAACCATTTACACTCAAGTGGAGGAATAAAATAATGGAACTTGAAATCACGATTAATCTCGATAATTATGAAAATATCAAAATAAAAGTCAACGGTGACACACATACCGAATGCATCGATCAATTCAAAACAATTTTCCCCTTACTCGGTAACCAAAGCGAACATGTCTACTCAAAAATCTCATCATATGCAAAACGGGTATTCAATATAGATCTTCCTAAATACACTATCAAACCTGTACCTCCTCACCAAAACATTCCTGAAAGAATACCTATCACTCAAATAACCGTAGGTAATTGTGAAAACTGCAACACCCCTATTACAAAAGCAGAAAAAGATCTATCAACCCTATTCCAAAACAAATCTTTATGTAAAAATTGTCTAAAGAGCTGATACCATGCTAATCGATACAGATACTATTGTCAATATATACCTCACAAACAAAAAAATCACCGTAAAACAACTTGCTATCAAATTTAATCTCCATCCAAGAAACATCCGATCAATTCTCATGGAACGCAATATTCCTATTCGTAATAACCGATACAAATTACCGGAACTCCACGATCCGGAATATCTCGCATTATTAACTGCAAAGAAACTAACAACAACTCAAATTGCCAAAATGCTCGGATGTCATATAGAAACCGTTCAAAAAGCGTATCGCGATTCAACTAAAATGGCAAGGAGTCCCCTTCCTTTAGGTGGGGGAGGAATTGCCTCAGATACCTTTATGAATTCACATAACAAGTATATTATATGCAACAGGTGAAAACCATTCCGTTAAAGTTGTA
>NZ_JAQVBV010000117.1 GCF_028690125.1 Bacteroides sp. | reverse complement strand
TTATGCGAGTTTGTAGCGAGACCATCTCTTTGTTCCTGTCTTTTTGATTTGTCCTTTATCAACTAGTCCGTTTAATTCTCTCTGAATTGTCTTTTCTGAATAGTCAGGAAGGAAGATTGATATGTCTTTTATTGAAACATCCTTCTTGTCCTTAATGAGACTCATAATCCTCTTAATTCTATCTTCTCTAGCGGCTGGTCCTTGGAGATGAGAAAGTGTCTTTTTGGCTGTCTCTTTCTTGTCAAACCTTTGGTCTTTGTAAGAGACGTTATTGGTCAAATGATTGTGTGTAAAATTTCTAACGGACATGTTTTCTGATGTCCTTGATAAACTCTGATTACCATTTTGCAAATCTTCGAAAGTATCATCACCAACCTCAAACATCTTATCATCAAGAGTGAAAGAAAAGTGTCGATCCTTACTTACACTCTCTCTCAAATCAACAGCTAATTTAGAGAATTCGTGGTTCAAAATACTTGCGTTCATTTCAGAGATAAAACCAATCGTTTTTGCTATTTCAATGAAGGAAAGAAGTTCGTAAACTCGAGAGATAGGAGTAGCGACAAATGAGGATTTTTCGACTGGTGATAATACAGAGTATTGGTAGATATCGGACAATAATTCTACCCCCAATAATCTAATCTTACTCTTGAGTGCATCGTCTGTATCCATACAATCAGATACGAGATAAAGTGCAGTGACCAACTTTTCTGTCTTTTTGTTTGTAAGCCCATAAACAGCTATACCAGATAAGGCTTTTACATCAGAGACATCTAGTTGTCCGTAACTATTTGTTGTTGTCCTTTGTGTGTCTTTTTGGTTATTCATCTGTCCTTTTTGTCACCTAAGTGGCGAGTTATTTGTCTTTAATGTGTCCATTATATACTGAAAAAAATTTTAAGCAAGTCAAACTCGACACAAATACACGAATGGAAACGAATGACACGAATAAAAGGGATCAGGCACGACGCAAATACACGAATGGAAACGAATGACACGAATGTGCAGGCAAGGCCTCGAGCAGTTATCCACAGGTAAATTTTGTACCATTTTTATTCTAATTTTTTTTTAAAAAATCAATTTTTTAAATGCAAAGAAAAGTGATATAATAGACGTAACTATGGCAAAAAAAAATACAGATGATACAAACAATGAAAGCACTTCAAAGCGAGGTGGAAATGGTAATAAAAATGTAAAAAAAGTTGAGCTAAAAGAAGAGGCACGATACAACATTTGGGGTATCGGTTTTATTATTTTTGGAGCGATTATGATCTTGTCGATTTTTGAAATGGCGGGAATAGTTGGGACATTTATTTTCCGAGCACTTCACTCACTCTTGGGATTCGGTTACTACCTCCTCCCTATCTTGTTGCTACTTGTCGGAGTTTCGTTTATGAAAAAACAACGACCACAGATTGCGAGGTCTCACACTATTTTTGGATTACTAACTCTCCTAACTTCTCTCGGGCTACTAGACATCGCAAGCAATGGAAATGGAGAAAGTTTGAACATCACTTACGGAGGATTCCTCGGTGGAATTATCTCTTGGCCATTTACTAAACTCTTCGGACTATATGGTGGAATTTTAGTGCTCGGAGGTGGACTTATAATATCTCTAATTGTTCTATTTAATGAGAGTCCAAACATCCCCGATACTTTCCAAAAAATTTGGAATTTCCTAAAGAGAGACCTTTGGTCTTGGAAGAAAAAAGACAACGGAGTGGTAGAAGATTTTACTGCCGACAATTATGAGATAGAAGAGAAAGTTAAACCATCTGAACCTAAAGTTATCTCTTCTGTTGAATTCAATGAAAAAGCTTCGGTAGAAGAAAAGCAAAAGGAGATCATAAAACCAATCAGGAGAAATTCTAACTACACCCCTCCCCCAATCGACCTATTAGAAGGAGATCGCGGAGTTGCTAATGTCGGAAACACAAAAGACAACGCAAACATGATTCAAAGAACTCTATTAACTTTCGGAATTTCTGTTGAGATGTCTGACATTACAATAGGACCTACGGTTACTCGTTACTCTCTAAAGCCCGCACAAGGAGTTAAGCTTTCAAGAATTGTTGGGTTACAAAACGAACTAGCTCTCGCCCTATCAGCAAAATCGATTCGTATAGAAGCCCCTATCCCCGGCCAATCATTAGTCGGTATCGAAGTACCCAACAAAGGCAAGACAATAGTCGGTCTAGCAAATCTTTTGAAAGACGATAAATTTAGAAAAAGTCCTAAGCCTTTGACTGTAGCTCTCGGTAAAGGATTATCGAATGATCCTGTTTATGGCAATTTGGCTAAGATGCCTCACCTACTCGTAGCCGGAACTACTGGTTCTGGTAAGTCTGTTACTATTCACTCTATTATCACTTCCCTTCTTTACAGGAACGGCCCAGAAGACATGAGATTCATTCTAGTCGACCCAAAAAGGGTTGAGCTCACTTTGTACAACAAGATACCTCATCTTCAAACCCCAGTGATCACAGACCCAAAGAAGACCATTCTAGCACTCAATTGGGCTATTAGAGAAATGGAACGCCGATATGAGATATTGCAAGACTGTGCCGTTCAAAACATCGAGTCATATCACGAGAAAGTTTATGGTAAAGCAAAGAAAGCTGGAGAGGAAGAAGCCGAGAGAATGCCATACATTATAATCGTTATCGACGAATTGGCAGATATTATGCAAACATACAGAAGAGAGCTTGAGTCTTCAATCGTTCGACTTGCTCAAATGTCTCGTGCTGTTGGTATTCACCTTATTCTTTCTACACAGAGACCATCTGTTAATGTTATTACTGGTATCATCAAGGCCAACATCCCTACTCGTATTGCCCTACAGGTTTCTTCTCAAGTAGACTCAAGAACTATTCTTGATCAAAGTGGAGCCGAGAAATTGGTTGGTGCTGGAGACATGCTCTTCCTAAGCACAGCAAGCCCTAGTCCAGAACGACTACAAAGTGCGTTCATCTCTGAAGATGAAGTAAAGAGAGTTGCCAATTATCTACGAGAAGCTTACATCGACGAAATACCAAATTATATAGAACTAACAGGCAGTATAGATAAAAGCGGGGTGTATTCTGACACTATTGAAAGCGAAGATGGAGATGATGACTTATACGAAGATGCTCGAATGACAGTTATGGAAGCTGGAAAAGCCTCAACTTCATATTTACAAAGAAAACTCGGTATCGGTTATGCTAGAGCTGCAAAATTAATGGATATGCTAGAAGAGAGACAAGTGATTGGGCCTGCAAACGGTGCCAAGCCTAGAGAAGTTTTGGAAAACCCAATTGATAACACTGGGGACCTTTAAGAGGGATCAAACACGACACAAATCCACGAATGGACGCGAATGACACGAATAGAAGGAAGCAGACTCGACACAAATAGGAGGAAGCAAACAAGACAAAAATTTATTCATTAGGTAGATAAAATTAGCAGATAAAAAACAAGAAATGATAAGAGACCTAAAAGAAAAGAATATAAAATGGTGGATTGGAACCGGTTCATGCTTATTGCTTTTTGTGTTTATTGGAATCTTTGTCTATGCTAAAATGAATTTTATATGGAGAGGTGTTCAAATAGTGGCTGAACTTGAGAGGACAGAAGATTCAAAAGTTGTAACCATTAAGGGTACTGCAGAGAAAGCTGTCCTACTGACAATTAACGGAAGAGAGATATTTATTGATCAGGATGGAAATTTTAAAGAAGTAGTCTCCCCCCTTCCTGGGCATTCTGTTATAACTCTTTTTGCAAAAGATAAGTTTGGAAAAACAGCGGAGAAAAAATTTGAAT
>NZ_JAQVBV010000116.1 GCF_028690125.1 Bacteroides sp. | reverse complement strand
GCCATAATGATTAAAATTTAAGTCCACCGTTACGAGCAGCATCAGCTACTTCTTTTACTCTCCCATGATATAAGTAACCATTACGGTCGAAAACAACAGTTGTAATACCTGCTTCCTGAGCCTTTTTAGCAATCATTTCACCAACTTTAGCAGCCTGTTCTTTCTTTGCAACCTTTTCAGTCATGCCCAAAGAAGAAGCAGCAGCCAAAGTTTTACCAGAAAGATCATCGATAATCTGGACGTAAATCTGCTTGTTACTTCTAAATACACTCATACGCGGACATTCAGTAGTACCTGAAATCTTATTGCGTACTCTATATTTGATCTTAACTCGTCTTTCTATTTTTGTTGTCATAATGTTCTAATTTTATATGAATTATTTAGCACCGGCTGATTTACCAGACTTTCTGCGAATAATTTCGCCAACAAACTTAATACCTTTACCTTTATATGGTTCAGGTTTACGGAAAGAACGTATTTTAGAGCAAACTTGGCCAAGCAACTGTTTGTCACACGATTCTAATATAATAAGAGGGTTCTTATTTCTTTCAGACTTAGTTTCAACCTTCACCTCAACAGGCAATTGAATGAAAATATTGTGTGTATAACCTAAAGCCAGTTCAATAATGTTACCTTGATTAGAAGCACGATAACCAACACCAACAAGTTCCAGTTCTTTTTTATATCCTTCTGATACACCAACAACCATGTTGTGAATCAAAGAACGATATAAACCGTGAAAAGCATGTTTCTGCTTTGGGTTATCAAGCATTTCTTTTTCATTTTCTGTTAAAATAACGTGTCCGTCTTCAATGGCAACATTGATTGCAGAATTTACATATTGGCTCATTTCGCCTTTCGGTCCCTTTACGGTAACCTCATCATCCTTTAGAGTGACTGTCACTCCAGCAGGGATACTAATGGGTAATTTTCCTATTCTTGACATTGCTAATTCCTCCTAATTAATATACATAACACAAGACTTCACCACCGATCTTCAGTTCAGCAGCCTCTTTGTTAGTCATTACACCCTTGGAAGTAGATATTATAGCAATACCCAAACCATTAATAACACGCGGCATATCTTTATAACCAGTATACTTACGCATACCCGGAGAAGATATTCTTTCTAATTTTTTGATTGCATTAACTTTGTTAACAGAATCATACTTCAAGGCAACTTTAATAGTTCCTTGAGGACCATCTTCTACAAACTTATAATTAAGAATGTAGCCTTTCTCAAAAAGAATCTTTGTGATTTCTCTTTTCAAATTTGAAGCGGGAACTTCAACAACTCTGTGCTTTGCACCAATCGCGTTCCGCAACCTCGTCAAATAATCTGCTATTGGATCAGTCATATAAAAATAAATTAAATTAATCAGGACTTCCCTGACAATATTTAAACAATAATTACCAGCTTGCTTTCTTTACACCTGGAATCAGCCCGTTAGATGCCATCTCACGGAACTGAATTCTTGAAATTCCGAACTGACGAATATAACCTTTTGGACGACCAGTCAGTTTGCAACGATTGTGCATACGAATTGGATTAGAATTCTTTGGCAACTCTTGCAATTTCTGTGCAGCTTCAAAAGCATCTGCAGAATCACCCGTTCTTACGATCTGCTTCAAAGCTGCTCTTTTTTCGGCGTATTTGGCTACTAATTTAGCACGCTTTACTTCACGTGCTTTCATTGATTCCTTTGCCATATCTATTAATCTTTTTTAGCGTTTTTAAAAGGTAAACCAAATTCCTTCAATAAAGCATAACCTTCTTCATCTGTTTGCGCAGAGGTTACAAAGGTAATATTCATTCCGAGAATTCTTGTAATACTATCGATATTTATTTCAGGAAAAATAATTTGTTCCTGAATACCAAGAGTATAGTTACCTTTACCATCAAATTTGCTTTCGATACCTTTGAAGTCACGGATACGAGGAAGAGCTACACGAACCAATTTTTCCAAGAATTCGTACATTCTTTCACGACGTAAAGTTACCATCACACCAATCGGCATTTTCTTACGTAATTTAAAGTTAGCAATATCTTTACGAGAAATGGTAGCTACAGCTTTCTGACCTGTAATAGCCGTCATTTCATTGATTGCTACTTCAATAATCTTCTTATCAGCAACAGCCATACCTAAACCTTGATTGATAACAATCTTCTTAAGTACGGGTATCTGCATTGTAGAAGAATACTGGAACTGTGATTTCAATGCAGGTGCTATACGCTCTGCATATTCTTTCTTAAGACTAGCAGTATTACTCATTACTTAATCTCCTCTCCTGATTTTTTAGAATAACGCACTACAGTTCTTTTTCCATCCAAAGAACTAACTTTTCTCCCAATACGCGTTGCTTTACCAGTTTTTGGATCAACCGGGTTTAAGTTTGAAATGTGGATAGAAGCTTCCTGCTTCACAATACCACCTTGCGGGTTCTTAGCGCTTGGTTTTGTGCTCTTAGATACCATATTGATACCTTCAACGATAGCACGACCTTCACTAACAAGAACCTTCAATACACGACCAGTTTTGCCCTTATCTTCACCAGCATTTACGTAAACTGTATCGCCTTTTTTAATATGTAATTTACTCATTACTCAAATCTTTTACAAATTAAAGTACTTCAGGCGCAAGTGACACAACTTTCATGTTTGTAGCACGAAGTTCTCTTGCTACAGGACCGAAAATACGACTACCTCTAATTTCACCTGCATTATTCAGCAACACGCAAGCATTATCATCAAAACGTATATAAGAACCATCAGGACGACGGATTTCTTTCTTTGTACGTACAATCAAAGCCTTTGATACTGCACCTTTTTTAACATCACTAGAAGGGATAACACTCTTAACCGAAACTACAATGACATCCCCCACTGAAGCATAACGACGACCTGTACCACCCAAAACGCGGATACACAAAGCCTCTTTAGCTCCACTGTTATCACATACTGTAAGTCTGGATTCTACTTGTATCATAATTACTTAGCTCTTTCAATTATTTCTACTAATCTCCATCTTTTGGTCTTGCTCAAAGGACGAGTTTCCATAATGCATACAGTATCACCAATATTGCATTCATTCTTTTCATCATGAGCATGGTACTTTTTCGTCTTACTAACGAATTTACCATATATAGGGTGCTTTTCTTTAAATTTAGAAGCAACTGTGATAGTCTTTTCCATCTTATTGCTCAACACAACCCCTGTTCTTTCTTTTCTTAAATTTCTTGCTTCCATCAAGCTGATCATTTATTGTTAAGTTCTCTCTGGCGTAACTCAGTTTTCATACGCGCAATAGTCCTGCGTAATTGTTTAATTTGAGCAGGATTTTCCAAAGGAGAAATAGAATGATTTATAACCATTTGGTTATAATTAGCTGTTTCTGTCTCTACTCTTTCTACTAAATCACTAGTAGGCATTTCTTTAATTTCTGCAATTTTCATAAACACTACGCATTTTGATTTTGAATATCATAATCACGTCTTACGACAAACTTCGTTGTAATAGGAAGCTTTTGAGCAGCTAAGCGCAATGCTTCTTTCGCAATTTCGTAAGATACTCCTTCAGCTTCAATAATGATTCTACCTGGAGTCACAGGAGCCACAAATCCTTCCGGAGCACCTTTACCTTTACCCATACGTACATCAGCAGGTTTTCTAGTGATCGGTTTATCCGGGAATATACGGATCCAGATCTGTCCTTGACGTTGCATATATCTTGTTACTGCAATACGAGCAGCTTCGATCTGACGGCCTGTAATCCACTTAGTCTCCAAAGCCTTTATGCCAAAAGAACC
>NZ_JAQVBV010000115.1 GCF_028690125.1 Bacteroides sp. | reverse complement strand
AAATTATCCTTGACGTTGTTTATACTTAGGATTTTTCTTGTTAATAACATACAAACGGCCATTACGTCTAACGATCTTACATTCTGGCGTGCGTTTCTTTAATGATGCTCTTACTTTCATATCTTAATTTATTTATATCTAAACACAATTCTTCCTTTCGATAAGTCGTAAGGAGACATTTCAACTCTCACTTTATCACCCGGCAGGATTTTGATGTAATGCATCCGCATCTTACCGGAAATATGTGCAGTAATCTCATGTCCGTTTTCTAATTCAACACGAAACATTGCATTCGACAATGCTTCAACTATAACTCCATCTTGTTCTATTGCAGATTGCTTTGCCATACTATATTGCTTTATCTCCTAAAACTTCTTCAATGAATTTAAACGAAGACAAAATATCTGCTTCACCAGTTCCAACGGCCACTGTATGTTCAAAATGCGCCGCATATTTTCGGTCCATGGTTCTTACAGTCCATCCGTCACGTTCCATAATCACTTGTCTGTCTCCCAGTGTTATCATCGGTTCAATTGCAATGCAAAGCCCTCTTTTCATCAAGGTACCATAACCTCTTTTGCCATAATTAGGAACCTGAGGATCTTCATGCATCTCTTTACCAATGCCATGACCTACAAATTCACGTACTACACCATAAAAGTGAGATTCACAATAATGCTGAATAGCATATCCGATATCTCCAATCCTTTTGCCTTGTACCGCATTCTCAATGCCGATATATAACGCTTCCTTAGTAACCTTCAATAAATTACGAATGTCCTCGTCCACCTCACCTACACAAAAAGTATAAGCAGAATCACCACAAAAACCATTCATATAAGTTCCGCAGTCCACAGAAACAATATCACCGTCTTTTAAAACAACATCCCCTGGGATTCCATGTACCACCTGCTCATTAACAGAAGTACAAATTGAAGCGGGAAATGGTTCACCATATTGATTCGGAAATCCTTTAAAAGTTGGAGTTGCTCCATTATCTCTAATAAACTCCTCAGCAACTTTATCCAACTCACGTGTAGTAACACCTGGTTTCACCACTTTGGCAACTTCAGCCAATGTCTTACCGACAAGTAAGTTACTCTGACGGAGCAGTTCTATTTCATCTTCTGTTTTAAGAAATATCATTTCTAATAAAAGAATTAATATGCCGCTACACCAGCACGTCCCTTAATACGACCAGATTTTAGTAATCCATCATAATGTCTCATCAACAAATGACTTTCTACTTGTTGCAACGTATCAAGAACAACACCTACAAGAATTAACAAAGACGTACCACCGAAGAATTGAGCAAATCCGGCTTGTACCCCAAATACACCAGCAAACGCAGGCATAATAGCAACCAATGCCAAGAAGAAAGAACCAGGCAAAGTAATATGAGACATAATATCATCAATATACTCTGCAGTTTGTTTTCCTGGTTTGATTCCTGGGACAAAACCGTTATTTCTCTTCATATCCTCAGCCATCTGAGTTGGATTAATTGTAATTGCAGTATAGAAATATGTAAATAATATAATCATTACCGCAAAAACGAAATTATACCAGAAACTTGT
The DNA here is from genome assembly GCF_028690125.1 of Bacteroides sp. Lineage (GTDB taxonomy): Bacteria > Bacteroidota > Bacteroidia > Bacteroidales > Bacteroidaceae > Bacteroides. The sequence continues at coordinate 2,238 of NZ_JAQVBV010000115.1, read as the reverse complement.
ATGATCAGTAAACGCATGCAAGAAACCACCTGCAGCATCATTACCATTGGAATAACCGATAAAAGCAATTGGAATAAACATAATTGCCTGAGCAAAAATAATAGGCATTACACCAGCAGCATTCACCTTTAAGGGAATATACTGTCTTGCACCACCATATTGCTTATTACCTACAATTCTCTTTGCATACTGTACAGGAATTTTTCTAGTACCTTGTACCAAAAGAATAGCAGCACCAATCACTAATAACAAGAATACTACTTCAATTATAAACATGATCAGTCCACCACTTTTATTCGTAACTCTAGAAACAACTTCCTGAATTAGAGCATCCGGAAAACGAGCAATAATACCAATCAAGATGATAAATGAAATACCATTACCAATACCTTTATCAGTAATTCTTTCACCAAGCCACAAAATAAACATACTACCTGCTGCCAAAATCACGGTAGAGGTAAACATAAACAGAGTCCAATCTAATGAAGCATTCAAGGAAGTGCCAGTCTGCGCCCTAAGATTGAGCAAATAAGAAGGAGCCTGAACTAACAATATAGCAATTGTCAAATAACGGGTATATTGATTCATCTTTCTTCTGCCGCTCTCACCCTCACGTTGTAGCTTTTGGAAATACGGTACAGCAATTCCTAACAACTGAATTACGATAGATGCAGAAATATAAGGCATAATTCCCAATGCAAAAATAGATGCATTAGAGAATGCTCCTCCAGAAAACATATTTAATAAGGCCAAAAGCCCTTCACTTGTTTGTTCGTGCAATTTTGTCAGCATAGCGGGACTAATACCCGGCAATACAACATACGAACCAAAACGATAAATTGCCACAAACAATATGGTGATGAGGATCCGCTGTCTCAGATCCTCAATCTTCCATATATTTTTTAATGTTTCAATAGCTTTTCTCATTGAATCAGAGTTTTACTGCACTTCCACCAGCAGCTTCAATAGCAGCAACTGCAGTCTTAGAGAATGCATGAGCTTCTACTTCTAGCTTATTAGTCAAAGTTCCGTTACCTAATACTTTTACCAACTGATTTGAAGAAATAAATCCTGCTTCAATAAAGTCATTCAAACCAACATTTACCAAATTCTTAGCTTCTACAAGCTTCTGAATAGTATCCAAGTTGATAGCTTTATATTCTACGCGATTAATATTCTTAAAACCAAATTTAGGTACCCGACGTTGAAGAGGCATCTGGCCACCTTCAAAACCAATCTTTTTAGAGTATCCAGATCTTGATTTAGCTCCTTTATGACCTCTTGTAGAAGTACCGCCTAAGCCAGAACCGGTACCACGTCCTATTCTTTTTCTTGTCTTAGTAGATCCCTCTGCAGGTTTTAAATTACTTAAGTTCATATTGTAATTCGTTTTTTTTATTCAACAAATAATTACTTAACAATGGTAACCAAGTGCTTTACTTTATCTACCATTCCAAGAATTGAAGGAGTACTTTCGTGCTCAACCACACGGTTCAGTTTACGAAGTCCCAGTGCATCGAGAGTTCTTTTTTGATCAGCCGGAGCACCAATTCTACTTTTAACTTGTTTAATCTTTATAGTTGACATATCTCCTCCTTTATCCTCTAAATACTTTTTCAACACTAATACCTCTATTCTGAGCAATCATTCTAGCATCACGCATTTCACTCAAAGCTTCAATCGTAGCTTTAACAAGATTATGCGGGTTTGAAGAACCTTTTGATTTTGCCAAAACATCAGTAATACCAACACTCTCCAACACAGCACGCATAGCACCACCTGCTACAACACCAGTACCATGAGATGCTGGTTTGATAAATACTTCAGCACCACCAAATCTAGCTGATTGTTCGTGAGGAACAGTACCTTTTAAAACAGGTACTCTAACCAGATTCTTTTTAGCTGATTCAACGCCTTTAGCGATAGCAGCTGTTACTTCACCTGCTTTACCAAGTCCCCAACCGATAATTCCTTCTTCGTTACCTACAACAACGATTGCAGAGAAACTAAAAGTTCTACCACCTTTGGTAACTTTAGTAACACGATTAATAGCAACCAATCTATCCTTCAGTTCTATATCGTTAGTAATCTTAACTCTATTATTAACTCCAGCCATAATGATTAAAATTTAAGTCCACCGTTACGAGCAGCATCAGCTACTTCTTTTACTCTCCCATGATATAAGTAACCATTACGGTCGAAAACAACAGTTGTAATACCTGCTTCCTGAGCCTTTTT
>NZ_JAQVBV010000114.1 GCF_028690125.1 Bacteroides sp. | reverse complement strand
TCTCTCAATTTGGCGTTTGCGACAAGCGCGGTTGAGAAACTGATAGCGCAAACAAGGATAAATACCGCCACCCGTTTCATGAGAGTGATTACCATATTGGTTGATTTTTGAGCAGCTTTAATTGCCTTGAGTGTCCTTCTAAAGGCGTTGGAGTACTTCGGAATTTGTAATACGTCCGGAACGTCTTGCGCAACATACGTCAAGAGAGCCGTTTCACAAGCAATTTTCATGGAATGGTCATCTACCACGGCGCCATCCAGTCCCATGAAGTGTGACAGCATATTTCTGGTATACCGCAGCCTGCCGGCGGAATGCGCGGTTTCCAGTACTGCATCCGCATCCTCGGAGGAAAAGCCAAAGCAATACCGAAAGAAGAGCGTGTTCATATATTCCAGCGGCAGTGCCGTTATCTTTTGTGCCAACGCTTGAATTTCTTCTGCGGTAAGCGGTCTGACTGGAGTATCACTGAAATCGAACTGTTCAAGCTTTACAATATCATTTTCCCAAGCTTGTTTACATACATCTCGAATGAGACTGTCAAACGTATTGGACATTTTCATCAAAACCTTTCTCATAAAGGCCCCGTAGCTTCTCAAGAATACGATACCCTCTTTTTTGGGCCGTCTGTTCGCTGACGCCCAGTAAAGCGGCAATCTCTTTGAAGCTCATATCATTTGCGTAACGCAAGTAAACTAGATGCTTGTCTGCACCAGAAAGCCTGTCAATTGCTAAAAGCAATTGTTTTCTGTCAATATTATGTATCCATGCATCCTCAACCTCGGAGGAATAGCTACCACTTATCGGCTTCAAGCTCACCCATGGAGACTGATTTCATTCGATTTCTCAAAATATTTGTCGCTTCATTCTTTACTATTACAACGCAGTAAGGCATAATTTTGGAACCGGGTAGTCTGGATATTTTTTCAATGCTGCTGATAATTTTTAAAAAGGTTTGCGATACGGCTTCCTCCGCATCCGAATGTGAACGCAATATTTGAAAGGATATGTTATAAAGCTTAATATTAGAATCTTTAAAAATCTGATTGACCAAGTCTTTTTCAGTATCTGACAGGGTTCCTAAGATTATGATAAACAAGCTGTCGCCCCCGGAAAGTAATTTTAACTCTGGTAATTTATACATTTTTAATTATGAGATAGTTTTTAGAATATTGCAATAGTTTAGTGAAAAGCACAAGCGCCCACATACACGTCCTATTACCTCGAGGGATCTACTATTGTAATGGAAATGCCGGGTGTCGGAGATATTCTAGGACCACGTATCATTGCAGAAATAGGAGATATTAGGCGTTTTCATAGTGCAAGTGCATTAATTGCATATGCAGGACTAGATGCTCCGCCATATCAGTCAGGTGATTTTACAGCAACTAACAGGAGTATATCAAACGGGGATCAGCTTCGTTGCGTAAGACTGAATATGAAATCATGCGATATCTGAAGATATCCAAACCACAAGTAGATAATGCTGTATATTTATATATGCTCAAAAAAGAAACTGAAGGAAAGCCATTGAGGGTTGCTAAAATCGCTGCACTAAACAAGTTCCTTAGGATTTATTACGCAAGGGTGAATGAGGTTTACGTGCAATAAATTAAGTAGTATAATATTTCCAACAGGCCAGATGTTATTAATGCTTGGCCTAATTATTTATACTCATTTTTAAGTAAGACTTTTATCAAAATAGCACTTGACTTTTATTAGCAGGATTATGTTTACTTAAGGGACAAGCCGAGAAGATGCTCTCCTAGACTTAACATAAATTAATTGTTATCTATCAAATAGCAATATAAATACAAGTAAGTAAAACGCGAATTAAATAAAGGTGGATAATTGCATGAGTGTGTTTTTTTACGGATGCGTTACTATGGATGGCTATCTTGCTGACAATAACCATAACTTGGAATGGCTTTACCAAACTGGTACAATAGAAGAAACAGGTTATGAAAGCTTCTATAAAAGCATGGATATTACTATCATGGGTAAGAGAACATTTAATGAGATTGAAAATATAGAGAGTGTCGGAAGTCTTTATCCAACTACCCGAAATTATGTTTTTACACATGCTGAAAGCTTATCAGCTAAAGAATTTATACCTATAAATTGTGATGTCGTTGAATTTGTAAAACAACTAGAGAAGGATAAAAATGTCTGGATTGTCGGAGGAAATACTATATTAGCTCCTCTGTTAGATAATCATATGGTCGATAATATTATTATACAGATAGCCCCAGTGTTGTTGGGGGAGGGAATACCATTGTTTTCACAAAAGGAAGGATTAAAGCGATTTAACTTAGAAGAAGTAAAAAAATACGGACAGTTTGCAGAATTAATCTATAGTAAAATATAGTTGTCGTAGTTTTTAGCCCCTTTTCTTTGCCGCATCCAGGCATTCAAATTCTGATTTAGCAGCAGCTAGATGCTTAAAATGAATAGCCCACGGCCAAGCCTAGAAGATATTCTTCTGAGCTTAACATAGCTAACGCGCAATCCACGTGACAGATTAGTACCATAACGTGAAGTCCATCTAACAGTAGGTCGTAGCAATTAGAGCAAACTTGGTAAATCATGTCATATCTGACAGTTGTCTACTCGACGAAGGCTTCAAACGTAATCAGTTCAGAGTCTCAGACTACATAAAATACGGCTTGCTTGACGGAGAAACATTTGCTGCCACCTCACAGCCTAAGGATTTGTTTGAACTTGTTCGTAAAGAAGACATAGATGCTCTGATGTCAGTATTTCCTGTTACAAGACTGCATTATGTTGCATCTGATGGCTTTGCTTTATTTATGCGCGAAGCAGTAGTTAATATGGATGATGAGACATTTGTACTGGTCTTAAAATATCATCTTTCCACTTGTGAGCGCGACGATTTTGTCGGCGCTACAAGTCATGTAATTGATGTATTCAGAAAATTAGGCAAGCTTGTCACGGCAAATTCAATTTGTCGAGCTTTTCATTATATTTATGGTGGGCATGTGTTATGGTCAACGCAATAAATCAAAATTTGTATGTAAACCCAATTCAGAGAAAGGAATTATGAAACGTGAAACGATATAAATGGATACGGATCATCTGTGCGTGCATTCTTGCCGCCATAGTCATTGTTCTGGCCGTCATCAAACCCGCCGACAAAGAGATTGACTATGCTTCGCCTGAAAACTGGGCGTACAACGGAATCCATCCAGAGAAACAGGCAGATCTATTTTTGATTTGTCCCACCGTGGATATGGGGCACAATAATAACAGAAATATGTCCTTATCAGATGAAAAGACAAAAGAGAGCTTTGTGGGTGCGCTCAACATGGAGCGCGGAATCTACGAGGAAAGCCTCACGCTTTACGCCCCTTATTACCGGCAGGCTGCTTTCCCGGTCTATTCACTGCCGCAGGCGGAAGCCAATCCTTATTTCGACATCGCTTATGCGGATATCCGCGAAGCGTTCCTCTTCTATATAGAGCATAGCGATCCGGCCCGGCCCTTTGTGCTGGCAGGCTTTTCTCAGGGATCGGATATGGTGCTGCGACTTCTTTCCGAATTCTTTGACAATCCCGCCTATCAGGAGCGTTTGATTGCGGCCTACTGCATCGGATGGCGCATCACAGACGACGATCTTGCCAACTACGCGTGGTTGAAACCGGCGCAGCGGGTTGACGATATCGGAACAATCGTTTGCTTTAACTCTGAAGCCATTAATGTGACGAATTCGCTCCTTGTACCGGCAGGAGTCAAAACGTATGGAATCAATCCCCTAAACTGGAGAACCGACGGCACCCCTGCAGCCGCTGCAGAGAACCTTGGGGCATGCTTTACCGATTA
>NZ_JAQVBV010000057.1 GCF_028690125.1 Bacteroides sp. | reverse complement strand
ATGCCGTACGTTTATTGAAGTCATCATTCATTATTGTTATGTATATATTGCTACATAAATAACAAGTATTGACGGTTCTATTCTTTTATTGTACTACTTGTATTGTTTATCAATATGTCAAAGAACTAACGTGACTTCTGTCGCGTCGCTTTCAAAGCGAAAGCGGATGCAAAGATAAGGACTTTTTAATTTAACTTCCAAACTTTTTCTAAAGTTTTTTATTTTATTTTTCAAAACTCCCTTTTCTAACAGAATGTCAATCATTACACTTTGTTTCTCTTACAAAGCGAGTGCAAAAGTAGAGACTTTACCTGTAACCTCCAAATATATCTAACTCTTTTTTCAAAACTTTCTTGTTCTTTTCCGATAACTTACTGATTAATAAGGATGTTATATAACATATTTTCAAAAAGTACTTATAAAGAAAAAATATATTATACATTATTATATAGACACTCAGTTATCTTCAAAAGATATAAAAGTAATAATCCTATTTAAAACGTACTGAATTCATTATTGAATCCACAAATATTTCAGCTTCATCTGTATTTGTATACAAAGAAATAAGACATGCTTTACCCGTTTCCGGACTAAATAAGGTAGCGAATTGCCAAATCAAACAAGGATCGGTCATATATTTCACAGATTGAGTACGCATCAAATTCCTGTTGATTACTCCCATATGAATATCAAAAACAGAAAAATCATATCCATCCAATTCTTCATCTCTCCACGAATCCAGACACTCTTTAAAATATGACTCACTCGTATTAGTATCGTAAACGCTGGAAATAGTCCCCCAAATACTATCGCCAACAAAAAAAGAATGAAATACAGTCCCAAGAGTATCAGTTTTTTCACAAACAACATTCGCTGGCATATGAAAAGCTATTGTTCCATCGCCATATTCCCCTTGTTGTGGAGACACTTCTAAAAAAGTAGAACTACTTGCCAGATAAATAAAGAAAATGACAAAAAGCAAAAATACAGGAATTAAAACTAATGATCCTACCAAATATTTGTCTTTTTTTAGCACTTTCCTTGCTTCTTTTGGAAATAATTCTGCAACTTGCCGTGATAAACAGAGATAAAGGAACCAAATAACTCCGAATATCAACGTTTTTAAAATTTGAGGTAAACTTTCCCAACCATAGTCTGTATAATCACCACTAAATAAAAGTAAAATATTAGATAGAGAGACAACAACCAAATAACTTTTACCTAAAAAGACAGCATTCGGACGTTTATGGAAAAAAGCTTTAATTGTATAAAAAGCTAGCCATACAATTCCTAAATCATAAACAATATCAATAGTAGCAAAAAAATAAGCAAAAAAGGACCCCATCTCTGCATCATAACTATCTACAGAAAAATTAGCAATAGACAATATAATGGTAAGAAGAGCTCCAAAACCAACTACAAAAAGAAAAAAGAGAGCCATCCCTTTATTTGTCTATCCTTTTGCGGAGTTGAAGAAGTAAAATTTTGTGTTTCCATAGCATAAGAATAAAATATTATTAAATATTATATTACCATCCTACTTCATCCCAGCCGGTAGCAAAATACCACTGAAAAGTACGAAAAAATATATTTAAATCGGAGTTATATGAATCATTTGGAATCCAACAGGAAATCCCTTTGGAGTTTTGCATAGGGATCATTCGATCAACAATAGACGAATAATTAAATTCAGTCGTACTCCAATAAATACAAGCTTCATCAAAAACTTTGCGCCAATGCAAATAATCATTATTTTCTGCACCTCCAGTTAGTTGGAGGATTAATCCATCCAAATCATAATTAGCATCATTTATACTATAATCATATTTTACTATATCAGATTTCTCTATCTTCGAGATATTCTGATAATAATTAAGAAAAATACTTTTAGTCGCTATTGCTAAATGATCAAGAGCATCACTTCTTAGAACAGAAACACCAACTCCGCCTGTCCAATTATAGAAAGGTATTGTGCCATTATAACGCTTCTCGTAATAACTATAATATGCATCAGCGATACGAACAGGCAAATCAGTTTCCGCAAATAACTCAGGAACTAGTGTAGAATATGGTGCACCCGGTCCCGGAATTTCCGTAGGAGAACCTATGAAATATTCAGCACAATTACGCAATTCATAGGCCACTTCTACTGATTGCATCGAACAAGAATCAAACAATATAAATTTCAGCCGTTGAGAAAAAGAAGATATCGCTTGATAGAAATCTGAAATATTCATTTCCATTCGGCGATAATAACCAATCGAACGAGTATTCGCATTATTACCAGCAGGTAGCCACGAATCACTATGAGATAAAAATACGAGCCCATAGCTTTCTGCAGGAAAGTAATTAACAGTCTGTGATATAACTGATGACATCACCTCAATATCAAGTGGATTTTGTTCTTCATAAGTAAAGATAGTATCCGCTACTACTTTGCTACCAACTTTCTTCAATGAAATAAGATGAGGAACATCATTCACCAATTCACTATATACCAGTAAATTATATTTTGAATAATCAACCTCCTTCATACCTTCCTTCATATCACTAAAATTAGTTTTGAAAAGAGCAGATAGTTCGTTATTATAATCCCCAGCATCTCCCACCATATAAACTAATACAGTTCGAGATACCAATTCCCTAGGTTGAAGAGGAACAGGCTCAATTTCATTATCATCCGTATGGCAGGAAATAAGAAAAGTAATCAGACTTACAACAATAGCCACTATTTTTAGGTTTTCCATAGAATGCTTTTCATTAGCCACTCAGAAAGTATAAAAAAATAAGAGATACAAACCTGCATCTCTTACCGTATTAATTATTGATTCTCATCCTCGGGCTTTTTAAAACGGAATTTATCAGGTTCAATTTTCTGCACCACCAAATTTTTAGATTTCCGATATTTTCCAAGTATTTTAGCGGCTTCCTTCTCTAATTTTTTTAGATTATCCGAAAAATAGATCATACAAGTACTATTCTGTTGCAATTGACCATATTCCAAATAATTCCTCAATTGATAACTATACTGATCACGATGAGGTAGAAAACCTTCTTTACTAAGTTTTACGCTATCTAACATCTGGATATCTGTAAAATAGACAATCGTATCTGTAAAAGATGCAGCCACCCCAAATGCATAAACAGACTTAGGATGATCTTTCTTCATTGAAAAAGCGGAACACACAGCAAACACCACTGTTATCGCAAATAGTATTTTTACGTATTTCATATTCTATAATTTTTATAGCGACAAAGGTAACAAAAAAGAAGAAATATCCTCTATTTATCTAGAAGAAATAGCATTTCTACTCAAATATCCATAACAATAAAGGTTTCTTTACCATCCTAAGCAATTTATCTGCTTCTTTCATCGTATTGTCACAAATTACCGGACACCCCTCACTTAACCCCAAAGCTAAATGTGAAGGATATATTTCCTCTATTGGTATAGGAGTATATGAATGTAACATAACATAACGTTTAAATGCATTACTATTTGTCGTTTCCAGCCCATGTAATTTATAGTGTATATTTATCCCCCATTTACTATACGCCCGGGCACCTATCTTATATTTCCCCAAAGAAGAACAATGACTCCCCTCCACATTACTATAAACAGGCCTAGTCAAAGTACTTTTCATGCCATATCCATGCGCACATAGACTTGCGCACTTCACAGAATCTCCTTTGAAATCCCATATAAAAAACCTGTTCTTACCTGAATGAATACTGAAATCTACCAAGAAACAGTAATTAGTATCAAAACCTTTTTTCTCACAATACTTTTTAGCTTCAACCGCTTTTTCTTTCAAACGTTTTTCGATTACTGATGATACTACTACCCCCAAACCTTTAGCATATATCGTAAACCCACTTCCCAAATAGAAAAGGAATAATATAATCCCAAATATCTCCCTCATAAGTAACGTAATATAAAATGATCTCGATGAATATACAAATAAAAAGCCACATAAGTACTTCTTCAAATGAAAAATCAACTTATGCGGCTTAAATTCTTTTTTCTTTAAGAAACTGATACCCTTACTTATCCCAAGTAAGATTTGAGCAATTTACTACGATTACTTTGCCTTAGTCTTCTAATTGCTTTTTCTTTAATCTGACGAACGCGCTCACGTGTGAGACCAAACTTATCGCCGATTTCTTCCAATGTCATTTCTTGTTGTCCGATACCAAAAAACATCTGAATGATTTCTTTTTCTCTATCGGTTAACGTAGAAAGAGCTCTATCAATTTCCCTCGCAAGAGACTCATTAACTAGAGAACGGTCCGCCATAGGCGAATCGTCGTTCACCAGCACATCCAGGAGGCTGTTATCTTCTCCTTCCACAAAAGGCGCATCCACCGAAATATGGCGGCCAGACACCTTTAACGTATCAGAGATCTTATCAACCGGGATTTCCAATTCGTCTGCCAATTCTTCTGGAGAAGGACGTCGTTCATTTTCCTGTTCAAACTTAGAGAAGGCTTTACTGATCTTATTCAGTGAGCCAACTTGGTTCAAAGGAAGACGAACAATACGTGACTGCTCTGCCAATGCCTGCAGAATAGACTGACGAATCCACCATACAGCGTAACTGATAAACTTGAAACCACGTGTTTCATCAAACTTTTCGGCAGCCTTAATCAGTCCTAGATTGCCTTCATTAATCAAGTCAGGCAAACTCAAACCTTGGTTCTGATACTGTTTAGCTACAGATACGACGAAACGAAGATTGGCACGTGTCAATTTCTCCAACGCCACACGGTCACCCTTACGAATGCGCTGAGCGAGTTCAACCTCTTCTTCGACAGTAATAAGGTCTTCACGACCAATTTCCTGCAAATACTTGTCAAGAGAAGCGCTCTCTCTGTTAGTGATACTTTTGGTAATCTTTAGTTGTCTCATTCCTTAAAAACAGATTTGGTGTGCAAAGTTACGACAAATAATTTGTTAATATGCAAACTTCATGCAACTTTTTCATTATATCTTTCAACTATTGAAACAAAAAGAATGCCGACAAGTTGATTGCCGACATTCTTTTTTCTAATTCATTAGCTTATCTTACAATCTTATTACCAACTATAAAAACTATTCTTGTGTCAAATCTACTGCAAAATATCCACGTTTACCTGAAGGGAATACACCAGTCAGGAACAATACCTGATTCGGAGACTTAACGGCAGTTTTCATTACTTCTTCCAGATCAGTGACTTTACGCATCGGTTGATCGTTAGCTTTCAGAATAATGAAACCTTTACGAACCCCGGCATCTGCCATCTTACCCGAGGAAACTCCTGTCACTTCCAGGCCATAACCCAGATTCAACTGTTTTTTCATATCATCTGGCAATTCTTTAAAAGCAGCACCCAGAATTTCCATACCAGCCTCTTTAACAATCTTAGTAGTACCTTGCTCATTCTTCAAAGTAACTTCAACAGTTTTTTCTTTCTTATCACGAATCAACTTCACATTTACTTTATCACCCGGACGATGTTTTGCAATAGCTTCTTGTAAATCAGCCATATTCTTCACTTTCTTATTATCCAGACCGATAATTACATCATCTACTTTAATGTCAGCTCCAGAGGCAGAACCACCGTCTACAATTTCTCTAACCCATACTCCTTCTACTACACCTAATTCTTTAGCTTTTTCACCTAATGTCTTACCAGATTTATCAATTGGTTGTTTATCATCCATCAAACTACTACCTATAGGAGCACCACTGATACCAAGTAAAGCACGCTGTACAGTTCCATATTGTTTCAAATCGGCAATAACCTTCGTCATAATACTTGTTGGGATTGCAAAACCATATCCAGCATAAGCTCCAGTCGGAGAAGATAGTACTGAGTTAATACCAATTAATTCACCTTTAGCATTTACCAACGCTCCACCACTATTACCTTGATTGATGGCAGCATCTGTTTGAATAAAAGATTCTACACCTTTATTATATACTCCCAAAGAACGGGCCTTTGCACTTACGATACCAGCTGTTACCGTTGAGTTAAGATTGAACGGATTACCTACCGCTAACACCCACTCTCCAACCTTCAAGGCTTCAGAGTCACCTACCGGAATAGTTGGCAGATCATCACCCTCAACTTTCACTAATGCAAGGTCAGTACTTGGATCAGTACCAATCACCCGTCCTTTAAATTCGCGGTTATCATTCAACTTTACGATGATTTCATCTGCACCTTCAATCACGTGATTATTCGTTACGATATATCCGTCTTTTGAAATAATCACTCCGGAACCAAAGCCTACACGAGGTTGAGATTGTACCTGACGTTGCTGTCTTCCACCACCAAACATATCTCCAAATATTTCAGCAAAAGGATCACGCACATCTACCGTCTGGGTTTTAGCCTCTTGAGTAGATCTTATATGTACAACAGCATGAAGTGAATTTTCTGCAGCTTGTGTCAGATCAACGGGCTGTGCATTAATTGCATCAAAAGCAGCCAATTTGACATTGGGATTCTGCTGAAAAATCTCATTAAAAGAGGTTTGTTTGGCAGAATCATTGGATTGCAACAATTTGTAAGTTGTCAATCCTGCAACTCCTGAGCTAAGAAGAACAATTGCTCCTATTCCCAGAATGTTCTTTGTTGTCTGTTTCATGATTTATAAATCTTTAAAATGTTAATATTCGACATTGTTTTAACTTTTACGACGTTAAAATAATAACAAATTTCGTTCTCTTATTTCACTTGTCACTCTTTTTTGTTCTCTTTTAACAGAGAATATTTAGAGCTTAACAGCACTTAACGACAACACCTGACAAATTTACATTCATTGTATGACAGGCGTCTTTAACACTCTGACATTCATTCAGTAAGACTAGAGCTTAATAACTCCGATACCTGGTAAGTCATTCAATGTAATCTTCCCTTTCACTACCTCCACGCCTTTAAAACGGTCATTAGAGATCAGCAGATTCCCATCCAGATCGGCAAAATCGACCAATGGAGAAAATTGTGCTGCTGCAGATATGGCACATGACGTTTCTGTCATACATCCTACCATTACCCTCATTCCCAGTGCATGTGCCAAAGTCACCATTTTCCACGCTTCCCGCATTCCTGTACATTTCATCAACTTAATATTGATCCCTGTAAATGCACCTTTCAAGGCTGCGACATCTCCCAACCGTTGCAATGACTCATCAGCAAATACAGGTAATGGACTATGCTGTGTCACCCAAGCTATATCATCCAATTGCTCTTTCGGCATAGGTTGCTCTATCATCACAATTCCCTTCTCCTTCAGCCAATGAATCATATCAATTGCATACTGACGGTCTTTCCATCCCTGATTTGCATCTATTGCTATCGGAAGATCGGTCACGGAACGAATTGTTTCTATCATTTCTTTATCGTTATCCCGTCCCAATTTTACCTTTAATATATTAAACTGATCAGCACACTCTTTTGTTTTCACACGCACTACATCAGGCGTATCAATACCAATTGTATATGTAGTTGAAGGCGTCTTTTCTTTATTCAATCCCCATATTTTATACCATGATGCCCCCATAAGTTTTCCCACCAGATCATGAAGAGCAATATCTACCGCTGCTTTGGCAGCCGTATCTCCAGATGATAAGCTATCTACATATGACATAATGTCTTCTATCTGAAACGGATCGCTGAATTGTTCCAGATTTACTTTCTTCAGAAAGCCCATTACTGACTCTACTGTTTGTCCCAGATAAGGAGGCATAGATGCTTCCCCATATCCTGTCACCCCTTCATATTTTATCTCGACCTGTACATCCGGTGTAGTAGTCCGCGAATAAGTAGCTACCGTAAATATATGCTTCAACTTCAGTTCATAGGGGAAAAAAGTCATTTTCATCTTTCCTCCCATTCCTCTCCTATTTATATTAAAGGTACAAGGTACTGAGTCACTTGCCAATACCTGACGTACAAACAGTCCTGATCCCAGAGTGACCAAAGCTGCCGTTTTCAAAAAATCTCTTCTGGTTTTCATATCATTAAAAAACATCAAGAATGAATATCAAAAAATAAAAAATGAACTCGTGTTATCACCATCAGTCCATTCAATTATAATAAGGATTATGATCAGTCGTATTTATCCCTTTCTCGTTATTTATATAAGGCAAGAAACGAACAGCAAAAAGTAATCGCGCCGTATTAAATTCATCATAGTCATTATCTTCAGGATTAAAACTATTAATATGTACATCCCCTAAAGCATGAATAAACTTTTTATTTCCAAGATAAATGCCAACGTGCGAAATACCTTCTTTCTGTTTTGCTGTAGCTTTCCTACCAAAAAAGACCAGATCTCCCCGTTGCACATTTACAAAATCAGGATCAATTTCTATACGTTCACCCACAGAAGCTTGTTGTGATGCATCCCGGGGGATAATAATATCATGCATAAAAAGAACAGTACGCACCAATCCACTGCAATCCACCCCTTTTGAAGAAGTCCCTGCCCACAGATAAGGAATCCCCATCATCGAATAAGCCGTTTGGATAATACTTTCCACATCCTGTTTTAAATCAACTTTCCATTCGGATTCACGCTTTGATATGGACTTAGGTAAATAAGCATGGCGACCGTCCGGATAAGAGACCCTATAGAAATGCCCTTTATTCCCTTCCCACTTCAAACGATTTCCGGCTACAACATCCGAGACAACCTGCGAATGTTCATTCGGTTTCTCATACGCAAATCCATAATGAGAAGTAACCACTACTTTTTCCGCACGATTCCATCTATCATATTCTTCCTTAGGCATAGGAGTAATTACCATACGATGTACCCATCCGGTGTAATCATCCGGCGTTTGAATCTCATACCAATCTGTATATTGACGTACTTTCACAGGCATTCCCAGTAACGCCTGTGTACTCATACCGGAAGTAAACATCCCTTCTTCACGCAAATTACATACAGAAATACGAACCACTCCATAAGCTGAATCCGCAGATATAGGGTGCATTTCCTGAGCTTTCATCCCCATTGCTGTAAGAGTCAGCAAACAACACAATAAAAAGCTTCTTTTCCTCATTGAATCAATAATTTAATAAAAGCAAAGGTAGAAATTATTTCTATTTATGACACATTCTTTGGCTAAAACAAAATAAATGACGTACTTTTGCAGCCTAAAGCAGTTAGCCGGTTTGTCGCGTGTACGTTTCGTACAGGAGGAAAGTCCGGGCAACACAGAGCATCCTACTTCCTAACAGAAAGCTGTCCGTGAGGGTAGAGTAACGTAGAAGAAAATAACCGCCACTCCTTTACGGGAGAGGTAAGGGTGAGAAGGTAGAGTAAGAGCCTACCAGCCGTATGGTGACATATCGGGCTGTACGTCTTAGGAGTTGTAAGGTCATGTAAACCGGCGTTATGAGAGCTGCTCGCTCCATGTCGGAGGGTAGACCGCTAAAGTGCCGTGGTAACACGTCACTCAGATAAATGGCAGACACCTTATTATTTATATAAGGTACAGAACTCGGCTTATAGGCTAACTGCTTTTTCTTTAATTTATGAATCTTTTTTTAGAAAAGATTCCCCATCTTTACTTATTATATGGAACATATGCTTTGTTCATCACATTCAAAGTCTCCGGTATCCATACCCGATATCGAACATTCGGTGACCAAGTATTACCTGCTGAAGCGAAATCACAAAAATAAACCTGCTTAGGTTCTTTACCCTCACCTTCCAAGTCTGTGCCGAGAATAAGAGGAATAGCATAAGACATCCAGTTCCAATCCTTCTTTTCTGCCACCGGATTTAGATCTACATAAATATCTTCATGAGTTACAATTTGTGCTGTTTGATCAATAAAACCATCATTAAAACGACTGTCACGTGCCAGAGCAACCGGTCCTTTAACTACAGCAACATGATTATCCTGATGAATTAATCTTCCTCTCACATCAAGGTTTAATGTGATCACATCCCCTTTTTTCCATACACGCGTAATTTTATAATAAGTTTCAGGAACTATATTCTCCATTTCTTCCTCACCTATTTTTATCGAGTTCTTCTTACTCCAAGAAGGTATACGTAATGCTATAGAAAAAGTTTCTGCTTTAGCCGGATCGATCTTTAGACGAATCTCTCCATCTTGAGGATAATTTGTTTCTTGAACAATACTCACCTTTTTATTAGAAGCTAAAATAACTTCCGCCTTTAAATCTGTATATAAATTAATGAAAATATCTTTTTTATCAGAAGACTGCATTAAAGCAAATTGTGGCAAAAGTGCAAAAGCTCTCGGACCATTTGCATTGCAACAGTTTATATGCATTCCACACTGCTCTTCTCCAGAATGCCGCTGCCCTTCAAGAGGACTATACTTTGCTATTTGCGAAGCGTCTTCCTTCATTGAAGCGAGCAAAGAATTATAAGCCGTAATTTCCATCTGATCTGCATAGCGCGGATTTCCGGTCAATCTCAACAAAGCCTGGCATAGTTTCATCCACGTCATAGTGACACATGTCTCCATTGTATGATAAGTAGGGACAGTTTGACGAGTTTTCCCATGATACCAACATTCGAATGCACTGCCGGAACCTGCTATATTTATTTCCGTTTCCATAATGTTTTTGACTGTTTTCTCTACTGCATTCAAATATAAAGGATCATTTGTCAGTTTATAGATTTCGAGTAACCCCTCATAACAAGACATCATTTCATAAGCTTTTTGCCCGTTTTTTGCACCAAACCAAGTCTCATTCACCAAAGTAGGATGTGGAAATCTGTCACCAACCGGAATTCCCTTTAAAGCTTTACTAATCAAATTAGGACCAGCGGCAGTCTCCCACTGTCCTACAATATATTTTGCAAATTCAAGATATCGAGTATCTCCCGTCCTGCAATACAAAAAAACAATAGGCTCCAATACACTACTGCTAGCCATCCCATAATAATTACCCGTAGACACGATATCGGTTTTATCCGGTCCCACTTGCGTCATCAAATGATCAGCAGCTTTCTTACAAGTAGCAAGTACTTTTTTATCTTTCGTTAAATCATAGTAAGACAGAAGTCCGAGCATGGAGTATTTCCTTCCCCAAATATCCCACTGTTGTAGTTGGGCATCTGGAGAATAATTACCGATATAACCATCAGGAGATTGTGATTCGACCAAACCTGCCACTCCTTTCTGAATAGAATCCAATAAAATCGGGTTTTGATTATACCTATAAGACAGAACAGCGCCCAATAACCATTTACCTAAAAATTCACTTTGCCAACGATAGCTTTCCGTCTTATGATAAAAAGGAGCAATCAGATGACTTATATCCTGCTCCATCACTCGTTTATGAATGCAGGCATTAATCTTTTCACCCAAATAGTTTTCTATCCGGACAGAAGAAGGATTTCCATCAATCAATAAGTCAGTGACAACAACCTTAACCGGATTCGACTGCGCCAATAACTCTGATGAAAATAAATATGAAACAGGATTTATCCCCAATAAAACAACTAAAACAAAGATGTGTGCCTTCATAATATTGAACTATGTTTTTAATGATTCAGCTAAATTTTCTCTTCTTCTAAAAACAATTGAAAACAATAGATTCATAGAAACTGTTTATATTCAGTAATACTAAAAAGCTGATTTACAGTCAAATTTTAAATACTATCATGGAAGCAAAATTAATAAACTTATATGTAAAGTCCAAATTACCAAGTAGGAATTTCACAACATACAATATCAGTATACATATTTAATTATTATCTTTGTCCGTGTTTCATTGCTAAAAAACATCCTATCATAAATAATGAAAAAGAAAATTACTGATATATGGAGATTTCTTACGTATGACATCTGGCGCATTACAGAAGATGAAGTGACCAGAACCAAATTTTCGATTTATAACATTATAAAAACCATCTATCTCTGCATCAATCGCTTCACAAAAGACCGTTTGGTGAACAAAGCATCAGCACTGACATATAGTACTCTTTTGGCAATTGTCCCCATCTTGGCTATCCTGTTTGCCATCGCGCGTGGATTTGGATTTTCCACCTTGATGGAGCATCAATTCCGTAGCGGATTTGGTGGTAATATCGAAACAACAGAAGCTATTCTCTCGTTTGTAGACTCTTACCTTTCACAAACTAAAGGAGGCATCTTCATTGGAGTAGGTTTAGTTATGTTGTTATGGACTGTTATTAACCTGGTCAGCAACATAGAAACTACCTTCAACCGGATTTGGGAAATTAAAAAAGCACGTTCCATGTATCGCAAGATAACAGATTACTTTTCCATGTTCTTGCTTATGCCCATCCTGATTGTTGTATCCGGTGGTCTTTCCATATTCATGAGTACCATTCTGAAGCAAATGGCAGATTTCGTGCTCCTCGCTCCAGTCCTGAAATTTTTAATACGGCTTATTCCTTTCGTTCTAACTTGGCTTATGTTCACAGGATTATACATCTTTATGCCAAACACGAAAGTTAAGTTTAAACATGCACTCATCTCCGGTATTCTCGCAGGTACCGCTTATCAAGCATTCCAATTTCTATATATCAACAGCCAGTTATGGGTATCAAAATACAATGCTATTTACGGTAGTTTTGCAGCTCTTCCTATGTTCTTGCTTTGGCTGCAAATCTCGTGGACAATCTGTTTATTCGGTGCTGAACTTACATACGCGGGACAGAATATAAGGAATTTCAGTTTCGATCAGGACACTCGTAATATCAGCCGCCGTTATCGGGATTTCATATCCATATTGATTATGTCTCTTATTGCCAAACGTTTTGAACACAACGAATCACCTTACACAGCAGCTGAGATATCAGAAGAACATCAAATCCCGATCCGGCTGACCAATCAAGTGCTATATCAATTGCAAGAGATTGAATTGATTCACGAAGTAGTAACTGATGAAAAAAGCCAAGATATTGGTTATCAGCCATCAATGGATATCAACCAATTAAATGTAGCCATACTATTGGACCGTCTTGACACATACGGTTCTGAAAATTTCAAAATCGACAAAGACGAGGAGTTCAATGATGAGTGGGAAGTACTAACCGAATCAAGAGAAGAATATTATAAAAAAGCTAGCAAAGTACTATTAAAAGATTTGTAGCATCCGTAAAATTAAGAATGACAAAGAAAATATGAAAACACAATTATAATAATTAAACAAAATGAATAAATTACTACTAAGCGTACTTACCCTGTGCATTGCAGCTACAACTGCTGCGCAAGAATTCCCCTTATGGATGCGTTATTGTACGATCTCTCCTGATGGAGCAACTATTGCATTTACTTATAAAGGAGATATCTATACAGTACCATCGGCCGGAGGACAAGCGACACAAATCACAACAAATCCAGCTTATGACACCACTCCGATATGGAGTCCCGATGGAAAAAAAATAGCTTTTGCTTCCGACCGTATGGGAAGTATGGACGTTTTTATCGTATCAAGTGAAGGAGGAACTCCCCAACGATTGACAACATATTCAGGAAGTGAGAAACCTGTCGCATTCAAAGATCCCAACCATCTTTTATTCACAACATACATCATGCCTTCTGCGGAGGATGCCGGTTTTCCTTCGGGTCAGTTCCAGCAAATATATGAAGTTCCCGTCACAGGAGGACGTCCCATAATGTTTTCATCTATGCCAATGGAGTCCATTTCCATCAATAAAAATGGAATGATGCTTTACCAAGACAAAAAAGGATATGAAGACTACTGGCGGAAGCATCAGGTATCTCCTATTGCCCGCGATATTTGGATGTATACTCCCAGTGCAACTCCCGCCTACCAGAAACAAACTACCTTTGGCGGTGAAGATCGCGAACCAGTTTGGGCTTCCGATGGAAAATCTTTTTATTATTTAAGTGAAGAAAAAGGCACTTTCAACATTTTCCAGCGTACTCCAGGAGTTACAACGGCCAAACAAATTACTTCTAATGCCAAGCATCCTGTGCGCTTTCTTAGCATAGCCAACAATAATAAACTATGCTATGGTTATGATGGTGAAATTTACACACTTCTTCCAGGTAAACAGCCACAGAAAGTAAAGGTTTCCATCTTGGCAGACAAAAATGACAAAGACATTATTCGCCAGATTAATTCATATGGAGCCACGGATATTGCCATATCTCCCAAAGGGAAAGAAGTCGCTTTCATCCTGCGGGGCGACGTGTATGTGACTTCTATAGAATATAGAACTACAAAACAGATCACCAATACCCCCGAACAAGAGCGCAATATAGACTTCGCTCCTGACGGGCGCACCCTTGTTTACTCTTCAGAACGTAGTGGTCTTTGGCAACTTTACACTTCGACTATCGTACGCGAAGATGAAAAGCAGTTCACTTACGCTACCGAATTGAAAGAAGAGCGACTGACAAATTCTGATATTGCATCTTTTCAACCACAATATAGCCCTGACGGCAAAGAAGTTGCCTTCCTTGAAAACCGTACTGCTATCCGCATTATCAACCTGAAAAGTAAAACTGTTCGTACAGTAATGGATGCCAAATACCAATATTCATACGCAGATGGCGACCAATGGTTTCAATGGAGTCCTGACAGTAAATGGCTTCTTTCCGGTTTCATTGGCACAGGTGGCTGGAATAATAAAGATGTCGTATTGCTGAATGCCGATGGGAAGAGTGAAATGGTTAATCTGACCGAGAGTGGTTACAGTGACGGAAATGCCAAATGGGTACTAGACGGAAAAGCAATGATATGGAACAGCGATCGTTCCGGGTATCGCAGTCATGGCAGTTGGGGAAGCGAAAACGACACTTACATTATGTTTTTTGACGCAGATACCTACAATCGGTTCATGATGAATAAGGAAGATCTAGCCCTACTTGAAGAAGCGGAAAAGGTTGAAAAACAAAAACAAGAGAAAGAGAAAACTGAGAAGGAAAAAGCCGAGAAAGAAAAAGCGGAAAAAGACAAAAAGAAAGACGCCAAAGATTCTAAGAAGAAAAAAGAAGAGAAGAAAGATGAGGATAAGAAAGATAATGATAAAAAAGAAGATGTAGACAAGAAAGAAGATGCAAAATCACTGACATTCGATTTGGAAAACCGCTTCGACCGTATCGTTCGTTTAACTGTCAATTCCTCACGCATGGGTGATGCTGTCCTGTCACCGAAAGGTGATAAACTCTACTATCTGGCAGCTTTTGAAGGTGGCTATGACCTATGGGAACATAACCTAAAAGAAAACTCTACCAGAATTCTTTTAAAAGGAGTTGGCGGAGGTGGATTATTACCAGATAAAGAAGGTAATAATATCTTTATGTGCAGCAATGGAGGACTTAAAAAGATAGAAATTAGCGGTAATAGAATTACTTCGATCGATTTTGAAGCATTCTTTAATTATCGTCCTTACGATGAACGTGCCTATATTTTCGACCACGTTTGCCAACAAGTGAATGACAAACTCTATGTCGCCAATCTTCATGGAGTAGACTGGAAAGGATACAAAAAGGCATACCAGCGTTTTCTACCTTATATCAACAACAATTATGACTTCACCGAAATGTTAAGCGAATTGCTTGGCGAACTGAATGCTTCACACACCGGTGCACGGTATGGTGCGCCTAATTACGCATTATCTACAGGTGCATTAGGTCTGTTCTATGACGAGTCGTACGACGGTGCCGGATTAAAAATCAAAGAAATTATAGCGCAAAGTCCTTTAAGTCAGAAAAAGACAGATGTAAAAGCGGGATGCATCATTGAAAAAGTAGATGGAACAGTCATTGAAGCTAATGCCGATTATTTCCCGTTATTTGAAGGTAAAGCCGGTCGAAAGATAATGCTCACCGTTTACGACCCTTCCACTAAGAAACGTTTCGAAGAAACGATAAAAGCTATCAACTACAATGAGCAAAATGAATTACTTTATAAACGTTGGATCAAACGTTGCGCAAAAAAAGTGGAAGAACTCTCAGGTGGTCGCATCGCTTACGTACATTTAAAAGGAATGGATAGTCCCAGTTTCCGTAATATGTATTCCGAATTGTTAGGACGTTACCGTAATAAAGAAGCCGTCATAGTAGATACTCGTCACAATGGCGGAGGATGGTTGCATGATGATGTTGTATCCTTGCTTAGTGGAAAAGAATACCAACGCTTTGTCCCGCGAGGACAATATATCGGCAGTGATCCGTTTAACAAATGGACTAAAATTTCATGTATGCTGACTTGTGAAGACAATTATAGCAATGCCCACGGTACTCCATATGTATACAAGACGTTAGGTATTGGCAAATTGATAGGTGCCCCGATTGCAGGAACGATGACCGCTGTATGGTGGGAACAACAGATAGATCCTTCTATCGTATTTGGTGTACCACAAGTCGGATGTATGGATATGCAAGGTAAATACCTTGAAAATCAAACACTCCAACCCGACATCCTTGTCTATAATGAGCCGGAAGCCAGCTTGAAAGGTGAAGATGCCCAACTAAAAGCGGCAGTAGACTATCTTTTAAAAGAGTTATCTAAAAAGAAATAAACTGAGATATTCGGAAAATATTCCGAATACCAATAATAAAATAAAGAGTCAGGCTTTCCGATTAGAAAGTTTGACTCTTTATTTTATCCGAAAATCAGGAGTAGCTGCAAAAAAAGACGAAACTCAGTCTAAATAAATACAGTTCATTATTGACATCCTCATCAGAACTGTTATTGATAGTTGAATAAAATATTTCTCACTATTAATAAATAAACTTTCATTCGTGAACAGAATCTATTTTGCTGCTGTTTAAAATCGAAAAATACTGATTAAAGGAGTTTATGGCATTGATCAGTCTGATTATTACATAGATATTAATTAAAAGAAAAAATGTAGCTGCAAAATCCTTGCACAATCTGGAGCATCAATTGTACTAAGCGATCTGATGCTCAACAAAGCCCAAGCAGTAGCAGATGAAATTATTAGCAACGGGGGCAAAGCAATCGCCGTAGTATGCAATGTACTCAAAGATGAAGATTTAGTAAATAAAACAGTAGCTAAGTTTGTAACAGTCAATATTCTGGTAAACAATGCTGGTGGTGGCATACAGACACTTGACTGATTTTTTAGGCACTGTCCACTATTTTGTGTAAATAGAAAACTACAGGATTCAGGTTTTATATTTACACAAAATAGTGGACAGTGCCAAATAAAGCGATATATAAGATTGGTGATAGGTTGTTAGAAACTTGATATTTTTATATGGACGACGAATAGCGAACGAAAAAACACAGATGTGTTTAATACCGATTATATGAAATCACCTTCTCTTTAGTTTTTCTCATCTTTTTTCGTTTCTCCTTCACCGGATAACCAATCGTTATATCTAGCAATAAACGCTTAGATTCGGGAATACCAGTGAGTCCCTTAATTTCCTTTTCATCAAACCACCCTAGAATACAAGAACCTAACCCTTCACTTTCGGCAGCCAAAGATATATGAGCAGCAACGATCCCAATATCAATTAATGGAAAATGCTTCCCTTTCACTTTTCCGCCAAGCAAAGAAGTAATATTGGCAGATTCTTCCACAACCAGAATATGTATAGGAGCATCCTTAGCAAACTTATTCATCCCAAGTCCCGCTGCTGCCTTGCCAACCTTTTGTGCCAACTCATGATCTGTCACTACAACAAATTTCCATGGCTGAGCATTACAAGCAGAAGGAGCCATACGGGCTGCTTCCAATATCCGTTCCAACTTCTCCCGCTCTACCGGACGCTCTTTATCATAAGCTCGGTCACTTTGGCGGGAAAGTACCAATTGCAGAAAATCTTTAGATTCCATCATTTATATTAAATCATCTATTTATATTGAATCGTTTATTTATATTGTATCATTCGGCTGATATATTTGCCAATAATATCAAACTCAATATTTACCACACTGCCAACTGTGAATGTATGGAAATTGGTATGTTCATATGTATAAGGAATGATAGCCACCTGGAAAGTATCATCCGTAGGATTACAAACAGTCAGACTGACACCATTTACTGTTACCGAACCTTTATCTACGGTAATATAACCCCGTTTCGCCATATCTTTATCGAAAGTATATTTGAAAGTAAAATACCAGCTACCTTCTGCATCCTTGATAGCCACACAAGTGGCAGTCTGATCTACATGTCCCTGAACGATATGTCCATCTAAACGACCGTTCATCATCATGCTACGTTCTACATTCACCTTAT
>NZ_JAQVBV010000026.1 GCF_028690125.1 Bacteroides sp. | reverse complement strand
ACAGATATAACTTTTCGTTATCTGCCAACACTTTTTTCAATGAACAATCTGAGAATAAAGGCGTTATCTTTGTAACCGTTAAAGATAAAGATTACTCACCTTTAAAAGATATAGAATTATGAATTTTCTAACCAACGAGAAACTTACAATTGTAGGAGCTGCCGGAATGATCGGCTCCAATATGGCGCAAACTGCCATGATGATGAAACTCACTCCGAACATTTGCCTATACGATCCTTTTGCTCCCGCTCTGGAAGGTGTGGCAGAAGAATTATACCATTGTGGTTTCGAAGGTGTAAACCTGACATTTACTTCCGATATCAAAGAAGCATTGACTGGGGCCTCTTACATTGTTTCCTCGGGTGGTGCTGCTCGCAAAGCAGGTATGACTCGTGAAGACTTATTGAAAGGAAATGCTGAGATCGCAGCTCAATTCGGTAAAGACGTCCGTCAATACTGTCCAAACGTAAAACATATCGTTGTGATTTTCAATCCTGCAGATATTACTGGCCTGATCACATTGCTTTATTCCGGCTTGAAGCCTTCGCAGGTTTCTACTTTAGCTGCATTGGACAGTACTCGTCTACAAAATGAATTGGTTAAATATTTCCATATCCCTGCTTCCGATATCCAAAACTGCCGTACTTATGGTGGACATGGAGAACAGATGGCTGTATTCGCCTCAACAACCAAAGTAAATGGAGAACCTTTAACCGATTTTATCGGTACTACGCGCCTTCCATTAGCTGAATGGGAAGCTTTGAAAGTTCGTGTTATACAAGGAGGAAAACATATTATTGATTTACGCGGACGTTCTTCCTTCCAAAGTCCGGCATACCTTTCTATCGAAATGATTGCTGCCGCTATGGGAGGACAACCTTTCCGTTGGCCTGCAGGAACGTACGTGGCTAATGGCAAGTTTGATCATATCATGATGGCAATGGAGACTTCAATCACTAAAAATGGTATTAGTTATAAGGAAGTAGCAGGTACTCCTGCTGAACAAGAAGAATTAGAAAAAAGCTACGAACATTTATGCAAATTACGTGATGAAGTGATAGAGATGGGTATCATCCCTGCTATCAAAAACTGGCATACATTAAATCCTAATATCAACTAAATCTAAATTTCTAATCCCCCAAAAATCCCTGAGGCTTCTTCGCTTAAATAGAAAAAGTTATCAGGGATTTTTTTAATATCAAATATGTTATTCAATAGATACATTTAAATAACGTGAGTTCGACATAAATAGATTGTTCTGCTATATTAAACTTACATTATTTATATTATTGTTTAAATTTTCAGAGCCTGTTTAAATTTTATTCAATAACATCCTAATAGATGCCAGTTTTACCATTTCCTCTGCCGAATCGAATGTCAATTCATAGTTTCTGCAGAGCCTTCTATAATTGTCAAACCATGAAAAGGTTTTTTCCACAATCCACCTTTTCTTTATTGGTTTAAAACCTTTTACCTTATCACCGCTGACAACGACTCCAAGAATATACCCAAAAGTACTTTTAATCTTTCCAGCTATTTCCCCACGATATCCGGCATCTGCCAATATTACTTTGATATTGCAACAGAGTTCCCTAAGACATCTTGCCAACAGGTAAGCTGCCTTGCTATCATGTACACAGGCAATCGTCACCATGACGGCAAGTAGAAAACCATTTTTATCTACCCCAACGTGCCGCTTAACACCTTTCACTTTCTTGTTGCCATCAATACCGTTAAGGGAACGATTATCGCCCCAACGTACACTTTGACTATCCATGATACCCAGGATCGCTTCTGCTTTTTGTCCCATTTTCACACGTGCTTTTTCTCGTAAATTGTTCAATAACAAATCAAATTCACCTAAAGAAGACCATTTGCGAGAATAGTAGTAAACCAACTCCCAAGGAGCAAAATCAGAGGGAAGCATACGCCACTGCCAACCGGTTTTCACTACATAGAAAATAGCATTCCATATTTCACGTAAATCATATTTTCCTTTCCTTTCTTGCAGGTTCAAGATTTTCTTGATAACTTGCCACTGTGTTTCTTCTAAATCCGTAGAATACATAATTATTTGAAGTGTGGTAACTAAAAATAATCATTTTCGAGGAAAGAGGAAACACTTTTTCTATTTCAAACTGGAAAATTTAAACAAGCTCTCAATCAATGATCATTTTTATCATAATTGTATGCTACGTCTACCTAACGCCATTTTCAAACTCTATATGTAGACTATATTAGTCAAATTATACTTTACAATTTGTAGATGATTGCCATAATGGTAAATGTCACCTGATATTAGTCATTAATAGTTGGATATTTAATTAAACTTAAACTAATATTCTTCTGATTTATAAACTGATTTATAAATATAATCTGTGCAACTTACGATTAAGACTGTGGTATTGGTTATCATGGTATATCAAATCAAAAATACCCTGATATAAATTATGTATTATTAGACAACCTATACGGTTCTTTTGCAATTTAGTTGAAATGCATAGGTGGTATGACCATTTTTCTTTTAAGTAGTTCGATATGAGCTCACCCATACAAGTCCTCTTTACTTCTTTGAGCTTGTTTACATATCCTTCAACAATACCATTTGAGACATCATAATGAATGCTGTTTGCCACAGCATTCATATCCATTTTGATTCCGTACACAAAGGTTTTTAACCTCGTTATGTTAGATTCTTCATAAGTACTTATCCATATTTTTAAAGCTGTAACATTATCCCCTCCAATAATAGCATAGAACGATGCGGCAGCATTGTAGATACTATTGAACCATTTAAGCCTCAACAACCTTATTACAAGTTCCCTCTCATTTTCTTTCATGGGCTTTCCTCTTATGCTCTTATCAACCATGTATGATATGGCATTGATCGGTATCAGTTTTTCCCGGCTATCCGTATTGGTTTTCTTCATCTCTTCAACTTCTTTTGCGGAACGATATCCGTGATGTCCGTCAGAAAGATACCCGTAGTGTTCATAGAATGGGGTGAGACTTCCCTTAAAGCCGTGAATCACAATTTCTCTATATATTTTCCTCAGATCTTTACCATGCCTGTATTCATTTTCCACGTATGTGTCATACTCATAGTATTCATTACGTGCCTTACTTGCGCGTGGAGGTAGTTTATCATAAGCCATCTATTTTCTGACCGTTTGCCTGGCAATGCCCAGTCGGTTTGCTATCTTGGTTATCTTAAAGCCTTTGCTTTGTAATTCTTTAACTTCTTCAAACATAACCTGTCTGGAATCGGTTCTAAAAGGCTCGTGTTTTACTGTTTGATTCTCATCTCCTCTTACAAGGCTACGTTAGTCGGCATAGTTTTCAGAAATGACCTTGGTCACACAGTCTGATATGTTTTTTATCAAATGGAACCTATCTGCCACTTCCGTAATATCCATACCAGATGAGGATATTGCCGATGAGTACTCGTTAAACCTGTCCCTGCTCACCATGCCAACTTTTTGATGCTTTTCCAACCATGTTCCAAAACTATCCTGATTCCGCTCTCCAAGGAGGTCTATAACCAAACCTGTGTCAAGGTTGATGATGATACTGCCATAAGTGACACCTTTTCTGAAAGCCCAATCGTCCACTCCGATATTTTCAACCGAGTTGCACTCATCTATATTCATTCTGTGTATATCCCGAAGCACAGTAGTATTACATAAGGGCACCGCCATAATGCTTATAAGAGCTTTAGCTTTGTTGGAGGAGCAGTATATCCCGTGTTTGGCGACAAGTATTTCGCACCGCCTTGTTCTTCTCCTGTAGCGGAATACTTCGCTGCCGAGTTGTTCTGCAAATGTTTTTTCTTGCATTCTTCATTAGGACAAAAGAACTTCCGGCTCTCCATATGTATGGTTACGTTTTTTTCTAAGATCGACAAATCTACTATTGCCCTACAGTATCTACTGTGCACCTTATGGCTGACCGCCCCACAATATGGGCATACGCCATGATCGTTGTAGCATCGGACTAAAAGATGAATGAAATCAGGTTCTATGATTACATCTCTGATTTCAAAACGGCTGTCTGTATAAAAAGAGGAGAGGCTGATAGAGGCATCGGTCGAATTTTCTTTCAGAGGAAAACGATATCGTAAATCTTTTGTACTATATTTGTGCTCGAAGCTATGATTTAGCATATTTTTTTATCTTTGATGTGTGGTAACATAGAGATAAGAAATACTAGCTTAATATCATAGAGTTTGAATTAAATGCGGTCAAAAGCACAACGCTTTTGCCGCATTTCTTACGATTTTATGATAGAATGAAGGAACACAAATCAAAGGGAGAAGATGGTTCTTCAAAATTGCAAAAGAACTACCTATACCAGGATAAAACAATTTTTATTCATTAGATAAATCTAATGTATTAATAATTGGAAAATGGCTAAGATAGATAACTATAACCGTATCTCCTAAGTGATATAATGTATCTTCTGCCGATATCGTAGAATTACTTTTATATGATTTACCGTTTACATTAAAAGTACAATAATAGCTAGGGGGGGCATAACGATGATACTGATTCCAACTACTTGATTCTCTTAATCCTGATAAAACTCCTATTGCCTTTTGACCAAAAGAAGGGAGAATTACTCCACGTATAATTCCTGCATACAGCCAAATAGGTGATGTTATCACTATAAAATATATAATTAATACCATCTTACTCTTTTTTAATCCAGCTTTTCTTTTCTGAACTCTTTTATTGAATTTCTTAGCTATCCCCATTCATCATATTTTTTTAGTTCAACGCCAAATCTGCTATTTTTATCTATTCACATCCCTCTCCAAACTACCTTTTGCAACCTGCATACCAAATTTGAACGTATTTTCAGGAGCTTTCTGTACAATATTACTAATAGTTTTACTTGCATCGACAATACCTTTTTTTTCAATTGCAATACCACGAGCTTGTTTTACATTAGAAACCCCGGGAAGTTTCTTTGCTAATTGTGTTGCTTTATTATTACTTAGAATTAAGCTGGAACCTTTTTGTGTAGCCTCTTTCAATTGTG
Organism: Bacteroides sp.; assembly: GCF_028690125.1. GTDB lineage: Bacteria > Bacteroidota > Bacteroidia > Bacteroidales > Bacteroidaceae > Bacteroides. The sequence continues at coordinate 69,985 of NZ_JAQVBV010000026.1, read as the reverse complement.
GAATAACCTCCTTCATTCCTTTACCAAGCAAATCACCAGCTTTACCTATAACCTTGTCAGCCGCAATATCCTTGACCGATTCAGTCACAACACCTAATGCGTCATTAACATTGTTAAGCTTTTTATCATCTATGGCATTAATTGTATTCTTTGCAATAGATGCTGTAGCTTTAACTACTAATGTTTTTCCTGCACTCATACCAGAAGTTACGAATCCCTCTACAGCAGAAACTCCGACATTCCCCCATTTGATATCATGATAAGCGCTATTTCCTTGTACAAGATTAGCAGTAACTTGAACCCCAAGATCTACGGCAGCACCTATAACAGCTCCTACAACATTATTGATCCACTTGCCTTCTTCATCTTTATGACAAACTGGGTTTCCGGCACAGTAACCATACGGACTCATCGAATAATATTTCTCACTCATCGGATCCATCACATGCCACCTACCTATCGCCGCATCATAATGTCTAGCCCCATAATCATACCAATTCAGTCCATTCTTCTGATCCAGTTCCTTGCCATTATACTTATAAGGCTGAATGTTCGCTGTAGAAGTAAACGTCCCACCAAAAGGATAATAATTGTTAGTCTCCTCCACATTACCATCCTTATCCGCAACCACACGAGTATTCCCCTGATGATCTTTCAGATAAAAATGAACCTTCCTATCCGGAAAACTAACATACCCCGCTTCATTGAGCAACATCTTCAACACCCCATTTTCATAGACGGCATTACCACAATAATCCGTAGTCAAAGTAGTAGAACCTGTCTTATGTAATGTACGAAGCTTCGTTCCATCCGCCCCATATTCATACTCAACACTATTGCCCCCTGTAAAGATTACCTGATTAGGCAAATTTAAACAATTATATCCAATACTACTAATATTCTTGTTTAAATCTTTAATCAAATTACCATTTTTATCATACGTATACTCCACCGTCTGATTAGCACCATCCTTAAACTCCAGACCATTGCCAAAGACAGCACTTGTAGCAGCATCCTTCACCGCCTGCAACTGATTACCATTGTAAGTCAAAGTCAGGTTATCAATCAACCCGTAAGCCGTTGCCGAAATCTGTCCGTAACGTTGCAAACCAAGAATGTTACCCATCTTATCATAACCCGTAATCTGTTCATTAAAACGGTTCGGATTAGTTGCAAACGTAGCACCTTCTCCGTAGCTCGCATTCTTCAGCCTTGACAAGCCATCGTAGGTAAAACGATAACCTCTGTCTGTTGTCTCCGTTCCCACCTTCCATGACATACTGCTGATGTTACCATTGTAACAAGGAGTATTACCGGTGATTGCTTCCTGATAATTGAGCGTCTGACTGAACAACGGACCACTGATACTCTTCGTCCACGACCGGACATTATACGTGTAATCACTCTTCAGCTTACTGTTTCCGTTCCTGCGGTCCGACTTCAACCGTCCCACCTCATCATACACATTATCCACCAGCGTAACCGGAACATCATTATTCAACTGATAACTCGTTCGGAGCAAACGGTCCGCATGGTCATACGCATGCTGCCTGAGTTCCGTAGTCGTCTCCTTTCCTGAAACGGTACGCACCTGTTTCACCTGGGTCGGTTTTCCAGTAAAGCTATAAGCCGTACAGGTCAGATCCGTCCCCCCCAACTCATTATTACCCCGTTGCTGAACCATCCGGTAACGGTCGTCATAATACATAACTTGATAAACATATCCTGTTACTGTACCTGTCTTCGAGAGCTTAGCTATGTATGATCCCGTCTGCTGTCCCCGGCATCCGCCAGGGTAACGTTTGCCGTAACCTGCAACTTCCGCATAAACTGTAGTGGCATCATTAGGAATACTGTTACTTTTACCCATAAAGCCATAACTATCGTAATAAACAGCCGAGAGAACCGTAGGAGTATTCAGCGTTACTCCCGAGATACTATACCCCTTCACCGAACTAGCCGAATCTACCCAGACCGCTTTCACCACAATGCCTTTTAACGGATCAGCCGTATAATCGGGATTGTACTTACAAATCCCCGTGAGCACCACACGATTAAAAGCGTCCGGTATACTGAACGACCATTCCCCTTTGGAGCGCTGCTCGCCATCCTGGGTAAAGATAGGCCGGTCCGCAGCATCATAAACCGTATACACCGGTTCACAACCCGGCAGCTTCTTATAGATACAACGGTTCAGCTTGTCATAACGGTAAACATACACATACTTCTTGAGTATCTCATTACTCTCTGTCCAAGAAGCGGCACTGTTCAGATTGTCCGCCGCAAGCGGTGGCAATACAAAGCGCACATTCCCGTAATCATCATATACATAATAAGTATCATGTGCCAGACTCCCGTCCATCTGACGGTTCAGTACCACCCGACCCATCTTATCCTTAAACTCGTAACTGACATTTCCATCCTCGTCCGTAATCTTTGTTCCCTTGAGTGAACCATTGGCATAATACCCCGTACTCTTCAGGTCATTGCCTGAATACCCGTACATACGTACCAACTGCTGTGTAATATTATCCACATTCGTCACATAATCCGTCGTGACAGCCTTCCCGGCAGTATGCCAGTCATTACCCACACCGGCCTGCTTGATAACCCTGCTCAGTTCCGATCCGTCATAAGAGGTTTCACTGTAAGGGCGACCGTCATTTCCATAAAGTTCCGTAGCCCGGGCAGCCTGTTTCACCACTGCCGGATGAACATAAGCCCCAAGATCATCTTCCCCTGGTGCTGCAAGCCACTGCCGAAGTTCACGTCCCATGCCGTCATACTCCTGAAGTGTCACCAGATTATTACCGCCCGGAGTAATACCCCGCTGAATCTTCTGCGTCGGCTGTCCCAAATGGTCAAAGTACTGTATTTCCAGAAGCTGCTCATCCTGTTTTAAAGAGGAAGTGGAAGAAGTCTTCTTCAAAGGCGTCAGACTAATGACATGCGGCTGTCCCTTTGTCGTCACAATATCACCGCCGGCACCACGGATTCGGATATTGGTGGTGATGGAACCGTTAAGGCTGATACCTTCCGATACCACATAATAAGTACCCGCCGCCAACTCCTGTAACTCCAACTGCGCATGCCCCTTGGTGTTGCCACTGTTACGCAGCAACTTCCCGTCCTTATCCAGCAGGCTCATATACGTATCCGCAAGAGAAGCCCCCTCGTGGTCAATCGTGACAGCCAGCGCCTTCTCCATCGTGAACTTATAATAAACGTCATTGGTAGACTTACCCTGATATCGGTTCGTATATCCCGAAGCAGTATTGCGGATATCGGAGAAAGAAAAGCCCTTGCTATGCGGACCCAGATCAATGGCCATCTCCGAAGAATCCCCCGGATTATTGACCACTGTCCCCGTAATGGCAGTAGTAAGATTCCCATTACTTGCCCCATCCGTAACCACATAGTACGTTCCCGGCATGAGCAATGGAATATGAATACAAGCGCTTTTCGTATTACTGCAAGCACCACTGCCCGAATAATCATCATTGAAGTACAACACCCGTTGCCTGTCGGAAGAGAACACCTTCAGATACGTGTCCGCTACCGCAGAACCACAGGTATTGATCCCTATTCCCATCGGCTGGGTAATGGTAAAACGGTAATATACCTCCTTGCCCGCCTTTTCCGGTTGTTTGCTACTCGAAAAGTTGGAAGTACTTCGCGTATCGGTATAGGTAAAGTCGGAAAAACGGCTGCCCACCTCTACCGGATAGGAGAAGTCACTGCCCACAGGTGGGAGAGTCCCACTGAAATTAAAGCTGAACCCGGAAGTTCGAAGGCGCCTTCCCCAGCCATAAATATAATACTCTCCCTCAGAAAGCTCCACTTGTTGGGCATTGCTGTCCCCACTATTGGAAACACAAATCGTATCTCCGGCAGCATTCATAAGGCTGGACTGTGAATAATCATATTCATCCGAAGTTCCTCTCTGTTCTAAACTTACCTTCATCGGATTTTCCAACGTGAAATGGTAAATAACGTCGTGCGTATATCCATCCACCCTCACATCCTTAGCCGAGCGATAATCATTTCTAAACTGATCGAAATCCTTCACACTGGGAGTCAGATTGAAGTTATCGCTGAAACTTCCCAGCTCAAAGGGATAACAGAAATCCTCTCCCGTAGTACGGTCACTTCCCTCAATCTTTACGTCAATTGTTACATCGGGCACAGGAACATTCAAATTGCCTGATTGCTCGCCTTCCACGACAAAATAATATACCCCGGGAGTCAATCCGAAAGCATCGTCGGCGTGAGAATGGTATTCCCATCTCTTTCCGGTATCATCCAGCAACATTACATTAGTCCAACACCTGTCAGGTCGGGTCACATTAAACTTTAGAGACTGTGAACGGGTCAGTGTGATACGGTAAAAGACTTCCTTAACACCAAGGTAAGGAGGATAATCCACATTCCAGTAAAAATCATCCGTAAAATCCCCCGTATACCGGCTATCGGTAAATGTAAAGGGCCCGTCATGCGTGCCAATATCAATGGCAGTGTCCATTCGGTGCTGGTAAGTCGGTTGCCCGAACATCACCGCCGAGAACAGACCAAACAATAAGATACAAATATATTTTTTCATACGTTTCTTCTTTTTTAAAGTTCTGTTATTGTATTTCATTTCTTGTGTTATTTCCCCAAACGGTAGATATACTGTTGCAGCATCACCTTCTGCAAATCGGGATCCACGTAATAACTGTCCGTCAAGCGGTTGTAATGGTCATACTCAAAATGAGTCACCACGCCGTTCGGGTCCGTCACTCCGGTAAGCCCCTTCACCGGGTCGTAATCGTAGAGCGTCACCCTGGCACCCGGTAGCGCCTCGCGCAGGGATCCGATTTTATTCAGGATATCATCCGAGGGTTTGGCAAGACCCGACCAGGCATCCAGCACACTCGTGCTCGTCGTCGGATAGCCCATTCCTGTCAATACCGCATCGCGCGTAGCATTCTCGATTTTGGCTATCGGAAAACGGTTGAGATACCCCCACAGGAAAGTGATGGGCGTGCCATCCTTGCCTTTAATTTCCGCCACATTATTGTAACTGTCATAAGCCGTATAGACCACCTCGTCACGGAAATCGGAAGTCTGGTCGATCTTGCTGCGGATACGTTCGGGGAAGCAGGTACCATTCTTGAACAGGATGCGATTTTCACGTGAATGCCCACCTTCACTATGCTTGTGACAGGAAAGAATGGAAGGAAAACCACTCAGGAACTCATACTCATCGGTAACGGCGGTACTGTTACTGTTGGTCATCGCTACCTTCCTGGGTTCCAGCGAAGTTCCCGGATTTGAGAAATCGATATTGTATGAATAGTCTTTCGTTGTCACAAGGCTGTCACGACGTCCGTTGGCCGGGTAATATTCGGTTGTTCTTTCCTTACTGAGTACACAGTAGTTGGTCACATCCAGGAAAAACTCAGTCTGTACCTTTGAATTTTCATCACTGGGCGTATAATAATTACTTGCGACAAAAAATTCCTTACCATCGAAAGTGCTTTTATTCATATGTTTGCGGTAAGTCTCGGCATCAATCGAAATCAGTCGCACCGGAAGATCGACAAAAACGCTTCCGTTGGAAGAGACTCTGGTATTTTCATAATCCGTACGTGAAACCAGTTCATCCTTCTTGAAACAATTCTTACGGATCAAACGGCCATAAATCTGATAACTGTCGGAAGGGTTTCTTGCCAGATCATCCGAAGGCTCTTGCGGATGGGCGGGGAAAGAACGGAACAGTTTGCGCAGGTCTTTCTCCGGTTTGTTTTCCAGAAACTGCTTAACCATATCGGTCTGTCCGTCATACCAACTCAGTACTCCCTCGTAATTGTGCAGCTTCACATTGTAATAGTAATCCGTATGAATGGATTCCATTCCGTCCCCGCTGATTTCTTCACTGACAATATTATACATCACGGCACTTCCGTTGTTGAACGTAATATTGGAATGAGGCATTGAACGATATGTGGTCAGGTATTCAAACCAGGTAAAGTCGTTGGTGGGACCTTCTACAAAATTACTCATGCTCGAGCAATAATCCCGTTCGCTGACAATGTGCTTGATGGCACCACCGCCCCAGATCGGTTCATAACCGGCATTATTCACTTTGGTCAGTCCATACCGGTAAGACTTAATGGTACGTCGGTTCGTATGCGGATCGGTGGTAACAATGTTCTTTACACGCAGCCCGCCTACGGGATGGAGATAATTACGGTAATTGGCGGAATGGTTGGGGTCACGGAACCCGCCATAATTGCCTTCGTGCTCGAAAGTAGTCTGTATCCCTTGGGGGTCGGTGATGCGGCTCAGAATACCGGATGCGGCCCACCCGGCATTGGCTTCCCGGTTCCTACCCGAATGCTCGAGAATGGTTTCCAGTGTTTTTCCTATCCCGTTGGGCACATATACTTTTTTACGGAAGCCGGGAATATTCTTTTCGTCTTCGGTGTTGTTGTTGGCACCGTTGCAGAATCCCCAGTGGTCTACCGCTACGGTGTATATGGAGGGGACATTATAAATATTACTATAATGGAACGCATATACCTTTGTTTCCACTCCGGGAGCCGAGACACGCACCGAGTCGAGTTTGGTCAGGGAGGTGGAACCGTTGTAAAGGCTGATGAAGAACTCGATGGAACGGATCGTCTCACCTTTGGCATTGGTCACATCCATACGGTCGTAAGCGTCCGCTGCGGTCACTCCGGATCCGACTGTCTTGTAAGAAACTGAAAAGGCATTACCGAAATAATTAATCTTACTCAGACGTGCTTCTTCACCACGTCCGCCCACAAAAGAGCTGTTGCCGGGATAATGCACACCAGCCTGCGACTCCGAAAGGGGAGTGAGTTTGGCGTTATAAGGTGACGTGTAGCCGTCAGCATCTATGCGGTAATGTTCGTTGGACTTTCCGGGCACCATCTTTGAGAATAATATCTTAGGGGTACCATTCTGGACGGAATTAATAATGATACGGCTGTCCAGGTTGAAATAGGCACTCGGATGCAGCAGGGTTCGAATGGTGTTATATTCAAAGGTGACCGGGTAGTTGGTCTGCCGAGGAGAACGGATAGCCGTACACATCCAGCGAGTGATCATATCGTCTGCTTTCTCATTGACACCGCCAAATTCGTATTTCACGCCAGCGGCGTCCGTGATGTCCATGCGTATTCCGCTATAACGGATATCATCATTGGTCAAGGGGATGCAACGCATGGGGTTGAATGGTTCCATAAAATAACCGCTTCCGCCACCGTGGGGAAGTTTGTAGACAAACTTGTCCGGTTGGGTGTCATATTGGTTATCCACTTTGGCGTTATAATATCTCAATTGCTCCACCTTGTCTGTCGGGACTGTGCTGTTCCGAGTATTGAACCAGCCGTATGTGTCGCTGTCGGCTACGCCTTTGATTTCCCGCATGATGGAAGGTTCCAAGCTTAGTGTCCAGCCCGTGCCCGCAAGTCCGCTGCGTTCTTTGGGTTTCAGTCCCGAGGCATGGTATGACAGGGAGATTGGAATGGTTATTTCTCCCGCTACGATTTCATACAGGGGGATGGTTATGTTGGGAATTCCCGTACAATAGTCTATCGGGTAGGACTGGTACTTCTCCATGGCTGCCGCCTCCGGTGATACGGGTACGATACGGGGAACGTCCAGGCTAATTTCATGGGTTTGTTGGGCCTGTATTCCCAATAGCGGAAGACAAGCGAGTAAAAGTATCCAGGATAGTTTTCCGAGTATCCTGCTCTTGTTCTTTTTTATATAATCACTTTTCATTGTATTTCTTTTTTGATTGAATTAAATCTATTTATTCTAATAAAATACCAGCAAACAATCTCCTGACGAGCAGGGCCCTTGCCCTCAAGGGATTGTCTCGGTGTTTGTGTTTCAATCTGTAACAAGACTCAATGGAAGAGTCTAAATACGGATTCTACAGGTTCATTGCATCAGCACTCAACGCTCCAAGTATTGCTGAAGCTGCTGCGATAATGGCTTTCAGGATGATATCCCAAATTGGTTTTTTCACTGACATTGTTTACTTACCTCCTTTCTAAATTCTTTTTCATCGTTATTTACTTTATGTTCTCTTTGTCCTCCATGGCGGAACGGAACATTTATAGGACAAAACTATCTTAACATTCATTCTTTCAATTATTTTTTTGTACTATATTTGTGATTATAAGGTTGATGTCACAAATCAGTCGCAAAATGCTCTTCCATGATACGTGAATTTTAAATTATTCATTATCATTGAGGAGATACCCTTTATTTTGAATGACTAATAACCAAGCTTAAAGTTCGATTCATCAAAAGTTTTTTTTAAAATATCAATTTATACTTTTACAAATTCATCGTATTACCACCAAATACTTCAAGTACTTCGGAGGCAACTGTAATAATCACCTTCAAAATGGTATCCCACACTTTGCCTTCCATGGTACACAAACTACCACAGTTCAATTAAAGAGAGAAAGCAAAAAAATAAATTATTATCGCTTAAATACAAAAGAATTTATGTATATGCCCTTCTCGGTCATCATGAGGTAAAGACAGAAAGAAGAGTAGGTAACAAAAGGACAAGTAGTAAAAGAAGAAAATTCACAACGCGCATATATCTTCATACAATGTCTGCAGTAGTTGAAGGGAGTATAATCCAAACTATAAGAAATCACCGTCAAGAATAAAAGGACTCACAAATTCAACAAACCTAACCAATCAAACAACATGGATAAGAAATGCACTTTTTATTGTCACTTATCACTTTTTCGACTTAAACATCTAATAGTCAATAGACAATTAGTGATAATAATAAGTGATAATAGAGTGATAATATAAATCGATGAATTTTCTATTATCACTCTATTATTTTAATCTCAATTCAGATCTTTGAATATTTTCAACAGAAAAACAAACTTCTTTAATTGCATAAAAACCTTTTTCTAAAGGGAAAAGACGGTAGATTTAGTTATTTTCCAAGCTCTATTAAAGTATGTTTGCAGTGATAATAAATCGTATCACGTACATAATCCCATCGATTCACATACGAGATCCTTTGAGTCCACGTACGTCATCTGAATGGTTTACATACGTGAAACGAAAGCATATACTTTTAAAAAAAATTAGTCGAGCCTTACCTGTATGTTAATGTTACAAGTATTTGTGCTATCATACGCGGTATCAGTTGAACAATAAATCTATCAATCAACAAAAACAAGGATTCTTATTACTTGCAGAGCTAGCAATTCAGCCCCATTATACCATCTGGTAATCAACCATTTAGATAATTAAAGCAGATAAATAGGAGTGACAATATAAATGTTATCAACCTCTATTATCACCTTATTATCACTAGTTATTATCACTAATTGGCTATTGATTATTAGATGCTTAGGTCGAAAAAGTGACAAATGACAATAAAATACTCATTTTAATTCTTTTAAAATACTTTTTGTATACGAGCTGAAAGTCTAGTTCATTATAGCCTCAAACATTACTTGGGGTAAAAACATACATCTTGAAAAGACGTCCTGAAAAGATAATTTATAAAACCAATATTACAGCAATAATCAAAGGGCACAATGAAAGAATAAATTGGAACACCTTCCAAGTAAGCAAACTAACATATTTGTAGCAAATTTATTACTGTGTATAAAAACAAATGAAAAGACAGAAATTGCCATAAGTTTATTTAAGGCAACTTCTGTCTTAACAATAAAAATATCCTAATTAAGGCTCTATATCTTTCCGATCATTGCGGATAAACTCCAACAATCGTTCTACAGCCTCTTCTTCCGGAATATTTTTTTCCACACATACTTTTCCTTTATAAAGACTGATCTTACCGCGCCCCGCACCTACATAGCCGTAATCGGCATCCGCCATTTCACCGGGACCATTCACGATACAGCCCATAATACCAATCTTCAAACCTTTCAGATGAGAGGTGGCCACCTTGATACGTGCTATTGTCTTTTCCAGATCATATAGTGTCCGTCCGCAACCGGGACAGGATATATATTCTGTTTTAGATGTACGCGTGCGCCCCGCTTGCAAGATTCCGAAAGCAGTAGCATCAATGACTGCATGACTTAAGCTACCCTGATTAAACAGAAAAATACCGTCGCAAAGGCCATCGAAAATCAACGCCCCCATATCGACAGACGCTTGTATCTGTAAGCCTTCAGCATGATCTTCCGCATAATGTTGGAAGAACACAACCGGATTGAGCAATCCTTCCGTCATCAACTGATGTACCAGTGCACGATGTTCACCCAAGCGATTCGGATGATTACTCTGGGACACAATAACAACTTCAGGATGGAACTTCAGACAAGCAATCACTTCATCCGTCTGTGCCATAAAGGGCATAAACAAAAATTTCAGTTCGGCATTACAGGTCCCCATCAACGGCAATTGCTCATGATTAAAAGCAGGCCATGTTCCGGCTTTTCCATTCCAAACGTCTGCATCAAGAATGTATTCTACCCCTGCCTCATGCTGTTCAGGCAAGGTTCTCCCTGCATAAATATAATCAGGAGTAAATTGAGGGTTCACCTCCGTCCTTCCATCCATACGGTCGGCAATAACTACCGGCAGGTGTTCTCCGCCAATGTTACGAACGGGACGTGTTTTCCGGCGCGAAGGAGACAGGTAATTAAATTCCGGTGCTTCCGCTCCCGGAATATACGGATGATCTTGCCTCAGCAAAACATAATCTACTAATTTACGGGCAACCGGAATCTCCGCTTCAGGTGCTTCACTTAAAGATACACGTATGGTATCTCCCAATCCGTCGCTCAGCAACGCTCCGATTCCCAGTGCGGATTTGATACGTCCGTCTTCTCCATCTCCGGCTTCCGTCACACCAAGGTGCAATGGGAAAGACATTCCCTCTTGCTCCATAACGGCTACCAGCAACCGGACAGTCTTTACCATTACAACCGTATTGGAAGCCTTAATCGAAATCACGACATCCGTAAAATGCTCGGCTACACAAATACGTAAAAACTCCATGCACGATTCTACCATTCCTTCGGGAGTATCTCCGTAGCGCGACATGATACGGTCTGACAAGGAACCATGATTCACTCCGATACGGACAGCCGTATAATTCTCCTTGCAGATATTCAGGAACGGAACAAAACGGTCACGTATCTTCTGCATCTCCTGCGCATACTCTTCGTCGGTATATTCCAGTTTCTTAAAAGTACGGGCTGCATCTACATAATTACCCGGATTAATACGCACTTTCTCAGCATATAAAGCAGCTACATCAGCCACTTTCGGATTGAAATGGACATCGGCAACCAATGGAACCATATAGTCCTGACTTCTCAAACCGATATTAATATTTTTCAGATTCTCGGCTTCCTTAACACCTTGTGTCGTCAGGCGGACATACTCACCACCTGCATCAACAATCCTCTTGGCTTGCTCCACACAAGCTTCAGTATCCATTGTAGATTTGTTTGTCATCGACTGGATACGAATAGAATTGGGACCGCCCAATGGAACGGCCCCAATGTTTACTTCAGATGTTTCTCTTCGGGAGTAATTGAATAAATCCATTTAATTGGTTTTATATTCGTATTTAACCTCTTTCAGTTCTTCGTTTGCTTTAACGATTTTTTTCTTCAGTCCTTCCTTGTAAGCAGCAAACGCTTCAGCTAATGTTGCATCACTCAATGCCAACATCTGGATAGCCAAAATAGCCGCATTCATAGCTCCGTTAATAGCTACCGTAGCTACCGGAATTCCCGGAGGCATCTGGATGATAGAATAAAGAGCATCTACACCATCTAGTACGGAACCTTTTACAGGCACTCCGATAACTGGCAAGGTTGTATTAGCTGCAATCACACCGGGAAGAGCGGCAGCCATCCCCGCAGCAGCAATTATCACTTTAATACCACGTCCCCGGGCATTCTTTGCAAAATCTTCCACTGCTTCCGGAGTACGATGAGCGGAAAGAGCGTTCATTTCGAACGGCACATGCATATCATTCAGCAGTTGTGCAGCCTTTTCCATTACCGGAAGGTCGGATGTACTCCCCATGATGATACTTACAATTGGATTCATATTATTTACTAGTTACAAATTGTTATCAATTCATCGTAGTCGCAAGGAATTACCCATTAACAACTACCTTATATGCTTCTGCATCCAGCAGATCTTCTACAGCTTTTAAATCAGCCGGTTTCATCTTAATCAGCCAGCCTTCGCCATAAGGATCTTTATTTACCAATTCAGGATTTTCTTCCAATGCTTCATTCTGTTCCATTACTTCACCTGCCACCGGCAAGAAAAGGTCGGAAATAGTTTTCACTACTTCGATAGTACCGAAAGTTTCACCTTCTTCGAGTGCCTCTCCAACAGTAGGAATATCTACAAATACAATATCACCCAGTTGTTCCTGTGCATAGTCTGTAATACCTACATAAGCAATATCTCCTTCTACACGAATCCATTCGTGTTCACTTGTGTACTTCAAATTCTGTGGAAAGTTCATAATAATTAGTTTTTAGGATTTATACTATTTTTAATATAATAAGATTTTGAATAACAAATTACATATCGGATGAAGAATCAAAAGAGCACATAAGAATCCGACAACAAAGCCGGAAAGTACTTCACCTAATGAATGATGCCCCAAAACGATCCGCGCAGAGCCCAGTATTCCTGCTATCAGGATAAATATACATAACCATCCTACAGGGTTATAACCGAAAAGTGCACTAAAAGAAACCAATCCTCCAACAATTCCGCCCATTCCTGCCATATGTTCACTCAACTTCCACTTTATGTTTACAATGATACAAATAACAGACACAACCAAAGAGACAAAAATAATACCAGTCATATATGGCGGAATATTCAACCGCCTCATCATCAGTAAACAAAACACGTAGGAAATGATAGTCAGCAAAATAGGTATATACCGCTTTTTCCGTTCACTCAATTCATGACGGGCAAATCCGTTAATTTTGCGAAACAGAAATATAGTGATAGTAGGTGTTAATATAGTGAAACAATACACAATGCCCAGCACAATCAATTTATACTGTAGTGGCATAATGCGTAAATAAGAAAACAGAAATAATATCAAAAACGATAGAAATGGTATAGAAAATGGGGTAAACACCATTGAAGTAATGCGTGCTACCCTCAACATAGTCTTATCGGCTATAATATGCTCTCTCTCTTTATCCATCATCCTCTTACTTTATTTTGAATTATGAATCACTTTCTTAGACGTGCCACCGGTATGTTCAATTGTTGGCGATATTTAGCTACTGTCCGCCGGGCTATAGGATACCCTTTTTCTTTCAGTATATCCGCCAGTTCATCATCTGTCAGCGGTTTCTTTTTATCTTCACCGTCGATGCACTCCTTCAGTATCTTACGAATCTCACGCACTGACATTTCTTCCCCGTCTTCAGTCGTATATCCATCACTAAAGAAGAATTTAAGCGGATAGATACCAAAATTGGTTTGTACATATTTACTATTGCTGACGCGGGAAATAGTCGAAATATCCAAACTTGTCCGCTCAGCAACATCTTTCAGGATCATTGGTTTCAGCAATGATTCATCTCCATCCATAAAAAAAGGGCGTTGCAAATCGATGATTGCCTGCATGGTCGTCATCAATGTATTCTGCCGCTGTTTCACAGCGTCAATAAATCCTTGTGCCGCATCCATCTTCTGTTTTAGAAACATCATAGCTTCTTTGGATTCTTTTGACTGATTGGCTCTATTCTTTGTATGTTCCTCCACCATTTCAGTAAAGCCACGACTCATACGTAGTTCGGGAACATTCCGGTTATTCAAACTGAGATTAATCGTTCCGTCATCATACGTTTCCACTATAAAATCGGGAACGATCTGTTGCAAATTCCGCCCGATAGTTTCTCCCAATGAAGCTCCCGGACGGGGATTCAATTTGGTGATCTCAACAATTGCTTCATTAAATTCTTCCTCTTCAACATCGAGCTTCTTCATCATTTTCTCCCAATGTTTTCGGGTAAACTCCTCGTAACAGTCGGTAACAATACGTTCTTCCAGATTCAATACCGGATCGGGCTTCTTTTCTTCATCCTTCTTGCGACGAATTTGTATCAACAGGCATTCCTGAAGTGAACGGGCACCGATACCAGCCGGATCAAAATCCTGCAAAACAGATAATGCTTCTTCCAATTCCTCTTCGGTAGACTCAATACCGGCATAAATAGCAAGTTCATCACCGATACTTTCCAAAGATTTACGTAACAGTCCGTCGTCATCTAAGGAGCCAATGAGATATTCAACCAGTTCGCACTGATGTTCACTCAGATTACGTTCACGTAACTGTTCTTTCAGAATTTCATAAAAAGAGGTGGAATCAGAGAACGGAATATCTTCCGCCTGTTCATCTTTCGAGCGGTTGTTCTCCTGTAACTTATAATCAGGAATATCATCTTCGGTTAAATAATCGTTCAAAGAATCGTAGTCATTCGCTCCATTATCCATTCCATCTTCCGAAGAGTCGCCATCGGCATAATCATCCGTAGCCGTCTCTTCCTTACCTTCTTCAAGCGCAGGATTCTCCAATAGTTCAGCATGGATACGATCTTCCAACTCTACTGCGGGAAGTTCCAACAGTTTCACGACCAGAATCTGCTGCGGTGAGAGCGTTTGGATCTGCTGTTGCGCCTGCGATTGTATTTGACGGGAACCTTGTGCCATATTCGTTTTTGCTTTCTACTGTTTCTCGCTACAAAAGTAACTTTTTAACTACAGATTACACAGATTAGGGAGATTATTTTTAATCCTATAACACAAAATTCCTTATCTTTGTTGCACAAACTTTAAATTAGGACAATATGTTTGCCAAAGAAACGTATATGCAGCGCAGAGCCCTGCTGAAAAAGAATTTAGGCTCCGGAGTCTTGTTATTTCTAGGTAATGATGAATGCGGACTGAATTATGAGGACAATACTTTCCGCTATCGTCAGGATTCAACTTTTCTTTATTATTTCGGTCTTTCGTGTGCTGGTCTTTCGGCTATCATCGACATCGACGAAGATAAAGAAATTATATTCGGTAACGAATTGTCCATTGATGCCATTGTATGGATGGGATCACAGCCTACCTTGCATAAAAAATGCGAACGTGTAGGAATAAATGAAATGATGTCGTCTGCCGAAATCGCAAACTATCTGCACAAATGTGTCCGGAAAGGAAAAGCAATTCATTATTTGCCGCCTTACCGACCCGAACATAAACTAAAACTGATGGACTGGCTGGGAATTCCTCCTGCTCGCCAGGAGGGTTCCGTTCCTTTTATTCGTGCGGTAATCGCCCAACGAAATTATAAGTCAGCTGAAGAAGTTGTAGAAATAGAAAAAGCGTGCAATGTCACTGCCGATATGCACATCACAGCAATGAAAGTGCTTCGTCCGGGAATGTACGAATATGAAGTGGTAGCAGAAATGAACCGAGTAGCCCAAACTAATAATTGCGAACTTTCTTTTGCAACAATTGCTACAATCAATGGGCAGACTTTACACAATCATTATCATGGTAATAAGGTTAAACCAGGTGATTTATTCCTGATCGATGCGGGAGCAGAAGTGGAATCGGGATACGCGGGAGATATGTCATCTACAATCCCTGCAGACAAGAAATTCACAGCTCGCCAGCGTGAAATCTATGAAATACAAAATGCCATGCATCTGGAGTCTGTAAAAGCTCTCCGCCCTGGCATTCCATATATGGACGTATATGAATTGTCCGCCCGTGTCATGGTAGACGCAATGAAAACACTGGGATTAATGAAGGGTAATACGGATGATGCCGTTCGTGAAGGAGCTCACGCTTTGTTTTACCCTCATGGGTTAGGTCATATGATGGGACTCGACGTCCATGATATGGAGAATCTGGGTGAAATCTGGGTAGGCTATAACGGACAACCGAAGAGTACGCAATTCGGCCGTAAATCACAACGTCTCGCTATTCCATTGGAGCCGGGATTTGTACATACCGTTGAACCGGGTATTTACTTTATCCCAGAACTGATCGATATGTGGAAAGCACAAAAGAAGTTTACCGATTTCATCAATTACGATAAAGTAGAAACTTACAAAGACTTTGGTGGCATCCGCAACGAGGAAGATTATCTGATCACAGAAACCGGAGCCCGCCGATTGGGTAAGAAGATTCCTTTGACATCGGAAGAAGTAGAGGCGCTGAGATAAGAATCTGTCGGGCTATCTTTATTCATATAATAATTAGGCATGGACTACACAGA
Source organism: Bacteroides sp. (assembly GCF_028690125.1). GTDB lineage: Bacteria > Bacteroidota > Bacteroidia > Bacteroidales > Bacteroidaceae > Bacteroides. Next base: position 53,679 of record NZ_JAQVBV010000026.1, on the reverse strand, counting down.
ATACACAGTTTTAGTTAATTAAAGAACCGTGAAATCCGTGTAGTACATGCCTAAAAACTTCGATCAAATGTGTAATTCCAATATAAACCGGCTTCCTTTGTTATATGCAGTATCCAATGTCAGACTTCCATTCATTTTAACAGCAAGCAGAGAACAGATTGGCAATCCCAGCCCGTCACCTTGTGTCAGATCCTTTATTTCTGCAAAAGGCTTAAATACCTTCTCCTGAAGTTCCTCTGGGATTCCGCAACCGGTATCAGTCACGATGAACTGATATGTATGTGCCCCCCTTTTCTTAAAATCAAGTATGACTTTCCCTTCAGAAGTATAGAAAGCTGCATTCCTCAATAAATGAATTAAAATACGTTCCAACTGCTCAGGGTTCGTTTTTATCTGCGATTTAGCAGCATTGACCACTGCAGTAACTCCCGGCTGCAACAATCCTGAGACCTTTGCCATAACCGCTTCACTAAATGCACTGGCATTGACTTCACGCAGCTCATATATTTCGGTCAGCGAGTTTTCCAAAGTGGAAAGTTCCTGTATATCATCACTGAACTTTTTCAATGAAGCTACCTGCAATTGCATTTGCTCTCCCTCCTGCAATGCTTTTTCAGAAATACGCCCGGCTGAAGTTTCCAATGTTTCCAGAGCCGGTGCCATTTGTGCGGAGATATTACTAATAAACTGCGTCTTTAATTCATTATGTTCATTGGCAATCTTGATACTTTTCTTTAATTTCTTATTGTAAACGATACAACGAAGCCAAATAACAGCAAGCAGAATCAAACCGGCAATAAGTATGGCAACAAATATACAAAGTCCTATTATCATATATTGCTTCCCTGCCAAAGAGTCATCCTTCTCTGCAATAATATTCAGACTTTCTTCATTTTTTCTTTTAAGGACATTAAGTTCATCCTGTGCAGTTAATACCTTAACCGAATCTGCCCACAATATAAAGTTCTCATAAGTACGGCAAGCAAATGCGGCATTATTCGATTTCTTGGCAATTTCGATTAAGTTCCGGTAGCATTCGTTTACTTTCTCGTAATTCTTCTTTTCTTTATATTGGCTGATCAGCTTCTGGAAACTGGCATCGCCTTGGGCATTAAGACCAAATGTGTAATAATATTCAGCTTGAATATACAAAAGTTCTTCACCCAAAGAATCAGTTTTAGCCAAACCGGATATTTCTTCTAACTTAGTTAATTGCTCCTTAGCTTGTGCAGTAGCTTTCAGTTTGATATACATTTTCAGCCTTTCTTCGGTAACCAGAAATTGCAAGTCATAAAAAGGCTTATGCAGTTTTTCTGCGCCAACGGCAATCAACTGATTCATATCTCGGCAAAGATCAAATCCTTCTTTATAAAAATTTTCCCGAGCATAGAGATCAACAACCTGAATTCCACATTCAACAGCTTTTTCATAGTTCTCGCGAGAAGCAAATGCGGAATATGCTTGTTTGAAAAGATAACGCGCCTTAATATATTCTTTTTGTTCAAGGCTACTTTGCCCCATTTTCATCAACTCTGTTGCTCTATCAGAGACTTCTTCTGCTCTAGTTATTGTGCTGATACTAAAAACAATAACCAAAAATAAAGACCATATTTTCATAAATAATAATATTTGTTACTATAGCAAAGGTATAAAATAATCCTGAACAATAGCCTTTTTGCTATTTTATTTGAGAACATTTTTCTTTACCTAGTATTTAAAACTACTGCCTCCAAGAAATTCTCTTAGCAAGGAAGTAGGGGGAATCTCTTTATCTTGCACCGGAACAAAATATTTAATGAATTTCAACAAACGATATGCCTCGCAATATTCCGGACAATTACGTGGAACTCCAGTCAGAATAGGCTCAGCGTGTAAGCGCAGCACTGCAAACTCGAAAAGTAAAGCAGAATTGAACATCACATCAGCGTTTTCCTGATAAGGGAATATCCATTTATCTTCTCCCGCACGCACACTAGACCAACGGGAAATAGTTTCACGGGCTGAATAACCCCGGTAATTAAAATCACGGATAATACGGCGAAGCAAACGGTTATCAGTGGTTGGAATCCAGTTATGATCATCCAGTGATATCGTAGTCAAAGCAGATACATAAATCTTAAATTTTTTCTCGCTAGGTATATGAGGAGTCAGTTCTGGATTCAACGCATGAATACCTTCCAGAATCAGGATCGTATTTTCTTCAATCTTTAGTTTATCTCCTTTAAACTCTTTCTTGCCAAGAGCAAAATTAAAACGAGGCAGTTCTACTTCTTCCCCAAGAAGCAAAGCTTGCAACTGCCGGTTGAACAAATCCAGATCAAGTGCATACAGAGATTCATAATCATAATTCCCATTTTCATCCAATGGTGTATCTTCCCGGTCTACAAAATAATTATCCAATGAAATAGGGAAAGGCTTTAAACCATTCGTCATCAACTGTATGGAAAGACGCTTACTAAAGGTTGTCTTTCCGGAAGAAGAAGGACCGGAAATTAGAACCAGTTTCACCCTGTTTCCATTCTCTCCGCGATGAAAAATGGTATCGGCTATCTGGGCGATCTTCTTTTCCTGTAATGCCTCCGCTACATTGATCAGGTCCGTAGCATAACCAACATCGCACGCAAGATTAAAATCACCGGCATTATTAAGCCCCATGATATAACTCCATCTCAGGTGCTCTTTAAATACGTCTAGCATTTTTTCCTGTTTGACCACATCTTCCAACACCTCCGGATTTTCTTTACTAGGAATACGTAAAAGTAATCCATCGTAATATTTTACGATATCAAATAGTTTCAAATAACCGGTACTAGGCAAAAGATTACCATAATAATAATCTACCGTATCACCCAAAGTATAATAATAGGTATAAATAGAGCCGGATGTTTCGAGCAGCCTCACTTTATCATTCATTCCCCGTTCACTGAACACCCTCACAGCTTCAGCCGTATGGCATTCAATCCGATGATAAGGAATATTTTCTTCTACAATTTCCTGCATTCTCCGTTTGATACGTGTCACATCCTCCAATTCAATGGGACGACCAATGCGTAAATTGCAGAAATAACCTTTAGACACCGGATGTTCCACATATAATTTTCCTTCCGGAAACAATTCTGTCACTGCCTTAAACAAGACAAAACACAAGGACCGGACATATGTTCGCATACCGGACTGGTCACGTACATCGAGGAATTCTACATCTTTATTATTATATACTCTAAAGTTAAGTCCTTCGGAGCGATTATTTACTTTGGCACTGACAACCTGATAAGGAAAATTAAGATTAAAACCGTAATAAATATCCAAAAGTGAGCTTCCAATAGGGAATTCTTTATAAATATTATTATTTTTGCAACATATTTGTAACATCTGTTTCATCGTTGTTCGTTTAAAGGTGAATTATGTGGGACTAAATATACGTCATATTAATCAGATAGAGAACAAACAACCACTAATATTATTATAGATGGAATATTCTTTTTATGATTTTTTAAAGCTCATAGGTTCATTAGGACTCTTCCTGTATGGAATGAAAATAATGAGCGAGGGCTTGCAAAAAGTCGCGGGCGACAGGCTACGAAGTATTCTGACGGCAATGACTACTAACCGGGTAACGGGAGTATTAACAGGGGTGTTAATCACAGCTCTTATCCAATCCTCCTCAGCAACAACAGTCATGGTAGTAAGTTTCGTCAATGCCGGACTGCTGACTTTAGCCGAATCTATCAGCGTAATTATGGGTGCCAATATCGGTACTACAGTTACTGCTTGGATTATCTCAGTTTTTGGATTTAAAGTTGATATGGCGGCTTTTGCCCTTCCGCTTCTGGCGATTGCCTTACCGCTGATCTTCTCTGGCAAAAGTAACCGTAAATCTATCGGTGAATTTGTTTTCGGTTTTTCTTTCCTCTTCATGGGGCTCTCTTATTTGAAAGCAAATGCTCCAGACCTGAATTCTAACCCCGAAATGCTTGCCTTTGTACAGAACTATACGGATATGGGATTTTTCTCCGTCCTCCTGTTCTTATTTATTGGTACTATACTTACTATGATCGTACAAGCCTCGGCAGCTACCATGGCAATAACTCTGATTATGTGCGCCAATGGTTGGATTAGTCTCGAACTGGGAGCAGCTCTAGTATTAGGAGAAAATATCGGAACCACTATCACAGCCAATCTTGCCGCATTAACAGCCAACACACAGGCTAAGCGAGCGGCATTGGCTCATTTTGTTTTTAATGTGTTCGGCGTTATTTGGGTACTGATCATCTTCCATCCTTTTATGCAATTTGTAAATTGGGTGGTTGATACATTCTTCCAGACAAGTAATCCCGAAGTGGCTATCTCTTATAAGCTATCCGCCTTTCACTCTATCTTCAATATATGTAACGTATGTATCCTGATATGGAGTGTGAAACTAATAGAACGAACTGTATGTGCTTTAATTCATCCCAAAGAAGAAGACGAAGAGCCGCGCTTGCGGTTCATCACCGGTGGTATGCTTTCTACAGCAGAGCTTTCTATTCTTCAGGCACGTAAAGAAATTCATCTGTTTGCAGAACGTACACACCGTATGTTCGGAATGGTGCAAGACCTGCTACATACAGAAAAGGATGATGATTTCAATAAGCTGTTCAGCAGGATTGAGAAATATGAGAATATCAGTGATAATATGGAGTTGGAAATAGCCAACTATCTGAATCAGGTATCCGAAGGACGTTTAAGTTCTGAGAGTAAGTTGCAAATACGTGCTATGTTACGCGAAGTAACCGAAATCGAAAGTATTGGTGATAGTTGTTACAATCTAGCCCGTACCATCAATCGCAAACGTCAAACGAATCAGGACTTTACCGAAAAGCAGTACGAGCATATTCACTTCATGATGAAACTTACAAGTGATGCTCTTTCGCAAATGATTGTGGTGGTAGAAAAGTTGGAACATCAAAGTATTGATATCAATAAGTCTTTCAATATTGAAAATGAAATTAACAACTACCGTAATCAATTGAAGAACCAGAATATTCTGGATGTGAATAATAAAGAATATGATTATCAGATGGGAGTTTACTATATGGATATTATTGCCGAATGCGAAAAGCTCGGTGATTATGTAGTCAATGTAGTGGAAGCAAGTAGTGATGTAAAAGAGAAGAAAATCACTTAAAGATTATATTTCGGAAATCAATTCCACATTTTACATAAAAACGCACAGGGTGTTCGAAAACGGACACCCTATTTTTGTTTATACATCTAGTTATCAAAACATTATTTCTTTGGCATAAACTTTGATTTATTATTTGCAACTTATATAAAAATAGAACAAGCTTATGGACAGGGCTATCTCCAAAGAAGAGCAACAGAAAGAACTTAGAAAGAAGATTATTAAATATTCAGCAATCGCTGTGATTACCATTATTATCATTGGAATTCTTATTTCATTGATGAGAAGTAGTGTGGACAAAAAAGATCTGAGCCTCTCTACTGTAGATAAAGGAATAATAGAGGTATCTGTCAGTGCATCAGGTAAAGTTGTTCCGGCATTTGAAGAAATTATTAATTCACCAATCGACACACGTATTGTAGAAGTTTACAAGAAAGGGGGAGATTCTGTAGATATAGGGACCCCGATTTTTAAATTGGACTTGCAAAGTACAGAGACAGAATATAAGAAATTACAGGATGAAGAGCAAATGAAAAGCCACCAATTGGAACAGTTCAAAGTGAATAATCGAACCAAAATGAATGATCTCGCAATGCAGATCAAAGTATCAGCGATGAAACTGAACCGAATGACTGTAGAATTACGTAATGAGCGTTATCTGGACAGCCTCGGTGCAGGCACGACAGATAAAGTGCGCGAAGTGGAACTTAACTACAACGTTGCCCAACTGGAACTGGAACAACTGAAACAACAATATAAGAATGATCAACAGATTCGCTCTCCCCGCAAAGCGATTCTCACTTACATCAATAATCAGGTAGGAATGCAAGTATCCAAAGGAAGTCAAGTGGCTATTATATCGGACCTCTCACATTTCAAAGTAGACGGTGAGATAGCCGATTCATACGGTGACCGGATTTCGACGGGGAGTAAAGCGATCGTAAAGATTGGGATTGAGAAATTGCCAGGCATCGTAAGCAACGTGATTCCAATTTTTAAAAACGGTGTAGTAGCCTTACTTTGTCGCGTATGTAGGAGATAGGAATACGCAAGTCTTTCAGAGCTACCCGGAGACAGATTGTCAATCAGGTATTAAGCGAAAATCTGGTTTTCACATTCTTCGGCGGTATATTAGGTATGCTACTCTCCTATCTGGGCATATTTCTGATGCACGACTGGCTTCTGAACGGCGATCCGTACATTTCGCCTGAAATAAATGATTGCAGTCGATCTTAATGAAATGCTTGTTTCCTGTAAATGCTTCATGGAGCCACATTGTCTCAACAAGAATATAATAATTAACACAAACTTGCACTACACACCGATCGAAATGAAAATAGACCGGATTCTTTTTGAACAAGTGATTGTAAACATCATTAAGAATGCCGCAGAAAGCATAGAAGAAAATGGTGATATATATATTACTACTACCCGAAATCCAGTCTGTATTGAAATGTCTGATACAGGGAAAGGAATCAGCAAAGAGACAGAAACCAAATTATTCAGTCCCTTCTTTTCCACCAAACCTAACGGCCAGGGTATTGGACTAATATTTATACGTAAAGTTCTTTTCAGACATGGATGTACGTTCTCTTTAAAAACATATGCCAACGGACTGATGAAATTCAAAATAATATTCAAAACTATCTAAAAAATAATCGGATATGTTATTGACACATATCCGATTATTTAAATTAACAGTTTTTTTCTCTCTTTTATTCTTCATACGGTTCGAAATCTTCTTTACCTACTCCGCAAAGAGGGCATACCCAATCCTCCGGAATATCTTCAAATGCTGTACCCGGATCAATTCCACTTTCCGGATCTCCTTGTTCGGGATCATAAATGTATTCACAAACCGTGCAAATGTACTTTCTCATACTGTTCGTTTTTTATTGGTTTTCTAATAATAAAACGCAAATATAAGCAAAATGTTCAGTTTTTCTTTTTTTTAATAAAGAGAAAAAAGTACCTTTGTAAACACATGTAATCACATCTTGAATAAAAAACATATCATGTACACAGTGCTGCTATACACATTTATATCCACATTTATATTCATATGTATTATCCTGCTAAGCATTTTTTTGTGGGAACGAAAAAAACGATTTTATATGCGACAACAGTTGCTACAGGATTCTAAAGAGTTGAGTGATACCTATCATATAACTGACGCTATACTGAGAAATGTACATGCTTTTATTTTATTGATAGATAATGACTTTAAAGTACAAAAGACTAACTACTATCAACAAACCGGAGCATTAGAAAGTTTGGATCAAAAAAGAGTTGGCGATTTGTTACAATGCCGCAATGCTTTATCCGCTGAAGGAGGCTGTGGTACACACATTTATTGTGGTTCTTGTCCTATACGCCACGCCATTCAAGAAGCTTTTGATCAAAAAAAGAGTTTTACCAATTTAGAAGCAACTTTAAATATAGCTACATCCGAGACCAAATCTGTTGAATGTGACGCAATTATTTCTGGTTCTTACCTTTTACTTGATAAAGAAGAGAAAATGGTACTTACTGTACATGATGTCACTAAACAGAAACAGACAGAAAGAGCATTAGCACAAGCTAAGGAAAAAGCTGAAGAAGCTGATATTTCGAAATCTGTTTTCCTCGCTAATATGAGTCACGAAATACGCACTCCACTGAATGCAATCATGGGATTTTCCGAAATATTGGGAGTCGCCAATTCAACGGAAGAAAAAGTGCAATACCAGCAAATAATCAAGATGAACGCTGAACTCCTGTTACAACTGATTAACGATATTCTTGATATGTCTAAAATAGAAGCAGGAACTCTTGAGTTCGTACGTGCAGAAGTAGATGTCAATCTATTAATATCTGAATTACAGCAACTTTTCCAAATGAGAGCTGCTGAAACCGGAGGAAATATAAAGATATTAGCAGAGGCTCCACTCCCCTCCTGTCTGATACAAACTGACCGTAATCGTATCTCACAGGTACTTGCCAACTTTATGACCAACGCTATCAAGTTTACTAAAAAAGGAAGTATTCGTATCGGCTACGAGGCAAGAGAGAACGTACTTTATTTTTATGTCATTGATACAGGAATGGGAATCGCGAAAGATAAGTTACCGGAAGTATTCGAACGTTTTGTAAAACTAAACAAAGACAAAAAAGGAACGGGATTAGGACTTTCCATTGCGAAAACTATTATAACCAAGCTAGATGGATTGATTGGTGTAGATTCAGAAGAAGGAAAAGGCTCTACATTCTGGTTTACGATCCCCTATAGTTCATGCGGAAAACCACAATGAATAATTGTAACTTCATAAAAAGTTTTAATTAAACATCTTATCACAATTTAATATTGTACTTTTGTCTCCCTAACTAAACGCATGTATCTGCATGAGTGCAAAAAAAGATGATTTCAATCATTTAGGGCTTACTGATAAGGAAGTCCTACAAAGCAGGGAAAAAAATGGAGTAAACCTGCTGACACCTCCTAAGCGTCCATCTCTTTGGAAACTTTATCTCGAAAAGTTTGAGGACCCTGTTGTACGCGTATTGCTAATAGCTGCCGCATTTTCACTGATTATTTCTATCATCGAAAATGAATATGCCGAAACGATCGGAATTATTGCAGCAATCCTCCTTGCTACGGGTATCGGTTTCTTTTTCGAATACGATGCTAACAAAAAATTCGATCTGCTGAATGCTGTCAATGAAGAGACTTTAGTCAAAGTGATTCGAAACGGACACGTTCAGGAAGTTCCCCGCAAAGATATTGTGGTTGGTGATATTGTGATTTTGGAAACGGGAGAGGAAATTCCTGCCGATGGAGAATTAGTGGAAGCTATTTCCTTACAAATCAACGAATCCAATCTGACTGGAGAACCCGTAATCAATAAAACTGTCATTGAGGCGGATTTCGATGAAGAAGCAACATATGCCTCTAACTTGGTTATGCGCGGAACCACCGTAGTGGATGGTCACGGAACAATGCGTGTACTACATGTAGGAGATGCTACAGAAATTGGTAAGGTAGCCCGCCAGAGCACGGAACAGAATCTGGAACCAACTCCGTTGAACATCCAATTGACCAAACTTGCCAACCTGATCGGAAAGATTGGGTTTACTGTTGCAGGACTGGCTTTCCTTATTTTCTTTGTAAAGGATGTGCTGCTATATTATGATTTTGCCACACTAAGCGGTTGGCATGAATGGCTTCCTGTTCTCGAACGGACACTTAAATACTTTATGATGGCCGTTACTCTGATCGTAGTAGCTGTTCCGGAAGGTCTACCGATGAGTGTTACATTAAGTCTGGCTTTGAATATGCGTCGTATGCTTTCTACCAATAATCTGGTGAGAAAGATGCACGCTTGCGAGACAATGGGGGCTATCACTGTCATTTGTACCGATAAAACGGGCACATTGACTCAGAACCAAATGCAAGTTTATGAGCCGAACTTTTATGGAATCAAGAACAACAGTCAGTTGTCCGATGACGATATCAGCACTCTTATTGCGGAAGGAATCAGTGCTAACTCGACTGCTTTCCTTGAAGAAACAACAACTGATGAAAAGCCAAAGGGAGTAGGAAACCCAACTGAAGTAGCTTTATTATTATGGCTCAACAGTCAGGGAAGAAACTATCTGGAGCTCAGAGAGAATGTACATATTCTCGATCAATTGACGTTCTCGACAGAACGCAAATTCATGGCAACGCTGGTAGAATCACCGATTATCGGAAAGAAAATACTTTATATCAAAGGTGCTCCCGAAATAGTTCTCGGCAAATGTAAAGAAGTCATATTAGACGGACGCCGTGTAGATGCGGTAGAATATCGCTCAACGGTAGAAACACAGTTACTGAACTATCAGAATATGGCAATGCGTACACTTGGTTTTGCCTTCAAGATTGTAGGAGAAAATGAGCTGAATGACTGTACAGAACTTGTCTCTGCCAATGATCTTAACTTCTTAGGTGTAGTTGCAATTTCAGACCCCATCCGCTCGGATGTACCTGCTGCCGTTGCTAAATGCCAATCCGCCGGTATCGGAATTAAGATTGTCACCGGCGACACTCCAGGCACTGCCACGGAGATTGCTCGCCAAATTGGATTATGGAATCCCGAAACGGATACTGAATGGAACCGTATTACAGGTGTTGCCTTTGCTGAATTAAGTGATGAAGAGGCTTTAGACCGGATCATGGACCTTAAAATCATGTCTCGTGCCCGCCCTACAGATAAACAACGCCTGGTACAACTGCTTCAGCAAAAAGGGGCAGTAGTTGCCGTAACCGGTGATGGTACGAATGACGCTCCCGCTCTGAATCATGCTCAGGTAGGATTGTCAATGGGTACAGGAACTTCAGTAGCCAAAGAAGCAAGTGATATCACTCTGCTCGATGATTCGTTCAATAGTATCGGAACAGCCGTTATGTGGGGACGTTCACTTTATAAAAATATCCAACGGTTTATCGTATTCCAGCTGACAATTAATTTTGTAGCTCTTTTAATCGTACTGTTAGGTTCTGTCATTGGCACAGAACTGCCACTTACCGTTACGCAAATGCTGTGGGTAAATCTGATTATGGATACTTTTGCCGCTTTGGCTTTGGCTTCTATTCCTCCCAGCGAAACCGTTATGCAAGATAAGCCTCGCCGTAGCAGCGATTTTATCATTACGAAGGCAATGAAGCATAATATATTAGGAGTAGGTTCTGTCTTCCTTATTATACTGCTGGGAATGATCTATTATTTCGACCACACTCCTCAAGGTATGGACGTACACAATCTTACTATCTTCTTCACCTTCTTCGTCATGCTTCAGTTCTGGAATCTCTTCAATGCCCGTGTATTCGGTACCACCGATTCTGCATTCAAGGGAATTTCCAAATCATATGGTATGGAATTAATCATCCTGGCTATTCTGGCCGGTCAGTTCCTTATTGTACAGTTTGGCGGAGCCGTATTCCGTACAACACCGCTCGACTGGCAAACCTGGCTTTGTATAATAGGTGTTTCTTCCATGGTTTTATGGGTTGGAGAACTTATTCGCCTTGTTCAACGTATTACTCACAAAAATAATAATGAAAAGTAAAGGAATTAAAAACCTCCTTATCGATCTTGGCGGTGTACTTATAAATCTCGACCGCCAACGTTGTATTGACAATTTTAAGAAATTAGGATGTGAACATATGGAAGCCCTGCTGAATTTTTATCATCAGCAGGGAATCTTCATGCAACAGGAGAAAGGATTGATTACCTCTGCCGAATTCCGCAATGGAGTTCGTGAAATGATGGGAAAAACCCTTAGCGATGAACAGATTGATGCTGCCTGGAATAGTTTTCTGGTAGACATACCTGCACTTAAACTTGAACTTTTATTGAAGCTCCGTGAGAAATATGTGGTCTATCTACTCAGTAATACAAACGCTATCCATTGGGAATGGATTTGCAAGAATGCCTTCCCCTACCGTACATTCAAAGCAGAAGATTACTTCGAAAAAGCTTATCTCTCTTTTGAAATGAAGATGATCAAACCTGATACGGAAATCTTTGAAGCCGTCATTGAAGATGCGGGTATTAACCCAAAAGAAACTTTCTTCATTGATGACTCTGAAATAAATTGTAAAGCAGCTCAAGAATTAGGAATTTCCACCTATACTCCAAAAGCCGGAGAAGATTGGAGTCATTTATTCAACAGAAAAAGGTAATTTTGCAGCTATGCAGATTATACGTGATACAGACGCTATAGTTCCTGAACCATGTGTAGCTACTATCGGTTTTTTTGATGGAGTACACGTAGGGCACCGCTATTTGATTCAACAAGTGAAAGAAATAGCTGCAGCAAAAGGTTTACATTCTGCATTAGTCACTTTTCCTGTTCATCCCCGTAAGGTGATGGATTCAGATTACCATCCTGAGTTGCTAACTACCTTGGACGAGAAAATCAGTTTATTGGCTGATACCGGGGTAGACTACTGTCTGATGCTCGATTTCACACCCGGAATTTCCAGTTTGACAGCTCTGGAGTTTATGACTCGGTTGTTGAAGGAGCGTTTTCATGTGAAATGTTTGGTAATAGGCTATGATCACCGTTTTGGGCATAATCGGAGGGAAGGATTTGAAGATTATGTACGTTATGGTAAGTCTATCGGCATTGAAGTGGTTCGTGCTCTTGCTTGCACGGATCATATAGAAATAAATGATACTAAAAAGGTAGCAATAAGTTCTTCACTTATTCGGAAACTGCTTCATCAAGGAGATATGGATTTAGCCGCTCGCTGTCTAAAATATAAATATTTTTTGGATGGTACAGTCGTAAGCGGTTATCAAGTAGGAAGAAAAATAGGATTTCCAACTGCTAACTTAAGTGTTGATGACCCCGACAAGTTGATTCCTGCAGATGGAGTATATGCTGTTTGGGTAACTTTTGACGGGAAAACTTATATGGGTATGTTGAATATTGGAGTACGCCCCACTATTGACAATGGTTCCAACCGGAGTATCGAGGTAAACATCCTTCATTTCCATTCAGATATTTATGATAAATTTATCCGGCTTACTTTTGTAAAGCGCACACGTCCCGAATTGAAGTTCAACAATATTGAAGAATTAATCAAAGAACTTCATAAGGATGCTAAAGAAGTAGAAGCCATACTAAATACACCTTCGTAGAATAAAAAAATAACGGATATGAAAACTTCTCTAAAACTGATTTTATTATATCTTATCATTGCACAAATAGTCGCCCCCATTCTAATAATGATTCCTTATGTTATTTATCAAGTAGTAACCACAGGAAATATAAGCGATAAAGCACTGGAGCCTTCACTTTTGGTTCCGACACTATTAGCTGGGCAGTTCATGGTGGTAGTCTATTTATGGAAAGCCGGTTACATCAGCAAAGAAAAAACAACTTGGTCACCGATATCTGGATTATATTTATTCCTTAGTGTATTGGCAATTTTCTCTTGCTGGTTTATAGAATTAGCTTTAATGGATTTCATGAAGTGGCTCCCTAATATATTGGAATACCCCTTTGAGATTCTTCAATCCAGTTGGGAAGGAATACTTGCCATAACAATTATAGGTCCGATTTTCGAAGAATTACTATTTCGAGGTGCAATCACCAAAGCCTTATTACAACAGTATAATCCTACAAAAGCAATTCTTCTTTCAGCCTTTATGTTTGGAATAATCCATATCAACCCGATTCAGATTCTTCCAGCATTTTTAACTGGAATACTGTTAGCATGGATTTATTATAAAACACATAGTCTGACACCTTGTATCATCATGCACATTCTTTATAATTCGCTATCAGTTTATGTTAGTACCCAATATCCAGAAGCCAAATATCTGGATGAACTGATTAGTGGAACTCCTTATCTGATCACTGTCTTTACATCTGCTTTACTATTGATAGGAGTTATTTGGTTAATGCGTCAAATCACCATTCATTATCCATGGAAATAGAACAATTACAAACTATTTAATATTCTCATTATAAATATTTCTATATTAATCCAGAATATATAAGGCTTTGCCATAGGTAACTGACAAACAAGAGATTATTTCTCTAATTCAAAACTCATAATTATCAATTTCCATTAAACTTGATCTTTTACATTAGATCAAAAGTTTTAGTCTAATAACTATATATACAAATATTTTTAATCGTTTCTTCGAAAAAAAGGCTTGAAGTAAAACTAGACAAATCATATTGAATCTTTTCTATATCCTCTTCCACTTCTTTAAATTAGAAGGAATATTGCAATGATCTTAAAATGTAATTAAACAACAAATTCCCTTTTCTTCTGATAATACATAAGGAGCAATAAAAGTATTTCTCATATAACGTTTGCGGAAAAAAGTTTTAGAGATCACTGGATAGAGTCAATCACTTCCCTTCTTTCGCTTTGAATGCTAGCGCATACATACGTATTTGTTTTACCATCGAGAGCAAACCATTGCTACGTGTCGGTGATAAATGTTCTTTCAGACCGATCTTATCAATAAAATAAAGGTCTGCATTTAAAATCTCATCGGGTGTATGTCCAGACAGTACTTTTATCAATAAAGCGATAATTCCTTTTACAATTAACGCGTCACTTTCTGCTTGAAAGACAATCTTTCCATCAAGATCATGCGCCTGAAGCCATACACGGCTTTGACAACCTTCAATCAAATTTTGTTCTGTCTTATATTTCTCATCAAGTGGTTCCTGTTCATTTCCCAGATCGATAAGCAGTTGATAACGGTCCATCCAATCATCGAAGTCGCTGAATTCAGCAATCACTTCGTTCTGCAATTCATTTATTGACATATAGAATAATATTTAATTTAGCGATACGCCAACGTGCTAATTCAGTATCTAAAACTTCAATCAGCACATTGATAGATTATTATTTTTCCTTGTAGATTACTTCCAATACAGTTTGTCCTACAGCCTTCAAAGTATTCTTATCAATATGATCCATATTGTCATTGACAGTATGCCAAGTAGGAGTAAAACCACCTTTTGGATCAGAAGCAATAATATCAATTGTTTTGATATGTGCAAGTTCGTTTACAAACAGATGATCATCTGTTACATAACCTCCTTCTTCATCTATGAACATTTTTCCATAGCCCAGTTTCGCAGCCGATTTCCATACTTTTTTATTGATATCCGGCGCATATTTCTCTGAATGTCCTTCTTTCATAAATACAGTATTTTTACCTCCAACCATATCAAGCAAAATACCAAAACGAGCATTATACCCTTGCACGTGCGGGTTACGAGCCCAATATTGGGCACCCAAACACCATGAATTATTATTTCCATCATGTGACCCATAATCTTCTGCATCCAGAAAAATAATATCAATGCCTAATTCCGGCTGTTGCTGATTGACCAAGCGTGCAATCTCTAGCAAAGCTCCTACTCCACTTGCTCCATCATTTGCCCCCAAAACAGGAGTACGATGATTTTTCTCATCAGGATCATCATCCGCCCAAGGGCGAGTGTCCCAATGCGCAAACAAGGCAATTCTTTTTTTACTTTCCGGTTTATAAGAACCAATAATATTCCGCGCTTTCAATAGTGTCCCGTCATATGCTATCAAATCAGCATATTGATTGGTTACTTTTGCACCCAAATCTTCTAATTGTGTAGCCAGATAGTTGCCACACGCTATATGTCCTTTAGAATTTGGCACACGAGGACCGAAATCAACCTGACTCTTTACATACTGATACGCACTATCTGCATCAAACTGAGGCACATTCACTACCGTTGTCTCATTCTCTACTTTGTTAGTACTTCCTGCTTTACTACTTCCTCCACAAGAAAAAGCGGAGAACAACAAGAAAGTACTACCCAATAATATCATAGCTTTCTCTTTCATTGCCATTTTTTTATGTTAAGGCTTCAAAATTAGTCATTTTCATGACAGTATCATCCGGATGGAATAGATTATTAACAATTAAACTTTAGTTCTACATTTTTCTTACCAACTGTAAATTCGACTTTTGCTCCATTAATAAGCGGTAAATTATGAGTCACATGCCCAACCGGAAAGTTAAAACAAACCGGATAGTCGTATTCTTTCACCAAATTCGCTAAAGCCGCATACAATTCCTTACCTAATGAACAATCTTCTTCGTATTCGGTAAACTGTCCGATGATCAATCCTGACAATTTCTCAAGCACACCTCCCAGCTTCAGATTATACATCATTCGTTCAATTGCATGAGGACGCTCGCTCACATCTTCAATAAATAGTACAGTCCCTTCAGCCGGAATATCATAAGGTGTC
The DNA here is from genome assembly GCF_028690125.1 of Bacteroides sp. Classification (GTDB taxonomy): domain Bacteria; phylum Bacteroidota; class Bacteroidia; order Bacteroidales; family Bacteroidaceae; genus Bacteroides. The sequence continues at coordinate 37,726 of NZ_JAQVBV010000026.1, read as the reverse complement.
CCCCGCAAACCATATGCAACTGCCATGTTTCCTCCCCGCAAAGTACCCTGCACACTTCCCTGTTTATTCAACTTATGTTTTTCACAAGTATATTCAGGAAGATTTCCGAATAGAATATCTTTCAGATAACCAGTACAAAGATCATTTTCCGACTCTACCGTGAGATGCCGAGCCATCAACGAATGCAACGAAGCATACCCATTCTTCTGGAAAAGATTATGTAAAGCGGTAATATCACTGAATCCGAGTAACCATTTAGGATGTTCTCTAAATCGGGTAAAATCAATCTTATCTATCAAATGTACGGCTCCATACCCTCCCCGACTACAAAGAATCGCTTTCACTTTTGGGTCGTCCATCGCACTTTGAAGGTCCTTCAAACGCTGTTTGATAGTTCCGGCATAACGCCCACAAGAACTTCCGGCATATTTTCCCATAGCAACCTTCAGCCCCCATGACTCCAAATGCTTCTTCGCACCTTTCAAAAATTGACCATCAATCTTACTAGAAGGAGAAATAATCACCACTTTATCACCTTGTTGCAAAAAAGGAGGAAATTGAATATCCATATTATTATTTTATTGATTTTCGCTGATAAAAACGTACCCAATCCACTTTCATTTCTACCGGGAGTTCTTTGGGATCGACCGCTCCCACCCAGGTACCACCTAATTGCATATCAATCAACAAATAAAAAGGCTCGTTGTAAGGGAACTGTCCTTTTTTTGTTGTCTGTATACGGGGATAAGTAAACGTGTGTATATCATTGATATAGAATAAAAGACTGTCTGGATACATCTCTACTGCAAACACATTATAGCGGTTTGGATAAATCATTCCTTTAGAACCAGACTTAGGAAGGTTTCTTATACCCAATGTATATGTATAATAAGAATGGACTGTTTGATAAGCGATAGAATCGTGATTCAGACGTTCCATAATATCAATCTCACCGCCCACAGGCCACTCCGCATTTTCAGGCAACATCCAGATAGCAGGCCAAGCTCCTTTAGCAGGATCTAATTTAGCACGAATCTCGATACGACCATTGGAGAAGGCTTTCTTGCCTTTCGTATAAACGCCGCCAGTCAGATAAGGAGCTGTATCATTGATTTGAGTATGATTAGCAATTCCTCTCAGCACTAATTCTCCCTTTCGCATAGCGTAGCAGGAATCAAAATCTGTCATATAATTATCCCAATCAGCTCCTCCTCGCGGAATCTTACTCCATATTTGCGCATCGAAACTTTTTTTCTGGTTGAAATTTTCTTTCCATACCAACGACCAGCCAGCTAATTTCTGTGTTGTTTTGCAAGAAACAAGCATCAAGCAAAAGAGTAATGAGCTAATAAATAAAAGAATATTAAACTGTTTCATGTCAATTTTATTTCCAGAGGATTTCTTCTGCAAAAATACACGAAAAAATGATTCTACACATATCTGATCATAAAAACAAATGGAATATAGCAAAATGTTATATAAAGGATAATTTTTTAAGATTATTCTCCTTATTTTTTCAATCATTTTTCAGATATTTGCTAAAAACATAACGTTATGGAACCTATTCAAAGCTTTGCCCAATTAACAGCCCATTTAAAGAAACAAAATCGCAGAAAACGAATTGCTGTAGTTTGCGCCAATGATCCCAACACAGAATATGCTATTGCGCGTGCTTTAGAGGAAGGATTTGCGGAATTTCTTATGATTGGTGATTCTTCTATTTTGAATAAATATCCCACACTCAGAAAATTTCCCAAATATGTGAAAACGATTCACATTGATGATCCGGATGAAGCCGCACGCGAAGCTGTAAGTATTGTACGTGAAGGAGGGGCAGATATTTTGATGAAAGGAATTATCAATACTGACAATTTGCTCCATGCCATACTCGACAAAGAGAAAGGTTTATTACCCAAAGGTAAAATCCTCACTCACCTTGCTGTTATGGAAATCCCGACTTACCATAAGTTACTATTCTTTTCGGATGCTGCCGTAATCCCACGCCCAACCCTACAGCAACGGATAGAAATGATCTGGTACTCTATCTGTACCTGCCGTCATTTCGGCATAGAACAGCCACGAATCGCGCTCATTCATTGTACAGAAAAAGTTAGTGCTAAATTTCCACATTCACTGGACTATGTGAATATTGTGGAACTTGCCGAAGCCGGAGAGTTTGGCAATGTCATCATCGATGGTCCGCTTGACGTACGCACTTCCTGCGAACAAGCGAGCGGAGATATCAAAGGTATTGTTTCTCCCATCAACGGACAAGCAGATGTACTGATTTTCCCGAATATAGAATCCGGCAATGCTTTCTACAAATCTGTATCATTATTCGCAAAAGCAGAAATGGCAGGACTATTGCAAGGTCCCATCTGCCCTGTAGTACTTCCGTCACGCAGCGACTCCGGGTTATCCAAATATTACAGCATCGCAATGGCTTGCCTGCAAGTATCAGGAGACTGCGAATGCAGAAAACAAATTCATCCGAATTCATAATTTAAAATTCAAGCTTAATGAAGATTCTGGCAATTAACCCCGGCTCTACTTCGACCAAGATAGCAGTATATGAAGACGAAACTCCAATTCTTGTTCGCAACATTCGTCATACCGTAGAAGAATTATCCGTTTATCCGCAAGTGATAGACCAGTTCGAATTCCGGAAAAATCTGGTCCTTCAGGAGTTGAAGACTAATGGAATTCCTTTTTCATTTGATGCAATCATCGGACGTGGAGGACTAGTAAAGCCAATTCCCGGTGGTGTATACGAAGTAAACGATGCAATGAAGCATGATACCTTACACGCCATGCGCACTCATGCATGTAACTTAGGAGGATTAATTGCCGATGAACTATCTTCCTATCTACCTGATTGCCGCGCATTTATCGCTGATCCCGGAGTAGTGGATGAATTGGAAGACGTAGCTCGTATCACAGGCTCTCCGTTAATGCCACGAATCACTATCTGGCACGCTTTAAACCAGAAAGCAATTGCCCGCCGGTTCGCAAAGGAACAACAGACTCATTATGAGAATCTGGATTTGATTATCTGCCACTTGGGAGGGGGGATTTCTATTGCAGTCCATCACCACGGACGTGCAATTGACGCCAATAATGCACTGGATGGTGAAGGACCTTTCTCACCAGAACGTGCAGGAACTCTTCCTGCAGGTCAGTTAATAGATTTATGTTTCAGTGGTCAGTTTACCAAGGACGAGCTAAAGAAACGCATTTCGGGACGAGCCGGACTTACGGCCCATTTAGGTACAACTGATGTAGCTGCTATCATCGACTCGATAGAAAAAGGTGACAAAAAAGCGGAACTGGTAATAGATGCTATGATCTATAATATTGCTAAAGCAATTGGTGCAGCCTCCACTGTGCTTTGTGGAAAAATAGATGCTATCCTTTTAACTGGCGGAATAGCTTATTCCGATTATGTAGTTTCCCGCCTGATAAAGCGTATCGCATTTCTGGCTCCTATACACATCTATCCCGGAGAAGATGAAATGGAAGCATTGGCATCGAATGCTCTAAGTGCATTAAAAGATGAACTTCCAATACAAGTTTATAAGTAATATATACCTAGAAGTATTTATGGAGAAAGTCTTTTATGCTATTAATTCAGAAAAGATATTTTAACGATCTAAAAAGCAGTTTTATGTCCACAGGAGAAGGTTTTGCCTACTTTTTCATCACACTCTAAAACGGCATTATTTGCATAAGCATAAAACTTTTTTATGCAAAAAAGCCGTTCCAAAGAAAATTTTCTCATATCTTTGTAACGTGTTAAGTTAATAAATTGATTAAGGTCGATTTTTGACTGTTTCGAATCGGGAAGTATGGGGGTACTTTCCGATTCTTTTTTATATCGTTTACAAAAACAAGGTAAGTATTAAAATAAAAATAGCCCGACTACTAACGTAATCAGGCCATCTATATTATATAGAAACTTTCGTTTCTTTATTTCTTTTCCGGTTTCGGCATCAGAACCTTTCTTGACAGTTTGAATTTACCAGTTTTTGGATCGATATCAATCAACTTAACTTCAATTTCATCGCCTTCCTTAATTCCAGCTTCTTCTACTGTTTCAAGACGTACCCAATCGATTTCCGAGATATGCAGCAAACCGTCTTTGCCCGGCAAGAATTCGATGAATGCACCGTAAGGCATGATAGAACGAACCTTACCTTTATATACTTCACCTATTTCAGGAACAGCAACGATTGCTTTGATCATACGCATAGCATCATCAATACATTTCTTGTTTGTTCCGGAAACTTCGATGCGCCCTATTCCACCAATTTCTTCGATAGTGATGACAGCACCGGTTTCTTCTTGCATACCTTGGATGATCTTTCCGCCCGGGCCGATTATAGCACCGATAAATTCTTTTGGAATAGTCATAGTCTCGATACGAGGAGCATGATCCTTCAAATCTACACGTGGTTCAGCAATTGTATCAGTGATCTTACCGAGGATGTGCAAACGTCCTTCTTTTGCCTGATTCAAAGCACGTTCCAGAATTTCATATGACAGGCCGTCTACCTTAATATCCATCTGAGTAGCAGTGATACCGTCTTTTGTTCCGGTTACCTTGAAGTCCATATCTCCGAGGTGGTCTTCATCACCGAGAATATCAGACAATACAGCATATTTTTCTTCACCTGCATTCTTAATCAATCCCATAGCGATACCAGAAACCGGTTTGTTGATTTTCACACCAGCATCCATCAATGCCAATGTTCCGGCACATACGGTAGCCATAGAAGAAGAACCGTTAGATTCGAGGATATCTGAAACTACACGTACTACGTAGGGATAATTAGCAGGAATCTGTCCTTTCAAAGCACGCCAAGCCAAGTGACCGTGACCGATTTCACGACGACCTACACCACGTTGTGCCTTAGCTTCACCAGTTGAGAAAGGAGGGAAGTTATAATGTAACAGGAAACGTTCTTTTCCGTGAGTCAATACATCGTCTATAATCTTCTCGTCCAACTTCGTACCCAATGTAACAGAAGTCAATGATTGAGTCTCACCACGAGTAAAGATAGCAGATCCGTGAGGACCAGGCAAATAACCTACTTCACACCAAATAGGGCGAATTTCAGTAGTCTTACGGCCATCCAAACGTTTGCCTTCATCAAGAATAGAACGACGCATTGCTTCTTTTTCTACGTCATGATAATAACGGTCGATCAGGGAAGCTTTTACTTCCAATTCTTCTTCAGAGAGCTGAGCCTTGAATTCTTCACAGATAGCTTCGAAAGCATCCATGCGTTCATGCTTGTTCTTATTTCCGGAAGCAGCAATAGCATAAGCCTTATCATAACAAGCGTCACGCACAGCCTTACGCAAATCTTCGTCGTTTACTTCATGACAATATTCGCGTTTTGCTGTTTTGCCAACTTCTTCTGTCAGTTCCATCTGAGCCTTGCAATGAACTTTGATAGCTTCGTGAGCTACTTTCATTGCTTCCAGCAATTCAGCTTCCGATACTTCACTCATTTCGCCTTCTACCATCATGATGTTCTCATAAGTAGCAGCAACCATAAGGTCCATATCAGCTTTTTCCAGTTGGTCAAAAGTTGGATTGATAACGAACTGACCGTCAATACGTGCTACACGTACTTCAGAGATGGGTCCGTTGAAAGGAATATCTGAAACAGCAAGTGCTGCAGAAGCAGCAAGTCCTGCCAAAGCATCCGGCATATCTTCACCATCGGCTGAAAAGAGGATGATGTTCACATATACCTCTGCGTGATAATTGTCGGGGAATAATGGGCGGAGAGCACGGTCTACAAGACGGCAAGTAAGAATTTCATAATCAGAAGCTCTACCTTCTCTTTTAGTGAAACCGCCAGGGAAACGGCCAAATGCCGCAAATTTTTCTTTATACTCTACCTGTAAAGGCATAAAATCTGTTCCGGGAACTGCATCTTTAGCGGCACAAACAGTAGCTAGCAACATGGTATTTCCCATGCGAAGCATTACAGAACCATCTGCCTGTTTTGCCAACTTTCCCGTCTCGAGTGTGATGGTTCTTCCATCAGGTAACTCGATCGTTTTAACAATTGGGTTGATCATAAAAATTGTTTTATCTATACTTTTCTTTCAAAATTCTCGCAAAGATATACATTTATCGTTGTAATCAGGTGGAAATGAGGTAAAAAGTTAGTTGTAATATGATTTTTTTTCAAAATAAGGGTGAAGAACCAGGCAAAATGCTTTGACTAATCTTGAAAAGAAGTATATTTGCAACTCTTATAATACACACACGATATGAAAAAAATAACTTTTGCAGCTCTTGCTGCACTTACCATTACAGCTTGTAGTTCGGATCCTGAATTCCGCGTAAACGGAGATGTGTCGGGAGCTGACGGGAAAATGCTTTATTTGGAAGCTTCCGGGCTGGAAGGTATTGTTCCACTTGATTCTGCTAAGCTAAATGAGGAAGGTAAATTCAACTTCAAGCAACCCCGCCCCGGATCACCCGAATTCTACCGATTGCGGGTAGAGGATAAGGTTATCAATTTCTCTGTTGATTCAATTGAAACAATTCAAATTAATGCTCCTTATACCGATTTTTCTACAGCATATACGGTTGAAGGTTCAGAAAACAGTAAAAAGATTAAAGAGCTGACAATAAAGCAAGTTCTCCTTCAGAAAGATGTGAATAATTTGTTGAATGCATTACGTGCCAACAAATTAAGCCATAATATTCTCGAAGATAGTTTGGCTGCAATGGTGAAGAAGTACAAAGAGGATGTTAAAATGAATTATATTTTCGCTGCTCCTAATACCGCAGCCGCTTATTTTGCTTTGTTTCAGAAACTCAACGACTATTTGATATTCGATCCATTGAACAACAAAGACGATGTAAGATGTTTCGCAGCTGTTGCCACCAGCCTCAACAATGCTTTCCCTCATGCTGTACGTTCAAAGAACCTTTATAATATTGTGATCAAAGGAATGAAGAATACTCGCCAGTCCGAAGGCAAGAATCTGGAAATCCCACAAGACAAGATCATCGAAACAGGTATCATCGACATCGCTTTACGCGACGTAAAAGGAAATATACGCAAGCTGACTGACCTGAAAGGCAAAGTAGTATTGCTTGATTTCACTGTATTCCAGGCTCCTGCCGGTTCTACACATAATCTGGTGCTTCGTGAATTATATAATAAGTATGCTTCACAAGGATTGGAAATCTATCAGGTATCCCTGGATGCTGATGAACACTTCTGGAAAACTTCCGCAGCTAATCTGCCTTGGATATGTGTACGCGATGGTAACGGAGTATACTCTAGCAACGTAGCTGTATATAATGTCCGTCAGATACCATCCATTTTCCTGGTCAATCGCGACAATGAATTGAAACTTCGCGGAGAAGATATCAAGGACTTGGAAGCATCTGTCAAATCGATGCTTTAAGTTGTTACAATTTAGCATAATTCATTTAAATATGTTACATAGCATTCTTTTTTGCTTGACACATATCACTTAAAAAGCTATCTTTGCAAAGAAATCATTGAAAGAGGGTTCCAACATGACTCATGTTGGAATTCTTTTTTGTTTATATGACCATTTTAAATTAAAGGAGGAAACATCATGGCTTATATGTCAGAAGAAGGTTACAAAAAACTAATGGCGGAACTCAAAGAACTGGAAACAGTGGAACGCCCTAAAATCTCCGCGGCAATAGCTGAAGCTAGAGATAAAGGAGATTTGTCAGAAAATGCAGAATACGATGCTGCTAAAGAAGCGCAAGGAATGTTGGAAATGCGTATCAACAAGCTGAAAACCATTATCGCAGATGCTAAGATCATCGATGAATCAAAACTGAAAACTGATTCCGTACAGATCTTGAACAAAGTGGAACTGAAGAATGTAAAGAATGGTATGAAGATGACTTATACCATCGTTTCTGAGAGTGAAGCCAACCTGAAAGAAGGAAAGATTTCTGTAAATACACCTATCGCACAAGGACTACTTGGCAAGAAGGTAGGTGAGGTTGCTGAAATCAAGGTTCCGCAAGGTCAGATTGCACTGGAAGTAGTGAATATATCATTTTAATGTTAAGGCAGGTCTCCATATGGAGCTTGCCTTCTTTTATCTATATACGTTATGGCAACAATATTCAGCAGAATTATCGCAGGTGAAATTCCCTGCTACAAGGTAGCCGAAGACGACAAGTTCTTTGCTTTCCTTGACATCAACCCGTTGGTAAAAGGACATACGTTGGTAGTTCCTAAACAAGAGGTGGATTATATTTTCGATTTGAGTGATGAAGATCTGGCAGCAATGCACATCTTTGCCAAGAAAATAGCTAAAGCCATTAAAAAGGCTTTCCCTTGTCAGAAAGTTGGTGAAGCAGTTATTGGTCTGGAAGTTCCTCATGCTCATATTCATCTGATCCCTATCCGGAAAGAATCGGATATGCTGTTTTCTAATCCTAAATTAAAATTATCGGATGAAGAATTTGCAGCCATAGCTAAAGCAATCAGCTCCTCTTTATAAAACATGATGATTAAATATTTGAGAGACATCTCTATAGTGATATAGGGATGTCTTTTTTCCAATACACTTCTTATTTCTATTTTTTGTTTTTCAACGGGTTCACCGATTGCTCTTTACTTTCAGCGACTTCTACCAGATAAACTCCCACACAGATAAACAAAATGGCAAAAGTCTGTGTCCAGCTAAAACGGTCCTGCCCTAGTGCTAAAGAAACAATTGTTGCAACAATAAGTATCAAATAACCATAGATGGCAACGACTGTTGCCTTCAAATATTTCAATCCGACAGGAATCAGCAAATAGCTGACAGTAGTCGGGAAAATCAAAACAAACATCAGAACCAGAAAAGGTTGCCAGTGAATAGGCATAGACAACACCGGAGCATCAAAGCCGATGAAAGCAGTCACAATAAGTCCACAAATTGCTGCCCCCGTAAAAGTGTAGCGCAGCATAGTCATTGCACCCACATTTGTCAGAATACGTTGGCTTGCTATCAGATAAATGGCATAGACCACAGAGCTTAATAAACATAGCATATTTCCGTTAAATGCATCGGCTGCCAAATCATCACTTTTCTGCGTCAGGACACAGACTAGCGCGCCAGCCAAAGCAATAACAATTCCTATGACTTTCTTTGCCGTGGCTTTTTCTTTTAAAAAAAATATCATAATGAGAAAAACCCAAATAGGCTGGAGACTCGTGAAGATAGAACTCGAAACAGGAGTGGTTTTACTCAACCCGATCAGATAAAGAAACATAAAGCCATAAAGTCCTAAAGCTCCTAACAATAAAAGTAATCCTTTTTCTCTCGGAGTTGATTTTTCTTTAGGCATAAACCAGCCGATCACCCAAAAGGCTATTGCAGCAAAAGTACAACGAATGGCAGTACCGGTCAAAGGGCTCATCCATAACGGAAGAAGGTATTTTAGTGCATTCATATTCAAGCCACTGAATATCTTCGATACCGCCATACTCAAGTTGGCTTCCAGTTTCTTATTCTCCATTGTTAGTTTTAATTCAATTGGTCATTAAACAAAAATTTATGCCGACAAACATAAGCCCATATAAGTGTAATGATTGTAATGCAAAGGTTGAATACAAAGGCAAACTGCTGCGTTTTAATATGTAACGCTGACTTAAAAAAGTCAATAACAAAAGGACAGAGTAAAATAGCGAGATAATTCATCATCATCACAAAAGCTAGTGCTAACGTTACCATTCGGGGAATAGCCGTGTGAGTGGTTTTATCATAAATAATCGGTTGGATCACCCCAAAACCTAAGCCGACAAAAACACATCCGGGTGCTATCACCCACTCCTTCGGAGAAATCCAGATTAAAGTAAGACCGATGGCAATAAATAATAAGCTATAGAATTTAGTTTTCTCTTTCAACCGACCGACAATTTGATTGAGAAAAAAGCCAGGTGTCATGATAGCCAAAAAGAATAGAGATATCATAATGCCGGAGTTTCCACTGGTAAAATGATATTCTTCCATCAAAAAAGGAAGATTAAAGGCTACAGCCAATGCGAGGAAAGTAGATAGTCCATAAAAAAGCATTACTTGTACCAAATGTTTCACATTGATGCCATTCTTACTGTGTAATGTATCTGTATCTACTTCTTCATTGATGTTCTCATCTGCTGACTCTTTTTTGACAAGTGAGGAGTCACCTTCGCTGTTCATACTTCTTTTCAAATAGACAGATAAGACAAGAGATACGATAGGAAGCAAATAAACCACAAAAGGAAGATGCCAATTTACTTCTGCCAAATAACCGGTAACAGTAGTGGCAACAACAAGTGTCATATTAGTTATAGCAGAACTAAGACCAAACTGCTTTACTCTGTAAGCCCCGCTAAAATATTTTGAAATCAAACCAGTAGATAAGGGAACAATCATTCCGGAACCTACTCCGAGCATGGCACTGACAGCAATTAGCTGCCACATCTTATTAGACATTAAATATAAAAAACCACTCAATGCAAAAATCACAAGTCCTGCCTGAAGCAAACGGATAAAATTTACTTTCTCCGTAAGCTTACCTGATAATAGAATAAAAGGAATAATCAATAAAGAAGGTAACGATGACAGCATCTGAATATCCAGTTCCGTGGAAAGAGGGAAGATAACAGAAAGTTTCCCCAGAATAGGAGATACTGCTAATCCGGGTATCGCATTCAATGCTGATATTGACCAGATGCCAATCAAGGTAATAAGGGGAATAGTCCCATGCCCCGTCTGTATCCTCATATTATTTATATAATAGTTAGTATTTAGGTTAGAAAAGAACAATCACACTGCAATAAAGTTCACCCCTTAATAAACGCCAAATAATGTAAAACCAGCAAACTTTCAATAGTATGTAATGTTGTTGTGAAAAACTAGACGGGGAAAATCCCCATCGCCTAAACCTTATAAAAATAAATTAAGTATGGAAGATTTAAACTTTAGAAAAGGTGATGCCAAGACAGATGTATTTGGTTCTAACAGAATGTTACAACCTTCACCAGTAGAAAAGATTCCTGATGGTCCTACTACCCCTGAAATTGCATATCAAATGGTGAAAGATGAAACATTTGCACAGACTCAACCAAGACTAAATCTAGCAACCTTCGTCACTACTTACATGGACGAGTATGCTACGAAACTGATGAACGAGGCTATCAACATCAACTACATCGATGAAACTGAGTATCCGCGTATTGCAGTAATGAATGGTAAATGTATCAATATCGTTGCCAACCTGTGGAATTCTCCGGAAAAGGATACTTGGAAAACTGGCGCTTTGGCTATTGGCTCTTCCGAAGCTTGTATGTTAGGTGGCGTAGCAGCTTGGTTGCGTTGGCGTAAAAAAAGACAAGCTCAAGGCAAACCGTTTGATAAACCAAACTTCGTTATTTCAACCGGTTTCCAGGTAGTTTGGGAAAAGTTTGCTCAACTGTGGCAGATTGAAATGCGTGAAGTACCTTTGACATTGGAAAAAACTACTCTCGATCCGGAAGAAGCATTGAAAATGTGTGATGAAAACACAATCTGTATTGTACCTATCCAAGGTGTTACATGGACAGGATTGAATGATGACGTCGAAGCACTTGACAAATCTCTCGATGCTTACAATGCAAAGACAGGTTATGACATTCCTATCCACGTAGATGCCGCCAGTGGTGGTTTCATTCTTCCATTCCTATATCCGGAAACGAAATGGGACTTCCGTCTGAAATGGGTACTTTCTATCAGTGTATCTGGTCATAAATTCGGACTTGTTTATCCGGGATTAGGCTGGGTAGTATGGAAAGGCAAAGAATATCTACCGGAAGAAATGTCATTCAGTGTAAACTATCTCGGAGCTAACATTACTCAGGTTGGTTTAAATTTCTCTCGTCCCGCTGCTCAGATATTAGGTCAATATTATCAATTCATCCGCTTAGGATTCCAAGGTTACAAGGAAGTTCAGTACAATTCTTTGCAGATTGCTAAATATCTTCATGGTGAAATAGCCAAGATGGCTCCATTCGTAAACTATTCTAAAGAAGTAGTGAACCCGCTATTTATTTGGTACATGAAACCGGATTATGTTAAGACTGCAAAATGGACTCTGTATGATTTGCAAGACAAACTGTCTCAACATGGCTGGATGGTTCCTGCTTATACATTGCCTGAAAAACTTCAAGACTATGTAGTAATGCGTATTGTTGTTCGTCAGGGATTCAGCCGCGATATGGCAGATATGTTGTTGGGTGACATCAAGAATGCAATTGTTGAATTGGAAAAACTAGACTTCCCGACTCCTACTCGTTTGGCTCAGGAAAAGAACTTGCCAGTAGAAGCTAAAATATTTAATCATGGTGGACGTCGCAAAAAAGCCGCTAAAAAATAAATTGCTTTATGGATAAAAAAATAACTATTGCTCAATTACAAGCATTGGTAGAGGAAGCATATGAGCAGGTAAAGACGAATACTGGTGGTAAAAATGCCGACTATATTCCTTATCTGGCAAATGTAAACAAAGATCTCTTCGGAATTAGTATTTGTCTGCTTAACGGACAAATTATACACGTAGGAGATACTGATTACCGCTTCGGTATTGAATCCGTATCCAAAGTACATACAGCTATTTTGGCACTTCGTCAGTACGGTGCAAAAGAGATATTAGAGAAGATAGGTGCTGATGCAACCGGATTGCCTTTCAACTCAATCATCGCTATTTTATTAGAAAACGATCATCCTTCTACCCCGTTGGTAAATGCCGGTGCAATCTCTGCTTGCAGCATGGTAAAGCCGATTGGCGACTCTGCTAAGAAATGGAATGCTATCGTAGAGAATATTACTGACTTATGTGGTAGTGCACCTCAACTGATTGCCGAATTGTACAAATCGGAATCAGATACTAACTTCAACAATCGTTCTATTGCTTGGTTGCTGAAGAATTATAACCGCATCTATGACGACCCGGATATGTCATTAGACCTCTATACTCGTCAATGCTCTTTAGGAGTAACTGCTCAGATGCTGTCCGTAGCCGCCGGTACAATAGCCAATGGTGGAGTGAATCCGGTAACTAAAAAAGAAGTATTTGAGGCTAGTCTAGCTCCTAAAATCACGGCAATGATTGCCGCAGTAGGTTTTTATGAACATACAGGTGACTGGATGTATACTTCAGGTATTCCCGCCAAGACAGGTGTAGGCGGTGGTGTAATGGGCATTTTGCCCGGTCAGTTTGGCATTGCTGCATTTGCTCCTCCTTTGGACAGCGCAGGCAATTCCGTTAAAGCTCAGCTGGCTATTCAGTACATTATGAATAAACTTGGTCTAAACGTATTCGGAAATAATCATATCATTGTTGGGGAGTAAAATTCGATTTTTTTCAACGTGAAAGAGGGCGCTATCCTGTAAAAAGGATAACGCCCTCAATTTTATTATCTGAATTAGGCTTTTACTTATATTTATTAAACGTATTTTGTTATGAATCTGCCTTCTCCGTTGGAGGCTGCTGTGGTTTTTGTCCTTGTGCCACAGTTTGTACCTGTTGTGTAGTCTGATCTTGGTAATACTGTTTCTTCTTATTGTTTGAACTCTGTACCAGATTGGTCACATATACTGTAAAAATAGGGAACATCATCATACCCAAGGCTGCTAATACGACCGACAATACACGCCCTGTAACAGTAACAGCTATAATATTCGAACCAACGGTAGTGACATCCATAAATGCCCACCACAAAGCATCACCATATCCAACAACCAAAGGATTCACTTTATGCTCGAGTAAAAAGAATGCTAAACTGGAGAAGTAAACAGTAGCAAGCAACATCGTCAGGTAAGAGACAAAAAGACTGGAAGCTCTATTATAAGTAAGCCATCCAACTACAATAGCGAGTGCATATCCCCCTCTCAACAAAGGAATAAAACGTAACATATAAGTAACTTCCGGCGAAAATGTCCAACCATAATAAGTAATAATATTCTGATAAGGAATCGCCACTAGCAAGAAGACAAAGTGAGAACGTAAATAACGCCATTTATGCTTTGCCAGAAAGAATTCCAATACAAAATCAAACAAGAACCAGATACATATCCATAGCTGGACCTTCATATACGTAGATTGCGTATAAAAGGGAATGCCCTTAAATGTATCAATCGAAATACTTATGACCAGAAAAAGAGACATCAACAAAATGACCACATGAAGAATGCCGTAGATACCCTTTTTCTCCCATACAAAATCAGAAAGAGCGGATTTCATAATTGTTAATTTTAAAAAGTTTCCAGTATTATTATGTACAGAAACAAAAAGAAGCGACGAATGTTCCAGCAGTATACATTTGTTAATTAACCAACTTTGAACTATAAATTGCAAACATCTCCTAAGGAATCTTGTTATAAACACTGACTAAAAAAATATTTCACTTAAAACCTTAACTTATGGCAAATATTAAAAATGTAGTGAAGCTGGGTGTATTTACTCTGGCTATCATGAATGTTACGGCAGTAGTATCCCTGCGTGGACTGCCAGCTGAGGCCGTCTATGGAATGAGCTCAGCTTTTTATTATCTTTTTGCAGCTATTGTTTTCCTCATCCCTACATCGCTCGTTGCAGCAGAGCTGGCAGCTATGTTCCAAGATAAACAAGGTGGTGTGTTCCGATGGGTAGGCGAAGCTTACGGAAAAAAACTCGGATTTCTTGCCATTTGGGTACAGTGGATCGAAAGCACCATTTGGTATCCGACCGTATTGACATTCGGTGCTGTTTCCATCGCCTTTATAGGTTCAAATGATGCACACGACATGACATTGGCAAACAATAAGTACTACACACTAGCCGTTGTACTTATCATTTATTGGTTAGCTACCTTCATTTCATTAAAAGGTATGGGTTGGGTAGGTAAAGTAGCTAAAGTCGGTGGTATGGTAGGAACTATTATTCCTGCAGCTCTTCTGATCATTCTGGCAATCGTTTATCTGGCTTCAGGCGGGCACTCTAATCTTGACTTCCACAGTAGTTTCTTCCCTGACCTGACTAACTTCGACAACGTCGTACTGGCAGCTAGTATCTTTTTGTTTTATGCAGGTATGGAAATGGGCGGTATTCATGTAAAAGATATGGAGAATCCATCTAAAAACTATCCGAAAGCTGTATTTATCGGTGCTTTTATCACTGTTATCATCTTCGTATTAGGTACTTTTGCCCTAGGAATCATCATTCCTACCAAAGACATCAGTTTAACTCAGAGCTTACTTGTCGGTTTCGATAATTACTTCAAATATATCCATAGCTCTTGGCTATCACCAATCATCGCCATTGCCTTGGCATTCGGTGTATTGGCAGGTGTCTTGACATGGGTTGCCGGTCCGTCAAAAGGTATTTTCGCCGTTGGAAAAGCCGGTTATATGCCTCCGTTCTTTCAAAAAACTAACAAGATAGGTGTTCAGAAAAATATTTTGTTGGTACAAGGCATTGCAGTAACCGTATTGAGTCTTCTGTTCGTTGTTATGCCTTCGGTACAAAGTTTCTATCAGATACTGTCACAATTGACAGTAATCTTATACTTAATTATGTATATGTTGATGTTCTCTGGAGCAATCGCTCTACGTTACAAGATGAAGAATTTGGACCGTCCGTTCCGTATTGGTAAAGGTGGTAATGGATTGATGTGGATCGTTGGTGGTCTAGGATTCTTGGGTTCTTTGCTCGCTTTTATATTGAGTTTTATTCCTCCTAGCCAAATTTCGACTGGTAGTAATACTGTATGGTTCTCCGTATTGATTATTGGTGCTCTGATCGTTGTGATCGCTCCATTCATCATCTACGCTTCTAAGAAACCTACATGGGTAGATCCGAATTCTAGTTTCGAACCGTTCCATTGGGAGGTACAAGCTCAACCTGTTACTACTAAAGTTGGCTCAACTGACACTACTACTTCTGCAACAACAAGTTATAGTACAAATACCAGTACACCAACTGCAACAGGAGAAACCGTCGATTCATCAAGCAAGCCTTCTCCAACAGGTTCAGAGGATACATCCGATACTGCTACCAGTAAAGACAAAAATCCAACGTCTTAATCTGTGGTATAGATCGTATAGAATAATTTATAAAAATAATCCCTTGATAGTTTCCCATGGGAAACTATCAAGGGATTATTTCATGCATTCCAGTCTCTTACCTGTTATTTACAATACTCACAACTCTTTTACAGCATTTATTCTCCTTCTCTTTTATAGCATTCCGGATATTTTTCGAAAAAAGTTCTTGCAGTATAAAAAAATATATTTATCTTTGCACCCGCAAACGAGAAAAGGTGCCATAGCTCAGTTGGTAGAGCAAAGGACTGAAAATCCTTGTGTCCCCGGTTCGATTCCTGGTGGCACCACTTTCGAGAGCGGAATGTAGCGCAGTTGGTAGCGCACTACGTTCGGGACGTAGGGGTCGGGCGTTCGAGTCGCCTCATTCCGACAGTAAAAAGCGGCAAATGAATTAGTTCATTTACCGCTTTTCTAATTTCTTACCTTTTTCAAATCGAGAAAGACATAGACGAGATAACATACCACTCTCCGTTGTCTGACTTTCTTCCTTCGATTAAAATAGTGACTCTATCCGGCAATTATAGCAACAGTATCATAATCATATATTGTCACTATATTAAGCATATACCGTCACTATAATTCTTAGCTTTAGTAGATTCGAATATTGCTTCAATTTGCCTAGTAGTAGTGGATGAATTACTACCTGGTAATTGATTAACTACTACCGGGTAATTGATTCATTACTACTAAGTAGTTGAGATAACCATTGCCGAATACAAATAACTATAAATAAAAGAACACATCCAACTAAAATTTCCACCTAATCCGGAATTGTTACATTATTATTTTATATATGTACTAAATGTAACTAGTTTACCTCAAGAATGAACAGATATTTTCCTTATTTGAGCAATTAATTTCCTCTTTTATCCACTTTAATTCTTATTTTTGTAATCAACTAAGATACTTGAATAATACAAAAAACAAAAATTACAAAACATGAGAAAAGCACATCTGATTCTCGTTAGTCTATTACTCTCTTTTGCAGCAAAGGCAACGAATGATATTCCCAGACCGGAATATCCGCGTCCACAATTTGAAAGAACCGATTGGGTTAATTTAAACGGAGCATGGACCTATGAATTCGATTTTGATAATTCGGGGGAGAAACGTAACTTGCCAACTACGAATGGTCTCAGCAAAACAATTATCGTTCCTTTCTGCCCGGAGAGTAAGTTATCCGGAGTAAACTACGCAAACTTTATAAAGAGAATGTGGTATCAACGTTCTCTGACGATACCCGCAGACTGGAGCAACAAAAAAGTTCTGCTTCATTTCGGCGCCGTAGATTATGCCGCCAGTATCTTTATTGATGGACGGCAAGTAGGTTTTCATCAAGGCGGCAGTTCTCCTTTTTCTATAGATATCACCCATATAACGCAACCGGGTAAGACTCACAATTTGGTAGTATCCGTATCGGACGATATAAATTCAGGACTTCAGGGATCGGGCAAACAGTCTGCTAATGTAAATTCCTATGCCTGCTTTTATACCCGTGTCACAGGTATCTGGCAAACTGTATGGATGGAAGCGGTTTCTCCTTATGGATTGAAAGCGGTGGTAACCAACCCGGATATTGACCAGAAACAATTGGTTATCACTCCACAATTTTATCAGATATCTGATGACCAGACTCTGGAAGTTACGATGTATGACGGAAAGAAGAAGGTAGCCAAACTGACATCCAACTGCGCTAATGGCAATAATTTGATTTTGCCGGTGAAAAAGATGAAGCTCTGGAGTCCCGAAACGCCTCATCTTTATGACATCATTTACCGTGTGAAGGATGCCAAAGGGCAGGTCATTGACGAAGTAAAATCTTACGTGGGAATGCGCAAAGTACATACTGCCAACGGCCAGTTTTACTTAAACAACGAACCCTACTTCCAACGTCTGATTATGAATCAAGGATATTATCCTGATGGCATCTGGACTGCACCTACCGACGAAACACTAAAGAATGACATCGTATTAAGTAAAGCCGTCGGGTTCAATGGCGCACGTCTCCATCAAAAGGTTTTTGAAGAACGTTTCCATTATTGGGCAGACAAGCTGGGTTTTATCACTTGGGGAGAATTTCCTAACTGGGGAATGAGTAGTAGTAACGAACTTGCATCACGTAATTTTCTCAGTGAATGGATAGAAGTAGTCGAACGCGACCGCAATCATCCTTCCATTATCACATGGGGCCCTTTCAATAACCCAATGGATATAATAGGCGGCATACCTTTGCCATTCGTGCGCTTGGTATTCGATACACATAAACTGACAAAAGCAATCGATCCCAGTCGCCCATTCAACGATATGGGTTCGAATTTTCACTTCCTGACCGATATTTGGAGTATTAGTAATTATGAGTCCGACGCAACACGTTTCGCTCTAGGATTAAAACCGAATAAGAACCAGCATTCTTATACCAATCAGCCCTTAATCATCAGTGAATTCGGAGGTATGGTATGGGATATATCAGATACGAACAACAGGACATGGGGACATGGAGAAATGATTAGCAATGAAGACGCACTCTATGAACGTTTGGAAAAACAGGTCAATGCTATACAGGCCGCCGGAAATGTGACCGGATTCTGTTATACACAGCTCAACGATATCGAACAAGAGAAAAATGGTATTTATACTTACGACCGAAGCGCCAAATTAGATACAGTACGCATAAAAGCTATCTTTGAAAAGATACCAAGCAGACCGGTAAAGAAATAAATCCGGTTTATTCATCTTACAAAGTTCGCCCCTTCAACAAGGTTTTATTATAATTCAGCCCATCAACGTTTTTTTGTATGATTACGTTGATGGGCTGATAAGTTTTACAGGAATCAAGTGCTATTGCTCACTCTCAACGTATTCAATGGCTTTTCTGATCCACATATCTTCTCCTGCCTCCACATCTTCTACAGTCTGCTCCACCGGGATATCTATCCGTACTCCCTCCCGTTGATTCATCCCCCATTCAGGATAAAAAGCACCCGCCATTGTATAATTAAACTTTAGACCGCGAGGCAGATACAAATATCCGCAATGCCCATTAGCTCCGGCAGTCTGAGTACCAATAACTGCACTACGGGGTGCTGTGCGGAAAGCAATAGAAGTGAGTTCCCCAAAGCTTTGAGTTCCTTCGTTCACTAAAATTGCAATCTTGCCTTTAAAATAATCAGGGTTCTTTTCTACGCCCACATATCCTATCACATTAATGACATAATTACCCGGAAACTTCTTCGGATTAATAGAATACCACATAAAAGGATTTTGTTTGGGAAAAAGATACTTCTCAAGCAAATTCATTGTATACCACTGAGGATATTTACGCATATCCAATATAAGTCCTTTGGCATTTGGACGAGTTTTCATCAATTTTTCCATCATTTGAGCACTCGTTTCGCCTACATTTATATATAGAATATCCTTTGCATTCAGTCCGTAATCCTCCGGTTTCTTTTTACCTTTGTAATCCATCCTCGCAAAGGTTTGCATAGGTATAACACATTCACGAGAGATCCCTTTGTTCTCGATCGTAACCTTTATTTGATTTTCTGATGTGACAAAAAGTTTGTGAGACACATTCCTTAATAATCCTCTTTCATTGGACGAAGGCAGAAGCAAACGGTTAATTTCAACGATTTCGGATATCGGTTTATCATTCACAGCCAGGATGACCGAACCTCTATCAACATCCTTCAGTATAGTAGATTCTACTACCAGTTTTCCGTCTTTCGTCTGAGTAAGTCCCAATGGAAGACCATTTAAACGGGGACCATACGGAAACTCAAGATTTCCATGTGAGTCATTAACTTCAGCAGCCAGTTTGAGTATAGAATTGTCTAAATCGGCTTCTGAAGAGGCATTTATAAACTCAGGAAGATACTGTGCCAGAAGAGTACTCCACTTATGATTCGTAAGGTTGGTATAAGGGTACGCATGTTCAATCGCATTCCACAATCGGTAAACCGTAAGAATGCGATAACCCTGATCTTCCCAACCAATACTCGGATAAGGTTTATCTCTGGCAAATTCTACATTCTCTTTTCCGCTGAGTAACGGGAGATAATAGTTAAATACACTGTTACGTTTCGCATTCTTGATCTTTACCAGTTTTTCAGACAACCTCTTATCAAAGATGTTTTGGTCTTCCAACCAATCCAGTTGAGCAAAGCGGTGGTACTGAGTAGAATCTGTGATAGTGTAATTCTCCGTTTCGGTAATTTCACCGTATTTGTCTACCCACTTATTGAGAAGTGCGTTTCTTACTTTTTTATTCTTTGCCTCGGCTATCTCCGGCATCACTCTAAACAATTCAAAGTCCCAGTTATATTTTCCAGTCACAACTTGTGGATGAAAATATTTAAGGAATCCCCAGACCTTACCCAATACCTCCAGATTTTCCAATGTTTGCGGACTAACCTCCTTGATTGATATGCCTGAACTTCTTACGAACTCTATATCTTTATCCACCTCAATGTCCGGGTTCTTAACAATATCGAACGACTGACCATCGAATAACACCTGGCAATCACTCACCCATAGTTTGACATCTCCCTCACAGAATACCCTGAAATAATAATCTTCCGAATGCTCCAACGGTATCTCCACATAAAACTCTTTCCAATCCTGATTCCCGTTGCATTCAATGTCCATAGCCTTCACTGCTTCTTTCTTTAAGTTTGTTTTAAAGTTAATTAAGAAGCTGACTTTTGCATGATCTGCCTGTTCGTACTTATATTTACCTTTAAATACGATTGTTTTTCCCACAATGTCCTGATTGAAAATATAAAAATAAGTATCTGTTTTCTTCCCTTTAAGAGACGGAATTAACATGGAAGACTGATTATTATAGAGAACTTTGGTATCTACCCTAACATCTTTATTATCACTGTACCAAGCCATTTTAAGTTTGCTCTGCATTAAGCCGGTAGAAAGGATACGAGTCCCGTCGAAAGTCAGAAGCCCTTTCTTACTTTGGTCAGACTGTGCGTACACGTTAAAAGAAACCAGTGCACACAGCAATAAGCTAAATAGTCTATTTTTCATAAGTATAATAGTTTTGTTGTTCAATTTACATATCAACAAGTTTACGTTCTACACACAACAAAGGTTTGTGCTCTTACTTAACAAATATCGGAAATAAAGAATAAAATAAGAGACATTATTTGTTCATAATATAACAATATCTATTCATTTTGACTCTGAATATATACAGAAAAACGGAGTAGTTAGACAAAAACCATACAAAGTATCATAAGAAACGATACTTTGTATGGTTTTTATCTAAATTCGTGACTTTCAATTAAATAATAAAAGCAGATATAAGATTAATCTAAATAAATATTATTTGATCAGATAATCGCAAGCCTTTATCTGAACAGGACCTAATAATCCGGAAGATTGGAGTGGTGAATTCGCATTCCAAGGATTAACAGCAGTCCAAGTAGGACGTAAGTTTTCCGGTAATTGCTGGTCACCAATCAAGCGATTCTCCCAGTTATTCACGACTTCAACTCTTATAGTATTCTTTCCTGCACGCAAATAATCAGTGATATTGAGTTGATAAGGATAGGTCCATACACCACCCGCATACTGATCGTTAATATAGACTTTTGCCATTACCATCACTTTCCCTAAATCAATATACAGCTGTTTCTTCGGTAAATTCTCCAAGTTAAATGTATTGCTATAAATAGCTGTCCCGGAGTAATACTTGATACGTGCATCTTCTGCCTCTTTCCAATCTGTCAGGCTATTGAAAGTTACAACTTCCTCCGGTCCTCTAGCCTTCTTATCAAAAGAAACAGTCCAGGGAGTATCTACATTTATCAACACATCCGTTTGAGGATAATTACTGCCGGACATCTTTTTCCCAGTTTTTTCACGGAAAACAATAAAAGAACTTTCAAGAGGCTCCAATTTTAAAGGTACTGTAGTCAATCCATTTTTTTCTGTATATTCTGGCAAGAAACGCATATCCTGAGTCAGCGGATTCCACAACTCGGGCGTTTTAGAAGAAGTTCGGAAGGTCGCGTCAAAAGAGATCGTTTGCTCACTCTGATTGGACAAGAAGTAGAAATCTCCTTCCGACGTCCGACGATGGATAAACAAAACCGGAGCTTCATTGCTTACGCTGCAATCAGGAAATAAAGACAATGCTGCGAAAACCTTCTCTAACGAATCGTCAGATGAGAATACATGACCTTTTCCATAGTTCTGTCCTGCCCACAAGTCTAAAGCCATATTCTTCACTTCACGGTCAGCTTGGGGATAGCCGGCCATGCTTGGTGAGTATTCCGGAGCAGTTCCTACAATGACCAATCCTGCTTTCACGAGCTCTTTCACTTTCTTCAGAACCTCCGGTCTCATCGTTTTCTGGCGGGGCAATACGAGTACACGATATTGCATACCACTTCTCAATGTCAGTTTACCATTCTGCACAGAAGCCTGGTCCAAAAGTATTTCTGAGTTTATATAATCAAAAGAATATCCTTTAGGCAAAGCCGGATCACAAACGCCTGTCATTTTGGGGGCATCTTCACCAATAAAATAAGCTACATCAGCCATATATTGACCTTGTTGCAACATAAAATTACAACGTTTCAGATAACCGGTAAATACATCCATTTGGTTGAACCAAGTATTATTACGATTAAATTCGCAACCAAACCAGGCACTCATTCCCGGCAGGCGGTCACTTGATGGTTGATGGATATATACGTGCAACAACGTACTATTAATTCCTTCTGTAAAGAAGCGGTCACCACGTTGTTTCATCAGATAAGGATAACGATGAAAATTAGGTCCTCCGGCGGTAAATGACTCCGCCCAAACATTCTTTTTCCCATAGATATGAGCGCAAGAAGAAGCAGCGCGATTTTCAATATCTCCTAAAGAACCTTCGCACCAGAACTCACCACCGACTTCATCCGACTGTCCGCCATACTGTAAGAATTCACCGGGAAATCCCCAATGCCCGTAATTCTCCAACCAGGTCTTCAAGCCGTGTTTATGACATACTTCGCGCAAACCACCTACATAATCATAAGCTACCCGATCGGCTACCAACCGACGAAGATCCCAAAGGAAACGGTCGGAACGATCAGGATTTTCCACTATCAACCCTTTTAAAACAGGAAGATAAGGAACCGGGTCATATTTGTATTTCCGCTTGAAACTTGCAATCATATCGTCTGTCCAGTTTTGACCACCAGTCTCATAACTATCCTGCACCACCAACTTAAAGCTAGAACGGTCTTTCTCCGGTATACGTCGAAGGATCTCTCCAATAAAAGCATCAAAGTGAGCAGCAACGTGCTTCTTACTCATTTTATCCACTTCTAGTCCTGTTCCTTCAGGGCTGGCAGGACTGTTGGTCACTTGTGTAGAACGCATACCGGTGCGCATGATGGTCCACTCGCCTTCCGGAACTGTCCAATTAAGTTTGCCATCCTTAAAGGAAGAAGTAATATCCACTACCTTATTCGATTCAATCAAATAGTTCTTGTCGGACACACCCGGTAATCTCTCCCACATATAATCATGCCAAAGGGGCAGAGGAGTTTGAAACATTTTAGCCAACATCTTCTCCGGATAACGTTCCAGCATGGGTTGTGAGGAAAGTTGCACCTCCAGTTCCGCATTACCACCGGCATGAATAACCAGACGAAAATCCTGTCCGGTTGTCTCCGGCAAAGAGATTACGACAGGAGGATAAGGAATAAATCCTACATTCAAAGCGGCATTACTTCTATCGATATGTATTTTTTTAAGTAACCGGTACTCATTCCCCACTTTAACATATAAATCGGCATCTGTCTTTATAGGGGTATTTGCCTGGAGGAAAAAACTACGAATAGTAGCTTCTTTAGAAAGGCTCATCTCTACCACTTCTTCTTTGCCTTCTTGTTTCTTCACCTTCCAGTTTCCACTAAAGACATCTCCTGACGGGGCCGGAAAAGCAATTACGCGAACGTCTTCCGCATCTTCCGCAATAGCAGGCAAAGCCGTTTTTAATACCTGCGGTCCCTTTACTTTTAATTCGGAAGAAGCCAGATAGCGCATACTCTCATTAGGTTTGATCCAGGGTCCGCCGGACTGACTCCAACCAGGACTATTAAAAATACCAATCTCAATATTAAGTTCTCCTGCCTTCTTCAGTGCAGCGTGCAGCACTTCCCACCATCCTTCCGTAAGAATTTTATGTTTCCCGGAAGGAAGATCACCTAAGCCTATATTACCTATATAAGCACGGCTGATTCCCGCTGCCTTCATAGCCTCCAAATCCTTAATAACTCCTTCTTTAGATATATTGTCAGAGATCCAATACCAATAAACAGCTACTCTTACATCATCCGGCACTTGCCGGAAACCTGTTTCTATTTTCTCAAATGATAGAAATTTATCTTTTCGTTCTGCACGTACCACAAAAGAAAAGAAACTCAAAAAAAGCAATAAGATAACTGTCCGCATAATTTAAAAGTATTTTTGATAATATTGTTTATGTTATTGGATCGAATGACTAGAAGGTACTAATATTTATCTGGAAGTCGGAATCTCCAAATCATCTTTACCGAGCAAAGCAAGGAACTTTGCATGAGATTCTGCCTGATACCAAAATACAGTAGAAGCTATATCCGATTTTTGATTATTATATCTTCCGTCATGTCTCCATCCTAAGTCTTGTATAGTTACCTTCAATTCTCTATCAAAACGAATTGGGTCTACAATATGCCAACTATAGAGCCCGAAAGTTTGAACTGCGCTATACAGTCCATCAGGCCGGATCACCTGATACATACCTGCATAAGAAGTAGTGAACTCCTGATACCTTCTCTTAGCCACGTTTCTGGCATCTCCCTCCATTGCAAGATCCCCCATACCTCCTTTACCTTTCTCACCTGTCCTATTTTCAGGACTGATGGAACGAGTACGGGCATTGGATAATTTTGATAATGTTCCCATATTCATATCCAATCCATTGAAAGGATATTCTTTTTGAGTATTTATAGAAAGGCTCAAAAAGAACATTAGTAATAACAAACTTCTTTTCATAATCTATCAATTTAAAAAAGAATGATATTTCATTCCAAAAGTAAACAATAAAATTTAAATATCAAATTTACTTACCATTTATACTTACTAAAATCCGTACAGGACCCAATAACACAGATTTCAATAGGGGAGAATCTTTGGTATAATGGCTAAAAGTAGTAAATGTAAACCAGTCTCTCGCCCGTATTTTTACCTTTCAGCAACCATTCCAGCCATTGCCCGTTTACAATTCCATCATATTCATTAAACTCATTTATACTACTGTGTTTGAATAAAACAGTACTACGATTTATCAAGAAAATCCTAATTTTGTAAGAAAGAAAGCAAAAACATTCTTTCACTTTCCCGGCATATCTTTTATAAAAAACGACAGTTCTCATTCAATTTATTTGCACGCGAATAGAATCATTTATATCTTTGGTAACTTAATTTATTTAATTCATTATTAATCTACATTTACACAATGAAAAACAAGTTCTATCTCCTAGCTACAGCAGTCATCTCTCTTTTCTGTAGCAGTTGCACGGAAAGCGGAATGACTCAGTCAAATAGTGATAAACCGTTTGCCCCTCCCATTATGGGATGGAGTTCGTGGAATGCCTTCCTTGTAAACATCAGCGAAGACATTATCAAGAATCAGGCTGATCTCATGGCAAAAACAGGCCTGAAAGATGCCGGTTACCTCAATATCAATATTGATGACGGTTTCTTTGGAGTACGAGACAGTACCGGAAAGATGCACGTCAATGCAGAACGTTTCCCTAACGGAATGAAACCGGTAGTAGACCATATACACGGTCTGGGGCTAAAAGCTGGTATTTATACAGATGCGGGAAATAATACGTGCGGGTCGATGGCAAACAATGATCACTCCGGAGTAGGAGCCGGTATCCACGGACATGAAGAGCAGGATGCTCAATTATATTTTGGTGAATGGGGATTCGACTTTATTAAAATAGATTATTGTGGTGGAAGTTACTTAGGATTGGATGAGCAAAAACGCTATACTTCTATTAGAGAGAATATTAATAAAGTAAATAAGAATGTTTCTGTCAATATCTGCCGTTGGGCTTTCCCCGGAACATGGGCCGAAGATGTAGCAACTTCATGGCGTATCAGTGGTGACATTAATTCTCATTGGAATTCATTAAAATATGTGGTAGGCAAAAACCTTTATTTATCTGCCTATGCTAGAAACGGACACTACAATGATATGGATATGATGGTAGTAGGTTTCCGTAATAATAGTGGTGTAGCGGGAGCAGGACTTACTCCAACCGAAGAAGAAGCTCATTTTGGTTTATGGTGTATCATGAGTTCGCCTTTATTAATTGGATGTGACCTTGCAGCTCTTCCTGATTCTACTCTTCAGCTATTAACAAACAAAGAACTAATTGCACTAAACCAGGACCCTTTAGGATTGCAAGCCTATGTAGTTCAACATGAGAACGAAGGATATGTACTTGTAAAAGATATCGAGAAAAAACGTGGAAATGTTCGTGCTGTAGCACTCTATAACCCATCTGATACAGTTTGCACCTTTTCTGTTCCATTCTCTACATTAGAGTTTAGTGGAAACGTAAAAGTACGCGATCTTGCAAAACATAATGATCTGGGAAGTTTCTCCGGTACCTTCGAACAATCTCTTCCCGCTCATAGTGCTATGTTCCTTCGTATGGAAGGAGAAAACCGTTTAGAACCAACTTTGTATGAAGCAGAATGGGCTTACTTGCCTCTCTATAATGACTTGGGTAAAAATTCTAAAGGCATTGTATATTCTTACGACGGACAAGCTTCCGGTAAAATGAAAGTAGGATTTATCGGTGGACAGCCGGAGAACTATGCAGAATGGTCCGAAGTATATAGCGAGAAGGGCGGACGTTATAATATGATGATCAACTATTCATTCGGCAAAGACCGTCAATTGGATGTGACAGTCAATGGAAAAACAACCAGAATTAATTCATTAAGCGACAATAACGATCATAATCAAATAACAGTACCCGTAGAACTTAAACCGGGTTACAATGTGATTCGTATGGGAAATAGTTATAATTGGGCACCGGATGTCGATTATTTCACTTTGACTAAAGAATGATAGTTAATAAATAAACCAAAAAAAAATTTGTCACTTTATAAGAAGGTACGGATTTAGCAATAATAATTGCAGGATCCGTACCTTTTTTAGTTAGCTGAAACCTATTGAAAACTGATTTTATATTCGGCTCGTTCTTTTTGATATCCAATGCCATTACTCCATTACAGTAATGCAAGACTTCTCACTAAGCGTAACACGCAATTCTGAATCTTTTTTCTCAGGAATCCAAAACAGACGTTTACATTCACCTTTTGCCAGGTACACATTACCATTTTTTCCTTTCAAATATTCCGTGTCAATTTTACATGTGCCAACATTTACACTCCAGTCATTAATATAGTCCAGAGACAAATACAAGTTGTGAACATTACCACTTTTAAGTTCCAGATTTCTACCACATCTCAAAACATTGAAAGCGGTAAAATTACAATCTTCCACTGAAACAGGAACAGAAACATTCATAACAAGAGAATCCTGCGAGAGACTCTTAAGTGATAATTGCTGATTTCTCATATCACTGATAATAGTTTCCACACTTGGTGGTATTCTTAGTTGCCAGTCACCAATATGCATATTCAGATATTTTTGTTTCTCAAATTTATCAGCCAGTTTATCTATTGGATAATCAAAAGAAATCTTTAAAGTATCTCCTGCAACTTTCATTGTCAGATAATCATTTACCCCTTTTGGGTAAGAAAGTATATTCTTTTCTGCTTCCGAAGGCAATATTTCCAAACTAGAATTTCCCATCCAGACCATGTGACCCTCCTCTTCAATTACTGTTTGAGTAAGCCATATTACTTTACACGGTGGAAATTCTTTTTCCACTTGTTCTCCTCTCAAAACAATGTCATCTGAACCATAAGGTCTTCCTGTGAGGAACATCATCAATATTCCTCCTACCAGTACAATAAGACCGGCAATGAAGAGACCTATCAATATATAAGTTGTACGTTTCATAATCTTTACTTCATTTTACTGTTCTTTTTTACAAAATTCCCGATACATATCTGTGATCTCCTTCATCGGAATATCAAGCGTTTTGATCTGCTGAAAGAAATATTCCAATTCTTCCTTCAAAAAGGTATCCTTTCGCAAAGAAAGAATCAGTTCTTTGGCACCCGTAGCTACAAAATAGCCAATACCACGTTTATTATAAATAACATTCTGCGACTGAAGATAATCGTAAGAGCGCATTACCGTGTTGGCATTCACTTCTACAATAGCAGCATATTCTCTGACAGAAGGTATACGTTCCTCCTTCATATACAGCTCCAGAAGTATCTCATCACAGATTCTATCAGCAATCTGCAGATAAATAGCTTTACTTTCTTTAAAATTCATAGGCTTAGGAAATTACATACGTTGAATAACCTCTAATTCTTTAAAACGGAAATATGAAAGAACCCAGTTGAACAGAGTAAAGAAAATTAGAATTACAGAAATTATAGCAAAGATTTTCTCTTCTCTAAAATCGCTGAATGGAGGTCTGTATATTACTTCTTTTTCAAATAATACACTACCTAAGAATGTGCCCACTACCATATAGATTAAAACAATAACCGCGACGACAGCAAAAGTCTTAATGAAGGAGTTCTTTGGCCAAACAGAGCTACCTAATACAAATAATGATTGCACAAACCAATATAAAGAAAGAACAAATGTCAGCTGATACATTTCATTAAAAACATGATAATGGGGTCCAATATCATTTTCTCTAACCAAGTCATTCAGATTTACAGGAAGAATAGCCTTTGCTATATCTGGATAAGTTAATGAATAGACCAATACACGTGTATAATCCGCTAGTTTAAAAGCAATAAGAAAAACGATCAGAAACACAATGGTAGATACCAGCCAACGAGAAAAATAGTTTTCAAAAGGTGTTGCCGGAGTCATTAATGTAGAAGTTCGTCCTGTTTTATTCTTCATTTTTTCCATTGTAAACGATGCGCTCAACCATCCAAAACCAAACAAAAAGAAGAAAAAAGACATCAATACGAACTTCCAAACAGTGTCATAATCTGCATAATGGTTTATAAAAGATTTTGAATCATATGAATGTCTATATTCTAAATAACCATTCCATAAAAAAACAATTGCCATTACTCCATAAATTAAAACTATACGAAGTATATTTGACTTCCAATTCTCCACCATCTCTTTACGACAGAGATTCACAAAACGGGGCATACTGAAAAAAGTGTCTTTTATCATCTTCATTAGTTTTGAGGGTGAAACAATTGGGAGATTTTCTCAGGATTCGAAAGAGTAGCATTAAAAAGAAGTTCTAGATTTATTTCCGATTCTTCATCATTCTCATTGGCAAGCATTATACTATTTCCTTGTAAGGAAGGAGTACTAAATAAAGCATCTTTCAACAGTTCACGATTGTCACTCTCGACAAACAATAATTTCTCGGTAATTCTCGATGTTGATTCGTTAAGTAATACCTGGCTTTTATCCACAATCACCACATGATCCAACGCTTTATCAATATCGCGAACCTGATGAGTAGAAATTACGATAGTCTTATCTTCCGACATACCTGATGCAATAAATTTACGAAACTGGCTTTTACTGGGAATGTCCAATCCATTGGTTGGTTCGTCCATCAGTAACAAAGAAGTATTGGTGGCCAGAGCAAAACTCATGAACACCTTCTTCTTTTGGCCCATAGAAAGTGCTCCCAGATTAATATCCATTTCCATCTCAAAATAATGAAGATATCTCATCATATCCTCTTTACTGAATCGCGGATAAAACAAACGGTTCAGTTCCACATAACTAACTAACGATACAGGAGGTAACTCAAATTCTTCGGGTACCAAAAACATATCCTGCAAAGTAACAGGCAAACGACGACGCACATCAGTATCATGATACATTACTCGCCCTCCTTTCGGAGTCAGAAGACCAGACATTAAATAAAGAAGAGTGGATTTACCCGCACCATTCTTACCCAACAGTCCATACACCCTCCCCTTCTCCAAAGAAAGAGAGAAATCGTGCAAAACAGAAGACCTGGATTTTCGATAAGAAAACGAAAGATTCTCAACTGTAACCATAGCTCTTAAATTAGAAGTTTCAATTGTTTTAGTGTATTAGTTTAATAGTACACTGCAAATGTAGAGAATCTTTTGAATATTCCAATAGAAAAAGAGAAAATATAAAAAGGAGGAGCTAAGAATCACTCTCCACTCCTCCTGTCACGACAAACAACTAAAATTATTCACTATTTGATGCCATCCAATGCTCTTTTAGCAGTAGCATTAGCGGGGTCTATAGCCAGAATTTTGTTCCAATATTCCTTGGATTCGGGCAGCTTATTGACTACCAGATAATAATACCCAAGGTAACTGTAACACTCAATCAAAGCAGAATTGTACCGGGAATCGTTTTTGCTTTCCAACATAGCAGCCACTGCTTCATAGAAAGGTTTTGCCAATCCCTGAGTTGTTTCGGGATCAAGTGCCGAATTGGTACGAGCTCTCCAAAAGTTACCTAAATAACTGTCCGGAGCTACTTCAGCTATGGCTTTGAACACGGAATCAGCCGATGCCAAAGCCTGCTTACGCTCTTCTTCTGTGATTACTAATGAATCAGCCTGCGTACCTGTACCGTAATAAAGTTTACCCATTTGAAATTGCAAATCAGGAGTTTGCTGTTCCTTTTCAAGGGACGAATAATACTTTTGGTAAGCACTGATTGCTTTTTTATACTCATTCTGCTCTTCATAAGCAGAAGAGATATTTTTATATAAATCTGTCTTTGTTGAATCTAAGGCAACAGCTTTCTCATATTGCTCGGCAGCTTCTCCGTATTTCTTTAAAGCTTCCAACAAATGACCATAATACATATAATCCAAGTAAGAGTAGTCTGCCTTATCACATTCTTTAAAGAAAATATCGGCAGATTTGATTGCTTCATCAAAGCGTTTCAGGTCAGTGTAATTATACATTGCCAGACGATTGAATGCAGCATGACGTGAATTTTTCTTCAATCCCATATTAGCCACTTCAAGCGACTTGTCAAAATCATGTTTCAAAAAAAGTGCAAATGCATATTTTGCTAAATCTTCTTCAGTTGCTGTCGGTTCAGTCGCAAACTGCGAATAAGCATCAGCAGCTTTGGAAAAATCATTTTTAAAATAATAAATCTCGGCTAGTTTTTTATCTACATTTGTGTTGGACGGTTCCAAAGCTTTCAGTTGTTCCAGCTTCTCAATAGAAAGGCTTGCATTGGCTGATCTATAAATATCCGCATATTTCAGGTAAGCTTCCATACAATGGGGATCGAAATAAATAGCTTCTTCAAATTTTTGGGAAGCCAAACCTGCATTCTTCTGAGCAAGTGCAATGTCACCTTCCAATAAGGAAGCAAGAGCCGATTTACCATTCACTTTTTTGGCAAGAGCAGCATATTTTTCTGCTTCCGGCAGTTTCCCAGCTTTCAGATACGCTTCTCCAATCGCTACCAAAAGTTCTACATTCTTTTTATTTTTTCCTTTTATCAGTTGTTCAGCTTCTTCCGTCGCTTGAGTCGGATTCTTCTGAATAGTTTCTTTCAACTTTGCAACACCCGCCTGCCATTCAGCATCGGATGATTGCGCATAGAGCGACCCAACTGCTATAAACGCTCCAGCTAAAAACATTTGTACTCGTTTCATGATAGTCTCTAATTTTAGTTATTATTCGTCTCTTACATTAACAACACGTGTTGGCTGCGTGGCCGGAAGAAGTCCCGACTTGAAAATAATCCGCTGCCCTTTATCAAAAGTCATAAAAGAGGCAAATCCCCAGGGCAGCCCACCACGGGGGTCATTCAGCAAAGCATAAATAGGACGTGCCAACGGATAATTGCCATAATACAAATAAGCCTGAAAAGGTTTATAACTATTGGCAACAGTTGCCACATCTTCGTCACTCACTGCCATGACTCTGATTTCTTCTATAAAAGATAGATTAGTAGTATCCCGGCGATTTCCTAACCAGTTTACTCCAATCACTCCTATCGCATCAGGAGTCTTCGCTACATAATCTATGACCTGTTGGTTCGTTTTCAAAGCGCTCACATTACCTGTTGCCAATGACCTTCCCCCACAGATAGAATCTATAGCAAAACGTACCGTACTCGAGTTTTTATTGTCAAATACCACTTGAATCTCTTTTAGATGGGAACTTGGATAAACTTCTTTCCAATCCTTTACTTCTCCTGTCAAAATACGGCGGAAATCTCGCACGCTTAACAAAGAATCCGGATTGGAACGATTAACAATCAGTGCCAAAGCGTCTGTAGCTAACTTAATTTCCTTAGGGAAAAACTTACGGCTATGAAATGATTCCATTTCTTCTTTAGTCAGTGTCCGGGTTGCAATAGCCAACCGGACACTGTCTTTCAGAAGTAAATTAATGGCTTCCACTTCCGTAGTATAGCGAGGGACAATTCCAGCTGCAGGATAAAGACTTTCAAAAACATCAATCTCTTCCTGTATAATGGGTTCAAAACTTGCATCTGCCGCAATAGCAACCACACCAGACGAATAAGTATCCGTTGGTCCTCCTTTAGAACGGCAAGCACTAAATACCGTCAATAATACAATGCCTATCAGCCAAAATTGTCTATCCATCTTTAATTTACTGTAGTTTAAATAAGACCGGAACAGTGAACTTCACACGTACCGCTTTACCATTCTGTTTACCGGGAAGCCATTTTGGCATACCTTTTATAACACGTATTGCTTCTTTGTCCAGATAAGGATCTACTCCACGAGCTACATGTACATCTGTAATTGAACCATCACGTTCTACCACAAATTGTATAATAACACGTCCTTGCGTACCTTGCTCTTGTGCAATTGTCGGATATTTGATATTCTTTCCAAGATAAGCCATTAATTCCTGATTTCCGCCAGGAAATGAAGGCATCTGTTCTACTGCTTCAAATACTGTATTATCCGGTTCAGGTGTACCCTGCACTACGATTTGTTTCAAGTCAGAAATATCTGCTCCGTGAACTTCATCGTTACCTTTTACATCGGCAATCGAAATAGCCACATTAGTGGAAAGCAATTCTTCCTGACTCTTGATTTCATTCGTTTCATCAATTTCTGAATCCTTCTTTATCTTAGGAGTCGTAAACTTGATAGAACTCTTCACTGCCTGAGGAGGAGGTGCCACAGGAACAACTTTTTTCACTTCTTCCTGTTTAACTTCTGGTGCTTCCAACTTCGACAAGGTAGTTACTTCTGTCATTACTTCTTTTTGCTTCGGAGTCGCCAATTTAACGAGTGTAGGGATCGTAAAACCAACCAAGGCTATCACCAATACTATCAGCATGGCTATATTATGCCGCTTGGTAGAGTTTTCACGCATTTTATAGGCACCATACGCCTGATTCTTGCCTTCAAAAATCAGCTGACACCATTCCGAAGAAGTCAAATCTATTTTTGCCATTTTACTTTTCTTTTTAGGTGTTACTTATTTATTCAGCTAAGTTCTTCGACAACTCTCCTTTTGAAGTAAAGTTCTTCATCAAAAACTCATCTCCATCTGCAATATCAGTAATTACATATTTACCAATATTACAAATTTGCATTTCATCCAGCACATCAATCAGATTTTCATAAGAAGCATCATCTGTAGCCTTGATAATTACGGTGGGCGTGTCTTTTCCGCCCTTAATCTCTGTTACCTGCTTCTTAAAATCGTCATCCGTTATCTTTAAATCCAGCTTTTGCTGTTTCAAAGCTCTTACTTTATTCACTGCAACAGCATTTTTATGCAAGAGCACATCACGAATTCCATCTGGAGTATAACTAGTTTCCTTCAACGACGAATAGTCCTTATAGTCAGGTTCCCCTTCATAATAATAGAGTTTGTTGTCTCCACCCAGCAGTAACGTAATTGCCTGAGAAGCTTTCACCATACTCTTCTGCTCTTCTGTTATATCCTTATCATTCGACGGCATACTTATTTCCATCGTTTGAGGTATATTTAATGTGGTACAAAGCATAAAGAAAGTAATCAGCAACATATTCATATCTACCATCGGGGTAAAGTCTACCCGCACAGATATTTTTTTCTGCTTACTTTTTCCTGTCTTTCCACTGCTTTCTTGTACTTCGGCACTCATAATTTTTCCTCCTTTTTATTCTTCAGATGATCCTTTGAGAGTAGTAATCAGATTATACCGATTCTCCCGCAAATCCTGAAGAGAGTTCATTACATTCTTTATCACTGAGTATGGAGTCGAAGCATCTGCCTTGATAGCGATTCGCAAATCCGCATTGGCAGCACGAGCATTACGTACCCACGATTTAAACTGATTATCAGTACTATCACAAGGAATTCCTTCATTTTTCAGAATTTTATCCTGTTGATCTTCGGGAAGATCCAAGTACTGCTTCATACTTCCAATAGGTACCCCAAATGTAGGAGATATAATAAATTTTTTCTCTTGCTCCGGAGTAAATTTGATACCATATTCATTACCCATACTCTCCAAAACAGCCTGCATATCTTGCTGTTTATCGAGACTCATAAATACTTTCCCCGCCGGATCAATTAAAATCTGGAGTACATTTTTCTCTGGTATTTTAATTTCCGATACAGAAGCCGGAGTATTAACTGTTACCGGTTCTTTCTTTACAAATGCTGAAGTCAGCATAAAAAAAGTCAGAAGCAATACAGTTACATCACTCATAGCAGTCATATCTATGAACGTACTTTTCTTTTTAATTTGCGCTCTACCCATAATTAATAGATTTTAAAGAGTTCGCAAAATTAATGAGTAGCAGCAAAAGTCTGCACGATAGAGAATCCAACCTCATCGAGTCCGTAAGTCAATTTATCAATTTTGTTAGTGTAGTAGTTGTAAGAAATAACAGCCAATGCACCAGTCAAGATACCAAATGCGGTATTAACCAAAGCCTCAGAAATACCTTGTGACAATGCTAAAGAGTCGGTGCCACCACCTACAGCCAAAGCTGTAAACGAACGTATCATACCGATTACAGTACCAAGTAATCCCATCAATGTACCCAGTGTAGTGATAGTAGCAATAATAGGAAGGTTTTGTTGCATCATCGGCATTTCCAGAGCAGTAGCTTCTTCCAATTCTTTCTGAATAGCCAAAAGTTTCTGTTCTTTAGACAAAGTTGCATCGTTTTCCATCTCTTCATATTTACGAAGAGTAGAAGTAACAACATTAGCTACTGAACCACCTTGTTGATCACAGATAGCCTGTGCCTTTTTGATATCACCAGCAGACAAAGCTTCTTTGATATGAGCTACAAACTTAGCTAATGAACCTTTACCATAAGCAGAGCGGAGAGCTATATAACGTTCAATGCTCAATGCAATTACAGTTAGCAACAGTGTCTGAATAATAGGCACAATAATACCACCCTTGTAGATTGTACCTAAGATATTCAATGGATGGTTGTCGGGGTCATTATTCATAAAGTTAGCCCCATTTCCTAATAGGAAATAAAAAATACACAAAGCTATTATAAAACAGCAAATGATAACAATGCCAGCATTCTTAATGCCAACGACCTGAGTTTTTTTAGTAGTTTCCATAATAAGTTTTTTGTTAAGAAAATAAATTTTAGTTATTTAGAAAATTTTGATTTCGATTAGACACACTATGCTATAGACCTTACAACTTTAAAAAAAGCTGAGAAGAGTTCATACAAGGGTACGAAAAGTAAATAGAAAGGAATAAAATACTAAATAAAGATACGTCTTAGAGCGAACACGTAATAGTCGCTAGAGACAATGGAGTAATGTGGATCCTTATCCGAATTATAAGATTTACTTTGGTCTAATACAAGTGAATTTTCTCTTAACAAGAAAAACTTATGTATGATGTCTTTAAAAAAATCATTAGCTTCAATGATTCTACGCAGACGATAATTATTAGAACATGTTTCAGAAACAGATTTAATTGCCATCTCTACATCAGAAATAGACAACGATTGTGATTTATCAAGACCAGATGATGTACGAGTGCCTAAAGAGGAGCACGAATCAATAATATAGGAAGATTCTGAAAATTGGCACGATGAACATTCACTCTTAGAAATACAAGTTGAGAAATTCGTAGCAGTGCCACTGATGCTATATGATAGCATCAGTAAGACAAAGGCAAATATGAATTTCACAGAAACTTTCATTGTATTTCTCTTGTTATTATAGGATTCTCATGTTTCGGCGACAAATGTAGTAATAAAACATATCCGTTTGTCGTTATTCACATCATTTAAGGTTTTTAGTTTAACCCTATTATAGAAACAATCTACTATAAGTTTTGTTTCCATATAAAAAGGAATATTGCATTAATATATCTTTATACATAATAATATCATAAACCTCTTTATAGAAAAGATATAATTAAAATCTTAAAAATAAATAGGCTAAACCTCTTCCTCGATGTCTTATTTTCAATATCTGTTCAGAGTAAAATAATAGCCATCTTCTTTTCAATAAGGCAACTAACAAGACAAACATGAAAGACAATATGCCTTTCATATTCTCTATTCAATATTTTAATTGAACGGAGAAAATTTAACTTCTCTACTTGAAATAGTAAATCGCAGCCCAAATTAAATAAATTTATGCAGTCCCAATTATATAGAAATTCTCATTAGCTAGTCTTAGATATAAATGATCAGTTAATATTCACTTTTTAATTAGTATTATTAGAAACCTAATTGCTGAAACAATAACATTAGTGAATGCTACTTTATTAGCGGAAGAAGAAAAGAAACTGTCGTTTATCCTTTTGTGAAAGGATGATTATGTTTTTCACTTTAAGGGATAATTGTAGTTTAGCTTCACTTAATATTCTCAATCAAGCCTTCTAACTCTTTTTGTGAAAGCGAGTTTACGCTGACTCCTTGAATAATTGTTCTTCTAAGTTTATAAATGCCTAAATACTTTAAATCAACTTCATTAGATACCTTCGGATTTATAAGTAGTCTCATCCTTTTCTTATCATACAAAGGCTCTTCTTGTCCTTGCTCTTTAAATAATGTATCTAATTCATTCTGACTAATAGGAGCATGTTCACTCGCATTTTGGTAAATATTCACTCTGATAAATCCTAAGAAAAAGGTTTCTTCAGTAGTTTCTGCAAAACTACTGAATCGATTATTAGATATAGTATCCAGCATAGCTATATCTACTTTTGTCGTATTATATCTATTTAAAGGATGAGAAGCACAGCTATACAATACGGCTCCCAACGAGATAACCATCAGATATTTTAATTTTTTCATCTTTTCAATTCATGAATATGATTTCAAAGATAAGATAAATTCTTCTTACTACCAAACACAATAAAGCCCCTTGACTCTTTCGAATCAAGGGGCTTCTTGAAAAACGGCAGTTACCTACTCTCCCACTGTTACGCAGTACCATCGGCGTGACGAGGCTTAACTTCTCTGTTCGGAATGGGAAGAGG
>NZ_JAQVBV010000113.1 GCF_028690125.1 Bacteroides sp. | reverse complement strand
GCGGCAATGTGCCGCTTGAACTGGCGGCCTAGAAAATGCCTTGGGTTTAAGACACCCTATGAAGTTTTTTTAGAAGACGCCAATACCCAAGGACTGGGTGTTGCACTTTGAACTTGAAACCGCGTCTAAAAAAGTCTAGCTCTATAATTTCTTTAAATTTTTCATACACTGACTCGTTAAACTCACGCAAATACCCTGCAACAGATTCATTGCATAGCAGCCTTTTTAGATATGCCTGCATTGCTGTTATGTCGATCATATCTGCTCCATGCTGCTCTTTTAAAGAATCGATTTCTCGCGAGAGTGCCAAATTTTCTTCTTCAAGGCGAGCTTGGCGAGCAAGCATCGCAGGAGTTAATTTGCGAGGTTTGCCTTTATTAACTAGCAACTCGGTAGAAGTAGCATCTAATAGTGCTTTTGCATAAGGAATGGAGAATCTGTTTTGATCATTCATGAGCATGGCTACAGTAATTTGACGTGGTGCCTTCATTTTGCGCAATGTCATGAACACATGCATAGGCACATCCTTATCCTTCAACAACTCAACTACTTCTTCACAAATTCCATCTAGCATTTGTCGTTTATAACGGATCGTTCTGATGTCAAGATTAAGTGCGCTGGCAAGCTTTTCTTCGGAAACCCCAGCCTCAACGGCTTTAACAATCATTTTATGCTCTTGAATTGCTGAAAGACGATTTACGTACTTATTGTAAGTATATCCTTCATCATCAGTCGAAACTAGGCAAGAAACATATTCAACGCCGAGCTCCTTTAGAGCTGCTACTCGTAAATGCCCATCCAATAGTAAATAGGAATCACTGCCCTTAATAGAAGAAACGACAGGCGGTTCTATAAGCCCGACCTCTCGTACTGAGGACAGGATTTGGCAATATTTTCGACCTTGTTTAATCTGACTGGAAACATTTTTTGCTGGAAGTATGTCTTCCACTGGCAAAGAAATCAAATCCACATGAAATCCCTGCTTAATTTTTTTCGACATTGTCTTACCTTCTTATAATATTTGCCACATATTGAGGGATATCATGCATCCCTACTGCTTTAAGTTGGTTGGTAAAATGCACATCATTCAATAGCTGATGAAGTGCTGCGGATGTATAGGCCAAAACATGCCGAATATAATTTGATTGAGCCAACAACTGCTTCTTTTCTTTCGCCCCTTTTTCATAAGCCGCAATCACATCCTCAGCAGAAACACTAGACCGTTCACGCTGTGGGGCAGCAAGACTTTTTCCGTAATGCTTGCGCCTCGAAATAATCTTCTGCGCAAGAACAAGTTTTTTTCCAGGCAATGTTCCTGACTCATATGCTTCAGCCAAAGCCATTTGCACGGAAGAATCATCTTCAGTAGCTATTTTGAGGGCATGATATAAAGGAATTCTGCCATTCTCAACAGCACCAACTAAATAATCCTCTCCCTGATCTAGAAGTCGGACAATACCTCTAATGTACTCCTTGGTCAGGTTCGTTTTTTCCGCTATATCATTATCCCCATACCCTTGTTCTTTCAAATACTTTATGCTTTGAAGAAGCTCTAAAGCATTGCTATTTCGTCTAGCAATATTTTCTACAAGGCTCATTATATGTGCGTCTTCTTCACTGACATCCTTGATTATTGAGGGAATTTCATTTTCCCCAGCTGCTATGTAGGCCTCAAGTCGTCCTTGCCCGCAAACAAGATCATACTTCTTCCCGCCCTTCGGTACACGCTTGGGTGTGACTGTTATTGGACGCTTTAAGCCCACGCTATGTATATTTTGCCGAATTTCTTCGGCAATAGCCTGGCTACGCGTCCTTGGGTTTAGTATGTGAATATCTTCAACTGGAATAAGAATGATTTTTTCGTGTTCCACTATCCACCGCCTTATTAAGGGGAATGTTAACACTTAACTTTAATAAATAGTTCAGAGAATCTGTACGGAAACTATCCAATAGCCCCACATTGTCTTCAGACAATTTAAGATGGCAATGTGAGAATTCCAATGCTGGAAGAATGTAGTAATCAAGAATAGATTCGTTGCATGCCTTCATGCGAACTGCAATTGTTACATCCGGATTGAGACCTGAATCAAAACGAATTTTCCAACGTCTTATTCCATTTTTTGAAGTAAAACAGCGACTAATTACAACTGAAATGTATAATTTATGATTTAATTCAATTAAATCAGTGTCTGGATCAACAGAAATTATTCTGCCGCTTAACTTTTCCACCTCATCAATTACCTGTATTATAGTTTTAGCATGCAATTCTCGCAGCAATCTATTAATTATAACATATTGATAATTCCGTTCTGTAGTATACCCTATCATCCGATAGGCTTTTAAAAGCCCACCAAATCTGGATCTAAAGATACTGCTAGGAGGCAAAGCCTCTGCTTCGTCAATAATTAAGGCAGAAAGTCGCCCTTGCTGTTCATACAAATTGCGCAACCCATGCAATAATTCATCATTCGAGATTTTTAGACTTCGTTCTTTGTATATTTTTTGCACAGTTAAGAATGTTTTAACATCAACGACAGGCTCAAATGCTTGTTCTTTACGCACCCATTCGCTTTCAGGGTTCGGTTTAAACTTGCTTTTCATCTTGCCTGAAGTGCGATTGAAGAGGTTATTGCCTATATATTTTTCATTGGTCAGAACCTCACTAACAGTACCGCGTGACCATATTCGCCCAAAATGGTTTAGCAATTTTTGAGTGTTAAGACTGGCTGCAATTTCTGCTTCATTCATTCCATTGATAAATTGATCATACATCCAGAGCACAATTTTACGCTCTTCTTCTGGCCCTGGTACTAGGATCACTCTTTCTGCAAGTAAGCTTTTACGTTGCCCCATGATTAATTCTTGCTTGGGTTGACCAGCTTCATCAAGCAGCATACGCCGAAGCCCAAAACCTGCCACGCCCCCCTGCCTAAACCCTTTAGCAACTAGATTGCATTGACCCACCCAGACTTTTTGAGAAAGCTGACGACAATAATCACTTGCGCTTTCATCTCGCAGTAATGTCATAATACGATCTGCGATATTACTAGTAAATGCGAGCGGCTTTTCGCATGACTGGCAGATGACATTTTTACGTTCCAAACGCATCCGGTGATATTCCGCCTCGCGACTGTCTACAAATCTCCCCCACCGACTTTCATCTAAATATAGCACGACATTATATTCATTACGCCCTTGCTCAACATCATCAATCAAAGATTGAAATTTTTCCCGTTTTTCTGCGGTCATGCCACTGATGCCTAAATCGGAATAAATTTTAACTATTTCAATACCATACTGTTCTGCATAAGTACGAATCTGATGCTCTTGGTTTTCGGGAGATTCTGTCTGCATCTCTGTGGACATACGTATATATATGGCTCCCTTGAGATGGAGATTCCTGATTTCCTCTTGAGTATATGGTGGCTCTAGCGGTCTCATCAGTAGATTCTCTCCTTATTACGCCTGAGAATATTTCAATATTTAAATTCAGCGAAGGAGAGTCGTATGTCCAGACAAAATATGTGGCAAATTTGCCACAAAAAAAGGTTCAATAATAAGCAGTTTACTGAAGAAATAGTAGAAATGTTGCGGGCCAAGGGCATCACTCAAAAGCAGGTTGCGATTGACCTCGACATGACTGTCTGGCGAGTCCATAATTGGTATTACAAAAATATAGGAATGACTGCCCTGGACTTATTACGAATGATGCAGGCATATGATTTCATTCGTCTGGCTGTCACAAAATTACTTGAGAATGTGGATTCGTAAATTGAGCTAGTTTCGACTTGATCTGACAGGTGCCCCTTGAAGGAAAGGGGAATCTCCGTTTTGATGGAAGTGTAAACGCACCATCAAACAGGGCACAATGCCCACGGAGAATCCCCATGGAAAGTTTC
>NZ_JAQVBV010000001.1 GCF_028690125.1 Bacteroides sp. | reverse complement strand
TAACAATTAAATAATTTAAATTCAATCATTTATGTGGTTAAGTAATTCATCTGTAGGAAGGAAAGTGGTGATGAGCGTTACCGGTATCGCCCTTGTCCTGTTTCTAACATTTCACATGGCGATGAACTTGGTTGCGATCATCTCGGCCGATGGTTACAACATGATCTGTGAATTCCTGGGAGCAAACTGGTATGCGTTAGTGGCTACCGCAGCATTGGCTGCCCTCTTTATTATTCACATCATCTATGCTTTCTGGCTGACAATGCAGAATCGGAAAGCACGTGGTAACGAACGCTATGCAGTAGTTGATAAACCCAAAACTGTAGAATGGGCTTCTCAAAATATGCTGGTGTTAGGTATCATCGTAATCGTAGGTCTTGGGCTGCACCTTTTCAACTTCTGGGCAAAAATGCAGTTGCCGGAATTGATGCATAATCTCGGTATGCATGCTGATACGCTCACTTTGGCTTATGCTGCAAATGGTGCTTATCATATCCAGCAGACTTTCTCTTGCCCGGTTTATGTAGTTCTTTACCTGGTTTGGTTATTTGCATTATGGTTCCACCTGACTCATGGTTTCTGGAGTTCTATGCAATCACTGGGATGGAACAACACAGTATGGATCAATCGTTGGAAATGTATTTCTAACATCTACTCAACGATTGTAATACTCGGTTTCGCTCTGGTAGTAGTGGTATTCTTCTTGAAATCACTGGTGTGTGGCGGTGCTTGCTAAATGTAAATTGTAAATGATTAAATTGTAAAAAAGATTATGATCAAAATAGATTCAAGAATTCCAGAAGGCCCGGTGGCTGAAAAATGGACTAACTATAAAGCTCACCAAAAATTGGTGAACCCCGCTAATAAACGTCGTTTGGATATCATCGTTGTAGGTACAGGTCTGGCAGGAGCTTCTGCTGCCGCCTCACTCGGTGAAATGGGTTTCAGAGTTTTCAATTTCTGTATTCAGGACTCTCCACGTCGTGCTCACTCTATCGCTGCACAAGGTGGTATCAATGCTGCTAAAAATTATCAGAATGATGGTGACTCTGTTTACCGTCTGTTCTATGATACAGTAAAAGGGGGTGACTATCGTGCTCGTGAAGCCAACGTTTATCGTTTGGCCGAAGTATCTAATGCTATCATCGACCAATGTGTAGCTCAAGGTGTTCCTTTCGCCCGCGAATATGGTGGCACACTGGACAACCGTTCTTTCGGTGGTGCACAAGTATCACGTACGTTCTATGCCAGAGGCCAAACCGGACAGCAGTTATTGTTGGGTGCTTACTCTGCATTGAGCCGCCAAGTAAACGTAGGTACTGTAAAAATGTACACTCGTTACGAAATGCAAGACGTTGTTATCATTGACGGACGTGCTCGCGGTATTATCGCTAAAAACTTAATCACAGGTAAACTGGAACGTTTCGCAGCTCACGCTGTAGTAATTGCTACGGGTGGTTACGGAAACGCTTACTTCTTGTCTACCAACGCTATGGGCTGTAACTGTACAGCTGCTATTTCTTGCTACCGCAAGGGTGCTGTATTCGCTAACCCCGCATATGTTCAGATTCACCCCACTTGTATTCCGGTACACGGTGACCAACAGTCTAAACTGACGTTGATGTCTGAATCTCTTCGTAACGATGGTCGTATCTGGGTTCCGAAAAAGAAAGAAGATGCCGTGAAACTTCAAAAGGGTGAAATTAAAGGAAGCGATATTCCTGAAGAAGATCGCGACTATTATTTGGAACGCCGCTATCCGGCATTCGGAAACTTGGTTCCGCGTGACGTTGCCAGCCGTGCTGCCAAGGAACGTTGTGATGCAGGATTTGGTGTAAACAACACAGGTCTGGCTGTATTCCTTGATTTCTCTGAAGCTATCAACCGTTTGGGTATTGATGTTGTTCTTCAACGTTATGGCAACCTCTTCGATATGTATGAGGAAATCACTGACGTCAATCCCGGTGAGCT
Source organism: Bacteroides sp. (assembly GCF_028690125.1). Classification (GTDB taxonomy): domain Bacteria; phylum Bacteroidota; class Bacteroidia; order Bacteroidales; family Bacteroidaceae; genus Bacteroides. The sequence continues at coordinate 441,639 of NZ_JAQVBV010000001.1, read as the reverse complement.
GGCAAAGGAAACTAACGGTGTGAAATATTATAACCCGATGATGATTTATCCGGCTATCCACTATACAATGGGTGGTATTTGGGTAGACTATGAGCTGCAAACTACTATCAAAGGTTTGTTTGCAATCGGTGAATGTAACTTCTCTGACCACGGTGCAAACCGTCTTGGTGCTTCTGCCTTGATGCAAGGTTTGGCTGACGGTTACTTCGTATTGCCTTACACTATCCAAAATTATCTGGCCGACCAAATCACGGTTCCTCGTTTCTCTACCGATCTTCCTGAATTTGCAGAAACAGAAAAAGCTATTCAAGCTAAGATTGATAAGTTCATGAGTATCCAAGGTAAAGAATCTGTTGATTCTATCCACAAGAAACTGGGTCACGTAATGTGGGAATGTATGGGTATGGGTCGTACCGCAGAAGGTCTGAAAGAAGGTATTGCCAAACTGAAAGAAATCCGCAAGGAATTCGAAACCAACTTGTTTATCCCTGGTTCTAAAGAAGGTATGAATGTTGAGCTTGACAAAGCAATCCGTTTGTACGACTTCATCACAATGGGTGAACTTGTAGCTTATGACGCTTTGAACCGTAACGAAAGTTGTGGTGGTCACTTCCGTGAAGAATACCAGACTGAAGAAGGAGAAGCAAAACGTGATGACGAAAACTTCTTCTATGTAGCATGCTGGGAATATCAGGGCGACGATGAAAAGGCTCCTGTATTGTATAAGGAACCGTTGGTATATGAAGCTATCAAAGTTCAGACTCGTAACTACAAGAGCTAATCGGTGAAGTTAAACATTAAAAAGAATTAGAAGAAAATGGATAAAAATATATCATTTACACTGAAGGTATGGCGTCAAGCCGGTCCAAAAGCTAAAGGTGCTTTTGAAACCTACCAAATGAAAGATATCTCAGGTGATACTTCATTCCTCGAAATGCTGGATATCCTGAATGAACAATTGATCAGTGACGGAAAAGAACCGATTGTATTCGACCATGACTGCCGCGAAGGTATCTGCGGTATGTGTTCTCTTTATATTAACGGACATCCTCACGGTCCGGCAACAGGTGCTACTACTTGCCAGATCTATATGCGTCGTTTTCAGGATGGCGATACAATCACTGTTGAGCCTTGGCGTTCGGCAGGTTTCCCGGTCATCAAAGACTTGATGGTAGACCGTACTGCATATGATAAGATTATGCAGGCTGGTGGCTACGTAAGCGTTCGTACTGGTGCTCCTCAGGATGCTAATGCTATCCTGATTCCGAAGCAAATTGCTGATGAAGCGATGGATGCTGCTGCTTGTATCGGTTGCGGTGCTTGTGCTGCTGCTTGTAAGAACGGTTCTGCTATGTTGTTCGTATCTGCCAAAGTTAGCCAGTTGAACTTGCTTCCTCAAGGTAAACCGGAGGCTTTACGCCGTGCGAAAGCAATGCTTTCTAAGATGGACGAACTCGGATTCGGTAACTGCACAAATACTCGTGCTTGTGAAGCTGAATGTCCGAAAAATATCTCTATCAGCAATATCGCGCGTTTGAACCGCGATTTTATTATAGCTAAGTTGAAAGACTAAGCGTAAACTTGATTTGATTAATAGCATAGAATCCCCTGTTGGCGATGCCGGCAGGGGATTCCTTTATTATACGATAAGAAGCATTTCTTTAACAATCGTCACTGGTGTCTGCATCCAATCTTAATAATTCAACTTACGATTGAAGAAATCATAAAGACGGTGAATTTCATAAGTTCCCCCCAGACTATGCCCCTTACCCGGCAAATAAAGTTGTTCAAACATCTTATCTGCTTTTATCAAAGCATTCACAACCTGCAATGTAGAGGCCGGGTCCACATTATCATCCAATTCTCCATTTATCAACAATAAATCACCTTTTAATAAATGAGCATTCTCCACATTTGACGAACGGCTGTAGGATTCATCGACCGGATATCCCATCCAAAGTTCATTCCACCAGACCTTATCCATCCGATTATCATGACATCCACAGAAAGAGACCGCTGCTCTATAAAAGTCATTGTGGAATAACAAAGCCGCCATGGCATTCTGTCCACCGGCAGACCAGCCATAAATTCCCACCCGGCTCGTATCCATATATTTATATTTCCGGGCAGCAGCCTGTATCCATTTAATTCTATCCGGAAATCCTGCATCCTTGAGATTTTTCCAACAAACATCATGAAACTTCTTAGAACGATTGTTAGTGCCCATTCCATCAATCTTCACTACAATATATCCTTGCTCCGCCAAAGAAGAAATACACCATGTAATAGGATTAAAATCCTTTTGAACATAAGAATCGTGAGGCCCGGCATAAATATCCTCTATCACAGGATAAGACTTGGACGGATCAAAGTTAAAAGGACGATAAATGGTTCCCCAAATATCGGTTTTCCCATCCCTGCCTTTTGCACAAAACACCTCAGGCATTTGCCAACCACAGGCTACCAAGTCTGTCACATCACATTTTTCTAATGTGGCTATCACCTCTTTTTTTCCTACTTTACGCAAGACACTGACAGATGGTAAATCCGGACGCGAATACACATCTACAAAATAGGTCCGATCCTTTGAAAGAGTTATTTTATGATTACCATCTTCCGGAGTCAAATCCCGAAAATCGGTTCCGTCAAACTTCACAGAACAATAATGTTGATTATAAGGGTCTTCTTTTTTATAAAGTCCTGAAGCCATGAAATAAACTTTCTGCTGTTCGGTATCTACAAAAATAACTTTTCGTACTACCCACTCTCCACGCGTCACTTGATTCTTAACTTCACCGGTCTTGCCATCTATCCGATAGATATGACGCCACCCATCACGTTCGGACATCCAAAGCATTTCTGCTCCATCATTCAAGTCAAAACGATAGTTATTAATATAAGAAATAAATGTATCCGATTTCTCATCGGCCAGATGACGTATAACTCCATCTACAGCATTGACTTCTCCAACAATATAACGTTGATGCCCGCGCCGGTTAAATTCAAAGGTGAAAGCACGGCTGTCTTCTCTCCATCCGGTAAGAGAAAGGCTAAACTGATATTCATACAATCGCGTATCCAAAGGTATCTGCTTTCGTTGTTCCACATCAAACAATACGGGTACTGACACAGGAAGTTCATCTCCCGGTTTGGCATAATTCCGCCAATGCAAAAGTGGTTGTAGCTGACTCTCCGGTGCAGATTCCAGCAAAGGAATACGCCGACAGTTTGCCTGTCGTGTTTTCAAGGTAGCTATCTTTTTTGAATCGGGCGACCATGTCAAACCGGCACTATAAAAGCAGTCGAAAGTGCCATCCATACTCAAAGCTACTTCTTTACCCTGTTTGCCATCGGATGAAGATATATACACATTATTGTCTCGTACATAAGCTACCCATTGCTTATCCGGAGACATTACCTTGCCGTCTTTAGTCTCAGGCCCTTTGTTCTCCCCTTTATCAGTAGATTTCCAGATTTCGGGGAACTGCTTTTTCAACTCCTCAAGACTAGCAGCAGCCTGTTTATCGCCGGTTTCTGCATTCACCAAATAAAAGACAGTGCCACTTCTCTCCTTGTTCTTATACCAAAAATAATATGAATCACCTATCCATTCGGGAATCACTTTTGCAGAATATACCTTATCTGCTAATTTGTAAAGAGTATCCGCCCGTTGATAATCTACTTTTTCCGCTATCATAGCCGAAATATCGGAACAGGCAAAAACGACCACCAAAATTGTATAACAAAGTCGCATCATGTTTTTCTAAGTTTTTATAATCAATCCTTATTTCACCATAGTTAGTAGCACTACTAACACAATAATATTCAGCACAAAAAGGAACTTACATTCCTTTTTTCAATAATCAAATCATATTGCAAGCAGAAACCGGATAATTCTGAACATTCATATAATACAGTATTCCGAATATGTCCGGCAGATTCTTTCGGAGATAGTATTTATTGTATATTCATTCTATCCAAGAGTCTATTTATGCAAAAATAAGTATTCTTCTATGATATAAATGCATTATCTGTATAAAAGATTATTCTATTTATTCAGATTTTCATAAAACCACCCTTATAAATACAACAATCCCCTTATTTCTCCCTTTTCAATTCATAAAACAGGGATAAAATAAGGGGATTTCCTTTAAAGAGGATCTAAGCTAGTAAATTCTCAAATTCCATGCCGAACAACCTCTTTACTACAAGCATCTGTCAGTTATAATGTCGGGTCGGGCGACTCACCATTATCATCACCTCCGGCATCCGGCTTTCCGGTACTACCACCATTGTTGCGGCTCCCATTGGTATAATCCGTGTCAGGTTCCGTACGACGTGTCACGCTCATATCCTCTAAAGTCGATTTAATGATCTTTCCGGGATAAAATAGGATTTTTCTTCGAACGATAGATTTTGCCGATACATCCTCTGCATTATCCGAACTTTTCGCACAAATAGTAGGAGTAAAGATTCCAAAATCCCCCAGTTGAACGCTCTTTCCGTCATCAATGTCCTCAGCCATCTTATCTACCAATCCAGTTACTACCAGATCTACTACTTTCCGATGCACACCGCAAAGTTCACTCACCTTACGACACATCTTTGTAAAATTTACTTTACCGGAACGAACCGATTTAGGCACATACTTTTCGTTTTTCTCTTTGTCAAATCCGAACACTCTTTTTGTTACTACATACTCTAAAGCCATAATTGTTAAAGTTTAATTGGTTAAAAAAATAAGGTTTACTATTTTGCCATTTGTTCTTGTTTCAAATGACTCTGCAAAGATATAACGGGCTGCAAACCACCCAGTCCCCTTTTGTCCCCCTTTTATCCCCTTTCATTTATTCGCACAAAAAATATAGCACAATAAGTTTTTATCAATCAATTAATTATCAAGAAATACATTTTTTCCCATAAATGCGTTAATATCATATTAAGTGAACTATAAACAATATATATAAAGATTCTTTTTCTTGTATAATCAAAAGAGCCAATTAAACATATTAATAATTTACCATTTTATAGATTAAAAAAATATCAGAACTATCTTTTTAGAATTGACTACATATAAAAAAGTGAATGGCTTATACTAAATCTACTTTCAAGTTTATGCATAAAGTACTTCACAGTTTATGCATAAACGGTCATATAGTTTATGCATAAACTCGAGATTCTCTTTTATTAGTTTATAATTGCATTAACGCAATAAAAAAGGCTGCCAACTTCTTAAAAGTTCGCAGCCTCCGGTTCATAAACGGGTTACTTATACCCTAATCCTCATAAGGATCACCTAGATGTTTTGTTATAATCTTATACTGTTTAGTAGTCAAATACCGATGATTATATGGCAAATAACCGGTTGGCATAAGCTCTTTAACCAACGGAGTACAACCTTTAATCCATCGGCTGAGACAGTGCACTGCATTTTTACTCGTTGTACATCCGGAGAAGTACAACGCAGCAAGTACAGCAAAAGATAAAAACCCTCTCATTCGTCTAAATTTTAATTTGTAGTTTTATTGTTTACGACTACAAATATACAACATCAAAAAGCCGTTGTCAAGTCTTTAAGCCTTTCGGCGTTAATATATGCATCAAATACAATATTATTATATGACATTATGCTGTTTGAGCATCTCCCAAAACATTCTGTTGGCGGAGATTACGAGGAGATACCCCAAATGATTTTTTACAAAAATTAGAGAAATGGGGGAGCGATTCAAAGCCATACTTAAAGCATATTTCGGAAATACTGTAATCAGAGTTAGCCAAGTCATCCAAAATCCCTTCTTTACGGCGCGCCTGCATCCATTCGTACACCGGTTCATGGAATACGTTAGTGAAAATTCGGCGTAAAGTACTGACAGTATATCCTCCCAAGTGAGCTAGTTCTTCTACGGTTTTCACCTTCTTATGGTTTTGAAGAATGAAATATTCAAAACTACTGGTGTACTTCGAAAGCGGATGTACCAGACTAGCCAAATCATAATCGGAATAATAATGTCCTAAAATAAATGCCAACTCTTTCCGTTTCAAGGTTAATAGTTCCCGGCAAACTTTAGGTTCACCTAAATAAGATCTGGTTCCTTCCAAAAAATATTGCAATTCTTCAGTTATCTTCAAAGGAGAATAGATAAGTGGAGAGGGAACTTTATTCATTATATGATCGAAACGGAAATTACAAAACAATTCAGGTTGAGTAAAATGATAATAGATACACTCTGCTTCACTCATCGCAAGAAATTCAAACTTCGATCCAATAGCTTGCAGGAGAAATTCTCCTGCATTTAGCATAGTACCTGCATATTCCAGACTATTAACGAGGAGTTCTCCCTTCAATAAAAAAAGGATAAAGTTCTCTTCACATTTTCGAGCCGTTTGATGGAATCCTCTCTTATAGATAATATGAGTGATTGCATTGTCCACGGCTTTAGGACAGCGCTGACAGTCCCAATCGCCTTGACATGTAGGTGACATACGTATTCCGTTGTTTGTTGCTGTTTGCGACAAATGTATATCAAATGTTTCATATTACAATAAAAAAAGGAGAAAAGTTGAATATTCACAAAAAGCGCTGCATAAATCAGTTGATTTATGCAGCGCTAGAAATATAAGGGAAGATTATAAAGTATAATACAACTTATCAAATAATCTACACTAAATTGAGTACAGTAGCTAAATAAATTTATTGAATTTCACTTGGAGTTTCAGTATCCCAATTATTTACTACATCTGTATCAACTCCAATTTCTCCATCTCCAGCAGGCAAAGCTAATTTGTAACGTATACTTTGACCAACTGTCCAAGTAGATGCCGGAATTTTAATAACTTTATTTTCAGCAGTATAAGTATATCCCCCTGCTTTTGTTGCTGTATACGCAATCGAAACCGTTGCAACATCAGTAGCAATTGTTTGTGGCAATAGCATCAATGAACCATTTGTTGAATCTAATGTATAATAACCATCTGTTGCAGTATTACCAATAGTAACAGGATATTCATAAGTGACACTAGAACTACCTTCTCCCCAATTTCCGTCAACCGGATCAGCAGCAAAAGTATAAGTCGCAGTTCCTCCTTTTATACCTTTAATCTCTAATTTTGTGATTGCATAGGTATAACCATTTTCTGGCTTATATGAGAAATTAATTTTAGTAAGAATATGCTTAAAATCCAGTTGTACTTTAGCATCGTCAGCTGGCTTTCCTGTATTCACAGCAGCAACAACAAGATCTTTCTGTTCATTAGAGGTGTTTTCTATTGTAAATGATAAAGTTGGATATCCTGTTGCAGGAGCTGCAAAATTCGTTCCCCCTGAATAACCAAAGAACTGTACATTCTTGGCAGTAGGCCAATAATATTTGCCACCATCAGTTGTCCAATTTCCTTTAATGCCAGAATAAGAAATTCCATCCATATAAGCACTACCTAAGCCATTTGTGCCATAATTTTGATTTTCATCTACGATAAAAGAACTTAGCGTAAAAGCTTTAAAGGAGGCATTATCCGTTACCGTTGCTCTCGGTGACTTTTTAACTATAGTACCAACATTAATTTCATTGTTTGTTCCTTGTGCATCAAACTCTTCATTCTGTGAGCAACCTGTAATAGCCATTACCGTTGCAACTGCTAATAAAATTTTCTTCATAATCATACTTTTTAAATTCATAATATTGTTTATTCTATTTATGCTATTAATCTTACTTCATTGGTAGCTCAACATCTTCTTCATCTCCCCAATCACCAACATCTCCACCTATACCACCATCTCCACCACCGGACGGATTATCCGGCTTTTCAATTACTATATCTTCTTCCAGAGGAAGCTCTATTTCTTTGGAAGGTCCCTCTTCTCCACCACCACTTTCCGAATCAGTAATCACATCTGTTACATCAACTTCAACCTTATGTACACTCTTATCTGTTTTTACAAATGCCAGCATCAACTTCACTACACCACTTTCTGCTCTAGTAACTGTATTCCCAGGCATCCCAAAAGCAGTAAAACTCCCAACGATCTCCCCGGCACGTGCCACACCTTCAAAATAAATAGGAGCTTCACCTATCATTTTATGGCATTTACCTAAACAATAGCAGCCTGCCATACCATCCACTACTCCAACAATTGCAGAAACATATTGTAACCCTTCGGCCTTTACTTTAAAAGAGTAGGTTTTTACTACCGGCTCAGGCTTCCAGTTCAAAAGAAGTGCCTCATCACTCTTTTTTATCTGCAATTCATCTACATTCACAACATATAGTGGATCTGGTCCCCAAATCAACTTTTCTGTACCTGCTATCCCCAACCCATTGCAATGTCCGGTAAAAGCCTGAATCGTCTCATAAGCACCTTCATTCCTGATTTGCACTGTCTCCGTATCGTAATTGTAAACTACTACCGAATATCGTCCCGGAGGAACTTTGACACTACCACCTCTTACCGAAAGATAAGTATCCACTTTCCTACCCGCTCCATTTATCGGGTAAAAAATCACTCTAACCCCATCCGGCAGTTTATCTGTTACACCATCCCAGTCAAGTGATATTTCTACTCCGCTAACCGGATAATTATCCAAAACTTCCCGACGGCTACATCCTCCTAACGCCAACAGCGTGAACAGAAACATAAGAGATATATATTTCACATCTTGCATACATCACTATCTGCTTGTCGCTATCACCCATACTAAAGAAACCTTTGCTTTGGTAGGACCAATAAAATGATAACGACCACTATTCATCCAAACAATATCTCCTTCGTAAGGAGTATATTTCTTATATTCCGTTGCCAAATATCCTATACCCAAGCTGAACTCCAACGAAAAATGTCGCGCCAACTGTTTTGTATATCCGTATGTCACCCCGGCAGCTCCGTAGTACTTACCCTGATAACCATCTCCCCGAAACTGAAAATCATAAATACCACCTTCCGCATAAAGTCCCAAGAAGTGACCCGTCAGTCTATTACGTTCCCGACGGTTACCCAACCAATAACGTCCTTCCACGCCTCCGGAAAGAAGCTGATAACAAAATTCATGCTTAGTATTCAACCACCACGGACATTTATATTCAGTATTTAAAGACCATCTTTTACCTATCGGAATCTCGATCTCCAAATTTGGCGCAAGCACCAAATCATATAATAAATTATTCTTTATTGCTAGAATTGTTTTACTTTTCACCGAGACTTCCACTTCCTCACCAGTATCCTTACAAGAACTTTTACAGGAAATTTCTGCCACCGTCTTATTTGGATTACCATCCAGAAACTCTTCTCCTTGTGTTGAAACAAATAATTCGCTAGTGGAAGTCGCAGGTTTAAAAGTATTCTTTTCTTTTGAAGGTAATTTCCGAACTACAGCAATGGCTACCCTTCTTAATTCTGGCAGTACATCATACACTATAGACCGATAAGGGATTCCACGATCTAATTTTCGTAATAATTGCTTCCGCTTCATCATATCTTCCTTATGATAATCAATGAGCATCAACACTTCTTCCCGGTCGGGCAGATTTAAATCAGCAGATACCAATCTGCGAAATCCTGTCCAATCTTCTCCCTTAGCCAAAAAGTCAATCTTTTCTTTATCAATAGAAGGATAACGATTTTGTAGTAATTCTTTTACCGAATTTCCTCTTCTGGCAGACAAGTCGATATTACCATTACATTCACCATCGGGTGAGGCAAAAGCTTCTCCTTTTATTAAAACGACAGAGTCTGTTCCTGAATTCGAATCAAACAAAGAATCCAACAAAGCGATGGCTCTACCGTTGCTCCTATAACAAGAATCAATACGACTCTCATTCTCACTAAAATAAACAACTACTTGAAAAGTTGTATCCTTCACGACAGCTATAGATGAAACTGAAGCATACCCTTCCGACTGGTTCAAAAGTATTCCCAAAAAAGCTAGAATGTAGACACCATGTTTCATAATTGTTCGTTTCTGCGAACAAATATAGAGGTTGGAAAATTAAAACAATCACACTTATATGACTATTTTCAGGGCATGGAATGTTCTGTGAAACGATTGGAACAAATTTGCAAGTTTGAAGAGTTTTTAGCAGGTGTTAGCTTATTATTTCCGAAAATGAGACTATACATTCTTATCTTCTAGCAGTAATTGTTCTATTGTTTTTTTATAGTCTTCTCCCATACTTTTCCGATATTCAATAATAAAGGTAGAGTATATCTTAGAAAGACTTGCAAAATCATTCAATTTCTTATAAGAGCGTACGCAATATGACAACGCCTTCTCGCTTAGAGGATCTCTTCTCAGAATTATAAAACAAATTCGCAACACATATGAAAACTCATTCTGTCGATAATATATAGGTAGATCCTTAGGCAGCAAAGAGAAAATAACATCTTCCGAATGTTGTTTGTATTTGTCATACAAAGAATCCTCCTCGTTTTCCAGCAACCTACCTCTTTCCCATATATTGAGGAAAGATTTACAAGACTGCGGATGCGTGGTTAAATGGTCATGCAAACAGAAGTAATCACAATAACAGATACTTTTATCTATCGAAATTTTAAAAACACCCCTCTCATAAACAAGTTTAATACCATCCAACTCCGACAATACCTTACGAAGATTACTAATAGTCACACCTTTCAGATTCTTTGCCTTATCTTCCGATTTATCAGGCCAGAAAATCTCATTTAATGAAGAAGAATTAACACCTTCTCCTTTTTCAGCACTATCCAATAAAATATATAAGAAGATGTATTTCAATTTTTTACTGAATAGATAAGTAATATCACGTCCATTCCGACCATATATCGTGAATCGACCATATACATAGATCTTATTACATTCCGCTTGCCGCTTGACTAACGGACTAACACTTGTCGAACCGGAAATTTCTTCCTCATCTCTGTTTTTACTCTTTTGGAGATAAATATCCGACGAAACATTAGTAGTAGTTTTATAATTATCGTTTCTAGTTTCCCTCTTTTTTCGGAGAACATATACAAATACTATACCCCCAAGAATAAAAACTACCAAAGCTAAAGATGAAAAAATCCATCTCAAAGTACCCATTTCACCTTCTTCCATAGAATAATATTCCATCTCAGCATTACTGACAGGAGGAGCTGCCAACGTATAAATCACGGCTTTTACTTGCTTAGTATGTTCATCTACTTCTTGAGTAACACAATAGAACTCATTAAGCACCGGATTATGAAACAACGAAACAGTAGACTTAATGGAACCGGAAATGAAAGGAATAGAATCACCCAATTGTTCCATATCACCATTCTCTACCGACATCCGATACAATTCCAGATATGTAGATTTAATATATTCAGCATAACGAATGGTATACAATGATTTTCCGTCTTCTGATAGAATCATTTGTTCGGATGGTACCCTGTTTTCTTCATTCGGATGGCTCCAATATTTCTTAATAGTCCGACGTTTCAGATCCACTCCATATAAATCATTATAATAATTATGACCGATACTCTGATCACCCGATTCATTACCTACTCCTCCATAAATATACAGATAGTTCCCTTTTCCGGACGATACCATCGAAGAGTAAAAACGTGGTGTTATATTGTCCCCTTTAAAGTGAAGCGTATCCCATCTGTCCTCCGGTTCATTATAAGTCAGAAATGTATTGCTATATAATCTGTTACCAAATCCGCCGAATACCAAATAGCGATTATTGTCTTTATCCCAAAAGCCATTATGATGATGCAACTGAACTTTGGTGAAAGCTTTGCCCAACGGTTGCCACATTAGAGTTGATCGATCTAAAGTAGCCATCGTAATACTTCCTATCGGCAAGTTATTGATTTCATATGCACAGATGTTTCCGGTTGCTCCATTAATGAAATTAGTCCCCAACTGCATTTTCACGGGCATTTCATTGGCATAGGGTCTTTTCTGAGATTTCTTCGTACCCACTTGATAAGTGAAAAAAGAGTCGGGAGTGATAAACTGTATTTCTTGTGCCTCGACATTAAATTTTGATCCCATAGATACGGATGAAATGAATGTTGTCACCTGCTTCCAATGATAAGAATCATTAATTAACCAATAAGGATTTATCACTGTACCTCTTATTTTCCCCTCGCTGTCATGCACCAGATTTCCTTTACTTTCATTCAACAAAAAGCTATAATCCTGTCCTTTTCCCAACACTTTCAGTTCCCTAATCGAAAAAGCAGGAACATCAACCAAATGCTTCCTTCGTCCGAAAATAAACATAGGTTGCACTTGCTGCAACTGTTTCATAAGTCCGATATCTCCATTGGTACTTTGACTGCCTATTGACATCCTACTTTTTCCGGACAAGAAATCAATATGCAGTTTCACCCTGAGCCAGCGCGATATAATCGAATCATTTGGCATGGTAATAGCAATGTGATTCTTTTTTCCTTCTGTATTGAACTTAAAAATGCTTGTCTTATTATTTACATAACTATAGGTCAAACTATAAGCATCATGGTTTTCGGGATCAACCAAATGAAGCAAATAGCCAAATGTATCACTCTGAGATATTTTCAGATCAAATTCAATATCAACATAACCGGAAAAGACAGGCAGCTTATCCTTATCAAAAAGAGTGTAAGAAGTTCGTTGCTCAATAGGTAGTTTATTTCCATAAAACATTAAACCCTGAGCGTTTAAATGAGGAATTGCAGTTAGTAGTATTATTAGTTTAACAAATAAAAACTTATATTTTGTGCTGCCGACCATAATATTAGGACTTACTTTGAGACAAAGATAGCGTTTATAATCATAGAATTAAAGAAAATCTGCAATTAATTAACCCGAATTTAATCCCTCTATTAATAGCTCTCACGTTTCTTTGCCACGAATTAATCTAAAGAATCATTGCAATGAAAAGAAACTACTACCTCAATTTTTTACCGGTATTATTCTTATTGGCATTCATCTGTGAAAACAGCAGTGCTCAAACCACAGAGCAGAAACAACAGACTACAAGCTATGCCCAATTAGTAGATACACGTATCGGAAGTGAAGGCAACGGATTGAGTTGCGGATATACTTATATCGGTGCCAGTTATCCGTTTGGAATGATACAATTTACGCCTTCTTTTTTCTCACCTCAAAAAGGAATTGTTATCAATCAGATGTCCGGTTCGGGGTGTGCGCACATGGGTAACTTCCCTGTACTTCCCATCAGTGGACCATTGACAAAATCTCCTAAAGATATGAACGACTTCCCTCGGTACAAATCTGTCGAAGAATCTACTGCAGGTTGCCTTTCTCTCCAAATGAAGGATGGAATTGTCTGTAACCTTACAGCATCAAAACGGAGTGGAATAGCTCAGTTCGTTTTCCCAGCGGATAATAGAGAGGGTACTGTATTGATCGGTTCAGGAGTCAGTTCAACAGACCTTTCAAACGCCTTTATCGAAATCACGTCTCCTTCTTCTTGCGAAGGATATGCCGAAGGAGGCGACTTTTGCGGATACAAAACCGATTACCGCATATTCTTTGTCGCTGAATTTAACCGTAAAGCCAAAGAATTCGGAACCTGGAAAGGAGAGAATGTAAGAAAAGACAGAGAACAAATCGGTGGAGCAAAATCCGGAGGATACTTTACTTTTGATACAGAAAAGGGAAGTACAGTGGAATATAAAATAGCTATTTCTTATGTATCTATCGAAAATGCCAGGGAGAATCTGCGTCTGGACAATGATAGTCGCAACTACCAGCAGGTATTAGCAGATACACGCAATGAATGGAACAAACAATTGGGTAAGATCGAAGTTCAATCGGACAACAGAGACAAACTCACCCAATTTTATACACATTGGTATCACACACTTATTCATCCTAATATATTTAATGATATAAACGGAGAGTATATCGGTGCTGATTTTGCAGTCCACAAAGTACAGCCGGGTAGAGAATATTACACTACTTTCAGCGGATGGGATACCTATCGGACACAATGCCAGCTTCTGGCCATGTTCTATCCGAAAGAGTCTTCTGATATGATGCAATCTGCTGTAGACTTTGCGGAGCAAGCGGGAGGTTATGGGCGTTGGATTGCCGTAAATATAGAAACGGGAGTGATGCACGGTGACCCGATGCCTATCATTATCGCTAATACATATGCATTCGGAGGTCAAGATTTCGACATTCAAACTGCCTATAAACACATGAAGCGTGGCGCATGCATACCCGGTACATATTCACAAGATGTGGAAGTGCGTCCGGGATTATCCAATTATATAAATAAAGGTATTGAGAATGCATCTCTATGCCTCGAATATACCTCATCGGATTATGCTATCGGACAGTTTGCGTTACAAGTCATGAAAATCGACCAAGATGCTTCTTTTTTCATGAATCGTTCACTTAATTGGAAGAACTTATATGATTCCTCTACAAAATGGTTACGTTCGCGCCACAATCATGATATGAACTGGAAAAACCCCGACCATGATTGGCGTGAAGCAACGAAAGAAAACTACTTCTGGATGGTTCCTTATGACTTGGAAACTTTGATAGACACCATTGGAGGCAAGGAAGCAGCTTCCAAACGATTGGATAGCCTCTTCGTACGTCTAGATGCCGGTTATGATGACCATTATTTTGCTGCGGGCAATGAGCCAAACTTCCAGGTTCCCTGGATCTATAACTGGACAGAACGTCCTTTTAAATCATCCGAAACTGTACACCGAATATTGAATGAAATGTACTCGTCAAAACCGAATGGATTACCCGGCAACGATGATTGTGGTTCAATGGGGTCATGGTATATTTTTGCTTCTATCGGACTATATCCTATGATCCCCGGAATAGCAGGATTCAGTGTCACCGCACCTTATTTTGAGGATATTACTCTACATCTACCTAAAGGAGACCTCAAATTGACCGGAGGCAGTATGTCTACCCCATATATCCACAATATGGAAATGAACGGAACAAAAATAAAAAAGCCATGGATTGACTGGACTGAAATAAGAAACGGAGGAACCATCGAATATAAAACCAGAGACAAGGCTAATAAAAAGTGGGGATTATAAACAACGACCTATACAATGAGGATATATTTATTTTATCTTATTCCTCTATTGATCTCTTTCGGCTGTGAAGACTCAAAAATAAAAGGGAACGACGAAGGAGGTCTGATAGAGCCTAAAACCAATTATTTAGCACAAGTTGATGAGCCAAGCAATCGTGGGCAATTCTGGTCATTGGAGTCTCACGTTCTTCCCAAAGGATATTATGTTTGTCCAATGGGAAATACGCAGCCGGATACGAATTATCCGGAACTAAAGAAGGGATTGCCATATACAAATATGTGCCAATCTTTAGCGGGCATTGTGAATCGGGCTGTTGAAAACAAAGAGTGCGACTACGCCATTTGGCTCGAAGATCCCAACAATCGTTATTCATACACTTTATGCAAACAAGAGCTGAAAAAACAAGGTGCTACCGAAGAATCGAAAGAAGATGGAATTGCACTTTTAAAATCCGGTCGATTCTCTCATTTAATAAAAGGATACGTACTGACTGACATAACAAATAATGCGGAAAGTTCGCCTGTTGCAGCTGTTGCTTCTCATGTACATAGTGCCATCATTGTAGATGTCCGCGACAAAACCGTATACGATGAAATGGGCTTAAATATGGTTTATGACGCAAGACAGAAGACAACCAAGGATGCCTGGAGGGAGTTCAAAGACAAATGCAACAATAAGTCTCTGGTACTGATGGGAGCTTTAACCAATGATATAAAAGATTTCGCCATCACAAATGGTCTATTCGTTTTAAACATTAGAAATGACAAAGGTCATAACTGGAACTTATTGAACGAAGTATTAGATTGGCTAAAGCCCTGTTCTCCCATATATGGCTGGGAAGATTTGGATGAGCACTCTTTTGTACAGAAGATTAGTGAGAAAGGACATCTCATGGTACCTTGCAATTACTATATGAATATGTCACTGACTTCTCTCAACTATTCTCAAAGGCAGAAAGATCTATTGGTGAATGTGATAAACCCCGCCAATAGAATCTATCCTGAAAATGACCCCAACAAATATATAAGTTATTATCTATCAGATGGAGATAATGTACAATGGATATTCCATATCTGGTACAACGATTGGTTCAATCATGGCCAGACAAAAGATGTAAAGATGGCCTTTGGCATTCCATCTACCAATTTAAGCATGATAGCCCCACCGGTATATAAAAACATTGTCGATCACCAAGGTGTAGAAAATACGCTCGTAGAGAATTGTGGCGGTGGATACATCTACATAGATGATTTTGCCAGTAAGAAAGACACTCAGAAAGAACTAAACTCTTTAGCAAATAAAGTATCAGCGCATATGCGCCAACACCGTGTTAAAGTACTCGGACTATTCACCAACGACGCAAAATCAAAAAATGCTCGCAATGCTTATCAAACTTTCATCAAAGCAAACAACCGGTTGGAGGGAATCATCGTGGTACAGTATGTACCGTACAATGGAGGTCATGGTGAAACGTTTTGGTTTACCAACAGTGATGGCATTGAGATTCCTGTAATCACCGTCAGATATACACTTTGGAATTTCGGCAAAAACAATTCAAACGGGCAAGGTACACCTGCTTATGTAGCTAATTTGCTCAAAAAAGAACAACCGGACTTCAGCCTGATAGATATCCACGCATGGAGCTCATTTGCTGATATAGGCAACTCGGATGATGAGGTAGGAGAAGCAGCCAAAGGAAATGTCTCCGGTGCAGGTGCAGCTGCCATGTGCCAACGAAGATTGCCAAGCAACTTTAAATGTGTCAGCTTGCAGGAATTGATATGGAGAATGAGGATGAAGCATAACAGGGAGCAAACTACCAAACTACTAAATACGTATAAATAGAACAGACACGGGAATAACATGATACAAAGGATATAATCTTGGATTAATTAAATAAAAGACAAAAGGATTAATAAGATTCCCCGATTAATTAACCCAAGATTAATCTTTCTTTTAATGGCATATCGTTTATTTCGCCACTCAATCTAAGTACAAAAAGATTCGATAAAACTTTCTAGTAATTTAAATATGAAGAACAAAATCAAACCACCTCCGCAACAGTATTAAAGCATTTTAATTCAAATGCCATTAGTTAATGAGACATTAATCTTACTAATAATCACAATCTAAGAATTATGGAAAATTTAAAATTCAACAGTTGTAAAGCAAGGGTGACGCTTCCCATATGCGTCGTACTCCTCTCTTTCTTCGTCATTTGCTGTAGCAATGATGAAATAAAGAGTAACTCAGAGACTTTTTTCCCGCCCAAAGCGGATGTAGAATCAACCTTTGAAACCTTCTATCCGGATAGTGGAGGACTAGGTACAAAACTGATCTTGAGAGGTACTAATTTTGGTACGGATACCAATTATGTACGAGTAACAGTAAATGAACTCAGGGCAAAAGTCGTGCGCGTAAACGACAACATCCTGTACGCCGTAGTGCCTGCTCGTGCCGATACGGGATATGTACGCTTGTATATCAAGAAGGGAGAAGAAGAAGTAGAATATACTTCCGACAAAGAATTCAGATATATGTTCAAGAGTAATGTATCCACATTGATCGGTACGCCGGGAAAACAGGCTGCGGACGATCGTCTTGACGGAGCTTATACAGTAGCTTTGTTGCGTCGCCCCTGGCAGATAACGACCGATAAAGACGGTACTATCTTTTGGGTAGATGAAGGTCGTGGTACAGAAAGAAACGGAGCACTTCGAAAAGCATCCAATGGAGAAGTAGAAACGCTCGTTTATTGTAGTTCCGGTCCTTTCCAATCTTGTAATGCAGTTGCCTTTAACATTACTCAGGATACACTATTTATGGCAAACCGCTATGCCGGTGAAGTAAGAAATGATGTAGCCGTGATGTATTCTACCCGGGATGCGAACTTTGTCAATGTAAAAGCACTTGTCAATTTCCCTAAATCGACTACTGCTTCGGTTGTTGTACACCCCAAAACAGGAGAACTATTCTTTGATCACAATGACGAAGGAGCTATATATAAGTACAACAAGAACGCTCCGAACGGATATGAAAAAATGTTCAATGTGAGAGGTAGCTATAACGGTATGGATATGCGCCTGTTATTCAACAAAGAAGGAAATGTCCTTTATTTAGTATTACGTGCCAAACATTGTATCTACAAAGTATCTTACGACGCAACTACTCATACATTCGGTACTCCCGAACCTTTTGCAGGTGAATGGTCCTCATCGGGCTATGAGAATGGCGAAGGCCTCGCAGCCCGTTTCAATCAACCGAGTTCTCCATGCCTTGATCCGGAAGGGAACCTGCTGATACCTGATAAGTTTAATCATTGCATACGCAAAATAACTCCGAAAGGAACAGTATCTCTATACGCCGGCAAACCTCGTGAAAGCGGACATGCTGACGGACTACCCGATAAAGCGAAATTCTTCGAACCGGAAGCATTGACATTCCACAGGAACACGTTATATGTAGCCGACCGCGGAAACCACTGCATCAGAAAGGTAGTAATTGAATAACATGAAACCCAAAATCCAAGAATTATGAACAATTATGTAAAACAGATATGTATGTTGTTTCTTCTGGTAGCCACATTATGGAGCATACCGGTCGAACTACAAGCACAGCAACTACGGAAAGATGATTCCTCACTGGAGATTGAAGGAATCGTAAAGGATGAAACGGGAAATCCCATCATCGGTGCCACCATTGTAGCCAAGAATCAACCGGGACTTGGTGTGACGACGAATATGGATGGAAAGTTCAAACTTAAAGTGGGAGCCTATGATGTATTAATAATCTCTTATATCGGTTATACGACACAAGAACTACCCGTAACTAGTATAAAGAATAAAAAAGAAGTCAATATCATTCTAAAAGAAGATAATCAAACCATCGACGAAGTAGTAATTACTGCCAGTGGAAGCCAGCAGAAGAAAACACTGACAGGCGCATATACCACTATCGATGTAGCCCAGCTCAAATCACCGGGTTCTAATATTACGAACTCACTGGCAGGTGTTGTTCCGGGTATTATCGCCGTACAAAGTAGCGGTGAACCGGGAGCAGATATGTCTGAATTCTGGATTCGCGGTATCAGTACATTCGGAGCCAATCAGGGAGCCTTAGTATTGGTAGACGGTGTGGAACGCAGCTTCAATGAAATTCCCGTAGAAGATATCGAAACCTTCTCCGTATTGAAAGATGCTTCGGCTACTGCTATTTATGGTAGCCGCGGTGCAAATGGTGTTGTATTGGTCACCACCAAACAAGGTGTGGCCGGTAAGGTGAAAATCAGCGCGAAGATACAAGGAGGTGTAGACTTCAGAGGAAAGATGCCCGATTATGTAGATGCTCTTACCTATGCCAATCTGGCGAATGAGGCAACGATAGGAAGATACGAACTGCCTCGTTACACCCGCGAGGAACTGGATATTATCTCCAATAATATGGACCCGGATCTATATCCGAATGTAAACTGGAGAGATCTGATGTTGAAGAAATCTTCACCCAGATACATGGCGAATATTAATATGAGTGGTGGTGGTACCAATGTCACCTATTATGTCTCATTAGGATATACCAATCAGGCAGGTATTTACAAAAGTAAAAGTGCTGAAAACAAGTACAACACGAATACTACGTACGAACGTTTCAACTATCGTGCCAACGTTAATATGAATGTTACCAAATCGACACTTGTCAAAATAGGTATCGGCGGTTTTTTAATTAACCAAACACAACCGGGAAGTAATGGTGATAATATATGGGGATCTTTTTCATCCTTATCTGCACTTACCATTCCAAGACGTTATTCCACCGGTCAGGACCCATCGATAGGAGGTACCCAGACACCGGAATATTATATGACCAAAACAGGATATAAAACCATCTGGAAAAATAAGATGGAGACTAACCTCAGTCTGGAGCAAGATCTTGATTTTATCACCAAAGGATTGAAATTCAAAGGAACGTTCGCATTCGATACATTTAATGAAAACGAAGTGAATCGTGTCAAGACTCCGGAACTGTGGGAAGCGGACAGAGCACGCGACGCGAATGGAAATCTCGTTTTACGGAAAGTGAAAGATCTCGCACTGATGTCACAAAACTCCACATTAGGAGGTACTAAACGTTATTATTTGGAAGCATATCTGAATTACTCCCGATTGTTCAATGAGAAACACCGTGTAGGAGCATTTGCAATGGTATATATGCAGGACCTATCAGATACCGATCTTGGTGATGATCTCATTGCTTCTATTCCTAAGCGCAACTTGGCTTACTCAGGACGTTTTACCTATGCATATCTGGACCGTTATCTGCTAGAAACCAACTGGGGATATACCGGATCAGAGAACTTTGAAAAAGGAAAACAGTTCGGTTTCTTCCCTGCATTCTCAGCAGGATGGGTTATTTCGGAAGAACCTTTTGTGAAAAATATCGCGCCCTGGATAGATATGTTGAAAATCCGTGCTTCCTATGGTGAAGTAGGTAATGACGTTATCGGTGGACGCCGTTTCCCCTATATCGGATTGGTAAACACAAGTAGCGAGTATGCATTTGGTGAATTCGGAACAAATAAAATTGGAGGATATCGTAACGGTACTATCGGCACACCTAACTTAACTTGGGAGGTTGCTAAAAAGTACAATCTGGGAATTGATGTGAATCTGTTTCATGATAAATTCACAGGATCTATTGACTTTTATAAGGATAAGCGAGATGATATCTTCATGACACGTAACCATATGCCTGAAACAACCGGCTTAGCCGATAAGGTGCCAATGGCAAACGTAGGTAAGATGGAGTCTAAAGGTTTCGACTGGAATGCAGCATACTCTGAGAAGATAGGAAAGGTAAAAATCACGATACGTGGTAACATGACTTATCAGAATACAGAAATTATTGATAAAGACGAAGCAGCCAATGAATTGTGGTATAAAATGGACAGAGGATTCAGATCCAGCCAAACACGCGGCTATATTGCTTTGGGACTTTTCAAAGACGTAGAAGACGTACGTAGTAGCCCGGTACAGGAATTCGGAGGTAGAGAGGTTTTGCCCGGTGATATCAAGTACAAAGATGTAAACGGTGATGGTAAAATCAACGGTGATGACAAAGTTCCATTGGGATATAAAACCCAACCCGGAGTTCAGTACGGTGCAGGATTTAGTGCCAACTGGAAAAATTTCGACCTTAGTGTATTATTTCAGGGAAGCGGTAAGTCTGATTTCTATATGACAGGTAATGGAATCCAACCATTCCATAATGGTTCCATAGGAAACGTTCTACAACTGTCTGCAGATGCCAATCGTTGGATATCCAAAGACGTTTCCGGTGATCCTGCAACAGAAAATCCTAATGCTGCCTGGCCACGATTGACTTATGGAAAGAATGATAATAATAGTCAAGCCTCAACCTTCTGGTTACAAGACGGACGTTATATTCGTTTGAAAAACATTGAGCTAAGTTATACCGTACCGGCTGTTTTCACACGTAAGTTCTTTGTAAGTAATATGCAAATCGGTTTTATCGGTGAGAACTTATATACATGGAGTCCATTCAAATTATGGGATCCGGAAACGGAAAGCAAGAAATCGGAACGCAATGGATCTGCTTATCCTATTAATAGAACTTATACAGGTTATCTTAGATTTGAATTTTAAAAAACACGTTTTATGAGAAAAATAATACTATCTATAAGTATCATTTGTGCAGGCTTATCTCTGCACTCATGTGCAGATTTTCTTAATGTAGATAAATATTTCTACGATATGCTATCGGTCGATTCTGCCTTTTCGAAAAGAGTGTATGTAGACGGATGGCTGGCTAACAACTATGATTACTTAGGCAGAACTAACCTATCTCCTTATAGCTCTTGGTTTCAATGGGCGAGCGATGATTTGGTGCATCCTGACGGAAAGAGTTTACAACAGTGTAATTATTCTGCCAACAATTTTCCTAATGAAGATTTTAATGAGCATCTAAGAAGGTGTTATGAGTGTATTCGTAAAGCTTCTACTTTTATAGAAAAAGTGCCGGAATGCAAAGAAATGACACTCGAAGAGATTTCTGATATGCAGGGACAAGCTCGTTTCTTACGTGCCTTTGCCTATTTTAGTTTGCTTCAGACGTATGGTCCTGTACCCTTAATTCCCGAAAAAGGATTGGATGTCAGCCTTTCTTACGAAGATCTGTCGTTGCCTCGTGCTACATTTGATGAAGTGATCGATTTTATTGATAATGATCTGGCGATTGCTGCACGTATCTTGTTTCCATCACGTGCACAGAATAATATGGGAAGACCGACTAGAGGAGCAGCTTTGGCATTGCGCGCAAGAGCCTTGTTGTTTGCTGCCAGCCCCATGTCAAATGGCAATAAAGATTTTTATAATATCCGGAATTTGGATGGCACTGTACTTTACAACCAAGAGTATGACGAATCTAAATGGGCACGCGCCGCTGCTGCTGCCGAAGATGTAATCAATCTCGATAAATACGAATTGCATATAGTAGCACCCGACGAAAAAAATCCGTATAGCGTCACTCCGCCCGAACATCCGGTGTATTCGCACCTGGATTTTCCCGATGGTTGGCAAAATGTAGATCCTTATTCTTCATATAAGTATATTTTTGACGGAACCATTCGCGGCTCTAAGAATCCGGAATTGATCTTCACCAGAACCGGAGTAGAAGGTAGTCATGGAATACAAGATTGTTGGAATCATAAAAGTATGCCAAGAACATCGGGAGGAGGAAACAGAATAGGCGTGACTCAAAAGATGGTAGATACTTATTATATGGATAACGGAAAATCCATAGAAGAAGCCGGCGATTATTATATAAAAGATGGATTTACAGTGACTGCCAAGGAACCGGAAATGGGAGTTGGTTCTCTCTTTATAGGGGCCAATGTATCTAAAATGTATGGTAGACGCGAACCGCGTTTTTACGCAAGCATTGCTTTCAATGGAGCTATTTGGGATTGTGAGAGTACCTCAAAAATCTCAGAGAAGAATTATCAATGCTGGTACTATCAGGACGAGTTCAATGGTAAAGAAGGCTATAAAACAAATCTTCCACTGACAGGTGTCGGATTGAAGAAGTATACAAATAAAGAAGACTCTTGGTCGGAGGGCGGCTACCGGACTTCCAAAACCGAACCTACCATACGTTATGCAGAAATTCTCCTCATCCATGCCGAAGCTCTGAATGAAATAACCAGTGGGAAAACATATACCATCAAAACATTCAATGATCAGGAAGTACAGATCAACCGTGATGTTGTGAAAATGAGAAAGTCAATGAAACCTATCAGAATGCGTGCCGGATTGCCCGATTTTGACGATGCGACTTACGGAGATCCCACTAACTTCAGAGCAGCCTTAAAAAGAGAACGCCACATCGAGTTGTTTACGGAAAATAGCTTCCGTTACTTCGATCTTCGCAGATGGAAAGATGCGAACATAGACGAAGCAGCACCTTTGATGGGATGCAATATAGACATAACGATGGCGAATGATGTCCGTCAGGAATATTATGTTCCCACTCCCGTTACCTATATTCAGAAGGTATTCTTGCCTAAGATGTATCTGTTCCCTTTCCCGCAAGCGGAATTGAAACGTAATGTAAACTTAACTCAGAACCCTGAATGGTAATCTTAAAAGTAATAGATATGAAAAAATTAATCAACATAGCCCTCTTATGCCTGATAACAGTAGGAGGCATCTCCTGCCAAGATGAACTGAAGGATGAATTATTTCAGAAGTATTCTTATCTGAACAAGAATGGTTGGAAAGAATGCGAAGTGAAAATACAGGATGACAACACCGCCCTACTCTTACTTGACATGAGTGTAAACGGAACTTCAGCTAATGACAAAGATGTTGTAATCACCGTTACCAATGATCCCGATACACTTAAAGAGTACAACTTCGACCGATATAAGTTTCAGACCGAAATGTATTTCCTGGAATTACCCCCTACTTGTTACACATTCGACAAGGAAGCCTATACCATTCCTGCCGGTCAGTTTAAGACTACAGCCAATATACATATAGATTTGAACCAGATTGAGAATATCTATGAGAATTATGTGTTGCCTATCAAAATATCTTCTTCTACCGGAGAACCGGTAGGTCCGGGTAAATATAGCAAGCTATTGGCCAACATTAAGTTTACCAATAAGTATAACGGCACATATTCAGGTAATGGTAAACTGACAATCGATGCTACTGGACAAAACACCGCTACAGGTAGTGCTATATTGTATGCTATATCGCAGAATGCTTGCTTCATGTATGCCGGAAATGCAACTTCCGAAACTGACCCGGCAACTTATAAGAAATACATTCTAAAAATATCTTTCGACGAGAACGAAAAGATTACGATTACAGATCCGAGCGGTAACCTGGAACTGGAACCGATAAAAGCGTCCATTGCCAGAAAGTATGAATACCATGCTACGGATACCCGCTATTACATAGAGACTAGTATATTGGATCTGAAGTATAAGTATAAAAACCCGTTGGACAACCGGAAACTGGTTTTTGAAGGTACACACACTCTCATTAGAAACGTATTGAGAAGTGAGTATCCGAACGTTGAAGTAATAAAATAATGATTTAATCCTAATACCATTAAAAAAGAAGAATGAAGAAACAACTGAAACTAACATTACTAAGCTGCCTGCTGACGGTTCCGATGATTACCCAAGCCGATTCGAAAGACGGCATCTACCGCAAAGGTTGGATTGACTTCAACAAAAACGGCCGGATGGATGTATACGAAGACCCGTCAGCGCCCATCGAAGCACGCGTCAAAGACTTGCTAAGCCAGATGAACATGGATGAGAAGACCTGCCAGATGGCCACTCTCTATGGCTCTGGGCGCGTGCTTGCAGATGTGTTGCCTACCGACAAATGGAAGTCGGAAATATGGAAAGACGGTATTGGTAATATAGATGAGGAACATAACGGACTGGGAAAATTCGGCTCAGAATATGCATTTCCATACACCAAACACGTCAAAGCCAAACACGATATCCAACGGTGGTTTGTCGAGGAAACACGACTAGGGATTCCGGTAGACTTCACCAATGAAGGTATTCGTGGGGTATGTCACGAAAAAGCCACTTTCTTTCCTGCCCAGTGTGGGCAGGGAAGCACCTGGAACAAAGAACTGATTGCCCGTATCGGCGAGGTGGAAGCAATGGAGGCAGCCGCTTTGGGATATACCAATATCTATTCACCCATTCTCGACGTAGCCCAAGATCCACGCTGGGGACGTGCAGTGGAATGCTACGGTGAAGATCCTTATCTGGTTGGTCAGTTGGGTAAACAAATGATTCAAAGCTTACAAAAGCACAAGTTGGTAGCTACCCCCAAACACTTCGCCGTGTATAGTATCCCGGTGGGAGGACGTGACGGGGGTACGCGTACCGATCCGCACGTAGCTCCGCGCGAGATGCGTACTCTTTATCTCGAGCCATTCCGCGTAGCTTTTCAGGAAGCGGGAGCATTGGGCGTAATGAGCTCGTACAATGATTATGATGGCGAACCGATTACAGGCAGCTACCTGTTCCTTACACAGATATTACGTCAGGAATGGGGATTCAAGGGATATGTCGTTTCCGATAGCGATGCGGTGGAATTCATCTCCGGCAAACACAATGTAGCGGAAAACAATGAAGAAGCCGTTGTGCAGTCCGTCAATGCAGGTTTGAATGTTCGTACCAACTTTAGTTCTCCGGCAGGTTTTATCAAACCGTTGCGGAGTGCTTTTGACAAGGGTAAGGTTTCCCAGGCTACGATCGACCAGCGTGTAAGTGAAATATTGTATGTGAAGTTTTGGTTAGGTTTGTTCGACAACCCTTATCGGGGTGACGGAAAACTGGCGGAAAAGGTGGTACACAGTAAAGAACATCAAGCTGTGGCATTGGAAGCTGCCCGTCAATCTATCGTACTCTTAAAGAATCAGGATAACGTATTACCGCTTCAAAAGACATTGAAGTCCGTAGCAGTGATCGGTCCCAATGCAGATGAGCAAAAAGAACTGATCTGCCGTTATGGTCCTGCCAACGCACCTATCAAAACCGTTTACAGAGGTATTGAAGAGGCACTTCCGGGAGCGAAGGTAGTATATAAGAAAGGTTGTGAGATTGTAGACCCGCACTTCCCCGAAAGTGAAGTTCTTCCTTTTGATATCACTCCGCAGGAACAGCAGATGATGGATGAAGCCATCGAAGCAGCAAAAGCTGCCGAAGTAGTGGTCATGGTGCTGGGAGGAAGCGAAGTGACAGTACGCGAAGAGCGTTCGCGCACCAGTCTTGACTTGCCGGGCAGACAAGAGGAGCTTTTGAAAGCTGTTTGTCAATTAGGCAAACCTGTTGTATTAGTCATGATCGACGGTCGTGCTTCCAGTATCAACTATGCAAAGAAGTATGTACCCGCTATTCTCCATGCGTGGTTCCCCGGTGAATTCTGTGGACAAGCGGTGGCGGAAACCATTTTTGGCGACAACAATCCGGCGGGCAGGTTATCGGTCACTTTCCCCAAATCTGTGGGACAGATACCGTTTGCTTTCCCCTTCAAACCCGGTTCGGACAGTGGCTCCGGAACTGCGGTAGCCGGTGCGCTTTTCCCATTCGGACATGGATTAAGCTACACGACTTTCGAATACGGCAATCTGAAAATTTCTCCGGAACAACAAGGAATATTGGGAGATGTAACAGTGAGTTGCACCGTGAAGAACACAGGCAAAAGAGCCGGTGACGAAGTAGTGCAACTTTACCTCCGAGACGAAGTGAGCAGTGTGACAACGTATGTAAAAATACTGAGAGGTTTCGAGCGCATCACACTGCAACCCGGCGAAGAGAAGGAAGTAACCTTCACACTACGCCCGCAAGACCTCGCTATCTGGGATAAGAATATGAAGTTTCAGGTAGAACCGGGAACGTTTAAAGTAATGGTTGGTGCTTCTTCAAAGGATATCAGACTGGAAGGTAAGTTCAAAATCAATAAGTAAATTAATATAGTAAACAAAGAAACCATTTAAAAACACATGAAGAAAAGAGTCATTCTTTTAACTTTACTTTTGGGAGCGGCCGGACTTAGTCCGGTACACGCCCAGAAGAAGTATAAAGCGTACATTGTGTCGAATGCCCATCTGGATACGCAATGGAACTGGGATGTGCAGACTACCATCGACGAATATCTGAAACATACGCTTGTACGCAACTTCTATTTATTCAAGCATTATCCCAACTATGTATTCAACTTTGAAGGAGGAGTAAAATACAACTGGCTCAAGGAATACTATCCCGCCGAATATGAGTTGGTAAAAGAGTATATAAAGGAAGGACGCTGGCACGTATCCGGCAGTTCCTGGGACGCGAACGACACAAATATGCCGTCGCCGGAATCATTCTTCCGCAATATCCTGTTGGGACAACAGTTCTATAAGCAGGAATTTGGTCTGAAATCCACCGACATCTTCTTGCCGGACTGCTTCGGATTCAGCTATACCCTACCGACAGTTGCCGCTCATTGTGGCCTCATCGGTTTCTCTACACAGAAACTGCAATGGAGACACAACAATATGCACGGCAATTCCAAAATGCCATTTAACTTCGGTCTTTGGCAAGGCGTAGACGGTTCACGCATCATGGCAGCCTTGAACGGCAAGAACTACGTTCACGAATGGAATGGTGGAGACATCAGTAAAGACAACGACCTGAAGAATACTGCTAAGGGAAGCGTTAATAACACAATCTACCGTTACTACGGTGCGGGCGACCGTGGTGGTTCCGCCAATATCAATTCCGCTATTTCCATCGAAAAAGGAGTGAAAGGAGAAGGAGAAGTTGAAATTATCAGCGCTACTTCCGACCAATTATACAAAGATTATCTCCCTTTCGACAAGCATCCGGAACTTCCCGTATACGACGGAGAACTACTGATGGATATACACGCCACAGGATGCTACACCTCGCAGGCAGCCATGAAGCTGTATAACCGTCGCAACGAACAGTTGGGCGACGCAGCAGAGAAAGTATCCGTAATGGCAGACTATATAGACGGAGCCGCTTATCCGGCAAACACATTGACAGACGCATGGCGCCGGTTTATCTGGCATCAGTTCCACGACGACCTCACAGGAACCAGTCTGCCCAAAGCCTACACCTACTCATGGAACGACGAGTTAATCTCACAAACACAATTCAATGACGTCATCCGGACAGGAGTAGGCTCACTGGCTTCGTGCATGGATACAAAAGTAAAAGGAAACGCTATTATCGTCTACAACGCAATGGCGGCACAACGAAAAGAACTGGCAGAAGCCTATATTGAGTCCCCGAAGAAACCTGCCGGAATACAAGTATTCGACGCTAACGGAAAAGAAGTTCCGGCGCAACTTGTAGACTGGAAAGACGGGAAAGCACACATTGCTTTCAGTGCTTCCGTCGCTCCTCTGAGCTGCTCTGTGTATGATGTCCGCTTCGGAAAAAGTGGTAAACGCTCTTCATTAAAAGCAACTCAAAATACATTGGAGAACAGTATATACCGACTCACTCTGAATGCTAATGGCGACATTGCTTCCATTATTGACAAACGCACCAATCAAGAATTGGTAGAACCGGGCAAAGCATTCCGCCTGACACTCTTATTGGGCAATGAATCGACAGAATGGCCCGCATGGGAAATTCAAAAGAAAGTCATCGACAAACCCGGAACCGGAATCTCCGGAGAGGCAAAGATCAGTATCGCAGAACAAGGACTGTCCTATGCAGCTCTCCGCATAGAACGCACCTACAATACTTCTAAGTTTGTACAATACATCCGCATGAGCGAAGGAGCCAACGACGAACGCATCGACATCATCAACGAAGTAGACTGGTCTACCAAAGATGCAGTGTTGAAAGCAGAGTTCCCAATGAATATAAAAAACGAGGAAGCTGTTTACGATCTGGGCATTGGTACAATAAAGCGTAAAAACAACACGAACACCGCTTATGAAGTGTACGCGCAACAATGGGCAGACATCACCGCTCCCGATAACAGCTATGGAGTAGCCATCCTCAACGACTGTAAATACGGATGGGACAAGCCAAATGACAACACCTTGCGCCTTACCTTGCTCCATGCTCCCACCAGCAAAGACCGGTATAAATATCAGGAACAGCAAGACTTCGGACACCATACGTTTACTTACTCTATTGTAGGACATCAGAACGAACCGTTGCAAGCAGGCATCAGCCATCTGGCAGAATCACTGAACAGTCGCCTGGGAGTATTCAATACTCCGAAACACAAAGGTGCACTGGGACGCGAATATTCTTTCGTTAAAGTCAATACACCTCAAGTAGCCATCCGCTCGCTGAAAAAAGCAGAAGAGAGCGACCTCTACATCATTCGCCTCTACGAAATGCAAGGAAAAGAAGCAAAGAATGTAGAAGTAACCTTCACTGACGCTATTGAATCGGCTTATGAGACAAACGGTATCGAAGAAAAGATAGGTGAAGCCACCATCCGCGACAACAAACTCTGTTTCGACATGACCTCCTACCGACCCAAGACATTCGCCGTTCGCCTGAAAAAAGGAAACGTGAAAGCGGCTCCGGTACAGAACATCCCTGTTCAACTGGCCTTCAACAGCAAAGCCTTTACACCGGAAAACTTCGGCTATATGGTTTCTTTCGACAAGAAAGGCAATAGCTTTGCCGCTGAACTGATCGGCGACCAAGTGACTTGCGACAACATCACTTTCAACATTGGCAACCATGAAAACAAAAACGTTATCAAATGTAAGGGAGATACCATTCAATTACCCGAAGAAGCTGCCGGAAAGAAGTTGTACATCTTGGCAACATCTACCGACAAGGATCGCAAAGCAACGTTCCTTATTGATGGCAACCCCCACGAATTCGAAGTACCTTATTACTCCGACTTCTATGGACAATGGGGACATCAGGGAGTGAGCGACGGTTACATCCGTGACGCTTCACTAGCCTACATCGGCTCCCACCGCCATACGGAAAAAGGAAACGATACCTATATATACACGTATATGTATAAGTTCGGCATCGAACTCCCGAAAGAAGCCCGTACACTCGTACTTCCGAAGGATGATAACATCGCTATATTTGCCATGACTTTGTCCGACAATTACCTTGACGATGTAAGAGCCGCCAATGAAATGCGTGCATTACCGCTGAAAACAAAGAAATAAAAAACCTAAACTTCTGCAAGTGATCTTTTCGGGTATAAAAAGCCGGTTTCCGGAGTATTAATAACCCATTTGTAGGGTATTAATAACTGAGAAGTCAAGTATTAATAGCTGAGAAATCAAGTATTAATAGCTGAGAAGTAGAGTATTAATACCCTACAATCCGATAATTGGCAGCCCCCTGAAGCCTTAGAAAAGCACTTGCAGAAGTTGAATCATAAACTGAAAAACTCTCCAAACCATCTGATCATGAAAATTAAGTTACTATCTATCCTTGTCTGCCTGTTATTTTGCACTACGTTGTCCGCTTACAACGGCAGACATGGCTGGTTCACACAGAAAGCCCCCCAGAAGTTGATCATCTGCAACAAAGAAGGACTCAATCAGGCAGAAATAATGTTACTGGAATCTTTATCCGGCCTATGTGGACAAGCAGTCAATGATGGAACATTCAACGAAATGGTCTGGATCGAATTCACCAATACTTCCTATGACGAAATACTGAAAAGCTCACTCAAAAGCCTAAACATTACCAAGCCCACACGTATGGATTTGTGGCAACTACTGGACTATTTGAAAAAGAAAAAGATTATAAAAGGATATATACTTTACAAAGCCGACACCTCGAAAGGAGAAAACTACTCACTAAGAGACGGAATCAACTATTCCTCCAACGTGGCAACCGTTTATGCAGGACTCCTGAAAGGAATACTTGTAGAAGAATCATTAGAAAAACGAATCAAAGAATCGGGATTGAAAAAACTGAAAGACGCCCGTTACGAATCACCGGAAACTTGCTTCGCACATTGCAAAAAACAATTAAACCGTAGTTCTGCTCTAAGCATCGACCCCAAAGTAAGCAACTGCCGCGACATCGCCATCGCTCAAAAGCTAATGCTATACTACGGTACCGGCACCTTCTCGGAACAAATTCTCGAATGGGTCACCCCGCTTTCACCAATTATGGGATGGAACTGCGGAAATGAAGACGAATATACAGGAGCCATCACCCGATGGGGACATTACAATACAGCATCCAACTGGTGTCAGAATCTTCCTTTTATCATGGCTGCTTCCGATAAAACAGAACCTCTGACCGTTCACGAAAAAGAATTCAATGACATAAACTTCAAAGACTCTTCTGCCTTCCATTCTTTTGTAGTCAGCGACGGTGACAATATGCAGTGGACCATGGGAAGTTTTATCGACGACCCCGTTTATTACGGCAATAAAGACGAAAACCGTTCCCCGGTTTCGTGGACACTTTGCCCGGTCAATCTATCAGTAGTAAGTACCTCCACCTGGAACCGCTTTGTCTCCATGAAAAAAGACAATTCGAGTGTGATTGAGTATGGAGGCGGTTATCAGTACCCCGATGAATTTGCTAAAAACCGCCCGAATCGGGAAGAACTTCTCACCGAGTTTGCACGCCGCATGAACTGGCATTTCAAAAAGCTGAACATTAAAATATTCGGGTTTATCTGCAAAGACGTATTCAGCAAAGAAGCCCGCCAGGCTTACGACATCTATGCCCGCGAGATAGAAGGGCTGACGGGAATGATAGCCATTCAATATAATCCTTATAATATGGGTGGCGATATGGTTTGGGTCAAGAGCAAAGAGAACATAGATATTCCGGTAGTGACAGCAAGGTTTTCCATCTGGTCGGGCTTATTTGACAATTCATTGTGCGGTGGTCCCGATTATGTAGCTTCTTTAATTAACCGGGACGCCGCGAAAGCCGAAAAACAGAAAGAAGAGTATCCGTTATCATGGACCATCATACATGCCTGGTCGGACTTCAGTAAAACTTCCAGTAGCACGAATTTGCCCATCAAAGGATATAATGCAAGCAAGACTTCCGATCTCCTATTGTCGCCTCAGGTAAAGAATGTTTCTTTGAATGAGTTGTTGTGGCGAATACGTGCGCGGCACTAGTTGAAAACTAAATACGGATTGGCTTATGAAATTAATGACTTCGTTTTTATTATTAATTGCGGCATCCTGTATCCATGCGCAGCAATCAAACCAAAGCGCCGAAAGCATTTTTCAAAAATACTTTCAGCAAGCGCAAGTATTCTCCACTGCTTACCCGCAGGAGAAAGTCCACCTCCACTTCGATAACACCAGTTATTACTGCGGGGATACCATCTGGTTCAAAGCCTACGTCACGCAGGGACCTGAAAATCAACCTACCACCTTGAGCCAACCATTGTATGTAGAATTGCTGGACCAACTGGGGCACATCGTCAATAAGCAAATTGTAAAAGTACAACAAGGAGAAGGACAGGGGCAGTTCATTCTTGAAAAGTCCGGTCTGTCCGGTTACTACGAAGTACGGGCATTTACCAAATGGATGCTGTCTTTCGGCGACGAATATTACTTCTCCCGCACATTCCCCGTTTACCGCCCTCAGGTGGGAGATGGAAACGAGGATCGATCCATTACTACCTATAATATGCACCCTTCCATGAAGCAACGTCCAAAGGACGACACCGGAAAACTGGCCGTACGCTTTTTCCCGGAAGGCGGACAACTGATAGAAGGAGTCACTTCCATAATAGCCTTCAAAGCTGAAAGTAAGAACGAAGGAGCGGTGAGTGTATCCGGCTTGCTCCGTACAAAACAGGGGGAGGAGTTAACGGAATTCGAAACGTTGCATGACGGAATGGGTTGCCTGTCCTACACCCCCCGGGCCGGTGTGAAAGTAGAGGCTATAGTCAACTGGAACGGTGATAAATACACCTTTCAATTACCGAAAGCCTTGCCTGAAGGATATATGCTTAGCGTGACAAACCGTGAAACGACTCTTGACGTACGAGTGATGCGTAACGAAGCTACCCTTTCCGATACCTTAGCTCTTTTCATATCTCATCAAGGTATTCCTTTGATATGGAATGCGCTCCGCTTCGGGCAGAAACAAGCCGAGCTTCTCCGCATACCTATCGATCAACTCCCCGGCGGCATCATCCAACTGTCTCTCATGAACCGAAAGGGAAATGTACTTGCGGAACGTTCCTGTTACATCATGCCCAAAACAGCTCTGCAACTGACGGCGCAAACCGATCGCTCATACTACCATCCTTTTTCTCCCATCCGATGTAAAATAGAAGCCAAAGACGAAGCTGGAAAACCACTCGAAACAAACCTCTCCGTTTCTATCCGTAGTACCCTCCAATCGGACTATCTGGAATATGATAATACCCTATACACCGATCTGCTCCTGACTTCCGAACTGAAAGGTTACATCCACCAACCGGGCTATTACTTTGCCGGGAATACCAGACAGCGAAAGCAAGAGCTGGATGTTTTAATGCTTGTGCACGGATGGAGAAAGTACGACCTGCCGGGAATGGTGAGCGAGCCACCCGCGCAACCCCGGTATCTTCCCGAAAAGAGCCTGACCATTCACGGGCAACTGAAATCGTTTATCCTGAAAAATAATAAAGATAATCTTGAAGTCTCCATCCTATCCAAAAAGGAAGGTGAATTCAGGGCGGGAAAAGCAATGTCCGATTCAATAGGCCGTTTCCAGATACCGGTACAGGATTTTGAAGGAATCATGCCGACTAACATTCAAACCAGTAAGCCGGGAAGCGGCAAGAAGCAGCTCTGCTCCGTTTTATTGTTTCGCAATTTCTCGCCGGAGTTGCGGAGATACGACTTTTATGAATCGCACCCCGAATGGCAGGATGTCAGCCAACTGAGAAATACGATCAGGCAAAAAGACTCTCTTTACATGGATTCCATTCGAAAATCCGATCCGTTCTTTTTGGACGAAGTAACAGTACAGGCACGCTATCTCAAAAAACGAACCTTACTGTTTGAAAAAAGCATAGACGTTTATTACGACGTGCAAAGCATGGTAGACAAGATGAGAGACGAGGGGAAAGAAATATTCACCCTGTATGACTTTCTGAATAAAGTAAACCCTCAAATCCGACTCGAAGAAGGGAAAAGAATCATGTATCGTGAGAAATTCCTACCGCTAGTGGTCGATGGTAAAATCCTAAGGGCGCAAGATCGTTTCCTTATCGAAGAAGACATTGATGCAGTGAAGACGCTTGTTATCAGCAGTGGAAGTGGAGCAAGAGATGAACTCAGGCAACTCGATTTTGAAGATGTACTTACTCCTATTGAAGAAGGATTTGCCGAACCGGGAGATGAAACGGCAGCTACTGAAGGAACCAATGGAACCAACACTCAACCAAAGGGAAGTATAGGACTTATGGATGAACCGACGTCCATTGCCTATATCGTTTCTGCCGACGGATGGGATGCTAACAAAGACTTTCGTCCCTCTCGTGGCGTTCGTCTTACCCGTATTCAAGGCTACACCCGTCCGTTGGAGTTCTATTCGCCTGCCTATACCGAGGGTATTTTGCCTCAGGGCAACGACCGGAGACGAACAATCTATTGGAATCCGAATGTGAAAACCGACAAGAACGGTTGTGTCGTGATAGAATGTAACAATACGAACCGTACGACACCGCTTACCATCAGTGTGGAAACACTTTCTGACGGTAAGCCCGGAGCTGTGGTGATGCATTCCATTGGATTATAGATCTGTTTTATCGAAATGGGATAGATCAAAAGCTTTATTTCCGAACGCTGGAGGGGATGTATATATGTATTTGCCTCTCCAGCGAAGAGAATAATAAGTTTACCACCTGAAGAGAACAGCAACTTTGGGTGCATCAATTAATCCTTCAAATAAATACATACAACGCTAAACTTTATCGGCTGTACCCTCACCGCTTAATAATAGTATCACTTCCACTAAAACTTAGTTTATCACCTCAAGTGATTGTTATTTCTTTATTTTTACCGATATTTGTCCACACGAATAACTTTAAAATAAATACGCATGAAAATCACCAGACGAAATTTCCTTAAAAAGTGGCTAGCCGGGACACTGCTTTTGGGAACAACGACATTCTCAGAGTCATCAGCGGCTTTTGCTGCCGCGTCTTCCACTTCGAAAACAATGAAAAAAAAGGCCAGACGGGTGGTACTGATTGGTCTGGATGGTATCAGTGTACCCGGATTTCAGCAGGCAAAAACACCTAATTTGGATGCCTTGCTGTCGGAAGGTGTCTTATCATTGGAAACTCGTGTGGTAATGCCCTCGGTCACTTTACCCAACTGGACGAGTCACTTGACAGGGAGTGGGCCGGAACAACACGGAGTGGTGGACAACGGCTGGACACTTGCCAAACATAAATTGCCCGCAATCGAGACGGATGCCGACGGATATTATCCCTCCGTATTCAAAGTCCTCAAAGATGAGAATCCACAAATAAAAACCGCCTTCTATTATAATTGGGCCAATTTGATTTATCCGTATAACCAGAAGTATATGGATGAAGTCAGCTTTTTGACCGACGATGCGTATGTTCCGAATTATGAGAAAGCCTTCAACTTCCTGGTGGAAAACCGGAAGGAACCGACATTCGTCTTCCTTTATTCGGTACACACCGATGAAGTGGGACATAAATATGAATGGATGTCGCCCGAATATATACGCTCCATTGAGGAAGCGGACGTTGAGATAGGCAAACTGATCGAGAAGATGAAGCAGGAAGACTTGTATGAAGATACTCATTTTATGTTCCTGTCCGATCATGGAGGAGTGGGGCGAGGTCATGGAGGTGTTAGCGTCGATGAAATGGTCGTTCCCTGGGGAGTGACAGGTCCGGGCATTGCGAAAGGATTGAAAATGAGTGAACCGAATAATACGGTTAATACCGGCTCTCTCATCTTGCGTCTTTTTCAGGTAAAACAACCCGCAGGATGGACAGGAGAAGTGCCGCAAACAGTATTTAAGTAAAGACGGCCAATAAAACAATGGCTTTTCTTTCGTATATTTACCCACAATAATAGAGAATGTTATGTTTAACCCCCAATATATTATGAAGAATATTTATGCAATAAGCTTCCTTCTTGTAGCTCTGAATGCCAATGCACAGGATAAAGTCTTGGAAGGATTTAGTTACGTACAGACGGAAGCCCCTACCGGAAAAGAGTGGGAGGCTCCTCAACAAGTAGCCCTCAATAAAGAGCAACCTCATGCCTGGTTCTTTACCTTTGCGAACAGCGAAAGTGCACGTCGTGTATTGCCGGAGCATAGTAGTTACTACCAATCACTGAACGGCCCGTGGAAGTTTCATTGGGTAGGCAATCCCGACGAACGTCCGGCTGAATTTTATCAGCCCGCTTTTGACGCTTCTAACTGGGATACGGTCGATGTACCTATGCAGTGGAACGTAACAGGGATTCAGAAAGATGGAAGCCTGAAATACGGAACGCCCATCTATGCCAATCAACCGGTTATTTTCCAACATAAAGTAGAAGTAGGAGACTGGAAAGGAGGAGTGATGCGCACTCCCCCCCAAGACTGGGTCACCTATAAACATCGTAACGAAGTAGGTTCTTATCGACGCACCTTTACCATTCCCGGCGACTGGAAAGGGCGGGAAGTATATATCAACTTCGATGGAGTTTCTTCTTTCTTCTACCTGTGGATCAACGGGCATTACATCGGATTTTCGAAGAACTCTCGCAATACGGCTTCGTTCAACGTTACTCCCTACCTGAAGAAAGGTGGTGAAAACGTAGTGGCAGTAGAGGTGTATCGTAATTCGGACGGTTCTTTTCTCGAAGCGCAAGATATGTTTCGCTTGCCGGGAATCTTCCGTTCCGTTTCATTGACCTCTACGGCTAAGACCCAAGTGCGCGATTTCCGTGTATTTCCTGATCTGGATGCCAATTACAAGAATGGAACTCTGAGAGTAGAAGCAGACATTCGCAATCTTGGTAAAAAGGCAATGAAAGATTATACGATTTCTTATTCGCTCTACGCCAATAAACTTTATTCGGATGAAAATACGTTGGTAAATGGAGTGAGCGGTGTGACGGAAATTGGTGAATTGGAAGCAGGAAACATCAAGTCGGCTACCACTAACATACAGGTGAATGATCCGAAAAAATGGTCGGCAGAAGCACCTTACCGTTATGTATTGGTGGGACAACTGAAAGATAAAAAAGGAAAAATAGTAGAAACGTTCTCAACCGCTTTGGGCTTCTGTAAAGTAGAGATTAAGGATACACCCGCAGATAAAGATGAATTCGGACTGGCAGGACGGTACTATTATATAAATGGTAAAACAGTCAAGCTGAAAGGAGTGAATCGTCAGGAAATAAATCCTGCTACGGGTAATACCATTTCGCATCAGCAGATGGAAGACGAAATTATGCTGATGAAGCAGGGGAATATTAATCATGTACGTAACTCGCATTATTCCTGCGACCCGTACTGGTATTACTATTGCGATAAATATGGTATTTACCTGGAGGATGAGGCTAATATTGAAAGCCATCAATACTACTATGGTGATGCTTCCTTGTCTCATGTACCCGAATTTGAAGCAGCTCACGTGGCGCGTGTCATGGAACTGGCACATTCGCATATCAATCATCCGTCCATTGTCATCTGGTCGTTAGGCAACGAAGCGGGACCGGGGAAGAACTTTGTGACCGCTTACGAAAAGTTACGTGCCTTCGACCCTTCGCGCCCTGTGCAATATGAGCGCAACAACGACATCGTAGATATGGGATCTAATCAATACCCGTCCATCGGATGGATGCGTGGCGCAGTGACCGGGAAATATAATATCAAGTACCCCTTCCATGTGTCGGAATATGCTCACTCTATGGGTAATGCCGTAGGCAATCTGGTAGACTATTGGGACGCCATAGAATCAACAAACTTCTTCTGTGGCGCGGCTATTTGGGACTGGGTGGACCAGGCATTGTATTACTATGACCGCCGGACGGGTGAACGCTATCTGGCATACGGAGGCGATTTTGGCGATAAACCGAATAGTGGTATGTTCTGTATGAACGGAGTTCTGTTCCCCGGACATTTGCCCAAACCTGCTTTCTACGAAGTAAAAAAGGTATATCAGAATGTAGGAGTGCGGCCGATCGATCTGAAAAAAGGTATGATAGAGATCTTTAATAAGAACTATTTCACTTCACTGAGCGATTATGAATTGGTATGGATGCTTTATAAAGATGGCAAATTGGTGAAAAGTAATTCCTTTAAAACGTTGCTCCAAAACGTGGATGCTCGTACAAAGGTTCCTGTCGAAGTCTCTGTAGACTATGGCGAACTGGAAAAAGGAAGTGAATATTTTCTGAAAGTGCAATTCAGGTTGCTGCAAGATAAACCTTGGGCAAAAGCCGGTTTTGTGCAGATGGAAGAACAGTTGAAAATAAAAGATGCGGAAGAAAAACCATCACTGGCTTCGGTAACAGCTTCTCAGGATAAACCGGAAGTGACGGAAACAGAGACTTTCACAACGGTTGCGGGCAAGAACTTTGCGGTGAAATTCGATAATAAGCAAGGAACCATTCATAGTCTGGAATACGATAAACGCAAAGTTTTGTGTGACGGAGAAGGGCCCAAGATCAATGCGTTGCGTGCTCCTGTAGATAATGACAATTGGGCGTATCAGCAGTGGTTTGAAAAGGGATTGCATAACCTGAAACATAAAGTATTAAGCTATAACCAGATAAATGCGAAAGACAAAACAGGCAATACGGTTCAGTTAATGTATACTGTAGAGTCACAAGCTCCCAATGGTGCGACTCTCGAAGGAGGGACTTCGGGAAGATACTCCGTGAAGGAACGGACAGATCGCCCGTTCGGACCGGATGACTTTAAGTTTGTTACCAGTCAGATATGGACTATCTATCCGGATGGCTCTATAGAGTTGCACGTGGAAATTACTTCCAATGAGGCGGCTCTTGTATTGGCTCGTTTGGGTTATGTCATGCAAGTACCCACAGAATTGCAACAATACAGTTACTACGGTCGTGGTCCGTGGAATAATTTCAATGACCGCCGCACGGGTTCATTTATAGAAATGTACCAGAGCACGGTCAAAGATCAGTTTGTTGATTTCCCGAAACCGCAAAGTATGGGTAATCGTGAAGAGGTGCGTTGGTGCGCGCTGACAGATGCTACAGGCAACGGTATAGAGTTTGTGGCCAACGGACCCATGTCGGCTTCCGCCCTACCGTGGTCGGATATGGAATTGACGCTTGCGCCTCATCCTTATCAATTGCCCCAATCGAAAACGACTCATCTGCACTTAGATCTGGGAGTGACAGGCCTGGGAGGAAATAGCTGTGGACAAGGTGCCCCGTTAGATCAGGACCGTATCAAGGCAGAAAATCATCCGATGAGTTTTATCATTCGTCCAGTGCGCGGAGCAACATTCACCGAGACAGCTCGTGTGGCTGCCGACGGAGAAGTTCCTTTGGCTATTTCCCGCGAACGTAACGGTTTGGTTACAATCCAATCACAGAAAAAGGATGCTGAAATAATCTACACATTGAACGGCAGTAAAAAGGAACTGACTTACAATGAACCTTTCAACTTGCGTGAAGGCGGTAAGGTGACTGCTTATTACAAAAATAATAAAGCTTTATCTATCGGTATGACATTCCCGAAAATTGAAAATGTACCATTAACAGTGGTTTACGCTTCCAGTCAGGAGACCGGAGGTGAGGACGCTACCAATCTGGTGGATGAAAACCCCAATACCATCTGGCATACCATGTATTCGGTGACTGTAGCGAAATACCCGCATTGGGTGGATTTCGATGCCGGTGAAGTAAGGAATGTCAAAGGATTTGTTTAT
Organism: Bacteroides sp.; assembly: GCF_028690125.1. Classification (GTDB taxonomy): domain Bacteria; phylum Bacteroidota; class Bacteroidia; order Bacteroidales; family Bacteroidaceae; genus Bacteroides. The sequence goes on along the minus strand of NZ_JAQVBV010000001.1, from coordinate 401,682 downwards.
CTGCCCCGACAAGACGGTTCGATGAATGGTTTCGTGAAGGAATACTCTCTGGAAGTAAGCATGGATGGAAAGAAGTGGAGCGAAGCGGTAGCTAAAGGTTCTTTCGACAGAGACAAGAAAGCCAAAAGAGTGGAATTGAAAACTCCGGTACAGGCACGTTATATCCGCTTTACCTGTTTGAACTCACAGAACGGAGCTGATTTTGCCGGAGGGGCTGAGTTCTCAATCATCGCAGACTAACCTCGTGTATACATAATAGGGGTTTCAACAACCTGCTATAAATAATCCCGCCCGAAAGCAGCCGAACGTCAAGGCTCTTTCGGGCGGGATTATTTAAGATCTTTCGCAACATCTAAATAAAAGAGTCGGGAAATATATTTTGAAATAAGATTGTCTTTACAAGTGTAAATGTTTGTTTTAATTCGAAAACTTGCGTGTGTGTTTATAAAATATTACTTTTGTTTCATATAATATCAATTAACTTGCTATTAATGAACTATAAACTACTTTTATACGTCTGCCTTGTGTTGTGTTTCGGCGCATGCGAACGACCGGACAATACGCTAAAGATATTGGAGCTACCCTCCGGCTCTATCTACGATGTGGATAACCAAGAGAGTTTGCTCAAAATCGTCATTAATAGCAATGACGACTGGCAATTAACCGGAGCCAGTAATTGGTGTGTGCCCGACAAGACCTCGGGATACGGCAATGATACCCTTGTGTTGAGCATTAAGGCCAACATTTTCTCTCAGGAACGCAAGGCAACCCTTGTGGTAAAGAATCGAGATGTACGTCGGGCTATCAGGGTCACGCAGAAGGCTGCCGCAAATGAATATATCTATGGACTCCCCATCATATTCCATGTGCTTTACAACGATCCTTCCGATCCGCAACAAAATGTGGCTACCACAAAAATCTACGAAATACTCGACCAGATAAATGCCTTTTATCAAAATGAGGACAAGAGTCAGAACATGGGACTGGAATTTATACCGGCGACCCATGATCCGAATGGTAACCTTCTTGCGGAATCCGGAATCAACAGGATTTCGTGGCCCGGTTCCATCGAGATAGATTGTAATGCCTTTATGAAAGACCCGAACAATATTCAATACCTTTGGGATCCGAACCAATACATCAACGTGATGATTTATGCCTTCACGAATGAAAACGTATTGGGTATTTCTTACTTACCCTATACCATCGGAACAAATGGACTACCGGGATTGAAAAATGGAGACCGTTATTTCATTGATCCAACATTGAATTACCCCCATTGTGTCTGCATTAATAATAAATACTTATTTTCCGTTCATTCGATATTGCAAGTGCCGGATGCCGTGCTCACCCTAACTCACGAGTTAGGACACTACCTCGGCTTGTTCCATGTTTTCATCGGCGACCCAGTGGATGATTACTGTGACGACACCCCAAACTACGACCGAAAGGTCTACGAGGACTGGTTGGATGCTTTGACCCAACCAGTCTCATTCAAGGAATTGGCCATGAGAACCAGTACCACAGGGATTACATTCACATCCGACAACATCATGGATTATGATTATGGCTATCTGGACCGCTTTACACTCGATCAACGTAAACGGGTACGTCACGTGCTTGAAAACAGTCCGCTGATCCCCGGGCCAAAGGCTGTGGATCGCCGCACAAGAAGTGCGTTCAATATGGAAATACCCGAAGCCAGAACGATTGAATAATACATTCTCCACATTATTATAAAATGACAAACATCATGAAAAAGTTATATATCCTTCCGGCACTATTGTTACTTTCAGGATTGGCTTCGGCTCAGACAGTCAATGACATCGTGAGGTATTCTACCACCACCAATACCGGTTCTGCCCGTTCGACAGCCATGGGAGGTGCATTCGGAGCCTTGGGGGGCGACCTTTCAAGCATCGTGGTGAACCCGGCCGGCATTGGAGAATTCCGAAAAGCGGAGGTTAGTATCACCCCTTCCCTGAACATTGCCAAAACAAAATCAGACGACCGGGTTTCTAACCAACTTTCCTTGCAATTGGGAACGTTAGGCGGCGTTTTCGTTTTTCACAATCCTAATTCCAGTTGGAGAGGATTCAATCTCGGTATCAATTACAACAACTTAAACAATTTCAATCGTACCACCAGCCAGTATGTATATAATTCCGGGACGTCTTTTACGGAAATTCTGGCATTGGAAGCAAATAAATACGGTGCGAGCGGGGGACGCGAAAAAATGGCTTTGAATGCGGGGCTTATTAGCTTTAATAATGAAACCGGATTTTTTGAACCGACCTTGTTGCCCGAGGAAGAAGTAACTCAACGGAAGCATATCCGGGAAGATGGCTATCAGGGGGGATATGACTTAACCTTCGGAGCCAACTATAAAGACAAGCTCTATTTGGGTATGACAATAGGTGTTCAAAACATCCATTATAAATTCGAATCGGTTTTTATGGGGAAAGGAGACACTGGAAATTTCTTTGGGCTTGATAAGTATACTGTCGGCCAATATCTGAAAACTCAAGGCATTGGGACGAATTTTAAGTTTGGAATGATCTATCGGCCCATTCCTGAGTTACGGATTGGTGCGGCGGTTCATTCGCCCACCTTCTTCTCAATGAAGGATACTTATTCGGAAGACGCGTATTCGGAATTTTACGAGCCGGATGAAAACAACGATTGCTCTTACCGGAGCTATATCACTCCTGCTACATATAACTACGATATGCAAACCCCTTGGAAGTTGGTGATTAGTGCTGCAACCGTTTTGATGCAGAAAGCCACTCTCAGTGTTGATTACGAATATAGCAACTATACATTGGCTCGTTTCAGCAATGGCGATGATGTGGAGGATTTTTATACAGCAGACGGTACCGGAGCCAACGACCAAATCATATCGGAATTAAAAGCGACTCACAATTTTCGGGCCGGAGTAGAATATCGTTTAAACAATACGGTTAGCTTAAGGGGTGGATACGCCTACTGGGACTCTCCTTACAAAATGTCATCGATGCCCACCCTACTCAGAAGCAACCTGAAGATACAGGCTATCTCTGCCGGATTTGGTACTAACTTCGGGATGTTTTTTATTGACGCAGCCTATGTCTGCAAATTCTCGAAGGATATCACGAGCTTCTATTTCTATCAGGATTCGTTCGACTCGGCTGATGACATTATCGCGAATCCATTACATAATAAATACGCCAATCACGAAGGTCGGATAACTCTGGGGATGAGATTCTGATATCAGATATGCAAACTATTCTGGCACAACGCGCCACTTAAAACGTAATATCTACAAAAACCGGAGATACATTTCATCAGTAGTGTTGTGGAAAAAGAATGTTCTATTCCACATTAATCCCTGAGAAACGAGGGATTAACGAAGATATGTCAATCGGAATACGAATATCATTTTTGATAAGAAATATATCATTATTAGAAATCATTGTTTTTCGTAACCGCCTACTTTTGCCTTTGTAAATTCAGACTATTAACTCCGGTTCCAGAATATGTTACCATAAAATAGATTGCAAAACATGAAAAAAAATCTACAATCTTTCAGTAAAGTACTTGTTCTCGCTGTTGCGGCATTGTACTGCTGTATTGGAAAGGTTTCCTCTGAACAACCCAGAGAGAGGCAATTCGGAAAGCTGAAAGCAGCCTTCAAAAATCCATCAAAAGAATTCCGTTCCGCCCCGCTATGGGTGTGGAACACGAAAGTAACGAATGCGGATATCGACCGTATGCTGGGTGAACTCAAATCACAAGGATTTGGCGGAGCTTTTGTACATCCGCGTCCGGGACTGATCACCGAATACCTCTCTGATGACTGGTTCAAATTGTATAAATACAGCGTAGAAGCCGGAAAGAAACTGGGAATGGATATCTGGATCTACGACGAGAATTCCTATCCAAGCGGATTCGCCGGAGGCCATGTGAACGAACAAATGCCCGAATCGTATAATCAGGGACAAGGATTGGATTACACAAAGGTCGAGGTTCTGCCTGATAATGCAAAAGATTACTTCTTATGTCTGAAAAAAGAAGGAAGTACTTTTAAAGATATCACAGCTTCCCTGGCTGATTATAAGAACACCAAAGGGGAATACTATTTGTATAAGAAGACCTATTATGGTCGTTCCGACTGGCATGGTGGTTATTCATACGTCGATTTATTACATCCCGGTGTTACAGAAAAGTTCTTAGACATCACAATGACCGGATACGAAAAAACTTTCGGAAAAGAGCTCGGTACTGCTATTAAAGGTGTTTTCACCGATGAACCTAACATTTCAAGTCCGGGTGGAATACGCTGGACTCCCGACTTATTCGAGGTATTCCAGAAGCGTTGGGGGTATGATTTAAAATCAGTACTTCCCTTATTAGTAGAAACAACAGATAACTGGCAGCAAGTGCGTCACAACTATACAGAAACACTTACTCAACTTTTTATTGACCGATGGGCGAAGCCCTATCACGCCTATTGCGAGAAGAAGAACATGAAATGGACAGGTCATTACTGGGAACACGGATGGCCGGATATGTCTCATGGCGGAGACAATATGGCTATGTACGTATGGCATCAGATGCCTGCAATCGATATGTTGTTCAACCAATATAACGAAGGACATCCGATGGCTCAGTTCGGAAATATAAGATCAGTCAAAGAATTGAGTAGTGTCGCCAATCAGATGGGATATGCCCGAACGCTCAGCGAGACATATGGCGGCGGCGGCTGGAATGAGACTTTTGAAGATTTCAAAAGACTGGGTGACTGGGAATATGTACTGGGAGTGAACTTCATGAATCAGCATCTGTCACACATGACTATCGTGGGAGCACGTAAATACGATTACCCGCCTGTCTTTACTTCTATCTCCCCCTGGTGGTCGAGCTATAAGACTCAGAATGATTATTTCGCACGTTTGTCTCTGATCCTGAGTCAGGGCGATCAACTCAACGACATATTGATTATAGAACCGACTACCACTGCCTGGCTAACTTACTCTTATGTAAAAGGACAGGTCAGAACGATGGATATCGGTATCGCATTCCAAAATTTTATCACCAAACTGGAGAAAAGCCAAGTAGAATACGATTTAGGCTCTGAGAATATTATCAAAGATCAGGGGAGTGTAAAGAAAGGTCAATTTGTTGTAGGCAAGAGAGGATACAAAAGAGTCGTTCTTCCTCCAATTACCGAAAATCTGAACTCAAAGACATTCCAGTTGCTGAAGAAATTTGTAAAATCCGGAGGCGAACTGATCCTTTTCTCAACACCTACCTTCATTGATGGTAAAGAAAGTGCTGAGTTGGCTCAATTCATGAAAGACAATGCGGGACAGATCAAAACGTACAACGAGCTATCCGAACCACTGATTCAGACGGTATTCGCAAGTCCCGAAATTAGCTTCAAACAAGTGGCAGGCAATCATCTCTATCATCACAGAAGAAGTTACAAGGATGGCGAACTGGTATTCTTGGTCAATTCTTCATTAACTGAATCTGCTACAGGACGTGTTGCCATCAAAGGAAAAACGTTGATGGAACTTGATGCCATGTCCGGTACAATCTACGCATACCCATGCAAAGCGGATGGTAATCATGTGGAAACAGAATTCAATCTTCCGCCCGCCGGTAGTTTGATCTTATTCAGCTCTCCATCAGGCACTAATACCTATAAGGTGAAACCGGAAATTGCCAACGGGCAAGTAGTGAAAGCCGTTACACCACTGGAAGTGAAAAGACTGAAGGATAACGTACTGAGTATTGACTTCTGTGATCTTATTATAGATGGAAAGGCAGAAAAACACCTCTATACGGTAGAAGCTTGTAACAAGTTGTATCAACATTATGGTATGAATGATCCGTGGAACTCCGCCGTTCAGTTTAAACAACAGATTGTTGAGAAGGATACTTTCCGCACAGGTGATATCAAAGTACTCTATAGTTTCATTGTTGCAGACAATATGGATAAGAGCAAAATGAGACTTGTTGCCGAACAACCAGACATCTGGAAAGTAAAAGTGAATGGAAAGGCATTATCAGTGGTCAATGGAGAGTATTGGCTGGACAGCCGTTTCGGAGTCTACAGCATCGGGGATGTTGCCAACACCGGAGTAAACACCATCGAGTTGAGTGTAAAACCGATGAGTATCTATGCCGAAATTGCTCCGGTTTACGTTGTGGGAGATTTCTCATTGGAGCCTGCACCGATGGGTTGGGTAATCAAAGAACCGGTAAAGACCTTTAAGACGGGAAGCTGGAAAGGACAGGGACAACCTTATTATTCATGGGATATGGGTTACAGTAAAACATATAATATTGACAACCTTGCGAGTCGCTACGCAATCCAACTGAACAAGTGGAATGGAACACTTGCCGAAGTGTACGTAAATAACCAGAAAGCGGGTATCATCGCTTATAAGCCTTACAATTTCGACCTTACCCCGTATGTAAAGAAAGGAGATAATAAGATTGAAGTCAGAGTAATCGGAAGTCTGAGAAACCTGATGGGTCCTCACTATACAACTGAAGTCAGCATTACCGGCCCCTGGCATTGGAACGGAGTACAGAAACAAGCACCGGGAAATGAATATTATTTCATGGATTACGGATTAATGGAAGATTTTGATGTTATCACTTCAAAATAAAAACAGATTATTCAAATATAGAAAAAAGAAATAACATCATGGAGAATGTAAAAATTGGTTTGATGGGAGTCGGACTCAATACGTATTGGGAGCAATTTGACGGACTACTGGATCGTCTGATAGGCCATCAGAACAAAATAAAGAATAAAATGCAGTCGCTTGGTAATGTGACTGTCATCGATGCGGGAATGGTCGATGACTCCGAAAAGGCAGAGCGGGTAACCTCGCTAATGAAGAGCGAAGATGTAGAAGTTCTATTCATTTTCATCTCAACCTATGCCCTTTCGTCTACGATTATTCCAATAGCCAATCGGCTGAATATACCGGTTATCTTGTTGAATATGCAACCTCTGCCTGCCATTGAATACGACAAACTGAACAGCATGAGCGACAGAGGTAGTATGACCGGAGAATGGCTGGCAAACTGCCAGGCTTGTTCCATTCCTGAATTCTGCTCGGTATTCAATCGCACTGCGATCCGGTATGAGATTGTATCCGGATACCTGGACGACCCAGAAGCTTGGACAGAGATCTCACAATGGATCAAAGCAGCGGAAGTATCACAAGGGATGCGAAAGAACCGTATGGGCGTACTTGGCAATTATTACGGAGGAATGGTCGATGTATACTCCGATCTGGCACTACAAAGTACCGTATTCGGTACGCATATCGAAATATTGGAAATGTGTGAACTGGCAGCACTCAGAGAGAGTGCGACTCAGGCAGAAATCGAATCGAAGAAAGAAGAGTTTAGCCGGATATTCACGATCGACGAAACCTGTACCGCAGATGAGATTGAAAGAGCGGCACACACATCCGTAGCTCTTGACAAGCTTGTTGCTAATCATAAGCTCGGTTCGATGGCCTATTACTATTCGGGCATGAATGGTAATGAGTATGAGAATATCATTACCTCTATCATTGCCGGAAACACCATTCTCACCGGAAAGAATATTCCCATAGCAGGTGAGTACGAAGTGAAGAATGCTCAAGCCATGAAAATCATGTCGCTACTCGGCATCGGCGGATGTTTCTCTGAGTTTTATGCCTTGGACTACAATGATGATATCGTTATGCTGGGTCATGACGGGCCGGCACACTTTATTATTTCAGAAGATCGGGTGAAACTGGTTCCACTGCCCGTATATCATGGGAAACCGGGCAAAGGATTATCTATTCAAATGTCCGTCAAACAAGGTCCGGTGACTTTATTATCTGTTGTCGAAGGAAAAGGTGGATTATCTTTCCTGATTGCCGAAGGAGAATCCGTTCCGGGTCCTATACTGAATATCGGCAATCTCAATAGCAGGTACAAATTTCCGATATCCGCCAAAGAGTTTATCGAAAGGTGGAGCAAGGCAGGACCATCCCACCATTGTTCCATCGGTGTAGGTCATGTAGCCGATATTCTCAAGAAATATGCATTTATGCTGAATATTCCGGTCATTGTTATTTCCTGATATGATGTCCCTCCTTACGATACTGGTAAGGGGGGATTCCTTCTTTTTTACGGAAGAAAGTAGAAAACTGTCCCACATTTTCGAAGTTGAGTTTAAAAGCAATATCCATAATACTCATCTCCGTCGTATCCAACAACTCCTTCGATCTTAAATATTTCAAATTAGCCTGATATTGTGCGGGCGATACATCTACATATTGCTTAAACATTTTCCGGAACCAGGAATAACTCACTCCAAGCCTTTCCGCAATACCTTCAGGAGAAATATTATTCTCTATTTCCTGTTTCATAATCGTACGTGCTTCATTGATCTTATTGACGGCAAAAGAATCATTGAAAGTCTCATTCCTTTTCTTATAATAGACAGAACCTAAAATATAGAGTACAATACTTGAAATAATCTGCTGATATCCCGCTTTTTCTTCCAAGGTATAATTCGCAATGTCTTCATACAGCCCGATGATGGACGAACTAAAACCTATATGATAAAGAGGGTACTTCGGTGAGAAGAATCCATTCGCCACGCGGTTGTCGATATGCACTCCCTTGAATCCTACCCAATACTCATACCACCCCGTAGCAGTATCCGGTTCATAAGTATGCCATTCGTTCGGAAACAATAGAATCATAGTTCCTGCTTCAATACGTTGTCTCTTGCAAGATTGTGATTCAAAATATCCTCCACCTTTGGAAATATAAATAAGTTGATATTCTTTCAATACCCTTCCATTCTTCGGATTAAAGATATGAGATTTCGGATGCTGGGAACGAGGATAAGAACTATGTTCCGGAATCAATTGAGAACCCACAGTAGTAACTATAATCCCCCATGCTTCATCATTAGTACTTATGCTAAAGTACTTAATGTTACGGCTTTCAATTGTGCTCATGCTAATTTGGATAAATATAAGATAACTCGTTAATTGATTAATGCGGAAGCAAATTAAAGCATTTTTTCGATATATGGTAACAAATGAGTGACAATTTACAAAGTGGATCCGGATACAGCCATTCTAATTTATCAAAAATGAGAAATTATATATCAATATCGAAAAATTCCCAAAGCAGTTTCCTCCTACTTTTGCATTATATAATCATTCTTTCATTTATCTAACTTGGAAACACATGGAAAAACAAATCACGAATCATTTATTAAAAGTATGGTTAGCACTCATCGTCCTTTCTTTCCAGATGACGGCTATCACAGCACAAACGACAAGGGAAGTGGCTGGTATCGTCTATGACGAACAAGGAGAAGGACTTCCCGGAGTTACGATCCTGGTGGACAAATCTTCCAGAGGTGTCGTTACGGACATTGACGGTTCTTTCTCAATTAAAGTAGGAAATGCGGATGTGCTCGTTTTCTCCTACCTGGGTTACCAGACACAGAAAGTCACTGTCGGAGTACAAAAGAAAATCACTGTAAAGCTACAGCCGAAGACAGACGAACTGGATGAAGTGACAGTAGTTGGATTTGCGAAACAGAAGAAGGAAAGCGTTATTGCTGCCGTATCAACGATTAAACCTTCTGAGCTGAAAGTTCCTTCCAGTAACCTGACGCAAGGACTGTCGGGCAGAATGGCAGGAATCATTGCCTATCAGTCATCCGGAGAACCGGGAAAAGATAACACGAACTTCTTCATTCGAGGTGTAACGACGTTCGGCTATTCCTCTTCACCACTAATCCTGATTGACAATATCGAATCGTCAAACGATGAATTAGCTCGACTTTCTGTAGATGATATTGCGTCATTCTCTATCATGAAGGATGCAACGGCTACTGCCATTTATGGTGCACGGGGTGCAAATGGTGTAGTATTGGTTACTACAAAAGAAGGAAAAGAGGGACCGGCTAAAGTCAGCATTCGTTTGGAAAACTCTATTTCGACTCCCATACGCAACATTCAGTTGGCAGATCCTGTCACATATATGAAAATGTACAACGAAGCGGTTGTAACCAGAAATCCACTGGCAGCCCGCCCATTCTCCGACGAAAAGATTGCCAATACCGGAAAAGGACTCAATCCGTATGTGTATCCGGAAGTAGACTGGTATGATGAACTATTCAAGAAAACAGTCATGAATCAACGAGCAAATGTGAACCTTAGCGGCGGAGGTACAATGGCACGTTATTATGTATCGGCTAACTTCAGCCAAGATAATGGTGCGCTGAAAGTAGATCCGAAAAACAACTACAACACCAATATCGACATTAAAAGAATCCAGTTGAGAACGAATATAAATCTGGATCTTACCAAAACAACACAGCTAGATATCCGTGTCAATGCAAACTTCGAAGATTACAATGGTCCAATCGACGGTGGGGACCTAATGTACCGTAAAGTACGCTCAGCTTCTCCTGTTAAGTTTCCCAAAGTATATGCTCCGGACGATTCGAATGTAAAAACGGCACACGTCCTCTTCGGTAATGCGGAAGAAGGTAACTACCTGAATCCTTATGCAGATATGATTAGAGGATACAGAAGTTCTCACTCCACTTTGGTTACTGCACAAATGGAGTTCTCTCAAAAGCTGAACTTCATTACGAAAGGACTGGACCTACGAATACTCGCCAACACAACGCGTTACTCTGACTTTGCACTTGTCAGAGAAACATCCCCTTTTTATTATAAAATAGGATATTACGATAAAGATAACGATCGATATACATTAAATCAATTAAATCCGAACACAGGCAAAGAAGATTTGAACTATTCCGGTGGTACACCAGGCGTTAACACTACTTATTACTTCGAGGGATCGTTGAATTACAGCCGCGATTTTGGGAAACATAGTGTAGGAGGACTGTTGGTGGGAACCATGCGCGAATATCTGACCGGTAATGGTGCTAATATCCAGCAATCACTGCCTTCCCGTAATATCGGACTATCGGGTAGAGTCACCTATGCTTTCGATTCCAGATACCTGTTTGAAGCTAACTTCGGTTATAATGGCTCCGAAAGATTCTCTAAACAAGAAAGATTCGGTTTCTTTCCATCTGCCGGAGTAGGTTATCTCATCAGCAATGAAGACTTCTGGCCGGAAAACAAAGTGGTGAATAAGCTAAAATTAAGAGGAACCTACGGATTGGTAGGAAATGACCGCATCGGTGACTCGAACGACCGCTTCTATTACATCTCCGAAGTAAATCTGAATGCCGGAGAGTCAGGAATAAGGTTTGGTGAGAATTGGCAGGAAGGAATGCAGACTGTAAATATTACCAGATATGGCAATCCATTCATTACATGGGAAGTTGCCAAGAAACTGGATTTAGGTATTGAAACCACCCTCTTCAACTTTCTCGAAATACAAGCCAGCTATTTCCGGGAAAAGCGAAATAAAATCTACCAAAAACGAGAAACAATTCCCGAAGAACTGGGATATGCGGCTAAATTATCAGCTAACGTAGGACGTGCCTCGTCTTACGGAGCAGAAATTCAGATGGACGCCAACCATTCGTTCAATAAAAATTTCTGGATGGGACTGCGTGGTAGCTTCACCTTTGCAAGAAGCAACTACGAGTATAAAGAAGAGGCAAAACTGGAATATCCATGGCTGACTGTCACTGGTTATCCAATCGGACAAATGAGGGGACTGATAGCCGACCGCCTCTTTATTGATGAAGCTGACATTGCCAACTCTCCCAAACAAACCTACGGAGATTATATGCCTGGGGATATCAAATACAGGGATATCAATGGAGATGATGTTATCGATGGAAATGACATCGTACCTATTGGTTACCCGACAGTTCCGGAAATAAATTACGGTTTTGGAGTTTCCTTAGGATATAAGAGTTTCGACATATCCTGTTTCTTTCAGGGATCGGCTAGAAATTCTTTCTATATAGATGCTATGCGTACAACACCTTTCCTGAATGCATCAACATTCTCTAAAGAAGAAAGTGATTTGTTTGGTGGTCGAATCGCCCCCACCAATGTACTCAAGTGCTGGGCAGACAGCTACTGGTCGGAATCTAATAGAAACAGCTATGCCGCATTGCCCAGGCTAACTACAGAAAAAATAGAAAACAACACTCAAGGTAGTACCTGGTACATCCGAGATGGCTCCTACATCCGATTGAAATCTGTAGAACTAGGTTACACCTTTCCTGAAAAACTTCTTAGCAAAATACGCATGAATAATCTCAGACTCTATGTAAGCGGATTGAATCTACTAACATTCAGCAAATTCAAAGAATGGGATGTAGAAATGGGAGGTAATGGATTCAACTATCCGATTCAAGCCGTATATAATGTTGGTTTAAATATTAATTTCTAATACTACAGGAGATGAAAAAGTTATATATACTATTACTGGCAGCCATCACTTCACTAAGTTCGTGTAGTGAGTACCTGAATGTCATACCGGACAATATTACGACTATTGATATGGCATTCAACAACCGTGCAAATGCCAAGAAATATTTAGGTACTTGCTACAACTTCCTTCCGTCTACTTTTGATGTGAATCTAAATGCCGCCATGATGACGACAGATGATATTTGTCCCTATCAAAAAGCATTCGGTGGGCGTTGGGATTTTTCAAACGCATGGGGAATTACCCATGGATTACAGAGTTCAAACATCGGCTACTTCAACTATTGGAGTGGTGGAGCAAATAAATTCAGAGGAGTCCATGAGTGCAATGTCTTTTTGGCAAACATTGATAAAGTGCCCGATTTGTCTTATTCCGAAAAGAACCGATGGGTTGCAGAGGTATACACATTGAAAGCATATTATCTTTATTGGATATTTCTGCATTACGGACCAATCCCTTTGATGAAACAGAATGTCAATATTGATTCCGAACTACCGGAAATGACTCAGTACAGAGAAAAAGTAGACGATGTGGTTGATTACATTGTCGGACTACTGGATTATGCCATTGATCTGGATCAGGGATTACCCGAATACATCTCTGCCACACTTACTGAAATGGGAAGAATCACACGTCCCGCTGCTTGTTGTATTAAAGCCAAAGTACTGGTAACAGCAGCCAGCCCTCTGTTCAATGGAAATACCGATTACGCCAATTTCCTCGATCCACGGGATAACAAACCTTTCTTCAATCAGGAGAAAAGTCAGGAGAAATGGCGGTTGGCTGCCGAAGCATGCAAACAAGCTATCGAAGAATCGGAGAAAGGACGTCATGCCCTGTTCGAATTCAAAGAAAGGGTCAGTTTTGATCTGACTCCTGAAACAGCACTGGATATGACTTTACGTGAGATTGTCACTTCGCGCTATAACGAAGAGCAAATATTTGCTCCGGGAAGCGCAGGCGTATATATCCAACACTTAGCACAAGCTCACCTAACCGATTACCACAAGGGGCACGGAGAGATGAATCACCTGAGCCAGTTTACTCCGACACTGAAAATTATCGAAGAATACTACAGCAAGAACGGAGTACCTTTGGAAGAAGACAACACGGTCAATATGAGTGAACAATATGAAATAACAGACACTCCAAACGACCAGCCGGCTTTTTTTATACCAAACTACAAGACGATCAAACTTCACCTGAACCGTGAGCCACGTTTCTACGCTCATATCGGATTTGATGGAGGAAAGTGGTTTACTATGGAAAACAAATCACCCGAAGAAGCTTATGGCATCAACTCGAAAAAAGGAGGTATAGCAGGATTCGAAACTTACTATACTTCTGCCACAGGTTACTTTGTGAAGAAAGTTTGCAGTTATAAGAATCAGAACCAAAAAGAGGTGCAAACCATCTATGAATTTCCAAATACACACATCCGTCTGGCAGACATTTATCTGATGTATAGTGAAGCATTGAACGAAGCATTGGATGCACCAAATGCGGAAGTCTACGAGTACATCCAGCGGGTACGGCACAGAGCCGGTTTAGACAAAGATTGTACTTTACAAGATACTTGGGCGAAATACTCAAGGAATCCATCCAAGCCACTCTCAAAAGAAGGTATGCGCGAAATTATCCGCCGTGAACGATTAATCGAACTGGAGTTTGAAGGGACACGCTTGCATGACCTGCGCCGTTGGAAGGAATGCAACAAGTATCTCAATGCTCAAATAAGGGGGTTGAACATTACACAATCTACTCCGGAACTCTTCTACAAATCTGTTGTCATCTACAACCGTGAGTTCTCTACGCGCGATTATTTATGGCCGCTTAAACAAGCCGACCTCAACAGGAATACGAAATTAGTTCAGAATCCATTATGGTAACATTAAATAGATATTTTATGAAAACAAAATTAATACTGATTTATATATTGATTTGTGGAGCGATACTGGGATGTAAGGAAGACGAAGTAAGAGCTCCTTATGGGGACAACGATACCACTCCCCCGAAGGATGTGTCCAACGTAACTATCAAGAGCATTGCCGGAGGAGCTGTGCTGAAATATGATATCCCCGACGATCCGGATTTGTTATATGTTAAAGCTGTTTTTGAAGCCAAAGCCGGAGTAGTGAGAGAAGTCCGGTCGTCTATGTACATCGATTCTCTTGTTATCAAAGGAATAGGTGACGTCAACGAGCATAAGGTAACTATATATGCAGTAGACAGATCAGAGAATTTGTCGAAAGGCATATCTGCTTCCATTATTCCAAATACCCCTCCGGTTCTCACAGTAAGAGAGTCTTTGCTGGCCGAGGCTGATTGGGGAGGTTTCAGATTATCGCTGGACAATGCAGGTAAAGATCCCATCTCTATTATGGTATATTATAGTAATACTGAAACAGAGGGTTCTATCCTTCATAACGTATATTACACCGAACAGGCAAAAGGTCCGTTAGCTATAAGAGGTTTGAATGCTCTCCCTTCTCACTTCTCCGTTAAGGTACGTGACCGATGGGAAAATGAATCTGAACCTTACGAATTCGATCTGACTCCCCTGAAAGAAGTTCTATTAGATGCCAAGAGGTTTAAAGAGATGTTTATTCCGGGCGATGTACGGTTCACTTTCTTTGGAGGTGGATGGGATCGTTTTTTTAATGATAATTACAGTGCCGGCGACTTTGCCCATACGGATTATCCACAAGCCTTCCCTCATCCTACTACCATAGATATGGGTGAAACCGTTCTGCTAAGTCGAATGAAAATATGGCAACGCCTCGTAAATGAAGACTTCTATAAACACGCTTGTCCAAGACATTTCATGATATACGGTTGCCCGGAAAACCTCGACCCATATAAAGAAGAAAACTATACATTATTGATGGATGGTCATCTGGAGAAACCTTCGGGAGGAGAATTCACGGACCCAAATACTTCCGAAGATATTCTGGCTGCCGAGCAAGGACACGAGTTCTTATTCGAGAACGATCTTATGAAACCGGTACGTTATGTACGCTTCATCTCTCTGGCATCCTGGTCGGGCATGGAATGTACCCGTATCGCAGAAATGAAGTTCTGGGGGCAATATGTAAACGAGAGTACCAATCAATAATTATAGAATCTTATGAACTCAATAAAACATTTTTTTCTGGGCTTGTTAGCACTGATGGCAGGATTGTCTTCTTGCACAGACCTGACAGGAACATTCGAGGATTTTCAAGGAGATGGAGAAATCACTTATTCCGGTAAAATCGATTCTCTGGTCATAAAAGAGGGGCTCAACAAAATACAAGTAGAAGGATTTCTGTATTATGCAGGAACCGCAAAAGAAGCAGTTATTCAATGGGAAGACCAGCAGAAGATTGTCAGTCTGGATGGATATTCCAAGAATGATAGATTAGCTGTTTTAGTTGATAATCTGAAAGAAGGATTATATGTTTTCAAGGTATTTACATTAGATAAAGATAAGAACAGATCGGTCATTTCTACTTTACAAGCCAATGTTTACGGAGAGAAGTTTATCGCCGCACAAAATCCGGTGAGCTACACAGCTACGTTCACTGAGCGCAATACGGTTGAAATCGAATGGGCGGATATTCCGAAGTTATCTAAAGCTGTCCTTGAGTATACGGATAATCAAGACAATCTTCAGCAGATCGATATTTTGCCGGAAAATGCAAAGACGGTGATTTATAAATTCAAGCCGGGTACTTCATTAAAGATTACGACGTATGTCAAACCCAGTGAGAAAGCATTGGAGTATATTCCATTGAAACCGGAATATTATAAGCTACCGGATGAACTATATGACCCTGAAATGATCGACCGCAGATTATTCAAGAATATGGCAATGGCTTCGGATGCAAAACAAAATCACGGTGGTGTAGTGGAGAATATGTGGGATGGTAACGATGAAACTTATATGCACACCACCGACAATCTTGGAGTTCCTTGTCATATCACACTCGATACGGGTGAAGAGAATTACCTGACGGAAGGGAAAATCACGATGCGTAGTATATTCATCTGGTGTCCCTCCCAATTCCAGATATGGGGCTTACCGGATGTAGAAGATATCAATGCTCACGAACCGAGTGTCAAAGACGATTTTAATAATAAGGACGCATGGGAAACAGAATCCAAAGCAAAGGGATGGATCAATCTGACTGAGGATGGAAACCAGAGTTATGCAGTCCGCGAAGCAAATAACAGGATAGCAACTTTCAAGCTGAATGGCACAAAAAAGGTGAGATACATTCGTTACCGCGCCATCAAAGTATGGGAACGCGAGGCTGATACGAACAAAATCATGGAAGGATACGGAGCTTATTTCTGTACTTCGGAATTGTATTTGTATCGGGGTATTTAAATTGTGCTAAACAATTCGCCAGATCCCTTCTATAACTAGAAATTGGGATTTGGCGAATTTCTTTTACTGACAGGTGAATACATATCACTGGTTTGTCATATATAAAATCATAAATAGTACTTGAAAATGAATAAGAACTTTACTATTTCTTTGTTTTTTTTACTTGGAACTGCTGCGCTATCAGCACAAGTAAAATTGTTGCCCATATTTTCTGATAATATGGTGCTACAGCAAAAAACACAAGCGCCTGTTTGGGGTGAAACTGAACCGAATAAAAATGTCGAGATCATTACATCTTGGAACCGTAAGAAGTATGTCATACAAGCGGATACCCAAGGTAAGTGGAAAACTAAAGTTGAAACGCCAAAGGCTGGTGGACCCTACACTATAACGATCTCCGACGGAAAACCTGTAAAATTGAATAATGTAATGATTGGTGAGGTCTGGGTGTGTTCCGGGCAGTCTAATATGGAAATGCAGGTAGAAGGTTGGGGAAAAGTCTTGAATTATGAACAAGAGAAGGAAGATGCAAATAACTATCCAAATATCCGTTTCTTATTAATAGAAAAGGCTATTAGTCCTAAACCTGTTGAAAATATTACAGCTGCAGGGAATGGTTGGCAAGTTTGTTCTTCAAAAAGTGTTGCAAACTTCTCTGCTGTCGGATATTTTTTTGGACGTGATCTGAATAAATATCGTAATGTACCCATTGGATTGATTGATACTTCTTGGGGCGGCACAATCATAGAAACATGGACGAGTAACGAAGCATTAGCTACTATGCCAAGTATGCAGAAAAGACTTGAGCCATTAGAAGGTTTGCCGGCATCACAGGAAGGACGTAAAAAGAAATTTGAGGCAGATGTCGAATCTTGGAAAGCCAATATTGAAAAGATTGATAAAGGTTGTGCCAGTGGAGAGGCTGTATGGGCATCCACTAACTTTGACGATCATACATGGAAGTCCATGAAAATACCTGGAGTGATGCAGGAACGTGGATTGCAGGGATTTAATGGTCTCGTTTGGTTCAGAAAAACGATAGATATTCCGGCCAGTTGGGCAGGAAAAGAACTGACTTTAAATGTTGGCGTTATTGACGATCATGATTGTACTTATTTTAATGGAGTGCAAATAGGTCGAACGGAAGGATGTGTGGTATCTAGAATCTATAAAATCCCGGGATCATTGGTAAAAGGCGGAAAGGCGGTGATTGCTGTACGTGTATTGGATACAGGCGGTACCGGTGGAATCAACGGAAGTCCTGAAAGTATTTCACTTCGTCTTTCTGATTCTGATGCTATACAGATGGCAGGCGACTGGAAATATCAGGTATCATTGAACATGAGAGAAATCGCTCCAATACCTGTTGATATGTCATCGAATCCAAATATTCCTACTTTTTTGTTTAATGCCATGCTTAATCCGTTAATTCCTTATGCTATCAAGGGAGCTATCTGGTATCAGGGAGAAGGAAATACAGGAGAAGCCTATCAATATCGTGAATTGATGCCATTAATGATTACTGACTGGAGAAACCATTGGGGATATGATTTTCCTTTCTATATGGTACAGTTGGCTAACTTTATGGCTCAACCGAAAGAACCAGTAGAATCAATCTGGGCAGAATTGAGAGAGGCGCAGACACGTACGCTGAAATTAGAAAATACGGGTATGGCTGTAACAATTGATATAGGTGACGCAAACGATATCCATCCGAAGAATAAACAAGAAGTAGGAAGGCGTTTGGCATTAGCTGCCAGAGCTCAAACATACGGAGAAAAGATCTCATATTCAGGTCCGATGTATGATACCTATCAGATTGAAGAAAATACCATCCGTATTTATTTCAAGCATGCGGATAAAGGCTTAAAGACCAGTAATGGCGAGAAAGTGAAAGGGTTTGCTATTGCCGGGGTAGATCATAAATTTCATTGGGCCGATGCGGTGATTAAAGGAAATACAATTGTGGTTTCTTCACCCGAGGTTATTCTTCCGATTGCCGTACGCTATGCCTGGGCGGATAATCCAGTCTGTAATCTGTATAATGGAGTCGATCTACCGGCATCTCCTTTCCGTACGGATGATTGGAGATAAACATTATCAGGATGTTTTCTCCGGGCAGATGTATAATTTAAAACGTATTCGAAAAGTCTATCGGATGATTGCAATGTCTATATACAGTCGGCTACTCTGAGCGAAAGAAACTTGGATAAGAATTATATAGTTACCCAATTTTAATTACCCTATATTCCTTTCTTTCTTTGTTAGTAGCCGGACCTTGTTCGACACCCGGGTGTCGTCATGTTCAACACCCGGGTGTCGAACTGCTTGAGACCCGGGTGTCGTACAAACTTTCACTACTACTAAAAAAGAATTTCATTACTGGAAAACAAATGTAGCGTAGTATCCCACCTAAAATAGCATATACTACTTAAACACTTGCTTCATCGGTCGCCCAATCCATACTTGCGGTTGTTTCAATCCGAAATTTCATTGAGGAAAAGGGCTAAAACTTAATATCCACAAAAACCGGATAATGGTCTGAAATTGTTGCAGTATCTATTTCTTTACCATCAACCGACAGCGAACGTAATATCTGAGTTTGCAGAACTTTTACCTTAGATGCTTTCTTATTCTTCGCCAAAAGAATATAGTCGATTAACGCTCCATCATCAGTCCTTCCGGGAATTGAGTTACCTACCACGTCACTCACAATCGTGAAACTCTCCAGCCACGCAGGAAATGCGATTCCACCATTATTCCAACGGTGTGAGTCATTGAGATCACCCGCCAAAAAGACTATTTTCTTTTCATTCTTTATATTATCACATACCATTTGAGCACCTTCCGTACGGAGCTTGTCATTCAAATCGGCATGAGTACCAATAAATATTAGGTCTTTCAACTCCACTTTGACAGCAGCTCTCGTCTCGTCACCCGGCAAATGTATAATTTCTTTTTTACGGATAGGCAAATTTTTCTTTATCAACACACCGCAACCGATATTCCCTCCATCAAAGGAGGTTGCATTACCATATACCGGAACATATTCGATTCCGGTCGCATCAGCGATTTCTTTCAAAAGATATCTGGAGCCCCTGTGTAGGGATGCACTATCCAATTCTTGTAATGCAACTATATCTGCATCCATCGCTCTGATGACCTGAGCTAACTTTTCGGTATTTTCTTTATTAATGGCACCGGGGTCTGTTGCACCCTTACAATAGTGGGTATTATAAGTCAATATACGTATTGCATTCTTTGCTTTCGGAAAGGTTTGCGCAAATGATTGTGAAACAGGAAACAAACACACGATAATGGCTGAAACAAGTCTGACTCTAAAACACATTTTTCTATTTTTCATATTATTTTTTGATTAACTTAGTCGGTGATAGCCTTAATTCTGAAAGTTTCAATAAAACTATATTGGCAAAATCCTTGTCTTCAAATAGATTGCTAAAGATGTGGCAGTATCGCAAGATTCACCTATTCTAGTGCTGTTCAACTGATAACAAAGGAAATTTGAGTAAAAGTAACCATAAAATCTCCAAAACTCTAATCTTTTTCAGAAATATTTTTGTGATGAGTGAATTTTCCCGTTGTTATCTTTCTGACTCGATTGAATATAAAACCGGTTCAAAACATATACTAAAGTTAATTTGAAGACAGAAAAGAATGAATCAAAGACAGCCAATTTTCGATGAAGTATCTTAATCATTTGTACAAAAACAAAGGGGAAAAATGATGCGATACAACCATTTGTATACTAGAAGAATATACAAGAACAGGACAATGACCAAATACTAATTTCACAGTATTTTATCCAGTATTTTATCCAGTCCCAAATGGCAAAAACTGACCTATCCTATCTTCGTGCGCGGTAACAGTGAAAATCCGTGAAAGAAATCAAAAGAGAAACAAATACAAAGAGTTTATTTGGAAATCCAGTCATAAATAGATAAATTTGTCATGTGATTTTTTTCATAGTATTAGATTTAAGGTTAACAAAGGTTGGAGCAAGGCGTTGCTCCTTTTTTTATGTCAGTTTCTCAGCTTTTCTCTATTGGCGCTCTCAGTTTTTCCGCTACCTGTAATAGTTGCCCCTTATAGTCTACCATAGAAATAGCAGGAATGGCACCGGGAGGCAAATTCTTCTTTATTTCCTCATTTCTCTTTATCAAATCTTGGCAGACTTTATCACACCACTTAGCAGCCTTCTCACGTAATGAGGTATTCTCACATTCTTTGTTGAGCCATTTAACCCACTGCAATAATTGTCCTTCATCACCCAAAATCGTATTCGAAGCAAGTAGCTTATCCCCTCGTTTTATAAATGAATCCCATTCATTCATCATGCCATCTCTCTTTAGAAGGAGGCTCTCTGCTATCATATCCGCTTCTGCCACATCCATTTGTTTCATACGCGCAACATATTCATTCAGTCCTTGCTCATCTAAAGTACAATGCTTCGATTCATCCACTTTCAGATAAGCATAAGAACCATCAATCCAGTCTTCAAGCAATCTTCGATCAAGAGAAGCAGCTTGCCGGGGGAATTTATCAACAACCTCCTTTTTATGATTCACTACATATAGAAATGCAGAGGAATTGATATCATGCACATAACGATAGAATATTGAAAAGTAAGCCTCATCCTCCAATATCTTCTGTTCTTTGCCCTGTAAAAAATCAACTGCAACTTTTCCCGCTTCCTCTTCACAATTGGCATCAGCAAGCGCATTGATATATCCGCTGATAAAAGCCAAATCATGCTCACCGGATTCATATTGTTTCCGTAGCCCCGAAAGTCCACCGGATTCCACACCCAGTTTCACTTTTTTCAGTAGTTTGGGAGCTGCATCAGCACCTAAAAGACGATATACTACTTCGCCATTTGAATTCAGGAAAAGAAGGGTAGGATATCCCCGCACCTCATATTTCTTTCTAAGTTCTATCCCTTCACCTTTCTCCATGTCCATTTTCAGATTCACAAAATGCCTATTGAAATAATCGGCAACGAGAGAATCCTTAAAAACGACATTGGATAACATCCGGCAAGGACCACACCACGTAGTGAAGCAATCGACAAAAAGTAGTTTATTTTCCGCTTTAGCCACCTTTAAAGCCTCTGAAAAAGAAAGTTCACGAAAAGCAATGCCATCCGTTTTTGCAGGAGTCATTTGTACTCCCTGTGCAGGTGTCATCTGTACACCTTGTGCAGGTACTACCTGCTGCCCTTGTGTTGTTTGAACGGATAGCAGACACACTACTGTGAGACAAGAAAAAATAAGTCGTTTCATTTTAAATATGTTAGGTTAATAAGTAAAGTCATAACAATTGATACATTCCTCCGGCCAATACACGAATCACTCCTTTCATCTCCAACTCAAAAAGAAGGGCACTCATCTTATGAACGGGAATATCCGTTTCTACCGCTAAAGCATTGATCTGTAAATCGCCCTGTTTTTCCAACAAACTGACTACTTTTTGCTCTTCATCGGACAAATCAAGAAAAAGACTCCGCTGCACAGCCTCTACTCGTACAGGGCGGGATTCATCAGCCCATCCCATTGCTTTAACCAAGTCCTCGGCAGAAAGGAGTAATGAAGCTTTATTATCACGAAGTAGCTGATTGCATCCCTTGGAGTATTCATCATTCGTACGACCCGGAAAAGCAAAACAATCCCGATTATATCCCTCAGCAAGATCGGCAGTAATTAGGGAGCCTCCCTTTTCAGCAGACTCAACAACAATAGTAGCATCACACATTCCGGCAACAATACGGTTTCGGCTGACAAAGTTGTGACGATCCGGATTGGTTTCGGTAAGGAATTCGGTTAGCAGTCCTCCCTTATCGAGCATATCAATAGCTGTTTTCCGATGTACATAGGGATAAATACGATCAAGCCCATGAGCCAGAACACCTACCGTAGATAATTCATTTGCCAAGGCTTCGCGATGTGCATGAATATCAATTCCATAAGCCAGTCCGCTAACCACTAATACATCCGGGCAAAGCATCTTCAAGTCCCGTAGAAAAGAAGCACAAATTTGAGTTCCATATTCAGTAGCATGGCGAGTACCCACCATATTTATAATATGCAGTGAATTTAAATCTGCGTTACCTTTAAAGAAAAGAACAATAGGAGCATCCTCACACTCCCGAAGACGGGAAGGATAGTTTTCATCAGTAAACGTCAGGCAACGGATACGATTCTTTCGAATAAATGCTAACTCTTGTTCGGCACGGGCAATGGCTTGCGGGCAGTCTAAGGCTTTTATGATACGTTCATTGATATCCGGCAACCGATCGGGAAGGTCCTTACGGAAACGAAATACATCAGTGGCATTTTTCATGCCATCTATCAAGCGCTTTGCCCCTATATGCCCGATACCGGGCACCATAGTCAAGGCAATGCTATAAATCTGTTCTTCTTCGTCAGCGGTCATTTAGGTATGGTGCAAAGACATTGTCGAATAATTCGCTGTCACTCAAACGTCCGTTTACCACACATACCGTTTCAACAGTGGATTTCACTACTACTTTATGATCACTTTTCCGGAAAATATCCTGATAGAATACGTACTTGATACCTTCCTTCTTCATATATAGCTTTGAGATAAATTCATCCCCGCTTTTCAATGGAGTCTTGAAAGCCATATTGATGCGCGCCACTACGGGATCAACCCCCTGCTCATGGAGAGCAGCGAAGCTAACACCTACTGAAGTCAGAAACTCATGACGGGTATGTTCCAGATAGTGTTGATAGTTGGCATTATTGACAATACCCTGAAGGTCACATTCGTAATCGCGAACCTTCATTTCCAACTCATAAATATACTGAATCATTACTTATCCTCTTTTCTGTTCGATATCAAGCCCTTTGAATTTCTTCAGTTCTTCGGTCGATACCAATTTATATAGTTTGTCATTAGGACGTATGCGGTCAGACTTCATAGAGAAGTGTTCTCCTTTTTTTACGGTTTGCACCGATTCCAGATCAACACGTGCTTCATCCAGAGTCATAAATACAGCCCCCGTAGTTGGTCCTGTAATTAACAGTTTGTCGCCTACACTGACCTCGGCAGCCTCCACCAAAAATTCAGATACACCGATATTGGAGAAATATTTAACTCCTTTACCTACATAGATTTTACGTTCGGTAGCAGCGGAACCGTAATTCCGGGTCCACTCTCCTAAACGCTGTCCCAGATAATAACCATCCCAGAAGCCACGATTGAATACTGTCTTCAGACGTTCATCCCAAGCAGCAGTCTTCTCATCGGTAAAGGTCCCTTCCACGTATGATTTGATCGCCTCTTTATAGCATTCTACAACAGTACGCACATATTCAGGACCACGGGCACGACCTTCTATCTTAAATACACGTACCCCCGCATCCATCATCTTATTCATAAAGTGAATCGTCTTCAAGTCTTTGGGGGACATGATATATTCATTATCAATATCCAGCTCTACATCGGTTTCTTTATCACGAACCGTATAGGAACGACGGCATACCTGCATACAAGCACCGCGATTGGCTGAATGGTTCATTTCATGCAGAGATAGATAACATTTACCGGAAACAGCCATGCAAAGGGCACCATGACAGAACATCTCGATACGAAGTTGTTCACCGCTCGGACCACAGATATTCTCTTCACGAATCTGACGGTATATTTCGGCTACCTGTTCCAGATTCAATTCACGGGCCAAGACTACTACATCTGCAAATTGGGCATAAAACTTTAATGCTTCGGCATTGGATATATTCAATTGAGTAGAAAGATGCACCTCCTGTCCTATCTGACGGGCATAATTCATCACTGCCACATCGGCTGCAATGACTGCCGATATCCCGGCTTCCTTCGCTGCATCTACAATAGTATGCATCAAAGGAATATCCTTGTCATAGATAATTGTATTTACAGTCAGATAACTCTTTACTCCATGCGCATCGCAAGTCTGTGCAATCTCGCGCAAATCATCAATAGTAAACGTATTGGCGGAGCGGGCACGCATATTCAGGTTTTCTATACCAAAATAAATAGAATCTGCTCCTGCCTGAAGGGCAGCAGACAATGATTCACGTGAGCCGACAGGCGCCATTATTTCAAAATCTGTAATATTCATCAGTACTGTTAGATAATCTTTTAAATGTGATAAGAAAGTGCAAAGGTACAAAGTTTATCTGTATCCAAGACTTAATTTATCTTACTGTACCTTCAACTCATTCTGAAGTTCAGTCGCCATTTCCATACCTATCTTCTGTCCCAACTGCATTCCTTCCATAGTCATCTTAGGAGTAGCTTCTGCCAATTTCTTTCCAATAGGAGTCTCATAAAATGCGATAAGATCTTTCAAATCATCTATAGTCAGGTATTTCTGATAGATAGGGACATAGAGTTCTACCATTCTATCAGCAAATTTTGTTTTCCATTTAGCAGCAAAATCATCCCAGAAAGCGTCCGCTGTACCCGGAGAAGACTGTTTCATCATACTTATCATTTGCGGAACCATCGTTTTCGTGATTTCCAAAGATCCGGAAAGACTCATCATCTTTTCCAATGTATCTCTATACTCCTTGTTATCATCACTTTGTGCATAAACCGAAGTTGCAGTTGCAAACAGCATTATCATACCTAGAACCGCTAAAAACAGACCTTTTCTCATAATTCCATATTAGTTAAATGAATGAATAAACACAAAAGTAGGTATTTTTTCCATATTTTTGCAGGGAAATAACCATTAGTTCATTTTTATTCATGGAGATAGGTCAAATAGATCTGGGAGAACACCCTATATTACTCGCCCCGATGGAGGACGTTACCGACCCCGCTTTTCGCCTGATGTGCAAAAAGTTCGGTGCAGACATGGTATACACCGAATTTGTATCCAGCGACGCCCTTATTCGTTCAGTCAGCAAAACCGCACAGAAATTAAGCATCAGTGATGCAGAACGTCCTGTTGCTATTCAGATATACGGAAAAGATACAGAAACGATGGTAGAGGCTGCCAAAATCGTAGAGCAAGCACAACCGGATATTCTGGATATTAACTTTGGATGTCCGGTGAAAAGAGTAGCAGGAAAGGGAGCAGGTGCAGGAATGTTGCAGAATATTCCCAAAATGTTGGAGATTACCCGCGCTGTAGTAGATGCAGTCAAGATACCTGTCACTGTAAAAACCCGATTGGGCTGGGATGCAAGCAATAAGATTATCGTTGATCTGGCAGAGCAGTTACAGGATTGCGGCATTGCGGCATTAACTATCCACGGTCGTACCCGTGCACAAATGTATACCGGAGAAGCAGACTGGACCTTAATTGGCGAAGTTAAGAATAATCCAAGGATGCATATTCCTATTATCGGCAACGGAGATGTGACTACTCCCCAACGCTGCAAAGAATGCTTTGACCGATATGGGGTAGATGCAGTCATGATCGGACGTGCCAGCTTCGGACGGCCCTGGATCTTCAAAGAAATGAAACATTATCTCCAAACAGGAGAAGAATTGCCAACACTCAGCTTTGATTGTTGCATGGAAATACTTCGTCAGGAAGTGATCGATAGCGTAAATCTGCTCGATGAACGCAGAGGTATTCTGCACGTACGTCGCCATCTGGCTGCCAGTCCTATATTTAAAGGTATTCCGAATTTCCGCAATACTCGTATTGCCATGCTTCGGGCAGAAACAAAAGAGGACCTTTTCAGTATCTTTGAGGAAATACTTTCGAATAGACAAAATCAAGACTTGCAGCCTATTTAAACATAGGCTGTGCAAACCACTTCTTAAACATCCAGGTTACTACCACGTACAACACGAAGGCTGAGAAGAAGCCGACAATGGCATCAATTACATAATGTGCCTGAATATAGACGGTAGCTCCACAAAGCAACATATAAAGAGGCAACAAACAATAAAACAGTTTCTTGCTTCCGCGCCACGCCATAATCATCAGAATCGTGGAAATACCGACATGAGAGCTGGGAAATGCAGCCGTAGGACGTTCGCCTACTTGTTGGGAACCCTCTACAAGATTATAAAAGAATCCGTGCTGATAACCCGGTCCCGGCAACAGTTCCTGATGAAGATTGAAATAATCGCCGATAGCCGGGAAAGTACCTTTTGCTACGTTTTCTATTCCTATGGCGGGGAAATAAAATTGCGGTCCTGCCACCGGAATGAAAATATAAATAAGATAATAGATAAAGAATGAGGTGACCAACACGAAAGACATCTTCTCAAACAGATCGAATTTGTAGATAAAATAGAACAAAGCTACCACCACAATCATCGGATAATAAAAGAAATATCCCATATTAAAAGCCTCACTCACCAATAAATGCGGAAAAGTATGGCAGAACCAGATTGCCGGCTGACCATTAAAGATAAACTGTTCCGTAGTTGCAAAGACATGATCCAGATTCGGAAAGAAACGGTTGAACTCAAAAGTATCGGGATACCAATAGGACAACAAACTCATTTGTATAACGATGCGCACAAAGGCCGAAAACTTACAGGGAGCCAAACGATAAAGATACATCAACAGAAAAGTCACTATAGCAATCATTGCCCTATCCAGCAACATATGCCATGGATGGTCCATTCGTTGAAACAGGAACAGAATCAAGATGGAGGTCAACAGATTATAAATCAATGTTATCTTCTCCACTGCGAACAACCCTTTCCGGGTTTCTACGCGCTTAAATAAGTCTAAAGCCATCCTTCGTTTTTATACCAAGCAATCGTTTCACGGACTCCTCTCTCCAAATCATATTCGGGAGTATACCCTAATTCCTCAACCGTAGGGGTAATGTCGCATTGCCAATTGCGTTGTTTCATTATCTTATACTTATCCAAATTCAATGTACTGCGCTTTCCTGAGCACATAGCAATGAATTGAGCGAGCAAAGATACAACTTTTAGCACAATTAACGGACATTTGATACGAATAACAAACGGATTGCCCAACTCTTTTTGAATTAAGTTCGAAAAAGCACGGCTTTGATATACTTTACCGTCCGAAAGAAAATAAGTTTTCCGTACTACTTTTTTCTCTATTCCCAAAAAAACAGCTTGAATAATATCTTTTATATAAACAAAAGTCAAGTCTTGCCGGCGAAAACCAACAGAAAAGTCCATATGCCGTTGAATGGATTTTGCCATCAGAAAATAATCCATTTCACGAGGGCCATATACTCCTGTTGGACGATATATAACGTATGGCAATCCGGGAATACTTTGAATATAAAGTTCAGCCTTGAGTTTACTCAATCCATACGCAGTGTTAGGCATTGGAGTGTCTTCTGCCTCAATAGGAGAATAATCTTCGTCGCGCACAGGTCCAAAAACACTTAACGTACTGATATAGATAAACTGTTTGGGAATCATATTAAGCGCCTTCAAGGTATCAATAAAATATTTCGTCTGTAGGTAATTCACGTAATCGAATTCCTTCGAATCAATACACTTGGTGACACCGGCACAGTGGATAATATAATCAAACTTATTGTATGTCCCTTTGTAGCCTGAGAGTTGGGCACGAAGCTCATTCGGGTGAGTAAAGTCCAGTTCCAGAAAGTGAATCTTTCGGTTCTTCAAATATTTCTTGCTACTGGCAGACCGCATTCCTGCCCAAACGTTGAACTTACGCTTCAATGCTTCCTCCACTATGAAACTGCCGATAAATCCACTCGCACCTGTAATTAAAATACTCTCCATTCCTATTTCTTAGGTTCTACATGAATATTGATTAATGTCGCATCTCCAAACATTCCCTTCAATTTTTGCTTAATAACGGTAACCGTAGTATGTGTCATGGGTCTTATTCTGTGGCTTATTAGAAATCCCCACAAAAACTATAACCACTAAATCCGTAACAAAATCAGACAAAAAGTGCACCGCATCTGCAAGCATAGTAGCGCTATGACGCATAAATCCTGCCATAAGCTTGAATACAAACAGCAGAAAATTAACGATACTACCAATCACGGCGACTTTATAAATTCCTCGTTCGAGGGAAGTCTTTTTATCTTCCATTTGTTATATTATCAATAAGATATTGGCAAATGTACGCGAAAATCTTGAATTATTGATATTTAATCACTTACTTTGTATTAACAATAGTAATTTAGAATGATTCAATTATGGCGAAAAAGAAAGAAAAAAAAGAAAAAAAGGCCGGTAAAAGAATGGGAAAAAAACAATTGGCCAAATTATTGATAGACTTTTTCCATGCCAAACCGAACGAAACACTCAGTATGAAACATATCTTTGCGGAGTTACATCTCACAACTCATCCGCAAAAGATGTTGTGCGTAGATATTCTACACGATCTGCTAGATGACGATTATATCAGCGAAATAGAGAAAGGCCAGTTCCGTATGAACAGTCATGGAACAGAAATGACAGGTACTTTCCAACGTAAAAGCAATGGAAAGAATTCATTTATTCCCCAAGAAGGAGGCGAACCGGTTTTCATTGCAGAACGAAACTCTGCTCATGCCATGAATAACGATAAAGTAAAGATCGTATTCTATGCTAAACGAAAAAGAAGAGAAGCTGAAGGGGAAGTTATCGAAATACTGGAACGTGCCAACGATACCTTTGTCGGTACATTGGAGGTGGCCAATTCATACGCTTTCCTGGTAACGGAAAACCGTACGCTTGCCAACGATATTTTCATCCCGAAAGAGAAGCTGAAAGGTGGAAAGACAGGCGACAAAGCTATCGTACAAGTGACCGAATGGCCGGACAAAGCAAAGAATCCAATCGGTCAGGTGATTGACATATTGGGTAAAGCCGGCGACAATACAACAGAAATGCACGCTATTCTTGCCGAATTCGGACTGCCGTATATTTATCCGAAAACAGTTGAAACAGCAGCGGACAAGATTCCTGCCGAAATCACTCCGGAAGAGATAGCCCGACGTGAAGACTTTCGTAAAATAACCACTTTTACAATCGACCCGAAAGATGCGAAAGACTTTGATGACGCTCTTTCCATTCGTTTGCTAGAAAATGGACTTTGGGAGGTAGGTGTACATATTGCCGATGTGACGCATTACGTAAAAGAAGGGGGTATCATTGACAGGGAAGCTGAAAAAAGGGCAACATCCGTTTATTTGGTAGACCGTACGATTCCGATGCTTCCGGAACGTTTGTGTAACTTTATCTGTTCGCTTCGACCTAATGAGGAAAAACTGGCTTTCTCCGTTATTTTCGATATTACAGAGAAGGGGGAAGTAAAAGACTCACGTATTGTGCATACTGTGATCGAGTCTGACCGCCGCTTCACTTATGAAGAGGCACAACAGATCATCGAAACAAAAGATGGAGATTTCAAAGCAGAAGTATTGATGCTGGATACGATTGCAAAAGCACTTCGTGAGAAACGTTTTGCCGCAGGAGCCATCAATTTCGACCGTTATGAAGTCAAGTTTGAGATTGACGAAAAAGGAAAGCCTATCAGTGTCTACTTCAAAGAGTCTAAAGATGCCAACAAGCTAGTGGAAGAATTTATGTTACTTGCTAACAAGACAGTAGCCGAAAAGGTAGGAAAAGTTCCTAAAAACAAAAAGGCCAAAGTTCTTCCTTATCGTATTCATGACCTTCCGGATCCTGAAAAGCTGGACAATCTTGCACATTTCATTGCCCGTTTTGGATATAAAGTACGCACCAGTGGAACAAAAACCGATATTTCGAAATCTATCAACCATTTGCTGGATGACATTCAGGGCAAGAAAGAAGAGAATCTGATTGAAACGGTCTCTATCCGAGCCATGCAAAAAGCACGTTACTCTACCCATAATATCGGGCACTACGGATTGGCTTTTGATTACTACACGCATTTCACCTCTCCAATCCGTCGATTCCCGGACATGATGGTACATCGTCTGGTGACAAAGTATATGGATGGAGGACGAAGTGTATCGGAAACAAAATACGAAGATCTATGCGATCATAGTTCGAATATGGAACAAATAGCTGCCAATGCCGAACGTGCTTCCATCAAGTACAAACAGGTAGAATTCATGAGCGAACGGCTCGGTCAGGTATATGATGGAGTAATCTCCGGAGTAACGGAATGGGGCCTGTATGTCGAACTGAATGAAAACAAATGTGAAGGTATGGTTCCTATCCGCGATTTGGGTGACGACTATTACGAATTCGATGAAAAGAATTACTGCTTGCGCGGACGTCGCAAAAACCGGATATACAGTCTGGGAGACGCTATCACTATCCGTGTGGCACGGGCGAATCTGGAAAAGAAGCAATTGGACTTTCAGTTAATTGATAAATAAATTCATCACAAAAGGTCGCAGAGTTTGTATGATTCATCTACTTCTCTGTGACCTTTGTACTTCTAAGACAAAATCTAACATAAACAGTAATGAAAACAATCATTATCAAGGATAAGCAACGAATTGAATCTATTATTCTGCATTGCGATGCCTGTTTTGTGGGTATCACGGATTTGGAAGGAAACCCCTATGTGATTCCTATGAATTTCGGTTATGAAAATGGTATCATCTACCTACACTCCGGTCCGGAAGGGAGTAAAGTGAAAATGATAGAACACAATAATAATGTCTGCATTACTTTCAGCCTCGGACATAAACTTGTTTACCAGCACGAAAAAGTAGCTTGCAGTTACAGTATGCGCTCCGAGAGCGCAATGTGCCGCGGAAAAGTGAAGTTCATTGAAGATATGAGTGAGAAACGTCGTGCACTGAACATTATCATGAATCATTATACAGACAACGAATTTACATATTCCGATCCTGCCGTACAAAACGTAAAAGTATGGCAAGTGTCTATCGAGCAAATGACAGGAAAAGTTTTTGGTTTGCGGGCAGACGAGAAGCCATAAGAGGATTCCCATTTTTTTAATAGTTATATTTCAGCGATACATATCTCCCCCGTGATTGTTTCGCTGATTTTCTTTATGGAAATTCAAAGAACCTCCATGCCTATTCAGAACGACATCTTTATCGAAGTTATATAAGACTTTCAATGTTGTACTATAATACTTGTTGAAGTGTAGTACAACCTAAGTCAGGGGATTACAGTAACTAATAATGCAAAAGCAATGAAGACGAGGCACATTGAAGAAATATAATCTTTCAATGACCTGTTTTTATTATTTATCAATCACTGAGAGGGTATTCTTCGAAAGCATATAAAATAGTAGATAAATAACGTTCGCCTGTGTCGGGCAACAGCACAACAATCATTTTTCCTTCATTCTCCGGTCGTTTTGCCAACTCTGTAGCGGCATATACAGCAGCTCCTGAAGAAATTCCCACCAGAAGTCCTTCCTCTTTGGCCAATTGACGACTAGTACGAATGGCATCATCGTTCTGAACCCGGATAATTTCATCTACTATGGCAGGATTATACGTCTTGGGGACAAAACCTGCTCCAATTCCCTGTATCTTATGCGGACCGGGCTTCCCTCCTGACAATACAGGAGAATCAGTCGGTTCTACGGCAACAATCTTCACACTGGGATCACGCATCTTTAGTGCTTCACCTACCCCACTGACCGTTCCACCGGTCCCTACACCCGCCACAAAAATATCTACTTTTCCTTCCGTATCTCTCCATATCTCCAATCCGGTAGTTCGTAAGTGGACATTGGGATTGGCAGGATTCTCAAACTGCTGCAAAGTTACAGCTCCCGGAGTAGCAGCTTTCAGTTCTTCTGCTTTGGCAATTGCTCCTTTCATTCCATCGGCACCGGGAGTCAAAACCAATTCTGCTCCTAATGCTTTCAATAAATTCCTACGTTCTACACTCATCGTATCGGGCATTGTCAGGATGAGTTTATACCCTTTGGAAGCAGCAACAAAAGCCAATCCCACTCCGGTATTTCCACTCGTCGGCTCGATGATGATAGCTCCCGGATGAAGTACACCTTTTGCTTCAGCATCTTCAATCATTGCCAAAGCTATGCGGTCTTTCACACTTCCGGCAGGATTGAAATATTCAAGTTTCACCACTAAACGAGCTTTCAATCCTTTACTTTTATTATACTTCCCAAGTTCCAATAACGGAGTATTACCTACCAAATCCGTCAGCTTTTTTGCTATCTTTTCCATATATCTTTGTTTTTAAATTCTTATATTTTAATATATTACAAAGATACCACTGTTTTTGTTGGCAGTAAATACCACAGATGTGGTAATTCCATACCACATCTGTCTTATAAAACAAAGCAAGCAATTATCAGATTCCCTACTTACCAGATAGAATCTACGGTAAAGACTTCGAGGTTCTTAACTTCGATACGATTTCCCCAGAAATGGAGTCCTTCCTTATTATTCATATCCGGACGACGCTCCATAGAATAAGAATATAACCCGCCATCAATAAATACTTCAATCGAAGTGCGGTCAATATAAATATCGGCAGTCAGTTCCATGCTGGTAGGGTCTTGAGGAGAATAAAACCGACCGTTCAGCGTAGTCGAGTTCATATCATAGCCAATCATACGCTGTCCGAACAGGTTGAAACCTGCATCCGTGGCATGAGAAAGTTTAATAGTGGCTTTAATACGCAGACGGTCAGCATCATAAAACTCTTTCAGATTACGGTTCGCCTCATCCGAAGAAAGAGAGGTCCACGAACGTACAGGTTTAAATAATACTTCGGTTTCTTTTACCGGAGTGCTGACTAGCCGAATGCCGTCTTTCGTTGTACGCAAAGTCAGTTCAGTTGGCAACATCATCATTCCGTTGAAAGGCATATCCGGATGAGAGATTCTTCCCCAACCTAACTGAATACGTCTGCCGTCACTCGCAGGGATATTGGTAAAAGTCTGTGCCGCATAGATATTTCCTGTAGTATAGCAATATTTCCCGGATTCGGGAGTAAATGTTTTTCCGTCAAAAGAACCTAGCATATAAGTACCCGAAGCACCGTACATCACCCACTTTGTATGGTTCTTATCACCATCAACGGGCAGTTCAAACAATTCGGGACATTCCCAGAAACCGGTAACATGACTTTCGTATTTCCAGTCTTTGAGATTGGATGAAGTATAAATAGAGTGTCCGTCACGTTCATTCAACACCATTACCCAATGTTTAGAAGGAGCATACCAGAATACTTTCGGGTCACGTGTATCCTGCGAGTTCCATTTTGCTTTGGAATCAATCACAGGATTCTTGTCGTATTTAGTAAAGGTACGTCCCTTATCAAGACTATATGCTATTCCCTGTACCTGCTTCTCGGAACTGGCTCCCGTAAAAGCAGCTACCATCGCAGGAGTATTTCCTTTATTAAATCCGGCAGTATTTTCATAATCGATTACCGCAGAACCGGAGAACATTCCTCCCAGATGATCAGGATACAAGGCGTCAGCCAACTCTGTCCAATGCACCAGGTCTTTACTCACGGCGTGACCCCAATGCATATTCTCCCACTCTCTCTCATAAGGATTATGCTGGTAGAACAAGTGATATTCACCATCGTAATAAATCAGCCCGTTAGGATCATTGATCCATCCCCGACGGGTAGTGAAGTGAAATTGCGGACGGTTTTTCTCCTTATACATATCCTCCTGTCCTTCAACTTCGTCCGACTGGTATATCTTACTCAGTCCTTTCTCATTGCCTTCATAACTTATCTTTATCGTTTTGCCTTTATAAGCTGATACATCTTTAAATACCCAATATTCAGCTTCGTCCGGTGCTAAACGTATAACGACGGACAAATCCGGTTTGCCATTTACCTCAAACGTCATCTTTGCCCTGTCTACCTTATGAGATATAGGGAAATTCAGATATCTCTTTGTTATTTTGAAAGAGACTTCTCCCGCCATTACAACCAGCGGGAAAAATAAAAGAATGGAAAGAGTGAATACAATTTTGCTTAATGTTTTCATAGCAATGCACAATTATTTATTAGTTCATGAATTCGGAGGTAAATGTAGGCAATACGTCCTGTTTACAATATAACAAATGATACATATACTATAAAAACTATTACATAGCGCAAATATTACCTCCAAATGACCAGCTTTTTTCCTTACAGGAACTTATTTGCCGAACTTCTTCACATAATCGACAATCAGATAACAACCAGGACCGGCAACCTGTCCGTGGTCAAATCCCTGCATCTCGTATAACTTCACTCTCTTATTGCCAATATTCTTCAATACGGATGCCAGAAGTGCATTTTCTTCATATCTGTCTGCCATCTCAAGATCCTTATCTCCAGTGATCAAAACAATAGGAGCCGTATTTTTGCGTGCTTTATTCACCGGTGCATACTCGTCAATAATTGGAATTCCGTTTGGCAAGCCACGCTCTTTACGAATAGTAAAATGGGTAACTGTTTGTCCGCTCACGGGCAGATAAGCAGCTACACTATCGGCATCTGCACCATACTCGGTCATATACTTTTTATCCATCGCCAATATCAACGAAAGATAACCTCCGGCTGAATGACCGGAAACAAAAATTCGGTCTTTGCGTCCACCGTACTTCTCTATATTCTTAAAAGCCCAAGCTACGGAAGCAGCAGCATCCTCGATATAAGAGGGATTTTTGGCTTTCGGACTCAATCGGTAATTAACAGCTATCACTGCAAATCCCTGTTCCGTCAGTTCCTTAGGAAAGTATTTTCCACCTCCTTCAAGACCTCCTCCGTGAAACCATACAATGGTTGAAAAGTCTTTCTTATTTTCAGGATAATAGATGTCCAGTTTACAGCGTTCACGACGATAAGCATCTGTCTCGGAGCTTGGAATATATGAGATATCTTTATCCGTCCGATAAGTATTTTGTGCCTGAATCAGGCTGGCACAAAAGAGAAATAGTAGTAAAAAGCAATTCTTTTTCATCATTCTGTTCATTTTAATATTGTAGTGTTCTATTATTTATTGTCCTCCGGTTTTCAGTTAATGTTTCAACAATAGTTCTTGCCCAGACTTGCACTTTCTTTCTATCATAATAAGCCAGCAGAAAATCGTTTTTATGATGTTTTAGATACCTAGAAAGACCTTCAACTACTTTCTGATCTTTACTGGAATAGCCTATAAAGACATCATATTTCATAGCATTACAAACCTTATAATTTTCCAAAGATAAAGACATAAGATGTAATGGACAAGGAAAAAAACAATAATTAGTTTTTAAAGCCTATCTATACTGATTTGCTTTTATAAAAGCAGACTGTATAAATATAACAAATAGCTGATAACATCCACAATAAAAAGAATGATTATCCGGCCGTAACAAAAACATGAGAGAACCGATTTGATATTGAAATATAATCCATTACTTTTGCAAAGGAAAAAATCAGCTATTTACTTAAGCTATACATTTTATATGATAAAACGAATTCTATCTGTCTACGTATTGACGATAACTGCCATTGCATTGAATGCACAAACAAGTTACGAAATCGCCAACTCGGTGACTTTAAAGAATCTGGATTGTAAACTTACAAAAACGACCATCATCTTACCTGTTCCACAAAGTAATAACTACCAGGAGATTACTAACTTTGCACATTCCACCGGAGAAGTAATCGACATAAAAGGCTCTCATAACCAATATCTCAGAGATTTGAAAACATCAGATTTGCCTTCAAAAGGTGACAACTATTCTCTCACTGAGAACTTCAATATAACCTTGTATCCTATGTATATCGATATGAGCCAGTTCAAAACGATCTACCCATACGATACACAATCGGAAATATACAAAAGATACACCATTGATAAGGGTGAATATATAGACACCAACAATGCCCGAATCAAAGAAATATCCGATGCATTATGGAAGGAGTCGAAAGGAAATATAATAGATTATGCCCGTCTGTGCTACGAACATATAGGGGCTAACTACAGCTATTTGAATCCAAATACAGGTATTCACAAAATAGAAGCTACTTTATCAGCCGGTGGTGGAGATTGTGGCAATCTTGCTTCCATTTTCGTAAATTTATTAAGAGCAAAACAAATCCCAGCACGCCATATTGTAACTGTAAGACCCAATAACACTTTTCATGTTTGGGCCGATTTCTACCTAGAAAAATATGGATGGATTCCGGTGGATGCAAACATGAAGTTAGATCACCCGGAAGGCAACTTCTTCGGGTATTGTCGTGGTGACGGCATCGTTATGTCAGAGGATATTTGCCATCTAATAGAAATTGAATCCGGGCAAACTTTCAATACAACTATTTTGCAGAATTTCCTTTACTGGTACCGGAGTAGTACAGGAACAAATATAACAGCCATACATCATATTGAAGGAAAGCAGATACAGCAGCTATCTACGTCTCCGGCAATATCCAATGTCAAGAGTTCGAAAGCGACTCTAGGCTGGAATAAAGTGAAGGGAGCTACCGGTTATAAAATTAAGTTGTACGTAAAAGGAAACCATATTCCCATACAAACAAAAGTCTTAAAAGCCACTAAAACAACTATAATCTTAAAGGGCATAAAACCCGGAACTGAATACACAATCCAATGGATTCCCCTACGTCGGGTAGGAAATATAGAAACGCAAATGGATACCCACACCGTTCCTTTCAAAACAGTGTAGGTATGTAACAGAAGTTATTTTCAATTGTCAGAAATTTATTTCTGCTTTCCGGAGATTCATTTTTGTGCTTCAG
The DNA here is from genome assembly GCF_028690125.1 of Bacteroides sp. Classification (GTDB taxonomy): domain Bacteria; phylum Bacteroidota; class Bacteroidia; order Bacteroidales; family Bacteroidaceae; genus Bacteroides. Next base: position 364,232 of record NZ_JAQVBV010000001.1, on the reverse strand, counting down.
CACATACATAGATCTTTTTGTTTGATACACTATCAAACATATCTTTTGTTTCTTCCAGAAGGTTTTTCAGATGGGCAGTTTCGCCATGCTTAGCCAGTTCTGCTTCATTTTTCCAGACTTCATAGATCAGGAATTCAGTGCTGTCTTGCGGAGATTGATAAACACCATAATCCACACATCCCGATTCCTGAATAGTTCCGGCTTTACATTTGGCAAATGCTTCTTTAAAAGCAGTTACATATTCAGGTTTTACTTTCCGGTGTAAATCCAGTACGACTTCCATCGAACTTTTATCATTACAACAAGATGTCGCGGTTTCCTGCTTAGGGGAGTTTGCACAACCTGCCAGTAGTACACAGGCTATACCTAGAAATAAGTTTTTCATATCAATTGTTATTAGTTCCGACGAAATTATTAAAAGTTTTTCTTTATTGCAGTAAAAACACCTAATTTTATACACATTTTTAGTATTTGTTTTTTAGAACATGAGTCATAAGAAGATTCTCCTAAAAATAAAACGATCAATATGATCTTCTTGAAAATAATTTGTATTACTTTTAGTGGAAAATTAGATTTCGGAAGTCTAATTAAGTATAACCATGATAAATGAATGTATGATAAGAAAACTACTATTTAGCCTTTTTATGTTCACAGGAGGAGTTATGTTTGCCAATCAAACAGAGCAAGTGACTCAAAAAGAGATAGCTCCGGGAGTCATCAAACTACAAACAGGAGAGATTGACCCTTTCACACCCTATGCACTGTTTGGTGGAAAACCTGCATTGGAGGCAATGAAGCAGCTACCCGTTGCGCAACTCCCTTTTAATTTGAATGAAATCCTGATAGAAGTAATAGATCGAGGATGCATAGTCGAAGTACCTCTGAGTGATGATGAACAAATCTATGGTTTCGGACTTCAGATAGAGACTTTTGGACAGCGCGGATTGCGGAAACGTCCGATAGTAAACGATAATCCTTTGAATGGACTTGGATATACTCATGCTCCACAAACGTTCTATGTATCAACCAAAGGATACGGTATTCTGGTTAATACTGCCCGATACACAACGTTCTTATGCGGTTCCAATCAGAAAAATCAGCAAAGTTTGCAGAACGTTGAAGGAAGAAAAAAAATTGCTACCACTACGGAAGATTTGTACAAAAACAGAAGCAATGGGAACAAGGTATGTATTGATATTCCCGGCGCAAAAGGCATTGAAGTATTTATCATTACAGGACCGGAATTATTGGACGTTGTCAAAAGATACAATCTTCTTTCCGGTGGCGGATGTCTTCCTCCTCTATGGGGACTGGGATTCAAATACCGCGTGAAAGGAGATGCCGTACAGGACTCTGTCATCCGTTTTGCCAACTATTTCCGCGAAAAACAAATCCCATGTGATGTATTAGGACTTGAACCGGGATGGCAAACTGCAACCTATTCTTGTTCATACCTCTGGAGTGAAGAACGTTTTCCTAAACATAAAGAGATGCTGGACCAACTCAAACAGAAAGGATACAAAGTCAATTTGTGGGAACACGCTTATGTCCACCCCTCTTCTCCGATTCGGAAAGCTATAGAACCTTATTCAGGGAACTTCTTAGTTTGGAACGGAGCTGTACCGGACTTTCTTAAACCGGAAGCATGCAAAATATTCAGTGATTATCACCGTACACTAGTGGAAGAAGGAATTTCCGGTTTTAAACTCGATGAATGTGATAATTCAAACATTGCATACGCCTCGGCCACTTGGTGCTTTCCTGATATGACACAATTTCCTTCCGGAATTGACGGCGAACAAATGCATCAGATTTTCGGCTCACTTTATGTCAATACAATGGATAGCATTTATCGTGAAAAAAATACTCGTGCTTATCAGGATTATCGTTCTTCCGGAATGTTTATGTCCCCGCGAAATGCAGTGCTTTACAGCGACACGTATGATCATAAAGAATATATTCAAGCCCTTTGCAATTCCGCATTTGGAGGATTATTATGGTGTCCGGAAGTGCGTGAAGCAAAGTCTGCCGAAGACTTCTTTCACCGTTTACAAACCGTGATTCTTTCTCCCCAAGCAATGGTTAATGCCTGGTATTTACAATATCCGCCATGGCTGCAATTCGACCGTGGGAAAAATGAGCGGGGCGAGTTTCTGCCCGAAGCACAGGAATACGAAACGTATGCACGCACGCTGATCAATTTGCGTATGCAACTTATTCCATATCTTTACCATGCATTTTATAATTATCATAAAGAAGGGATACCTCCTTTCCGGCCTTTACTGATGGATTATCCCAAAGATGAACATTTACGTACTATCAGTAGCCAGTATCTCATCGGAGAAGGTTTAATGGCAGCCCCTCTATATGAAAATAAGAAATCAAGAACTGTTTATTTCCCCGAAGGGATATGGTATAATTTCAATACTAACGAAAAGTATGAAGGAAACAAGGAATATGAGATAACTACGGAATTTGATCAATTACCGCTGTATGTACGTCAAGGCACATTATTACCTCTATGTGAACCAGTTCCTAATGTAGATGCTCAAACCGTATTCAACTTACACTGTAAAGTATATGGGGTTCCTACCGCTACTTGCGAACTTTTGGAAGATGACGGTATCAGTTACAACTTCAAGAAAGGAGAATACAACAACGTTACTCTGGAAGCAGCCAAAGGAAAAGTAAAACTTAAGAGAACGAAAGGATATAATCTCAAAAGATACCAGCTATCCGGTTATGAGTTTATCAACTGATGCGAAAATAAACCTAAGTATCTTAAACTGACAGCAACAAGGACTACTTCAATAAAAAAAAATTAAGCTAAGAGGACTAATAAATGCGATTTCCTTCTGCATTTATTAGTCCTTTATTTAGATTTGAATATTCAATTGAAAATCTGTATATCAAACTCTCAAGAGTAGCGTCCAGAGGCTTCCGAAAGGTCATTATTTAGTCATTTATAGAGTATTAATAGCTATCGTCTCAGCTATTAATACTCCACTTCTCAACTATTAATAGCCAACATCTGGACTATTAATAGTTGAGAAGTAGTAATTATACATCTGAAAATCAATTGCAAAAACAATATTCTTATTTCAATCTTTTTTAGAATACCGTTCCACGTGGAAACGTTAAGACTTTAATGAATACTGCACACATTAAAGTTCGCATTAAATAATTATCAATCATATGATCTGCTTAAGAATGCAATATATTTTTCATCTTAACAGCACATTATATAAAAGTTTTCACGTACGTTTGCAAGTATAAAAAGATTCTTACCAAACAATAAATACTCCATTATGAAACACTCAAAGCTCTATTGCATAGTTATCATCGGGATATTATTCGGATTATCATTTCCATCTTTCCTTTGTGCACAAAATATTATGGGCACTTGGCATGGGAAACTAGTTCTTCCTAATGGAGCATTAATCATTGTATTTCATATCAATCAAACAGAGCAAGGGGATTATATGGCTACTCTCGATAGCCCCGATCAGGGAGTCACTAACATAAAAACGGGTACAACCTCTTTTCAAGATTCTACATTGATTGTTGAAATACCTATCATCAGCGCTTCTTTTAAAGGAAAGCTAAATACTGACAATACAATTATTGGTACATTTACACAAGGATTACCCTTCCCATTAAATCTGCAAAAAGGAGAAATCTATCACCGCCCGCAAGAGCCTCGCCCTCCTTTCACATATCACACAGAAGAAGTCAGCATAAAGAATGAGCAGGATGGCATTACGCTAGCCGGTACATTAACCCTTCCCCAGAAAGGGAATCAATTTCCCGCAGTCATTTTAGTAACGGGAAGTGGCCCGCAAAATAGAGACGAAGAAGTGAAAGGACACAAACCTTTTCTTGTCATTGCCGACTATCTTACTCGAAACGGAATTGCGGTATTACGTTGTGACGACCGGGGAGTAGCTTCCTCAAAAGGTAACTTTGCAAATGCCACCAACGAAGATTTCGCTAAAGATGCAGAAGCTGCATTGAACTATCTGCGTAGTAGAAAAGAGATAGACACCCAGAAAATTGGAATTATTGGTCATAGCTGCGGAGGAACTGTTGCATTTATTACTGCGGCAAAAGATCCGTCAGTCGCATTTATTGTGTCATTGGCGGGAGCCGGAGTACGAGGAGACAGTATTATGCTGAAACAGTTAGAGTTAATTTATCAATCTACAGGTAAGCCGGATTCCGTCTGGCAGAAAAAAAAACCAATTTATCGTCACCAATACTCAACTGTTCTACAACAGACAGATAAAACAATTGAAGCACTTCAAAAAGAGTTGTATGCTGACGCAATACAAATACTATCTCCCGAAGAGCTCCAAAATTTAAATGTGATGCAACAACTGCCGGCACAACTGAGTGCAGCCACAAGTCCATGGTACCTCCACTTTATGAGATATGACCCAACGGAAGACCTGAATAAAATAAAATGTCCGGTACTTGCAATCAATGGAGATAAAGATGTTCAGGTAGATGGCGTCATGAACTTAAATGCCATTCAACAAGGAATTCAGAAGAATGGGAATAAAAATGTAACAGTGAAAATCTATCCGGGTCTGAATCACTTTTTTCAGACTTGTAGAATATGCAACCAACTTGAATATGGAGACTTAGAGGAAACAATCAGTCCGGAAGTTCTGAAAGATATAACGGAATGGATATTGGGAAAAACTACTTTCCACACATTCCCATAACCTTAGCTTGCTAACTTCGTCAAGATCTATCTACATAGAGTATTGCCCAAAGTTCTCATTGTTAGATTGATTTAAATCAAAATCTATTCTACCAAACTCACTCTGAAAGAATTTGTTTTAACTTTGCAGCGGATTAAAAAATCAAAGGTTTCCAGATTAGATTTTGTATGAAAAAGAGTCTTATTGCATTAGCATTCGGTACTTTAGGATTGGGTATTGCCGAGTTTGTTATGATGGGTATTTTACCCGATGTAGCAAAAGATCTGAATATCAGTATTCCAACAGCGGGACATTTCATTTCAGCCTATGCATTAGGCGTCTGTGTCGGTGCTCCGGTTCTGACGCTAGCTCGCAAATATTCATTAAAACATATATTATTAGCCTTGGTGGCACTTATTATGATAGGTAATATTTGTGCTTCAATGGCTCCTAACTATTGGGTATTGCTTATTGCCCGCTTTATTTCCGGACTTCCTCACGGAGCTTATTTTGGAGTAGGTTCTATAGTAGCCGAAAAGCTTGCTGATAAAGGAAAAGGGTCCGAAGCTGTCTCCATTATGATTGCCGGAATGACTATTGCCAATTTGTTTGGAGTGCCACTAGGAACTTCTTTAAGTACTATGCTTTCTTGGCGTGCCACCTTCTTGCTGGTAGGTGTCTGGGGAATTGTTATTCTTTATTATATCTGGCGTTGGGTTCCCCAAGTACAAGGATTAGCGGATACGGGCTTCAAGGGTCAATTCCGCTTTCTCAAAACTCCTGCCCCGTGGCTAATCCTGGGTGCTACCGCTTTAGGTAATGGTGGCGTATTTTGTTGGTATAGTTATATCAATCCAATGCTAACAAACGTATCCGGTTTTTCAGCGGAAAGTATTACTCCTTTAATGATTCTTGCCGGATTTGGAATGGTTATGGGAAATTTGATTAGCGGACGACTTTCGGACCGCTTCACTCCCGCAAAAGTTGGAACTGTTTCACAAGCACTTATCTGCGTAGTACTTCTACTTATCTTCTTCCTGTCTCCTTATAAATGGGCAGCCGCATTGTTAATGTTCCTTTGCACGGCAGGATTGTTTGCCGTATCCAGTCCGGAACAAATATTAATTATCCGCGTGGCAAAAGGAGGAGAAATGCTTGGAGCAGCTTGCGTACAAGTTGCCTTTAACCTGGGAAATGCAATTGGTGCTTATGTAGGCGGATTGGCAGTTAGCGGTGGATACCGTTATCCGGCACTGACAGGTGTTCCATTTGCTCTAATCGGATTCACTTTGTTCTTGATTTTTTATAAGAAATACCAAGCCAAATACTAAATAGATACACTTGTTTCACAACAACGTTTTATCGCTTGTATTTGATATACAGTTTTATAATCACTCATTCAAAATCAGTTTGTTACTTTCCTTATACTTTATAATTTATTTTCCTATTTATATAGCTCTTCATACAATTATATTATTTATCTTTAATGGGTTACTAAGATAATATTGGCAAAATCAACGTATCCGGATAATCTATTATAATGAACTCTATCTGATGTCTTTTTTTACTAAAAGTCCTATGGACAGGGCTTATTTTGTATATAATTAATTGATAATATTCATGAAAAAGCACTGTGGGAAATAAACAAACTACGGGAAATTTTAGTAAATGGAAACGGCAATAGTGCCGAACAATGGGAGACAACCTTCTAGTTTGATATCATTCAGGTGTAATTTCATCTTAGTTTTTCCAAATACAAATTGAAAAAACAGAGTATTGTGATATCGTGGCAGCTAGAGGAGTTAGTTGTTAAAATCAAAAAAAATGGGGAATTTGATTTCATTTATGAAGAAAGTAGCCGATGGGCTGCAAACAAGCGGTAATTATGGGACCGCTCATGTGTATAGGAGTAGTTTGAATGCACTTGTTGCATTTCATGGAAATGGTCATCTGCCATTTCGGAAAGTTAATCCTGAATTTATAAAGAGTTTTGAGATACATCTACGAGGGAAAGGATGTAGCTGGAATACTGTCTCAACTTATCTGCGAACTTTGAGAGCGGTTTACAATCGAGCAATAAGGTGTCGTATGGCAAACTATGTACCACATTTGTTCAAATACGTTTATACCGGGACACGTGCCGACCGGAAACGGGCCTTGGATAATGGTGAGATGGCACAGTTACTAGACAATTCGCCATCGGCCTCCACTATTCCTTCTTATCTGAAAAAGACGCACGCCTTGTTTGTATTAATGTTTATGCTAAGAGGATTGCCATTTGTTGATTTGGCTTATCTTAAAAAAAAGGATCTGGATGAAAACGTACTTACCTACCGTCGGCGTAAGACCGGACGTCAGCTAAGTGTAACATTGACACCGGAGGCAATGATACTAGTTAAGAGGTATATGAGCACTGACCCAAGCTCTCCTTATCTTTTTTCATTAATAACTTCCGGTGAAGGTACTGAAGCTGCCTATCGTGAATATCAGCTTGCACTTCGTAACTTCAATTATCAACTTACCTTACTTAAAGGCATCTTGGGGTTTACGTCCGATTTAAGTTCTTATACAGCCCGCCATACATGGGCTACAATGGCTTATTACAGCGAGGTGCATCCCGGCATTATCTCCGAAGCGATGGGACATTCGTCTATCATGGTGACGGAAACTTATCTAAAGCCTTTCAGGAATAAGAAAATTGATGAGGCAAACATTCAGGTGATTGATTTTGCAAAGCAATATTATAAGCATATAATTGCCTGAATTTTAAAACGTTACTCAATAGGTAACGGAAATAAAACACGCTGCAAATATGGACATATTTCTGAAAACAAGCAAACAAATAACATATTTTTTCTCATAAACTATTAAAAAAGAATAGCAAAATACACGAAACTACGAATTCTTAGCATTAACAGTCTATTAACCTTAAAACTCGGACAAAGAATTCTCTGCCCCTCACTTCTATACCTAAATGAGGGAAACAATCTTTTTATGCTTTTTGTCAGTAATCATCCATCAAAACGCCTTTAAGGATGTCACAAGAGAGTTTTGTCGTTACCTATTGAGTAACGGTAAAACTGCTACCAGAATTAGCAAATTGGAAGAATTTATTTTTTTTAATTTATAAATTAAACGTTTTTTTGATTATGAACAAAAAGTATTTAAGCGTTATCCTATTTGGAGCCTTATTGACGGTTTCTATGGGGACTTTTACGTCTTGTAAAGACTATGATGACGACATCGATAGTCTGGATCAACGGATCACTTCCGTTGAAAAAAGTTTGGAGGACCTTAAAGCTCGGATTAATGCGGGTGCCGTTATTACAAATGTAACACCTACTGCTAATGGAGTTACTGTAACACTAAGCGACAACAAAACATTTGAGTTGAAGAACGGTACGAACGGAACTAATGGAACCAATGGGACAAACGGAACCAACGGAACAAACGGTACAGTTGTTACTATCGGAGAAAATGGAAACTGGTTCTTTGGTGATAAAGACTCCGGTCTGCCTTCTCGTGGTTTACCTGGTGAAGCAGGCGACGATGGCGTTTCTGCACCTACCATTTATTATTATCCGGGCACTGATGGCGCAGAAGCTGGTTTTTGGGTAAAAATGACCAAAGCTGCTGACGGAAAAGAAACGAAAGAAGTAACTAAAATCCCTTGTGTTCCTGAAGGAGAAAAAGCTGTATCTGCTATTTGGGATACAGAGAATGGTTACCTTATTCTTAACAACGTAGATAAAAGTGAAGGCCCTGTTAAGATTAAATTGACAGATACTCTTCGTTCATTGGCTTTTGTACCAGAAACAATTGACACTAAGTTAGGTATGGGAGTTATTGACTTCTATTCTCTTATGGTATATAATAACACAAGTAAGAAAGATGAATTCCTAGTATCAAATAATCCTCTTGTTACTTATCGTTTGAATCCGCAAAACGCAGATGTGAAAAACGTAGAATGGTCTTTCATTGATCGTGTTGTAGAAACTCGCGTAGCCGGCGACAACAAATCTTTGCTTAAGATTATGAGTGCTAAAAAAGGCGAAGAGGGTGGTATGATTTTCCAATTGCAATCAACAAAGACTCTGGATTATCTAAAAGCAAACCAAGAAGCTATTTTTGCTCTGAAAGCAACTAATAAAGAAGATGCTACCGAAATTGTATCAGACTATGCAGTAGTTAAGGCTTCTGAACTAAAACAATATGGTATTGCTAAGATCAAAGACGGAAAGGCAACCACTACGCCAGTATCTTACTATCCCACTACAGCTCCTGACCTTAGTGTAACAGCTGACGCAGAATTTGTCTATACAGGTGAATTAAATCTGAGTAAAATTACAGAAGCATGGGCTAAAGAAATTGAAAAATCTCTGGCTTCTATCGGTGTAGAAAAAATTACTTATGAGTATGCTAAACCGGAAAAATATCTGGGAAGTGATGGAAAGACTAATCAACAACAGTTTGTAACAGCTCCTGATAAAAATGGTGTTGTTGTAGTTGATAAAGCATGGTTAGCTCAAGGTACTGCTTCTGTTGGTCGTACTCCAATCTTTACTGTTACAGCAAAAGTTAATGGTACTATCGTAGCAAGTGGTTATGTTAAAGCAGAAATAACAGCTGTTGAATCTGTAGAAAAAGGTGATTTACCTGTTGCTGTAGCATTAGGAGATATTGAATATTCATCTATCGCCACTCCTAATAATAAATATGAATTATCATGGGACAGAGCCAATGCTGAAATCTATGACATATTGGGCATGACTAAGGAAACATTCCAACAAAACTACAAAGCAACCACCGTTGCTCAGGAAACAGGTGTAACTGCTACTGGTTGGACTAGTATTGTAGATGGTTCTACTACTGAAACTGCTATGGCATGGATTGAAATGACTCCTAATGTATTACTTGGCAAAGGTGAAGCTAAAGTTACATATCCTGCTAAAAATAACAAGCTGCATAAGAATGTAGTTATCACATTTACTTACAACGTAGTTCATACAAAAGCATTCCCGGAACTGAATCCTGACTACCTGATTGGTACTAACATTGTTCAGGTTAAGGGTAAGATGGTAGGCAACTCATGGAAACTTGTAAGTGAAATGAAAGAACAGTTCAAGAATTACATGAGCGGTTATCAATTGCCGGGCAACCACACTAAACTTTACTTCCGCTTGAAAGGTACAAATCAGACTGGTGCTTCAATTACCGGTACAGATTATAAGAACCAGGAAATTAAGTTGACTACTCCGTTTGCTAAGAATGAAACTTCTCGCGACTACAATATTGAAATGGTAGCTAACTTATCAAATGGTAAAGAATGCGTTAAAGAATATGTAGTTCGTTTCGTTCGTCCGTTCAATGCTACAGTTGATGCTATGACTCTGAAGACTTATATGGCTAACCATGACTCTAAAGATCTTGCTAAGCTGGTAGTTATTAAAGACAGAGATGGCAAGACAGTTTATGAAAAGGGTGCTTATACTGCATATGGAAAAGAAACTTATAAACTTGACCAAGCTAATATCGCCTTTGGTTATGGTTTGAAAGTAGATGCTTCTTTCGGTGATAAGCTGACAATCGCCGACTCTACAATTGATTGGTACAACGGTGGTAATGATTTGCAGCAAAATAAATCTGCTAAATCTGTAGTAACAATTACTATCCCCGAAATATCAACAATTGAAGCTGAAGGTAATATTACTGTTTTGTCTACAGAAAATAGTAAGAACTAACACTAAATCGGCATAAATGCCGGTTTATGATAAAAAATGAAGGGTATCAGTAAAAACAATACCCTTCCAAATTAAAACTTCAAAGAGTATAAGTCTGTTCTTGTGAAAGCCCAGACTTTATAACTTACTCTTTACCGAGGATACTCTTGTTCCCCACGAGTATCCTCTTTCTTTATATCATACCACCAACTGCTTAATCTCAGCCCATACCCGGAATCATTATAAATATATAATTAACATGGTAGTATACTGTATTACAAAATATGATATTCTACTGCATTAATTCAGAAATCATACCAAGATTCTTTACCGGTTCAAAAGTTGTTTTCTAATAAACAAACTTATTTTGTTCAACAGAATTGGGGTAAATTCGGTTAGTAAGCATTATCTTTGTGCACTTATACAAGTGAATAAGAATAATAGATCTCAACCAAACAAATAATTGGTTGATTATAAATAATAGATTTAGATATTATGGCATTGCAATGTGGTATTGTCGGACTACCGAACGTGGGTAAATCGACTCTTTTCAACTGTTTGTCGAATGCAAAAGCGCAAGCGGCAAATTTCCCTTTTTGTACAATCGAACCGAATGTAGGCGTAATCACTGTTCCCGATGAGCGTTTGAATGCATTGGCAGAACTGGTTCATCCTCAACGTATTGTTCCTACTACCGTAGAAATCGTGGATATTGCCGGACTGGTGAAAGGTGCCAGCAAAGGAGAAGGTCTGGGAAATAAATTCCTCGCTAATATTCGTGAAACAGATGCTATCATCCATGTACTCCGTTGCTTTGACGACGATAATGTAACTCATGTAGACGGAAGTATAAACCCGATCCGTGACAAAGAAATTATCGACTACGAACTTCAATTAAAGGACTTGGAAACGATTGAAAGTCGTATTCAGAAAGTACAAAAGCAGGCACAGACTGGTGGTGACAAAGCTGCCAAACAGGCTTACGATGTCCTTATTCAATACAAAAATGCTCTTGAGCAAGGCAAGTCTGCCCGTACTGTAACTTTCGAAACTAAAGATGAACAGAAGATTGCACATGAGCTGTTTCTACTAACCAGCAAACCTGTGATGTACGTTTGTAACGTAGACGAAGCCAGTGCAGTGAATGGTAACAAATATGTAGACATGGTACGCGAAGCAGTGAAAAATGAGAATGCTGAAATTCTGATTGTAGCTGCCAAGACAGAGGCTGATATCGCCGAACTTGAGACGTATGAAGACCGCCAGCTGTTCCTTGCCGAAGTAGGACTGGAAGAATCGGGTGTGGCACGTCTTATCAAATCGGCCTATAAGCTACTGAATCTCGAGACTTACTTTACAGCCGGAGTACAGGAAGTACGTGCCTGGACTTACGAAAAAGGCTGGAAGGCTCCACTATGTGCGGGAGTGATTCATACAGACTTCGAGAAAGGATTTATCCGTGCGGAAGTAATCAAATACGAAGACTTTATCAACTACGGTTCGGAAGCTGCTGTGAAAGAAGCGGGCAAGCTGGGCGTAGAAGGAAAGGAATATGTTGTGCAGGATGGAGATATCATGCATTTCCGTTTTAATGTTTAATAACTTAAAATGAGGACGCACCGAAAGTCGAAACTATCTTTTAAATACGGATAACGCAGATAACGCGGATTTTCAATTTTAAGATCTGTTTCAGAGAGTCCAAGCTGATGGGTTATCTGACTTTTGATATACTCTCATTTTTTATTCTTCATTTATTATGAAATATCTCATTGCAGGAACCGGAGGCGTCGGAGGCAGTATTGCCGGATTTATCTCGCTTGCCGGAAAAGATGTTACTTGTATAGCCCGTGGTGCTCATCTACAATCTATACAAACAAATGGTCTAAAACTAAATTCAGACCTAAAGGGGAAACATACACTTACAATTCCGGCAACTACTGCAGAAGAATTCAACGGAAAAGTGGATGTAATCTTTGTCTGTGTCAAAGGTTATTCTGTCGATTCTATTACAGAACTTATCAAAAGAGCCTCTCACAAACAAACCGTGGTCATACCTATTCTGAACGTCTATGGTACAGGACCACGAATCCAACACTTGGTTCCGGATGTAACGGTACTTGACGGTTGCATCTACATTGTCGGATTTGTTTCCGGTACGGGAGAAATCACTCAAATGGGGAAAATATTCCGTTTGGTTTATGGAGCCCATAAAGGGGCCAAAATTGCTCCGGGCATTTTAGAAGCTATACAAAAAGACCTTCAGGAGAGTGGAATCAAAGCAGAGATTTCTCCGGATATCAATCGAGATACATTCATTAAATGGTCGTTTATCTCGGCAATGGCACTAACTGGAGCTTATTTTGACGTACCTATGGGAGAAGTGCAGAAACCGGGAAAAGTAAGAGATACTTTCATCGGACTTTCCGGAGAAAGTGCAGAATTAGGTCGTAAGTTAGGAATTGAGTTTCCCGAAGACCCCATAAGCTATAACTTGAAAGTCATTGATAAACTTGATCCCGAAAGTACAGCTTCCATGCAAAAGGACTTGGCAAAGGGACATGAGTCAGAAATACAAGGCTTATTATTCGATATGATTGCAACAGCGGAAGAGCAAGGAGTGGATATCCCCACTTACCGGATGGTTGCCCAGAAATTCACTAAACACTAATTGTAAAACCGTAAACCATTATCCAATATGAATAACATCCTACTATCTATCAACTGGAACCCGAATCCCGAACTACTCCATCTGGGAGGAATCTCTATCCGTTACTACGGAATATTATGGGCCATAGGAATTTTCTTAGCTTACTTTATTGTCCGTTACCAATACCGGGATAAAAAGATAGACGAGAAAAAATTTGAGCCTCTTTTCTTTTATTGTTTCTTTGGTATTCTGATTGGCGCACGCTTGGGACATTGCTTGTTTTATGACCCGGGACAGTATCTGACAAGTGGAAAAGGTTTCATAGAAATGCTACTGCCTATTAAGTTTATACCCGGTGGATGGAAGTTCACAGGCTATGAAGGACTTGCCAGTCATGGAGGAACACTTGGTTTAATGATCGCCTTATGGATGTATTGCCGCAAAATGAAAATGCACTACATGGATGTAGTAGACATGATTGCCGTTGCTACTCCGATTACAGCTTGCTTTATCCGCCTAGCAAACCTGATGAACTCTGAAATCATCGGCAAGCCGACAGATCTGCCTTGGGCATTCGTCTTCGAACGGATTGATATGCTACCCCGCCATCCGGGACAACTCTACGAGGCCATTGCATATCTCATTCTGTTCTTTATCATGATTTTCCTTTATAAAAACTATAGCAAAAAGTTACATCGGGGCTTCTTCTTCGGGCTTTGCCTGACTTATATCTTCACTTTCCGTTTCTTTATCGAATTTGTGAAAGAAAATCAAGAAAAGTTTGAAGATAACATGATGTTCAATATGGGACAATGGTTAAGCGTTCCCTTTATTATTATAGGACTTTATTTTATGTTCTTCTATCAGAAAAAGAACTAAAACACACTGATTGATAAAGATACTAAATACTTAGATACGGATTACGTGGATTTCAGAACCATGTAATCCGTATCTAAAAACACAAAATACTCATAGTTCTTCATCATATCCCTTACCTAAAACCTTTAAATGACATGAAAACAAAAAGACTTCACCAACTACTATTATTAATGCTCTGTACCTTGATATGGACCAGTTGCAACGATAATGAGAATTTACCCGACTCTCCAAGAAACGGTGATAAAACGAAAGATACCTACATAGCCTATTCTGTGCAGTAGACGGTTCCTATCTTTCAGACAAAGAAGGAGACCGCTTTTTAATGAGATCAGACAATTGCCTCACCTGATTATTCAACTATTTATCCATAAAAACACATGAGAACGACTCTCTTACAAAAATCCATGTTATTGGTCAGTTCGCTTTTTGTATCAATCTCCGGATTATATGCACAACAGGGAATCAACCAACACATTCCTACTAGTCCACAACAAATAGTAGACAGTGGGATCTACTGGCCAAACGGACAAGCGTTGCCTCATTTCGCCACTCCTGCATCACAACTGGATGGATTTGATCTTAGACAAGCCAAACTTCCGGTAGAAGAAAAAACAATGTTACTGTCACTGCAAGGAGTGGTAAACAAAAAACAGCCGCGTATTTTCCTGTTCGAACACTTCAGTGAAGGTAAATACAAATGGCCGAAGATACTCAATCTGTCTATTCATGAATTTGAAACTACCGAATGCTTGAAACTGGTAGACAAATATAAAAACGAATTGAAAGGAGTCATTTTATACGATCGGACGAAAAGTGATCATTATCTGAATCTGGCTTCTACCGTAGCCGGACTGGAAAATGCGATTCCTGTAACAACCCAACTATATGACCGGTTGAAGGAGCAAGGTATTCAGTTGCCCATTATAGCAGATTTCACAAAACTGCCTTACACCAAAGCAACTGAGATTTATGAATATATGTTTCAGAATTACCGGAATAAATGCACTCATCGTCTATTAGTTAGTTTACCGCCTCAACGGGGATTTGTACGCGACCTGGCCATCGCTTCAGGAGCTGCAATCGTCTGGCTGGACCCACGCGAATGGCAAGAAAATACCGTACTACGCAAGTTCCTGAAAACAATGAAACCGGGTGAAAGCATTATCACGGGCTGGTATGCCGAAGAACGTTCGGGAATAGGACTGGCGACAGAATACGGACTCTCTACCATTCCATCTGATTTTTATGAGAATGCTACTGTATATGCAGGAATGCAGCAACAGATTCAATATCCGGAAGTTCCCAAGATGCCGGAACTGGAGAATAAGATTTATCTGGCTATCTACTTAAGTGATGGCGATAACGTACAGTATTGCCAACACGCCATGTCCGAACTATGGGACAAAGCAGGAAGAGGCAGTATCCCCATCAACTGGACTATCAGCCCGGGATTGGTAGACTTCGGTCCCGGACTTCTTAACCATTATTACAAAACAGCTACGCCGAATGATTTCTTTGCATCAGGTCCCTCCGGGATGGGTTATTCGCTGATCTATGATGCACACAACTACTTATGGAATGCCACTTCGGGAGCCGACTTTACTCCTTACGCAAAGCTGACACAACAATATCTGGAAAAAAGCGGATTACGTGTCATCACCATCTGGGATGAAGTAAACCAGGAACAGATGAGTGCATACGCCCAAAACTGTCGTTACCTGTATGGTCTTACGCAACAAGACTGGGAACGTCGTCCTTACAAAGTACCGGCCTACATCCAGAACCATCAATTGGCATTTGTGCCTAACCTTCCCTGTTACGCAAGCGGAGTCGATGTTATCTACTCTTTCTGGAAAGATCAGATAGCCAAATTTGACGGTTCCAAACCAATCTTTCTTTCAGCTCAAGGCGAATCCTGGAAGATGGGACCTGATAACATCGTCGCTTTGAAAAAACAATTGGAAGAGTTATCACCGGGAAATATTGTAATCTGCCGCGGCGATCACTTTTTCAACCTCTATAATCAGGCAAATAATCTGCCTTTCAATCTGACTCTTTCTCCCAAGATGAAAATCACGTCCAGCAGTACTACTACAAATGTGAAGACTGCAGCTGATGGAACCCACGGTGAAGGACATATCTGGATTTCCAAAGAGAAAGGGAATGAAGCATGGATACAATTTGACTTTAAAGAGCAGTATTTAATCAGCCGTTATGTAGTGCGTCATGCAGAAAATGCCGGGATGCCAAAACAACTGAATACAAGTTCTTTTACGATGGAAGTTAGCCAGGACGGTAAAAAATGGACATACGTGGATACTCAGAAGAATAATACTGCGTCTGTGACAGATGTTGATATTACTCCGGCGAAAGGAAGATACGTTCGTCTGCAAATACAAGATGCCGGTGAAGATGGGACTGCTCGTATAGGAGACATAGAGATATACGGAAGAATCTCCGGAAGCTAGCAACAAATAGATATAAATAACGATTTATTCAATCAGAAAGATATCATATCATCCGTTAGTTTAACGGATGATATTTACAAAAACGAATAAATAGAATAAACCGATAGGACAAAAAGCATATATATACATTTAAAAAGCAGGAAATCTGATAAATACATAGCATTTATGCATTTAAAGTATATATTAATCTACACGTTGGCAATAGTTAGCCAACATACTGACAATATGTTAGATCTATATACCCATCATATCAAACAAGCTTTGCCAACAAATTTCACCTATTTAAAGCTGAAAAACGATTATCTGTAATCGGTATCCGAAGTAATCTTCAGTTCATACAAGCCTCCCGCTGTCTTTCCTTCTGCGGCACGGAAAGTTACATTCACTTTATCTTTCCCACGGGTCCATTCTGCCGGGATAGGATATATATCATCCACATATGTAAGATAGAGCTTTCTGTCCAGACAAACCGTACGCAGATAGTTACCATCAATCAGAATATCAAACTTTTTGTCTGCAGCCTCATCACCCCAGAAACGGCAAATCAGCTGATAGGGTTTCTGTTCTTTCTTGTCGATGCGTAGAGTATAAGAGAACCATCCGGCATCTTTAGCCATACGATATTGCGCATTCTTCGCCCAAAAGAAATCGTGCCAGTAGATGGAGTCATTCTTTCCTTGTAATTTATGGAGCTTTTCGTCTTTATCATCTCCTATCTTCACTACATCGGTCAGCGAACGGGTACGATAAGCAAACTCGTCGGGCGAATAGATCTTCCAGTATACAGTATACCGTTGGTGGTGCATCTGGAAATAAGGGATCAATTCCACAGCCGATTCACCTCCTCCATTTTTCACAGTGAAGCGCAGAGGGTGTTTGGAGGAACATTGAATCCAACTATCCAAATCGGCTAATGAACCTACCAGCATAGGAATATTCTTTGCCGGAACAGACTCGCGGCAAGTACGGTTATCACTCACACGGTCTTCGGGCATATTCTCCTTACCCAATCCACCTGCCAACACCAGAGGACCATACATGATGGAGCCGAAATGAGGTTCGTCTTTTGAATAATCTAGATGGAGACTTCTGGCAAAAACTAGTGTTATATTATCGCCTGTCTCAACAGGAGTGAGCAGACGGATATAGCTTCCCTTATAAGCTTCGACGTTTGTAGGTTTGCCATTCAGCAACACTGTTGCATTGCCATTTACCCAACCGGGATAGCGGAACAGTAGAGAGCCTGTATAGTCTCCCTTCTGATCAATGCGGATAGAAATCGTATCCGATTCGGGGAAACGTGTGTCCAAAGTAACCTGCATCCCTTTCTCTTTCCAATTCAGATGTGAAGGGATGTATAGATTAACCAGTAAATCCTGCCCATCTTTGAAATACACAGACTCAGCATATTTAGCATGATTCTCCATACCTGTGCCCACACAGCACCAGAATGAATCGAACGGTGTGCTGTATTGCTTGAATGAACCCGGCAACAACGAAGTATAATAAGTAACACAACCCGGCATATCAGGGTCTTGTGAAGCCAATATATGATTGTACAGTGCGTGCTCGTAATAGTCAAGGTATTTGTAATCACCATCGAGCATGAAGAGCTGGCGCGACAGCTTCAACATATTATACGTATTACAAGTTTCGGCAGAAGTAAAGTCCAGACGCTTACTCTCCTGCCCTGGAAGTCCGAAACGTTCGCAACAGCTATTTCCTCCGATAGCTACCGTATGATCGTTAATCACAATATCCCAGAAATTATGTGCTGCTTTATAATAAAGGTTGTTGGAAGAAAATTCGTATTCGCGGGCAACTCCCACAAACTTGGGTATCTGGTCGTTGGCATGACGACCGAAAAGAACATCTTCACCGTTGGCAGTGGGATAGATTACATTGATGTGGTTAAAGCGTTCGGCCGTTTCAAGATATTTCTTATCTCCCGTAATGCTATAAACGTCAGTCATTACTTCATTCATTCCACCTTGCTCTACACTAAGCATACTTTGAAACAAATCACAATTGCTATTCAATGCGATATGAGCAACAAAGTCTGCCAATGGAAGTAGAATCTCCTTTGCCTGGGTGCATCCGGCATATAAATAAGCATCCTTAAGACCTGCCAGCACTTTATGAATACCGTACCAGGAATTACCATTCCGGTTAAAATTCCAGGGTTGCTTCGTTTCATCCGGGCTACCCAGAGTAACGTTGCCCTGAAGCATCTGTAAGAATCCTTCTTTATTATCTTTACCGGTAATGAACCAACCGTCATCTGTATTCCGCTGACACTCTTTGAGCTCACTCAGTATATAATTGAGCCTATCAAGAAAGGCTTTATCGCCCGTAGCAGCGTACATCATGGCGCAACCGGACATATAATGTGCATAACTGCATCCACCATGATACTCCCATCCACCATAGTTCTGTCCTTTTCCTTGCAAACCTACCCCGCGCCGAACGTGAGGAATCAGTCTGTCTACTTCCAACGAAAGCAGGTATTCTTTATGCAAATCCATCGCCTTCTTAAAATAACTGCCGGTCAATTCGACATCACCCAAGGCAAAGGATTGCCACACCGGGACATGGACACGCGGTGCGCAACGCACTCGTTCATACTCTGATGCTGTCAGTCGTGTTAATCCCAAAATCAATACACCAATCACTAATAAGAACCTGTAATTCTTCATAATATTCAATATAAAGGTTGAAAATGGCATCCCAATTAATTCAGTCAGGTGAATATCGGATTAACGAGGTATGTTATATTGTCGGCTTCAATTCATCTTTCTACTTTACCAAGTGTTTCCAGAAGCAATTCGGAGTACTCCCCAAGAAATTCTGCAAACAATGAAAAAGATATTTCTTTTACTTACCTCTGACAATCTTCTTGATATCACTTAGTTTATTCAGTGCCTCGATGGGAGTCAAGTTATTCACATCCAAATTCAGTATTTCATCACGAATCTGGCATAATATAGGATCGTCCAACTGGAAAAAGCTTAACTGCATCCCCCCCCGATTCTCACTAACTTCCGCCAATGGTTTGCCGGAAATACCTTGTTGGCGATTATCCGATTCAAGCTGTTTGAGAATCTCATTCGAACGCTTTACAATACTTTTCGGCATACCTGCCATCTTTGCCACATGAATACCAAAGGAGTGTTCGCTACCGCCACGTTCCAACTTACGCAGGAAGATAACTTTATTATCTACCTCCTTCACCGAGACATTATAATTCTTGATACGTTTGAAAGATTTCTCCATCTCATTCAACTCATGATAATGTGTGGCAAACAAAGTACGGGCTTTTGCCTTCGGATGTTCATGGATATATTCCACAATCGCCCAAGCAATGGAAATTCCATCATAAGTAGAAGTTCCACGCCCTAATTCATCAAAAAGCACCAGACTTCGGGAAGAAACATTATTCAAAATATCTGCCGCTTCATTCATTTCCACCATAAAAGTAGATTCGCCTACAGATATATTATCACTGGCTCCTACACGGGTAAATATCTTGTCTACCAATCCGATATGCGCACTTTCGGCAGGTACAAAAGAGCCAATCTGGGCCAGCAATGTTATCAATGCCGTCTGCCGAAGAAGCGCAGACTTACCGGCCATATTCGGACCTGTAATAATAATGATCTGTTGTGTACCACTATCCAACATCACATTATTGGCAATATATTTTTCACCGATCGGAAGTTGCTTCTCAATCACCGGGTGACGTCCTTGGCGAATATCCAGTACATCATTATCCTCAATCACCGGGCGAATATAATTATTCTCACGAGCAACATTGGCAAACGACAATAAACAATCCAAACGAGCTATCTGATTAGCATTAATCTGTATCTGGGGAATAAACTCAGTCAATGTCTGTACCAAATCGGTATACAATTGTGTTTCCAGAATCAATATCTTATCTTCCGCCCCCAGAATTTTTTCCTCATATTCTTTCAGTTCCTGAGTAATATAACGTTCCGCATTGACCAATGTCTGTTTGCGAATCCATTCCTGAGGAACTTTCTCCTTATGTATATTACGAACCTCAATGTAGTAACCAAATACATTATTATAAGCTACTTTCAAACTGGGAATACCAGTCAGTTCACTTTCCCTCTGTTGAATTTGTAACAAATAGTCTTTTCCCGAATAAGAAATCCGGCGAAGATCATCCAACTCTGCATTCACACCATCACTAATCACCCCACCTTTATTTATCAACAACGGAGGATCATTTTTAATCTCTTTACCTATCCTGTCACGAACAGATATACAAAGATTTAATAATTCACCAATATGGTTCAGACTTGCATTATCGGCATCCATACATGCTTTCTTGATTGGTTCGATTGCTTGCAATGCAACTTTCAACTGAACCACCTCACGAGGAGATACCCGGCCTACGGCTACTTTGGAAACAATACGTTCCAGATCACCTATCAAATGTAGCTCTTCCTCTATAAGTTCTTTAAAATCGGGCTGCCGGAAGAAATATTCTACCACATTCAGCCGGTCATTAATCGGTTTTACGTCTTTCAGCGGAAAGACCATCCAGCGTTTCAACAGACGAGCCCCCATCGGACTGATCGTTCTGTCGATTACACTAAGCAGACTGCTTCCACCATCATTCATGCTACCGATCAATTCAAGGCTCCGAACGGTAAATTTATCCAGACGCACATATTTATCTTCCTCAATACGGGCAAGCGAAGTGATATGGCCAATTTGCGTATGCTGTGTCATCGTCAGGTATTGCAGGATAGCCCCTGAAGCTATAATACCATTTTTCAGGTGTTCCACCCCAAATCCTTTCAGATTCTTCGTCTCAAAATGTTTCAGCAATTTCTCACGGGCAGTTGTCTCCGTAAACACCCAGTCATCCAATTCAAAAGTAAAGAACTTGCTACCAAAGTTTCCTTCAAACATTAAACGCTTTCCTCTTTCGAAAAGGATCTCTTTCGGACCAAAGTTATTTAGTAGTTTATCAACATAGTCAAAAGGTCCTTCGGCAGTAAGAAACTCGCCTGTAGATATGTCGAGAAAAGCCACTCCACAAGAAGTCTTTCCAAAATGAACGGCAGCCAGAAAGTTATTTTCTTTATAATTCAGTATATTATCATTGATAGAAACACCGGGAGTCACTAATTCGGTAATACCACGTTTCACCAACTTCTTTGTCAGTTTCGGGTCTTCCAACTGATCACAAATCGCCACACGCTTTCCGGCACGAATCAGTTTCGGCAGATAGGTATCAAGCGCATGATGAGGGAAACCCGCCATTTCAATAGTCTTACCTTTTCCATTGGCACGTTTTGTCAGTGTGATTCCGAGAATCTCGGCTGCGACAATAGCATCCGTTGAATATGTTTCATAAAAGTCACCGCAACGAAACAGCATCACTGCATCCGGATGTTTAGCCTTCAAATCCAGAAACTGTTTCATCATAGGGGTAAGCACGATTTCTTCTTCGTTCACGGTTCTCTCCTTTTCTTCTTTTAAGGTAAATAATTTAGATTATGGGAGCAAAGATAATTGTTTTCCGGCAGAGAATCAACGGAATTCTTCTTTTCAATTTTCAAAATTTATGTTGAATTCTTTGATAAAAAGAGAGAAATATCTTAATAAGTAGAAGAAATATCTTAAAACGTGTTACAAAACATACTTTTTTATTTGGATAATTTGCTTATGTCGCAAAAGTCCGTACCTTTGCAATGTGTTTTTCATAGTATTAGATTTAAGGTTAACAAAGGTTGGAGCAAGGCGTTGCTCCTTTTTTTATGCCCATACGCAATTTTTGAAAACTATTTATTCATTTCACCCTGAAACTAGTTATTATCATTTCGAAAAAAGTACTAGATATTTGTTGCAAACTATATAGTGTTTAAGATAAAGACCAAATGAATTGAGACAAACCTCCTATTGTCAATTCGAACAACTGATTATGCAAAATATATGGTTTATTTACTCATAAAATATAATTGAATTAAGTAAATAATATAGTAAATACTACAGAAAAGATATAATAGCATATTTCCTTTTCCTATTAATATATACTTTTTTGATAATACTTATGTACTAAAAATAGCCCTTCACCCTTGTATGTTTATGAATAAACAAGGTGGAAAAAGCTGAAGGAAAAAGAAAAAAACAAGCTTATATATACATCATATTACAACTGATCCAATTATTCCGGAAATTTCATTTTGTATTTAATTATTAAAGGATTACTATTGGGGGTATTATTATTCTGCAAAAATGTTTTTAATTTCCCTTCAGGGAGCTTGTCAGCCAGTTCATCTACAAGATATAAAGGAATAATATTATAAAAACAATTACCCTCCGTTTGATATATCGGGGCGTTAAATAGTTTGCATAAAGAAACATCTCCTTTCATCTTTTCCATATCTATTGTTACACTTATTCCAGTTGATTTATTGTAATAAATATGTTTTGGATGGTTCCATCCTGTCATAGTGAAAAGGCAATAGTCATCCAAATCATATACACAACCCCAAGACAACAGATAACCTTCACTTTCTTTTTCTTCAATCTCATTTTTTTGACCATATATATGAGTCATTTCTCTACGTTCTTTTGGAGTAAGCAGTTTAAAACTTGATTTGTTTCTAAATACATACTCGGGATATATTTGATTATTTTTATCAATTCTATACACAACATTACCGAAAGTAGGATGAAATAGAATCTCTTCATTATTAGGATTATAGTCGATTCGTTCTGTAGATTCCAGATCAATTCTGTGAGGTGTTTGATTTTCCAAAAAAGAAGCTACAAAATTTCCGCAACTATCCAACACATGAATGTTATAATTCTCCATATCTTTTAAACCGTACATCTGCTTCGGACCTGTATAAAAATTTAAGAATCCTCCATTCCTAGCCATAAGTATATATGCACTAAACTTTAAAGGTACAACCTTGAGCAACTCTCCATATTCATCAAATATAAAAATCCTTTTTGAAAAAGAATCAGTCAAAATAAGACGATTGCATTTATAATCTACTTGAAAACCATTGATTCGTATATATTCTTCCGGCCCTTGCCCAACATGGTATATTCTACGGATAAAATCACCATTTCGAGAAAATATATAAATCGCATTACCTTTTGTATCTAAAATATATAATTTATTATTCATGATATGCAACATATGTATATCACCCAACAAAGAAGAGTCTGTGACTTCAAGCCCAATGGTATCTATATCAGTTATTAGATCATTTATCGAAATCGATATTGGATTGTTAATGTCTACACACTTAGCTTGTGATAGAAGAGGATCTTGTTTATCTTCTTTTTTACAATTGGTAAAAAGAAAAATAAAAGCCATTGAGAATAAAATATATTTCATGTTTAATTGATATTTTAGGAATGTCAAAAGTCTTATTCAATATTTTTGAGTAGTCAATTTATAAACAAGACCTTTGACATATTCAAAATTAAATTTATAATGTACAATCAACACAAATAGGATGATCACTTCCATCCCAGCATGTTACTTTCCAACCTTTTGCATATGCTCCACCAACATATATAGTACATGGTATTTTAGAAAAAGTATCATATCGATACTTCTTATCTTGAGTTCCTTCATCTTGTGCTAAAGCCTCAACATTTTGTAGTAACAAATTAGTTTTGTTAGATTTATTACTTACTAAACGAGTATTTATCATAGTTACTATAACAATAACCATTACAGCTGAAATTCCTATAATCTTTATTTTCATATTTCTATTTATAAAAAAGTTATTATACAAAATTTTCTTCGTGTTTATCCTTTCAATGAATCTAAAGTCTCATTACTTCTTTTTTAACTTTTGGTTCACCTCCTTTCTTTTTTATAGTTTAGAGAAAATACAAGTATTTGATGTTAAATCAATTCCGTAAAGATCTCAATTGCACCCACCTTATATTTCTTACTTGTCCTTCTACTATCAGCATCAACAATATGAATATATTATGATGACAGTTCTCTCAAAAAAGCTTAATTTTAAAATATCATTTCCATTTTCAAGAAACCACCAATAGAAGCAAACTATTTATCGTATTTTTAAAACTATAGCCAAATATTGTATTTACAAAGAAAATAACAAATAGCATTGAAGCAATTTTCCAAACTAAAAATAAGTGTGTTTTCACCAGCAATCTACTCAAAAAGACTATAAATAACAACATACAAACATATACATTAATATAGAAATCGATTATTCATCCCAATACTACAAAAAATGTTACATAAACTCAATCATCATTCTGTTACTTAATAATCTATATTCTCAACTTAGATAGTAATTTTATCATTTCTTACCTAGCACCTAGAAAGATGCTGGTATTAGAATTGGGGTATCTAAAGTAACTATCTTTATTTGTTACCTCCTTTCATCTTTAATAAGTTAAATCAATAAATTAATCTATAGTTTTTAAAGATAGTGAGTTGAGAGAAGTAGAGCAAATAAAATCACTGACTATTTCGGACTAACTATTTTTTAATAAAAAATTCCGCATTTCATCGGAGGTTAAAAAACATCTTATTCGGTTCACACTTTTCCAAATTTAATGTGTATTTTACAGAGAAAAAGAATTATGGATAACTTCGTTTAAATTTTCTTCAATCATAATTTTAAAGCCGATATTTTTTACAATTTCCTCTTCGATTCAAATGTCAATTCACAGTTTAGGAAAGGCTTTCTATCATTATCTATCCACCAAAATGTCCCTTCGACAATCCATCTTTTGTGAATAGGTTTGAACTCTTGATCTTTGTATGCACTAATAACCACCCAAATAATGTAGACAAATTTAGTTTTAACATTTTCAATAAGTTCTTCTCTATATCCTACTTCTACCAGTATGACTTTTATTCCCAAACAAAGTTCTTTTAGCAGATAAGTGCCCTTACGGTCATGAATATTGGCTATTGTAATCATCATTGCTATGAAGGAGCCATACTTGTCCATAACAATATAATATTTGATACCTTTCACTTTTTTATTGCCAGCAACTCCAGTATATGACGGCGTAACCTTTCAAGAAGCAAATCAAAAACTTGAAAAGAACCCCATTTCTTATATATAATAGCAAACCAACTCTCACTTGGGGAAGTCCTTAGGTAGCATATGCCACTGACAAGTTTGTTTTCAAAACAACCGTTCTTTTTAACTTTACCGAAACCTAAGTATACACTTTTACAGTCTATGGGAAGTTTATTTCCGAATACTTCGATGTTTTTTTAAAACATAACGATGTTTGAAAAAAACTTCTCAATCTTTTTCAATAAAATAGTGCTCATTGAGCAAAATGAAAACACTTTTGTTCTCTGTCATATTTTTCTATACTTCACTATCAACTAGTAAAATAGAATGAATAATCTTTATTTTACTATGAAGCGATACAATATTTGACACAAAAGAGTTTTAAAAAAAAGTAGACGCAATATAACAGGTTGTACACCAAAATGATATGCAAAACATGAAGATGAAGGAAAACTAAATTACATTCCTTAAATGAGGCTAATCAGCATATCTCCGACCTATTCAATACCTCCCAATGAGAGAATTCTGATTCGTATTCTCACATTTCTTATTAAACATTTAAATACTTCAATAAATACGCTCAAATTATATAAATTCTATTAAATCCAAATATCAATCTATTACTTAATTTTTTTTATAAAAAGTAGTAAGGAGACATATATCTACAAAAACACACATTCTTATAGTAAATATTAGCATTTTTCTTGCTTATATTAGATAATAATAATATTTTTGTGTTTACATAAATCTAATTTATATAATTATGAATAAAATTCCCATTTTTTTATTAGTGTTACTTTTTGCATTTCTTTTACCATTATTTGCAAATGCTCAAGCAACAGTGAAAGGTATTGTTACCGACGAAATTGGAGAACCATTGATTGGCGTATCCATTCGCTACAAGGAAGTTCCCCAAGTTGGGGCTACCACCGATATGGATGGTAAATTCTCCATTAAAGAAGTAGAAGGAGGAAAAATACTTGTTTTCTCCTACATTGGTATGAAGAATACAGAGCACTTGATAAAAGGGGTAACAAACTTTATCAAAATCATAATGGAACCTGAAGCAAATGAATTGGATCAGGTTGTTATCACCGGATACACCCAAACCACATTTAAAAAAATGACTGGTTCTGTCGGAATTATAACCGCTGACCAATTGAAAGATCAACCCCAGCCAACTATAGATGCCCTCATGCAAGGTAAAATTGCAGGTGTAGCTGTATCTGCTATAAGTGGACAACCGGGTAGCACTCAGAAGATTCGTATTAGAGGTACAAATACACTTACAGGAGAAGGAGAACCGCTATGGGTAATAGATGGAGTACCTATGCAGGGAAATACCGCTGATATGCCGAGTAGCTCGGAAATAAAATCCAATCAGTTTGATGACTTATTCATGAATGGTGTTGCTGGTATCAATCCAAATGACATTGAAAGCATTACTATTTTGAAAGACGCTTCTGCAACAGCAATTTATGGTTCACGTGCAGCTGGAGGGGTAATCGTAGTTACTACAAAGAAAGGGAAACAAGGAAAAACAAGAATTAATTATTCAGGAAATGTTTCCGTTACACTATCACCCCAACGTGATTTTTCTTTAATGAATGCTCAAGAAAAACTAGCATATGAACAAGGCCTATGGGACGAGTTCTCTGCATCAGGATTTGAAGCAGGAAAAACAGATTATCCTGTAATCGGAGTCGTAGGTATCATCCGGTCTGGCAATGGACGCTTCAAAGGGTGGACGAAAGACCAGCAAGATGCATATATTGACGAGCTTGGAAAGACAAATACAAATTGGTATGATGAGTTATTTAGAAATGGCATATCAACCACACACAATTTATCCATTAGTGGGGGTGGTGATAAATATACTTACTACACTTCTATGTCGTATACAAAAAATGCCGGTCTATTAAAAAATAACGATTATGACCGTTATAACATTACGACTAATCTTATTATGAACCCTAATGACAAGGTCAAAATTGATTTAGGAGCAGCAGTATCTTATCAATCTTCTAAATCGCCAGCTCTAAATTCTCTTGATCCATTCAGATATGCCTATTATGCAAATCCATACGAAAGTCCATATAATACTGATGGAAGTTATCGCGCAGACGAAACCTATTATTCATTAGGAGAATACAATAATAATACCACAAACAAAAAGTTAATTCCTGAAGATGGATTTAATATTTTACGTGAAATGAATGAAACATCCTCACGTACAAAGAATGTGAATACCACAATGAGAGCAGGAATTGATTATACTATTATAAATCAACTACGTTTCATAGGGCTTGTATCCTATACTTATGCAACCAATCGCCTAAAAGAAATCTACAATAATGGAACAAAAGCCGCACTAGATAACCGCCTATCCATTGATAGTAGTTCCCAAAAAGAATATGCTTCTATTTTACAACGCAATGTCGATAATGAAAGCTATATGGCGCGCGGTCATTTCGCATATGATGATCATTTCGGTGAAAACCATTCAATCTCTTTAATTGTGGGTGCAGAACTTCGTGGCAGCAAGTCAAATGGCTTGTTTAGTAAACGATATGGGTATGATTCCATTACAGGAAATTCCGTGACTCCTCTTCCAGATAGTCCTACAGGAGTTGGATATGAAAAGCTAAAAGCCTATTTAGCAGCAATAGATGCATCCAATGGAGAGACTTGGAATGAACAAAGGTTTGCATCCTTTTATGCTTCCGCTGACTATTATTATAAAAACAAGTACGTACTAAATGCCTCCTTTCGTACTGATGGCAGTTCTAACTTTGGTAGTGACAAACAGTTTAATCCGAACTGGGCAGCCGGTGCTGCATGGAATATCAGCGAAGAGAACTTTATGAGTTCTCTAAAATCTACATTAAACCGCCTGACTCTTCGCATAGCAACCGGATTTACAGGAAATATAAACCGTTCAATTAGTCCACAAATGATTATCAGTTATTATGATGACTATCGAAATGTTTCAAATAACGTTTATCATACCGGAAAAGTCGTAAGTCCTCCTAATCCTAACTTACGATGGGAAAAGACACAAGATGTAAAAGTAGCATTAGACTTTGGTTTATTCAATGACCGTTTGAATGGAGTTGTAGAAGGATATTACCGAAAAAGCAAAGATATTGTAACCCCTGTACAAGTGTTAAGTACAACAGGATTCACGCGACAAGAATACAATACAGCAGATATTGAAAACAAAGGTATTGAAATTAGCTTAAATGGAACACCTGTAAAAACCAAAGACTTTTCTTTAGCCTTATCAGCTAACCTCGCTTATAATATGAATAAAGTCACCAAATATAAATCTCCCAATAAGAGTATGGGATTAGGCGAAATATGGGAAGGATATCCCATAGGAGCAATATATAGCGGTAAAGTCACAGGGATTGATCCAGAAACAGGATTATATACATTCCAATTACGACCAGATGCAGAAATAAAGACAGCTACAGACTTAAATAAAATTGATAATTACCGTTTTTATTTAGGAACAGGTGAAGCTCCAATTACTGGTGGTTTTAATGCTACTACCGAATACAAAGGTATCCGTCTTAGCATTAATGGAACATTTGCTACAGGAGCTAAAACTTTTGAATTTATAAAACCGCCACTTTCATATAGTAGTGCAAGTTTGGGTAGTCAAAATGAAAATACTCAAGTATTCCAAAATGACCTTTTTGTACAACATTTAAATGTACCAAAAGAGGCAGCTAATCGTTGGACTCCAACAAATACGAATGGTACTTATCCACGTATATGGAATGTATTTGGTGAATCCTATGGCTTTAGCTATTACAATCCAATGCATCCAGAAATTACACGAGGAGTATTTTTGGAAGATATATCATATGTACGAATCAAGAGTATTATTTTAGGTTATACGCTCCCAAAAAAATTGTTGAATAAATCTGCCCTCTCCAATGTAGATCTTTCTCTGGCTCTGAATAATTTCATCACCTTCACTAGTTATCCAGGAATGGACCCAGAAACTCCAAGTGGAATTTATCCGGTAAGCCGTTCTGTTATGTTTAGTGTTAATGTTGGATTTTAAAATACAAGAAAATATGAAAAGAAAAATATTTATGATATTCTATTGTGGGTTACTCACATTGCTAACTTCATGCAACAACTATTTAGATGTAAAACCTAAAGGTAAAATTATACCGAAAACAGCAGAGGATTTTTCAACGATTATCCATTATTGGTTAGATCAAATTGAAAAAGGGACAGATGATGTTATAGTACCATCACCAGTACAAACAGACAATTTAGAAATGTTTGCTGATGACTTAGATGCATCTCTTGCTAATAGCTATACTTATACTGATTTATACGTTGGGATAGCTATTAACAAAAACCAGGGGCATTACAAAACTTTATACTCTGTAATCAAAGACTGCAACATGATTATTGGTAATATGGAAGACACTGAATCAGAAATAGCAAAAACTTTGTTGGGAACAGCTTGGTCTATTCGTTCCATTTGTTACTATAATTTAATGCAACGTTATTGCGAACCTTATCAACCTGAAACTTCGGAAGAGACACTAGGTTTACCACTAGTCAATGAATTCGATATGGAAGCCAAACCTGCCCGTTCCAACTTAAAAGAAACAGCAGAATTTATACTTAATGGATTTAAAAAAGCTCTTTCTTATAATGTAACCAACAATGATTTTCTCTTCACACAATCTGTAACAAAAGCCTATATGGCGCGTTTTCTTTTTTGGACACAAGACTGGAATAACGCAATTTTATATGCAAAAGAGATATTGGAAAAATACCCTATGCTAGAAGCAGAAGAATATGCAGAGTCAATTAATCAAAAACTACAGAAGACACACAATGTTATTATCCGATCATATACAAATGACAATGAGATAGGAACATTAGATTATGCCGGAGCCCAAGTAGATGTAAAAAAGCGCCCACTATGTAAAAATCTAGTAGATTTATTTACTTCTACTCCAAACGACATACGGAAAACCAATACATACAATTCTAAACGAATTACAAACAAAATTGTAACAACTAAATTTCGTAGTGAGGAATTATGCTTAATTATTGCAGAATCATATGCACATTTGAAAGATGAAACTAATGCATTGTTATACTTAAATATGCTACGTTCTAAGCGTATCACTTTAAATTACACTACTTATACAATGGATAACCTTCCAGAAGTCTTCGAGCAAAATATTACAAGTGACGCCACAGGTATTCCACTAAGTAAACTCATGTCCGTTATTCTTTGTGAACGTAGAAAAGAATTGTTTCTCGAAGGAGATCGTTGGTTTGAACTAAAGCGTAATGGACGACCAGAATTCTGGGTTGCAGCCAATGGTAAGAAATATGTTACCGAAAAATATCTTTATACTTATCCTATTCCAAAAGCAGATATTAAATTATTTCCAGGTCTACTTGTACAGAATCCAGGATATATTGAATAAATATTTAAATAAGAAAACATGAAAAATATTATATACATTATATGTGCCATTGGCATTTTTTCTTTCACATTTCTATCATGTGATAAACCCGAAGAACTGACTCCCAAAGTAGAAAGTGTAACGGATGACTATTTACTACCTAAAGGAAATATATTAACTTCCCAAGAACGTGAAGAAATACAAGCTCGTTGGGATGAATACAATACAGCTATAGATCAATAAAATAGAATAAAATGAAAACGATATTCAAAAATATAAATACCTTTTTGTTAATTGCTATCTTAACTGCAATTATTACTTCTTGCAATGACGATGACTCACCTACAGCAACACTCTCTTTTAGTCGTTCAATATATATATTACCTGCCTTAGGTAGTTTAGATGTTGAATTAAGAGCCTCTGTTGCTCCAGAAACAGATTTAAGTGTCCCTATAAATATAGATGGAACAGCTATTTTAAACGAAGATTATGAGATATCAGCAAAAGAGTTTATAATAAAATCTGGTGAGACTAAGGCTACAGTTACATTAACCCCTAAAAACAACCTAACTTCAGATCGTGAAATTAGGTTGTCAATTAGCCCTATATCAGGCTATAATCTAGGAGATAAGAATGTAGCTATTATTCCAGTAGAAATAAAAGAACATATAATGTACTCATTTAGTACTACATATTCTCGTATGTTAAGTTCAGTAGAAATAAGGGTAGAGCTACAAGGAGAAATTAGTGGAAGTAAATATAATGCCCCAACAGCCATATCTCTTCCAATAGAAATAGATCCTTCAAGTACAGCAGAGATTAACACAGATTTCGAAATTCCAAATGGAATGGCTGTTACGATCCCCAGAGGCTCT
This sequence comes from Bacteroides sp., assembly GCF_028690125.1. GTDB lineage: Bacteria > Bacteroidota > Bacteroidia > Bacteroidales > Bacteroidaceae > Bacteroides. Next base: position 332,413 of record NZ_JAQVBV010000001.1, on the reverse strand, counting down.
AGACAAACAACATTTACTGTTAAAATAGTAGATGGAGCAGAAGATTATGCTGGAAAAGAAGCTATTCTTAAATTAAAAGTTCCAAACAATGATTCTGAACTTTATTATGCAGGTTCATTTAACTCACATACTCTTAAATTAGACCAACTAAGATTCACTGATATGCTTGGTAAATGGAAACCAGTATCCATTACAAATAGTGAAACATTTACAATATTTACAGATGATGAAGATTGGGTTGGGAAGCTGCCAGAAAACAATAATCCAAATGATTATTTAGAGTTTATACATTTAGATGATGGAACAGATAAGATTATTCCCCATTTGAGTGGAGATTTAAAGAATTTCTTTGGTAATCCGCAAGGACATAAAATTACATTTGATCACATACAGAAAGGTATTACAGATTGGGCTACCTACGAAGAATATGATGTACCATATTTTATAATATCCCAAATTAACACCAATTTCTCTTCTAAATCTGTAAAACTAGACGATGTATTTGTTGGATTAGATAAAATAGATGATAATAACATCATTATTTATTTCCATCAATATGAACCCACAGATTTTTTAAAGCAAGCCTATGATAAAGAGTTAGGAAATGAATTCGACATAGATATATTCCCTAGTTTCTTTGGTATAACTTATACTTTCACTCGAGTAGTAGAATGAAGTAACAAACTTGTGCTGAAATCACTATATTTTGAATAAACTAAAATATCTAATGAACCATAGGGTGAATGATTTATTGAAACTTATTTTTTTATGTAATTTATTTCTATTGAAATATTTTTTACGGATTATATAACATCATAAAACAACGCAATCATAAAACAAAATTAATTTGTTTTATGATTGCGTTGTTTTTAAGTTTAGCTACATTTTCTTCTTGTTCTAATGAGGAATTTTTAGATGAACGTAGCAATTCTGCTAAAACAAGTAATTCTACTATAATAATAGATGAACCAAATGGAGAAAATAATTAGGATGCAGTTGTTCTTACAAGTGTTGGATCAAACTGACGGGGAGTCTTATTAGTAATCACGAAATTCTTACAATGCAACCTTATGGTAGCGATAGAATTAGTAAATAGTGTACCCGAAATATTAGCTATTGCTAGACATACTACAGTTCTGGAATTTAAAACAGAATTAGAAGAAGCTGGTGCAACAGTTAAATTAGAAGGCTGCAATGATCCTTTTAAATGAGATTGAGAAAAAGAAAAACGGTCATAATTTGAAGGTAATATTTTTTATATAAAGCAATCTAAAGATCAATAATTCAACTTTAGCAAATGCCCGCTAAACAACTTCAGAAAACTACTTTCTCAATCTATAGAGTATTTATACCCTAATAAAAAGTTTATTAATAATTGAAGAAAGACTTGGGAGAGTTGGACATAATAATGAGAGAGATCGTTTTCCGTCATTGGAAAACGATCTCTCTCATTATATACTATATTTATAAATTACTTCCTCAGCGCCTTCTCAATCGTATACAACCGATAGCCATACTCCTCTCTTAACTCTTTCGTCGGTGCTACAGCCTTTGCCTTCTGAAACTCTCGTTTCAAATCCTGCAAACAACCATACCAGAAAGGTCCACGTGCAGGATCGGACATATACGAGATACTTTCTATCGCTTTCATACCCATATATGGATGCACTTCACTCAATGCAAAGCCAGAAGAACTACCAGAAGACGATTTATCCTTTGCCGGACTCACATCCGACCAGGAAATGACAACACTCAACAATTGTGCCTGCACAAAACGTTTGAATTCAGACGGTTTCTTACCTGCCTTAGTCTCTTTGAATAAAAAGTCAATCAAATCCGAAATAGCCTGTTTCTGTGTATAAGGATCATCCGACTTACTTTCACTCAACCAAAGATTACCCAACTGAACCAGAATTAAATTTCCAAAGAACTTCTGAGAATAATCCGCCGCACTTCCCGTCAATGCACAATGATTTTGCAACTCCTCATTATCCATCCACGACATCTTTTCTATAGCGTCCAACATCCATAAAAAAGAATTGCGTTGCACCTCTTTCGATACCGTCTGATAAGAAGGATATGCATCCCCCCGATAACTATCATTCAGATAAATACCTCCTACTTGCTGCAACACATGCTTCACGTACTCGTCTACCTGATTGATGATATGTCCATACAACATAGTACGCTCTTCATAATTTATATCTTCCTTGTCCAACCATTGGTTTGCATTTGCTATCACCTGTCCCATATTCTCAAAAGCAATCGTGGCAGCACGAGTCGCATCATCTCCTAAATCCATTTCCATCCCACGAGGATCATAATAAGCTTTCCTGCTTTGAGGACGTTTAAAAAGCAACAAGGGATTTTGATTACGCTCTGAAACCAACGCCTGTAATGCCGACAATTCCTCCTGAGGGCTTTTCTTATTCATCGGCTGATATAAATAACGAAGTGCCCAATGATCATACTCACCCAACACTTGTTGAGTTAGAGGCATTCCGGGCTTGTAACTATCGGATGAAAGCAAGTAATTCATTGGAAGTTTATCCATTACCGAAGCTGACAATCCATGTTGTTTTACAAACCCTTCCGATTGAAGCGAATCTACAGGATAAGCAATAGAGCCTGCCATATTATCCGTCAGCCCGAGGCAATGCCCCCAATGTTTCAACAACAAAGATGTCAATGCTTCTTCTACCAGCGAAGCGTCAGGAGTCAATGTACGTGCTTTATCGTTAAAAGAAGAAGTTTGCAAGAAGTAATCCAACTGAATTTGTGAAGCCAGATTGTGAGGAATATAGATATTAGCACTAATGACCTCTCCTGTCTGAGGGTCGCTCCAACAATTATCTGTGATCCTCTCAGAAGGAGAAGGCACATACCGAATACACGATTTAGTGATACTGTTGGCATCAAACGTTTCGCGATCTTTAGGATAAGGTTTCACCTCCAACGCTTTGGAGAAACCTATTTTACGGAACGCCTCATTCCAGGTATCGGCACTACGATAAACACAACGTTGCCAGCTATCGGGCAACAAAGTATCCACATAGAAAACAATCGGATTTCCTTCTTTCAGATTCCAGCGATTCACCCAGTATTGCGTCTGGCTCCCTTGCTTCTTGTCAGAAAAGCTCACTTTATCATTCCATAAAGTACCAATACGTGCATCTGCCAAACGGGGAAGATAATCTTCATCTTCCGGTAATAACATAAACGTACGCTTCACAACTGCACTGAATGGAATATCTTCTGCGATAGGGAAGATACCGAACAATGACATCGAAAGATCATAGCTCATATTACAGGAAATCGATACATTATCAGCATAAGAAGCAACACCGGATATCATCGACTGTTTCTGTTTAAAGGTAGCTTTCCGTTTCACCCAGCCATCCATTGAATTAAAGCCCTTCGGATCAATCGGATTCATATATTCATCATCTTTAAAAACAAATGATGTGACATCTATCACCATAGCACTATCCGGAGAATAAGCCTTTACAGAAAACTGCTCCAAGAGCATATCACCAAAACTTCTCTCCAAAGCATCTCCAATATACGGATCATGATCAGTCACCGGGCGGTTTGCAATCTGGTACAACCGGATTAAAGAATCGGACTTACAAAACTTTACCTGCAAGGGAGCAGCTGCCCTAAATCCAATAGATGACTCCTGCGGATTACTTACTTTATCTACTACAGCCCCCATCAACAAGCGTTTGCCAACCACCTTTTTAGGAATCTCCATATATACTTTATCACCTATCCAATAAAGATTCATCATTCCTTTGGCCTCCACTCTAGTAGAGTCTCCTACTAACTTCTCATATTCACTCTTAACCTTTACCTGTTCTGTTTTCTTCTTCTTTTTCTTAGCGGCGACCTCCGCAGGAGAAAAGACAGACAAACCCAACACAGACAGTAAGAGCAAAAGGATATATTTATTCTTCATAATCATCTATTTAAAGCATTATTCATTTGATGAAGCAATAATTGATAATGAAGCCGTGTATCTTTATCAGTATGCAGCTTCTGGCCATTCAACAGATCACGTATACGAAGAAAATAGCCGTAACACATACTATCTTGATTTTTAGGAACGAAATACTCTGCCATCGGTTCGTCGAATCCTGCTACCGGATTAAACATACGCTCCAGATCCGAAATACAACATCCACTATGCCCCTCATGTGTATGCCGATGGAAAACAGACAACTGCTCCCATACGTTCTCTTCATCCACCAACGATTTCGTCTCTTTGCTCCAACGGATTCCGGCAGTAGACGCCAGATATTTAACAAACAAATTCTGCAACTTCATCTGACTTTCAGTGAGCTTACGCCCTTTCATAGTCGGGCTCCAAATATATGTATAAATATCATTCATACACTCCTCTACACCATATCCTGTTTTTCCTGCTTTCAAAGCCGAAAACTCGACCCTCGCAGGAGCCTCCATCAACAGTTTCATCAGAACATTACGCAAAGCATCCGATGGTTTCCCCACCATAGGCAATGTCTTCAGGGTATTACTATCGTCCACCCAATCCAATGTTGCCAACTGCTCCAGGAAGTAGTCCATAGCCTCTTTCTGTTTTTCTTTCGGTTCGCTCTGCAATGCTTCCACTTTATCACCTACCAATTTCTCATGCATATAAATTCCACCGATATTATGATATACGTGCAACATATACGTTATATACTGCATCAAGATGCCATCATACAAATCGGATCGATGAGTATAATCCACATCTTCTTCTTCCAGCCACTGATTCAGGTTTGATAGAATGTATTTCAGATTCTTCACCCCATATTGAGTAGCTTTTACAGCATTATCTCCCAGATCTTCCGTCTGGGAACGCGGGTCGAGTATATCAGACTGTTGTTTTCCATAACGGTATATGGGATTATCAGACAATTCGGTAATCCATTTGGAAGTGACTGCATATTCTTCCTCGGTAGTCTTAGCTTCGGGTACAGGAGTATAACTCCAACGAATCAGATAATTATCATACGGACCAAAATAAGGAGGCGTCATACGTACCCCTCTTTCCATGTCTCCCGGCTGTGCCACATAGTTAAAACGGGCATAATCCATAATAGAAGAAGTCGTTCCATTCTTCTGTGTGAACGACGGAGATCGGAGTGAATCAACCGGAATTACAGAAGAAGCACTCATATTATGCATAAATCCGAGACAATGCCCCACCTCGTGGGAAACAACATAGCGCAAAGCATCATCCATCACTACTCTCGGAATAATTTTATGACGCACACGTTTGTCCGCCTGAGCCGTCTGAATAAACAGCCAGTTATTCAATAACTTGATGACATCATGATACAGATACACAGAAGCATTCAATATTTCTCCACTACGCGGATCAACCCAAGACGGTCCCATTGCATTCTCAATGGCAACAGGAGCATAACGGATACATGAATATTTCAGATTGTCGGGGTCAAATTCGGGATCGTCTTTCGGAAACTCTTTTGCCTGTATCGCCTGTATAAAGCCAATTTTCTCAAACGGTTGATTCCATTGATTCACAGCTTCGAATACAGACTTTTTCCAACTTTCGGGGAAACAACTGTCGATATAAAAAACGATAGGTTTTACGGGAGTCACTTTTTTACCTGCCAGGTATCCTTCCAAATCAGAAGGCTCCAAACGCCAACGATTTGCATAATACATAGGCCGCATTGTCTGCTTAGTAGCCGAATATTCCTTTTTGATAGTAGGAAAAATACCGATTCTGCTATCCATCAACCGTGGACGATAAGGAACAGAGTCGAGCAACACGATGGAACGTGTTACTTTTGCTGTGAAAGGTTCGTCTTTAATATCACTTCCTTTTCCACCGGTCAGTGAATAAGTATAATTCAAGCTACTACGAACCGATATATTATCCTTAAATGCCTTGAAACTATCAATGAAAGAACGGTTGCTTTGAAAAGAAGTAGTACGTTTACGTCCACCCGATGTATTCACACTGAATTTATCGAAAGGAGGCATCAACTTGTTATCACCCACAAAAAACTCCGTAACCTCAAAGACAATTGCCGTACTATCATTATTATAAGCAGCAATGTCAAAAGCCTGCAAAATAGCGTCAATATTGCTCATTTCAATTGCCGCCTTCAATCTTCCATCTTTATCGTTACTTACATTCTCTGTCTGAATGGCCGACAAACAAACTTTATTATTCAATTTCTGAAAACGGAAATGGATCGGTTCAGTCGGCTTAGATCCGATAATCGCATTTTTATTATCACTGATTTCAGTCACTGTAGACCCCAGCAACATCTCACGTCGCAACAATGAAAGCGGAAGTTCAAAATAAATTTTCTCTTTAACTTTGTGAACAGTAATAAATCCCTCAGCTTTCGAATGATCGGATAAGAATAGCTTGTCATAAGGTGTTTTTTCTTTTTCAACTACTTCTTTCTTCTTCGACTTTTTGCGTTTAAAGAAAGATTCATTCGCTGAAATAGATGCTCCTAGCATAGAAAATGCCAGAAGTGCAATCCAGATTTTTTTCATAAACGTGATAGTATTAAAATATAGATCACAAAATTAAGAATTAGATCCGTTTACGAGCCAAATATCTCCGCTTTTTTTCCGTATCTTTTATCTTTCACACGTTTGCAACTTATGGGTGTAAGTCCATCTTCATCCATGTGCACGGCTTCTTCTCATCGCTATTTACTAATGTTTCTACGTAAGACTTTGTAGACAAGGAAGCACTGATTCGCATATTCTCTTTGCTGAAAGAGTTTTTCAAAGGGATAGAAAAGTTTAACACATACCCTCCTTCCACTATATTCGGAGTCACTCTTATCCCATCTTTTTTGCCAGTGTCCCATTTTCCGCGATTTCCTTTCCATACAGTTACATCGCCATTATATGAGCACCATATCTTATATACTCCTTCTGCCGGCTCTTCCAAGCAACTATTATTTGTATCAAGATAAAGATAAACCCCACTTCCGGTTTGCGTACCTTTTCCACCTGAAAAGAGTTCAGAGTCTTTCACCTTACAGGTAACATAAAGATGATTTATATCTTTTCCCACACCGGCACGCAAATTGGATTTTCCGTAATGCCCGATAAATATGGGATATTCAGAAATTGTAGCACCCTTTATTTCCAGATCTCTCATTACATGACCTTTGATGAAGCAAGGAGCTTCCCCTCCCCCATAATTACCGGAAGCAAGGGCAACTACCGTATTTGCATCCCATACTGCCACGGATGGCCATATGCTATGTTTCCCCTTTGCAACAGGGAATGGACGAGTACGCCGTGTGAAGTTCCGTGCGTTTTTATCACCAATTGCCACTTCCATAGTACTATAAGGTACTCTATCTCCAAACTGGTCAGCATGACGAGTATCATCTACCTGATAAGAAAGCAAAGTTTCACCTGTCGGGAGGACTCCCAAATAAGGAGCCCCCATATAAACCCAATCTTCAACGGTATCTGCCAAAGCTTTGTCACGATTTCGAGAATCGGCCAACACAGGCGAAGACCAGTTATCTGTTATTTTGGTACGTACCGTATAGGGTTTAAAAGTAACAAAACCACAATCTTCGATGACACAGACAATCTCATCTCCCACTATCTTACTTACCGGCATTCCGTCGCGACTTCCTGCCCGAAAACAAACTGTTTTATAACCTCCCCACGACTTACCATTATCCTGTGAAGTCAGCATTGAGATTTCCTGTTCATTGGAGTGAGTATAAGGACCTTCATTGGCAAAGTAAACTTGTACATCTCCATTGGGCAACTGAAGAAATGAAGGTTCCCAACACCCATCTGTAAAACGCGGCTGAGCTTCATAAACTACCTGTGGATCGCTCCATGTTACTCCATTATCTGTGCTGCGGCGTATTACAATGGCAAAAGGAGCAATTTCAGCAGTTTTCGGACGGTAATTACACGCAGCCAGCAAATCACCATTGGCCAATTGAAATATCTCTGAATTAGCAATATGCATCCATGTACTTCCTTTTTCATTCGTAAATTTATGAGAATGGAATAATGTGACAGGCTCGCTCCATGTCACACCATCATCGGTACTACGACGCATTGCATAACCTGTTGCATAATCTTCGTACACTGCCACCACCGAATGATCTTGTAAACGAATGGAACGGGGATATCCCCCTTTCGCTGACAATTGTTGAAGAGTACTATAATCCCACCCTATACGAACCCCGTCAATAGGATGTCCTTTTTTAGGTTGATACGAAGTCCCTGATTTATCTCCCGGTCCATTCGGATTTCCATAAGCAATCAAAGTGGATATACTTAAACAGATGAGAGATAATAAGTATCGTTTAGTCGTTTTCATAATTATCACATTTAGAATAAACAAAAGTTCCTCTGCGGGTGTCCGGTTTCCCGATTCTCCTACTTCTTTTCCGCCAGATAAACTCCCAGCATAATACAAGCTGCTCCAGCTAATGCAATCGGTGTTATATTCTCCTGCAATATAAGCGCCGAAGCCACCATTGTCACTAATGGATTCAGATATATATAATTAGAAGCTCTCACTGTTCCCAATTGTTTCAGCACGACATTCCAGAGAATATAGCAGACCAATGAAGCCAACACAGCCAAAAACAATAGATTCAACAAAACAGACGGTTGCAGCAGCACAGAAAAATCCGGTTGCAAGGGATGAATGCAGAAAGCAGGAAGAATCGTTAGTACTCCATAAAAAAATATCTTACGGGTAATAAATACAGTAGGATAACGTCCTGCCATTTTTTTAATAATCAGACTATAAAAAGCCCATGACAAAGCAGCTAGCAAAGTCAGCAAATCTCCAACCGGAGAGATATTCAACACTACACTCCCGTTGAAAACCACAAGTCCCACTCCCGCCAATGCCAGCAATGAACCGCTGATTAATCCCTTTGTAGCCTTTTCGCTTTTATAAAATAACAATGAAAGGATGGTAGTAAGCAAAGGAGCTGTGCAGATAATAAAAGAAACATTCGAAGCTTGTGTAATTCCCAAAGCAGTATTCTCTGTAAAAAAGTAGAGGGAACCACCAAATATCCCTCCTGCTATCAACCAAAGTTCATCCTTCCAGTGGTTTGTAAAAAGCCGATGGGGAGAAATTAGCCAAATACCAATATAAGCAATCAAAAAACGATAAAAGAATATTTCCTGTGGAGTCAATCCATGATGAATCAATATCTTAGTAGCTATAAAGGTCAATCCCCAAATAGCTACTGTCAATATAGCAATCAAATGATAGTATCCATGCTTTAGTTTCATATTTGTAGCTTTAAAGATGTCGCAAAGATATAGGGAATCATGAATATATTGAACGTTATTACGGGAAATTGAAATGATAATTACATTATTTGGGATTATTCTGATATTATAGTAAGAGAGTCCTACGTATCTTGATAGTTCAAAAACCATTGTTTATCATTAAATTCTAATAGATATGTGTATTAATAAAATCAAAAGATGGATTGGGACCGTGAGTTTATCAATAATAGCAGGAACCGTTTAGTGCCAATCTACTCCAAATTTCTTTCCCGATAAAGACCTGATGACGTTTGGTTCTTACTACTATCCCGAACAATGGAATCCTTCACACTTCTAAAATTATACCTGTATTCTATCCGGTAGATCCGCCAGGCATGGATCATTTAGATTTCACTACTTATACCCGTTACCTGGTGACTGCTCATGAAAGAGGTTATAGAGAGCAGGGATTCCGGATTAGCAACATTGAAAGCCTTGGATTTCCCAATGACTTATTCCGCAATTATCCGGGAAAACAATTTGGTGTAATGGAGTTGCAACCCGTCTATGGATGTATCATGTGTTTGCCGGAGGTGGTAAGTTTATTTGTAACTACCGTTTCCGCCAACCTTTAAAGGAAAGTGAACAATATCATTACGGCTTGATGCAAACAGATGGAGTCACTTTGACACCTGGCGGACAGGAATATAAAAAAACGATCAATGAAATAGAAAAGTCGCGCGCCGCTTACAAGAAAAATAACCGAATGCCTTTATCCATTGCCTCCCGACGTATCCGCATGATGTTTACGATGAATAATAATATTAAAATGAATTTTCAACCACAGACCAATCAATGGAATACGATGGGGCACGTTCATAAATATTATAAATTGCTGAAATCATTGGCTGCTCCTATCCATGAACTGGTAGGAATAAGCAACTTGTTTTTTGATCATTTACCTTCTGATTATTGGGGACATATCAGCTTCAACGGTGAGTCTTATGGATGGAGTAATCATTTCATACTCCATAAAGTCATATGAGTTTAGCTCTCAAACATTAATAGAAAAGTTACCCAGAGAGGTGTGTTGAAACTTTTTACATATATCTCCGGGTAACTACTAAATAACTTCGACTCAATAGTAAACTTTAAAATATCCTATCTAAGGATAATTATAAAATTCCTCCTCTTTGTCAATACAAGCAACAGCCTGTATACGTGCTTGCGGATTCTGAACCGTAAAAGGTTGATCCGAAACATAATTTCTCATCCGGCAACCAACCAAGGAAACAGTCAGCCTTTTGTCTCCTTTCACCAGCATATAATCAAAAGACTCACCAATAGCCGTAAGGGCAGCATTCTTACCCGAGAAAGCCTCTACATTCAGAATCGCCGTATGTCCTTCACCTTCGATTACAAATGGATGAATCTCTTCCACAGTAGCACCGGCATTAGCAATGATAGATCCTTGAGCAATCTGCCAATTCCTGTTTTTGTTTTGTGTACCCATCTTATGAATACCAATAGTCACACAGTCGAAATTGAAATTAGTCAGCTGTCCATACGATTCGGGTCCTAACCAAGCTCCACCATAAGTTCCGAAAGTAAACACATCGATCATCTGAGCATTATCCGTATGATTAATTGCATAAGCAAAACTTTTGCGGGCTATAACAGCATCTATCACTTCGCGACTGAATGAGCGCCCGAACTCACGCATATTGGCAGGGTTAATATGACAATGCAAGATCCGGGGAATATCATAGCAATAATCAATCTTGATAAATTCTCCACTCAAAGGATAACCATAACAATGCTCAAACAAGATTTGCTCGTTGATATTCTTTCCGTTAGAACAGAAATCCATCGCCACATATTCCCCATAAAAGGTAAGGCAAGAAAGCGTCACTCCCTGTACATTCTGGTTTACATCTACTTGTATGGTAGCAGGATAAGCAATTATTCCCGAAGAATCAGTATGAGTCTGTTCCGGATACCAAAACTGGATGCCACGTATTTGAGTAGCTGACTCTACTGTAATAAATGGATGTAATTTATCTGTAATTTTAAACAACGAGCCGACAGGTTCAACTTTCCCGGGGTTACGAGTTCCCCGTCCGGTAGGCCCGTGCACACCAATCAGTGAAACATTCTTCTTCAGCCGGATTCCTCCTGCCACAGCATAACCTCCTTCCGTAGGTTCTACCCACAACGCAGATCCTGAAGACGCAGCCCAGTCAATTGCTTTTTGCAAATTATCCCGGTTTATCTCCGGACTGTTTTTCGGCAATACTCCAAACTCCTGAATGCTCTTACTGTTATTCGCATTTACACCGGATACAAACAAAAGAAATAAAACTGATAAGTAATAATATGCTTTCATAGGAATATAACTATTTAATCATAAAATACAATATTCGTAAAACTTTCCGATACCTGCAAACGTTCCTCGATAATTTTGATAATCACTTAGGAAATATTTTTCACTGCGGCAGAATTATGTATTTATTTGATTTTGAAACTCTTTTATACCCGACAAATCTAAAATGGGAGAAAATCTTCACAGTTTCTCTCCCACCGGTTATCCTCATAATGCAATTACAGATTAACCTATTGAAATTTTATACTTTAATTTTCATGTGTTATACTTTTTGTCCAAAAATACAACACAAATAGGAGATAATCAAACAAAAAGCTCTTTTATTGTAATATTTATCGATAAAACCCTTGTTTACCTTGATATATTAAGGTTTTTGTCCTCACCTCGTGGTTATCTGAAAATAAACACGTAAATTTGCTCCCTAAAATTGAAATAACAATATAAATCACTATAAATAAAAAGTTTATCGCTATGGAGTATAATTTCAGGGAGATTGAAAAGAAGTGGCAGAAACGGTGGGTGGAGAGCAAAACTTACCAGGTTACGGAAGACGAATCGAAGCAGAAATTTTATGTATTGAATATGTTCCCTTATCCATCAGGAGCCGGATTGCACGTAGGTCATCCGCTAGGGTACATCGCTTCGGATATTTATGCCCGTTACAAACGACTGCAAGGCTTTAATGTACTCAATCCGATGGGATATGACGCCTACGGTCTCCCCGCTGAACAATATGCTATCCAGACCGGACAGCACCCTGCAATTACTACCGTCAATAATATCAACCGTTATCGGGAGCAGTTGGATAAAATAGGTTTTTCATTCGATTGGGACCGTGAAATACGCACTTGCGATCCGGAATATTACCATTGGACACAATGGGCTTTCCAAAAGATGTTCAACAGCTATTACTGCAACGACGAAAAGCAAGCCCGTCCTATCGAAGAACTGATTGAAGCATTCGGAATCTGCGGAACTAAAGACATGAACATTGCTTGCAGCGAAGAACTGAACTTCACTGCCGACGAATGGAAAGCAAAAAGCGAAAAAGAACAGCAGGAAATTCTGATGAACTATCGTATTGCCTATCTAGGCGAAACAATGGTGAACTGGTGTCCTGCCTTGGGAACTGTACTGGCAAATGACGAAGTAGTGGACGGAGTCAGCGAGCGCGGCGGTTACCCGGTCGTTCAGAAGAAAATGCGTCAATGGTGTCTGCGTGTATCAGCTTATGCGCAACGATTACTCGACGGACTGGATACTATCGACTGGACAGAATCTTTGAAAGAAACTCAAAAAAACTGGATCGGTCGCTCAGAAGGTGCTGAAATCCAATTCAAAGTAAAAGACAGTGATCTTGAATTTACCATCTTTACTACCCGTGCAGATACAATGTTTGGAGTTACCTTCATGGTATTGGCCCCGGAAAGTGAACTGGTAGCACAAGTAACAACACCCAACCAAAAAGCGGAGGTAGATGCTTATCTCGACCGTACCAAGAAACGTACGGAACGTGAACGTATTGCCGATCGTAGTGTCAGTGGCGTATTCAGCGGTTCCTATGCCATCAATCCCTTCACAGGTGAAGCTGTACCTATCTGGATCAGCGATTATGTATTAGCCGGATACGGAACAGGAGCCATCATGGCTGTACCTGCTCACGATAGCCGCGACTATGCTTTTGCCAAACATTTCGGATTGGAGATTCGTCCGTTGGTAGAAGGCTGTGACGTAAGCGAAGAAAGTTTTGATGCAAAGGAAGGGACCGTTTGCAACTCACCACGTTTGGACGTAACTCCCTACTGTGATCTTTCACTGAACGGACTGACTATTAAAGAAGCAATTGCGGCAACCAAGAAATATGTAAAAGAGCACAACCTAGGTCGTGTGAAAGTGAATTACCGCCTGCGTGATGCCATTTTCTCTCGCCAACGCTATTGGGGCGAGCCGTTCCCTGTTTACTACAAGGATGGAATGCCTTATATGATCGATGAAAAGAGCCTGCCTCTGGAACTGCCGGAAGTTGCTAAATTCCTGCCCACTGAAACCGGTGAACCTCCATTGGGACATGCTGCGAAATGGGCTTGGGATACAACAAACAAATGTGTGGTAGACAACGAGAAGATAGACAACGTTACTGTTTTCCCGTTGGAGCTGAACACAATGCCGGGATTCGCGGGTTCTTCTGCTTATTACCTGCGTTATATGGACCCTCGCAATCATGAGGCATTGGTGGACAAGAAAGTAGACCAATACTGGAAAAATGTAGACCTTTATGTAGGAGGTACAGAACACGCTACCGGGCACTTGATCTATTCCCGTTTCTGGAATAAGTTCTTGTACGATCTGGGTGTATCTGCCGTAGAAGAACCATTCCAAAAATTGGTAAACCAAGGTATGATTCAGGGACGCAGTAACTTTGTATACCGAATCAAAGATACTAATACATTCGTTTCGCTAAACCTGAAAGATCAATACGATGTGACTCCGATTCACGTGGATGTAAACATCGTATCCAACGATATTCTCGATATGGAAGCCTTCAAAGCATGGCGACCCGAATACCAAACGGCAGAATTTATCCAGGAAGACGGAAAATACATCTGCGGTTGGGCAGTAGAAAAGATGAGTAAGTCTATGTTCAACGTAGTCAATCCCGATATGATTGTCGAAAAATACGGTGCAGACACACTCCGTATGTACGAAATGTTCCTCGGTCCGGTGGAGCAATCCAAACCTTGGGATACAAATGGTATCGACGGTGTACACCGTTTCATCCGTAAATTCTGGTCATTGTTCTATAGCCGCACAGACGAATATCTGGTGACAGACGAACCGGCTACGAAAGAAGAATTGAAGAGCCTCCACAAACTGATCAAGAAAGTGACGGGAGATATCGAACAGTTCTCTTACAATACTTCCGTCAGCGCATTTATGATCTGTGTAAACGAACTCTTCAACCTCAAATGCAGCAAGAAAGAAGTGTTGGAACAATTGATTATCGTCCTCGCACCTTTTGCTCCGCACGTTTGCGAAGAACTATGGGCTACGTTGGGACACACCACTTCGGTATGCGATGCTCAATGGCCTATATACAATGAAGAATATCTGAAAGAAGATACCATCAACTATACCATCTCTTTCAACGGGAAAGCACGCTTCAACATGGAATTTGCCGCTGATGCCGCTTCGGACGCTATCCAAGCAGCAGTATTAAGTGACGAACGTTCCCTGAAATGGACCGAAGGCAAAACTCCAAAGAAAGTGATCGTTGTACCGAAAAAAATTGTAAACGTTGTAATCTAACCATATTATTTAGGCACGGATTACGCAGATTCCACGGTTCTCCTGAGTTGATTCTTAAAACCGTGTTAATCCGCGAAATCCGTGCCTAAAAAAATAGTTCAACTCCAAATTATGTTTTATCAACTATAAACCCTATGCGAAGACCTGAAAAAGCGGAAATAATGAGAGAAGTAAAAGACTACTTTTACATTACTCTCGGATTGATAAGTTATTCATTCGGATGGGCAGCTTTCCTACTTCCTTATCAAATAACTACCGGAGGCACTACCGGTATCGGAGCTATTATCTACTACGCTACCGGTTTTCCTATCCAATGGTCGTACTTTATCATTAATGCCGTTTTGATGACATTTGCCATCCGGATACTAGGTCCGCGATTCAGCATAAAAACGACTTATGCTATTTTCATGCTGACCTTCTTACTGTGGTTTCTCCAATTAATAGTGAATAACTATGTACATGTACCGGACGTTTCGACCGACGGGAAACCACTCCTATTGGGAGTTGGACAGGACTTTATGGCGTGCATTATCGGAGCTGCCATGTGCGGTATAGGTCTTGGCATTGTATTCAACTATAACGGAAGTACCGGAGGAACAGACATTATTGCCGCCATCGTCAATAAATACAAAGACGTAACACTCGGAAGAATGATCATGATTTGCGATGTATTTATCATCAGCTCTTGCTACTTTGTTTTTCACGATTGGCGCCGGGTTATCTTCGGCTTCGTAACGTTGTTCATTATCGGTGTCGTACTCGACTGGATCATCAACAGTGCCCGCCAATCGGTTCAATTCCTCATCTTCTCCAAAAAGTACGATGAGATAGCCGACTGTATCACGAAAGAAACCGACAGGGGCGTTACTGTACTCAACGGTACGGGGTGGTACAGCAAACATGATGTGAAAGTATTGGTAGTACTAGCCAAGAAACGACAGTCACTGGAAATCTTTCGTCTGGTGAAACGCATCGACCCGAATGCTTTTATCTCACAAAGCTCCGTCATCGGCGTATATGGCGAAGGGTTCGACCAATTGAAAGTAAAGTAACAAAAAAACGTCATAAAACGCAAGAAGCCCTATGAAACGCAAACTCGTATTTGCCACCAACAATGCTCATAAATTAGAAGAAGTAGCAGCCATCTTACGCGATAAGATCGAACTACTTAGTCTGAACGATATCAACTGCCATACCGATATTCCCGAAACGGCTGACACACTGGAAGGAAACGCCCTGTTAAAATCTTCCTTCGTAAAAGAAAACTATGGTCTGGATTGTTTCGGTGACGATACCGGATTGGAAGTAGAAGCATTAAACGGAGCACCGGGAGTATATTCTGCTCGTTATGCAGGAGGTGAAGGTCACGACTCACAAGCCAATATGCTCAAACTTCTCCATGAAATGGAAGGAAAAGAAAACCGTAAAGCCCGGTTTCGTACCGTCATCTCACTAATTCTGGACGGAAAGGAGTACTTTTTTGAAGGAGTAGTAAAAGGTGAAATTACCCGAGAGAAACATGGAGATTCCGGTTTCGGCTACGATCCGATCTTTCAACCCGAAGGATATGAACAGACTTTTGCCGAGTTGGGAAATGAAATAAAAAATAAAATCAGCCACCGGGCATTAGCCGTACAGAAACTCTGTGAATTCCTGCAACGCTGATCTTGATTGATATGTAACTATTCACAATTAGTTAATACTATCTTTTATTCAGAGTAAGCATCACTTTAGAAAAGTGCATATGACCAATAAATTTGGATGCATTACCTAATAATACAGAGTTTTACATAAGATACTTGTAATTTTCCAGAGAAAATTATTACTTTGCAAAAAATAAAACTAAAGTTCGATGAAGAAAATTACATTACTTACTCTTGTTACATTGCTTATGTGTACATCATGTGTGACTAAAAAGAAATACATGATTGCAGAAAACGGACGCATAGCAGCTATTGCGAGCGGAGATAGTCTACATTCGCTGTTATCAAACTGCCGCGATCAGGGAACCCGGATGTCCGCACAGATTAAAAACCTGATGCAAGATACCACTCGAATGGGAAACAGCATCCGTGAGTATCAGAATATGCTGAACTCTAACATGACCCAGCAGGAGAAACTGAACGCACTGTTAAGCCAAAAAAGAAACGAACTCAGCGAAAGGGAACGTACCATTAATGAGCTGCAGGAAATGATTAAATCTCAAAATGACAAAGTACAAAAGTTATTGAATAGTGTAAAAGACGCATTATTAGGCTTTAGCAGCGAAGAACTGACCGTTCGTGAAAAAGACGGAAAGGTATACGTAGCAATGTCCGACAAACTTCTGTTCCAGTCGGGAAGTGCCACTCTTGACAAACGTGGTGAAGAAGCACTTGGCAAATTGGCTCAAGTACTGAATAAACAGACGGATATTGATGTCTTTATCGAAGGGCATACAGACAACAAGCCTATCAATACGGCAATATTCAAAGATAACTGGGATTTAAGTGTACTACGTGCAACATCTGTAGTACGTATACTTACTAAAAAATACGATGTCAATCCGTTGCAGATACAGCCTAGCGGAAGAGGTGAATTTATGCCTGTTGATGATAATGAAACACTAGAAGGAAGAAGCAAGAACCGGCGTACGGAGATTATCATGGCTCCGAAGCTGGATAAACTGTTCCAGATGTTGCAGAATTCTGAAGACACAAAATAAAGGAAACCGGATTTAGACTTGTGCAATTTATAAATTAGGCACGGATTTCATAGAAAACACGATTCTTATATTAACTAAGACTGTAAAATCTATGAAATCCGTGCCTAAACATTTCCACTCGTTACATCATCATATGCCTCCTGATAGAGAACTTCACAATCGCCATTGCATTGATAGAAGCAAACGGAATATCCATCGGCTCATGATGAGTATTATAACTAACCAATTTTAGGCATCCCTCCTTATCCGAACGGTTTACGTACTTCACCGACAAATATTCGTCTCCCTCAATAGTAAACGAAACCAAATAGATTTCCCCATAAATCAGATTGCTGAAACTATTTATCTCCTTAAATCCTACAATGTCGCCCGATTTAAGAATCGGATACATACTATCCCCGCTAACATAAATTGCCCCATCGCAGCAAGGAATACTCGGAATCTGAATCTCCCCCACTACATACTGATTTTTATTCGTAAACAAAGTCTTTAAATTTGCTGCCACCGTGATATCATACAGCGTCACACTACGATCGTTTATCACCTCTCTTATTTTTGGATTGTGAATTATCTCCACTTCTCCCTGTGCCAGTGCATCATTACAGAATTTCGGTTGATGTTTAGGATTTCCCTTACCAACCAACAACCAGTTATAATCCATATTGCGCCCCATCTTATCAATCAATAAGGGGAAATCAATCCGATTACGAGCACACCAGTTTGATAATGTAGCCCGTGAAACTCCCAGAAATTCAGCTAATTCACTGTCTCTTTTAAAATTTAGAACCTGCTTGGCACGATTCACAATTGCTGTAACATCTAAAAATGTATCCATCTGTTATTGTTTAAATATAATGTAAATAATTATAAACACATTAATCTCTCATTTATAGTACTTTATAAAATATTTGAGAATTAAATTCTAAAACTATTTGTTCTCTAAATGAAATTTACTTTATCTTTGTAGTACAAATATCACTAATTCGTTTCAAAAATATAAATTAAAAACGAAAAAACCATGAGAAAACAAAAAATAATGCAATATTTTCGAAAATTTCTCCATTGATTTGTGAAAAGAAGGAATTAGATAATGTAGGTTATTAATGGCTATTGTGTAGAGTATTAATAGTTAATACGTGGAATATTAATACTTATCAAGTAGACTATTAACAGCTGACAATGAAGAACGGAAGAAAATCCTAATAAAAGAATTACAAAAGTCATAGTATATGATAACCAACTATTTATTAATAATTTAAAATGAATAAAAACATGGAAACTTCAAAAAAATTAACTCTCCACGTTTGTGGACGTTGCAAACGTATGCTTCCTATAGAAGCTTTTTATTTGGACAAGAAAACAAATCGTCCTCAAAACTATTGTAAAGAATGCCGGAAGTCCGTTAACCGAAACCACCGCAATGTAGAAAAACAAAATATCGTAAACAAAGAAAAAACAGCATATCCCGTCATTACCCTCATCAAAGATCCTGCTGTGCGAAAAGAACTCATTCGCCATGCCCTTGATACTGTTTCAGAGAGCATCGAACGCAAAAGAAAAAAACTCATGGCAATAGAAGCAGAGCAAGATATTTAATAAAATGAAAACAATACAGTAAATACTAAAACAAACCTATTATGGGAAGGATAAAACAAGGACTAGACTATTTTCCACTAAACACAGATTTTATTAACGAACGAGTAGTGCGTCGCATCATGAAACGAGAAGGTGATTCTGCTTTCACCATCTTACTATATGCACTGTCTTACATCTATTCCGGTGAGGGTTATTACGTTCGTGCCGACAATGAATTCTACGATGAACTTTCTGACCAGTTATTCAATACAGACAACGACACCGTCCACCGCGTTCTCGAACTAGCCGCCGAATACGGCTTCTTCGACTCGGATATATACAAACAATACCATGTACTGACATCTGC
Source organism: Bacteroides sp. (assembly GCF_028690125.1). Classification (GTDB taxonomy): domain Bacteria; phylum Bacteroidota; class Bacteroidia; order Bacteroidales; family Bacteroidaceae; genus Bacteroides. The sequence continues at coordinate 312,802 of NZ_JAQVBV010000001.1, read as the reverse complement.
TGATATCCAACGGCAATATCTTTTCATTACCAAACGCAGGAATCATTTGCCCATCACTTCTATCTACCGTTTACTACCGGAGGAAGAAGGAACGGCAAAGACGGCTTCCTTAACTCCGGAAGCAACTTCTAAAATACAGGAAATAGAAAATGAAACTAGCAATTATGAAGAAGATGATGTTTCAGAAACCAAGGATATAGTAACCCAATCCCCTGAAAATGTAACGGAATATCCGATTATTGCAACAAAATTTGAAATCATAAAAAGAAAAGAAAAAGAAAAGAAAGAAAACATTCTCCCTAACCCTCCTTCTGCCAAAGGAGGGGACGAAGGAGGAGGAACCAATGAAACTACAAAAAGGAAGAAAGGCGATCTGACACAAGAAGATATCGACCGTATGCAAGCTCCTGCCGACGGACAGATCCGTAACCTATCCGGGCTTCGGGATAATCTGCTACTCTATCGCATTTCTCCCCCTGAGCAATATGCAATTATTTTAAAAAGTAATTACGGAATAATTGGCAGTCCGGTCTGGAAAGGGATCAGTAACATCCGAGATAGTGGTGGGAAAATCAAACTACCCGGTCATTACCTGTTAAGTGTAGTAAACAAGTAAGCATATTTAGTATAAAATATTATATATCAACAACATATACATATTAACGAACTTATTAACGCACACTTTTAAAATTGCTTGCTCATCCAAAAACATTGCTTTATCTTTGTAGTGTCAATAAGCTTAAAGACAAAATCAACTAAACTATTAATAATTAAAATAAATTACAATTATGCCAGTATTATATAAACCATTCCAGTCAAAACTGGAAAATAAAGAAAATGGAAAAAAATTATTTTATCCCCGCGTAGTACGTGCCGGTAATGTAGCTACCAATCAACTGTCAAAAGAGATAGCAGCTTATTCTTCTCTCTCACCAGGAGATGTGAAAAATACACTCGACAATCTGGTGACAGTAATAGCACAACATCTTCAAACGTCGGAAAGCGTAACCTTAGACGGACTGGGAACATTCCGCATGGTTATGATTGCTCAGGGGAAAGGAGTGGAAACAGCCAATGAAGTGAGTGCCGCACAAGCTACGCTTACCGTTCGCTTTCAACCTGCCTGTACCAGAAACCAAGACCGGACCTTAGCCACCCGTTCGATGGTAACAGGAGCAAAATGTGTACGCTATGACCGGCTCTCGTCTACTACCGTCACCGGGGGTGAAGAAACAAATAAGCCGGATACAGGAGGAGATGACGGGGGTGAATCACCAGATCCTACCTTGTAAACCTCGCCGTCCTGCACAAACACGAAAATAAGAATGACTTGACTAGAAAGACGACTAAGCTAAAAAGACTTAACGAGAAAACAAAGATTTGAGAACTTAACCGGACTAGTAATCACCTGACTACCTATTGAATATCAATTTGATCATGACGCATAATATCGTCATGAAAGGGAATCGTACGCTCTTCCCGAAGGATGAAAGTATATCCATACACCAGGGTGAAACTACTATCTGAAGTAAACTAAACTATTTAAAGAACCGGAAAGGAGGTAAGAAAACGATGGCAATGAAGAAATCAGCATGGGACATGATCCTGAAAGCAATTATTGCAGTGGCTTCGGCAGTACTTGGAGCACTGGGCGGTAACGCTATGAATCTGTAGACTGTACAGTAATAAACAAACATTTATCTATAAGCCGGAAGTCCTTTAAACAGGAACTGAACACTGGAAAAGAACTTCCGGCTTTCATTTAAAACTTAATAAATAAACACAATCATGAAAAGAATAACATATTTATTATTTCTCCTACTCATTACAACAAATGGATGGGCACAAGATTTTAAACCCGGAGATCAGGCAAAAAACCTGACGGAACAGAAAAATGTAATGGTGGATTATTCGACGGGGATTTTTAATTATACCGTTCCTATATGTAACTTAAAATCGGGGGATTATGCGCTACCAATTTCATTAAACTATATTGCGCAGGGAGTGAAGGGAAGTGATGTCTCCGGATTGATCGGATATAATTGGAGCCTTAATACGGGTGGAATTGTTACTCGCACAATGCGCGGAGGTTTCCCGGATGAAGACACATCTTTTGGTTATTTACGAACGGAGAATAATTCCACACCGTTAAAAGAAGATGCAAAGACTGTAGGTCTTCGCAAACGAGATGGTGAAAGTGATATTTTCACGGCTGTATTCAACGGGCAGAAAGTGGATTTTATCATTCGTATGGACGTAAACAGACGGATATATACTGAACCACTGGAACAAACGGATGTACGTATCGAATGCGAAACTACCTCTGGTAATATTACTGGATGGACCATTACTGATAACAATGGAAACCGTTATATCTATCGACAAGTCGAGAAGAATACGGATGTTCAACGTGTGGATGTTTCTACTACGAATGCCCTATCTAACAGTTCGTATAATTCGGCATGGCATATTACTCGTATTATTCCTTATAACGGTGCTCCGATTGAGTTCTATTATAAGGCGGATGTGGAAAATTCAGCATACTGTTCAAAAGATAGAATCAATACTCAAAGTGTATGGAATTCTTATACAATGAACTATACTTATGGCAAAGCGATGAAAGAACAGCCATTTGATTTCAAGAAATATCAAGCAGGTTATGAAGCCCAAATTGAAGAAGCCCGATATTACTTAAAAATGTGCTCTCAACAAATACTATTAAAAGAAGTTGATGCGCAAATGAGTGTAATAATCATCCATGGCACATGTTTTTCTCAACCACTTGAAAATATAATTGTACAGTCAAATAACAGGATCATTGGTACACTAGCGAACATCAAAGAATTGACTTCCGCATCGGAAAATTTAGAAAACACACTAAAATCTCTAGCTGATTATTGTTATATGCTACCTGATCCCGGAATAAGAGCCGGAGCGTGTTTGAAAAATGCCGCAAATATGGTTCATAATTGTTTAATTGAGATTAAAAACATTACTACCAAAGAAATAAGTGGAGGAACTCGTTACGACGTAGTTTCACCTTTGCTAAGCACGATTATTTCTCCGGAACATATTGTAAGGTTTACATATGAAAATATAACAAACCAATGTTTGAACAAAATCAGTATTTACCAACGCAACGAAGTGCTTCTCTCATCTGTCCAACTTACGCAATATGACAAAGACTTGAAAAAAGTTTCTTTTTCTGACAAGAATGGAAAAGAGATATCCAATTTTAAATTTGATTATTACACTTTTTCTGATTTTCCAGAGATACAAAATGGAGTGAAGTCCGATCTTTGGGACTACTGTAGTGCACGAGATGCATCCGGGAAAGAATACGAAATGCTAACCGCCATGCATTCATTGAAAAGAATAACACTTACTGATGGTGGAAAAATTGGAATCGAATATGAAAAAAATAAAGCCAATGCGAGTGCTAACTATGGAGGAATCCGACTAAAATCATTAATATTTAATGATGAAGCAAGTAACCGGAATGATACCATCTCGTATGGATACCCCGCACCGGGTATCAGTGTATATTATTCAAATTCCAATAATGTTGATGTTTGTTATTCAGGATTTTGTGATAGAATCACTTATGACAGAGTACGCCCGGAAGGACATCCTCTCATAAACATGGGTAACAATGGACTTTATTATCCATATGTAACAGAAACGATGCATGGTAAGGGAATGAATACCTACCGTTACCAAATAGCCTCTCCTTCTACAAATACAATTTATCCGTTTTGGATAAATGGACTACTTTCAGAAAAGGCTGTATATGATACCAACGGAAATTTACAACAAATGACTAAATACAACTACGAAACATTATCTGCCTACAGTAATCAGCTTCCTCAAATACAACCATCAGATTATTATTTGGATGGAGAATCTTTGAAAAGTCATTACAAATCTCAGACGACAAATTATATCAAAGGAGATGAACTATATCAAAACAATATTGAACCTCGCCTGTCTCCTATAAATGCTTCCAAATTTTACTATCTACCTTATGGAGGCAAAATAGTGTTGAAAGAAGAAGTGGAATACAAATTTGATGAAAAAACTCCCTATAGCCAGACTAATTATCAGTATGATAATCCAAAGTCCATGTTTCCCACTTCGATTTCGTACACCGGATCAGATGGTCATGTTCTCACTAAAGTTTGCAAACGAGTAACAGATATAGCAGATGGTGTTGATCCGGTCATCGATAAAATGAAGCAAAGTAATTTGTTTTCTCCCATAGTGAAAAAGCTGACTATTTGTGACGGACAGTTAATCAATGAAACTGTGTTGCGATATCAAGCTAATGAACAGTCAGGAAAAAGTTTCATTGCACCAACCGAAGCATTAATGTATATACCTACCACTCCGACAACTTATTCTTCAACTACAAAAGAAACAAAGTTGTTTACTTATGGTGAAAGCAACTATGCATTGGTTGCCACTTATCAGTATGCTAGCAACAAGACTTCCAAGTTACCGGTAAAAAAAAGTGAACGAACAGCAAAGATGAGTTATGCATACGATGACTATGGAAAATTAATCATGGAATGCAATGCTATAGGGGCTACAGCTGATGATTGTTATAAAAATGAAGGAAGTGGAACGATTGTCAAACCAGATCTCATAATGTCATTAAGCAATTTCAAAGGTGCTTATGGATATTCCAAACAAATATTAGCAACTATACCTAGCAATATCAAAGATGGTCAATTTCTATATTTTTTCAACTCACGGGAACACAATTTCATTATTTCATTTGGAGAAGAAATGATAAAAAGTAATACAGATCTAAATAAAGCACAAAATTACTATGATATCATTTCTCTTGATGAGAAAAAGATATTCAGACAATTCAAACAAGAGTATACACGGCTTATCCAACTCTATCCTAAATACGAACCACTTAGAAGATTTATAGATACACTAGAAAATCTTATTTCATATGATGGACAGAAACTTTTTGAATATTTATTTTTGGATAAATATAGCGTTGAAAGCCCTTTAAATTACACATACTTTATCAAGATGACTTCACTTCCTGATTCTAAAAAATTGAAACTATATGTATTGAAAGGGTCAGATAGTGCTTCGGGATATATCACTCACGCAGGAGGCGAAACTAAGTATACTGTTGAAAGTAACAACTCATCCTTACTAAAGGTATACGATATCGACTTAAGTTCATATACAGGTGTAACATCTGTTACGGCTAATCCACAAGGAATGTATATGGCATTAGTACCGGAAGGAGCTTCTTTCAAAGCAACATCCTACAATGCGGATGGAACAGTGTATGCCCAATTCGATCAAAGCAGTAACGTTGAATTATACACATACGATGCAGCAGGAAAAGTTATCCAAACAAAAGATCAATATGGAAACGTATTGAAAGAGTATACATACAACCGAATTATCAAACAATAAAATAAAACACGACATGAGAAGAATACAAATGATTATCTGTCTGCTTTTTTTCTTTCTATTCGGAAAAGGACAGAATACGACAACCTATACAAGCACACGTAATTATAGGGCGGAAAAGACTTATATAGACGCAACAACCCAGACGGGAAGTAACGCACGATCCGTAAATGATATTACTTATTCGGACGGTTTCGGACGCAAATGGCAGGAAATATTAGTATCCGGAAATCCATCGGGAAACTCAGATTTGGTGATTCCGCATGAGTACAGTAGTCTTGGACAAGTAGAGAAAGAATATCTTCCTTATGTAAAAGGAGGAAACAACGGAGCTTTTGATGCCAATATGCTAGCTTCTTCTAACTGGAATGTGTATGGAGCGGAGGAACAAAGTTACGCTTTCACCCGCATCCAATATGAGAAAAACCCACTGGGACGGGTTACGCAACAGACGGGACCGGGCAAAGCATGGCATACCAATGCTAAAAGTGCTAACATTAGCTATGGAGTGAACCAAAACCAGGAAGTAAGGCTGTATAAGACTTCTACAAATGGTACTCTTTCATTGAACGGACATTACCCGATAGGTACATTACAGAAAACAACAGCCACAGATGAAGATGGTCATAAAACTGAGACGTTTACAGATAACAACGACAAAACGGTAGTAACGGTAGCCTTCGATGGTGGTGAACGAATGGAAACATACTACGTGTATGATGATAGAAATCAGCTACGATATGTGCTGCCACCGCAAGCCAGTAGTCAATTGACAACTACGACTATCAATACTTCGGTATTGGAAAAATTGGCTTACTATTATGAGTATGATCAACTGGATCGTATGATAGTGAAACGTCTGCCGGGATGTAAGCCGATTTATATGGTGTATGACTGGAAGGATAGACTGGTATTGAGCCAAGATGGGAAGCAACGGGTTGCTAACGCAAAGAAATGGAGTTATTTTGTTTATGATGAACAAGATAGGGAGATTGAAAGTGGAGAAATCACCACTACCAACGCATCGACGCATCAACAGTTACAACAGGAAGCATGGAAGAAGGAGAAGTATTTGCCGGTGGGTACAAAGACTCCCCTGCAATATACTGTATATGATAATTACAAAACGACAGGAAATGTGACGGCGCATCCGTTCACTGCGGTCAGCGGATACAGTCAGAGTTATTATCAAAGTGTATCAGGATTGACGACTAGTACGAAAGTCAGAGTACTCGGTACTGAGGAATGGGTGACTACTACTACGTATTATGACGATCAATGCCAGCCGGTACAAACGGTATCCAATCATCCGCAAAGAGGATTGAGTTATGTAAATACCATGTACGACTTTGTAGGGAATCCGTTGAAGCAGAGGGAAGCAATAGGAACGGTTGTGTGCGAAACGGCTTATACGTATGACAATCGTGGAAGGATGCTGACTAAAGAATACAAATGGAATGGTACAGTGACCGATAAGATTAGTTATGAGTATGATGCGATAGGCAGGATGACGGCTCAAAAGTATGGAGAACGAGCCAGGGAAACTTTCTCGTACAATATCCGCGGGTGGATGACAGGTATTCAAAGCCCGTATTTCTCACAGACGCTGCGTTATACCGATGGGACGGGAACTCCTTGTTTCAATGGGAATATCAGTAGTATGACGTGGAAAGCGGGAAGCGAAACCACTGCGAGAGGATACAAATTCACGTATGACGGAGTTTCAAGATTGAAGAATGCCGTGTATGGCGAAGGGGATAATCTTTCATTGAATGTCAATCGTTTCAACGAGCAGGTCACCGGGTATGACAAACAGGGGAATATTCTGGGGCTTTCGCGTTACGGGCAGACGACGGCAACCGCTTATGGTTTGATTGATAATCTTGTTTTGTCTTACAACGGGAACCAGCTGAAGGCGGTGAAAGATAACGCTACGAGTGCGGTGTATGGAAATGGCGTTGAGTTCAAAGACGGGGCGAATGCGGAAACTGAATATACTTATGATGAAAATGGTAATTTAACTAAAGATTTAAACAAAAAAATTACCACAATACAATATAATTGTTTAAATTTGCTTGAGAAGGTTCAGTTTGAGGATGGTAATAGTATTGCGTATCTGTATGCGGCGGATGGAACGAAGTTACGGACGACACGTATTATAGCAGGTAATACAACAACGACTGATTACTGTAACAGTGCGGTCTATGAAAATGGGGTGTTGGTCAAGGTGCTCACCGAGGATGGGTATATAACGGCGAAGGATGCCAAACCGCATTATTTTATTCAGGATCATCAGGGAAATAACCGGGTGGTAGTGGATAAGGATGGAAAGGTGGAGGAGACGAACCATTACTATCCGTTCGGAGGGGTCTTTACAACTTATGCCAGTGTGCAGCCTTATAAGTATAATGGCAAGGAGTTGGATAGGACTAAAGGACTGGATTGGTATGATTACGGGGCAAGGCAGTATGATGCGGCGATAGGAAGATGGCATACGGTGGATCCGATGGGAGAAAAGTATTATTGTTTCAGTTCATATGATTATTGCGGTAACAATCCTGTAAACAATACTGATCCCAATGGAATGGATTGGTATCAGAATCAATACGGCAGTGTTACTTGGAAAGCGGGAAGTGCCGCAATTGACGGATACAAAAATATAGGAGCCACATTTGCTTCACCAATGGCAGGAGGAGGTTTTGTAAACTACTATCAGAACAGAATAATATACTTCTCTGGTTCGCCAATTGATATCTTCGCGACAATACAGAGTGACTTGAGAATGCAAAGGTACTTGTTATCAAGAAATAGCCCTCTGGACGCATTTGACCAATCAAGACTCTTCAATTCTATCAATAGCCGGGATATAGATGCGGTATTACGTCCTTTGGAAGAGGAGGCGGTGAAATTTGTGGCATCGTCATTTGCTTGGGCGGGAGTTGGAAGGGCTGCATTTTGGAGTATTGGGAAGATTGGAGCAAGCGGTGGATTTAACTGGATATCCAAAATATTTCAAACAAATAAAGCTGTTAAGCAAACTAGAGTGTTTTGGTCTGGTGGAGATGAAGCAATGAATGCTGCTATGGAATATGCATCGTCCAACGGAATGACAACACTTAATATGACTCGTGCAGGTAAAAATTTGACTAATTTAGTACAAGATGCATCTCCTGCTGAATATGCGAAAATGTGGCAAAGATTATCAGCTGCGTATGCAAAAGGGGCAAAAGGCACTGCTCATGTATTCCTTGATGCAAAAGGGGCTGCTGACAATAGTGTATGGAACACCATTGAATATCCCATTTTAAAACAAAATAATATCAAAATAATAAAACATTAAAATTATGATTACTAAAAGACAAGTAGAAATTTTCAAAGCTTATGAAGGCTATATTGATATTTGGGCACTAAGAAACAAAAAGGAAGAGAAAGAAAGTATGTCAGATGATGACTGGCGTTCAATTAGTAAATTACTTATAGAGATAGCTAACACTAAACAGGATGTTAGAAAGCTATTAGAAGAAAAAGTTGAAGACAAAGAAGCCATAGATGAATTAATAGAAATGGCTAAAACATATGAGAAATATGTTTTCTTAAAACCGACTTGAATTAAAGCATTTTAGGGATTATCCATTAGATTGTTAAATATTTGGATATCAATACATATTATACCATTCAATTAGATTATATATATTTATTTTGAAATAAAACCCATTTTACTGGATAATCGTATTTACCAATAACAATAGTATATACAAATCTCATAGTTCATTTTAAACTGCGAGAAGTTTGTTTTTATCTATCTAAGTATAAAAAAAAATCATTGGAATGTTTGAGAACAAACTTTTCAATGATTTTTAATTTTATCTAAATGAAAAAATAAAGTCTATCTTCTTGAATTCATTTTCCAAATTAGAAGTATTTTTATATTCTACAATCCCAGCTTTGCCGAAATATCCAACATCCGTTGGATAGGTTTCACAGCTTTCTTTGCTATCTCCGGATCTACCGTAATTTCAGGAGATTCATTCTTCAAACACTCATAGAGCTTTTCTAACGTATTTAACCGCATAAAGCTACACTCATTACACCCACACGTACTATCGTTCGGAGGAGCAGGAATAAACATGGTTTGCGGACACTTCTTTTGCATCTCATGCAGAATACCTGATTCAGTAGCTACAATATATTTCTTTTCCGGATGGCTTACTGCATACTTTAACAGAGCTGCTGTAGAACCTACCACATCGGCAAGTTTTAATACTGTACTTTTGCATTCGGGATGAGCCAATACGATTGCATCAGGATGCTTCGCTTTCAGTTCTATGATCTTTTCCACAGAGAATTGTTCATGCACATGACAAGCACCATCCCAAAGTAACATATTACGGTTCGTAACTGAGTTTATATAATTACCCAAATTCCGATCCGGTCCAAAAATTATTTTCTCATCTTTGGGAAAGCTTTCCACAATCTGCTTCGCATTGGTGGAAGTCACGACTACATCTGTTACTGCCTTCACAGCAGCTGTCGTATTGACATACGAAATAACAGTGTATCCCGGATGCTCTTTGACAAACTGTGCAAACTTATCAGCCGGGCAACTGTCTGCCAGTGAACAACCAGCATTCATATCAGGAACTAATACCTTCTTATCGGGACAAAGCACCTTTGCTGTTTCACCCATGAAATGAACACCGCACATCACAATAATATCTGCTTCTGTTTTTGCAGCCCATTGAGCCAACGCCAGACTGTCACCAACGTAATCGGCGATATCCTGTATTTCACCTTTCTGGTAGTAGTGACCCAGAATGATTGCATTCTTTTCTTTTTTCAGCTCGTTAATAGCTTTTATTAGATCATTCATAATAATATTCTTTTTTCTTTCCTTTTAAAAAAAAATCCTTTGTTAGTGATAATAGCCTGTTAATAGTGTTAGAAAAAAAATCTTGTTTTTCTTGCCGGATAAGTTATTAGTTCCTTCTTCTACTTTATTAGTTCATTATGAACGGATGAAAAATAGATTATATATTGTCTATATACTTCATTATCATAAAGCTTTGATGGAACAAGAAAAAGCTATTCACTTCCTGTTGATAAGATGCAAAGTTAAAAACTTTATAGATATAAATAGCTAATTAAGTACTGAAAAATGTGTTTAAGGTGAGGTAGAAAGTTATGGTTTACTTTTTTGGAATGTTAATAAGGATAGTCCCTTACACCTTCTTTTGAATAATGCAAGGGCTATTTTTAAAAATCTTTGCTGAATGTTTTGACAGGTTTTAAACCGTTATCAACACCTCTCTTAACAGAAAAGAATTACTTTTGTAACCAGTATGTATTAAAAGAAATGACTGCATGAGAAAACTAAAGATAACTGAGTTGAACCGCATCACTGCGGAAGAGTTTAAACAGGCTGAGAAACTGCCTCTGGTAGTTGTGTTGGATGATATTCGTAGTCTGCATAATATAGGTTCGGTGTTTCGTACTTCAGATGCATTTCGTATTGAATGTATTTATTTGTGTGGAATAACAGCTATTCCTCCACACCCTGAAATGCACAAAACTGCTTTGGGTGCAGAATTTACTGTGGATTGGAAGTATGTTAATAACGCTGTTGATGCGGTTGATAACCTTCGGAAAGAAGGATATATTGTTTATTCCATTGAGCAGGCAGAAGGTAGCATTATGCTTGATAAGCTAGAATTAGATAAAACAAAGAAATATGCTATCGTAATGGGGAATGAGGTGAAAGGTGTTCAGCAAGAAGTCATTGATCATTCGAATGGTTGTATAGAGATTCCTCAGTATGGTACAAAACATTCTTTAAACGTTTCTGTGACAACAGGTATTGTGATATGGGATTTATTCAAGAAACTTAGTTGATGATGAATAATAAAAGCTGGTTAATAAGTAGTTTATATCAATGTTAATTACTTAATAACCAGCTTATAAAAGTTGTTTATAACGCTTGCTAAATTTGTCCGCTTTCTACCATCAAAACAATTTGTTCCGTTAGTTTATCTTCTCCCAACGGATCATATTCCTTTTTCAGACTGGCACCGAATAATGAAGCAAATGTTTGATAAAAACCTGCTTTAAACGGTCCCATGAAAGCTTTTACCAGTTCAAAGCTGGTTTGGTTGCTTTGGCGGTCTACCAACTTTATTAACAGTTTTCCCTGAGCGAAAGATAGTTTCTTCATTTGGGCGGTATATTGTTCTTTCAATCCCTTTTCAACACGTTTGATATGTTTCTGACGAGCTTTTTCTGTAGGTAGCGTCTGAAGATACTCATAAGTCTCAATGATGGCTTTGTTGATTTCTTTAGAGATGGGATATACCTTTTTTACATTCCGTACCAGTCGGTTATATTCCATTTGTTCTTTATCGTTCTTAAATTTTAAAGGACGGAAGATATAAACAGGTCTTAACTGGACCCAGGGAATGGTATCTCCTTGATAGATACACATTGGAACCCGATATCCATTAATGCTTTGCTGTTTCTGAGCCTGTACACGAAGTGAACAGATCATAGCAAACATTATCATTAATAATATGTTAAGTCGTTTATTCACACCACAAAAATAAGATATTATCTTCATATTTTTTTTATTATCTCAACTTTTCATTGTGGCATTAACCTATTTAAAGTAACTTCGCAGACTTTTTCCTCTAATGGCTGGAAAAATAAATATAAGTTCATATGAAAAGAAATCAACTACTATGGTTGATAAGTATTATAAACAGCCTGTTAATTATTCCTGCTTGTAGTGCTCAAGACCACCCTGAGAGCCTTCTAGATGATGTACTTGAAGATTTATCTGTTAATAATGATATTGATAACTCTGTTAATGAAACTAACTGGGAAAATGAATTGGAGGAACTTTTTGTTCGTTTGCAAGAACCTGTTAATTTGAATGCAGCTACTCGTGAACAACTAGAACAATTTCCCTTTTTAAGAGATATACAGATTGAACATTTATTGGCTTATATATATGTTCATGGTCAAATGAAGACTCTTTATGAACTACAGTTGGTGGAGGATATGGATAGGCAAACTATTCAATATTTACTACCTTTTGTTTGTGTGGAAGCTATTAACAATAACTCTTCTTTTCAGTGGAAAAGTATGTTGAAAAACGCATTAAAGTATGGAAAGAATGAAGTGCTAACTCGCATAGATATACCGTTTTATAAACGAAAAGGTTATGAACATACCTATTTAGGGCCTTCTGTTTATAACTCTGTTAAATATGGATTTCGGTATGGTGATCAACTTTATTTTGGAATAGTTGCTGAGAAAGATGCCGGAGAACCCTTTGGTGCTTTGTACAATCGTTATGGTTATGATTTCTATTCGTTTTATCTGTTACTTCAAAATTGTGGTCGGTTGAAATCATTGGCTGTTGGTAACTATCGGTTAAGTTTTGGTCAGGGATTAGTGATTAGCACTGATTATCTGATGGGGAAAACTGTTTATGCTTCTTCTTTTACTACCGGAGGTAAAGGTATCAAAAAGCATTCATCAACTGATGAAATGAATTATTTTCGGGGAGTAGCCGCAACTGTATCTGTTACTGATAAGTTCGATATTTCCGGTTTTTATTCACATCGTTCTATGGATGGAGTGGTCACTGACGGGGAAATAACTTCAATTTATAAAACAGGATTGCATCGAAGCCAGAAAGAGGCAGATAAGAAACACTTGTTTGCATTACAACTAACAGGTGGAAATATAAGTTATCAACAGAACCGTATCCATCTGGGAATGACAGGTATTTACTATGTTTTCAACCGGCCTTATGAACCGGAATTAACAGGTTATTCCAAGTATAATCTTCATGGAAATCATTTCTACAATATAGGTGTTGATTATGCATATCGGTGGCATCGTTTTTCTTTTCAGGGGGAGACTGCTAAAGGAAAACAGGGTTGGGCTTCTTTGAACCGTTTTCAGTATTCACTGACGGAAGGAACTCATCTGATGTTGATACAACGATTTTATTCATATGATTACTGGGCAATGTTTGCTCATTCTTTTGGAGAAGGAAGTATGGTGCAGAATGAACAGGGATATTATCTGGGTGTTGAAACCTCTCCTTTTCGTTATTGGAACTTTTTAGTATCGTGTGACTTATTTTCTTTCCCATGGAAAAAATATAGAATTAATAAGACAGATTCTCGTGGAGTAGATGGTTTGATTCAGGCAACTTTTACTCCGCGAAAAAATTTGTCTATGTATTTGAAATATCGTTATAAGCAAAAGGAGCGGGATTTGACGGGAACTAAAGGTAGCGTTATACTTCCAATTTGTCATCATCAACTTCGATATCGGTTGAACTATTCTTTGAATGAAGTGTTATCTTTTCGTACAACTTTAGAATATAATCATTTTTATTCTCAGGACAAAGCTGCTAGCCTAGGATATCAGGCTACACAGATGATATCTTATCAACTGCCCCGAACCAGGCTGTTTGCTGAAGTTCAGGGTAGTTATTTTTGTACGGATGATTATGATTCGAGAGTATATGTATCAGAGAAAGGGTTGCTTTACACCTTTTATACTCCTTCATTTCAAGGTCGGGGATTTCGCTGTGTTGCGCATCTTCGTTACGACTTAAATGATCATTGGATGTTCATAACTAAATTTGGAGAAACCACTTATCTGGATCGGAATGAAATAGGTTCCGGTAACGATTTAATTTGTGGAAATAAAAAAGCGGATATACAAATGCAACTACGTATCAAGTTTTAAGTATCTTTGCTCGCCATGATCGAATTGTTTCACTTTTCTAAAGTGATTCCGACTCAGCATGACAGATATTTTTGATTATTAAATAACAATATATGCATGAAAATATGCATTTAATTGTCAAATTTTAAATCGTCAAATTTTAAATAAAATGACTATTATCTTTCCTTCACCCATCTTTGGTCCTGTTCATTCCCGCCGTTTGGGGGTTTCTTTGGGAATTAACTTATTGCCGGAAGACGGTAAAGTTTGTTCATTCGACTGTATCTATTGTGAATGTGGTTTCAATTCCGATCGTCGTGCCAAAAAACCTCTTCCCACTCGTGAAGAGGTGCGTATAGCTCTTGAAAAGAAGCTGAAAGATATGCAAGTGAACGGACCTGTTCCTGATGTATTTACTTTTGCAGGAAATGGAGAGCCGACAGCACATCCTCATTTTTCGGAGATTATAGAAGATACACTCGCACTTCGGGATCAATATTTTCCGAAAGCCAAAGTAAGTGTATTGAGTAATTCTACTTTTATTAACCGTCCGGCTGTTTTTGAAGCTTTAAATAAGATTGATAATAACATCCTGAAGTTAGATACGGTGAATGAAGAATATATTCATTTATTGGATCGTCCTAATGGAAAATATTCTGTGCGGGAGATCATTGAAAAGATAAAAGAATTCAAAGGCAATTGTATTATTCAAACAATGTTTTTGAAAGGAAGTTATCTTGGTAAAGATATGAATAATACTACGGATGATTTTGTGCTTCCCTGGTTGGAGGTCGTGAAAGAAATTGCTCCCCGGCAAGTGATGATTTATACTATTGACCGGGAAACGCCGGATCATGATTTGCAAAAAGCTACTCATGAAGAACTAGACCGGATTGTAGAGTTAATAGAAAAAGTAGGTATTTCGGCTACGGCTTCCTATTAAAGAAGTTTATTTATGATTGGTTCACCAACTTACTAAAGTTTAAAACTACCTTTCTTCTTGTCAATCATTTGGTAAACAATAAATTTTAGTATTTTTGCCTGATAAACACAACGATAATTGTTAATCTGGAAGTTATATTTGATACTTATGAGAAAGGTATTTATTCTTGTTTTGATGCTGATTACATTTTTTTCAGTTGTAGAAGCGAAAAATGGAAAAGAGCAGGATCGTAAATTGATAGATAAAGTTGCTTTATGGCAAATAAAGCATCAATCGCAAGTGAGACATCACGATTTAGATTGGACAAATGGCGCTTTATTTCGTGGTATGGTAGAATGGGCCGACTATACACAGGATTCTTGTTATTATAATTTCCTGATCCAAATAGGACAGAAACATCAGTGGAAATTTCTGAATCGGCTTTATCATGCCGACGATCTTACGGTAGCACAAATGTATATCCGTATGTATGAAAAGTTTGGAGATCGTGCAATGCTCCGGCCAACTATTGCACGGGTGGATTCTATCGTGTCGAATCCTTCGGAAGCACAGCTATGGTTAGGAGCAAAAAATTCGACGGATCGTTGGTCATGGTGTGATGCTTTGTTTATGGCTCCTCCTGTTTACGGATTGTTGAATAAACTATACCCGAAAAAGAATTACCTGACTTTTATGAATAAGGAATTCAAAGAAACTACCGATTCTCTATATGACAAAAGTGCCGGATTGTATTACCGGGACAGAAATTATATTTCTAAACGCGAAAAGAATGGTGAGAAAGTGTTTTGGGGTAGAGGTAACGGATGGGTACTAGCCGGACTTTCTTTACTGTTACAAACACTTCCTAAAGATTATGAGAATTATGATTATTATCTGAAAATCTATAAAGAAATGGCTTCTGCCGTTATTCAATGTCAGGATAAGAATGGGTCTTGGCATGCTAGTATGCTCGATCCGGAAGCGTATCCTACCCCGGAAAATAGTGCTTCGGGATTTTTTGTATATGCACTGGGCTGGGGTGTCAATCAAGGAATTTTGAAAGATAAAAAGTATAAGAAAGTTGCTCAGAAGGGATGGAAAGCATTGAAAAGCTGGGTTCGTGAAGATGGTATGCTTGGATATGTTCAACCGATTGGTGCCGCTCCCAAACAAGTGACTGAAAATATGACTGATGTATATGGAGTAGGTGCTTTCTTAATGGCAGGCATTGAGATGTTGAAAATGAAATAGTCGGGTACTTATGTTAATCTTAATATTATAAAGAATGAAAAGCAATATTTTTTCCTATCAGCGATTTCTTTTAATTGGTGTTTTATTGTGTTTACATCTATGTTGTTTTGCACAAGTATTACAAGAATCTTCACAAAGGGAAATTCTTAGAGTAAAGAAAATAAATCCGACAGCGGTAGATATTCAATTCTCCGATCATCAGCAAATGACGATTGACTTTTATGGAGAGAATATTTTTCGTATTTTTCAGGATAACTCCGGAGGTATTATCCGTGATCCCGAGGCAACTCCTGAGGCGCAAATACTTGTCAATTGTCCTCGGCGTAAGGTTTCTCAGTTGGTTGTGAGCGAAGAAGGAGATCTTGTAACGCTGATTACTGATAAAGTAAAGGTAGAACTCAGTAAGAAAACCGGTTTGATGAAAGTAATTAACTTGAATACTAACGTATGTGTTATTGAAGAGGTAGCTCCGGTGGTATTCGATCCGAAAAAGGTGACTGTGACTTTAAAAGAACACCCCGATGAATATTTCTATGGAGGGGGAGTACAGAACGGACGTTTCTCTCATAAAGGAAAAGTTATTGCTATTGAGAACCAGAATAGTTGGACGGACGGTGGAGTAGCTTCTCCTACTCCTTTCTATTGGAGTACAAAAGGCTATGGAGTGATGTGGTATACTTTTAAGAAAGGAGAATATGATTTTGGAGCTACGGAAAAGGACAGAGTAAAGCTCTTTCATGAGTCTTCTTACCTGGATATTTTTTATATGGTTGATGATGGAGCAGTTGCTCTGCTGAATGATTTTTATCAACTGACCGGAGCTCCCGTGTTATTGCCTAAGTTTGGTTTTTACGAAGGACATCTGAATGCTTATAACCGCGACTATTGGAAAGAAGATTCGAATGGCATTCTGTTTGAAGATGGAAAACGCTATAAGGAGAGCCAGAAAGATAATGGTGGAATCAAAGAATCATTGAATGGCGAAAAAAATAACTATCAGTTTTCCGCCCGTGCTGTGATTGATCGATATAAGAATCATGATATGCCTCTTGGGTGGTTATTACCGAATGATGGTTATGGAGCGGGATATGGACAAACCGAAACACTGGACGGCAATATTGAAAATTTAAAAAGTCTAGGTCAATATGCCCGTAAGAATGGAGTGGAAATCGGACTTTGGACACAGTCGGATTTGCATCCTAAAACGGGAGTCAGTGCTTTATTGCAGCGTGATATTGTTAAAGAGGTTCGTGATGCAGGGGTACGTGTACTGAAAACGGATGTAGCCTGGGTAGGTGCGGGATATTCTTTCGGACTGAATGGTGTGGCAGATGTAGGTCATACTATGCCTTACTATGGAAGTGATGCCCGTCCATTTATTATCTCATTGGATGGTTGGGCAGGAACTCAGCGATATGCCGGAATCTGGTCTGGTGATCAGACCGGAGGTGTGTGGGAATATATCCGTTTTCATATACCAACTTATATTGGTTCGGGACTTTCCGGTCAGCCCAATATCTGTTCGGATATGGACGGAATTTTCGGGGGTAAGAATGAAGTGGTTAATATTCGTGATTTTCAGTGGAAAACATTCACTCCCATGCAGCTGAATATGGATGGTTGGGGAGCTAATGAGAAATATCCTCATGCTCTTGGAGAACCTGCTGCATCCATTAATAGAATGTATTTGAAGCTGAAATCCGAATTGATTCCTTATACGTATAGTTTTGCTAAGGAAGCGGTAACCGGATTGCCTCTTATCCGTGCTATGTTACTGGAATATCCGAATGCTTACACGTATGGACCGGCTACGCAATACCAATATATGTATGGTACCGATTTTCTTGTGGCTCCTGTTTATCAAAATACCGGAAGTGATAAAGACGGTAATGATATTCGTAACGGTATTTATGTTCCTGAAGGTGTCTGGATTGACTATTTCAGTGGAGAGAAATATGAGGGTAACCGGATTTTGAATAACTTTGAAGTACCCATTTGGAAGTTGCCAGTATTTGTAAAGAACGGAGCTATTATTTCGATGACTAATCCTAATAATAATGTTAACGAGATTGATCGGTCGCTTCGTATTTATGAATTCTATCCGTATCAGCATTCTTCGGTTGTGGAATATGATGATGATGGTGTGACGGAAGCTTACCGTGAAGGAAAGTCGGCTACTACCCTGATTGAATCAGAAGTAAACAGTAAGAATCGGGTGACTATCACTATTCATCCTACAAAAGGAAATTTCGATGGATTTGTTACAGAAAAGGCGACTGAGTTACGTATCAATGTAACGGAGAAACCTAATAAACTTCAGGCTAAGATAGGAAACAAAGTGGTGAAACTGATTGAAGTGAATACCATTGATGAATTTCTAAAAGGAGAAAATATCTATTGGTATGAGGATTCTCCTAACCTAAATAAGTTTGCAACCAAAGGAAGTGAATTTGAAAAGGTAAAGATTACAAAGAATCCACAATTACGTGTCAAATTGGCTTCTACGGATATATCTTCTAGTCCGGTTATGCTAAAGATGCAAGGTTTCCATTTTGAACCGTCCAACAGTTATCGTGTGACAACCGGAACTTTAATAGTACCTCAAAATGCTCAGGTGACTGAACAGAATAGAGAAGCATATACTTTGAAGCCAACGTGGGATAAAGTGCCTAATGCTGATTTTTACGAGATAGAGTTTAACGGAATGCTTTATACTACTATAAAGGATACAGAATTATTATTTGAAGATCTGACTGCCGAGACACCTTATTTATTTAAGGTACGCGCAGTTAATAAAGACGGTGTATCTGATTGGTCAGAGATCCGTGTTACTACGAAGGAGAATCCATTAGAGTTTGCGATATATGATATTGAAGGTGAATCATCTGCTGCCGCACAAGGAGGATCCGGAGTGAATCGGTTGTTTGATTTTGCTGAATCGGGAGATGTCTGGCATACAAAATATAGCGTTAATTCAATACCACTGGATTTGATTATTGATCTTAAGACTGTCAATCAACTGGATAAATTCCATTATTTGCCTCGTACGGACGCAGGTAATGGTACATTGTTGAAAGGTACAGTATCTTATAGTATGGATAAGGAAAACTGGACAGAAGCCGGTACTTTTGAGTGGCAACGGAATGCAGATGTAAAAGTTTTCAGTTTTACGAAACATCCTTCTGCCCGATATATCAAACTTACTGTTACGGCAGGTGTTGGAAATTACGGTTCGGGTCGTGAAATATATGTATTTAAAGTACCGGGAACCAGCAGTTATTTGCAAGGTGATATTAATAATGATGGTAAGATAGACCGTAATGATCTTACTTCTTATATGAATTATACCGGATTACGCCGTGGAGATTCGGATTATGAAGGATATATCAGTAAAGGAGATATTAATATGAATAATCTGATAGATGCGTATGATATTTCCGTAGTAGCAACACAACTTGAAGGTGGCGTTGATAAGAAAGCTGTGCAGAACGTGGCAGGTTCTTTATCTATCAGTACTCCGAAGCAGGTATATCAAAAAGATGAAATCGTAGAAATTCATGTAAAAGGAAACCAACTTCAATCAGTAAATGCACTTAGCTTTGCATTGCCTTATGATCAGAATGATTATGAATTTGTGAGTATAGAGCCGTTGAATATGAAAGCGATGGAAAATCTAACATACGACCGCTTACATACGAATGGGGTGAAATCTCTTTATCCTACATTTGCTAATATAGGAGAGCAAGAATTGCTGGCAGGATCTCAAGAATTGTTTATCTTAAAGCTCAAAGCAAAACGCAAAGTTAAGTTTGATTTGCAGATGAGGGATGGAATATTAGTTGATAAACAATTGAAGATGTATCAATTCTAAGATCTACTCTGTTGAGTTTATAAAGAATCCGGGTTGAAAGCCCGGATTCTTTATAAACTTTTATTTGATGAAGTGAGGTTGATATAATAACTATGGCAGTTATTAAATTGACATTCAAAGTGCAACGAAAAATCTCTTCTTTGTGTTCGGAAGACAAGATTCTTCCTCCCTACGGTCGTCTGAATGACAGAATGATACGACTATCGAAATTTTGTACTGCCCTCAGCTTTTACTATACGGATAGATAATTTATGCACTGAAAGAGTGAATAATGAATCTTCTTCAAAATAATATATAGAACTCTTACTTATGTTTGATAATGTCTTTTGCTCTATCCAATGCTACATTAATATTCGGGCAAATATTCTCTTCTCCCAACAATTCATAGAAACCGGATTTACCTAATACATTATGTACTTTCTCATTGACTCCGGAAAGGATAACGGTTATTTTTTCTTTCTGTGACATCTGACAAAGTGTTGTTAGATTATGAATACCGGTTGAATCAATAAAAGGAACCTTACGCATACGGATGATACGTACTTTAGGACGATCTCCTAGTTGCGCCATAGTCTCTTCAAATTTAGTGGCGATACCGAAGAAGTAAGGACCATTGATTTCATAAACTTCTACTCCTTTTGGGATAACCAGATGCTCTTCGTGCAAAGTAATGTCAGATTCTGAATTAGGATCAATCTCATCAGTAATAACAGAAATTTCCGTGGTTTCCATTACACGTTTCATGAAAAGGACACAAGCTATGATCAATCCTACTTCGATAGCAATTGTCAAGTCGAAGATTACAGTAAGGAAGAAGGTAATCAGCAATACGGTAACGTCTGATTTTGGATTTTTCAGCAGAGCTTTGAATACGCGCCAACCACTCATATTATAAGATACAATTACTAATACTCCGGCAAGGCACGCCATTGGAATATATTGTGCAAGTGGCATCAAAAAGAGTAAAATCAAAAGTAGGACTATTGCGTGGATAATTCCGGCAACTGGTGTTTTACCCCCATTATTGATATTAGTCATTGTGCGGGCAATGGCTCCGGTAGCGGGGATACCACCAAACAAAGGAGTTATAAGATTTGCAGCTCCTTGCGCAATTAACTCGGTATTAGAATCATGCCGATCACCTATCACGCCATCTGCGACTGTAGCAGATAATAAAGACTCAATAGCTCCTAATACGGCAATAGTAATGGCTACCGGAAACAGATTTTTGATAGCTTCCCAGTTTAGAACCGGCACAGTAGCATCCGGAAGTTCTGAGTTGATTGTGAAACGGTCGCCAATGGTAGAAATACAATCGACTCCACCATAAGTTTTCATTAAATAAACAGCAACTGTTACTACAACAATAGCTATTAATGAGCCGGGAATTTTTTTTGAGAACTTAGGCGTTATTGCAATAATAATGATGCTGACAATACTTACAATGGTATTCCACCAGTTTACCGTATCAAAATGCCGGAAATAAATGATCCATTTTCCAACGAAATCGCCCGGAACCTTTTCACTTCCGAATGTCAAACCAAAAATATCTGCAATTTGCGTAGTAAAGATAGTAACGGCAATACCACTGGTGAAACCTACAATAATAGGATAAGGAATAAATTTGATGACAGCTCCAAGTTTGAATACTCCTAATAATATAAGGAGCACGCCTGCCATTAGAGTGGCTATAATCAGTCCAGCTTCACCATATTGCTGAATGATACCGTAAATGATAACGATAAATGCACCTGTCGGTCCGCCAATCTGGACCTTACTCCCTCCTAATATGGAAATAATGAATCCGGCAATGATAGCGGTGATGATGCCTTTTTCCGGTGATACTCCCGAAGCGATACCAAAAGCAATAGCCAGAGGAAGTGCTACGATACCTACGATGATACCCGCCATCAGGTCTGCCATGAATGTTTCTTTTGAGTAATTTTTCAGACAGGAAACCAGTTTGGGTTTAAATTCAAATAGCTTCATTTTTTATAGATTGTTTGTATATATGTTGCTCTTTTGTAAAGTAGAGGTTGCAAAATTAGATAAAATAATTGAGATAAGTATGTTTTGGAATATACTATTTGGCTGTTGATAGGTTTTATCAATGACTTGATCGTTTTTATTAATGAGAAAAAGGGTGGATATTAAGAACAAAAATCTTATATTTGCGTTATAAAAAAATCGACAAGTTACGCCTAAATAGGTTTCAAACCAATTAAATTATATCAGAATTATGACTAAAAGTATTAAAGGAACTCAGACAGAAAAGAATCTACTGACTTCATTTGCAGGAGAATCACAAGCAAGAATGCGTTACACTTATTTTGCCAGTGTTGCTAAAAAAGAAGGCTACGAACAAATCTCTGCTATCTTCACAGAAACAGCTGATCAGGAAAAAGAACATGCAAAACGTATGTTTAAGTTCCTCGAAGGGGGTATGGTTGAAATTACTGCCACCTATCCGGCAGGTGTGATTGGCAATACATTAGAAAATCTGCGTGCTGCTGCTGCCGGTGAACACGAAGAATGGTCATTGGATTATCCACACTTTGCTGATGTTGCAGAGCAAGAAGGTTTCCCTATGATTGCTGCTATGTATCGTAATATCTCTATCGCTGAAAAAGGTCATGAAGAAAGATATCTGGCATTTGTAAACAACATCGAGAATATGACTGTTTTTGCTAAAGAAGGCGAAGTTGTATGGCAATGCCGTAACTGCGGATATATCGCTGTAGGTAAAGAAGCCCCTGAAATTTGTCCGGCATGTCTGCATCCGCAAGCATACTTCGAAGTAAAGAAGGAAAATTATTAAAATAAAGTAGATAGAAAAAATAAAGAGGGTGATCAAATGTCACCCTTTTTTTATTACCTCATCTCTACACATATCAAAAAAAGATTAGAAAAAACGAAATTATTGTCATCCGTTTACTGTTACTTATTGGAATTTGTTTGTAATATAATCAAGGAGAGATAATTATTGAATATTTATTATTCCATAACTGACATTGTTTGCTTCTTGTATTCTTTATCTTTTTAATTGTCTATTTTGGGGCAGTAGTTTTCATAGATAGTAATTAATGGAAGAGGTTGTCTCGTTAGTGGAGTGAACTATAATAATTTTTTGTCTAACTTTTTGAGGCATTTCATTAGCGAAATAACCTCTTCCATTTTATAAAATATCTTTTCGTTGCTGGCTTTGGTCTTTTCAGGTAGAGTTTTCTACAAAGAAATTTTCGTGGTTATTCAGATATTATACTATCTTTATATATTGTAACTATTCTTTTTTCTGTCGAATCATTTTTAATACTGGTCACATCTCCTCTGGTAGTAAAATACACATAGTTTCCCATATCTATAAAGCGATAGACTTTTACTCCATCGTGTTCAAACAGATAACTGACTTCGTACGTTTTGTTATTTTGGGATTTACCCTGTTGCAACGGGATTCCTGTGTAACAAGAAGACATTCCTATTATGAAAAATAGAAGTATAAATAGCCCAATAAATGTTTTCATAACTATTCTTTTTTGCGTGGATAATCTATCGTATAATGTAAACCACGACTTTCTTTGCGTTCCATTGCCTGACGTGTAATTAGATAACCTACATTGATCATATTACGAAGCTCGCAAAGTTCACGGGTAGCCTTGCTACTCTTAAATAGTTTTTCTGTCTCCTCGTAAAGAATATCCAGACGGTTCCAGGCACGAGTCAGACGAAGATTACTGCGGACAATGCCGACATAAGCTTCCATAATCTGATTTACTTCCTTCATGCTTTGCGTAATCAGCACTCGTTCTTCAGTCGAAATCATGCCTTCATCATTCCATTCGGGAATGTCCTCGTTAAAATCATAACGTTCGAGCACACTTAATGAGTGCTTAGCAGCTGCATCGGCATAAACCACAGCTTCTATCAGTGAATTTGAAGCCAAACGATTACCACCGTGCAAACCTGTGCAGGAGCATTCGCCTAAAGCATATAAACGGCGGATATTAGATTGACCGTCCAGATCGACTGTGATACCACCACAAAGATAGTGTGCAGCGGGAGCTACCGGTATATAATCTTTAGTGATGTCAATGCCCAGGCTGAGGCACTTCTTATAAATATTAGGGAAATGTTTCTTAGTTTCTTCCGGATTTTTATGGGTTACATCAAGGTAAACATGATCTTCTCCACGTTGTTTCATTTCATTATCAATGGCGCGTGCCACGATATCACGCGGAGCCAATGACAAGCGCGAATCATATTTTTGCATAAATTCCTTGCCATCTTGTGTACGAAGTACGGCGCCGTATCCGCGCATTGCTTCTGTGATCAGGAAGCTCGGACGGTCTCCCGGATGGAAAAGAGCTGTGGGGTGGAATTGAATAAATTCCATGTCATTTACCGCACCTTTAGCACGGTATACCATAGCAATTCCGTCACCTGTTGCCACCAGCGGATTAGTCGTATTACGGTAAACAGCTTCACATCCACCGGTTGCCATCACTGTTATTTTAGATAGGAATGTATCTACCTCTCCGGTAGCTTCGTCCAGCACATAAGCACCGTAGCATTTGATGCCGGGAGTATAACGGGTTACAATAATTCCTAAATGGTGTTGAGTGATGATTTCTACAGCATAGAAGTTCTCGAATACAGTGATATTCGGGTGGTTCTTTACCGTTTCTATCAGACTATCTTGTATTTCTGCACCTGTATTGTCTTTATGGTGGAGGATACGGAATTCTGAATGACCTCCTTCTTTGTGTAAGTCGAACTCCCCATTGTCTTTTTTATCAAAATTTACTCCCCATTTGATTAGCTCATTGATTTGTTCGGGAGCGTTACGTACTACCTTTTCTACTGCCGTACGGTCACTGATCCAGTCGCCAGCGATCATCGTGTCTTCAATGTGCTTTTCGAAATTATCCACTGTAAGGTCTGTTACAGATGCAATGCCGCCTTGAGCAAAAAACGTATTGGCTTCTTCCAATCCGGCTTTACAGATAAGAGCGACTTTACCTTTGTGAGCAACTTTCAGCGCATAACTCATACCGGCAATTCCAGAGCCGATGACGAGGATATCGAATTTTCTTACCATAATTTTGTTATTTATCACCGCAAAGCTACAAAATAACTCACTTCGTTGTACTTTTCGTTGTCACTAATTCATAAAATTGCTACCTTGCACGCAAAAATCTGACAAAATGAATCGAATTTTTCATGCCCGTATTGCTTGGTATCAGTATTTCTTGTTGGCCGTACTCACTGTCAATGCCGTAGGTGCTTTGTGGTGTAAGTATATCTTGCCGGCAGTGTTATTTATGCTTATGTTGATTATCGTTATTGAGCAAATTATTCATACTCTTTATACTGTGACTTCGGATGGTACACTAGAAATATCCCGTGGTCGTTTTATCCGCAAGAAAGTAATACCTATAGCTGAAATTACAATAATTAAGAAGTGTCATTCTATGAAAGTCGGTTGTTTTTCAGTGACTAATTATATATTGATAGAATATGGAAAAGAAAAGTTTGCATCCGTGATGCCTATTAAAGAATGTGAATTTATTCAATTGATTGAGAAAAGAAGGAATAAATGAATGAGCTGATTCAAACGAAGTGATTCTATGATTATTATCCCTTAAAGTATGTTCTGAAACTATATATTCATCATGCTGAACATATATATCCAATATGCAGAGTAAATATAGGGAGCAAATGCAATGTAGGCTACTAACTGAATTTATATAAATTATTTACTATGAAATACCAAGTAATCATTATCGGAGGCGGTCCTGCAGGATATACAGCTGCCGAAGTTGCCGGAAAAGCCGGTTTGAGCGTATTGCTTATCGAGAAAAATAGTTTGGGCGGTGTTTGCTTGAATGAAGGTTGTATTCCTACTAAAACATTGCTTTATTCTGCTAAAATATATGATAATGCCCGTCATGCTTCTAAGTATGCTGTGAACGTGGCAGAGGCGTCTTTTGACTTATCCAAGATTATTTGCAGAAAGAGCAAAGTCGTTCGCAAATTGGTATTGGGAGTGAAGGCAAAGCTGGCTACAAATAATGTCACTATCCTTTCAGGAGAAGCGAGAATCATTGATAAAAATACTGTCCGCTGTGGAGATGAAACGTATGAGGGAGAGAATCTGATACTTTGTACAGGTTCTGAAACATTCATTCCTCCTATTAAGGGGATAGAGACAGTGAATTACTGGACACATCGGGACGCATTGGATAATAAAGAAATACTTTCTTCTTTGGTCATAGTTGGCGGTGGAGTCATCGGAATGGAATTCGCTTCTTTCTTTAATAGTTTAGGTGTACAAGTCACTGTAGTTGAAATGATGGACGAGATTCTGGGGGGCATGGATAAAGAGTTGTCCGCTTTATTGCGTACAGAATATGCAAAACGGGGCGTAAAGTTTTTGCTTAGTACGAAAGTCGTTTCTTTATCACAGGATGGAGATTTAGCCGTTGTATGTTATGAGAATGCTGAAGGAAGTGAAAGTGTTGTTGCTGATAAAATTCTGATGAGTGTTGGTCGCCGTCCTGTGACAAAAGGCTTTGGATTGGAGAATTTAGAAATAGAGAGAACAGAGCGGGGTAATATAAAAGTAAATGCTCAAATGCAGACATCCATACCGAGTGTTTATGCCTGTGGTGATTTGACCGGTTTTTCTTTGTTAGCTCATACTGCCGTTCGTGAAGCGGAAGTTGCTGTACATACTATTTTAGGGAAAGCCGATGTTATGAGTTATCGTGCTATTCCTGGTGTGGTTTATACGAATCCGGAGATTGCAGGAGTTGGCGAAACAGAAGAATCAGCTTCAACAAAAGCAATCAATTACCGCATAGTAAAGCTACCTATGGCTTATTCGGGTCGTTTCGTAGCAGAGAATGAGGGTGTGAATGGAGTTTGCAAAATACTACTAGATGAATGTGACCGGATCATAGGAGCACACGTATTGGGAAATCCGGCTTCTGAGATTATTGCACTTGCCGGAACTACGATTGAACTCGGGCTCACTGCAGAGCAATGGAAAAAGATTGTCTTTCCTCATCCTACAGTATGTGAGATATTTAGAGAAGCATTGTAGTATAAAAAGGTGTGTCAGAATCATTTTGACACACCTCCGCATATTCTGTATATAAGTTATGCCATTAAATAAGTATTTAATACTTATGACATTTTATTATTCTTTGATTTGCTTTTTTTATCAAGACTTGAAAGTAATTCAAACAATGCGTGTCGTTTGACCGGTTTTGTCATAAAGAAATTGCAACCGGCATTCAATGCAGCGTCTTTATCCGAATCGAAAGCATTTGCTGTAAGAGCTATTATCGGTGTCTGGCAGTCAAATTTACGAATGTGTGAGGCGGCTTCCAGTCCATTCATTATGGGCATTCTCAGGTCCATCAAGATAACATCGAAGGTTTGACTCCCGGCGTATTCTACAGCTTCTGCTCCATTCAAAGCCCGAGTTAATAGATTCTTTTTTAGTATATTTTTTATTAGAAGATAGTTACTGTCATTATCTTCGGCTATAAGGATACGCAACTCTTTCATCTGGGTAGGAAGAATATTAGACGGAGTTCGTCTTACAATTTTCCGAATTGTTTTTTCCTCTGTTTGCTGTGACTTCTCAACAAATTCCACATCCGTATATCCTAGATACCAAAATTCTGATCCTACATTTTCGGTAGATTCGAAACCTACTTCTCCTTTTGTAGCTTCTGCGATAGCTTTACAAATAGACAGTCCCAACCCTGTACCTTGAGCAAAATTGTCCAACTTTTCAAATCGACCGAAAATATGATGTTTCTTTTGTTCCGGGATACCTATGCCGGTATCTTTTACATATAGTCTGACTTGTCCCGGCTTACATTCATATCCCATCACAATCTCTCCATGTGGAGTATATTTAATGGCATTTGACATAAAGTTCGTAAATATCTGTATGAAGCGATGTTTATCGAAATAAGCGGTGCATTTAGCGTAAGGATCAATGAGTTTAAGTGTGACATTGGTGTCTTTTAACCGTTGTTTGAAAGACTGAAACAGTTCTTCGCAGAGTTGGCTTAAGTCTAACTCTTGCCGATGGATGTCAATAGACCCTGCTTCAATTTTAGATAGATCGAGAATATCTCCGATTAGTTTCAGGAGAATATCACTGTTAGTTTCAATCAGTTGTTTATATTCATCCTTCTCTTCTTGGTCATTAGTTTCTGAAAGGAGCTGTGAGAATCCAACAATTGCATTAAGCGGAGTTCTAATCTCATGGCTCATGTTCGCAAGAAAAGTAGACTTCAGTTTATCCGCTTCCTCTGCTTTATTCTTTGCCAAGATTAGATTTTGCTGATATTTGATTTCTTCTGTTCTATCTTGTTGTATAAAAGTAATTACCGTGATACTGCCGTTCTCATCTTCTCTGGCACTAAAAGTAAAGTTATAATAGCAATAATCATGATTTTCGTCATTTAAGACTTTCAAAACAATGTTGTTATTCGGCAGCTTTCGTTTGTGAATGATATTATCTAATAAAGCTAAAAACTTCTCACGGTCGTCAGGGTAAACTCGTTCGTAGATAGAATTGAGTGACTGCTTTTCAATATTTTCAATATTCTCAATCTGATGATTGAATTTATAAAATATTTCTTCTTTTACCTGATAGTTCCATGATACCAGCTTACCTGTATGGAGAGCTAATGATAAATCTTCCTGCGCAGATTTAATTTTTTTATAACTGTTAATGATTTCCCGTTCCTGTGCCTTCTTTTCGGTGACATCTTCACAGGTCAAAATATATCCTTTCCGTTGCCCTTCCGGGTCTTTCATGATGGTCACTTTGGTGACAAAGTATTTCCTGATTCCTCTTATTGGAGTATCGAAAAATTGTTCTCCGCAAAGATCGAAGTCATAATCTGTTTCAAAAGAAACATTCAGCCCCTTTTTTAGCAGCTCTTTGTCATTATCCATGATATTGGGATCATTGAAAATGTTGATGTCATAAACTTCTTTCATGGATACACCAAACATCTTTAATGCAATGCTATTGGCATATTTAAGAAATCCATCTTTATCATACACTACTACTCCCAGGGGGATATATTCGGGAATAAACGACAGAAGTTCCTGTTGCATATTTATTACTAATAATGTTTTTAAATAACGTATCAAATAGGTATTAAAAACATCAGCATTTAAGTATTTTTGGATTCGCTCTGATGTTGTTATTGCTTGCTTAGGGGCAAATATACAACTTTTTTTTATATTTGTAGATTCAAAGTCCATAAATCAGTTTTGTATGAAGAGTATTCTTTTATCAGTTTTCCTTTCTGTATGTTTACTTCCATTGTGGGGACAAAGAGATTTTTCTCAGATTGATTCAATCATTAAGAAAATGCTTCCGGAAGCTTCCGAAGTTGGGATATCAGTTTATGACCTGACAGCCGGGACACCATTGTATAATTACCGTGCCAACAAACTCTCCCGTCCTGCTTCTACTATGAAGTTGCTGACAGCTATAACTGCTCTCTCCCGTCCCGAAGCTGACAATCCTTTTTGCACAGAAGTGTGGTATGATGGCGTGATAGAGCATGATACTTTGCAAGGAAATCTATATGTTGTAGGGGGCTTTGATCCTGAATTTGATGAACAAGCAATGGATTCGTTAATAGAAGAAATTATCACCTACCCTTTTTCTGTCATTAACGGACGGGTATATGGAGATGTCTCGATGAAAGATTCTCTTTATTGGGGAAATGGATGGGCTTGGGATGATAATCCGGAAGCTTATCAACCCTATCTCTCACCTTTGATGTTTTGCAAAGGGATTGTTGAAGTGACAGCTGCTCCCGGTGCTCAGCAGGGAGATTCGGCAAAAGTTTCTTGTACTCCGCTTTCTTCTTATTATAAAGTGTTGAATGAGGCAAAAACGCGGACACCATCTGCCGGAAAATTTTCTGTATCAAGAGATTGGTTCACTAATGGGAATAATGTTATTATAAAAGGAAATGTAAGTGCAGTTGGTAAGCAATGGATAAATATCTATGATTCAAAATGTTATTTCATGCATACTTTTCTTGAACGGCTTCAGGAACGTGGAATTATAGCTCCTCAATCTTATGATTTTACGGAACTTCCTCTGGGTGAGGTGCAACAGATGGCATGTTGGGAGACTCCTGTGCAAGATGTATTGAATCAATTAATGAAGGAGAGTGATAATCTGAATGCGGAAGCACTACTTTGCCGGTTGGGTATGCAGGCTGCCAAAAAGAAGTATGTGGCAGCCAATGATGGTATTGAAGAGATAAGACTGTTGATTCAGCAATTGGGGTACGAACCGGAAGATTATAAGATTGTGGATGGATGCGGTTTATCAAATTATAACTACCTCTCTCCTGCCCTACTTGTCGATTTTTTGAAATTTGCCTATTCTCAGACCGATGTTTTCCGGAAGTTATATAAAGCACTTCCTGTAGCCGGGATTGACGGAACATTGCAAAACCGGATGAAAGGGAGCGTTGCTTATAAGAATGTACACGCAAAAACCGGGTCTTTTACAGCGATCAATGCATTGGCCGGATATTTAAAGATGAAGAACGGACATGAAGTTGCTTTTGCCATTATGAATCAGAATGTGCTTTCTGCCGCTACAGCAAGAGCATTTCAAGATAAGGTATGCGAAATTATAATCGGTCGCTGATGATTGAAATTGGTGTGATTTTTCTTTTTTACACTTTTTTTTAAGAAAATCAAGTATTGTTTGAACGTTTATCTTTCTTGCGTGTATGCATTGTCAGAACGGTTCTATTTTTAAAACAATGTTGAATAAAGAAAAAGAGTAAATGATGAAAACTATCAAATATCTGTTGTTTATCTTATTTTGTTGTTGTGGCACATTATCATATTCCCAAGTAACATCTGCCTGTAACAACTCCATTTTATCTCCTGATTCAATCGTTTCAATGATACGTGCTACACGTGATTTGGTGGATCAATATAAGCAGAAAGTAAAAGAAAACCCTAAAGATGAAAGAGCATGGATACAATATTCGGGAGGACTTCAGATTCTTAAAGGAGCTTCATTGCTCCAATCCATGAAACCGTCAGTAAAGTATCCCACCCCCAGTATAGATATACAGAAGGAAGTGGATGAAATGCTGGAGGGTATGAAGCAAAATATACCTAATACTGCTACTTATGAAATAACACGAAACTCCTATATGAAACCGGGGGAAAAGAGAATGCCACTTAATGAAATAATGAAAAAATGGCCTGATGCTGTTTTACACTATCCTACTTATTTTGCAGCATCATTATCGAATAAAGAACGATTGAAAGATATTTGTGTGCGTTGGTATCAGTCCGGTAAGTTTCCTTCCCAGCAATTGAACTTTGCCTACAATGAATTGGCTTCGGCTGAGAAAGATGCCATTATCTTCATGGGTGGTTGTTTTGATTTGTTTGGAATGAGAATGCTTCAAAATGCAAAAGATATGTTTAAGGATAAGAAGATTATTATGTATCCTTTCTTGACCGATTCGATGTCTATAGATAAAGTAACTGAAGAATTGAAGATACCTAAATATAGAAAGGAGAAAAATGATACGATTTCATTCTCTTCTCCTGAAGATTTTGTGAAAAGCTATTCCAGTGACCTTAAAGGCGTGGTTGGGCATATTGCTAAATACACCAAGCGACCTGTATATTTTACTATCACAATGGACGAACTTGCAAAAAGTGCGATTAAAGATAGCTTGCACCCTGAAGGTCTATTGATGAGATATAGATCTAAATCCTATGATAATCTGGCAGTCATGCGACGCAACTTTGAGACTGTATATTTAATGGATTATTTACGTCAGTCTTTTTATCCTGATACATTGGCTGCTACTGCTTTTGATCCGAAAGCGAATGAGGTGCTTGCTCTTTATTATATACCCGCTTTTAAAGCTTTGCTGCAATTCTACAAAGAGTCGGAAGATCAGAATCATTACGACAAGCTGTATTCACTATTACGAACGATCATCGACAATGCCAAGTCTTGTAGCAAAGAGGTTCGTGAGCAGTATCTCAAAAGTATTAATATCTGATTAAGCTGACAGGAAGTATGAAACGATTTATATACTTATTATTCTTTTTCATCACTCCGGCACAAGAGGCGACTGCTCAAGATAAGGAGCCTTTGGAAATATCGTTGATCGGAAGATATCCCGTTCCTTTGGGATTGTCTTGGTATCAGGCTCAGAAAGATGCTTGGGAGGTGGAGTTGAAGAAAGATAAAAGGAATGAAAAGGCATGGGATAACTATGTATATGCTTGTTTTGCGATGTGGCAAACCGGAGAATACATTATACCATTTTTACAGGCGGATGGAGATACTCTGCAAAAAACGAACTATCAGAAGGAATTCCGTTCAGTCGTTAAAAAAATGAAGAAGTATATTCCTGATACTCGTATATACTATCGTTATTTGTTGGTGCAGACAACCGATTTTCAGGAACAGGAACGCATTTATCGGCAGATAATTTCTTTAAAGCGGACTTGTGAACGGGATTATCTGGATGATATGCGGCATTTTTATGATACTCATCAGTTCGAAAAGCTTAAAGAGATAGCTTGTGAATGGTATGAAAGTGGTTTGTATTCTTCCGATCTCCTTTCTTATTGCTACAATGAGTTGGCTGGTTTGGGTAAGAACGCAGTGCTCGTTGTTCAGCCAACTGCGAATTTATTTTATTATTATTTGCTTCAATATAGTTTAGGATTGTTCAAGGATATAGAAATCATATCCTCTGTCGATCTAAGTAATCCCGTGCAAGGAAGGTGGTTCTGGGAGAAGGTGGGAGTAGACCCGAAAATCTTCTCAGAGAGTAAAAAGGAGGCGCCCGGAGCGGAATATTTTCTGGAAAGAGAAAAGCGTCCCGTTTATTTTAGCCAGTTTATGTATGATAAGTATTTGTTAGAAGCATTGAAGGACAAACTGTACCCGGAAGGACTGGTCTTAAAGTATTCATTAAAACCGTATAATAATATGGCGGTTGCAAGAAAGAATTATGAGCAGGTATATTTATTGGACTATTTGCGCCGTCCCTGGTCGGACTATCATCCGGGCATTACGTATTCTATGACTCCCAATTGGAATTACATTATCTCTTTTGCTCCGTTGCTGCAATTCTATCGTACGAGTGGAGACAAAAACCAATATATGAAATTGAAGAGTCTGTTGCAGGGTATTTTGGACCGTACTCACTCCTTTAAGCCAATAACTGCTGATGAGAAGTTGTCAGAAGCTATCATGGCTCGTCAATTGGAGATGAAAGAGAAAGGAGAAGCTGTTGTTAAAATAGTTGATAGAAAGGATGAATTTCAGAAACTAATAGATGGGATTGAACCATGACGTTATTCAGAACTTTCAAACGCAACGAGACAGATGAACAACTCATGGAGCGATTTGCCACCCAAAAGAGTGAAAAAGCTTTTGAGGAGCTTTATGGGCGATATGCTCCCCGGTTGAAGGGATTTTTCATGCGTATGTTCTCCGGCAATGCATCCTTGGCAGATGACTTCCTTCAGGAGTTGTTTCTTCGTATTTATGAAGCAAGAGGCAGTTATCAACAAGGAAAATGTTTTTCTACATGGGTATTTTCTATGGGATACAACCTTTGTAAGAATGAGTACCGTCATCGTGAGATAGTAGAAGAATATATGTCTCAACAGTCTCTTGTGGAAGAAAAAGATTATTGCGTTTCTCCTGAGTTTGAGGCTGTTTATGACCGGCAGGTGTTTAATGAACAATTGAAAAAAATCCTCATAAGTCTGACGGACGAACAGCGGGCGGCATATACTCTTCGATACGAAGAAGAACTTTCAGTGCAGCAGATAGCACAGATTCTGCATTGTCCTGAAGGAACAGTGAAATCCCGCTTATTCTATACATTAAAAATATTACAGCATTCATTATCTAACTATAACCCCCAAACAACTGATTATGAAAAAGGATGATTTAGAAAGATTAGAAGAGTTGCAGGAGATACAGCAGCTAATCCGTTGTATGAAAAAGCAATACGAGCAGGAAAAGGTGGAGCATACTCCTCCACCTTTTTCTTTCGTCATGCAGACTGTCCGAAAGGAGCAATGTTATAAAAAGAGGTTGCGCATTTCTCCTTGGTGGCTGACTGCTGCCTGTCTGTTAGGTTGGATACTCGGTTATGGCTTTTCCGGTGGAAGTGAACCACAACCGGATAGCAAACTGGCTGTCACCGATACAGTAATTGTCGTACACGAGCGGGTAGATACCATCTATCGGGAAGTGAAAACGCAGTCTCCGGAATTTCTGATTGCTAGTCAAAATGCATTAAAACCCGTATCTTCGAAGAAGCCTGTTACTCAGAGTGACAAAGCAACGAAGCAAACAATGCCTGCTATAGTGATACCTGATTTTTTGCAGCAAGAAATGAGTATGCCAGACCCGGAAAGCGATTGTTATGCAGCCAATGGAATGACTGTTGCTGAGGATAATTATCCGATTCATTTGCTGATGACTGCGCAGTCTGAATAAAGTAAATGTAGTCTGATAAATCCAGAGGATTAAGAACAAAATATTTGATATATGGTACAACCATCGGTTTTGTAGGGTGAAACTAATAGTTTGACAGGTGTTTTTTTGACTATCTTTGATGTTTAAACCTAAATTGTAGATTATAAATTCCTCCTCAACTAACCTGATGATACATTTCGTATTCTGAGAGAACTCATGCAAAAGCTAGTTATTATTATAAATTTGCGATGATGGGTGATAGAACCGGTGAATATTAAAAAGTTTATAGATCATCACTCAAATGTCAATGAAAAAAGAGTTTTAGAAGATCGGTAATAGGTTGGTAAATAAAATGAATTTATTTCTCTGGCAAGCACTCTTTTTGTGTTCAATCCGTCCGGCTATAAAAAAAGAAGGCGCTACAAGTCAGTTTCTACTGCTCCTAGCCACCTTCAAGTAATTATGTATATTGATTATACTTCTTATTATTTGCTATAGACTGCCCAATCTGTATTCTTCATATCGCCACTTTTTACAAGTTCGGCGTGCATACCCAACGCAGCTTGAATAGCGTGCGGAGTCTGTGCTTTGGCACCGGCTAGTTTGAGGTAATCCCAAAGCAATTGTTTGTAGTCAGGATGCGCACAGTTTTCAATGATAGCTTGTGCACGTTCTTTTGGACTTTTTCCACGTAGATCGGCAACTCCTTGCTCAGTGATAATGATATTTACAGAGTGTTCACTGTGGTCCATGTGAGAAACCATTGGAACAATTGCACTAATTTTTCCTTCTTTAGCTACTGACGGACAGGTGAAGATAGAAATATAAGCGTTGCGGGTAAAGTCTCCCGAGCCACCAATACCATTCATCATCTTCGTTCCTCCGATATGAGTAGAATTCACGTTACCGTAGAGGTCTACTTCGATAGCCGTATTGATGGAAACAATACCGAGGCGACGAACTACTTCGGGGCTGTTTGAAATTTCCGACGGGCGAAGAACCAGCTTGTCACGGAAGAAATCCATATCGTTGTAAATACCCTCCAGACAGTCATTGGTAACAGTTAGTGAGCAAGCGCTACCAAACTTGATGCGTCCTTCACGGATCAAACCAATTACAGAGTTCTGTATTACTTCAGTGTACATTTCGAAGGGTGGAATCGTTTTGTCACGTCCCAATGCGCCAAGTACAGCATTGGCAATATTTCCCACACCTGACTGTAAAGGCAGGAAGTTTGCAGGAATAATACCGCGTTTCATATCGGCTGCAAGGAAATCGGCAACATTCTGGCCGATCTTGTCAGTCAATGGATCAGCGTCAGCAAAGGAGCGAGCTTCATCCGGCTTATTTGTTTCTACTACACCTACAATCTTTTTAGGATCTACCTGAATATAAGGCAGTCCGATACGGTCACTCGGTTTGTAGATAGGAATTTCACGACGGTAAGGTGGATCAAGTGGCTCATATACGTCATGCAGACCCATACCTGTTTTGCTATGTGTACTGTTTAGCTCTACAATAATCTGGTCTGCCAGGCGGCAAATAGTAGGAGAAATACCACCGGCAGCCGTAAGATAAATCTTTCCATCCGGAGTTAGTTCACAGGCTTCGATGATGGCAACATTTAATTTGCCCATGAAACCGTAACGTACCTCTTGTGCCATTTGTGACAAATGGATATCGTTGTAAGCAATCTCTCCGTTATTCACAGCTTTGCGGAAGTCGGCATTCGTAGTGTAAGGAGCACGGTAACGAATTGCTTTAGCACGTGCCATTACTCCGTCGCAAGATTCTCCCGTAGAGGCTCCGGTGAAGATACCTACTTGAAAAGGATTTCCCTTTGCATGTTCTGCTTCCGCAATTTTAGCAAGTTCGGCTGTAACAGCCTTGGCGGTTCCTGCGGGAGTAAATCCACTTAAACCGATGTTGTAGCCATGTTTGATCAGGCTCGCAGCTTCTGCTGCTGAAATACGATTGAATGACATAATATAGTATAAATTCGTGTTAGATTACAATTAACTTTTATTGGTTTTCACTTTCTCATTAATACTTACGTTGTAATATTTCTCCCCAGATGATAGCACGGCGTGCTTCTTCTGCGGAATGGATGGTAAAATCCTCTTTGCTGTCCGAAAGTTCCTGAGAAACGGGAGATGAAGAAGTATGCGGGATATCCGATTGAGATTCGGCATTTTGTTTTACGACGTTATTTCCAGAGCCGGATTGCAACATATGCTTTTTCTGATTCTTTTGTTTTTGTGAAGAAGAAGTTGATTCTTTCATTTCTGTTGCTGATTGGAAAATGTCTTTTGGCGAAAATATTTTGCCCCACACCTCAGGGATGGGAACAGCATCGGGAACTGTTTCGACAGTAGGTTGCTTGGGAGTACTGGGACGTTGGTCTTCTGTACTTGCAGCTGCTTTTTTCAACGATCTGACTATCGATATAATAATAACACCTCCTAACAAGAGAAATTTAAAAATATCTTCCATAATGTTGCTATTCTAAATAGTTGTTCGCCAAAGGTAAATATAAAATCTGATTCAGGCTAACACTTTGGTATGAAAAAAGGGCAGCTTCACAGCTCCCCTTAATTTTTTTAACCTAAACCTTAACTATGAAAAAATCTAATGTTTCTTTCATTGCACAAATGTGAAAATTAAAATTAAAATTACCAAGTAATAACGCGGAAAATGTTTATTCTATTAACGTTAATTAATCTTTCATTTGCTGAATAACAAGTTTTTGTGCTATTTAAAACAGAAAACAAGAATAAACAGATAATTCTTTGTACGATGCTTATGAGCTTATTACATTTAAGCCATAATCATATTTTTAGATATGATATTTTGCGGATTCGTGTAATTTGCATCTAAAATTCCTACTTTTGGGGCATGGTATTGGTAATTTCCTGTATTTCTTTTAGAGTGAAATTACCCAAGAGCTGCATGACTGTGAAATCATTTTCGGCTGAGTCTACTATCATCACCATTTCGCTTATAAAGTTCCCTTTCTGTTTGACGTAAAAGTTTACTTTAGTCATTCCATCTTTTATTCTCATTAACTCATCATAGTCTTTCTTCATCAATGCGGAAAATTCATTTTTCATGTTTTCTTGTATCTTTTTGTCTTCTGCAGTGATAATGTGCAAAGATTCTATTTTATTTTTCATATTCTTCAGGTTCAACTTTGGAGTATCGACAGAAGGCATCATTTGGAACATTTTCTTTGAGATAAAGACTGATGTTACATTATCCTTATCAGCATACTTGTCGAACAACGTATTTTGGGCGAAACAGAAGTTTACGCAAAACAGAAAAAGGATGGTATATAAATATCTCTTGGTCATATTATTCATTGTTTAATTGTTTATTAAATATTTTATTCATTTTATAAATCTCTCCACTGGTTTTATTGACTTTTGTAATTCCCTTGTTCAGATTTGCCGACATAAGTGCTAATGCATTCTGAGCAGCCATAGCCGCTTCTTGTGGGTCGGTGTATGTATCAACAGGGTGTACGGCAAAAGCGTCTGTCTCTGTGAAAACAAATAGTACGGCACCGAGTATGGCAGCAGCTATTCCTCCCATCCAATAGAACATTTTCCGTCTGGGTAATAATTGTCTATTAGTGCTACTTCTATTGCCTGTCCTCATTTCCTCTTTAGCCAAGAGGTCAATCTTCTGTTCCAGTCTTTCCGATAAGCCGCTTGGTAGTGATGATTCTTCCCGAAGCGCTTTATTTATTAGTTCTTCTATTCTTTTCTCATCCATAACTGTTTGATTTATCAAATTTTTCTCGTATAAATTTTCGTGCCCGAAAGAGCAACGTGCGTATATTTGAAGGGCTCAATCCCGTTATCTGTTCAATTTCCTCGTAAGAGTGATCTTCTATGCTAAATAACCGCAACACTTGTCGCTGGTTAGTTGGCAACAATTCAATTAGTCTTTGGATATGCCGTATGTCATCTCTTTCCTCTTGTTCCTTTTCCGGTGAGGAATCAGATGCTATTATAATTCTTTCCAGCGTCTCCGCTCCTTCGTTATGCCGTGCCTTTGGCGAGCGAAGAAAGTCCAGGCTAAGATTTTTGACTAAAGTAACAGAAAATGCTTCCGGGTTCAATATATTATCCAATTCATTTCGCATATTCCACAGTTTACAGTACGTTTCCTGAAGGATATCTTCCGCATCCGCTTGGTTCTCTACTAAAGCATAGGCAATTCGGAAAAGCTTGTCATGAAACGGAAGAAACCGCTGTTTGAACACCTCAACGTTCATTACTTTTATGCTCACTGATTACTTGCTCCATATTTTTCGGGTCAATATTGCCCTTGATGCGTATGAGCGCATAGTCGTCTCCGGTGGTAAGAACCACCAGTTCCCGAATCTTATTTTTCTTTATTTTAACGAGTATTTTCGTATGAGTGTCATTCTTGTTGGATTTGACCATTGTTTCGTAATCCGCATCTTTCAGGTTCTTGATGGCGGTTTTCAGACGCTCTTTCACATTCTGTCCGCAATCATTGAATTTTAGAATTTCTATCCCGTCTACTCCCATCGTTTCGGTGAATAAACCGGCAAGTTTCATTGTCATTTTATTGATATTTAAAGAGGTGATGTCACTCTCGCTACGGAAGTTGTTGAATAACTGATCCATCTTTTGCTGTCCATAGCTCAGTTGAGTGATAAGGGTAATGGTAACTATCAAAAGTATTTTTCTCATTTTACTTAGTATTTTATGTTAATATCCTAAATTTCTTGATAGCCCTCCTTTGAGCGCCTTATTTGAAGGGCTTTCAGTAAGGAGACGAGATGGGGAGAAGGTTTGTTACAAAATAAATGAAAAAATATGAGTTATCTCCATTATGAGGAAGATAAATAGGAGTTCCTTGCTTCGATTTACTATGAATTTTGGTGTATAAGTCTTGAATTTCAGTTCATTTTTACTATGAATTGAAAGCGAAGCCCTATCTTTGCAGCTAAATTTAAATAAGAATAGCATATGAATGAACTGACGGGAGCGGACTTTAAATCCGCAACTGCTGATGACAACAAGAAGTTGTTTATCGAAACTTACGGCTGCCAGATGAATGTAGCTGACAGTGAGGTGATAGCCTCCGTAATGCAAATGGCGGGTTATTCTGTAGCCCAAGCGCTCGAAGAAGCTGATGCTGTGTTTATGAACACTTGCTCCATTCGTGACAATGCGGAACAGAAGATACTCAATCGTTTGGAATTTTTCCACTCGTTGAAAAAAAAGAAGAAACACCTCATTGTGGGTGTGTTAGGCTGTATGGCGGAGCGAGTGAAAGATGATCTGATAACAAATCACCATGTAGATCTGGTAGTCGGTCCCGATGCCTATCTTACTCTCCCTGATTTGATAGCTGCTGTTGAAGCGGGTGAAAAGGCTATTAATGTTGAGTTATCTACTACTGAAACTTATCGGGATGTGATTCCTTCCCGTATTTGTGGAAATCATATCTCAGGATTTGTTTCTATTATGCGTGGGTGTAATAACTTCTGTACTTATTGCATTGTGCCTTATACACGTGGGCGTGAGCGTAGTCGTGATGTGGAAAGTATCTTAAATGAAGTAACTGATCTGGTGGCGAAAGGTTATAAGGAAGTTACCTTGCTTGGACAAAATGTAAACTCTTACCAATTTGAAAAATCTTCGGGCGAAATTGTGACGTTTCCTATGTTGCTCCGTACTGTAGCCGAAGCAGCTCCGGGAGTTCGCGTTCGTTTCACTACTTCTCATCCGAAGGATATGAGTGACGAAACATTGGAAATAATCGCCCAAATGCCGAATGT
The DNA here is from genome assembly GCF_028690125.1 of Bacteroides sp. Classification (GTDB taxonomy): domain Bacteria; phylum Bacteroidota; class Bacteroidia; order Bacteroidales; family Bacteroidaceae; genus Bacteroides. The sequence continues at coordinate 272,211 of NZ_JAQVBV010000001.1, read as the reverse complement.
CTGCAAACATATCCATTTGCCGGTACAGAGCGGAAGTTCACGTATCTTGAATTTGATGAACCGTAAATATACCCGCGAGTGGTATTTGGAACGGGTGGCGGCTATCAAACGTATCATTCCTGAATGTGGGCTGACCACAGATATTTTTTCCGGTTTTCATTCCGAAACAGAAGAGGATCATCAATTATCTCTTTCTCTAATGGAAGAGTGTGGATATGATGCTGCTTTTATGTTTAAGTATTCCGAACGTCCCGGTACGTATGCTTCCAAGCATCTCGAAGATAATGTCCCCGAAGATGTGAAGGTTCGCCGGTTGAACGAAATTATTGCTCTGCAAAACCGTTTGTCGGCAGAGGCCAACCAGCGGTGTGTAGGAAAGACTTTTGAAGTGTTGGTAGAAGGTGTATCCAAACGTTCGCGAGATCAACTTTTTGGTCGTACTGAGCAGAATCGTGTGGTCGTATTTGACAGAGGTACACATCGTGTCGGTGATTTTGTGAAAGTACGGATCATGGAGGCGAGTTCGGCTACGCTAAAAGGCGAAGAGATATTGTAGAACTTTTCAGGCTTGCTTTCGCAAGTGCCTTTCAAGGGTTCCGGTAGGCTATTATAACCTCTGTTGTCAGGTATTAATAGTCTACTTCTCAGCTATTAATACTTTACTTCTCAACTATTAATAGTCTACATCTTAACTATTAATACCTATGAAATGTGTTTCTATACACTCAATAATCATCTGCAAAAGTTAAGTAATTCAGCAAGTAGTATGTCGAAATTAGTTGTCGATCTGCTTTCTGTTGTGTAGAGTCTGACCAAACACTTTTTCTTCGTTTTAATATCAATAGAAAGTAGATTCTGAACATAGTGAAGGATGACAGGGACTCTTGTATATTATCAATATAATTAGGGTGCATTACTTAAAGAGTAATTGAGAATTAGTGTTTTTTTGATTTGTTTCTTCCGGGTCAATCTTAAATTCGGTATAGGGCTTCTTTTCATTCCACTTACTCTCTGTTCTATTAAAAGTCCTTAAAGAAAGGTTATTACATCACTTTTTATTTGTTTCTTTGCACCAAATTAGGGTATAGTGTTGTCTTACGATTCGGGGCGGCACTTAATTTTGTGCAAAATTAATGGAGAAACTCACTATAAATGCTTGTCCGCTGTGTGGCAGTACGCACTTGAAACGCGTGATGACTTGTACAGATTTTTATGCTTCGGGCGAACAGTTTGAACTGCATTCGTGTGAAGATTGCGGGTTCACTTTCACGCAAGACGCTCCGGTAGAAGCCGAAATTGGCAAGTATTATGAAACTCCCGATTATATCTCTCATACTGATACGCGTAAAGGCGCAATGAATACCGTTTACCATTATGTACGTTCTTATATGCTAGGTCGCAAAGCGCGTCTGGTGGCTAAGGAAGCGCATCGAAAGACGGGGCGTTTGCTTGATATTGGTACGGGAACCGGTTATTTTGCAGATACGATGTCCCGGCGTGGATGGCAAGTGGAAGCGGTGGAAAAAAGTTCTCAGGCACGAGCTTTTGCATTAGAACATTTTGGATTGGAAGTAAAACCTGAGTCCGCTTTGAAAGAATTTGAACCGGGTAGTTTTGATGTGGTTACCCTTTGGCATGTCATGGAGCACTTGGAGGCACTTAATGAAACATGGGAGTTGCTCCATGAGTTGCTGACGGAAAAAGGTCTGCTGATTGTAGCAGTACCCAATTGTTCTTCTTACGATGCCGAGCATTATGGTGAATATTGGGCAGCTTATGATGTTCCACGCCACCTTTGGCACTTTACTCCTGCTACCATCCAACAGTTGGCTTCGCGGCATGGTTTTATCATGGCGGCACGTCATCCGATGCCGTTTGATGCGTTCTATGTATCTATGCTGAGTGAAAAACACCGTGGCAGCTCCTCCGGTTTCCTGAAGGGGATGTATGTGGGAAGCCTGGCTTGGTTAAATTCAATGGCGCGAAAAGAAAGAAGCAGTTCCATGATTTATGTATTTCGGAAAAAAAGATAACGAATGGGAAATAAAAACAGACATAAATCGACATCGCTTTTTGATATGCAGTTTATTACGTCGAGTATCAGTACGACGCTGGTATTGCTGCTGTTGGGATTAGTTGTGTTTTTTGTGCTGACAGCGCATAATCTTTCTGTGTATGTACGCGAGAATATAAGTTTCTCAATTCTTATCAGTGACGATATGAAGGAAAAGGATATTCTGAAACTTCAGAAGAAGCTGAACAAGGAAGATTTTGTGAAGGAGTCCGAATATATTTCAAAGAAACAGGCATTGAAGGAGCAGACCGAAGCAATGGGAACTGACCCTGAAGAGTTTCTAGGTTATAATCCTTTTACGGCTTCTATCGAGATAAAGCTTCACTCCGAATATGCAAACTCGGATAGCATTGCGAAGATCGAAAAGATAATTAAAAAGAATTCCAATATACAAGATGTGCTTTACCGGAAAGAGCTGATTGACTCCGTTAATGAGAATATCCGGAACATCAGTCTCGTGTTGTTGGCATTGGCTGTTGTACTTACGTTCATTTCATTTGCATTGATAAACAATACAATCAGGCTTGCGATTTATTCCAAGCGTTTCCTCATACATACGATGAAGTTGGTTGGGGCCAGTTGGGGATTTATCCGGCGGCCATTCCTGCGAAAAAATGTATGGAGCGGTGTATTTGCAGCTATCATTGCCGATGCCATGCTCATGGGTACTGCCTGTTGGGCGGTGATGTACGAGCCTGAACTGATTCAGATCATTACACCCGAAGTAATGCTGATTGTTTGCGGAAGTGTACTTGCATTTGGAATTATAATAACTTGGTTGTGTGCTTGCATCTCTATCAATAAATATTTGAGGATGAAAGCGAATACGTTGTATTATATTTAACAAGTATCGATTCTTGGATTTTTAATTTATAATGAAATAAGACTATGGCTGACAAGCAAAAATTTGCTTTTGATAAGGTAAACTTTATCTTACTGGCAATAGGGATGGCGGTTGTTATTATCGGATTTCTATTGATGACAGGACCTTCGTCGTCCGAAACGGTTTTTGAACCGGATATTTTTAGTGTACGTAGAATTAAAGTGGCTCCTGTAGTTTGCTTGTTTGGTTTTTTATGGATGATTTACGCCGTGTTGCGCAAGCCAAAAACAAAAGAAGAAATAGAACACAAGGAGGAAATAAAAGACGAAGTAGAATAGTAGAATGGGAGATCTGACAACATTAGAGGCAATTATTATTGCCATTGTAGAGGGATTGACGGAGTTTTTACCTGTCTCTTCTACAGGACACATGATTATTACGCAAAACATACTGGGAGTAGAAAGTACTGAGTTTGTTAAAGCATTTACTGTTATTATTCAATTTGGAGCGATTCTTTCCGTAGTATGTTTATACTGGAAACGTTTTTTCCGTTTGAATCATACTCCTGCACCCGAAGGAGCTTCGGTTTTGAAACGCTTTCTTCATAAATTTGATTTCTATTGGAAGTTGTTCGTTGCCTTTATTCCGGCTGCCATACTTGGATTCCTTTTTAGTGACCAAATTGATGCAATGCTGGAAAGTGTAACAGTAGTAGCTGTAATGCTTGTTGTAGGAGGCATATTTATGCTTTTCTGTGATAAGATATTCTCTCATGGAAGCGAAGACACAGTATTAACTGATAAAAAAGCCTTTAATATCGGTTTGTTTCAGTGTATTGCCATGATACCCGGAGTATCCCGTTCTATGGCTACAATCGTAGGTGGTATGGCACAAAAAATGACACGGAAAGCAGCTGCTGAGTTTTCTTTCTTTCTGGCTGTCCCTACTATGCTTGCTGCTACAGGATATAAGATGCTCAAACTCTTCCTTGATGGAGGTAAGGAGATTCTCTTGGACAATATGGGTTCGTTGATTATTGGAAATGTTGTAGCATTTCTTGTGGCATTACTTGCTATTAAGTTCTTCATACGCTTTGTAACAAAGTACGGCTTCCGGGCTTTTGGCTGGTATCGTATTATCGTCGGAGGAATAATTCTGATAATGTTACTGACTGGGCATGAACTGAAGATAATGTAATGCGTTTATTATGAGATTTAAAAAAGGAGAAGTATTATTTTTCAATAAACCTCTCGGCTGGACTTCATTTAAAGTTGTCGGTCATATCCGATACCATATCTGTCGCCGGATGGGAGTAAAGAAACTGAAAGTCGGTCATGCCGGAACACTCGATCCTCTTGCAACGGGAGTGATGATTGTTTGTACCGGAAAGGCTACGAAACGGATAGAAGAGTTTCAATATCATACAAAAGAGTATATTGCTACGCTCCGGTTGGGAGCTACTACTCCGTCGTATGACTTGGAGCATGAGATAGATGCCACTTACCCTACGGCGCATATCACACGGGAGAAAGTGGAGGAAGTATTGACGCATTTTATCGGTGCTATTGAGCAGATACCCCCTGCCTTTTCCGCCTGTATGGTAGATGGTAAACGTGCTTATGAGTTGGCACGTAAAGGAGAAGAAGTGGAGTTGAAGCCAAAACAATTGGTGATTGACGAGATAGAACTGCTGGAATGCCGTTTAGATGATTCTGAACCAATGATTCAGATTCGAGTGGTATGTAGTAAAGGTACTTATATCCGTGCTTTGGCACGTGATATCGGTGAGGCGCTCCAAAGCGGAGCCCATTTGACAGGATTGATCCGTACTCGTGTCGGTGATGTCCGGTTGGAAGACTGTCTGGACCCGGAACACTTTAAAGAGTGGATTGACCAGCAGGAAATAGAAAATGAAGAAGAAAATAATTAACGTAATAAAGAATAGATATGAAACTATCACAATTCAAATTTAAGTTACCCGAGGATAAAATCGCTTTGCATCCTATGAAGTATAGAGATGAGTCGCGCTTGATGGTGTTACACCGTCGTACTGGTGAGATTGAACACAAAATGTTCAAGGATGTTCTGAACTATTTCGATGATAAAGACGTATTTATATTCAACGACACAAAGGTATTTCCTGCCCGTTTGTATGGTAACAAGGAGAAGACAGGTGCTCGTATCGAAGTATTCTTGTTACGTGAGCTGAATGAAGATCTTCGCTTGTGGGATGTATTGGTAGATCCTGCACGTAAAATCCGTATTGGTAACAAACTGTATTTCGGCGAAGATGATTCTATGGTAGCCGAAGTAATTGATAATACAACTTCACGCGGTCGTACGCTCCGCTTCCTTTATGACGGACCTCACGATGAGTTCAAAAAAGCATTGTATGCATTGGGTGAAACTCCTCTGCCCCACTCCATTATCAACCGTCCGGTAGAACCGGAAGATGCGGAACGGTTCCAGTCTATTTTTGCCAAAAATGAAGGTGCGGTAACTGCTCCAACAGCCAGCTTGCACTTTAGCCGTGAGTTGTTAAAGCGATTGGAAATAAAAGGTGTTGATTTTGCTTACATTACCTTGCATGCAGGGTTGGGCAATTTCCGTGATATTGACGTGGAAGACCTGACAAAGCATAAGATGGACTCTGAACAAATGCTTGTTGATGAAAAGGCAGTAAATGCAGTGAATTGCGCCAAAGATAACGGTAAGAATGTATGTGCCGTAGGTACAACAGTGATGCGTGCCATTGAAAGTGCAGTGAGCACAGACGGGCATCTGAAAGAATTTGAAGGCTGGACAAATAAGTTTATCTTCCCTCCATATGATTTCACTGTAGCTAACTCGATGATTTCTAATTTCCATATGCCGCTTTCTACTTTGCTGATGATTGTAGCTGCTTTTGGAGGCTATGATCAGGTAATGGACGCTTATCATCTGGCATTGAAGGAAGGATACCGTTTTGGTACATATGGTGATGCCATGTTGATTTTGGATAAATAAAGAACAAGAATTATACGATGAAAATTTGTCCTGAATGTCGCGAAGAAGTAGAAGATAACTTCGATATCTGCTGGAATTGCAATTATAGCTTTCCGGATGGGATGGTTTTGGATATGGCCGGCGATAATGAAGAAAGACAGTTTGTTGATAATGGCGAACGTTCAATTGATTGTTTGCGTTGTCATGTCAAAATGCGTTATTCAGGTGAGTATAAATTTCATGAAGGTATGAACTCCGGTTTGTTTGGAAACTTTTTCGAACTATTTCAGAATCGTGAAGCATTTCACTTGTACGTCTGTCCTCAGTGTGGTAAAGTAGAATTTTTCATGCCTATGGATAAGGAGTACTTTGTAGAGCCATTTCGTACTGAAAAAAGGTAAGTACGCGATGTCGATGGTTTATCTGGGACTTGGCACAAACTTGGGAGATAAAGAACAAAATCTCAGGGCTGCCGTACAAAAAATAGAAGAGCGGATAGGGAAGGTGATTTCCCTGTCTGCTTTTTATATTACTGCTCCTTGGGGATTTGCTTCTGATAATAGTTTCCTGAATGCAGCCGCCTGTGTGAATACAGATTTATCTCCCTTGGATGTATTACAAGAGACGCAAAGAATAGAATCTGAATTGGGGCGTACACATAAATCCGTTCATGGTGCTTACAGTGACAGAGTAATTGATATAGACCTGTTGCTTTATAATGATCTGATTCTTTCTGTTACCTCTTCTTCAGGTGCGGAATTGAATCTCCCCCACCCTTTAATGGCGAAACGTGATTTCGTAATCCGTCCTTTAGCAGAAATTGCACCTGAACTGATACATCCGGTTTTGGGAAAGACTATAAAAGAACTTTTACAAGAGCTTTAAAAGTATATTAAGTATATGCTATAAATAGTGACTGTATTCAATTGGTAACTTATATTAACCGGATGCCGTCACTATTTATCTTTATAGCTTTTATTCTTTTTCATTTTGCCTGCAATGAATCGTGGCAAGTATGCGATGCACCCAATCAGCACTGCGTACAACAAGTGAATGTCTTGAAATTCAATGTGCCTAAAATGGCAGACAATCGCATAGATGGCGATAGTAAATCCGATATAGAGTGCCAGAACAAATATCGTTTTTAATTTTTCATTGATGATCATGTAGAGTCTTAACTTTTTTGTTTTCTATAAAACAGATAATAATTGCTCCAATCAATTCTCCTGTAAAACTACGGATGAATATTGTGATAAAATTCAAGTGTATATTTCATATTCATTCTTGAATTTTATGTTAAACAATGCCCAAAGGTAAGAATAATATTCGAATAATACTTATCTTTGTACCCGATAATGAAAGTGTGGATAGATTTGAGCAGCTTGCAACCACGGAAAAAAATGCTAAAACACATTTTGTTGATGCCTATCTCTTTCCGGCACAACTTTGCAGCAGGCTCCTTTCTCTCCTTCCCTTTCTAATTTTTAATTCTCAATTTTTAATTCTTAATTTAAGAAAGATGGGATATTTATTTACATCCGAATCGGTGTCAGAAGGACACCCCGACAAGGTAGCCGATCAAATATCGGATGCCGTACTTGACAAACTGTTGGCTTACGACCCCAGTTCGAAAGTAGCTTGCGAAACACTGGTAACTACCGGACAAGTGGTACTAGCGGGTGAGGTGAAAACAAAGGCGTACGTTGATCTTCAACTCATCGCACGTGAAGTAATTAAGAAAATCGGTTATACCAAAGGAGAGTACATGTTCGAAAGTAATTCCTGCGGTGTACTTTCCGCTATTCATGAGCAAAGCCCCGATATCAATCGTGGTGTAGAACGTCAAGACCCTATGGAACAGGGGGCAGGCGACCAGGGAATGATGTTTGGCTATGCAACGAATGAAACGGAAAATTATATGCCGCTTTCTCTTGATTTGGCACACCGTATTCTACAAGTACTAGCTGATATCCGTCGTGAAGGCAACGTAATGACTTACCTTCGTCCCGATGCTAAAAGCCAGGTGACCATTGAATATGATGATAATGGAACACCTGTACGCATCGATACAATTGTAGTTTCTACACAGCACGATGACTTTATTCAGCCCGCTGATGATTCCGATGCCGCTCAACTGAAGGCTGACGAAGAAATGCTGGAGATTATTCGTAAAGACGTGATCGAAATCCTGATGCCGCGTGTCATTGCTTCGATTCATCATGATAAAGTGTTGGCACTGTTTAATGACCGTATTATCTATCATGTAAATCCGACAGGTAAGTTCGTGATCGGCGGACCGCACGGAGATACAGGTCTGACAGGACGTAAGATTATTGTAGATACATACGGTGGTAAAGGTGCTCATGGCGGTGGAGCTTTCTCCGGGAAAGATCCTAGCAAGGTAGACCGCAGCGCTGCTTATGCAGCCCGTCACATTGCAAAAAACATGGTTGCCGCAGGTGTAGCAGACGAAATGTTGGTGCAGGTTTCCTATGCTATCGGTGTAGCACGCCCGATCAATATTTATGTGAATACTTACGGACGTGGTCACGTGAGCATGACCGACGGTGAAATAGCACGCGTTATCGACCAACTGTTCGATCTTCGTCCGAAAGCAATTGAGGAACGTTTGAAACTTCGTAATCCGATTTATCAGGAGACTGCCGCTTATGGTCACATGGGACGTGAACCTCAAGTGGTATCAAAGACTTTCTTCTCTCGTTACGAAGGTGACAAGACCATAGAAGTAGAACTGTTTACGTGGGAAAAACTCGATTACGTAGATAAGATTAAGGCAGCTTTCGGTCTGTAAGCCGGATAAAACCCAATAGGAAGGTCGCCCATTTTCGGTCTGCGCATGATTTTTGCAGTCACGAGAGGGCGACCTTTATTATTTTTTCCTAATTTTGCACTCACAACCGTAAACCCGTAAATAGTAATGAATCAGATACATTCCGTATGCGTGTACAGCGCTTCCAGTACAAAGATAGATCCTGTATATTTTGAAGCAGCCGAACAACTTGGGCGTTTGTTTGCCGAACGTCATATTCGTTTAGTCAATGGTGCGGGGAGTATCGGATTGATGCGTTCTGTAGCAGATGCAGTACTTAGTAATGGCGGAGAGGTGACTGGTGTCATTCCTCATTTCATGGTAGAACAAAACTGGCAACATACGGGACTTACGGAATTGATAGAAGTTGCTTCTATGCACGAGCGTAAGCAGAAGATGGCAGATCTGAGTGATGCAGTCATTGCCATGCCCGGAGGTTGCGGGACGTTGGAAGAACTGCTCGAAGTAATTACCTGGAAACAGCTTGGACTGTATTTGAATCCGATTGTGATTCTAAATGTCAATGGATTCTTCGATCCTTTGCTTGGTATGCTTGGTAGAGCGATTGACGAGAACTTCATGCGTCGCCGGCATGGTGATATTTGGAAAGTAGCCAATACCCCCGCAGAAGCGATAGAACTTCTTTATACCACTCCTGTCTGGGATACCTCTATTCGTAAATTTGCAGCGATATGAGGCCCGGAACATTAATACATTCTACAGATACAATCATACATTTGCCAAACGATTCGCTACAAGCGGATACGACGGCTACTATGTTGCTGAGAGATACTACATCTGTCGCGCAGGCAGATACACTGCCTCTTTTCTATCAGGAGCAATTTGTGTCCGCAGATAGCTTACAACTGACAGAATACCATTCTGCGCAAGAATATGCTCCCGGTTTTGAAGGAGAGCCCCTATCCTATTCTCCTCGTACGGACGATGCAATCGCTTTGACGTTGCTGGCGTGTTTCTTTCTCTCTTCCATAGCATTGGCTAGAGGAAAGAAATTCCTCACGCAGCAGGTAAAGGACTTTATGCTAAATCGTGAACGGACCAGTATTTTTGACAGCTCTACGGCAGCTGATGTGCGTTATCTCATTGTACTTACTGTTCAAACCTGCGTACTTTCAGGTATTATATTTTTCAATTATTTTCATGATGTTCGCCCTGTATTGATGGAGCGGATTCCCCCACTGTTTCTCTTAGGAATTTATACTGGTTTTTGTCTGGTTTACTTTTTCCTTAAATGGATTATTTATATGTTTTTGGGATGGGTGTTTTTTGATAAAAATAAAACAAATATATGGCTTGAATCGTACTCAACACTCATCTATTATGTGGGATTTGCGCTTTTCCCTTTTGTTCTTTTTCTTATTTATTTCGATTTAAATCAGGCTAATCTGGTTATAATCGGGCTAGCTATTCTAATTTTTACTAAAATATTGATGTTTTATAAATGGGTAAAGCTTTTTTTTCATCAATTAGATACTCTTTTCTTATTAATTTTGTACTTTTGCGCTCTTGAATTAGTACCTTGTCTGCTACTCTATCAGGGACTAGTTCAAATTAACAACATATTGCTAATAAAATTTTAGGACGTTGAAAATTAAAAAAGTACTAGTGTCGCAGCCTAAGCCTGCGTCAGAGAAGTCTCCCTATTACGACATTGCTGAAAAGTATGGCGTAAAAATAGATTTCCGACCTTTTATCAAGGTGGAAAGCCTTTCGGCGAAGGAATTCCGGCAACAGAAGATTTCGATTCTTGACTATACTGCCGTAATATTTTCTTCCCGTCATGCAATTGATCACTTTTTCCATTTGTGCACGGAACTTCGTGTCACAATTCCGGAAACTATGAAATATTTTTGTGTGACTGAAGCCGTTGCACTGTATATCCAGAAATATGTTCAGTATCGTAAGCGTAAGATTTTCTTTGGTGCTACCGGAAAGATTGAGGACCTTCTTCCTTCTATCCTGAAACATAAGACCGAAAAATATCTCGTACCTATGTCTGATGTACACAATGATGATGTGAAGAATCTGTTGGATAAGAACAATATTCAGCATGCAGAAGTTGTGATGTATCGCACAGTCAGCAATGACTTTACACAAGAGGAGGAATTCGACTATGATATGTTAGTATTCTTTAGTCCTGCCGGAGTAACTTCATTAAAAAAGAACTTTCCGGATTTTGACCAGAAAGAGATTAAAATCGGTACTTTCGGTTCCACTACTGCACAAGCAGTACGCGATGCCGGACTTCGCTTGGACCTTGAAGCTCCTACGGTGAAAGCTCCGTCAATGACTGCTGCACTTGATATGTTTATCAAGGAAAATAATAAATAATTCAGAGTGAGTATATATACTTTGCGTAAAGCCGAAAGGCTGAATAGTAAAATTTTGGTCGGAAAGATGTTTGAAGGCGGGGTTTCAAAGTCTTTTTCCATCTTTCCGATACGCATTGTATATATGCCTGTCGAAAAGGGGGAAGCTTCGGCTTCCATTCTTATCAGCGTCTCAAAGCGGAGGTTCAAGCGGGCGGTGAAACGTAACCGTGTGAAACGTCAGATTCGTGAGGCTTACCGAAAAAACAAACATCTGTTGCTGGACGAACTACAAAGTCGTGGACAGCAACTTGCCATTGCTTTTATCTATTTGTCAGATGAGATTATTGCTACTTCCGAGCTGGAAGAGAAAATGAGAACTGGGCTTTTGCGTCTGTCAGAAAAGCTGTCTTTATGAAATCTCTTGTTCACCGGATATCGGTCGTCTGGGAGATTATAAAAATGCTTCTTGGAAAAGTATTTTCATTTTTATTATTACTTCCCATCTACTTCTATCGAGTTTGCATTTCGCCTTTAACTCCTCCTTCTTGTCGGTTTACCCCCACGTGCTCAGCTTATGCAGTCGAAGCGATTAAGAAATATGGTCCCGTCAAAGGACTCTATCTGGCTGTCCGTCGTATTTTGCGATGTCATCCCTGGGGTGGTTCCGGCTATGATCCGGTGCCTTGATTGATTTTAAAAAGAATTGGAATATGGAAAAGACAGCCAAAGAGAATACCCATAACATTCTGGATATTCATACACATAATCCAGAGAGTGATGAACGTTCGATTTATAATTATCCTTTATTATCGATTTCTCCGTTATATATGCCACCTACTCCTAATGCAAAGGCCGAAATAACAAAAAACTTCACTTTGCACGGACTAATATCGGCAAAGCCTTCGGACGAAGGACTATTGCACGGGCCGACTCTCATTAATGAAGGTTCGCTGAAGAAAAATCGTTTTTATTCTATGGGTATTCATCCGTGGGAGTTAAGCTATGAGAATATAGAAAAACAGTGGGAGCGTATGAGTCAATTGCACACTTCTAAGCAAATAATCGCTATCGGTGAGACTGGATTGGATAAGCTGACACAGGCTCCGATGGATTTGCAACTTGTTGCTTTTAGAGCACACGTAGAGGCTGCTGAAAAATTCAAATTACCATTGATTATTCATTGTGTAAAAGCAATGGAGGAATTGCTTGCCGTAAAAAAAGAGTTTCGCACAAACCAACCTTGGATTTGGCATGGATTTCGGGGAAAACCGGAACAGGCGAAGCAGTTGCTGAAGTTGGGCTTTTATCTCTCTTTCGGGGAATACTATCCGGATGAAAGTATGGTCGCAGTACCCCTTGAGCGTTTGTTTCTGGAAACAGATAATAGTAGGCTTGATATTGAGATACTTCTCCAACGGGCAGCGAAGATACGTGGGGTAGAAGTAGAAGCTTTACGGGAGACGATTCAGGAAAATGTACAAAATGTCTTTTTTAAGGTGTAAGAGTTGTATCTTCGGAGAAAGAGTCGTACTTTTGCCGTGCATGGAAAAGAAAAACAATAAAAACCTAATAAAAAGAGTAATACGATGAATTTTGTAGAAGAATTAAGATGGCGCGGTATGTTGAATGACATGATGCCGGGAACAGAAGAGTTGTTGAACAAAGAGCAAGTTACGGCTTATTTGGGAATCGATCCGACTGCTGATTCGTTGCATATCGGACACCTTTGTGGTGTGATGATGCTCCGTCATCTTCAACGTTGCGGTCACAAGCCATTGGCGCTTGTGGGTGGTGCTACAGGTATGATTGGTGACCCTTCCGGTAAATCGGCAGAGCGTAACTTGCTGGACGAAGCAACGCTGTATCATAACCAGGAGTGCATCAAGAAGCAACTTGATAAATTTCTTGATTTTGAATCGGATGTTCCGAATCGTGCCGAGTTGGTGAACAACTACGAGTGGATGAAGAACTTTACTTTTTTGGATTTTGCCCGTGAGGTAGGTAAGCATATTACCGTGAACTATATGATGGCAAAAGATTCAGTAAAAAGACGTTTGAATGGCGAGGCACGTGATGGTTTGTCATTTACGGAATTTACTTACCAGTTGTTGCAGGGCTATGATTTCCTTCATCTGTATGAAACAAAAGGGTGTAAACTTCAGATGGGTGGTTCTGATCAATGGGGTAACATTACTACCGGGGCCGAGTTGATTCGTCGTACCAATGGAGGAGAGGTGTTTGCATTGACTTGTCCGTTGATCACAAAAGCTGATGGTGGTAAGTTCGGTAAGACGGAATCCGGTAATATCTGGTTGGATGCCCGCTATACTTCACCTTATAAGTTCTATCAGTTCTGGTTGAATGTAAGTGATTCTGATGCAGAACGTTATATTAAGATCTTTACTTCTATCGGCAAGGAGGAAATAGATGCGTTGATTGCAGAGCATCGTGAGAATCCACATTTGCGTGTACTTCAGAAGCGTTTGGCAAAAGAAGTAACAATCATGGTTCATTCTGAGGGTGACTATAATGCGGCAGTAGATGCATCTAATATATTGTTTGGTAATGCTACTTCCGATGCTTTGCGCAAACTGGATGAAGATACTTTGCTGGCAGTGTTCGAGGGAGTTCCTCAATTTGAAATTTCTCGTGATGCGCTGGTAGAAGGAGTGAAGGCTGTTGATCTATTTGTGGATAATGCGCCTGTATTTGCTTCAAAAGGTGAAATGCGTAAGTTGGTTCAGGGTGGAGGCGTTTCGTTGAATAAAGAGAAGCTGGCAGCTTTTGATCAGACTATTACGACGGCTGACCTGCTGGATGAGAAATATTTGCTTGTTCAACGTGGCAAAAAGAACTATTATTTGCTGATCGCAAAATAAGAAAAAGAGGGTTTCTGATAAAAAAAATATCGAAATATTTGGAGATTTAGTTGGATAACCCTATCTTTGCACCGCTTTTTAACAGAAAGCACCCGAGTTTGTCCTATGGTGTAATGGTAGCACAACAGTTTTTGGTTCTGTTTGTCTAAGTTCGAATCTTGGTAGGACAACTGCTAATTAAAGAGAAGCCCTGGAAGGTAATACTTTCGGGGCTTTTTCATTTCAGTATGTAGCTTAGTGTATAAAAAAGGAAAACATGGCATGAAAAAGAGTTTACTATTATTATTCTGTTTGTTAGGTTTGACTAGTGTTTGTATTGCAAAAGCGAAAAAGACATTTACTGTTTTGCAGTTGAACTTGTGGCATGAAGGGTCTAAAGTGCCTAATGGTTATCAGGGAATTGTTGATGTGTTAGATCAGGTGGATGCTGACGTGGTTTTCTTGTGCGAAATCAGAGACTTTAACGGAAATAAGTTTATGCCCCGTGTATTAAAGGATCTGGAAGCAAGAGGAAAGCATTATTATGGTGAAACGTTGGGAATGGTAGTGGGTGTTCTGAGTAAGTTTAAACCGGATAGTATAATGAGATGCTGCATTGTGCCTGGCGATGAGGTTCGTGCGATGCTGAAAATGGTGACTACTATAGATGGGCAACCTATATCTTTCTACTCATGTCATTTAGATTACTTGCATTATGAATGTTATATGCCTCGTGGTTATGATGGCAATACCTGGAAAAAAATGGATAAGCCAATAACAGACGAGAATGAAGTTCTCAAAGCAAACCGAATGGCTTATAGAGATGAAACGATTCATTCTTTTGTTCAAGAAGTTATGAGTGATATCACTCAAGGCCGTCCGGTTATTATGGGAGGTGACTTTAATGAACCTTCTCATTTGGACTGGCAAGCAGATACAAAGGATTTGTGGGATCATAATGGAGCAATTATCCATTGGGATTGTTCTATGATGCTTCATAAAGTGGGATTTAAGGATACTTACCGTGAGAAATATCCCAATCCTGTTCAATATCCCGGCTTTACATTCCCCGCGGGAAATAAACTGGCTGAACAGGCTAAATTGGAAATACTGGCATGGGCTCCGGATGCCGATGAAAGAGATCGCATTGATTTTATTTATTATTATCCCTTTGGTTCAAAGCTTTCTATGAAAGATTGTGTGTTGGTAGGTCCTTCGGAAACTGTGATTCATGGAAAGATAGCAGAGAACGATTCTAAAGATAAGTTTTTGACCCCTTCTTGTATTTGGCCGACTGACCATAAAGGGAATCTTGCTACGTTTAAAATCCGAGGGAAATAATTATTATAAAATGTGTTTTGTCCGGATTGTTGATTGATTTTCTTTCTTTTTATATTCTTAATTATGCTTCTTTTTATTTTGTAAGATCATCTATAGTCTACATTAAATTTTGTTTTATAAGTAACTCATCAACTATTTATAATAAACAGTTGATGAGTTTATGCATAAACGGTATCAGTGTTTATTAATAAACTATTTTAGCTGAGTTTCTAAGGAATATTGATTATATAAACAAAGTGAGGAAAAATCAATTCTGATTTTTCCTCACTGGTTTTCGTTACATATATATTACTATGTGGTATTATGTCCTTATTTTTATATCTATCATACTGTATTTTTTCTATTTTTCCCTTCAAAGATACAAAATAAAAAGGCAAATGTCAATAGCTGAACTACTGTATCTTATTTATAAATTCTTTCCATCCGGGGGCAGTTTTATAATTTTCTACTGTGCCATTGGGTACTTGGATGCTTTTTACGTTATCCGGGAAACCATACCAAGCTATGTCACTAGCAAGTTCTGCAACAGGGGGAGAGGCGGGTTCAACTATTACATTCTCAATCGCGGTATTATTGAAAGCGGAAAAAGCGATGCGGTTTACACGAGCGGGGATAGTGATAGACTTAACTTTGCGGTTTCCTCCTAATAGGCCTTGTCCAAGACTGCGGATATTTTGGGGAATAGTGAAGGTAGAGAGTTCGGGACATCCTTCAAAGCAGTAAGCTTGAATATAAGAATAAGGATTTTCCTGAGTCACAGTGCCATGGGTTTTCACTTCTTGCAGGTTGGGACAATAATAAAATACACGAGAAGCTATGAATGATATATTATTTGGCAGACTTAAAATGGTGGCACTACATTCACGGAAAGCTTCTATCTCAATACTTTTAACGCTAGTAGGAATTTCGATCGTTTCCAATTTAGAAGTATTAAGGAAAGCTTGCACTCCTATTGTCTCCAAAGTCGTGGGAAAGGTAATGGTTTGAATGCCAGAGTATCCAAATGTGCCTTCGGGAAGTTCCTTGACTTTTGTTTTACTTAAATCTGCAGAAGCTAATTTCTCGCATTTGTAGAAAGCATATTTCCCGATTTCTTTTAAACTTGAAGGAAAATTGATTTCTTCTAATGTAGAGAAAATAAAAGCATTTTCTTCGATTGTCTGCAAGCCTTCATTAAGAGTAACTTTACGAATGTTTTTTCCGTAAAATACTCCCTTACTAATCCGTTTTACGTTTGTTGGTAGAACTATCTCTTCATATGCCTCAGTAATACCGGTCAATACGCCATCGGTGATCTGCAAACGAGGATCTGGCTCAACTGTAGGTTCGGACGGTGAGTCGGTGGGAGGTTCCGGATTGGGCAATAGACTATTGTCTTCGTGTGAAGAACATGAAAAAAGAGTGAGGGTAATCACCGCTATTGCGAAAACGATTTTTGTGTATAAGTAGGTTGTCTTCATTGAAAAAGGATTTTAAAGTGGGTCGTTAATTTCCCTTTATTAAACGTGAATAAAACAACTAATGTTCAATGCTTATGCTTATTTATGGAATATAATCTAAGAATTGATTTAATGGTTTTAGCCGGGGAACGTGTTGCGATCGTATTATAGTTCGTTAAAAAGATCTATGGTGCATCAATTCTGAACATTTTTGATGGATAATTAGAACAAAATTGTAATGCAAAGACGTTTTCTTTTGCTATTTTTGCATCGTGCACGTAAACGAAGTGCGTCTCAGACAGAGAATTTATTCAATAACTATAAATAAACAAGGTATGAAAACGAACTATGAAATTCGCTATGCTGCGCATCCGGAGGATGCAAAAAGTTATGATACTACAAGAATCCGTCGCGATTTCTTAATCGAAAAGATATTTACCCCCAATGAAGTGAATATGGTGTATTCTATGTACGACCGTATGGTAGTGGGAGGTGCACTGCCGGTAGGAGAGGTGCTGACTCTTGAAGCAATTGACCCTTTGAAAGCTCCGTTTTTTCTGACTCGTCGTGAAATGGGCATTTTTAATGTTGGGGGACCAGGTGTTGTAAAAGTTGGCGATGCTATTTTTGAGCTTGATTATAAAGAAGCCCTTTACCTGGGTTCAGGTGACCGTGGGGTGACTTTTGAAAGTAAGGATGCTTCCCGTCCTGCTAAGTTCTACTTTAACTCTCTGACGGCACACCGTAATTATCCGGATCGCAAAGTGACAAAAGCTGATGCGGTAGTAGCCGAAATGGGTTCATTGGAAAGCTCTAATCATCGTAATATTAATAAGATGCTGGTGAATCAGGTACTTCCTACTTGCCAGTTACAGATGGGTATGACGGAATTGGCACCGGGTAGTGTTTGGAATACAATGCCGGCTCATGTACATAGCCGTCGGATGGAAGCTTATTTCTACTTTGAGATTCCGGAAGATCATGCTATTTGTCATTTCATGGGTGAGGTAGGCGAAACACGCCACGTATGGATGAAAGGTGATCAGGCTGTTCTTTCTCCCGAATGGTCTATTCACTCGGCGGCTGCTACCCATAATTATACTTTTATCTGGGGAATGGGTGGAGAGAATCTTGATTATGGAGATCAGGACTTCTCATTGATTACGGATTTAAAATAATAATTTAAATAATTCTCTTAATTTAATAACAAAAGATTATGAATCAGTATTTGAATTTTTCTTTGGAAGGTAAAGTAGCTCTTGTTACAGGTGCTTCATATGGTATTGGTTTTGCTATTGCTTCAGCTTATGCAGAACAAGGTGCTACTATCTGTTTCAATGATATCAACCAGGAATTAGTAGATAAAGGAATGGCTGCTTATGCCGAAAAGGGAATTAAGGCTCACGGTTATGTATGCGATGTAACAGACGAACCGGCTGTTCAAGCTATGGTTGCCTCGATTGAAAAAGAAGTTGGCAGCGTTGATATCCTTGTAAATAATGCAGGTATTATCCGCCGTGTTCCTATGCACGAGATGGAAGCTGCTGATTTCCGCCGTGTGATTGATATTGACTTGAATGCTCCTTTCATTCTGTCTAAGGCTGTACTGCCTGCAATGATGAAAAAGGGTCATGGTAAGATTATCAATATTTGCTCTATGATGTCAGAGTTGGGTCGTGAAACAGTATCTGCTTATGCCGCTGCCAAAGGTGGCTTGAAGATGCTGACTCGTAACATTTGTTCTGAATATGGTGAATATAATATTCAGTGTAATGGTATCGGTCCGGGTTATATTGCTACTCCGCAGACTGCTCCTTTGCGCGAAAAACAACCGGATGGTAGCTGTCATCCGTTTGATTCATTTATTTGTGCCAAGACTCCTGCCGGTCGCTGGTTAGATCCTCAGGAGCTTACAGGTCCTGCGGTATTCCTGGCTTCAGAAGCCTCTAATGCCGTCAATGGACACATCCTCTATGTAGACGGAGGTATCCTGGCTTATATCGGCAAACAACCAAAATAGTTTTTTAATAGATGATTGATGATGGATAATTGTGGCTGTGCAGCTATGAATATCCATTATCAATTTCTTTATTTTTTAGTCTAATCTTCATTATCTATTGATTCATTATAAATCTAAATGAAAGTGAGAAAAATATTTGTTCTGATAACTGTTGCCATGATGTGTCTTGTTTCCTCTTGCGTAGATGGTAAGCAGATAATGACAGTCACAGTGACGAATTCTTTGGCGCTCGAACGTACCGGAGAGATGGTTGAGGTTCCAATGAGTGATGTAGTTGCCAAGTTGAAATTGGCAGATACAGCGCAGATTGTAGTACTTGACATAGATGGGCAGCAAGTTCCTTACCAAGTAACTTATGATGAGAAGGTTGTTTTTCCTGCTACGGTGAAAGGGAATGGGACGGCTACTTATACCATTCAGGAAGGTATGCCGGAACCTTATAATGTGATAGCTTGTGGCAAATATTATCCGGAACGCTTGGATGATGTAGCTTGGGAGAATGATCTGGTTGCTTTCCGTGCTTATGGTCCGGCTTTGCAGAAACGTGGCGAACGTGGATTCGGTTTTGATGTATTTACTAAGTATAATACAACGCAACCGGTTGTGGAAGCTCGTTACGCTGAGGAAGTAAACAAGGAGAAACGGGCGAAAATAGCTGAACTGAAGAAGACTGATCCTGAGGCTGCCGGCGAATTGGAACGTGCTATTTCATATCATATCGATCATGGTAATGGAATGGATTGTTATAATGTCGGTCCTACATTGGGAGGTGGTACGTCTGCATTGATGGTGGGTGATACCATTATTTATCCTTATTGCTATCGTACACAGGAAATTCTGGATAATGGTCCCTTACGTTTTACTGTAAAATTAGAGTATAATCCGTTGGTGGTGGGTGGTGATTCAAATGTAGTGGAGACCCGCGTTATTGCATTGGATGCCGGTTCTTATCTGAATAAAACTGTGGTATCTTATACCAATCTTAAAGAGTCAGTACCTGTGGTGACGGGAATTGTTCTTCATGAGCCGGACGGGACAATAAAGACTGATGTTGCTAATGGTTATATGACTTATGTAGACCCAACAGGAAATCCGGAGGCCGGAAATGGTAAAATGTTTATGGGGGCTGCTTTCCCGACTCAGATAAATGAAGCTAAAGCTGTGCTTTTCTCTGAAAAGGAGAAAAAGGAGGAACGTATGGGTGCTGACGGTCATTTATTGGCGGTGACTGATTATCAACCGGGTTCTGCATATACTTATTACTGGGGTTCTGCGTGGGATAAGGCAGCTATTAAAACGGTTGATGCCTGGAATGAATATATGTTTCAGTATGTGCAGAAATTACGGACTCCACTTACTGTAGCATATTAAGCGGTTGTTTATTCAGACTCAGCCGATTCGTTAATCGAACGAATATTTCTCATTAGTCCCTGATATTTCACCCTCTTCACGGCACTTCCCTTGAAGAGGGTTTTATATTGCTCTTCTGTCAGACTGTGCCAATTGCTTTTTTTCATTTCCAGTAATGAGTCAGAAGGGCGGAATTCTTCTGTTTTGCAAGGGGTGGAATAGCGATTCCACGGACAGACACGCTGGCATTCATCGCATCCGTATATCTTTTTGCCCATTTTTTGCCCTATATCGAGCGTAAGGTTCCCACGGTGCTCAATGGTAAGGTAAGAGAGACATCTTTCGGAATTGAGCCGGTAAGGGGCTTCTAATGCTTTCGTCGGACAGGTGTTGATGCAACGTGTACATATACCGCAACGGTTTTTTTGTGGAATATCGTAATTATCGGCTGCTATATTGATGATTATCTCTCCTAAAAAGAAGCAGGAGCCGGCATGAGGAATGATTAGTTGCGTGTTTTTTCCTATCCATCCGAGTCCGGTGCGCCAAGCCCAGTATCGTTCAAGTATAGGAGCGGTGTCGCAAAAGATGCGACCGCTGACGGGTAGGGGGGGACTAGGGGTGGTTGTTAGGTTTATTTCCGGTGAAGTGGTGAAGCTAATATATTTCTCCTTGATAAATTCCAATAGAGCATTTAGCTTTGCTTTAATGACATCATGATAATCTTTTCCGTAGGCATACCAGGCTATCTGATATTCTTCTTCCGGAAGTTTGGTCTCCGGATAATAGTTTAGTGCAACACTGATCACTGTACGTGCTCCTTCTACCAATAAACGTGGGTCAAGGCGTTTATCTTCATAATTCTGCATATAAGTCATTTCTGCCTGACAGCCGTCTGACAGCCATTGCTGAAAGGAAGCAGTTGTTGTGTCATTGACAGCCTCGGCAGGTGCCAGCCCACAAGCGGAAAAGCCGAGGCGGGTGGCTTCGGCTTTTATTTGTTCGGAGGAGAGGGTTGTATCCATATAAAAATACTGGTCTCGTTAAACATTTCTTGTAGCAAATCTGACTTCGGCATTTTGCAGGTTATAATACTTTAAACTCATATCCTTCTGCTTTCAGAAACTCGATTGATCGGGGAAGAGCGTATTGTAGATTTCCGTTATTCCAGGATTTCAGGGAGTCGTGAAAAGTAATGATAGAGCCGTTTCGTACATAACGTTTTACGTTGTTCAGGACTTGTTCGGGACGCATTCTTTTACTGTAATCACGTGTTACAAGGTCCCACATAATAATTCGATAATGATGTCGCAGTGTGTAATACTGTCGGAATCCCATATGACCGTGTGGGGGCCGAAATAGTTCGGAATGAATCATTTCGTCTACTAGTTTCGTGTTTGCGAGGTATTCCGGGTTGGAATATTCGAATCCGCGGATGTGGTTGAAAGTGTGGTTGCCAATGCAATGTCCTTTTTCTACCACCATGCGGTATTCATCCGGGTGTTTGCGGATGTTGTCGCCTACCATGAAGAAAGTGGCTTTAATATCATGTTTTTCCAGTAGCTCCAGCACCCAGGGAGTTACTTCCGGGATAGGTCCGTCATCGAAGGTCAGATAAACTGCCCGTTCGTTTGGGTTCATACGGAAGATGGCTTGTGGATACAACGCTCGGAAAAGCCAAGGTGGTTGTTCTATAAACATAAAAAGAATGAAGAATTAAGAATGAATGAAGAGTGAAGAATAAGGAATTATCTGTGGATAAGTACACAGCCAATTCTTCATTCTTCACTCTTTATTAATTATTGTTTTCCTTTCATTAGGGTTACATACTCGTTGTAAAGCTTTTCGAGTTGTTCCGAATAATGTTTTGCGAGTTTTTCTGATTTGTATTTTTCCAACAGGCGAACTTCAGCGTCAAGTAAGCTTGCATTATACATAAAGTTTTCGCTTGCGATAGCCAGTTGGCTGTCAGTCAGGCTTAGATACCAGATCATATATTCGAGTGACTTGTTGGCAAGAGCATCCATTATTTTATCTGCTTTTTCATTCTGTCCCAATTGGTAGTATGATTCAGCCATTTGGAAAGCTCCGTTTCTCCAGTCATATGGTACGTTGTATGCAGGTATCATCTTTTCAGCATAGTCCAGTGCGGCAAGAGCCTTGTCTTTTTTGCCTTCTTTGATGAGTTGGCCTACAAGCTGGGTGAAGATACGACGGTGTGTGTCACACATACGCATTACATTTTCGTCAATGTAAATACCCGGTTTGTCGATGCCTCCGAACTTGAATTTGTTCATCAGGTTGTCATACATCTTATCACTGTCTATTTTACTCTCCAGATTTTCCGTATCGAATGGAGTAAAGCGGTAGGCAAGTCCTTCCTGTACAAAATGGTTGGCCATGTTCAGATGGTTTTCACTACCTACGGTGATTGCCATATAAATAGGGCGTTCCCAATTAGCGTTAGCCAACATTTCGAGCATCATCAGTTCACTCTTGTAGAGCGCGCGTTTGGGGCTACCGTTAGCGTCTCTCAGCAGAATGGTCATGTATTCGGGGATAGAGTCGCCCAGAGCTTCCGGTATCTTCATGCCGGAGCGGCGGACAGCTTCTTTGTCGATTTTCATGACAATACTGTCTGTAGGTACAAGAGGTAGTTCAATTCCTTCTCCCGTCTTTTTAAGCAATTCCCTAAGTTGGTCGTTCTTGCCGAGCATCCAGCGGTTGATGATTTCTTTCAGTTCATAAGGATTTTCACCAAAGATGGAGTGAACGAGTGACAAAACGGTGGTGTCTCCTTTGGCAGCCAATTCATTTGCTTGTTTGAAGTAGTTGTCAATAAGCGTTTTTACTTCCGGACGGATGGAGATATATTCATTCTGACCTTCTACATATTCCAGACGGTCCCAGGTAATAGGGAGTGAGGGTGAATTGTAAGCCGGGCGTTTCATCTGGTCGATGTACCAATCAGTCTGCAAATAGCTTAGGTTACAAGTCCGGGTGTCGGTGCGGAATTCTTCTGTCTCCTGATTGTACCACAGAGGGAAGGTATCATTATCACCATTGGTAAAGATGATTGGATTTCCTTCTTCTTGAAGGGTCATCAGGTAGTTTTGACCGAAATCACGGGCAACGAAACGTCCGCTGCGATCGTGGTCATCCCAAGTTTGTCCTGCCATTTGAATGGGAACGATTAAGCAAACTACGGAAGCCAAAATGGCTGCCGGAAGTTCTTGCATTTTGCAGTATTCCCGAAGCATACGGATGATGCCTGCTACTCCCATGCCTATCCAAATGGCAAAGGCATAGAAAGAACCTGCATATGCATAGTCACGTTCACGAGGCTGTGCAGGTGTCTGGTTAAGGTAGAGCACGATGGCGATGCCTGTCATAAAGAACAGGAAGAAGACTACCCAGAATTGCTGGATACCGCGTTCGCTATGGTAGGCCTGCCAGAAGAGTCCGATTAAACCGAGTATCAATGGTAGACAGTAAAAGACATTATGTCCTTTGTTATCTTTCAAATCTTGTGGAAGCAATTCTTGATCGCCTACTAGCAGGTTGTCAATGAACGGTATACCTGTAATCCAGTTTCCATGTTCGATTTCTCCACTGCTTTGAATATCGTTCTGACGTCCGGCGAAGTTCCACATGAAATAACGCCAGTACATGAAGTTCAATTGGTAAGAGAAGAAGAATTTGATGTTATCCCATTGTGTAGGCATATTTACCATCACCATTTCACCACATTGGTCGTAAGGGACGTCATAGCCTTTTATATCTACCCATTGTTTGTAGAGTCCGGTATGTGAGGCACTGTACATACGGGGGAAAAGCATATTCTGTGCATATTCGTATTCGATTCGTCCGGGAAGTTCGATATAAGAATCTTTTTCATCCGGTGAAGTTTTTTCTTTACGAATATATTTTGTTCCGGTTTCTGATTGGCGTGGTACGCAATAGTTGTCTTTTATGTCAAGCGCCACTTTTGATGAATAGGCGGGACCATAGAATAGGGGACGTGTTCCATATTGTTCACGGCCGAGATATTCACCTAGCGTAAAGATGTCTTCCGGTGAGTTCTGGTCCATCGGAGTATTGGCGGTAGAACGGATTACAATGAGTGCATATGACGAATATCCGATGACAATCATCATGGTGCATAGCAGAGCTGTATTCATGGTGCGTGCGGAAATGCGCCATTTTTCTTTTATCTTTTCCTGTACTTGCGGGGCAAGGTAAAGAGCTAATACGGCGATAACTAAAATACCGATGAGTATGCTGCTGGCTCCGTGTCCGTAGAACGGAATACCCAATAGGGCAATAGTCAGGATGAAGGAGATAGCCATACGTAGCTTGCTCTTTTCGGTATAGCTTTCGTATATACCCCAGATGAGAGAAGCTGCAAGGATAATGATGTAAACAACTACACCTGTGTTGAAAGGCATTCCCAGTCCATTGACAAACATTAGTTCAAACCAACCGCCTACTTTCACGATACCCGGTACGATACCGTACAATACGGCTGCTACCAATACGCCTGATCCGATGAGGGCAAGCAGTGAACCTTTGGCAGTAGCATTCGGGGTTTTCTTGTAGTAGTATACCAATATGATGGCTGGCAGGCAGAGTAAGTTCAACAGGTGAACACCGATACTTAATCCGGTCAGATAGGCGATCAGGATAAGCCAACGGTCGCTGTGAGGTTGGTTAGCTACATCTTCCCACTTTAAAATAAGCCAGAATACGACGGCGGTGAACAGAGAGGAGAAAGCATATACTTCGCCTTCTACTGCTGAGAACCAGAAGGTATCGCTGAACGTATAGACCAATGCGCCTACCAGTCCGCTACCCATAACTGTTATGAGTTGTCCTTTGGTAATGTTGTTTTCGTCGGTGATGACTAACTTGCGAACTAGATGGGTGATACTCCAGAAAAGGAATAGAATACAGGCACCACTCATCAGGGCACTCATATAGTTTACCATTTTCGCTACTGTGGTTACGTCGGAAGCAAATTGAGTAAACAAATTTGCCATCAACATGAAGAAAGGTGCGCCGGGCGGGTGTCCGACTTCAAGTTTGTAGCCGGTAGTTATAAACTCGGGGCAATCCCAGAAACTGGCAGTCGGCTCTATTGTCAGGCAATAGACCGTTGCTGCAATGATGAATGTAAGCCAACCCATTAGGTTGTTTACGGTTCTGTACTGTTTCATTAGCACTTATCGTAGTTTATTCGTTAAAAACAGATTAGACGGGCGCAAAGATAATGATTTACGGGCACAAAGTAGAAGAAAGTAAGAAATATTAAGTAACAGAGGGATGATTTCATAGTTTGTAGGCTATTAATAGTCTACTTGTCAAGTATTAATAGCTGGGATGATAGGTATTAATAGTCTGGAAATTGGGTATTAATACCTGAGAAACAGATTGCAGAAAGCTTGCTGTGAGGGGCTTATGACTTTTATTTCTTTTTGGTAATCTTATGTTTCTTAGTGATGAAATATCTTAGTGGTGATGGTGTTCACCAAGAATACGGTGTGGCAAGGTTCCGTGTCCAAGTAATTCAATTGGACAGTTAAAGTTCTTTTCCAGCCATTCGGTGGTGACACCTGTATCCGGGTGGTAATCTAACGTTTCATTGACGCAGGCGATAGACTTTACTTGTTGTAATACGGTTCCTATATCATGGCTGACGAGAATTATGGCACAATCTTTATTGATTTCAGCTAACAGTTCATAAAGGCGAGCTTCGAAGCGCTTGTCAATGTAAGTGCTGGGCTCGTCGAGGATCAGGGCAGAAGGATCGGAAATGATAGCACGCCCGAGTAAAGCGCGTTGTAACTGTCCACCGCTTAATTGTCCTATAGAACGATGTTCGAGTCCTTCAAGTCCCATGCGGGTGATCACTTGCTTCCCCTTTTCTCTTTGTTCTGCTGTGAAACGTGATGTTAGCGATTTCTGTATGCTCAGTCCGGACAGGATAACTTCTTCTACCGAGATCGGAAATTTCCGGTCGATAGTGTTATACTGAGGGAGATAACCTAGAGAAAGAGTGGAGTTATTGGAACTTGAAGATTGTGATTCTCGAAAGGTTTCCTCCGGAGAATGAAAGATAATTTCTCCTTTAGTCGGTTTCAACAAACCGAGGATGCATTTGATAAGCGTTGTCTTGCCACCTCCATTTGGACCGATCATACCCAGAAAGTCCCGTTGGTAGATGTTGAGATTGATGTCACGGAGGACAGTACGGCCTTCATATCCGGCGGAGAGGTTCTTTATTTCGATAATCGGTTTCATACTCATTTTTCTTCAACTGGCATAAGTGCATTGGCTACATTCAACATTTCTGCTTCCCAATCATAGCTCAATGGATTGATAGGGACTACACGTGTTCCGGTTTGCTGGGCTATTGTCTCTGCATTTCTTTTGTCAAACTCGGGTTGTACGAAGATGACTTGTACGTTTTCCTCTTTGCACAGGTCAATCAGTTCTTTCAAATGAGCGGGAGAAGGTTCTTTGCCTCCTTCTTCAATCGAGATCTGATGGAGTCCGTAGTCGCGTGCGAAATAGGAGAGTGCCGGGTGGTAAATCATAAATGCTTTAGAGGCTTCGGGGTTGGATAGTTGTTCGCATATCACGCTGTCTACATACTGTATACGCTGACAGAGTGAGTCGTAGCGTGCCATATAGTAGGGCTCATTTGCTTTGTCGAGTGCACTGAGCGCTTTATAAGTATTTCCCGCAATGATTAAAGCATTGGTGGCGGAATTCCAGATATGAGGCTCTACGGAATGGATATGCCCATCGTGCAGACTGTGTCCATGCTCAGGTAATTCGTTATTCAGAATCAGGTCTACTCCTTGCGAAGTGTCGAACATTTGAATATGAGGAGTATTGTTCATCAAACGGTCCATCCATGTCTGTTCGAAGCCAATGTAGCCGATACGGAAATATGCTTTGCTGTCTCCTAGTGATACGAGCTGTTGGGGAACCGGATCGTAAGTTTCGGGGCTGGAACCTTTGGGTACCATGCTGACTACTTTGAATTTATCACCGGCTATTGCTTCTGTAAAATAGCGTTGTGGTTCTAAGGTAACGGTGATAACGGGCTTTTCTGTTTCTTTGTTTGTTTTGGATGAACATCCTGTACAGCCTGCCAAAAAAAGGCAGGAACTGAGTAGCAGGAGAGTGCATTTATCTTTTAGTTGTTTCTTCATAATTGTCTATCTTTTCTTTGTTTCTTTTAATTGTTGTACTTGTTTCCAGGCACGTAATATTTCCCGTTTACCTCCCGGAGGGCCGGGCAGGCGTTCTACGATAAATCCTGCGGTTTGTAACATTCGCCGGATGACGCCTTTGGCACAGTATGTGGTCAGAATTCCTTCTTTGTTTAATAAAACATACAATCGGTTGAATAGTTCTTGTGACCACATTTCCGGTTGTTTTTCGGGGGCGAAGGCATCGAAATAGATGACATCGGGCTTTAGTGAGGAATGGAGAATCCATTCATTCAAGTCTGTCTGTACTTTTCGAAGGGTGAAATGTGAGGTGAGAGGTACATCTTCTTCCCAAGGGGATGTATGGAGCTGTTCAAATAGTTGGACGGATGATTGTTGCCTTTCGTTTATGGTTAGTTGTTCGTCTGCTCCGATATAACCAAGCTGTTTTATCATGGACCATTCTAAAGGGTAAAGCTCTAATCCTGTATAATGTATGTTCCGATAGCTTTTTTCTGCTTCTTGGAGTGTTAGCCAGGCGTTGAGACCAGTACCAAAGCCAATTTCCAGGATCCTTGGGGAAGGAGTGCCGGATGCTTTGAGTCCCATATTGATGAAAATGTGTTCCGATTCAGTACGTGCTCCCTTAGTTGAATGATAGTGTTCATTCAATTCTGGTACAAACAGGGTGGCGCTTCCGTCATCAGTCTTTTCAATCACTCTTTTCATCTAGTTGGTATATACTGTTTTATAATTACTGTTATTTCTCTTTCAACTTTATTCAATTTATCCTGCCACTGCATCCCATGCACTTTCAAGTACATATAGAAGCAGGATGTAACGGAGTAATTTTCCGACAAACATGGAGGTTATAGTGAGCCATATATTGCTTCGCATAAATCCCAGCGCAATGGCTATTACTTCGCCAATAGCAGGGAGAAAAGCAAAGAATGCCATCAGTGCTCCCTTTCCTTGGAGGAAGACTGTCATCTTATCTATTTTTTCTTTTTTTACTTTAAAATATTTCTCTATCCAGCTTATCTTACCCAAACGTCCCATATAATAACAGGTCATTCCTCCAACTGTATTGCCCAAGGTCGCGGCGATTATGCAGGCAGTAGGGTTTAGTCCCAGCTTTACTAATGTGACAAGTACAAGCTCGGAACTGAAAGGTATAATGCTTCCTGCCAGCATAGCCGAAATAAATAATCCCGGCAATCCCCAATCAATGAGAAGCTGTGTGACTGAATTTATAAAAGTGTCCATATATTAAAACCGAATAAGAGGATGAGGCTGATCATGGTTATTATGAAAAACACATTCGATGTTTTGCTGTTGGTCAGTGCAAATAGGTGGCCGATCAAGATACTGCTAGTTATCATCAGGAGTGGTAGTAGATTGTTGCATTGTATTGGCTGCAAAGCTATCAGCAAGAAGAGGAAAGCAGTTAGCTCAATGAGAAACTGTAGATAGGCGCGTGTACGTATCTTGTCCTCGAAACCTGCAACAATGCAGTGAGCAGTGCTCACGATGAACAACACTAGTAAAAAGCCGAGTGTCGTGAATTCCCAAGGTTGCAAGACTTCTAAATTGAAGATGTTGCCAAACGTAGCCAATTCGTAAAAAGGTAGATAGAACATCTCCATTTGATCGTAGAAGAAGGCGTGTCCGAATAGTATCCAATAGGGGAGTATCCAGCCTAATATCGCACCACAGAAACTACGTGGGGTGAGCGATTGGAAACGATGAGCCCCGAGTAGCCACAGTACAGATAGGACGGTGAGTTGTGGGAAAAAGATGCTTCCTACTCCTATAAAGAAGAAGGAATAGAACAGATTGTCTGATGCTTGGGATTGTTGATAACTCTTGAATAAAAAGTAGATCGAGATCAGGAAAGCAAGGGCAGCGATGTCTCCTGCATATAGCAGATGCATTTCGGGGCAGACGGTGATTAACAAAAAGTAAATTACAGTCTGTACGGAGGCCCGCATACGGATGATGGTGAAACGGTTGTTTAGTTCGATCAGGAAATAACCGATAACTGCGTATACCAAATAACTGATGATGCGATTAACCCATGCAGGGAGCAAAAGAGAATGGACAGACTGCCAGATTGTGGAGCCTCCTTCTTTATCTAATGATGGGGTGAGGTCGGGCAATAGAAACAAAGTCAGCACCCAGCAAAGAGTGCAGATTAAGACGACCAATGGTAAAGTCCAACGTCCTGCTGTTACCTGACTTTGTAATCTTTTATTTCTCATTCATTAAAGTTTAGCAAGCGATTTATGGCCTGTTCAATCTCTGTTCTTTATTCGTTTGGCGTGCCTATATGAACACCGTGTCGGGCATATAAATCCACCGTACTGGAGCCTATATACCCACCTTTATGGGTATATAGGCTATCAAGCAGTTCCTTATACTCTGTTTTAGAGGTCAAATCCGATATCACGGCGGAAATACTTCTTATCGAAGTTGATCATGTCTGCTACCTTATAGCTCTGAGCCAGTGCTTCCTCTTTAGTTGCACCATAAGAGCAAACGGCAATGACACGTCCACCGTTCGTTACTACCTGGCCGTCTTTCATTGCTGTTCCGGCATGGAAAATGATACTGTTTGTTGCAGCAGCTTCTTGCAGTCCGCTGATAGTGAAACCTTTCTCGTAAGCTTCGGGATATCCTCCGCTGACAAGGATTACACAGCCGGCAGAACGTGGGTCCATTACCAATTGCTTTTGGTTTAGATTGCCTGCAGCTGTGCCTTCCAACAATTCTACGAAGTCGCTTTGTATACGGAGCATTACACTTTCTGTTTCCGGATCGCCCATACGGACGTTATATTCTATCACCATGGGTTCTCCTTTGACTCTGATTAATCCGAGGAAGATGAAGCCTTTGTAAGTGATATTCTCTTCTTTTAGTCCGTTGATAGTAGGTTCGATGATGCGTGTACGCACTTTTTCCATATATACTTCGTCTGCAAACGGAACAGGAGTTACACTACCCATACCGCCGGTGTTCAGACCTTTGTCGCCTTCGCCAATACGTTTGTAGTCTTTGGCAACGGGAAGCACTTTATAGTTTTCTCCATCAGTCAGAACGAATACGGAGCATTCGATACCGCTCAGGAACTCTTCGATAACAACCGTTGCCGAAGCAGAGCCGAACATACCACCAAGCATTTCTTTCAGTTCTTTCTTGGCTTCGTCCAATGTTGGCAGTATGAGTACACCTTTTCCGGCACAGAGACCGTCTGCTTTCAGTACATAAGGAGCTTCCAACGTTTCGAGAAAGGATAATCCTTCTTCGAGATTATCTGCTGTGATACTTTTATAGCGTGCTGTCGGGATCTGATGGCGCATCATGAAGCCTTTGGCAAATTCTTTGCTTCCTTCCAGTTGTGCTCCCTTGGCAGAAGGACCGATAACAGCAATATGTTTCAGTTGAGGATGATTTTGGAAATGATCGTAGATTCCTTCTACCAATGGATCTTCCGGGCCTACTACTATCATATCGATGTTTTCTTTCAGTGCGAAAGTGCTGATTGCATCAAAATCTGTAGCTTTGATGTTTACGTTTTCGCCTACAGCAGTGGTTCCTGCATTTCCGGGTGCGATATACAACTTTTCGACTTTCGGACTTTGGGCAATTTTCCATGCTAGTGCATGTTCACGGCCACCCGAGCCTAATAATAATATCTTCATAATCAGTAGGTATTATAAATGTTCTTCAAAATATCTGGTAATTTTCTCGTGTAAATGTATGCGGTCGCGACCTGAAACATTGTGCTTGTGGCACGGATAGATGAACAAATCGGGATAGGTGCGGGCATCTACACAGGCTTTCATAAACGAAAGTGTATGCTGTGGCACACAAGTATCATCGTGATCGTCATGAATGATAAGAAGGTGTCCTTTCAGTTGTTCTGCAAGGTTTTTAAGATTACACTCTTTGTATCCTTCCGGATTGCTTTGAGGTGTGTCCATATAGCGTTCACCATACATTATTTCGTAATATCCCCAATCGATAACGGGGCCTCCGGCTACGCCTACTTTGAATATCTCCGGATAGCGAAGTAGGAGAGCGGTCGTCATATGTCCTCCGAAGCTCCATCCATGTACGCCGATGCGGTTATCGTCTACATAGGGAAGAGATTTCAGGTACTCGATTCCTTTTACCTGGTCTTTGCCTTCTTCAATTCCCAGATGACGGAAAGTCGCATTTTCGAATTCCAGTCCCCGGTTTGAACTTCCCCGGTTGTCGATAGTAAACATGATGTAACCTTTGTTTGCCATGTAGATATCCCATCCACGGGCACCATTCAACCATCCACCGGTGACGCATTGTGCGTGAGGACCGCCATAGACGTAAACGATGACGGGATATTTCTTGTTCGGATCGAAATCCGCAGGCTTCATTAATCGATAGTGAAGATCGGTAGTACCATCGGCTGCTTTGATTGTTCCGGTTTCGAGGGTAGGCATCTGATAACCTTCGTACGGATTTTTGGATCGAAGCAGGTTAGTGCTTTTGAAATTTTTGGTATCGACTATATCGATATTGCGCGCTTCATCTTTGGCAGAAGATATATCGATGAGGTAAGTGCCTGAAGCATTGAGCAGTCCGTTACGCTGACTTTCTTTGCAAGTATCGAATGGTTGATTTATTTTTCCATTGCTGACATTAACAGTGAAATGTCCGCTTTTCAATCCTTCTATGGCTGTGAATATCACTTCTTTCTTTTTTGTATTGAAGCCCGCCAGATCACTTACTAGCCAGTTTCCTTTAGTGAGTTGTTTCAGTAGTTTGCCCTCAGTATTGTACAGATAAAGATGATTAAAACCATCTCTTTGGCTTTGATAAATGAATTTGCTATCGTCCCAGGGTAGAAAAGTGATTGGATGTTGTGGCTCTACATATTTCGGGTGAGTTTCTTCAAACAGAACCTTTACCAAATCTCCCGTTTCTGCATTGTATTGACAAAGTTTGGCGTGATTCTGGTCACGGTTCAATTCGATAAGATAAATACTTTTTTCATCGGGCGACCAACTGATATTCGTGAAATACCGGTCGGTAGGATCACCTGCGTTCAAATAGATACTTTTCTTGGTTTCCGGATTATAGATACCTATTTTTACCTGGTGACTTGTCATTCCTGCCATCGGATAACGGATATTATTTACTTCTGCCACACGTGCTGTGATGTCTACAAGGGGATATTGTGTGACCATGCTTTCATCCATATGGTAGAAAGCAAGCAGGTTTCCTTTCGGACTCCAGAATGTACCTTTTTCGATACCGAACTCATTGCGGTGTACTGATTGCCCACAAACGATTCCTTCGGGTTCATTGGTTACTGCCTGGTCGTTCACGTATAAATTGTTTCCGATGGTGTAAGCCACTTTTTCGCCGGCTATACAATAATCTAGATTGCTTGCTTTTTCTTTCAGCTTGAGCGTATTTACAATCTGGTTAGTTTTAAAATTGTATACGATATATTTCCCCGGTAAAGTCAGAAGTATATGTGACTTGCCTGCCCACGGGAAACTGACAGAATATAAGTGAGATAGCTTTCCTAAATTATTCTCTTCGAGGCTCTTGTTGATTTGCTCACGAGTGACAAGCATTACTTCTTTTCCCGTCTGGGGCTGAATTGTATAAATCGTATCAATGCCGGGTTTGATACATTCATCTCCCCACCATTGCAGACCGTATAAGTTGTCCGCATATCGATACGTTTCGCCGCCCGGAATTAAATCTTCCAGCGTCAGCATCTTCATTTCTTGTGCCATAACATTGATTACCATTGGCAGTGCCATCAAAAATAAGATGGTTCTTTTCCCAATTTTATTCATTGTCTTTTTCTTTCTTTTTTTAAATCCTTTTATTTCTACTCTTCTGCCAGAGAAGCTGTCTTTTAATTGAGCAGCTGCACTTTATTTGGCAAAAGCAGAGAATAATTCATCATATTATTTTTTGTAACTATCTCTGTAGGATGATATGTCTCCTTCGGAATATTCAATTTGTAGTTTCGATTCTTCCGGCTCCAGTTTAACCGTTATCTGTTAAGATGATTGTTATTTGAGCATGAAGTCACAATTTGTGATCTTATATTATTTATCACTTCTGGCTGTCCGTAAAGTGATTGTATACTATCATTTTACTCTGTTATTCTGAACTTGTGGAAGAATCTGCTCTTGACTGTTTCAAAGAAAAGATTCTTCACTACGTTATAAATAACAGAATGATAGGGTTTACAGACTTATCGGATCGCCTTATTTTATTTCTACTAATCTTCTTCCTTCTTCTCAATCCTAGGCTCTCTGTTTCCTCTAAACTCCCTTGGCGCTCTCGGATCTCTATCCCTTCTTTCACGAAACTCTCCCCGTGGTTTTCTATCTTTGTCGTCCTGTTGTCTGAAACCACCTTCTCGCCTTGGCCTGGATTCACCCTCACTACGTGGTTTGAAATCTCCTTCACGTCTTGGTCTGGATTCACCCTCTCTACGTGGTTTGAAATCTCCTTCGCGTCTTGGCCTGGATTCACCCTCTCTGCGTGGTTTGAAATCTCCTTCACGTCTTGGCCTGGATTCACCCTCACTACGTGGTTTAAAATCCCCTTCGCGTCTTGGCCTGGATTCACCCTCACGCGATTTGAATTCTCCTTCACGTCTCGGCCTCGAATCCCCTTCTCTACGTGGCTTATATTCCCTTTCTCTAGGTTTGAATTCTTTGAATCTTGGAGTATAACTGTCTTCACCTTCTTTCTTTTCTTCTCCTTCTACCCCTTCTTGGGTTTCCTGGCTCTTAAACTCTTTATATTTACCGTCAAAGATTTCATATTTCCGAAATTCGCATTCCAATGCACCATTGAATAAGGGCACTTTCTGACTTGCTTTCAGACCTATCTGGTCGAAGCATTCTTCACGGTAGGAGAGTACCCATGCCTCATTCCCAACAAAAGCATGTTTCAGTCGTTCACCAATCATCTGATACAATCCAAGCAAGTCATTGGTAGAAATACGCTCTCCATAAGGAGGATTTGTGATGATGATTGACTTCTCTTTTGGTTGCTCAAATTGTTGGAACGGCTGTAACTTCAGCACTACATCTTTGGATACACCCGCAGCTTTTATATTGTGAGTTGCAATCTCATTAGCCTTCGGACTATTGTCATAACCGTAGATCTTATAATCGAATTCACGTTCCTGACTGTCATCGTTGTAAATTTCATCGAACATATCTGCATCAAAGTCTACCCATTTCTCGAAAGCGAATCCTTTACGGAAGACTCCCGGAGCAATGTTTCTTGCAATCAGTGCTGCTTCGATTGGAATAGTACCCGAACCACACATCGGATCGATTAGGTCGCATTCACCACGCCATCCGGTCATCAGAACCATACCTGCTGCCAATACTTCGTTCAATGGAGCTTCTACAGCTTCCTGACGGTATCCGCGTCGGTGAAGTGATTCACCTGATGAGTCTAATGACAACGTACAAGTAGTCTGTGCAATATGAATATTCAAAAGTACATCCGGATTGTTGATACGCACCGAAGGACGTTTTCCCGTTTTCTCACGGAAATAATCCACAATGGCATCTTTTACTTTGTATGAAACGAACTTTGAATGGCGAAACTCTTCACTGAACACTACTGAATCTATAGCAAAAGTCTTGTCGGGATCCAGATATTCCTCCCAAGGAATCTCTTGTATCTGACTGTATACCTCATCGGCGTCCTTAGCAGCGAAATGCTTGATTGGTTTCAGGATTCGGATGGCAGTACGAAGGCAGAAATTTGCCTTATACATCATACGTTTGTCTCCTGTGAATGCAACCATCCGGCGTCCTATCTGAATGTCGTTGGCTCCTAATGTTGTCAGTTCTTCTGCAAGTATTTCTTCCAATCCCTGGAAAGTCTTTGCAATGATCTCGAATTGTTCGCTCATATATTGTAATTTGATTTATTTCTTTGCTTTAGTCTGTACTATTTTTGCACCTGCCGGAACATTCTCTGTAACCCAGATATTACCTCCTACAGTGGCATCTTTTCCTATGGTGATTCTTCCCAAGATAGTGGCATTGGAATAAACAATGACATTATCCTCCAATATTGGGTGACGGGGAATTCCTTTGATCGGTTTTCCGTCCGCATCCAATGGAAAACTTTTGGCTCCTAAGGTTACACCTTGATACAGTTTGACATTATTTCCGATAATACTTGTGGCACCAATTACGACACCTGTTCCGTGGTCAATTGTGAAATGACTGCCTATCTTGGCGCCCGGATGGATGTCTATACCTGTTTCGCTATGAGCCATTTCTGTGATGATGCGGGGAATCAACGGAACGCCCAGCTCCAATAATTCATGTGCAATGCGGTAATTACTGATTGCTTTAATGGCAGGATAGCAACAGATTACTTCACCATAGCTTTCAGCCGCAGGGTCACCATTGTAAGCAGCTTCCACATCCGTTGCCAAAATCTTTCTCATGACGGGTAATTTACTGATAAACTTAGCAGCCAAACGGGCAGCTTCCTCTCTCTTTGAGTCGGAACACGTATTGCACTTACCTTCGGCCGTTCCAAAACACAGTCCCGCCAAGATTTGCTCTGAAAGCAGATCGAATAACTTTTCAATATTCACACCGATGTGATAATTGACTGTACGACTGTTGATTGTGGAATTACCGTAATATCCTGGAAAAAGGATGGAGCGTGAAAGTTCGATAATCTCATACAAGACTTTAGCAGAGGGGAGAGGCTCGCCATCTTTATGTTGATGAAACAGTCCTTTGTAAGATTCGCTTTCCGATAGCTCATCGACTGCCTGTGTCAAAATGTGGGTAAAGTTCAGTGGACTCATTAGGTCAGTGCTCATTTTTTATATGATAAGGGTACAAAGGTATTAAAAAAATGATTAATATCATTGATATTCAGAATAAATTAAATCCATTTCATCAGTCATTTAATTTCCTGTTACTTAGTACTTAACTCTCTTAAAATGTGAAAACGCCATTTCTTCAGCAGAAACGGCGTCCTCTATTTGTTAGAATATTAGAATGAGAGAGTTTTGTTATATATAGATTTGTTTAGGTCTATCTTACTCTTATTCAGAGGAAAAAATACAAAGTGTATATTGTAGCTCCAGATTAGATATTTAGTGGTACAATCCTTTCTTTTGTTTACTAATCTATCTGTTTTACTGCTGCAAAGGTATATATAAATTTGATATAGCAGTATTTGTGGAATAAAATATTGTCAAATTGTAATGAAAGGTCGATTGTGATAACTTGCTTTTTGCTAAAATAGATAGTAAAAAAATATCCGGCAGTAACTTGCCGGATATAGAATATAGCATTAAGTTGCATAAATATTCATTTCTCTTGCTTTCTGAGTATCGAGTTAAATAATGTTATTGCTTGTTCTAGCCTTACTTTTACTTCTTGGATCTGCTTTCAATACGGGGTTTTAATGAGCTTCGAGCCAATTTTTTCCCCATCCGCAGTCTGCTTTTAAAGGTACATGCATGCGATAAGCATTTTCCATTTCTTCGATAACGATTTCTTCTACCCGTTCCTTTTCATTCATGGGGACGCTGAAGTTCAATTCATCATGTACTTGTAGAATCATCTTTGCCTGTAATGCTTCTGCCCGGAATCGTTCGTAAATACGCGCCATAGCTACTTTTATAATATCGGCAGCACTACCCTGAATAGGTGCGTTGATAGCATTGCGTTCTGCATAACCGCGGACGACAGCATTACGTGAATTGATCTCCGGCAAGAAACGTTTTCGATGGAAGATTGTTTCCACATAACCTTTTTCACGAGCTACTTGTATGCTTTTATCCATGTAAGTCTTCACTCCCGAATATGTCTCGAAATAGCCATCGATTAGTTCTTTAGCTTCTTTGCGGTCTACATTCATTCGTTCGGCAAGGCCAAATACGGATATGCCATAAATAATACCGAAATTGGCAGTCTTAGCTTTGCGGCGCATATCGGAATCTACATCTTTCAAGTCAATTTTATAAATCTTGGCGGCTGTAGCAGCATGAATATCATAATTACTAAGAAAAGCATCAATCATGTTCTTGTCTTCACTCAGGTGTGCCATGATACGTAACTCAATTTGTGAGTAGTCAGCAGAAAAGAAGAGACTTCCTTCGTCAGGAATGAATGCTTTACGGATTTCTTTTCCATTTTCATCGCGGATCGGGATGTTTTGTAGATTCGGATTACTTGAACTGAGGCGTCCGGTAGAAGTGACAGTTTGGTTGAAAGATGTATGTACTCGTCCCGTGCGAGGATTGATAAGCTGGGGGAGAGCATCTATATATGTTCCCAATAACTTCTTCAACCCACGGTGTTCAAGAATCTTTTCTACTATCGGATGTTTGTGGCGCAGACTTTCTAATACTTCTTCCGAAGTTATGTATTGACCCGTCTTGGTTTTCTTGGCTTTCTCTATAATCTTTAATTTGTCAAACAATACTTCTCCGACTTGCTTTGGAGAAGCAATGTTGAATGATTCTTCTGCCAGTTGATAAATTTCTTGCTCAATCTTTTGCATTTGAACTGTGAAATGGGCGGACGACTGTTTCAGTGCTTCTGTATCCAGCAGTACTCCATTGCGTTCAATATTGACTAGTACAGGTACGAGAGGCATTTCAATATCATAGAATAAACGTTCGGCATCATTTGCTTTCAATTCTTTTTCCAAAATGTTCTTTAGCTTCAATGTCACATCTGCATCTTCGCAGGCATAACGGTAAACTTCCTTAGGATCCAGATCGCGCATATTTTTCTGATTCTTTCCTCTGGGACCAATGAGCTCATCAATATGGATAGTCTGATAATGGAGATAAATTTCTGCCAGGTAATCCATCCCGTGTCGCAGTTCCGGTTGAAGAACATAATGGGCGATCATTGTATCGAAGAGTGGGCCTTTTACTTCTACTCCATAATTTTGAAGAACGATCATGTCATACTTAATATTCTGTCCAATTTTCAATGAATTTTCATTTTCGTAAACCGAGCGAAACTCATTGACTATTTTTAACGCTTCTTCACGTTCTGAAGGAACCGGTACATAAAATGCTTGATTTTCTTCGATGGAGAAACTTATTCCAACCAATTCGGCATCCATCGGTTCGGTTCCTGTGGTTTCTGTATCTAACGAGAGAATTTTGGATGTAAGTAACTTTTGAATGATTTTGCCTCTTTTCTCTTCTGTATCAATGAGTTGATATTCGCAATCTAGTGTTTCTAACGTGTCTAGATTTGTTTTTTTTGAGTCGTCTGTCCCTTTGCCCGCAAAATTTGCAAACAAATCGCCTTGTACAAGTCCTTCTTCATCCGGAAAAAGAGGGAGAGGAGAGAGGGCTCTTTTGCTTGCCGTTTTATTTCCATTGGAAGATTCATTTCCAAAGTTCTCTTTTTTTAGAACACGGTCGATGAGTGTTCTAAATTCCAGTTCTTCAAAAATCTGACGAAGCGAACTCTCATCTGCATTTTCGCGAATAAGAGAATCCATCTCAAGTTGGATAGGAACATCAATTTTGATAGTCGCCAAAAACTTTGAGAAAGTAATTAGTTCCCGATTGGTTTCTACTTTTGTTTTTACTGCTCCTTTCAGTTGGTCAGTATTCTCCAATAGATTTTCGATACTACCAAATTCGGCAATTAGTTTTTGAGCAGTTTTTTCTCCGACTCCTGGGCATCCCGGAATATTATCCGATGAGTCACCCATCAAACCGAGCATATCAATTACCTGGGCGGGAGATTGAATGTCGAACTTAGCTTTTACTTCTTCGCTGCCCATAACCTCGAAACCACCAGTGTGTTTAGGACGATACATGAATACGTGGTCGGTCACTAACTGACCATAATCCTTATCTGGAGTCATCATATAGGTGGTGATACCTTGTTTCCCGGCTTCGGTGGCAAGGGTTCCGATCACGTCGTCGGCTTCATAACCTGCAACTTCGAGGATAGGTATGTGATAAGCACGAATAATATCTTTTATAATAGGTACGGAGAGTCTTATGGCTTCCGGGGTCTCCTCGCGTTGTGCCTTGTATTGCTCGAAGGCTTCGTGACGGAAAGTGGGGCCGGAAGGATCAAAGGCTACTCCTATATGACTAGGATTCTCTTTTTTCAGTACTTCCTCAAGGGTATTGACAAATCCGAGGATAGCTGAAGTATTGAATCCTTTGGAATTGATCCTAGGGTTTTTAATAAAGGCATAATATGCTCGATATATCAGTGCATAAGCGTCTAAAAGAAATAATTTATTGTCTGACTCCATAGATTTAATTAATTTTTCATGGTAAAAGTACAAAAAAATACCGTATTAAGCGTTTTATTATTACATTTGTGCTCAAATTGTGTGTGAATGGATAGTATCACTAACATCAAAAAACCAATTACGAATGAACTTGAGGATTTCAGAAACCTTTTTAATGGTTCTCTCTCAAGTTCAAATGCATTGCTCGATAGTGTAATAGCTTATATACGTCAGAGGAATGGTAAGATGATGCGTCCAATTCTAGTCCTTTTAGTTGCACGTCT
The DNA here is from genome assembly GCF_028690125.1 of Bacteroides sp. GTDB lineage: Bacteria > Bacteroidota > Bacteroidia > Bacteroidales > Bacteroidaceae > Bacteroides. The sequence continues at coordinate 232,363 of NZ_JAQVBV010000001.1, read as the reverse complement.
TTATGGTGAAATACGTCCCGGTACTCTTCATGCAGCTGTGTCTTTAGAACTTCTTCATACAGCTAGTCTGGTGCACGATGATGTAGTAGATGAAAGTACTGAGCGCCGGGGGCAGCTTTCGGTAAATGCTGTATTTAATAATAAAGTGTCGGTATTGACAGGAGACTATCTGTTGGCTACCAGTCTGGTTCATGCCGGACTTACGAAAAGTCATGATATCATTCAAGTTGTATCTTCACTGGGGCAGGACCTTGCTGAAGGAGAATTGCTTCAGTTGTCTAATGTCAGTAATCTCAGCTTCTCTGAAAAGGTTTATTTTGATGTAATCCGTAAGAAGACGGCAGCTCTTTTCGCTGCTTGTACAAAAGCGGCGGCTTATTCGGTAGAAGTAGGGGAGAAGGAGACTGAATTCGCTCGTTTATTAGGCGAATATATCGGTATATGTTTCCAGATTAAAGACGATATTTTTGATTACTTTGATAGTAAAGAGATAGGTAAACCGACGGGGAATGATATGCTTGAAGGGAAACTTACTTTGCCTGCTCTGTATGTGTTAAATGAAACTCAAGATACACGGATACGTGAGATAGCATTCAAAGTGAAAGAAGGAACGGCCAGCATGGAAGAAATTGCTTCTTTAATTGCATTTACCAAGGAAAACGGGGGAATTGAATATGCCGTTGAGACAATGAACAATTATAAGCAGAAAGCTCTTAAATTGTTGTCCTCATTGCCCGATTCCGGAGTGCGGACTGCTTTGGCAGCTTATCTGGATTATGTGGTTGATCGTGAGAAATGATTATTTCCTGTATTTTTTCAATAGTGAATAACACAAAATTAATTGTTCCCAGTCCTCTATTCTATCAGATTTTATAGCTCTTCCTATAAGGCAGCTTTTATCTACCTCTTCTGGTGTGTGAAGAATATCATTGCACAATGTATTTGCTTGTTCGATGTATTCCCATGCCTCTTCTCTGGAGATATATCCGCTCTCGTGTGCTGCACGGGCGATGGTGACTAATAAGCCCATGTCGCATCCGATAATTCCTCTTTCCAGGTCATTTAACCATATGATCGGATCTCTTCTTTCCTCTGCATATTTTACGAAGTTATATAGGTTTTTTCCCTGTTGAACGAATCGTTCTACTCCAAAAAAGCGATCGCGAATAATCTTTTCGAACTCATTCAGATTGTCTGTTGATAGTAGAAAGGGGGTTTGTATTGCATAAGATATTCTATCACCTTCATTAATTAGAAATTCAAGTAGGCTGTAAGTGGAGTTTGAGTCGATACAATTGAATTTATTGGCGAGTAGCTTGATGACTTCTTGTTGGGGAACTCCTGTTTCTATGCTGTTAAGGCAAAAGTTTTCGAGTATGGCTTGCATATAGCCGATACGTAATCCTTGTTTTCTCTTTGCATTGAGAATCAGATTTAAGGGATTATAGTTAAATCGTAAGGTTTTTAAATGCATTTTCATCAATATACTTCTTATTATAATAGGGTATAGATTTTACTGAAAAGCGTGAGAACTGTCACTTGATATCTTTCCTGGGGCTTCGGCAAGCCGTTATGACGATACAAGCAACAGTCCCACGCTCCGTTCGATATATAACAAAAATGTATACGTGAAGGTGCGTGAGACCCGTTTGCTTATTACCGTTCATAACTTAGGATTTTGCCGAATTCCAGGAGTAGGTAATAAATAAAACGTTCTCTAATTCAAATAGTTATCTATTTATGCAGTAACTAAATGTATTACAAAGATAGTAAAAAAAACAAATAAGTTTATTAGTAACTTTATTTTTTATTAATAAAAAATACCGCACAGCTTTCGTCATGAATACGAAAGAGTGCGGTAGTTCTATTTTTAATGTAGTTTTTAGAAGAATTTAATCTCTTCTCCTTTAATGTCCGAAAGCAGAAGATTGGCTAATCGGCTTGTTCCTAAACGGAAAAGATGGTTATTCAACCATTCTTCGCCAAGTATTTCTTTGACGATAGTGTAATAAATGAGTGCATCGTTTACAGTATTGATACCTCCAGCAGGTTTAAATCCGATCTTATTACCCGTTTTCTGATAGTATTCTTTAATAGCTTCGCACATCACATAAGCAGCTTCCGGGGTAGCAGCAGGTTGTTGTTTCCCAGTTGATGTCTTGATGAAATCTGCACCTGAATACATGGATAGGATAGAAGCTTTTTTGATATTAGATGCGTTTTTCAATGCACCTGTTTCGAGAATTACTTTAAGGTGATGCTCTTTGCAAGTCTCTTTTAGTTCTTGGATTTCTTCGCACATTGTTTCGTAGTCGCCACTTAGGAATTCGCCTATAGAAATTACGATGTCAATTTCATCTGCACCGTCGGCAATAGCTAATGCAGTTTCTGCAATTTTCACTTCAATAAAAGTCTGAGAGGAAGGGAATCCCCCTGATACACAGGCTATACTGACACTATCTACTTCCAATGTGTTTTTGACGATACCCGCAAAATTGGGATATACACAGATTGCTGCCACATTCTTTAGATCAGGAAACTCATTATCAAACTGATTGACTTTTTCAGTAAAGTGCATGACGCTTTCGTCGCTGTCTGTACTGTTTAGTGTGGTCAGATCAATACAGTTGAACAGAAGTTTTTTGACCTCTTCAGTGTTGTTTTCCGGCACTTTTTTTTCAATCAAATTAGCTACACGAGCTTGTATATCTGCATCGTTCAGGTTTGTATTGTATTTCGCCAGAGCGGTTTCATACTTGCTAGGTTGTGAGTTATTCTCTTCCATGATCATTCAGTTTTGGATTATTAATATGTCTTTTATTGTCTCTCTTTGTTTTCTTTTCAAGGCTTTTCCGAAAGGCATCTGTGATATCGACGCCAGTTTGATTGGCAATACACAATAGCACCCATAAAACATCGGCTATTTCCTCATCAATGTTGTCTTTTTCGCCTTTTTTGAAGGATTGATCACCATATTTTCGAGCCATGACGCGTGCCAGTTCTCCTACCTCTTCGGTCAGAACTGCCATATTGGTTAATTCGCTAAAGTAGCGGACGCCATATGTTTTTATCCATTGGTCTACTTGTTTTTGAGCTTCTTCAAGGGTCATAATGTAGTGGTTTATATAGTTGAATCATTGATAGAGAGAAATGAGCTCTTTCTATTAATAGTTGATTCTATTCTTTATTTTTGGTATCCATACATATAGTAACAGGACCATTATTTAAAAGTTCAACTTTCATATCAGCCCCAAAAGTACCTGTGCCAATCTCTTTTCCTAAAGCATTGCTCAGATCTTTGCAGAACTGTTCGTAGAGTGGGATAGAGATCTCAGGTTTGGCAGCTTTGATATACGAAGGACGGTTTCCTTTTTTGGTAGAAGCGTGTAAAGTAAACTGGCTGATAACTAAAATTTCACCTCTATCTTCGAGAATAGATCTGTTCATGATGCCATTTTCATCGTCAAAGATACGCAGATTGACTATCTTTTTGCAGAGCCAGTCAATGTCTTCCTGGCCGTCAGCTTCTTCAATCCCAACTAAAATCAGCATTCCTTTGCCGATAGATGACTTGCAATCTCCATCAATGGTTACTGAGGCATGACTGACACGTTGAATTACTATTCTCATTGATACTTTTTGTTAGGTTTACGAAAGGCAAATTTACAAATTTCGAAAGATAAAATGATGGAATTAGAAAAATAATATTTTCAAGCTACCAGTTTGATATAAGAATTTGATAGACGAAATCGAATTGAAATTGGTATATATATGGATAAGAGATATTATAAACTAATTTTAAGGTGTAAGTGTGTTGTCATAATTAGTGTATGCAATAAATTTGGGAATAATGAATTTTGGGCGCAGATTGCACGATTTAAGGGCTTTTTGATGAACTAAAACATTCTGTTTCGTGTAATCCACGTCTAATGATGTAAAGTTATATGATCAACTAGCGCTTTCTGATCAAGAGTTGAAGCTACAACTCTTGGTTTAATCCCTCTTTTACAATTCTGGCTTTTGCTTCGCCAATGATGTCGGAAATATCCTCAAAAGATGCTTCTTTTATTCGTTTTACGCTCTTGAACTCTTTCAATAAAATTGTTTTTGTTTTATCACCAATGCCTTTGATGGTGTCTAAAACTGATGCTACCTGGCGTTTGCTCCGTTTATCCCGGTGGAAAGTAATTGCAAAGCGGTGTACTTCATCCTGTATCTGAGTGAGCAGGCGGAATAGGGGACTCTGCTGCTTAATTCCAATGGTCTGTGGTGGAAAACCAAACAGCAATTCTGAAGTGCGGTGGCGATTGTCTTTGGCTAATCCTGCAATAGGTATATCGAGTTTTAATTCCTCCTCTATAACCTCTCTGACTACTTCCATTTGCCCTTTACCACCATCGGTGATAATCAGGTCGGGAAGTGGAGACTGTTCATCGATAGCGCGTTGATAACGTCTTCTGACCACTTCCTTCATTGAAGCATAATCATCCGGTCCTACAACTGTTTTTATATTATATTTCCGGTAATCCTTCTTTGACGGTTTGGCTTTCTTAAATACAACACACGCTGCAACAGCATCTGAGCCTTGAATATTGGAGTTATCGAAGCATTCAATCTGCAACGGCAATCTGTCTAAGTGGAGTTCTTGCTGTATTTCTTTCATCAAACGCATACTTCGCTGTTCCGGATTCAACTTCTCTGCCTGCTTCATGCGGTCGGCTTTGTATTGTTTTACGTTCAAAATAGAAAGTTCCAATAACTTTTTCTTGTCTCCACGCTGAGGAATGGTGAAAACGACATTATTGAGCTCTATATCCAGTTCAAACGGAATAATAATTTCCCGTGATTGGCTCTTATAACGTTCCCGCATTTCAACGATTCCAAGGGTTAATAACTCCTCTTTTGTTTCATTCAGTTTCTTCTTATATTCGAAGGTGAAAGCTTGATTGATGGCACCATTGGTGATATGCAGATAGTTGATAAAAGCAGAGCTGGATCCGTCTTCTTCAATAGAAAAGACATCTATATTATGTAAAACAGAACTTACTACCTCCGATTTCGACCGGTAGTTTTCTATCAATAAATATTTCTCTTTCATCTTTTGTGCCTCTTCAAACTTCATTTCTCCTGCCAATTCTTGCATTTTTTCCAGGAGTATACGGCTAATATCTTGGGTGTTTCCTTTCAATATTTCTTTTATTTCATCGATGTTTTTTAAATAATCTTCTTGTGATTGTAATCCGACGCAGGGTCCTGCACAGTTCTTGATATGATATTCCAAACAGACATTAAATTTTCCCGCCCTGATGTTTTCTGGAGTAAGATTTAAATTGCAGGTTCTCAATGGGTATAAGTGCTTTATCAGATCGAGTAAAGCATACATGGAAGGTATATGGCTATATGGACCATAATAAGAAGATCCATTTCTGATAATCTTTCTTGTTCTGAAAATCCGAGGGAAATATTCATTTTGCACGCAGATAGAAGGATAGGTCTTATCATCCTTCAAAAGTACATTGTAACGAGGCTTGTATTTCTTTATCAGATTATTTTCCAGTAGTAACGCATCTTCCTCCGAATTGACCACGATATAGCGAATATCAGCAATTTTGCTGACCAACACCCGCGTCTTTCCCGGCTCATGCTCTTTACTAAAGTAAGAATATACCCTTTTCTTTAAGTTTTTAGCTTTTCCAACGTATATAATTGTACCTTCAGTATTTAGATATTGATAAATACCTGGCTTTTCAGGGAGATTTGCTACAATACCTTTTAGGTACTCGTTGGTTGAATTTGCTGTATCTGTACTCATAATCGTTAGGAATGAAACATATGAAATAAGAAGAAGAGTAAATGTGCTGAAAGTTTTTTTATGCTAATATTAAGATGCGGATAACGTAGATGACGCGGATCTTTGTTATTAACTTTATTATTCAATATCCTGTCATTCGCGTTATCTGTGTCTGAGCATACTCTGATTGCCTATATTTACTGTGGCTCATTTTCTGAAGATAAGTAGTACATTAAATTATTTATGCTTATACTTTCTCTCATACAAAAGGTAGCTAAGTAACTCTTCTTTGTTTAATAACAACAGTGAGAAGATACTTCACTGCGTTTTGGATGACAAATACTCTTCCATATTATAAACTAATTATGATGTACTACTTCTAAATAATCAGTTTATAAAGACAATACCGATTCAATTTCTACATCATCTCCAAATATCGATTTCCCGTTTAAATCTTTCAACTCAATGATGAAGTTTACGTATACTTTTTTAGGCTTTAGCCGTTTTACGAGTGCACAAGCTGCTTTCATGGTTCCTCCTGTTGCCAGTAGGTCGTCATGTAGGAGTATTACATCGTTTTCGTTAATCGCATCTTTATGAATTTGTACAGTGTCTTTGCCATATTCTTTATCATAGCTTTCTTCAAGCGTTTCTGCAGGAAGTTTTCCCGGCTTACGAATGGGGACAAATCCTGCATTTAAACGAGTGGCCAGTATGGGCCCCATAATGAAACCTCTTGATTCTATACCTACTACTTTAGTGATGCCTTTATCCTTATACATATCAAACATGATATTGGATAATTCTTGCAAACACCAAGGATCTTTAAACAGGGTTGTTACATCGTAGAATAAGATTCCCGGTATAGGAAAATTCGGTATTTCACGAATGCTTTTGATTAATGTTTCTCTGCTCATAATCATTATTTTATATTGTTTCTTTAAATTTTTTGTTTCACGTGAAACGTCATTCCTTATCGTCCTGAAAGTACTAGTAATACGTTGATGTCGCTTGGTGATACTCCCGGAATTCTGGTTGCTTGGGCAATTGTTTCCGGATCAATTTTAGCTAGCTTTTGGCGGGCTTCTGTTGAAAGGGACTGAATGGAAGCATAATCAAACTTTCCTTTAATCTTAATACTTTCCAGACGAGCAAGTTTTTCGGCAATCATACGTTCTCTATCAATATAACCTTGATATTTAATTCGTATTTCTGCTGCTTCTATAATCTCTTCTTTACAATCTAATTGTCGAGCGGTTGCTTTATCTATCTCTCTTTGAAATGCAGGGATAGATTCCATAATATTTCCAATGGTAACCTGAGGACGATTCAGTATTTCGATTAATTTGCATCCTTGGCGTAAGGGGGTAGTTCCTATTTTATCCAATGATTCATTGATTAATGCTGGTTTCATCGAATAATTTTGTGCAAAAGAAACGATTTGTTCAACTGCTTCTTTTTTACTTTTGAGTAGTTGATAACGGTCTTCCTTTGCCAATCCAAGTTTGTATGCCCGTTCGGTAAGTCTCATATCCGCATCATCCATACGAAGAAGAATTCGATATTCAGCCCGTGAAGTGAACATTCGGTACGGTTCGTCTACACCTTTGGTTACAAGATCGTCGATCAATACCCCAATATATGCTTCGTCGCGTGCTAGTGTGAAAGATTCTCCACTATGGCAGTTGATATGTGCATTGATTCCAGCAATCGTTCCCTGTCCTCCTGCTTCTTCATATCCGGTAGTTCCGTTCACTTGCCCGGCAAAGAACAAATTTTTAATTATTTTCGATTCCAACGTATGTTTTAGTTGAGTGGGGTCGAAATAATCGTATTCGATAGCATATCCCGGACGGTAGATAACCAAATCTTTGAATGCCGGGATTTTCTTTAAAGCTGCTATTTGAATCTCCATTGGGAGCGAAGAAGAAAATCCGTTGAGATATAACTCTTGAGTTGTTTCTCCTTCTGGCTCTAAAAATAACTGGTGTTGATTTTTGTCGGGGAAAGTAACGATCTTGGTCTCTATACTCGGACAATAACGTGGACCGATACTTTGAATTTGTCCATTGAATAGGGGAGAATCCGGTAATCCTTCATGCAGAATCCGGTGTACTTCTTCATTAGTATAGCACGTCCAGCATTGCAATTGCTTTAAATGGTGAACACTAGTATTCATGAAAGAAAACTTATGAAAGTCGCATTCACCATCTTGTGTTTCCATCTGATCGAAATGAACACTGCGTGCATCGATACGTACTGGGGTTCCCGTTTTCATTCTGTCATAAGTGATACCATGACGAGCGATAGATTCCGTCAGTCGGTAGGAAGCTGGTTCTGCCATTCTTCCGCCAGGAAGTTGATGGCGACCTACGTGCATGAGTCCGTTAAGGAAAGTTCCCGCTGTCAGTACTATACATTTTGCTTTAAATGTCACGCCCCAAGCTGTAACTAATCCAACGGCTTCTCCGTTTTCAACGAGAAGTTCGCAAACTGTATCTTGCCAAATATGAAGGTTTGGAGTGTTCTCGAGTTTCTCTCGCCAGGACCAAATGAATTTGGCCCGGTCACACTGTGCACGCGGACTCCACATAGCTGGTCCTTTCGAACGATTCAAGATTCGAAACTGAATAGCTGTTTCGTCAGTAACCAGTCCCATTTGCCCGCCAAGTGCATCTATTTCACGTACTATTTGCCCTTTGGCTATTCCACCTACTGCCGGGTTGCAACTCATCTGGGCTATTTTATTCATGTCCATTGTGATGAGACAAGTCTTAGAACCAAGATTTGCTGCGGCTGCAGCTGCTTCACAACCCGCATGGCCGGCACCAATTACAATAACGTCGTACTTAAAATCCATTCTATCTTATTTTTTCTAACGATGCAAAGTTACGGAAAAGTTGCGAGAGTTGTATCTGCTGCCTCTTTTTGCTTCCTAAAATTACAGGTAAGAATCCTAAAGAATAAAAAAACGTTGTAATTTTATGTATTTAGGATGATTGGAATAGTTACAAACAAGAAAGTCAGCAGGGGGGTGATATAAAAACAAGCTCAAAGGTGTTTATATAATGCTCACCTCTATTACTTTTTTGTTAGAAGTAAAGTTAGAAAATGCTTTATGTAATTTATTATCATTATACGAGCCCATGAGCGAAAGTTTGAATTTGTTGCTCTGGGTGGTTCCTATGTAGTATTGGCGACGGTAATGTACGTTATACTTATCTCTCGTGATGGTGTGAATCTTTATTTTTATCAGTGGGTATGCGAACATGAAGTTACATTGTCGGATGATGTAAAACCAAGCTTTTACGAACAATTCTGGTTGATGTGTGAAAACTTTCTGGAGGATTGGTGACTGAAGAAGACATAAATTTCGTATTCTTCTTCAAGGATGAAAAATCCTTTTACTTCTCTTGATATACATCAAAAAAACAGATGGAAAAGAGTTTTTTTGTATATAAACTCTTGCACTTTTCTAAATCCATTATAACTTTGCAGCGTAGTTGTGAAACTACTTAAGTTTTGTTTTAAATAATAAATAATTTTGGTATTAGAATGAGATTATAAATATTAGAATATAAGGTATAAGTTTTAGAATAAGGTAAAAAACGTATTAGATATTAGTTTAAATTAAGGATTGGATTAAGATTAGTTTTTAGGAAGTAAGTTAGTTTTTATTAGGTAGTAGAGTAAAAGAGTCGTTTTTCAGGTAACAAGAAAACAAAGATGAAAAATAAAGAATCCCATTTATGGGGGATTCTTTAAAAGTGGGGCGGAGTTATTCGCTCTTTTTTTGTAGCTTTCCTTTTGCGATGAAATGTTATCTCATAGTTAATGCCCCATCCTTTTGTAATCTTTTCTTTTATAGTGTGTGTTTCTTACTAACTGTATATGGATCGAAAAACTGTACTATTTTATAGTCTGACTATGTTTTGGTGTCTTATATGATTACTATTAACTGGTTTGTTCAATAAGATAGCATTTTTACGAGATTTGCTTTTGCATTAAAATATATGTAGAATGTTGGTTTCATGTGGTGAAACTAATGTTTTTTTATGCTTGACATAAAGGGGAGAGATAATACTACCAGAGTCTATTATCAGAGTCTGTCACTTAAAATAAGACTCTGGCTGATAATAATCAATGTCAATAAGTTTTTTGAAATATATGCAGGCTTGTCCCAAAGTGTTTATTTTCTTATTTGGGCGTTCTAAAATAAGAAGATACGTATTCCGCAAGTTTACAGGACTTTATAATAACTAGACTTCTGTAATATTGTGGAATCTGTGTCTAAATGATATAAATACTTGTTTGATTATGTTAGAATCGATGACTGGCTTAGTCTATCTCATAGCTAATGCCTTATTCTCTGCTTCCTCCATAATTTCTCTTTCTCCCGGACCTTTGTCGTTGATTCCACAAAGGTGGAGAATGCCGTGAATGATTACTCGATGTAACTCGTCGTCATAAGAAGTTTTGAACTGTTCTGCATTGGTTCTTATAGTATCCAGACTAATGAATAGATCACCGGATAAGCGGTTGCCTTCACAATAGTCGAAAGTAATAATATCTGTGAAATAGTCATGTTGCAGATATTGCCGATTTACCTCTAGAATCTTTTCATCCGAACAGAAGATATAAGCTATCTCACCTAGCCGTTTTTCATAAGAAGCAGCTACCTTTTTGATCCATTCTGTTGTTTCCCGTTTTTTGATATCAGGCATTTTAATGCCTTCTGATTGATAAGTTACAGCCATCGTAAAAATCTGATTTAAAAAAAGAATAAATAACTGATTAATATAGCGGCTATAATCCCGGAAAAGTCTGCAATTAAGCCGCAAGTAACTGCATTTCGGGTTTTGCTAATTCCTACGCTGCCGAAGTAGACTGCGAGGATATAAAATGTTGTATCCGAAGCTCCTCGTACTACACAGCTCATTCTACCGACAAATGAATCAGGACCGGTTTCTTTCATGGTGTCGATCATTAATCCATTTGCACCACTACCACTGAGTGATTTCATTAATGCAGTAGGAAGAGCTCCAACAAAACTTGTATCAATTCCGCATAAGGCAACCAAGGATCCGATACCTCCTACCAGATAGTCCATCGCCCCTGAAGTACGGAATATTGCAATGCCAACGAGAAACGCAACCAAGTAAGGAATGATACGTACAGCTGTAGTGAATCCCTCTTTGGCACCTTCAACAAAAGAATCATATACATTGATTTTTTTTCTGATTCCTGTCAGGATGAATACAATGATAACGCTGAATAAGATGATATTGGCGATCAATGTGGAATAAGTTCCCATTTCTTCACGTGAGATGTTAAGAAACAGATAAATCAGTCCTGAGAAAAAAAGACAGATAATTCCCATTAATATCAAAATCGGTTTATTGATTAGATTTATCTTTTGAGCGATGCTGACTGCAATAACTCCTACTAGAGTAGAAATGAATGTACTCAACAAAATAGGAATAAATACATCTGTTGGTTGTGCAGCTCCCATCTGCGCGCGGTAGACCATAATACTGATCGGGATAATGATGAGTCCGGATGTGTTGATAACCAGAAACATAATCATTGGATTAGAAGCTGTGTCTTTTCGCGGGTTCAGTTCTTGTAGCTCTTTCATGGCTTTCAGTCCCATCGGCGTGGCAGCGTTGTCCAGTCCCAGCATATTGGCGGACATATTCATAAAGATAGATCCCAGAACAGGATGTCCCTTGGGAATCTCCGGGAATAGCCGGCAGAGCACCGGACTTAGGAAACGTGCCAGCGAATTTATCAGGCCACTGTTCTCTCCGATCTTCATAATGCCGAGCCAAAGAGCCAATACTCCGGTCAGCCCTAATGAAATCTCGAAGGCCGTTTTCGAGGAGTCGAACGTGGAGTTCATGATGGCGGTGAATATTTCCGTATCTCCCAAGAAAATGACTTTTACGAGGGCGATTACAAAGGCTATGACAAAAAAGGCTATCCAAATATAATTTAGAACCATAATCTTTACTTGTATGTGATAGACGGATGCAAAAGTAGTTATAAGGTTTCAAATAAACTAGAAAGGAAGATGCTTTAGTAGGCGATTTATGATTAGCTTACCGAAGGGGCATTGGGAAATGGCATTTAGTTCTTATACCTGTAATGCGTTTACAATAGCATGCATAAGTCAAGAGAATTGTTAATTTTGTATGACGTTAAAAATTAGCTTTGATTTTATGCATAAGCAAAGTAACGTCTTAAATTTTAGATTATAAATGTGTATACAGGAATCGATATCCATTTGAAAAACGGCCGGTCTCCAGTTGATTCTCTGTTTTTTAGTTCTGGCGTTTGAAATAGCCTTTATTTTTTGGATGTTCTTAATCTTTTCTTTATGTTTGCAAAAACATACTTTAAAATACGGATAAAACCAATTGTTAACTATTAAAAAAAGAACATGAAAATTACTATGAAGAGAGATGGCTTTCCGAAAGCCATTCTAGAGCGATCGTTGAAAGCTATAGAGATTGGAGCGATATGCTTTGTGTTAGTTATGTCATCGGGAGGTTGCTCCAAAGAAGATGATGGTAAAAACGAAGGGGAGCCTCCAATAAATGGAGCGAGTATACGCATAGGAAATACGAATCGTAATATGCCTGCTTCGGGTACCATTTATGCTCAGTACGGTGACTCTCCTGTAGGATCGGACATTGGCAAACTGGTAGACAATAAGGTGAATACATATTATCAGACAGAACATAGCAATTTCTATGTGATGTATGAAGCCGACAAGAGTTTACTCATCAACTGCTACACGGTGTGTGCAGGCAGCGGTTCGTCTGCCAATGATCCGAAAGCGTGGGCGCTCAAAGGCTCTAACGACAATGCCACATGGATTGCACTTGACGAACAAACCGGACAGATATTTGGTAATAGACAAGAAGTGAAAGAATTCTTGTTTGAGAACGAGGCGAAATATCGCTATTATAAACTGGAGATAACTGGAAATAATGGTGGCGGTGCAACGCAAATAGCCGAATGGACCTTAAAATACAAAAATGTCTCCTTGCATCCGGAGGAACCGCATTCGGTGAAAATTGATGAATTTTTCACCAATATGCCTACTGTAGGTACGCTTACTGCACAATACTCAGATTATCCGGAAGGTCAGTGGGTGCGTAATATAGCCGATGGAGACAACCGAACCCACTATACAACTAAGCATACTCATTTCTATCTGTTGTGGGAAGGTGAGAGAAGCACGGTTGTCAAATACTATTCAATGACATCTTCGGAAGATGATCCTAAGAATACACCTTCTGCATGGAAACTATACGGTTCGAACGACAAAACTAGTTGGAACATGATTGACCAACGGATGGACCAGAACTTCGGTGACAGGCTTAAGGATAAAATTTACGTATTCAACAACAACGAGGCTTACCAATACTACAAATTAGAAATAGAAGCAAACAATGGAGGAGATTGTACTCAAATAGCTGAATGGACATTAAAAGACGTGCCCGACATTACCGACCTGATGGGATTGGCAGGTGGATACTCGGGAAGCAATCTGACCCCGATGGGTGGACACTATGCTAACCGACATGTTACTACTGAGGAAGACCGTCGATGGTTACTCAATCCGGAGAACGAGTCAGATGAAGTTTATGCATGGGACGGACATTGGAAAGAATTCCCTGTTACTCTTTACCCTTACGGAAAGCCTCTCCCGGCTGATGCCAACCAACATGGCATTGGTAATTGTTCGCTTATAGCTGCACTTGCTTCGATGGCTTATATCTATCCCGACTTCGTACAAAGTCTGATTCAGGACAATGGTAACAATACCTACACCGTATCTATGTTTGATCCGCAAGGTAAGCCAATCAATGTTTGTTTATCTTCAAAGTTCCTGGCAGGTCAAAACGGAGAGATGTTCTGCTGTACCGGTAAGGATAACAAAGCCACATGGGCTACCGTACTTGAAAAAGCGATTATGAAGTGGAACTATATCTTTGAAGTAAATAAGAATACGGGAGGTATAGGAAGCGAGCACGTACCACCGTTGTTTACGGGAGACGGTGACAGCTTTGGTTTTGCTCCTGGAAAACTAACTCCGTGGCAGTTGCAACGCGCTGTGATGACTTCTCTTATGGAAGGAAAAATCGTGGTAGGCGGATTCAATAAGGGAGATCTGGTGGCTCCCGATGGAAGTGGAAAGACCGTCACCGGACACGCATGGACACTGATGTTCTCTGCTGATCCTACTGCGCTGTTCGGTATGCGTAACCCTTGGGGGTTCTGCTACGATGCCAACGGCAAACGTGACGGTGTGCTGAATGTCTTTGAAGGCCAGATGCCTTCCACTATTGACCTGCGTATCATCAACCCGGGTATTGCCGCAAACTCTAAGGAAGGTGGAATATTTGAGCCTTATTACCCGCCCAATTATGCCCCTCAGGAGCAGAGAATCACTCCGGTTTCTCCGATAAAGTAATCTCCTTTTTCGAGATAGGCTTTGTCTGCATGATAGCAAGGCTTTCCTCTGTATGCCGGCGAGACTTCGTCGGCAAAGGTTACCTGACAAAACGGTTTGGAATATCCACCGGACCGTTTTGTCAGGTAACCTCTTTTTTCTTCTCTCTTGTGCGATATGTAAACACAAATTTCTATCTTTGTCATCTATATTGAGACATAGGAATGGAACAGGAAAATTTTGATATACGCGATCATAAACTCAACGCGCGTGAACGTGACTTTGAAAATGCGCTTCGTCCGCTGAGTTTCGAGGACTTCAGCGGACAGGATAAAGTGGTGGACAACCTGCGCATTTTCGTGAAAGCGGCACGCTTGCGCGCGGAAGCCTTAGATCACGTCCTATTGCATGGACCTCCCGGACTGGGAAAAACAACCCTCTCCAATATCATTGCTAACGAGCTGGGAGTAGGCTTTAAAGTCACTTCCGGACCGGTGCTCGACAAACCGGGAGATTTGGCGGGAGTGCTCACCAGCCTTGAACCCAACGACGTGTTGTTCATTGACGAAATTCACCGGCTTTCGCCTGTGGTCGAGGAGTATCTGTACTCTGCCATGGAAGATTACCGTATCGATATCATGATCGACAAAGGTCCTTCGGCACGTAGCATTCAGATTGATCTGAATCCTTTTACCTTGGTTGGGGCAACTACTCGCAGCGGACTATTAACCGCACCGCTCCGTGCCCGTTTCGGTATCAATCTTCATTTGGAATATTATGACGATGATGTTTTGAGAAATATTATACGTCGCTCTGCTTCTATCCTGAATGTACCTTGTTCGGTACCTGCTGCATCCGAGATTGCTTCCCGGAGTCGTGGAACACCTCGTATTGCCAATGCTTTACTTCGTCGGGTACGTGACTTTGCCCAGGTTAAAGGTTCCGGATCTATCGATACTGAGATTGCCCAGTATGCGTTGGAAGCACTGAATATTGATAAGTATGGATTGGACGAGGTCGATAATAAGATACTTTGTACAATTATCGATAAGTTTAAAGGAGGTCCGGTCGGTCTAACTACCATTGCTACGGCTTTAGGTGAAGATGCAGGCACCATTGAAGAAGTATATGAACCATTTCTGATAAAAGAAGGTTTTATGAAACGGACTCCCCGTGGGCGTGAAGTAACGGAACTGGCTTATAAACATTTGGGAAGAAGTCTTTATAACAGCCAGAAAGCGCTGTTTAATGATTGATATTGACTATTTGAGAACATTTTAAATTGTATGTATTATGAAACAATGGAGTGCTTTCATCGTTTTCCTTTTTTCGAGTATCTTTTTATCAGCTCAACAGAGCTATGGAAAAGAAGTCTATGCGAAAGAAGTATTTGTCTCCACCCAAGGAGATTCCTTACCTTATCGTTTACTTCGTCCCGAACCGGTGAAACCCGGCAAAAAATATCCGTTAGTGCTGTTTCTTCATGGAGCAGGCGAAAGAGGACATGATAATGAAAGACAATTGATTCATGGAGGACAGATGTTTTTAAATCCGGTGAATAGGGACAAATATCCAGCTTTCGTACTAATTCCACAATGTCCGGAGGGTAAGTATTGGGGGTATATTGAGCGTCCTAAATCTTTTATTCCTTCCAATATGCCCGTTGAACAACAGATGAATCCCATATTTCGGGCGGTTAAAGAATTACTCGATTCTTATCTTTCCATGCCGGAAATTGATAAAAAGAGAATTTATATCGTAGGTCTTTCGATGGGGGCAATGGGAACATTTGATATGGTTTCCCGCTATCCGGAGATATTTACTGCCGCTATTCCTATTTGTGGCACTGTAAATCCCGACCGTTTATCGGCAGCAAAGGATATCAAGTTCCGCATTTTCCATGGAGATGCAGATGACGTGGTGACTGTGGAAGGTTCTCGCGGTGCATATAAGGCATTGAAAGCTGTTGGAGCCGATGTCGAATATATTGAGTTTCCCGGTTGCGGTCATAACAGTTGGGATTCGGCATTCAATTATCCCGGATTTATGGAGTGGCTGTTTAAACAAAAGAAATAACATTGATTCTTGATACTAATCACAAGTAAACATGGCTGGACTTAAATCATTGGTAAAAGATACTGCACTTTATGGAGTCAGTAGTATCATTGGCCGATTTCTAAATTATTTATTAGTTCCTATCTATGCGACGGCAATGTCCGCTGCTTCGGGTGGATATGGAATCATCACGGTGGTATATGCTTGGACAGCCCTCTTGATGGTCATTCTTACCTACGGTATGGAGACAACTTTCTTCCGCTTTGTAAATAAAGAGACGGAGGTACCTGAGAAAGTGTATTCTACTGTACTGATTATGGTGGGAAGTACCTCTTTGCTTTTTGTCGTATGTTGTATGTTGTTTCTTCACCCCATAGCAGTGATGATGGGATTTGGCGATCATCCCTGGTATGTTGGCATGATGTTGCTGGTAGTGGCAATGGATGCTTTTCAGTGTATACCTTTTGCCTACCTTCGATATAAAAAACGCCCGATTAAGTTTGTAACCTTAAAGATGTTTTTTATCGTCCTCAACATCTTATTAAATCTGACGTATTATGTCATTATGGGAGGTAGCGATGTGTTTTATGCTTTCCTCTTCAATTTGATATGTACTACCATAGTAATGGTGCTGCTTATTCCTGATTTGAGATTCAGGGGAGGATTCGATAAAGCTTTGGCTAAGAAAATGCTGAACTATTCATATCCGATTTTGATATTAGGGGTAGCAGGCATACTGAACCAGGTAGCTGATAAAATCATGTTTGGGTACATCTATCCTGATCATGATAAGGCAGAGTCACAATTGGCCGTATATAGTGCATGTAGTAAAATTGCAATGATTATGGCGATGCTTACTCAAGCTTTCCGTTATGCTTATGAACCTTTTGTGTTTGGTGCGAGTCGGGATAAAGATAATAAAGAGGTCTATGCTAAAGCCATGAAATATTTTATTATTTTTACGTTACTTGCATTTCTGACTGTTATGTTCTATCTCGATATATTGAAGTTTATCTTGGAACCTGATTATTGGGGAGGTTTAAGAGTTGTACCTATTGTGATGGTTGCTGAGATTTTTATGGGTATTTACTTTAACCTCTCTTTCTGGTATAAGTTAATTGACCAAACAAAATGGGGAGCTTATTTCTCATTTACAGGATGTGCAGTGCTAGTACTTATCAATATTCTATTTATACCGGAATATGGCTATATGGCTTGCGCATGGGGTGGTTTTGCCGGTTATGCGGTTGCCATGCTTCTCTCTTATTTTGTAGGACAGAAGAAATATCCGATTAATTATGACCTGCGTGCAATAGGCTTGTATGTGGGTTTGGCGATGATATTGTATGCTATTGGTGAATGGGTATCTATCTCTAATTTAGTACTTCGTCTGACTTTCCGTACTCTACTTTTGTTATTGTTTATAGCATATATCATCAAAACAGATTTGCCATTGAGCCAGATTCCTGTTATTAATCGATTTATAAAGAAAAAATAGTCATGAAAACGGACGGACGGAATAAGTTTGCTGTTAAGTCGTTCTTAAAAAATTATCTCGACTTAAAAAAGGATAAAGATAACGAGTTAGCAACTGTGGATTCAATTCGTAAAGGAGTAGAATTCAAAGGAGCTAATCTATGGATTCTTATTTTTGCCATATTCATGGCATCATTGGGGTTGAATGTCAATTCTACTGCGGTGATTATTGGAGCCATGTTGATATCTCCTTTGATGGGACCTATTATGGGAGTGGGGTTATCTGTCGGTTTGAATGATTTTGAATTGATGAAACGCTCTCTGAAGAGCTTCCTGATTACAACTACATTCAGTGTAACAACAGCTACGGTTTTTTTCTTACTGGCTCCTATTGCCGGTTCGCAATCGGAATTACTAGCACGTACCTCACCTACGATATATGACGTATTTATCGCTCTTTTCGGTGGACTGGCGGGCGTAGTGGCTCTTTCCACTAAAGAAAAAGGAAATGTGATTCCGGGAGTTGCTATTGCTACAGCATTGATGCCGCCTCTTTGTACGGCTGGTTATGGGCTGGCTACGGGAAATCTGATTTATTTTCTGGGTGCTTTTTATCTTTATTTTATCAATTCGGTATTTATCAGTCTTGCCACATTCATTGGAGTACGTTTAATGCATTTTCAACGGAAAGAGTTTGTAGACAAGACCCGCGAAAAAACAGTCCGTAAGTATATCGTACTCATTGTTATTCTGACCATGTGTCCGGCAGTATACCTGACGTTTGGTATTATCAAGAGTACTCTTTACGAAGCTGCTGCCAATCGTTTTATCAACGAGCAGTTGAATTTTGATAATACTCAGGTACTTGACAAGAAAATTAGTTATGAACATAAAGAGATTCGTGTTGTTTTAATTGGCCCTGAAATACCGGATGCTTCCATTTCTATTGCCCGTAGTAAGCTGGAAGCGTATCAGTTGAAAAACTCGAAACTGATCGTATTGCAAGGTATGAATAATGAAGCGATAGATGTTTCTTCTATTCGTGCCATGGTGATGGAGGATTTTTATAAGAATAGCGAGCAACGCCTTCAGGAACAGCAGAAAAAGATTGCTCAATTGGAAACAAGCCTCGAACAGTATAAAGAGTACGATGCGATGAGTCGTACCTTGGTTCCGGAATTGAAGGTGCTTTACCCTTCTGTAACTACGCTTTCTATCGCTCATTCACTTGAAACGCGTGTGGATTCAATGAAGACGGATACGGTGACGTTAGCTATCTTGAAGTTCTCCAAACATCCGTCGGAAGCAGAAAAAGATAAGATCAGTGCATGGCTGAAAGCTAGGGTAAAAGCGAAAAAGCTGAGGCTAATAACAGAATAATGAATAAAAGATAATAGCATGAAACTTAAATTATTCGCAATTGTCATTCTTTCTGTATGTTTGCAGCAGGTGTCTGCTGACGAAGGAATGTGGTTATTGGGAAATCTTAATAAAAACAAGTCGGTAAGACGAGTGATGAAAGAACTTGGATTGAAAATGCCTGTGAATAAGTTATACGATCCCAAAAAGCCTTGTCTGACGGATGCGGTTGTTAGTTTTGGAGGTTTTTGTTCGGGAGTGGTAGTCTCCGAAGACGGACTTGTTTTCACCAATCACCATTGTGGATTTAGTAGTATTCAGCAACATTCTTCTGTAGAACACGATTATCTGAAAGATGGCTTTGTGGCGCATAATTTTCAGGAAGAACTGCCTAATCCGGAACTTTATGTACGTTTTTTGCTTCGTACGGAGGATGTTACGAAACGGGTGCTTTCCGCTGCTAAGTATGCGCAGACAGAGAGTGAACGCAAGACAGTTGTCGATTCTGTAATGAATGTAATCGGGGAAGAAGTATCGAAGAAAGACTCTACTCTGACGGGTACTGTAGATGCTTATTATGCAGGAAATGAGTTCTGGCTTTCTGTTTACCGCGATTTCAACGATGTTCGTCTGGTTTTTGCTCCTCCTTCGTCTGTGGGTAAGTTTGGATGGGACACCGACAATTGGATGTGGCCACGTCATACGGGTGATTTCAGTGTTTTCCGCATCTATGCAAATGAAAATAATGGTCCGGCAGATTATTCCCCGGAAAATGTTCCATATCGTCCGGAATATGTTGCTCCGATTTCTTTGGATGGATATAAAGAAGGTTCTTTCTGTATGACGCTCGGTTATCCGGGAAGTACGGAACGCTATCTTTCTTCCTATGGCATTGAAGAGATGATGAATGGCATCAATCAGGCAATGATTGATGTGCGTGGAATAAAACAGGCTGTCTGGAAACGGGAGATGGACCGTCGGCCTGATATCCGTATCAAATATGCTTCAAAATATGACGAAAGTTCTAATTATTGGAAGAATAGTATCGGAACTAATAAAGCTATACGCCATTTGAAAGTTTTAGAGAAGAAGCGGGAAGCGGAAGCGGCCCTCCGTGATTGGATTCAGGTACATCCGAAAGAAAGGGAACAATTGCTTCGTTTGTTTTCTAATCTGGAACTGAATTACAATCAGCGTCGTGAAACGAACCGTGCTTTGGCTTATTTCGGTGAATCATTTATTAATGGTCCTGAGCTAGTTCAGTTGGCATTGGAAATATTGAATTTTGATTTTGAGGCGGAAGAGAAGCAAGTAGCCACGCGACTTAAGAAATTATTAGAGAAATATGAAAATTTAGACCTTTCTATCGATAAAGAAGTTTTTGCGACTATGCTTGAGGAATATAAAACGAAAGTCGATAAGAAATATTTGCCGGCTATGTATGAACAGATAGATACTTTGTATCATGGAAATGTCCAGGCTTATGTAGACTCTCTGTATGCAACCTCTCAGATCACCTCTCCTAAAGGCTTGGAACGTTTTTTGCAACGGGATTCTACGTATAATCTGATTGATGATCCTGCTATTGTTATGAGCCTTGATCTAATTGTGAAGTATTATGATATGAATCAGAGTATTTCGGAAGCATCCGAGCAGATAGAGCAAAGCGAACGACTGTTTAATGCCGCCATGCGTCGTATGTATGCTGACCGTAATTTCTATCCGGATGCGAATTCTACGATGAGACTTAGTTTTGGTACTGTGGGTGGTTATTCTCCTTTTGATGGTGCTGTCTATGATTATTATACCACAGTGAAAGGTATCTTTGAAAAGGTGAGAGAACATTCCGGAGATATTGATTTTGCCATTCAGCCGGAGTTGCTGACCCTGTTTTCTTCCGGTGATTTCGGACGTTATGCCAATGACAAAGGAAATATGAGTGTCTGTTTTATTTCGAATAATGATATTACAGGTGGAAATTCAGGTAGTGCCATGTTCAATGATAAAGGTGAATTGCTGGGGCTTGCTTTTGATGGTAACTGGGAGGCTATGAGCAGCGATATTGTATTTGAGCCGGAATTACAACGTTGCATAGGCGTTGATATACGTTATGTACTCTTTATTATTGAGAAATACGGCAAAGCAGCTAATCTGATTCAAGAACTGAAAATAGGGCGTTGAAAAGGCGGCTATTGCTAATGAAAGTGATGTAAGGACGGATTTGTCGGGTAAGTGTACAATATTGTCGTGGATTTATTCTGAATTATTTATAAATGTATGCTATCTTTGTGAACGATACAATAGTTTTTGATGCTATTTATCAATGAAGAACATTGAATAATTTATTAGTAATCCGATTTATGAGAAACCAATTACTTCTCCGTGCAATCCCTGCACTTATGTTGATGCCTGTGATTGCCACAGCACAAACGACAGAACGACCGGAATGGAACGACGAAACTGTTTCCGGGGTAAATAAAGAGTTAGCTTGTCAGATAGCCATTCCTTTTGCGAATGAACAACAGGCTATGGATTTAGTTATTGAAGATTCTCCTTATTACAAAACTCTGAACGGTACATGGAAGTTTCATTGGGTAGCTGACCCTAAAGACAGGCCCCAGGATTTTTGTATGCCGGAGTATGATGTCACTCAATGGGATGATATTAAAGTTCCTGCAACCTGGCAGATTGAAGCGGTACGCCACAATAAAAACTGGGATAAGCCGTTATACTGTAATGTCATTTATCCTTTCTGCGAATGGGGTAAGGTGGAATGGCCTAATGTGATTCAGCCTCGTCCGGCTGATTATACTTTTGCTACAATGCCTAATCCGGTAGGTAGTTATCGTCGTGAATTTACGATACCTGATTCTTGGAAAGGACGTGATGTCTTTATCCGTTTTAATGGAGTGGAAGCAGGGTTTTATATTTGGGTAAATGGAAAAAAAGTAGGATATTCTGAAGATAGCTATTTGCCTGCGGAGTTTAATCTGACTCCCTATCTGAAAGCAGGAAAGAATGTACTGGCTGTTGAAGTCTATCGCTTTACGGATGGTAGTTTCTTGGAGTGTCAGGACTTCTGGCGTTTCAGTGGTATCTTTAGAGATGTCTTCTTGTGGTCAGCTCCAGATACGCAAATCAGGGATTTCTTTTTCACTACGGATCTGGATAAAGAATATAAAAATGCCTCTGTCTCTTTGGACGTAGAAGTTACGGGTAAAAAGAGTAATGGCGATATTCTTGTTAAACTAACAGACTTAGATGGTAAAGAGATTGCAAAACAAGTTGCGTCTGCTCAAATTGGGAAAAATCATATTGAGTTTGATGTGATGAATCCTCTTAAATGGACTGCGGAGACTCCTAATCTGTATAATTTGACGATTTCATTGAATCAAAAGGGTAAGACAACGGACATCCGTAATGTGAAAGTCGGTTTCCGTAAAATAGAATTTGCTGGTGATGGTCAGATGCTGATCAATGGAAAATCAACGTTATTTAAGGGTGTTAATAGGCATGACCATAGTCTTGAAAACGGTCGTACTGTTTCTAAAGAAGAAATGGAAAAAGATGTGAAGTTGATGAAATCATTTAATGTCAATGCGGTGCGTACTTCCCATTATCCAAACAATCCTTATTTTTATGATTTGTGCGATAAATATGGTCTTTATGTTCTTGCGGAAGCGAATGTGGAATGTCATGGTTTGGGGGCCTTGTCTAATGAACCTTCATGGGAAAAGTCCTTTACGGAACGTAGTGAAAATATGGTGCGACGTTACAGAAATCATGCTTCTATTGTAATGTGGTCATTGGGAAATGAGTCTGGAAATGGAATCAACTTTAAACCGGCAGAGGCTGCTGTAAAGGCATTGGATAAAACACGTCCGACTCATTATGAAGGAAATAGCTCCTACTGTGATGTAACCAGCTGTATGTATCCTAGTGTAGAGTGGTTGGAAAATGTAGGAAAAGAGCGTTTAGAGAAGTCACAGAAAGGCGAGACGGTGAAACCTCATGTTGTTTGTGAATATGCTCATGCAATGGGTAACTCAATCGGTAATTTTAAAGAGTATTGGGAGACCTATGAACGTTATTCGGCTTTGATCGGAGGCTTTATCTGGGACTGGGTAGATCAGAGTATTAAAGTTCCTACTCCTGATGGTACTGGCTATTATATGGCTGTTGGAGGTGACTTTGGAGATAAACCGAATGATGGTAATTTCTGTACGAACGGTGTCATATTCTCTGACCGTACTTATTCACCCAAAGCTTTGGAAGTGAAAAAGATACATCAACCGATTGCTGTTGAGGCTTTAGGAGATGGAAAATATAAAGTGACCAATAAGAGATTTCATGCAGGTCTGGAAGATTTGTACGGTAGATACGAAATTAAAGAAGACGGCAAAGTTATCGCTTCCGGAAATTTGGATGAGTTACAGTTGAATGCGCAAGATAGTAAAGTTATTACTATTACCGAACCTTCTATTAAGAAAGTTCCCGGAGCCGAATACTTCATTAAGTTCAGTTTCCGGTTGAAGAATGACACTGATTGGGAAAAAGCCGGTTATGAAGTAGCCTCCGATCAATTTAAAATTTCAGAAAGCGAAAAACCTGTATTTAAGGCGAAAGATGGCACTATTCTTTGTACACAGACAGAGAAAGGTTATCTGGTAAAAGGTGAGCGTTTTGAGGCTATATTTTCAAAAGAAGACGGAACAATTTCTGCTTATGTATTGGATGGAGTTCCTTTGATAAGCAAAGGTTTGGAACTGAATGTGTTCCGTGCACCTACCGATAATGATAAGCAAGTGGATGGAGACTGGCAGCGTAAAGGACTGTATAACATGGCTCTGGAACCAGGTCAATGGGAGATGCGTCAGGAAGATGGTAAAGTGATTCTGGCAATAAAGAATACCTATAAAGGAAAGTCTGGTTTTGACTTCCAGACAACGATTGAATATACGGTGGCTCCTGATGGATCTATTCTGGTAAATAGTACGATTATTCCTACTATGAGTGGAGAAGTCATTCCTCGTGTAGGCTATCGTTTGGAATTGCCGGAAGGCTTTGAGCGGATGCGTTGGTTCGGTTGTGGACCATTTGAAAATTATGTAGACCGTAAAGATGCTGCTCACGTAGGTATATATGATGATGAAGTTTCCAATCAGTGGTTGAACTATATCAGATCACAGGAGATGGGTAACCACGAAGATGTTCGTTGGATATCTGTCACTAATCCGGATGGAATAGGCTTTGTGTTTGTTGCCGGAGATAAGATGGCTGCTTCTGCATTGCATGCAAGATCACAGGATATGGTTGATCCTAACGATCTTAGAAAACTGCATCATAGATATGAGGTGCCTGTAAGCAAAGAAACCATTCTATGTCTGGATGCAGAAAATCGTCCGTTGGGAAATGCAAGCTGTGGTCCTGGTCCGATGAGAAAATATGAACTCTTTTCACAACCTACTGTATTTAGCTTTATGATGTTACCTTTGGAAAGGAGCTATTTACAGGACGAATTGGCTCAAAAAGCACGTGTCCGGATGCCGGTATGTATGCCTGTTTTGATTGACCGGGATGGTGACGGCTATCTCAATTTGAAGACAAGCACTCCGGGGGCTAAGATATATTATAGTCTCAACGGTGAAAAGTATAAAGAGTATGCAGGTGCTATCGAATTTATTTCCGGTGGTAAAGTACAGGCATATGCTGTTTCTGAGAATCTGGGTAAAGGTATGGTGACGTCTGCTGAGTTGCCTATCTATGTAGATCGTTCAAACTGGAAGATTGTTTCTGTAAGCAGTGAGAATAAGGGAGAAGAAGCAAAGAATGCCATTGATGGAGATCCGAATACAATCTGGCATACCCGTTGGAGTGAAAATGTTGCCAAACATCCCCACGAGATCGTTATAGATATGGCTTCTTTGCTCGAAATAGATCAATTTATCTATCAGCCGCGTAATTCTGAGAATGGACGTATTAAGGATTATGAGCTATGTTTCAGTAAGGATGGTAAGACTTGGGAGAATAACGTTAAAGGTACTTTCGAGAATTCTTCTTCCTCTCAAATCGTACATTTGAAAAAACCGGTTACTGCGCGTTACTTCAAATTAGTTGCTTTGTCCGAACTGTATGGTAGAGAATGGGCTTCGGCTGCCGAACTGAACGTTAATGTTACTAAGAACCTGTCCGGAGTGTCCGGTAGTAAGCAAAGAGTAGTATATGTAGACAGTGATGGCGACGAAAGTATGAAGTTGGCTGCTGACGGTAATATCAATACTTATTGGCACACGGTATACAACCAATTCTATCTGGCTCCTTATCCTCATGAAATACAAATGAGTCTGTCTAAGGAAATGAAGGTGAAAGGTATTAAATATACACCTCGTCAGGATTCGTCAGAGGGACGGATAGGTAAATATGAGGTGTATGTCAGTCGTGATGGAAAAGAGTGGGGGAAAGCGGTTGCTTCTGGTACTTTTGCCGATTCCAAGGATGCTCAGACAGTTGAGTTTACTCCCTGTTCAGCACGTTACGTAAAACTTCAGGCTTTGTCAGCTTGTGCTAAAGACGATAAACGGGCTACCGTAGCGGAATTAGAGATTCTGATAGAGAAATAGAAGCTGGTTTATTTAGCTCTTTTCTGTTGATATATGCCCAGTGTGGTGAGTATATAGCTCCATCACGCTGGGCATATATATTCACCACACTGTATATGTATATTCACTAGTCGATCTATATTACTGCTCAATAATTAATTCCTTAATTATAAAAAAACGTATTTCTCACTTTACTTTTTTTATTAATCTGTATTTTGAAATATCATTATTAATTTTATTATCTTTGCTCGATTGTTAAATAAAACCCTAATGTATTTATAAAATTGAAGAAAGACATGAAACAAACATTCTATTGGTTAATACTACTCTCCATTATTTTTGCAGGGTGTGGTAAAGATGATGACAATACAACGACATCCCAAAAGGAAATTGTCGGTTATGTTCAGAAAGGTCCCTTTGTCATAGGTACATCTATTACTGTGCAAGAATTGACAAATAAACTTGTTCCTACCGGAAAATCCTTCGAAACTCAAATTAAAGAAGATAATGGGAGCTTTCAATTGAGTGGAGAATTCTCACAAGAATATGCCGAAATTATAGCTAATGGGTATTACTACAATGAAATAACCGGAAAGCTTTCTGATTCTCCTATTACTTTACGTACATTATCCAAAGTAGATAATAAAGCTAGTATTAATATTAACGTTCTTACCACTCTGCGGACTCCCAGAGTTAAAAAGTTAATATCAAGCGGAATGACCTTCGAAAAGGCAGTAACTCAATCTCAAAAAGAAGTACTAAAAGCGTTTAATATTGAGAATACAAGTAATAATAACTCCTTTGATCAGTGGAATATCGCTCAAAAGGGTGAGGATAATGCCATTCTATTGGCAATCTCTTCGATTATGCAATATGGAAAAAACGAGGCTGCCTTGAGTGAGTTTATTGCAAAAGTGGGAAACGATATTGAGAATGATGGAACTTTGAATGCACAGAACCTGAAAGAAAATATTACGAATAGTGCATCTTCTATTGATAATAATCAGGTACAAGAAAATCTGCGCAAAAGGTTTGAAGAACTCAATATGACTGATGTGTCAATTCCTGATTTTTATGGATATTTGGATAGTGATGGCGACGGGGTGTTAAACGGTATGAAGCCTTATGTCAATAGTCCGACCGATTATATTTATTTACGGAAGGGTGAATTGACTTATACCTTAAAATGGGCGGCTAATTGTACTCCTAAAGTAGTTCTTCCGGCTGGATGTGATTGGATTCAGATTAAGGAATGTACGAGTGAGAAGATGGTAATTACTCTTACGAAAGCCAGTCAAAATCGGAATGTTGTGTTAGGAGTCTATTCTTCTGACGATGTACTGCAAAAGGAAATTACAGTGGAACAGCAAGGCGAGGAAATGTTTTTCCAGATAACTATGCGTACGGATGTTGCCCCTAGAGCCAATTCATACAACTTCTTTGATGATATAGTTTCTGATATCAGTATCATTGCGTTTGACAAGGATGGTAAAATGTTGTTTATGAAAAATGAGAAGAACCCTCAAATTTCATATAATACATATAAATGTTACGTTAAGCTTGACAACAAAGCGAATGAGAATTGTACGATTTATACGATTATCAATTCTCCTTATGATTTCTCTGGTTTTCAGGGTACTCTATCCGAGTTCCGTAGCACACAATCAAATGTGGATTTGAGTAAAGCTACTAATCTGGAAAACTTCTATATGGGGCAAACTGATAATTGGACGATAGATAATTCGTTGGATCAGAATCCAAATATAGAGAAACCGGCTCCTTCAGTAATTATGCAACATCCTATAGTAAAGGTGGAATGTGCTGTCTCTTTTGAACATGGTAACGTTCCATTTGAGAAGGTTCGTTCGATTAAAGTAAAAGGAGGGGTATATTATACTCAGGGAAGTTTCTTTAATAACATGACGGAAAAAAGCGCTGATATGACGCTGAATACTTTTGTAAATAATGAATGTGTCTTTTATTTATATAATGATTCTTTCATAGAAAGTTTTGACCTTGTGCTGGATGAGACTGGCCATTCGTATGATGATATAGTTATGCCCAAAATAGAACTGAAAGCGAATAAGAAGTATCGATTTATATTGAATGTATATAAGGATGAAGTAACAGTTTCGGTTATGACTACTAGTCATGATGGAGATATTGCCCCGGAATTATAATCTTTCAGTATATTAATTTTGATGTGTTTGTGGAGAAGTAATATTGTAATTCGCACTATATCACGAGAGTGAAATGGTGAAGCTATCTAAAAAGCTTTGAATTAATAAAAGAAGTTGTCTAACAACTATAAAAGCATCTCTGCGAATTGAATATTTGAAAGTAACCGCATATAGAAGTACGGATTAAAACATATGAAAATGGACTGTCATAAGATATTGTTAGACAGTCCATTTTTTATTTTAGCTATTTATCGGATAGTCTTTTTTACAATAGTTTTATCCTCAATACTTATCCACATACGTTTTCTATGAGAATTTTAAGTGTAATTATAGACAAAGATATATATTTTATTCTGGTGCAGTTGTAGGACCTTCTACATACAATCGTCCGTTTTCATCTATACCCATTTTATCGATAAAGACTACTCGCTCGTCTCCTGTTTTTGCTGTACGGCCATGATAAACACAATACATCTGTTTACCGTCTTTCGACCAAGTAGCACTGTTGTGTCCGGTCCCCGTCACAATACCACCTTTTTCTATATTTTTTTCCAGCACAGGATTGTCAGGCGATTTAATAAATGGTCCTAGTGGGTTTTTAGCTGTAGCATAGCCTACTGCATAATTCTTTCCTCCGAAGTAATTAGCCGAATACATCATATAGTAAGTATCCCCTTTCTTAAAGGTATAAGGACCTTCTGACCAGCGACGATTAACCTCACCTGTAGTTACAGAACGGCTTTCCCATTCAGATTGTTTATCGTCTAACTTTACCGGAGGACGAAGCAGCAAAACCGGTTCACCGATTACCTCTGTTAAATCCGGTTTGACCTCAATACCATAAATCCAGCTTTCTTCTATTTCATCAAATTTTCCTTCTTTTTTGGCTTGTTCTGCAATTTCACTTTCTACTGGATTTTTATAGCAGCAGCGGGAATAATACAAGAAGGTACGTCCGTCTTCAGTATCTATCAAATTACCGTCGATTGCAGGGTAGCCCGGGTCGAACAGAGGAGCCGAAGATAGTTCTTTAAAAGGACCAGTCGGTTTGTCCGCTACAGCTACGCCAATACGGAAGTTTTCTAATTCCTTTGTCGGGTTTACTTTCCAGTCTGCACTGAACAACATATAGAACTTACCATTCCGTTCATATACTTCGGGCGCCCAAAAATTGGCAACTGCCCATGAACCCTCGATGTTTCCGCGGTAGACTTGCCCTTCGTCCTTCCAATTCACTAAATCAGGTGAAGAATAGACACTAAATCCATCTATAGCTCCTCCACCGGTTCCATACATGTAATAAATACTGTCTGAAGCCAGCAGTACATAAGGATCCCCAAACTTAACTGGTAACGGATTTATGGATACTGTCGGTTCGGATGAATTTTCCTTCACCTTTGTCACACAAGAAAAAAGCAGTAGGCTTACCAGAGCAAATGCCCAGATTGCGAGTTTATTAACCTTTCTCATCTTCATTTCTTTAATTTATGTTGTTTATACTTGTTGTCCACTTAGGAAAGGGCTTTATCACTTTATAGTTTAAAATCGTTCAAAAATAATAATTTAATCCCTTTCATGCTAGTAATTCAAAGAATTCTATCATCCGAATGACAGTTTGATGTATGTTTAGATTATTAAGCAGATGTACTGACTCTCAATTTGAAAGAATACTATGCAGAATGGAATGATAGAAAAATAATAAATTCGCTTTAGTTACTTCACAAAAAGAGTCATATTCATATGTATTCTAAAAAAAACATCTAACTTTATAGCAATTTCTAATTACACTTATTTTTAACCTTAAAAAACGAGTAGACAACATGAGCTCTAAAATGACTCGAAAAGACTTCTTGCGTTTATCTGCAATTGGCCTTTCTTCTTTATTTGCACCTTGGTCAGCATCTGCTGCTCCGGTTCCAGCTTCGGGAAAATCTAAAAAAACTGAGGCAAACGATAAAATTAATGTTGGTTTCATCGGTCTGGGACAGCAGGCAATTCATCTTATGGCGGGTTTCATTACCATCCCTGATGTACGTATTGTAGCTGGATGTGACGTTTATGACATCAAACGTGACCGTTTCAAAAACCGTGTGAACAAGTATTATGCTGATCAAGGTATTAAGAACAAGTTGGACATGTATATCCATTATGAGGAATTACTTGCCCGTAAAGACATTGATGCCGTGGTTATTGCGAGTCCTGACCATCAACATGCATTAATGGCAATTGCCGCTTGCCGTGCGGGTAAAGATATATATATCGAAAAACCACTTACATTCACCATTTACGAAGGACAGCAGTTGGTTAAAGCCGTTCGTGAGAATGCCCGAATTTTGCAGGTGGGTAGTATGCAACGTTCCATGAACGAATTCATCCATGCTGCCAATGTTGCCCGCGAAGGTATGTTGGGTAAAATATCACTTATGAAAGCTCATGTGGGAAATGGTCCGAAACCATACGACCTGCCGAAGCAAGAAGTTCCTCAAGGACTTGACTGGGATTTGTGGCTGGGTCCTTTAGATACAAAATGGCATTATAATCATGAATTAAACCCATTGATTAATGAAAATGGTGGTGATGAATGTTGGGGAGCATGGCGTTGGTATCAAGGAATGGGTGGTGGTTATACTACTGATTGGGGAGCACATATGTTCGATATCGGTCAATGGGCTATTGGAAAAGATGGTTCTGGCCCGGTAGAGATTCTTCCACCGTCAGCAAGTCCTTATGACTGTCTTACTTTCCGTTATGACAACGGCATCGAAATGACTCAACAGAAATTTGATGGTGGTAAGCAAGGAATTAAGATTATTGGTGAAAATGGTTGGATTCAAGTTTGTCGCGGTGAGTTTCTTGCTTCTTCCCCTGAATTTATGCCTAAGAAGGTCGATGAAAAGGCTGTTTATGAAACGAACGTGCCACATTATCAAATCTTCATCGATTGCATTCGTTCACGTCGTGATCCAAATGTTCCTGTCGAAGTAGGGCATAGTTCTTGTACAGTATGCACATTGGGTAATATCGCCTACGAACTCAATAGACCTCTGCAATGGAATCCTATCGTACAGAAGTTTGTAAACGATCCGGAGGCAACAAAGAAGCTTCATTACGACTATCGTAAACCTTATACTTTGGGATAATATTTCCGAAGAAAGACAAAAAAACGACGGAAACACTTATGTTTCCGTCGTTTTTTATAATCAATAGTAATCAGATATCAAAGGACTTATTCCAGAACGGCTGCAAATCCTCCGTTTCTAGCCATTCTAACAGAGATTTTCTGCCCTTTCTTAACGTCTGAAGAATTAATCCGGTAATCCATTGCCTGATGTCCTGCATTAACACCATCTTCAAAGGAAGTAACACGATAAGTTTTATTATCTTTCAAGAAGTCAAGACTAATTTCAAACTGTCTTTCATTTTCTTGATTATTGGTCATTCCTCCGATGTACCATTTCTCTCCTTTACGTTTGGCTACAATCACGTATTCGCCTACCTTAGCATCCAGGGCAACTGTCTCGTCCCAAGTAACAGGAACCTGAGTAATGAAACGTGTGCAGTCTTCATTGCGATAATATAGGGTCGGATTATCTGCCAACATCTGTAGCCCGCTTTCGAAAATAACAAATAGAGCCATCTGATAAGCACGTGTGCCTATACTAGCTGAGTTTGGACGTTCTGAACGGTAGAGATTAGGTTGCATACTGATCATAGCTCCGGGAGTATAGTCCATTGGACCTACGGCATTTCTCATGAAAGGAAGATAAACACTATTGTCTGGCACACAACCACCCATTTGCTCCATACCTCTCACTCCTTCGTAGGATAACACATTCGGATATTTATATTCCAGACCTGCCGGTTTGAATGAGCCGTGGAAATCGACGAATAGATGGTGCTTTGCTGCTTCCTGAGCCACTCGCTCGTAATAATTAACCATCCACTGATCGCTACGATCCATAAAGTCTATTTTAACTCCTTTTACTCCCCATTCATTGAAAGTCTTAAAGAGCTCAAAGTTGTTTTCCACTGCTAACCAAGTCAGCCATAGAACGATGCCTACATTCTTTTCTTTTCCATAACGGATCAATTCATGGAGGTCTACATCCGGATTAGGAGTATAAGGGTCACGGGTACTTTTTGCCCAACCTTCATCCATTATGATATAAGGTATACCGAATTTAGATGCAAAGTCGATGAAGTATTTGTATGTTTCCAGATTACAACCTGCCTTAAATGTCACATCCTGTCCATAAGGAGTAGCTCCGTTCCACCATTCCCAGCTTACTTGTCCGGGTTTGATCCATGATACGTCCTGTAATTGGTTTTTGGTAGCCAATTTGTAGGTCATTGTGTTTTCTAATATCTGTTTATCTTCTTTCGTAATCACGAAATAACGCCATGGAAACTCCCTCTGTCCTTTAGTTTTCGCGATATAGTCTGCTTCTTTCAGGATTTTGAGACTACGGTCACCATCGTCACCAAATTCGAGTGGTACTTTAGGGAATGCAGAAGTAACACCGTTATTTCCTGTACCTTGCAAAAACATACAAGGATAGTCTGACAAGTCAGATTCACTGATCAGGATTTTGTATGATTTTCGTGTATCAATAAGCATAGGAAGGACTGTTCTTTTGTCTGAAGGTTTCCATGATGTACTGGTAACGTGTGAATATGGTTCTTCATAAGCAGTTTTGAATCCACCCGGCTGTTGTAAATGTAACAGATACTCTGCAGGAAATTGCAAAGAGAAATCTTCTCCAAATACTTCGATATCTCCCTTCTGGCGAGTGATAAAACGATAAGCTATTCCATCGTTGAAAGCGCGGAATTCAACAGAATAGTTGCCTTTAAAATTAAGTAATAGCTGATTATATTCATTGCTTACCGATGAATATTTTAATGGCACTATAGGAGTTAATGTTTCTTTGACACTTGTTCGTTTCTGCCCTGATAGTTTAGGTTGCTCTCCTAAAGTTTGATTTTTCAGTTGGAGTTGGAGAGAGTTGTCTTTCAATAAAACATCATTATTACAAGATAAGTCATAATAGATTTTATCGGCAAGACGAACAGATACTTTTATATCTCCATTGGGAGAGAGTAGTTCAACACTCTTTTGTGCCTGTACGTTCACTGTTAGATAACAGGCGAATAGGGATAAAAGAAAATACTTTTTCATTTTTGTTAGATTGTTATGGTGTTATATTCAATGTTTGATGTCTAGTCTTGTAACATCTGCAAATATAAGTATTTTATTATTGCAGATAATTCTTGATTCTGCAAAAAATGACTATTTGAGTAATAAAACTGTCTCAGTGCAAAAATTAGTTCGTTGAATTATAGTTTAACGAAAGTATAAGTATAGTTCAATGAATTAAACTGAATAAAGGGAGAACTCATTTATTCCATAAATACAGTTTAACAATAGTATGAGAATATGTATCGGTCTTAATACACAAGTATTTTTATCTCTAAAGCAATGGCGCCCTCCAGTACAGCTGGTATATACTGAAGAGCGCCATTAGAATAAAAGAACTATTTTTTATTTTCCTACAATAGGAAATTCTGATATTCGGAGAGTTGTGCAACCGTAAGGAATTAATGTAATCTCCTTTTCATCCCCTTCGGCGCCACTACAAAATGAGAAAGGCTGAGGACCTGCCATTTCATTGTAAAGTTGCCAGGAAGGTATTAATCTCGCTTTCATTTTAATTTCAATAGGCGCGTTCTCTGTATTCCACGGGAATACCGATTTTTGTTTGGCTGAATCTATATTAATCTTGGCAACTTCATTCACTTTGTTGCGGTCAAAGCTAATAAGTCCATAATTCCATGAATCAGGTGAAGTGACTTGATAATAATAAGGACCGTACCATGGTTCGTTAAATTCTTTTTTCTCCCATTTTTCATCCATCTTTAATGCATAAACTAACGGACCTCTTTCTATTGCTACTGAGTTCTCATACCAAGTACTAGTTGATATTTCCATTTGGAAATGTAAATCAATCCGGTCATTCTTTGACCATGTGCGATTGATTGCAACCATCTTTCCTCCTTCGGCAGATTGATCTGGTTTTCCATTGATACATATCTCTGCCTGTTTGCACCATTTGGGAATACGCAAATAGAGTGGAAAAGTAGTTTCTTTCTTTTTATTTTTTATATCCTGAATAGTAAAACATACCTTTTCATCCATTGGGTAATAAGTATCTTCACTCATAGTTACCATACAATCATCGCCGACTTTAGCAGTCACTTCCGAAGGAGAATAAGCCATCACTGCAAGTCCGTTATCCGGAGTAGCATACCATAAGTTTTGTGTGAACTTAGGCCATCCCTGATGCATATTTGAAGCACAACATGGATATCCGGTCAATATTCCGTAAGTCAGGTCTGTGCCTCCGTGTTCTTGGTCGAAGTTTCTACGGTGGCGGCTTACCATTACCTGATTAGCTTGTTGGAAGTATTGTTTGGTCATGAAGTCATCTGATATCTGTGTCGGCAGAGCGTTAAAAGCAATCCGTTCCAAATGGTCGGCAAAGTCAATATCACCGGTTATTTCCATCATTTTCTCCAATGAATACATCAACTCGACTGCCGAACATAATTCGGAGCCCTGAGTAGGAC
Organism: Bacteroides sp.; assembly: GCF_028690125.1. Classification (GTDB taxonomy): domain Bacteria; phylum Bacteroidota; class Bacteroidia; order Bacteroidales; family Bacteroidaceae; genus Bacteroides. Next base: position 197,812 of record NZ_JAQVBV010000001.1, on the reverse strand, counting down.
AGTTTCCGTGTAATGCTTCGTCTCCACCATACATACCTTGTGGTTGTCCATGGAATTGGCGGATATCTTTAAATGCTTCTTTTACGGCATTTATGTATTTTTTGTCGGCCTCCTGTTGATAATATATCACCGGTTCTTTAACTCCTTGAGCCAGATTCACGCAGTGAATCGTGTTTATTCTCTTTAAATCACCCCGTTGTACCATATCCACAAAGCTGAAGCTTTGGTTATGAATCAATTTACCTAAATCGAGTAAGAATGATTCTCCTGTGAGATTATATAACCAATATACAGCTTGAAGATTGTCACAAGCGCGGAACTCTGCCCAAAAACTCCAATGTCCCAGTGGCTTATCGGGTAATGTATTTAATTGATATTTGAAATAACGAGTCATGAATGATATAATCCGTTCATCACCGGTAGCCGAATAATATTGCTGTAAGATTTTCAGGACTACCATTCTGGGCCACCAATCGTGTGAATTGTCACGTTGAAGTCCCGCTTCTCCGGGATAATCTTTTTCCGGTCCGAAAAATCCATCTTCGCGTTGGCTTTTCAGAGCCCATTCAATCCAAGGCTGTACTTTCTCTTTTAATTCCTGGTCATTCAAAATGTAAGCCAGGGGGAGAAGTCCGTCAATCCAATAGGGCCCCCTTTCCCATTGGTCTCCGTCTCCCCCTAGCCACCCATTGCGGCTCCCCATTACTTGTGGATAAAGTTCATCCATATGCCCTGTTGCACCGTTCTTTTGGCGCATTAGCATTTCGTGTAACCATCCTTTCGCTTTAATGCTTCCTAACGGAAGTTCAATAAAAACTTTACGTTGTAAAGGGTAGCGATTATTTATATAGTGGTTGTGTTGTTGTCGAGGTTGCTGCTCGCTACTCCATAATGAAGAGTAGCAAACAACACTCATAAAAAGTAAAAACAATCTTAATACCTTATTATTAATCATATTATATTGTTATCCTTGGTACTAAATTCTACTTGATCTCTTTATCTATTTAATAGCGGCAAGACGTCCGTACATTTCTACAATCGCAGCTTGTGTTAATAGCCATTTTTTGTCATCTTTGTTATTTCCGCTTAAGTCTACGTTGAATAAGCCTTTCTCGTCACGTGCATTCTCCCAGGCATAAGATAAACTTCTGTCAAAGTCGTTGATATAAGTTTTATTATTATCTAGATGATATAATTCGATAAACCCTCTGAGCATAACGGCAGTGAACCATATATCGCCTTTCTTTATCATTTTGAAAGGTTCCCCTGTTGTAGGTATAAAGTCGGTAAAGAAATAGTTGTGACATGCTTTAGCTATATCTTGAGCATCTTTCAGGTAAACAGGATTTTTTGTCAATTGGAATAGAATAGCAGCAGATTGCATCATCTGACCGCTATTGTAAGCAAATTTGGCTTTACCTATTTTTCCGTCAAGACGTACATTATCAAAATAAAGATAGTCGGTGGAATCTTGCAGATTCTTTTGTGTCCACTCATATAGCTCTTTGCCTTTCTTAAAATAGGTACTGTCGTTAGTTGCCTTGAATAGTTTTAAAGCAAAAACAGATCCCGGAGCGTTGGAGCAGGTGTTTTTAGATTCCTTTTTTTGTTCACACCAATAGATACCGCCTCCCAGTAAACTATCTGTTCCGCTTTCAATAAATTCCCATATTAATTGAGCTTTATCCAGGTATTTCTTTTCTTTTGTGGCTTGATAAGTGTCAGTATAATCAATACCCAACCAGACATTGTCATCATAAAAGCGATCTGAAGCAGGAGCAGTGCGGATATATGATGAATATGCATTAGGAGTCCGTTTGGTATCAAAGTATTCCTCTAATCCCGGCAGTACCTGATTGTCTAACAGTTTTCGGTATTTCTTATCATGGGTTGTTTCCAACAAAACATTGACTGCTGAAAATGTACCGGAATAAGGCCATAAATAAGAATATTGATTAGGTATATTGGCTTGGTCTTCTGATGCTAAATAGGTAACTTTCTGATTTTCATCAAATGGATAGCTTTCCCGGAGTAAACAAGTATTAGCTGCACTATAATTTTGATAAAGTGAATCCAGTGTTTGCTGAGCTCTTTCCAGATTTATATTAGGTTTTGCTTCTTTTGTGGATACACAGCCGGCTAGTGATGCAACACATAAAATGTTTAATAAAAAACGCAGTGATTTCATATTGTATTCTATATATTATATTTAATTCAAGTTTAATCCAGGATTATGCCGCAAAGTTATCGCCAGTGAATAAAAAACGGATACGAACTTGTGACATTTATGTCTATTATTGTTTGAATGACGTTAAGTTGTATATATATGTCTTAAATACGTACTCTTGTTCAGCTAAAAAAAAGGGGAAAGTCGTTTTTCCTGCATAGACTTTGGACATTTTCCTTATTTTCTATATCTTGCCGACAAATTGACTGGCATATCTTAAAAGAACAAAACCACTACATGAAGGCAAACAATTATAGTATAAAGAAGAGTTTTTCTTTAAATGGCATTTTGTTACTAATTATCGCTCTCCTTTTCGTTGTTTCGGAGGCGGATGCTTCATATACATTACGGCAATTTTCCAGTAAAAACGGATTGTCTAACAGTGCTATCCTTTCTATGTGTCAAGATAGGCATGGTGTGATATGGATTGGTTCTTGTGATGGATTGAACGTTTATGATGGTAGTTATCTGGGATTATATAAATCCGCTAACTTAAATAATCGGCTCTCCGGTAATTTAATAGACAGAGTGATGGAAGGAGAGGAAGATGTACTATGGGTTCAAACCAATTATGGTTTGGACCGTTTTGATACCCGCCGCCAAACGATACAGAGCTTCAAACAGTTTAAAGATATTAACTTTATGGATAAAAGTCCCGATGGTGACTATTTTATTGTTAAAGATGATGGCTATATCTACTATTATTATCCGGGAGCCAATGACTTTCAAAAACTTAATGTCGAGAAAATAGATTTTGAGAAGGTTCAACTGTTGAAAATTGATAGCTCCGGTATTCTTTGGGTAATCTCTTCTGGTTACGATAACCGAAGTTATATGATTGAAAAGAATGGGGATCAGGTTTCATTGATACCTTGTAACTATTTCAATCATCCTGAATCTATATTATGGGCCTTTGTGGAAGAAGAAATGCTTTATTTCGTTGATAGTACTTATTCGCTTTACGAGTGTGAATTACGTAACCGACAGATATATTATGTGGCAGATTTGGAAGAGGAAATACATCATCGTGGTGAAGTATCTTCTATTATTAAACAGAAGAACGATTTTTTCATTGGCTTTAAAAATAGTGGGTTGATTCGATTGGAGTATTTATCGAATTCGAAGGTAAAGTATGCAGTACATCCAATTAATATTCAATCGGGTATTTTCTGTCTGATGAAGGATCGTTTTCAGGATGTTATCTGGGTAGGAACTGATGGACAAGGGATATATATGTGTTTTACAGATGAGTTCTCCATTCATAATGTACTTCTGGATACTCCTGAGTATAAGGTAAATAATCCTGTACGCTCTTTGTTCATAGATCAGGAGAAGGCTTTATGGGTAGGTACGAAAGGTGATGGGATTCTTAGAATAATGGATTTTTATAAAGATGGAAAGGCGGTATCTCAAGTAGAGAGGTTTTCAACTGCTAATAGCACTTTGACACATAATTCGGTTTATAGTTTTGCTTCAAGCCGGTGGAACCGTTTGTGGATTGGAACAGAGGGTGGTCTTAATTATTATTCGTATCCGGAAAAAGCACTCAAGGAATTTTCTGTACTGGCGGATGATAAAACAGTTAAATATGTCCATTCCATCGTGGAATCGAATGACAGTACTTTGTGGGTTGCTACCGTAGGAGAAGGAATTGTTAGAATAATAATGGATACTTCCGGCTATTCACCTAAAGTGAAGTCAGCAAAACGTTTTGTTTTGGATGGTGGGAAAAGAGCTTCGAACTACTTCTTTGTCTCTTTTCAGGAGAATGATTCGACTATATGGTTTGGTAATCGGGGATATGGTGCCTACAAAATGGATACAAATACATGCGAATTGACACCTTGTCGTATTGACGGTGTGGTGAAGAATCAGATGGTGAATGATATTTTCGCTATTTATAAGAATAACGAAGGATATTGGTTTGGTACAAGTTTCGGATTGGCACGTTTGTATCAGGATGAATATCGCGTTTACAATGAGATGGACGGATTTCCTAATAATACTGTTCATAGTATTTTGGAGGGTAAGGATAATCATCTTTGGCTGAGTACTAATCAAGGAATGGTCAGATTCAATGTGAGGGATAATACTGTGCAAACTTATCGTCAGCAGAGCGGTTTGGAAGTAACAGAGTTTAGCGATGGGGCTTTCTTTAAAGACCAGCATACAGGTACTTTGTTTTTTGGTGGAACGAATGGATTTATAACAATTAGTGAGAATGAACATAACTCTGAAGAATATATACCCGCGCTACATTTTAACCGCTTGTCTATTTTTGGTAAAGAATATAATATATACGACTTCTTGAAGGGAGATAAAAAGGAAAAGTTAGTGTTGGATTATAGCCAGAATTTCTTTAATCTTTCATTTTTAGCTATCGATCATATCAATGGAAACAACTATACGTACTTTTATAAAATAGATGAATTAAGTGACAGTTGGATTGAAAATGGTCTTTCCACAACAGCAGCTTTTTCCAATTTATCTCCCGGAGAGTATACTTTGTTGGTGAAATATCGGAGTAATATTACGGGAAAAGAGAGTGAACCATACTCATTGATTATTCGGATTACTCCCCCCTGGTATATGACTATTTATGCTTACATCGTTTATTTCTTATTGTTTGCTGCATTTGCGGTCGGTTGTATTTGGTTGTTGCTGAATCGTTATCGCATGAAGCGTAATGCGATGATTGAGCAGATGAATCAGCAACAACGCGAAGAATTATACGAGTCGAAATTACGTTTCTTTACTAACATAACTCACGAGTTCTGTACGCCGCTGACGCTGATTAGTGGACCTTGTGAAAAGATTCTTACTTATAATAAAATAGACGAATATATTCATAAATATGCTTCAATGATTCAGCAGAATGCATTGAAGTTGAATGCGCTGATATTGGAACTGATTGAATTCAGGCGGTTGGAGACAGGTAATAAGTTACTTAATATTAAACATATCTCTGTCACCGAGCAAGTACGTACCATTGCCGAGTCATTCGGGGAGTTGGTTGAAAGTCGGGGTATAGATTATCGTTTACAGCTTGAAGAGAATGTTAATTGGAATACTGATACTAGTTGTCTGAGTAAGATTGTGAGTAATCTGATCTCTAATGCGTTTAAATATACTCCGGAGAATGGTTCAATAGTAGTCGAACTATTTGTAGAGGGAGGACAACTGTATTTTCGTATTTCCAATACAGGAAAAGGAATTAAGAAAGCTGATCTTACTAAGATTTTCGACCGTTATAAGATCTTGGATAATTTCGAGGTGCAGAATAAGAATGGTATCTCTCCGAGAAATGGTCTTGGATTGGCAATCTGCCACAGTATGGTGAATTTGCTTAACGGGCAGATTCATGTATCCAGCAAACCGGATGAAATCACGACTTTTGAGGTTTTATTGCCTATGATGGAAGTTTCTGCGGATGTTGAAGATGAAAAATTTACAGAAGAACCGATTCTTTCTAGGGAGGAGCAGATAATCAAGCTCCAGAATACTTCATCTGAATTTGATAAGAACAAACAAACCATAATGATTATAGATGATGATCCTTCAATGTTGTGGTTTGTAACAGAAATTTTTGTCGGGAAATACAATGTTATTCCTTTGTACAATGCGGAAGATGCTTTGAAACAATTGACACTCCAATTGCCTGACTTAATTATTTCCGATGTGATGATGCCCGGAATGGATGGAATGTCGTTTGCCAAAAGGATAAAATCTGATAAACTTCTGAGCCGTATTCCGTTGATTCTGTTGTCTGCTCTTAATAATATCGATGAGCAGACCCGAGGTATCGAATCGGGTGCTGAGGCTTATATCACAAAACCTTTCAATGTGGAATATCTTGAAAAAGTGGTGAAAAGACTGATGCAGCGTGAGGAGGACTTAAAAGAGTATTATAGTTCTGTATTGAGTGCTTTTGAATTGGATGACGGTCACTTCATGCATAAAGAAGATAAGTCTTTCTTCGAGAAGATGATGCAGATCATTGACAGTCACATTCAAGACTCAGATCTGTCAGTAGATCTTCTTAGCAACTCTTTGGGATTTAGTACACGGCAATTTTATAGAAGGTTGAAGAATGTCACTGATAAGACCCCTGCTGATATTATCCGTGAGTATCGTCTGAGTATTGTAGAGCGTTTATTACTTACTACACAGCTCTCTATCGAAGAAATTATGGATAAAACCGGATTTAATAATAGAGGAACATTCTATAAAGCATTTGCTCAAAAGTTTGAAATGACTCCGAAGCAGTTTAGAAATCAAAAGAAGAAAGATGCTCAAAGTACTCAGGAAGATGAATCTTCATCTGATTGATTATTAATTATCTGCACATCTCAATTTATATCTATGAATGTTTTCAACGGAAAAAGAAGCTTTTTAAGTTGCATAAACCTCTTTGAATAAAGAGAATAAACTAAAAAAACAGTTATACAGCAGGCTTTATTAGTATATTTTTGTTACGGTAATAAACCGTTTCACGTACATGATCCCATTGGTTCACGTACGCGATCTTTTGGATTCACGTACATGAATCGAACGGATCATGTACGTGAAGCCAAAAGATATACTTTACAAGAAAATTAATCGGGCTTATCTCTATGTTAAGATTACGGTATTTGTACTATTACATACGGTATAAATTGAACGACAATTCTATTAATCAACAAAAAATAAGAGTTTTTACTACCTGTGCAAATGGTAGCCGAATTATATGTTAATAACTAATTGTCAGTTAATTATGTAATAAAATGGATGAATAAAAGTGATAATAGAAATACTATAAATCTGTATTATCACCTTATTATCACTAGTTATTATCACCATTTTACCGTTGATTATAAGTAGCTTATGGCTTAAAAGTGATAAATGATAATAAAAAGACACTTTTGATCTTCAAGATGAGAAAATATAGCGTGTTTGATCGTGAGCCAGACGACTATCCTCAAAATGGCTCGAGTTGTATATGAGGTTGGTTAATTGGCATTTTATTATAAATGCCACATTTTAGTTTCCCTACCGTATAGTAATTAACCTGAGTTCGATATAATTATAGAATGGAATAAAGTATTGTGTTATTGGTTCAAACTCTACATTGATTGCGGGTTTCTTTGGCAGAAACGTATAGGCTATTAGTCCTCCAATCAAATTAGCAATGAAGTTCGCCACTGATCTGTGTCGTGTGTGCTCTATCTGACTATCTTTGATTCTGAATACATAGAATGCATTTCGTTTCCGAAAATGGATACAAAGGCGATAGAAATCCACATAGCCTTTGTTTAAAATATATTAAAAACCTAGCTATTATGAATTAAAATAAATTTTCTGATAAACTTTTCAGAAGTTTATCAGAAATAAAAATAAGGTGCATATTTTCTCGGTAGGACATAAAAAAAACTTTCTGTAACTTTACTTAGTTATATTCATTGATAAACTATAAAGACAGAAAGTTTCTATTTCTCTAATACGATATTATTCAATTGGTCATCAGAAGCTTATTTTTTAGCTTTTCTACGTGCCCATCCTTCTTCATTGAAATCTGGTTCTTCATCTTTGAAGAACTGTTTCCAGTCATCTTTCTTTTGAGGTCCGTGTGCATCGGAATAACCACGTTCTTCCCGATTTGTTTTTTCTTTTTTTATGCCACTTCTAACCGGTGAGGAGTCTTTTGATTTTTTTTCTCTGTTATCGTTGCGTGAAGGAGTGCGTTCCTCAACTTTACCGAATCGTTTGCCTCCCTTATAATCGCTCGAACGGCCATTATTATCACGACCTTTCGAATTTTCTTCACCTGCTATTTCTACAGCCACTTTGCGCCCATTCCGTTTCACGCCATTTAATGCTTTCAAAACGTTGTTTGCCTCTTTTTCCGGAACTTCGAAGAAAGAAAAATTCTGCATCAAGTCAATACGTCCGAGTTCGATACGTCCGCGTGTGTTGCTATTTAATAGACTGATAAGTTCATTTGGGAAAAAATTATCTGTTTTACCCATGTTAATGAATAAACGAGTAAAACCGGGAGCTCCTTTTCGGTTTCTCTTGTCAGCACTACTATCTCTATCTCTGCCATCCCTATCCCTGCGTTCACGGCTGTCGGAAGGTTGTTCAATTTCTGCACGTCCGCGATAATACTCAGAGAAGCGGTTAAACTCGTGTGAAACCATTCGCTTGATCAAGTCCTCTTTGCTCAACCATTCTAATTTACGACAGATTTCTGGCATAAAGTCAGCGATCTCTTCTTCGTTTACTTTCACTTTTTCCAGATCATCAATCACTTTTATCAGTTGCTTCTGGCAAATATCTGAAGCTGTTGGCATTTCGCCGGCAATAAACTTTTTACTGATAATACGTTCAATTTCTCGTAATTTACCCTTTTCACGTAAGTTGATAATAGCGATAGAAGTACCTGTTTTACCGGCACGTCCTGTACGTCCGCTACGATGCGTGTAGCTTTCCGTATCATCGGGTAAACCGTAGTTAATAACATGAGTCAGATCGTCTACGTCCAATCCACGGGCAGCTACATCGGTAGCAACCAATAGCTGCAGATTGCGAATACGGAACTTCTGCATAACGGTATCTCGTTGTGCCTGTGATAATTCTCCGTGGAGTGAATCGGCATTATAGCCTTCCTGCATTAATTTATCTGCAATCTCCTGTGTTTCCTTGCGGGTACGGCAAAAGATGATTCCATAAACCTGCGGATAATAATCAACAATGCGTTTTAGCGCTTCGTATTTATCTTTGGCATGTACAGTGTAAACTACATGTTTTACATTACTGGTACTCTCGTTCTTGCGTCCAATAGTGATCTCTTTTGCATTGCGTAGATAATTCTTGGAAATGCGTGCGATCTCCGGACTCATGGTAGCCGAGAATAATAGAGTATTACGTTCCTGAGGAACGCCTGCAAGAATTGCGTTAATGCTGTCTGTGAATCCCATGTTCAGCATTTCGTCTGCTTCGTCCATAACTACGTTGCGGATGGTAGACAGTGAAACTGTCTTTCGCTCCATCAAGTCAAGTAACCGTCCGGGAGTGGCTACAATAATATGTACACCCCGTTTCAAACTGCGTATTTGGCTGTCGATAGAAGAACCACCGTATACAGGCAGCACTTTCAAACCGTCAATGTATTTGGAATAATCGTTCAGGTCGCCTGCTATCTGTAAGCAAAGCTCACGGGTAGGGCAAAGGATAAGCGATTGTGGAATTCTTTTATTTACGTCAATCTGTTGGAGCAAGGGCAAACCGAATGCGGCTGTTTTACCTGTCCCCGTTTGTGCGAGAGCTACTACGTCGTTATTATCTCCTAAAAGGTACGGAATCACTTCCTCTTGTACCGGCATGGGATTCTCGTATCCCATTTCTTCAATTGCTCTACGTATCTCCGGAGAAACGCCAAGCTCTTCAAATGTCTTCATTAAATCTCTGTATATCTTTTATTTCGGTTGCAAAGATAGTCAATTTACTGGATATTATATACTGGATAATAATAATTATGCGCAGTGGTTTCGTATTATTAATTTTCTATTATCTGTTGCTCGTTAATAGAATGCTGCGTAATTGTTTAATTTCTTCGGCAGAGAGTCCTATTCCTTTCTTAAGGTAGGCTTGTATGTCACCATATTCCATTTCTATTTGTTCTTTGGCAGCATTCAAAAAATCTTCTTTGGCCGAATAAATTGTAGTAATGGCTTCTTGTGAATTAGCCGGTAGATTGTAAGCGTACTTAGAGGCTTTGGGGATATTGAAATAGTCATTACTGAGGCGATAATCTTTCATGATGATATCTTCATTGACTCCTAGAGCAGCTAATAACAGAGCGGAAACAATTCCCGTACGTCCATTGCCTGATGTACAATGAATGACTATCGGGTAACGTGCAGGATCAAGCAAACAGGTGAATATCTGCTTAAACTCAGGTTGGTAATTGGTTACTAAATCACGGTTTATTTGCTCTATTAATCGGTAAACCGTATCTGTTTCTATTTTTCTTTTTTGAATTTCTTGGAGTATGCTTTCTATGTTTTTTGTATAAATAGGAATGTGTAACATTTTAAATCTTTTATCATTGAGTTGTGGAGAATTGTGGTATTCCTGCTCCGACCGAAGGTCGATGATAGTACGAATCCCTATGTTTGCCAATTCTTGGCGAGAACAAGGCGGGATGCTGTCAATCTGTGCTGATCGGTAGATCATTCCCCAACGTACTTTTCCTCCTGTTTCGGATGATTTATATCCTCCTAAGTCACGGAAATTTTGAATGTCATGTATATTGATATTGCGGGTTGCTACTTCAATCCGGTATTTATTGTTGAATACTATCAAAAAATAATAGCGTTGTGAAGGATCTTCCGTAATAATGGTCATTTTACCATCGGAAATATTAGCCATTCCTACAGCGGAGTTTTCAGGAATCAGGTCGGGAGAGGTGGAAGCATATACTTTTACCTGTCCGTTGATTGCTGGATTTATTTCCCATTTGATGATACAATTTCCTATATTGTTTTCTTCGCATACTACTGATATATTGGGATGGGTATTAGTGCAGGAAGGAAGCACTAACAAAATTGTGAGCCAGCTTAACAGGTTTTTGTACATAGTATTTAGTCTTATATCTATTATGCAAAGATAGAAATTACACACAGATTTGATAATTCCTTTGCGATAATTAGCCAAAGTTAATAGTAATTTAAGAGAAGTTTATAAGATTACCACTTCAATAGGAAATTATAACTTGGTGGTAATAATAAAAACAGTCCATACCAAATTGAATATTATATAGTAATTTGATATGGACTTTTATACTGTTCTGATCTGTAGGAACGCCTGAGAAAATTAATTTTCAGCCTTATTTATAATTTATTGCGAACTCCTTTGATATTGAATTGTTGAAACTGCAGCAAACTTCTGCCGAAAAGTCTTTTCCGCATTGAATCACTTTGTCCCACGTTTCCTCATTCAGATTGTTCAGGTCACGATATCGCACGTCATATTTAAGTAATCCGTATATGATTCCTGCATTGAAATTATCTCCGGCTCCGATGGTGCTCACAGCTTTCAATGGTTCTACTGTATATTCTTTGCTGATGGTTCCTGTACGTAGCACTACCTTTTCGGCTCCTGCGGTACAAATGAACCGTGGACAATAGAATTTGATTTTATCTTTGTATATCTTGTCTGCATCTTGCATGCCGTACATATACAAGAAATCTTCTGTCGAACCACGTACAATGTCTGCATATTCCAAATTCTCGATGATAGTTGAGGCCAGTTTCATCGCTTCATTCTTATGCGAAGAACGGAAGTTGGGATCATAATAAATAATTGCCTTCTTTTCACGTGCTTGGTCGAGTAATTCCAAAATCTTATCCCGCAGTACCGGATTTAATGCATAATAAGACCCGACTACTACAATGTCATCTTCTTGCAGCTTAGGAAATAATACATCTAGACGTTGCTTGGGATAATCCTTGTAAAAGATATATTCAGCATCGCTTTGTTCGTTGAGGAAGGCAAGAGAAACTGGTGATTTTCCATCCGGAAATACGCTGACATGATCTGTCGGTATATGGTTGTCGCGCATAAATTGCAGGATAATATTACCTACATGGTCGTTGCCTGTCTCACTGATAAAAGAAACATTGACGCCCATCCGTCCTAAAGATACGATGCCGTTGAATACAGAGCCTCCCGGTACGGCAGCAGAAGGCTGTTCACCCCGAAAGATGATATCGAGGATTGTTTCTCCGATACCTACTACTTTTCGCATAATGACCTTGATTTTTCTCCTAAATAGCCGCCATGATGACGTTTGGAATATTCTTCAATAGTGAATTTAGTCTTCTTCATGGTTTGTACTACCAATATATCGCCAATAACAGTCATTGCAGTAGTCGATGTAGTAGGAGTCATGCCAAGTGTACAAACTTCTGCAGGATGTCCGGTGCTCAGGCAAACATCAGATTCATCTGCAAGCGGGCTTTCAGGATTTCCTGTGATGACGATAAACTTCAATTTGGGATTCAGATTGTGAGCCAATCGAGTCAGTTCGACAATTTCTCTTGTCTTGCCTGAATTAGATATTAACAGAAGCAAATCGTTCTCCTGCAAAATACCCAGATCACCGTGTTGTGCTTCGCTGGGATGCAGAAATACCGAAGGGACTCCTGTAGAACAGAATGTTGTAGCGATATTCATTGCAATCTGACCGGCTTTTCCCATACCGGAAGTAACTAGTTTCCCTTTCTTTTGGTAGATTTGTTCAACTATCAGGTCTACAGCTTTTTCGTAAGCGTCCGTAACCGGGATATTTAGCACGGCTTGTGCTTCCTGCTGCAAAAGTTGTTTTATAGAATCAATCATAATTTTTTGGGTGCTTGAGTGTGTCCGTATATTGTCTACCGACTGTGGACACGTTATTTTGTTTTTTCTTTTAATTCATCCAGTGTGTTGGCAACTTCATAATAAGTTGAAAAAGGCAGGCGGGCAAATCCTTTTTCTTCTAATGTTTGAAGTGTTTTCAGTAGCTCATCGTAAAATCCGTATTTATTGTAGAAGATTACTTTTTTATGGTGGTATCCGATAGAAGCTGAGGCTATTACATGAAAAACCTCATCGAGTGTTCCTACTCCTCCGGGTAAAGCGATCAATATGTCCGATTCTTCTGTCATGATGTCCTTACGGTCACTCAGATTCTGTGTGCGAATAATCTTATCAAGGTATTTGCTCACTTTTCCATTCTCTTCAAGTTTGGAGGGTACGACGCCAGTCACAGTTCCTCCGTATTCTTTGACTGTATGTGCAATACATTCCATTAGTCCAAGATTTGCACCTCCGTAAATCAACGTTTTGTTAGTTTCTCCTATCCATTTCCCTATTTGACGGGCACTGTCGAAATACATTTTGTCAATGTTTTCAGAGGCGGAGCAGAAAATTCCTATCTTTTTCATACACGTTGTTACTGTTATAGTCCACAAATATCTGCAATTTTCTATAAACGACAATAAGTTTTATTGTATTTTTGCGGTATTAATTCAATAAGGAAGAAGAAAACAATGCAATATAACGAATATACATTGCAAAATGGTCTGCGCATCATTCATGAACCGACCCTTTCAAAAGTCTCTTATTGTGGTTTCGCTATTGATGCAGGAACACGTGATGAGGCTGAGAATGAGCAAGGAATGGCGCATTTTGTGGAACATCTCATTTTTAAGGGAACCGGGAAACGGAAAGCATGGCACATCTTGAACCGGATGGAGAATGTGGGAGGCGATTTAAATGCTTACACCAATAAGGAAGAAACGATGGTTTACGCCGCTTTCCTGACCGAACATTTGGAACGTGCACTTGAACTGTTGGGAGATATTGTATTCCACTCCACTTTTCCCCAACATGAGATAGAAAAAGAGACGGAGGTGATTATTGACGAGATACAGTCGTATGAAGACAATCCGTCTGAGCTCATTTTCGATGATTTCGAGGATATGATTTTCCGCGATCATCCTTTGGGAAGGAATATTTTGGGTAAACCGGACTTGCTTCGTAGTTTCCGTACAGAAGATGTTTTTTCATTTACCCGCCGATTTTACCAACCCGGTAATATGGTCTTTTTTGTTCAGGGACAATATGACTTTAAAAAAATCATTCGACTGGTAGAGAAGTATGTATCTGATATTCCTGCGGTGACAGTGGATAACCGGCGGATTGTTCCTCCTTTTTATGTTTCGGAGCGTTTGGTTGTGTCTAAGGATACGCATCAGGCTCATGTGATGATCGGAAGTCGTGGATATAATGCCTATGATGATAGGCGGACAGCTCTTTATCTGCTGAATAATATTCTGGGAGGTCCCGGAATGAATAGTCGGTTGAATGTATCGCTCCGCGAACGTCGCGGATTGGTGTATAATGTAGAATCGAATCTGACGTCCTACACCGATACAGGTGCTTTTTGTATTTACTTCGGAACGGATATCGAGGATATGGATACTTGCATGAGGCTCACTTATAAAGAATTGAAACGAATGCGGGACGTTAAGATGACTTCCTCTCAGCTCGTGGCTGCCAAGAAACAACTGATCGGACAAATCGGAGTAGCTTCGGACAATTTTGAAAACAATGCACTGGGTATGGCGAAAACATTCCTGCATTATCATAAATATGAATCTTCCGAGCTTGTCTTTAAACGTATTGAAGAACTGACTTCGGAACAACTGCTAGAAGTGGCCAATGAAATGTTTGCAGAAGAATATTTGTCTACACTGATTTATCGGTAACTTTGTACTGTTATCAATGAATGACAAACTTTCTAAACTGCTAAAATGATCTTGATAACTATTTAATTTTATATACCCCCCCCCTGAAAAACTTAACATGAAATTTCTTTCTTTATTTCTGATGCTTCCTTTTATGTTATTTGGACAGCAACAAAAGGGTGAATTTACATATACGCCCGCACAAGACCTTTTATTAGTTGGTAAAGCAATGCCTGGGAGTGAGTATTTACTGAGAATTGAGCAATTGGGGTCATATTATCATCCGACTGACTTTATAAAATCGGTAATTTATAGTTTCAATGGATCAAACTATTGGTTTTAAAAATAATAGATCCTAATTATGAATAAGTATTTAATGTTTTCTAGGTATATAGAAGTGTTTTTGAGTTAGTATGTTAGAATTTATTTTAGTACTAACAGACTCTCGGGACCCATATTAAAAAGCAAGTCTATGATGCTTAAATTAGGTAGAAAACCCAGTTTGGATTCGAAAATCTGATAATAAGGCTCTGGAATAAATTCTGGATCAGCTGTACGGAAGTCCTTCTTTGGATGAATAAGTTCTCGGAAATCTGTTTCTTTGGGGCTGAATTCCATTTTATAGTCCCAGGTACGTTCAATTACCGGGTGGATATCTATCAGTTCACAAACTAAGTTGCATAATTCTTCGTTGAAATCGGTTAAGAACTCATATTTCTTTTCGTAGAAAGGGCGGAAATCATCCTTGTAATATTCAAAAAAAGGAGTACTGTTGTAAGCAGATTCGATTGCATTCCAATGAAGATGTCTCCAGTTGCCATGATCGGAGATACGAATGTCCTTCATAGGACATTTCAAGGTATCCGGTTTCACAGTAGGGATGGAGAGTGCCAACTCACCGTCAGGTCCGGCAATGGTGCACCGGTTTCGATAAGTCTGTTTCATGTAATGGTCATACTGCTCTACATAGATTTTATCGTATGTTGCTAATTTAGTGTAATATTCTACAGGAGCCAGATAGGCGGAAGATAAATAAGCTGTTTTCATTCTATTTTAACTGGTTACATTGCACAAAAATGGATCCTTTATTATTTTGAAACTTTACTGGGAGATTGACTTCTGATAATTCTCCACAGTTGCAAAAGGCGTTCGGTTCAATCTGCTCTAATCCATTCGGAAGTTCAACAGAACGAAGAGATGGGCAGAAGGAAAAAGTAAATGGAAGAATCTTTTTGACGTCTTTCGACAAGGAGATTTTCTTCAGAAACAAGCTGCCATTGAAGGCGTAAGGATATAATTTTTGTGTACTTTGCGGTAAGATATATATGGAATCCGTTTTATAAGGCGGATAATATAATAATGTCATAAAGTCCTTACAATATAAAACCCCGTTTTTATCAGCAAAATAAGGGTTCGAAGGGGATACTGTGACAGCTTTCATAGAAATACAATCCAGCCATACCTTCGAATTGATATCTTTGGTTTGAGATGGAATTTGCATCGATTGCAGAGACCTGCAATTCATGAACGCATATACTCCGATGCTGGAAGTTTTTTCAGGCAATAAAATCTTTTTCAGGTTTACACAATTTATGAACAGATTCTCGCTGATAGTGTTTGAAGCGGTATGATACTGCAAAAAGTAATCGTTCTTTTCTTTTACATATTTCCATACCCCCCATCGGTCGATATTACCTCCAAGCTGGCAAAAAAGTTCCCATTCTTTATCATCCATTGATGCAAACTTAAATACTTTGGGTTGTCCGTCAGGAGTCTCTTTGCCATTGAATGGTCTAATCCAGTTTTCTTTCCGTAGATCTCTCCTATAATAATAGTTCTCATAGTCGGCAACAATTTCTGCCTTCGACAGGTCTAAAACGCGCAACTCTCCACTGTTTTCCCAAATAGTTTCGGTTGCCCCTGCCATCTTTCGGAGCAGACGGAAATCTTTCGCATTTAGTTTTCCTGTTATAGTCAGTGAGGTTAAAGTCAGTGCTTCATTTTCAGAGATGAATTGTTGTAGTGTACCCGGTTCAGTTAGATTAACTGTTTTGGGGTGTTCTTCGGAGTTTTTCGGACGTATATTTACGGTAAGATGAGTCATCATTTGGAAATTCCCATTGTCCGGATTTAAAGCGGAAAGCTTAAAATAACCATTCATTGATCCTTTCCATCCCCAGTCGAAGTGGAAAAAGTCATCAATAAATCCGTCGCAGACGAAGAAATGTTGGTGTCCACAGCACATCACTGGGCGTCCGGCTTCTATTTCCCGATAAAGAAGTTGTTGAAGTTGCCTATCGGTGAGTCTGTGTTTGGCTAAATGACGTATTCCGGGGTGATAGTCAAAATACTTGAAAAAAGCATTGGAAGCAGGTATGGTGAAACCTGTCGAAGTATCTGATCCGAAAATCATTTCTGCCCCAACGGCGCAATGGTAAAGTAGGGGACAAATGGTAGTTAAGGCAGCTACAGAATCCTCAGGTTCATAACGATCTGCTATCGCTTTCCAATTGATGAACAATGAATCATAATTGACTGTTGCTGTGAATGCTTTTCCTTTCTTTGTAGGTTTTGTATAAGTGGCATTCCCTGTTCCCTGAGTGGGATACTGGTAATATCCCATTATTTGTGCCATTGTAATAGCAGTGCATCCTACGAGTGACCTTTTTCCATCTGCATCTTTTGGTACCGACTGATTGTAAGGAAAGTACTGATGCCAAAGAACCTTCTTCAGCAATGGTGGGCAGGAAGATTTTTTCTTCTGATAATAAACTCTCTCTTCTGCTGCAGACTGAGTTTTACCTCTTCTCCATTCCGTTATTTCCTTGCTATATTGTTTTAGAATAGACTGCATCGTACCATTATTAAGGTCCATCTTACCTTCTTTAGAAAATGCCAGCACAGGCGAAGGCATACTATCTTCATTGGCTATAACGATGAATCCTTTTGACTGACCTTTCAGTGAGTAGTTGATTACAAAAAGCTGGCTGGAGGTGAGTAACTGATGCTCGTACTCACGAAAAATCTTTTTATTATCATCAAACAAAAATTTGTTTGCTATTTCGAAAGCTGTCTTATCATCTATCGGAGCAGCGAAAAGTGACTGTGAGAACAGCAGCATCTGTATGAATAACAGAATCGTCATTATCTTTTTCATATCCTTTATGTGTTTTTGTATTAGAAGCGATTTGTATTATTTTACCGTCCTAAAAAAGCGATTCCACCGGTATCCGTTAAATATACCTGTTTCTTTTTCTTTAGAGAACCAGATAAGTGATGCTTTTCCAATTATATGATCTTGCGGGACGAATCCGAACAGGCGTGAGTCGGAGAGATTGACAGAGTTGTTGGACCCCATCCAGTAATAATCTTTGGTAAAATAACAATGCTGTGTAGGCTTTCCGTCTACAAATAGGGTATCATTTTTGATTTCTGCCTGTTTGCCTTCATGCAATATAAGAGTGTTCCGTAATAAAGTGATATTCCAGGGATATACTCGCAGAACTTTTCCTTTGCCGGGAATGATCAGTGGTTTCGGATCATTGTCGTTTTTTTCTGTCAAAAGTTGAAGCCAGTCTTGATTGTTCATCGCTTGTCCGAGTAAATAAAACTCGTAACGGCTGAAACTGCGTACATGAGTGCTGTCATTATCCCCCATTAGTCCGTCATCGTCTATAGAAAGGGTATTCATGAGTGAAGTTATTAAATTCTCTTTATCGGCAGGATATGAATAGAGTCTTTTCTTGTCCGGATTGATTTGAGCTTCAGTAGAAACGACGGAAAAAAGAGAATCTATCAGTAAAGTATCTCCGGGAGTGCCTATACAACGGCTGATAAAGATTTCTCGTTGGTCAATGGTTGGTTGCTTAATAGCGGCAGGATTATTGAAGACCACAATATCCTGCTTTTCTACAGGATGTTCACACCAACGGTGATAAGAGAAAATAGACATGAAAGGAACTCGTAAACCATAACTCCATTGATTGACAATGATACGTTCCCCTTCAAAAAGGGAATTCTCCATGCCGGTGGAAGGGATAAGACAGGATGTAAAGGCAAATCCCCGGAGCAAAAGCACGATAGCTATTGCTCCGGTGAATGCCAATATCCATTTGAAATGTTTTAGTCTACCCATTTAAAAATACGATTCCAACGAATCTTACCATCAAACCATCCACGGTCTTTGTCGAGTGATAACCAGACAACAATCGGTTTACCTACTACATGGTCTTCGGGTACGAAGCCCCAGTAGCGTGAATCGGCAGAATTATGACGGTTGTCACCCATCATCCAGTAGTAGTCCATTTTGAAGGTATATTGGTTGGTTTTTTCACCATTGATATAGATACCATCAGGTTTCTGCTCCAGTTTATTGCCTTCGTAAGCTACGATACAACGTTCGTAAATAGGCAGGTTATCTTCTGTTAATGTGATAGTGGCTCCTTTGGCAGGAATCCAGATCGGCCCGTAATTATTACGGTCCCATTTGGTATAGAGGTTCAAGGGGTACATCTGACCGGCAAGGGTTTCTCCTTCCGGCTCCATGATAATTTTGCTTATTAGCTTTTTATTGCCGGACAGAGTGTCATACATCTTCTTGGTTAAAGGAAGGTGATAGACAGGATTTAATTCTCCTTGTTCATTACGTCCATCCAATCCCATTTCCAATAATGTACCTTCATAATTATTACGATCTTCTAGCAGCCATTTGTCGTCATTGCTGATACCAAGTTCACGGAACATTTCGTCGGGAATGACGGGGCCGGTAGTCTGGACAAAATAATTGAATTGGAGATTCTCCGGATTTTCAATCGCTTTCCCGTCAATCATAACTTGTCCTTCTACAATCTGAAGCGTATCTCCCGGTAAGCCTACACAACGTTTTACGTAATTCTCGCGGCGGTCTACCGGACGCACTACTACATCTCCATACACACGGGGATTCGTTAGAATCTGCTTGCGTCCCCCTTCGTAGTATAAATCATAGATAGAACGTTGTTGCTCACGAGTCAGGCTATCCATATTTATAGGCTTGGAGTAGATACCTTTTCCTACTCTGTATGCCAGCGAGTAAAAGTCTTCCGTTTGCTGAAAGTTAGTAGCCACCGTGTCACCTGCAGGGAAGTTGAACACTACGATGTCATTCAGTTTAACTTTTCCGAAACCGGGTACACGTTTATACTTCCATTGTGGCCATTCGATGTAGGACTTTGTATTTAATATCGGTAACGTATGCTGTGCCAATGGCATGGAGAGTGGAGTATTGGGTACACGTGGTCCGTAACTCATCTTGCTCACATATAGGAAGTCACCTACCAATAAAGACTTCTCCAGTGAAGAAGAAGGAATCTGATAATTTTGGAAGATATAGATATTGACAAAGTAAACTGCAACCAAAGCGAACACAATGGCATCTACCCAACTCATGATACCACGTATAGTTGGGTTCTTTGACTTCTTCCAAAATGACCAAGGTATTTTCTTAGTGATATAAATATCGAAAATGAAAGGAATAACAATCAGTCCCCACCAGCTTCGTACCCAGATGAGGAAAACAATATAAAGAATAATAGCAATAGCACATTTGATCCATTGTGCGCGTGTGGCTTGTTTCATAACTTACTAGTTTATTTAGAACTTGAACGGGAAGCTTAATCGTTTAAAAATGGAAATAAGTCACCCATACCCAGATAACCTTCGTGTTGGGCTGTATATTCTGCTGCAAGTATTGCCCCCAAAACAAAACCGCCCCGGTTTTTTGCATCATGGGTGATCGTGATGCTGTCTATATCCGATTCGTAACGGATTGTGTGGATACCAAACACTTCTCCTTCACGGATAGAACTCACGGATAGTTCGTTAGAAGCACAAGCAGTAGTACCGCTTATCGTACCATCCGGTGCTAATAATGTTCCTTCTACCCATTTATTTTTCCGGTCTAAGTTTTCCAGTATACCTTCAGCCAAGGTAATAGCAGTCCCGCTAGGAGCATCCAGTTTATGGATGTGATGAGTCTCGCTCATCGTGACATTATAATCCGGAAACTGATTCATGATTTTAGCTAAATACTTGTTTACAGCAGAGAAAATAGTAACACCCAGGCTGAAATTGGAGGACCAAAAAAGTGTTTTTCCTTCTTCCGTGCAGAGCTTCTTAATCTCTTCACCGTGTTCAGCCATCCATCCGGTACTGCCTGATACCAATTTTACTCCGGCTTTAAAAGTACATATATAATTGTTGTAAGCAACCATTGGATTGGTGAATTCAATGGCTACATCAGCCGATTTGAATGCTTCCGATTCAAAGTCTTCCTGGTTGTTAATATCGATAATGCAAACAATTTCATGTCCGCGACTAAGGGCAACTTTCTCGATCTCTTTGCCCATTTTTCCGTAACCGATTAATGCTATTTTCATCGTTTTCTGACTTATATTCAAAATAATACTTGCAAAGATAAGGTTTTTATTACATTTGTACTCTATATTAACGTCTTCTTAACATGGAACATCTTCTTCACTATGTGTGGAAACATAAATTATATCCTCTGAGAATACTGCGAACCACCGCTGGTTTATTAATAGAGATCATTGACCCCGGGCTACATAATTCAGATTCGGGACCTGATTTTTTTAACGCTAAATTAAGGATAAACGGCACTTTATGGGTAGGTAATGTTGAGATTCATACTCGCTCCTCCGACTGGTATCGTCATGGACATGACCGGGATAAAGCGTATGATTCTGTAATTCTGCATATTGCCTCTTATATTGATACGGAAGTTACCCGTTCGAATGGTGAAACGGTTCCTCAAATACAGTTAGAATGCCCCGAATATGTACGTGCTCATTATCAGGAACTTCATGATGCTGAACAATATCCTGCTTGTTATTCAATTATTGGTTCGCTGCCGAAGTTCACCATACATTCCTGGCTGACTGCTTTGCAAACAGAACGTCTGGAACAAAAAGCAAAATTGATAGCCCGGCGTTTGGAACATTGTAACAATCATTGGGAAGATGCCTTTTTCATTACCCTCGCCCGTAACTATGGTTTTGGATTGAATGGTGATGCTTTTGAAACATGGGCAAATATGCTTCCATTTCGTGCGGTAGATAAACATCGGAATGACTTGTTTCAGATAGAGGCTTTTTTCTTCGGGCAGGCGGGACTATTGGAAGAGAATTTTTCAGATAAAGTACAGGAAGATGAATACAGTCTTGGGCTAAGAAAGGAGTTTCGCTATTTACAGCACAAGTTTGAGATTACAAAAGTGATGGATGCTACATTGTGGCGTTTTTTGCGGCTTCATCCGGAAAACTTTCCAACTATTCGTTTGGCCCAGTTGGCTTACCTTTATCAAAAAGCGGATAAATTATTTTCACAACTGCTGGAGGCGGAGACATTAAGTGATGTTCGTGCCTTGCTGTGTACCCGTACTTCGGCATATTGGGAAACTCATTTTATGTTCGGACGTAAGTCTTCGCAGAAAGAAAGACCGATGGGGGAGAAGTCGTTGGATTTGATTATTATTAATACGGTAATCCCTTTTTTGTACACTTATGGTTTGCATAAAGCCGAAGAAAAGATGTGTAGTCGTTCGGAACGGTTTCTTGAAGAACTGAAAGCCGAAAATAATCATATTATCCGTGCGTGGAGAGAAGCGAGGTTTTTGGTTGTTACTGCCGCGGACAGTCAGGCGTTGATACAACTCCAAAAAGAATATTGTGATAAAAAGAAATGCTTGTATTGTCGGTTCGGGTATGAGTATTTACGAAAGAAATGATTGAGATATTGAACTTGTTACTATCTTTGTGCCGTGAATTGGAATACTAATGATATTATTCATTTATATATTATTATATGGGCACTAAAAGGTTTGTATATTGTCTGTTAATCACAGTGTTGCTATCAGGCGTGTCATTGTTTTCTTATGGCATTTGTTCCAATTCTAAGGTGGACGGTATAACCGTCATAGCACAGACAGGAGAGGATTTCAACTCATTTCTGGATAAGTTTACTTCCAGTGCTGCTTTTCAGTACACGCGTGTCAAATTTCCATTGAAAACTCCGATTACTTTGTTGGCGGATGATGGGGAAACGGAGAAAACTTTTCCTTTCACCAAGGAAAAATGGCCGTTGTTGGATAGTGAAACATTGAAAGAAGAGCGCATTACACAGGATGAAGGTGGAGTATATGTTTCAAAATTCACGCTAAACGAACCTAAACATAAAGTTTTCGAAGCTGGTTATGAGGAGTCGGAGGTAGACTTGCGTGTTGAGTTTGAACTGAAAACTGACGGAAAGTGGTATGTAGTAGATTGCTATACAGGTTGGTATGGTTATGATTTGCCTATCGATGAATTGAAGCAGACTATTCAGCACGTTCAGGAAGAGAATGCTGCTTTCAAGGAATTACATCCTTAAAAGGAGTTGTAATATTAATATGAGTCTTCTTCTTAAAAACTAATCTGTAATTAAGAAGCTATCAGACTTTTTGAGTGGAAAATAGGTTTTCTCTTTCCTCTATCTACTATTTTGATAATTCGATTCTGATATCAACTTGACAGGTACTTGCCAATAGTATGTTATCACTATTTTTTTAGATGTGGATGACGCAGATAACGCGGATTTTAAGAATTTAGATGATAAATATAATCTTAAAGATCCGTGTTATCTGCGTCATCGTCTAAAAAATACAGATTGATAGTTTGATTAACCTCTAACGCATTTCTCTTTCAGTCAAAAAAGTCTCAACTAAATATATTTAGTTTCAAAATACTTAAATTAATCCACCTATCAATTTAGTTTCTTACATCATCATGTGTTTCCTGATGGAGAATTTCACAATCGCCATTGCATTGATAGAAGCAAACGGAATATCCATTGGCTCATGATGAGTATTATAACTAACTAATTTTAGGCATCCTTCCTTATCCGAACGGTTTACGTACTTCACCGATAGATATTCATCTCCCTCAATAGTAAATGAAACCAAGTACATCTCTCCATAAATCAGATTACTAAAACTATTTATTTCCTTGAATCCGACAATATCACCCGATTTAAGAATCGGATACATACTGTCTCCACTTACATAAATCGCTCCATTGCAAAAAGGAATACTCGGAATCTGAATTTTCCCCATTGCATACTGATCTTTATTCGTAAATAAAGTCTTCAGATTGGCTGCCGCTGTAATATCGTACAGTGTCACGCTACGATCGTTCATAGCTTCTCTTGTTTTTGGGTTGTGAATCATCTCCACCTCTCCCTGTACCAAATTGCTATTGCAGTATAGTGGTTGATGTTTAGGGTTTCCCTTTCCAACCAACAGCCAGTTGTAATCCATCTCACTTCCCATCTTGTCTAGTAGTAAAGGAAAGTCAATTCGGTTACGCGCACACCAATTTGATACTGTAGCTCTGGAAACTCCCAGATATTCAGCTAATTCACTGTCTCTTTTGAGATTTAGAATTTGCTTGGCACGTTTCACGATAGCTGTAACGTCTAAAAATGTATCCATTTCCTAAGGTTTAAAACGATGTAAATAATTAAAAATTTATTAGTCTCTCATTAATAGCCATTTATGAAATAATTGAGAGTTGATATCTAAAACAGTCGGTTCCTTAAATGAAAATTATTCTGTCTTCGTAATGCGAGAGTTACTAATATGTTTCAAAAGTATAAATTAAAAATGGAATAACCATGAGAAAACAAGAAAAGTTCACGGTCGGTTGCAAAAGACCTTGTTTGAGGTCTCCTTAATCCATATATTTATTTCCTGTGGTGGCTATATATGACCACTATGCCGGATATATATCTTTACCGTACTGGATATATATGCTTACCAACTTAGATGTATATGAACATCGCTTTTTAAATAACACAAACTGTTTATTAAATTAATAATATGGAAACTAAATTGGGATTTTCAACACAAAACTTGTCTGTTTCTTCTGTTTGCAAGCAATGTGGACCCAAACTTCCATAGGAATTTATCTACATGAACAGATAAACACATCGTTCGGATATTTATTGCAAAGAATATCGGAAGGAAATGAGCCGTCGCCGATGCAACAGCGGAGGTTGGATCAGGAAAAAACAACAGAACAGATACTCTTGTCTCATCATTACACAGGTAGAAGATCCATTAGTGCGAATGGAATTCATCTTACACGCATTGAAAGTAGTGCGTCGGAGTGTTGAGCACAAAAGAATGAAAATTTTCGAAGAGGAAGCCAGTTGGGTGCGCTACGTTTAGACAATAACGTTTTTATGCTTAAACAAACAATAGCGCTATTGTCTTTAACGAATGACATCATTATACAAAACCAATAACGATATAACATCGAAACAAATTAATCATTATGTTAAAAAAATAATCATGTCAAGAATAAAAGAACGGGGATTAGATTATTTCCCCATCAGCGTGGACTTTATTAACGACCATGTTGTCCGCCGACTGATGAAGCGCGAAGGCGACTCGGTGCTGGGCATTCTGGAAGAAACGGAACCATCTTACCCTCATGATGAAACTAAGGATAAGCTAACTTATGAGTCTAAAGGAGATACCGATGAAAAGGTACGTTTAATAAGCGTAAATGTGACATTAATACCCCAAAATGTATAACGGGTACAATGCCAACAGTATCAGAATTTGCTATGAAGGTGGTCTGAACTGCTGGGGACACCCGACAAATACCCAGACGTCGGAACTGAAGACTTCGCTCCGGCTGTTGGTTCACCGGTTGCGTGAACAGTTTCCCGGTTGCCAGGGGTGCCGATATCAGGATCTGAGTCCCGACTTGAACTGAAACGGTGAGATAGAGGCGGAAGAATGTATCAAAACGTGTCCGTACTTCGAAGTAAAAGAATTACTTTCACAAACATATGATTTAGAGTTATTTGAGTTAAAACGACTATTTAAAGAATCAAGAAGGAGGTAAGAAAACGATGGAAATCGGAAAATCAACATGGGACATAATTCTGAAAGTGATTATTGCAGTGGCTTCGACAGTACTGTGGGCGGTAATACGATGAACTTATAGGATTTGTCAATAGATTCAATTTGCAGACTCCGTATATGAATTTTGTGAACTAATGGAAAACATTGACATTGGTACAATTCTTCTGGGAATAAGAACTCTGTTTGATCAAAGGAATTGCTTATCTATATTGTATTAAAAACTAAATCATTCAAATTAAACTAATTCAATTATGAAGAATGTGCATGTAAAATATAACAAAATATGAAATAGGGCATTGATCAGTTAGTCAATGCCCTGTTTTGTTTATATTTTATTGTGAATGGTTTGATTTTTTGTCAATAAGCTTGCAAAATAGTTTTTATATAACTCAAATGCCGTTTATAATAAACGTGCACAGAGTTCTTAATAAACTCGAATTAGATTTACTAAGAATAAAAGCTTTAGTGTAAAGCATGAGGAATGGGCGTTTTGCATGATTCTAAAGCATCATATCTTACTAATGATTCTTGGTAAGATGAAACTACATAACGCCCATTCGGCAGATCGGTGATTTACAAGTTTTTTACCGGATATCTATTTTGGCAGACGAATTTGAATAGCTTTTCCGTTTTTGATCGTCTGTTTGAATATCGGTTTTCCGGCTACCAGGACGGAAACTTCATTCTTTCCGTTTCTCATTCGTTTCACTTCAACATCGAACTTCGTCTCGAAGGCGCGAATGTTTCTCAGGCTCATGTGATCCCAACTTTCCGGCAGATGAGGCGTTAGGGTAAATGAGCGAAGCCCCGTTGGACGAATGCCGAACATTCCTTCCGTGACGATACGTCCATACAATCCACTTTCGGCTGATAAGTGACGCTGATTGCCTTCTGGCCACGCTTCGATGGCATAGGGGACATGATCTCCGAGTAAACGCTGGTTGGAATAAGACTTTAGATATTCGGTTGCTTTCTCTGCTTCTCCGCAAGCGTAAACTCCTCGTAAAGCATATAAAGTAGAACGGTCCCAAAACGTTTTACTTCCTGATTCGGTCAGTAAACCGTCTTTGCTCCATAGGTGAGGGGAGAACAGTGCCTTGATCGTTTCTTCTTTACGGTCATAGAGGCCCACTGTGAGAGGAATACAGATCCAGGAACGGAGTTTATCATTCCCTTTGTAGTAACGGTAAGTATCGAAGCCTTCCACTTCACCTCCGAAATAACGGTTGATATTTTCTTTCAGTTGTCCGGCTTCCTTCTTGTATTGTGATAGGAGTGGAGAGCTAATACCGATTTCTTTGCCTAAGTAGTATGCAGACAGGAGAGCGTCATAGTACAAAGATGAAGTACATAGATTTGCTTTTCCTGCCGGGAAACGACCTTCCAACTCATCTGCATCGGAAGCTACCACTCCTTCCGGATTCAGTTGCCTCCGGTTATACTCAAGACACCATTCGATCAAAGGCCAAAGTGTTTTCACTTCCTCCTTATTTCCCCTAGCCAAAGCATATCGTGCAGCGCCATATGCTACCATTGCAGCGTCGCCACGATCACCCGCTCCGCCCCAAGTATTTAGCCCTTCGGCAATGATTGAACTCGGAATCTTTTTATATTCCGGATTCATGAAACGTGCGAAATGCTTGAAAGAACATAATGCCGACTGATTTCCTGTCTCGTAACCCAAGTAAGGGAAGAATGGATTGATGTATTCAGCCTGATCATTCGCCCAGATAGCTGCATAGTAAGACTCGCCGCCCGGACCGTGCATCAAACCGCCTTTGGTATCATAGATACTTTCTGCACCACGTATCTTGGCAAAGGCGAACATGGTATTAATAACAGGATCAGGTGTGTCTAATATCAGATTGTTCCATAAAGTAGCAACCAACGCTTCGCGTGCTTTCAATTCTTTCTCCACGTTCATCACCAAT
Organism: Bacteroides sp.; assembly: GCF_028690125.1. Classification (GTDB taxonomy): domain Bacteria; phylum Bacteroidota; class Bacteroidia; order Bacteroidales; family Bacteroidaceae; genus Bacteroides. The sequence goes on along the minus strand of NZ_JAQVBV010000001.1, from coordinate 170,416 downwards.
TCATTCTCATTCGGCTTATATCCGCTGAAAAAAACGCTGAAGGTGATCTCTTCGTTTGGCTTCAATACTACTGTCTTACCCCCTTTTATTTCTGCGACCAAGCGGTAACTGCCGTCTACTCCTTGCTCCGGTTCAGTCTGAATGACAGAACGTGCCTGAGGTATTTCTACTTTGATGTCCTGCTTATTCGAATTGCGTAACACGTATTTTTCGCAGAAAGCAGGTTTATCTGTAGATGGAAATAAGATCCGAGTCATTGAAACAGTCTCTCTGTTGGCTTTGAACACACTGTTTACGGTGATAAGTCCGTTCAGCATAACGGTTTCCACCTTTTCATCTTGGAGGTTCTGCCCGTTTACGGAGATCATTTCAGGAATGTTCCAGGCGAATCTACGGATGAGAGAAGCGTGTGTGTCATTAGGAATAGTACGTAGCATAGGCCAAACGATACTTCTATTCACTGTGAACGTTCCTTTCTCATCGACTCCATACCGGACGACAGTGGAAACTTTTAAACCACTCATCTCAATATGATCCTGATGAGTTTCCCCTTCTTTGGGATTCCATGTGATACTCCCATCGTGGTTGATTTTCCAACGGTCTTGGGTTTGAGCCGTCAAAGTGCACAGGCAGGAAAGGCATAGCAAAAGAAGGCAGGTAATGTCTCTGTTTTTCATTGTTTTTTAATGTTTAGAAGTGGATATGATTAGTTTGTATTCTTTTTCGCTGATGCGTATCATCGCTTCATGGCGTGAATCGGGAATAGTGAGATTTGTACATTCCCATTGACCGGCATCTATACCGCCTCCCTGGAAACGGACGTATTCATGAGGATACTTTTCTGAGAAAATCATCCAGCCATTATTATTCGGCTTGGGTATTGGGATAGGAGCTTCAAAATAGGTATAAGGAGTTGTTACAGATTGCTCGGGAATGTTATAAGGTCCTGTCGGGTTTGTGGGATGAGAGATCCGTACTGATTTTCCTGTCGGAACTCCGTGCTCAGACCATCTTTCGTCTTTGATGATAGCATAATATGTTCCGTCTATCTTCCGGATGATAGCGTCGATTGTAGCCATTTCCCGGTCGGCTTCCTTCGGGAAATTGAATAGCCGTTCAGGTTCTGTGAAATGTTCAAAATCTTGCGTCAGTATATAAAATGTTCTCATACTTTTTCATTCTTCGTCTCCGATAATTCCTGTCTTGCAAGCTGCTAGGTAATCAGATATTTACCGGAATCTTTATCATAAAATAGTTTTGGCACACCAAACCAATTACGTTTTGTGAAATAGCCGTTGATGTGGATAAATGGTTCGGCAGATAATTCTTTTTCCTGTTTCCATTTCACCAGATCTTTGGAGGTCTAGAGAACTGGGTTCTTTGTTTCTTCCGAGACTCCGATCATATAATAATGTCCGTCTTTTCCTTTTACATTATAATATCAGGATGTCCATGATATTCGGGAAATACCCGTTGGTTGTTGTTCAATTTGGTTCATGATTTAGCATCTCTGCTAATGTAATAATATAAACGTCCATAGCCCTCATGCCTCATATGTACAAAAAATAGTCTCTTCCTTCTGCTTTGACAGAATCACTCAAGAATACAAAAATAGCGATTAAAAGTTTCAAAAGTAATTTTATTCTCATAATAATAAAATATTGATTAGTTAGTAGCTGTTGATAAGTCTTCCTCCTATCCCGGACGTGAATAATTTTGTTTCAACTCTTTTCCATAAGATTTTGCTTGTTCCACAATGTAATTAGGTAGAGGTATATATTGATGAGTTGGTAACATATCTTTTACTTTATAACATACCTGAGCATATTTTTTAAATCAGATCAGATCAGATCAATTTTTCTTTGTCCTTTGTATAAAAATTCTTTGGATCTTTCCTGCCGGTATAACGTTGAGGAAAGCTTCTTTTGATTCAGTCTGTTGGACAGATAGATCACATCCAGCCTTGCTCTATTTCTTACTTTATTCACGGCATTGGTGGCATTTGTGGAAGGCTTTGCATTTGATTGCCGGACTTCAATCTCTGCCATTATAAGTAGAACGTCTGTTCAGCGTGCCAACGGAAAACCATTTCCCTGAAAAACAGTATTTGTTTCAATAGGAAATTTGTTGCTAATATAACGATCCCATTTCACTCCAAGGTCTTCTTTTGTTCTTTTCGTGATCACTTCTCCATTGCCATTATCCACCCAGTACTCGTTTGATATGACATCTTTTCGTTTATCTCTATTTTCATAGGCGTCATATAGCTTTGAGAAACATTGAAATATTGTGCCCATCCTTTACCCTGATAGTAGAAAGGAGTAGGATTGTTATCTTTATCTACTTTCAAAGCATCGTTTGGAGTAGCCAGTATAGATAATGTGAAAAAAATGCCACTACTGTCGCCACCGTCTGCCGAAGGATCGCAACTTACAGCCATGCTAATTTCACAGTTAAAATTATTCTTGGCTTTGTACATATCTATATACGGATTATTTCATTCAGTAAATAGCGTATACCGGCCAGCTGCTTTTAGTTCTTCATACATTTCCTTTGCTTTTTAATAATACTTATCCATGTAATCTCCTTCGGTCAAAAAGTGTTTCATCATACAGAGCCTGGCATAACCTACTGTATATCGTCCTCTTTCATTGACTTTTTCCGGGAGATTCTTGATAGCTGCATCAAAATCATTATAAACCCAGATGCACATTTCACCCAGTGACGGTCTGACAAGGTTATTTAAAGCAGTGACACATCTCCATTTCTACTTTCATAATTATGTTTAGAACATAAACATGGCAACTGCTACAATACGATTGTTGCAAACAGCATGTGTGTCTATAACTTTGCCATTTGTGCGTTCTACAGAACCATACCAAGCACTACTAAGCGTGTATTCCAATCCGAACTTCCAGTGAGGTACATTATAAGTTAATTCTGCTCCGGCAGTAACCAGTTTATCGAGGTTGGTTCCTGTGCCATAAAGTTTACTACCAGCTTCCAGCTCATCACTTGTTCCCAGATTCTTGGCGTAGCCGACAAAGATTCCAGGTTTCCATTTCTTACCATAAACGGCATTGATCCAAGTACTTGATACCCGTATTGGTGTATATTTCTGTTCTCCTGTACGTTTGTCGGTAGACTTGATTCCAAATCCTCCTAAACCAGAAGCTTGTGTCAGGTTAGAGCCTAAGACAGTTTTTGCACCCAAGAACCAGTCATTATTAGTGTATTTTACGTGAGCCTCATAAGAAAGAGTGGTAATTCGTTCGCTTACTTTATAAGTATGGCCGTTCTCTCCGGTAGCTTGTGTACGTGGCTTTAGTGACAGCAGTTCAATGCCCACACCCGCTAGCAAACCTTCTGACTTGTAATCTGCACCTACATAGATTTCGGGCAGACAACTATTTTTGATATAATCCTGGCTTTTACCCACCGGTCCTTGTGAAAGATATTGAGACTGCCAAACGAGAGCACCTGTCAGTTGGTAATTTTTATCTGAATAGCGATAGCGAATCTGTGGAGAACGACTAAAAGGTTGGAACGGAGCTCCTGTGGCAAGATTCAGGATTTGTGGAGAGACATCGCCAAAAAGAGGATGCCAGGTTTGTCCAAGCAGTAGAGCTGAAGTACCCCAATCTAAATTTAGATAAGCGTGGCGAATACGAACAGTAGAGTACGAAGTGCCTGATCCCCGGAAGTCAGCTTCTATTTTGGCAGAGGTTTTTGCTGTACCTAGTTTGGGACCGGCAACATCCACTCCTAAGCGGGAATAAAGAATATAGAAACTACCATTTGCAGTACCGTTCAGGTCATTTCCATCATCATCAAGTACTTTGTCTTTGGGATACATATAGAATAGTCCGTCTACAGTTTCTTCATTGGCGCGACTGTTGTAGAAGATGTCAGTACGGACTTGTCCGTAGAATTTGTAACTAAAATCTTTCAGTTGAGCAAAACTGTTAGTTACAAACAATATACTCAAAGCAATAATAATGTATTTCTTCATAATGCGTTTGTATATAAACGGGTGCAAAAGTACAAAAATCTATTTGCTTTTGAGATTTTGATGTGGAGATATTCTTAAATAACTGCAAATACAATGTTCCTATTGTAAATAATAAGGTCGTCTATAATGAGATTTTAATCCCTTATAGACGACCTTATTATTCTATCGAACTAGTGATTACATACGTTTATAAATCTTCTTGTTATAAATATCGCCATATTCATCTTTTCCTTTAACTTCAATAATCAATTGTTTGGAATTAGCCGACAGTAATCTAGCGGTAATATTTTCGTCAAAATAATCTTCTGATGCCAATTTATTCCCTTCCAAAGTGAACTCATCTGTTCCATCAAGATTCCATTTATTATAATAATAATAACTAGTTACTGAATAAGTGTTATCAGATATTTTTGATATAACTATTTTCTCACAGTCTGTTGTAGGATTAGAGGCATCATAGTCGAAATTCCAAGGATGTTTTCCCTCTTCGTCATATGAGTAACCTTCGTCGTGAGTTGTTATCCATGTTCCTTCTAATTGTTTTACGTCAATTTCGTCGTCATCATCTGAGCAAGCAGAGAAACTAAATACACTTGCCATTAAGGCAATCATAAATAAATACTTCTTCATAATTTTTCTTTTTAATTAAATATGCACAAATGTAGATAGTATTTTATATATTATTGTCTCTTTTAATGTTAAAAATATTAGCTCGTGATTTTTATTCTACAGTTTTTCTTTTTAGAATAAAGCCTTGTTTAAAAGGTTGTTTACTGCAAGCCGGTATTTATCGATACGATTGCTTTTGTGTATAGCTTTTAATGATTTCTTATCTGCTTCAGGAAGAAGATATTCCCAGAATGCTTTCAACTTATTTAACACTTGTACTTCACCTCCGTTGAGTTGTTGCTCATAATATTGAAAAAGCATGGTGTGCATTTCTCGTATTTTTTCTGCCATTTCATCAGAAGACAGTTTCCTCCCTTCCCGATATTCTAAAGCCAGGGCCGGGTTAGCGAGTAATCCGCGTCCTATCATAATACCCTTTAATGTGGGGTACTGATTATGAATGGATTGAATGTCTTCTATCCTTTTGATGTCTCCATTATAAATTAGTGGATGATTACAAAGACTTTGGAAGTTAGCAAAACTTTTCAAGTCTACATCTCCCTTGTATTGTTGTTTGCCTATTCTTGGATGTATTGTTATCTGACGTAATGGAGTATTATTCAATAAGTCAATTAGTTGCATACATTCATTGGGATTCTCCCATCCTAATCTCATCTTTACGGAAAAACTGATTTGAGGATATTTTGCAACGATACTTAGTAGTGCTTTGACTTCACTGGGGTAAGGAAGTATTCCGGAACCATTATGCCGTTTAGCTAATAATGGAAAAGGGCAACCTAAATTGATATCTGCATCTTTATAACCTTTCTCGATGAAAAGGGCTAAAATTGTTTCTGCCTTTTCGGGCGAGGAGGCAATAAGTTGAGGAACCAAGTGCGGTAAATGATTATTGTCTGGCTCGATATCACGTATGTCTTTTTTGCGGAAATTACCTTTTTCTAGACGTACAAATGGAGTATAATAAGTATCTACACCTCCAAAGCAGGTGGCATGCGCATTACGGTAAATGGCTTCTGTATAGCCTTGTAATGGAGCGAAGTGAATGGGAAGAGTCTCTTGCATCGGGTTCTTTTTCCTGCAAAGATACGTAAAGTAAAAGATAGGAACGACACGATCTCTCTTTCTTTTGGTGTTAAATTGATTAAACTCTGATTATGGTAAATAAATTGTTTTTATTTCAATTTCGGTAGGCTTATTAATAGAAAGTAACTACATTTGTCTACATTTCAAATGAAAGAAATATGAAAGTAAAGAAAATTAGTGCTGCTAACATAGAGGCTTCTGCACTTCCCGGTTTATTTGATGAAGAAAAAATCGATTTTCAACCGATTCAATATGTTAATTGGGCTGCATATCCATATAAACCTAAAGTAAGTTTTCGAGTGGCTCATACGAAGGATGCTATTTTATTGCATTTCAAAGTGAAAGAAGCAAGTGTGCGTGCTAAATATGGCGAGGATGACGGCTCTGTATGGACCGATTCCTGTGTTGAATTTTTTTTAATACCGGCAAATGACGGAGAGTATTATAATATAGAATGTAATTGTGCGGGAACAATCTTGATCGGTGCCGGTGCTACCCGTAATGGGCGCGAACGTGCTCCGAAAGAGATTACGTCACTTGTACAGCGTTGGGCTAGTTTGGGAAGAGAACCTTTTGAAGAACGTGTGGAAGATACATCTTGGGAGGTTGCTTTAATTATTCCTTATGCTGTGTTCTTTAAACATCAAATTGATTCGCTGGATGGAAAGCTTATTAAAGCTAACTTTTATAAATGCGGAGATGAACTACAGACTCCTCATTTTCTATCATGGAGCCCAATCGATATAGAGAATCCGGATTTCCATCGTCCTGACTTCTTTGATACATTGGAATTTGAATAACTCATTTCATTGATAATAAAGAGCACTACAAACAGATAAAACTATATCTTTAAAAAAGGTGGCTATCTTATAAGAAAATGCCACCTTTTTTATGAATAGTAACTATGTGTTATTTTACAATTCCTCTTTCCGAACTCTTGACAAAGTTTAGGATGTTTTCTATTTCTTCGCTCATAGGTACCTGATCTGCAATTTTTTGGATTGCATCCTGTACGCTGAAGTTTCCTTGATAAATCAGACGATAGGCATTGGCAATATGACGGAGGATTCTCTCTGTCGTATTATGGTGCTGTGACAGAACTACCGCATTAACTCCATGATAAGCAACAGGATTTCCTGACATAATCACATATGGCGGCACATCTTTGGAGATACGACAACCACTTTGTACAAGCGTCCAACTACCTATGTGACAGTATTGATGAAGTGTAACGTTTCCGCTCAGGATAGCACAATCATCCAATATACATTCTCCTGCAATGGTGGTTCCGATACCAACTACACAATTGTTGCCAATTTGCACATCGTGACAGAGGTGTACTTTGTCCATCAGGTAATTCCCATCTCCTATTTTTGTAGCATTCCCGGCGAAAGTTGCACGGCTGATTACTACATTCTCACGGATATCGTTCTTATCTCCAATAATTAAGTTACTTTCTTCTCCTGTATAGTGAAAGTCTTGGGGTTCCGCCCCCAGAACTGCATTCTGATGTATCTTGTTTCCTTTCCCTATTTTTGTTCCTTTTAGGATACTGACAAAAGACATGATAACACAGTCATCTCCTATTTCCACGCCCTTTTCGATGTAAGCAAAAGGTTGAATCGTTACATTATTACCTACTTTTGCTTCAGGGTCTACATAAGCTAACGGACTAATCATAATAGTATATGTTTAAAGTTAATCTTCTCTTCCACCGCCTAATGCCTGATAGAGGTTTACTACTGCTTGCATCTGGTCGAATGTGTCGGATACCTGAGAAATCTGTGCACTCAAGTGAGATTGTTGAGCTGATAGAACTTCCAGATAAGTTGAAGTCCCTAAGTTAAACAATTCTTTCGTATCATTAGCAGCTTTTTCTGCAGATTCTACCTGTATTTTTCTGGCTTCTGCCTTTTCACTGGTTGTTTGATATAAACTCAATGCGTTGCTGACTTCACTTCCGGCATTCAATAATGCTTGCTGGAATGCCAGTTTAGCTTCTTCTTCCTGTGCTTTGGCTATTTTTAGTTTGGCTATGTTGGAACCATTATAAAACAATGGTTGGGTTAAAGAACCGATGGCAGTTGCCAGGAATTTGCCCGGATTGATAATTGCCGAACCTGCACTATTAGTCCATCCTGCCGAACCGCTCAACGTAATCTTTGGGTAAAAATTGGAACGTGCAGTATTGGTATTGTAATAAGAAGCCGCTAAAGCCATTTCTGCAACTTTGATGTCCGGACGGTTCGAAAGCAACTGTAAAGGAACACCTACTGAGAATTCACTTGGCAGCGATTGTGATTCTAATGTACTACGTTTGATACCTTGTGGAGCTTGGCCAAGTAAAACAGATAAAGAGTTTTCGACTTCACGTATACTCTGTTGGATGTCCGGCAAAGAGGCAAGTACCTGAGCATATGCAGCTCTGCTTTGTTCTACACCAGCTCTGTTGATATTATACATTGCACCTTCTTTCATGGCTTCCATCGCTTCTGTATTACGTTTCAGAATATCTGCTGTTGCACGGCTGATCTCCAGCTGTTTGTCTAACATCATCAACGTATAATACATATTGGCAACATTGGCTATGATTTGTGTTTGAACAGCTTGGCGGTAGGCTTGCATCTGCTTAACAGTTACTTCTGCACCTCTTTTAGCATTTAATATCCCACCAAACAAACTTATTTCCCAACTGGCTGCTACCGGAAGAGAGTAAGTCTTGGAAGCAGCTTTATGATTGAAGCTGCTGATTGTACCTTGCGGTGATAAAGCCAGTGAAGGGGCGTAGGCCAATTTGGCTGCAAGTAGAGGAGCTTGCGCTTCTTTTACTCTTAAAATAGCGGATTGTAAGTCTGTATTCTGCTTCAATCCCAATTCAATGAGTGATTGAAGTTGCGGGTCGGTAAATACAGTCTTCCATGGTAGATTACCGAAATTAGTCGTATCCGAAACTAATGTATCGTTCACCGCTACCGGGTCACGATACAGTCCGGAAGTAGTGATGTCTTCGGGTCTGTCATATGACTTATAGATGTGGCAGCTACTCAGGAGAGCAGTTGCACACAACATATATATAATCTGTTTCTTCATATCGAATTTCATTATTTAGCGTATTGTTCAATCTCAGTCTTGGCATCTGTATTGTCGATATCTTCCCATTCCATCGGTTTAACCTTCTCTTGCAGATATTGGAAGACAACAAACAAAGCAGGAACAATAAAGATCTGGCAAATCATACCGATTAACATACCGCCGATGGAAGCTGTACCCAATGTGCGGTTGCCGTGAGCACCTACACCGAATGCGAACATCAACGGAAGCAAACCTACAACCATAGCGAGTGATGTCATTAAAATAGGACGGAGACGAGCACCCGCACCCAGAACGGCTGCCCAAGTAATACTCATACCCATCTTACGACGGTCGAGAGCGAACTCTACAATCAGGATCGCATTTTTCGCCAACAGACCCATCAACATGATCAATGCAATCTGCATATAAATGTTGTTGGACATCGTTCCCAGAATCATCTTCAATGACGATATATTACCGATGGCACTCATTCCATTAACGAATAAGAAGCTACCTAGCAAACCGAATGGAATGGAGAGTAATACAGCCAACGGGAGAATATAACTTTCGTATTGTGCACTTAGCAATAGATAAACGAATACGAAACAGAGAATAAAGATTAAACCTGTCGTACTGCTGCTACTTTGTGCTTCCTCACGTGCCATACCTCCTAACTCATAAGTATAACCTGTCGGAAGATTCTGTTGTCCTACTTCGGAAAGTGCCTGTAAAGCCTGGCCGGAAGTATAACCGGGAGCAGGAGCAACCATAACTTTCATTGAGGTGTACATATTGAAACGGCTGATGATATCAGGTCCGTATACTTTCTCCACAGATATAAACTGGCTGATAGGTGCCATTTCTCCACTGTTGTTACGAACCTTGATGTTTTTCAAAGATTCAAGATTCTTACGTGACAATGGATCCGACTGGATCATTACACGGTACATTTTACCAAAACGGTTAAAGTTGGATGCATACAAACCTCCATAATATCCTTGCATGGTAGTAAGGATGTCATTTGGGCTGATGCCTGACTTCTTACAAACAGCTGCGTCAATATCGATCATATATTGGGGGAAGTTTGGGTTAAAAGAGGTCTTTGCCGAGTTGATTTCCGGACGTTTTTCCAATGCTGCCGTATAATCATTAACTACATCAAAGAATTTATTCAATTCACCACCCGTTTTATCCTGCATATTTACTTCAATATCTGTAGATGCTGAATAACCAGGGATCATCGGAGGTGCAAAGAATAATACCTGTGCTTCTTTAATAATTTTCTGTGCACGCATATATAAGGTAGCAACAATGAGATCGGAGTTTTGCATAACAGAACGATCGTCCCAATCTTTCAATTTAATAATGAAAGAACCATAGGAAGGTCCCTGGCCACCGATAAAACTGAATCCGGAAATCAATGTGCGCGATGCTACGGCAGGGTCGGAAGCGATCAAACTATCAACGCGTGCCAATATTTGTTCAGAACGGTCTTGTGATGTACCCGGAGGCAATGTTACTGCTCCCATCAATGTACCGGTATCTTCATTAGGTACCATACCTGTTGGCGTAGTTCCCATAAAGAATATAAGCAATACGATAGAAATAGCTACCAATCCCAAAGACAGCCACTTTTTCTGAATGAAGAACAATACGCGTTTCTTATATCGTTTCAGGATAGAATCATATGCTGCATTGAAAGAGGTATGGAAACGATCTACAAATGTTTTTTTCTTATTTTCATGTTCACCTCCGGTATGTGGTTTCAGGAATATGGCACAAAGAGCCGGGCTCAAAGTCAAAGCATTCAATGCAGACAAACCAATAGCGATTGCCATGGTCAGACCGAACTGACGGTAAAATGTACCTGCTGTACCACCCATGAAACTTACAGGGACGAACACTGCCATCATGACTAATGTGATAGAAACGATAGCGCCTCCCAGTTCACGCATTGCGTCGATTGATGCCTGGCGGGCGGATGTGTAACCTTGATCTAACTTGGCATGCACACCCTCGACGACCACAATCGCATCATCCACCACTATGGCAATTGAGAGGACCAGAGCACATAAAGTCAGCAAGTTCAAACTAAATCCAATCAATGACAGGATAAAGAAGGTACCGATCAAGGCTACCGGAATGGCAATAGTCGGGATTAATGTAGAACGTAAATCCTGTAAGAAGATATAAACGACGATGAACACCAATATAAATGCTTCGATCAAAGTCTTCAATACTTCATGGATAGAAGCGAATAAGAAGTCGTTTGCATTCATTGAGACATTTAGCTTCAATCCTGCAGGCAGGGTTTTAGATGCGTCATCCAAAAGATTTTCTATATCGGTAATAGTCTGGGTTGCATTAGTACCTGCCATCTGATAAACGATACATGTTACAGCCTTATGTCCGTTTACACGGTTGGTAAAGTTATACCCCAAACGGTCTAATTGTATCTCTGCAATATCTTTCAGACGAAGGACTTCGCCACTCGGCTGCGACTTGATAACGATATTTTCAAACTCTTCCGGTTGTTGCAAACGTCCTTTGTAACGGATTGTATATTGGAAAGTCTGATTACTGCGTTCACCAAACTGACCCGGAGCTGCTTCGATGTTCTGTTCTGCCAATGCAGCAGCTACGTCATTTGGAATCAGTTTATATTGAGCCATTACGTCCGGACGTAACCAAATACGCATAGAGTAGTCCTGTCCCATTACGTTGGCATCACCTACACCTTGCACACGTTGAACCTGCGGAATCAAATTAATCTTGGCATAGTTCTCGATAAATGAGTTGGAATAAGTGTCGCTTTCATCGTAAAGTGAGAATACGACCAACATGGAAGTCTGGCGTTTTTGAGTGGTTACACCGACTTTGGTAACTTCGGCCGGTAATAATCCCTGTGCCATGGAAACACGGTTTTGCACATTGACAGCTGCCATATCCGGATCAGTTCCTTGTTTGAAATATATAGATATCTCACCGGAACCGGTGTTGGATGCACTGGAAGTCATGTACATCATATTTTCTACACCATTAATCTGTTCTTCCAGTGGAGCAATCACGGAGTTCAATACAGTCGATGCACTTGCACCCGTATAAGTAGCTCTTACCGATACGGTAGGAGGTGCGATGTCCGGATATTGGGTGATAGGTAGTGTTACCAATCCAATAGCACCCAGAATAACTATCAAAATTGAAATAACAGTTGATAGTACCGGACGGTTAATAAAATTATCTAATTTCATACGATTGTCTGATTATTAGTTGAAAGCAGTGGCTATGTTGCCGTCGTGTTGATCTTTCAAAGCCTGTTGATAGTTCGCTTCTTTCTGTGCCTGAGTGATAGGCTGTATTTTCATTCCGTCTTTCAGGGTTTGTACGCCTTCTATAACGATCTTGTCTCCAGAATTCAAACCGGAAGTAACTAAGTAATCTTTTCCGTTATCCAGGTTGAAAATGGTAATTTCTGTATATTTAACAGTGTTGTCCGGTTGTAAAATATAAACGAATTTCTTGTCTTGGATTTCAATCGTTGCTGACTGCGGAATGTTAATGGCATTTTCCATATTATAAGGAATCTGAATATTAGCACTACCACCACTATGTAGAATATGATTATCATTAGGGAACTTGGCACGCATAAGCACAGAACCGTTTTCGATGACTCCGGTTACTATTTCAATTTTTCCTTCTGCATTAAACATTGACCCATCTATCAGTTGCAGTTTTACAGCCGGCAGTTTGTTAAGTTCTTCTTTAATGTTACCGCTTTTAGCCATGGTCAAAAGTTCTTTCTCTGTCATGTTGAAATATACATTAACTTCTCCCAATTCAGATACTGTAGTCATTGGAGTTGCCGTAGAAGGACTTACCAATGCTCCTAAACGAAAAGGAATTTTGTTTATGATGCCCTCTGTCGGACTTTTTACTTGAGTGAAAGATAAATTTTGCTGAGCAGTAGTTAGTTGTGCTTGTGCTTGTGCTAATTGTGCTTGTGCTTGTGCTAATGTGTTTTCTGCCATTGACAAATCATAGTCACTGATAATCTGCTTCTTGTTCAAATCACGTTTGTTATCAACCGTTATTTGCTGTGTTTTTACCGCTGCTTCTGCTGTTTTGATAGCAGCTTTTGCAGTACGTACTGCAGCTTCATATTGAACGGGATCAATGATGAACAGTACTTGTCCTTTGCGGACAGTAGCTCCTTCGTCTACGCACAGTTTAGTGATAAATCCCGATACTTGCGGGCGGATTTCAACATCTTGTTTTCCTTCGATTGTAGCAGGATGAGAAGATATTAAAGATGCGGTGCTCTTTTGTACTTCCTGTACTGCAAATTCAGGGACTTTTCCCGTATCGTTTCCCTTATTGCCACAACTAGACAAAAGGGCTACGCAAAATGCAAATAAAACAATTCTACTTTTCATACTTAATTATTTATCTGTTTTTTTAATGATTATGCGTTTGTTGCCGGCGTGTAATTCAATGAGTAAGATAGGTGATTAAAGGAAACAGCCGAAAACTGATTGGGGGAAATCAGTTTCCGACTGCAAAAGTACTTCAAATTCAGTATTCTTGTACTCTGATATGGTGTTTTTTAACTATGTTTTTACTTCAGTTTATGAAATACCGGAGTCATAATAAAACTAAACTCATAATCTTGATATGGAAGGCGGTATTTTTCTAATGGTATTGCCCCCCAACTATTAACACATGCCAAACCCGTTTGCACCTTATCAATGCAGAAGTTTGTAAAGTTCGCTTTCTCTGCCTCCGGTGAATGTCGTTGGTCTTTGTTACTGCCATCATCCAATGACTCAATAGTGTAGTTTAATGCGGATGCAGAGAATGGAGCATCTGACACAAACTGCAATCCATTACCACCTATATTCAGTAACCTCCACCACCGGATATCTGTTTTTGTACCTGTTTCCTGTGGTCGGATATAGGGATAGAATTGCTCTTCTACCGTTTGACGGTATTTACCAATTGTTGCAGCATGGTTACGGTCAGAATAATTTTCTATTGGCCCTCTACCATAATATTCTACCATATCAAAGGAAATAGGCATACGAAGTTGCATACCAAAACGGAACATTTCAGATACTTTCTGATTTTGATCTGCGGTCATTTTCTGTGTCACTTTCACCGCTCCTTCATTATTAATATTATAAGTAAGGAACAACTTACCTCCCATTGGCTTCATGTCATATTCTGCGCGAACAACTGCTTGGTCATTTTCGATAGTAGGTTTCAATGACGTTAGTTTCAGTTCCGGATTCTTCCAAATGGCATATTTATGTTGCAAGTTAGCCCCAAAATCATTATCTGTTGGAGCCCGCCAAAAGTTAGGGATCAGGTTACTACCTTTTTCCATTAACTGCATCCCGTCTACATCATAGCGACAAAGATATCCATCGTGTTTGTTGAATTCCAAAGTAAAGTCTTGACCGGTAACGATCAGATAGTTTTGATCATTATCCCGGATAGTCGGTATAGTAACAGCAACATTAGAAGCTTGCTTATTCTCTAATTTGAGTTCGGGAATTTTATAATCACGGATACTTAATTGATCATAAGCAACCACTTCTCCTGCCGGAAGTAAAGTTTCTGCTGTTTTAAGCTTATAATTTACATTAAGAAGTAACTCTTTGGAAGAACAGATTTTCTTAGTATCGAATGGGATTTGTAACTTAACAGTTTGTTGAGGAGCAACTTTTAAATCGGAAACAATACCTGTTTGCATGACTTCCCCATTTGCTAACAGCGTCCATTCCATGTAGAAATCAGACAGGTCGCGAAAGAAGTTCTCATTATAGATGTTGATTTCGCCTTTAGTAAGATCACCCGGAGTTGTCCAGATATTCTGATAAAAATAACTAACTTCGTATGCGTGTGGATTCGGAACACGGTCAGGACTGATCAGACCATTGTCGCAGAAGTTGAAGTCGGAAGCATCGTATTTATTGAAGTCACCTCCATAGCCATATATGTTCACACCATCTTTGTTCTTCCAGTGACAGGATTGATCAACGAAATCCCATATAAATCCACCTTGATATTTCGGATATTTACGGATGATATCCCAATATTCTTTGAATCCGCCTTGAGAATTACCCATAGCATGTGCGTATTCACATTGAATCAATGGTTTCTGAATGTCTCCTTCGGAATATTTGATACAATGGTCATAATCTAAATACATCGGGCAATAAATATCCGTAAACTCACTGGTTCCGGCCTGTTCATATTGTACAGCGCGTGTCTTGTCTTCGTTCTTAATCCAGGTATAACATACTTCGAAGTTTGGTCCCATACCGGCTTCATTGCCTAATGACCAGAAAATGATAGAAGGATGATTGTAACTACGTTGAACATTACGTTGGTTACGTTCCATATGAGCCTTGGCATAAGCCGGATTTTTAGCAAGAGTATTGTCACCGTAACCCATTCCGTGAGATTCGATATTGGCTTCGGCCACTACATATATTCCATACTGGTCGCAAAGATCATACCAACGATTATCATCCGGATAATGGCAAGTGCGTACAGCATTGATGTTTAGTTTCTTCATTACCTGAATATCTTGTAGCATACGTTCAAGAGAAACCACATAACCATCATCCGGGTCCATTTCATGACGATCCGCTCCTTTAAAAAGTACCGGCTGACCATTTACAAGAATCTGACCACCTTTCAATTCTATTTTGCGGAAACCTATTTTGATGGGGATTACTTCAATCACTTTGTCGGCATCTTTTAAAGTGGCTGTTAATGTGTAAAGATTTGGAGTTTCAGCAGTCCATTTGGCCGGGTTTGAGATGGAAAGGTTAGTGTTCAGTTTACCGGAACCTTTCAGGTTGGCAGTGGCTACACTGTTTCCTTGTGTATCTGACAAATTAATAGCTACAGTTCCGTTCCCTTTTAAGTCGATAGCAATATCTAAAGTTCCATCTTTGTACTGGCTATCTAAATCAGGAGTGATACGAATATCCTGAATGTGCTTATTGTCACGCACATAAAGGTAACAGTCTCGTCCTACACCGGAATAACGGAAGAAGTCCTGATCTTCTAAGTAACTACCGTCACACCAACGGAATACCTGAAAGGCAATCAGGTTTTTGCCGGGCTTCAGATAATTGGTCAGGTTAAATTCTGCTTCTAGTTTACTATCTTCACTATAACCCACATAACGTCCGTTTACCCAAAGGTACATATTGGAAGTCACAGAACCAAAATGGGCAATTATTTCTTTTCCTTTCCAATCGTCAGGAAGGATAATTTCTTTTCGGTAAGAGCCTACATGATTATTTGCAATAGGGACTTCAGGGGGATTGTTTTTAAACTGGTTTCTCCAAGCGTATCCGATATTTAGGTAAATCGGATCACCATATCCGTTTAACTCCCATACACCCGGCACTTTAAGGTTGTTCCAGCCTTTATCATTAAAATTTGTCTGATAAAAGTCTATTGGGCGTGCATCTGCATCTTTTACCCAGTTGAATTTCCACAGACCGTTGAGTGTCATGAAATTCTTAGAATTTTCCTTTGTGCCGGCTTGTGCTTCATCAACTGATGCATAGGCAAAATAATTAGAGTGCATGGGGGAGCGGTTTACGGCATTTATTTCCGGATCTTTCCACTCGTTGAAGGTTTGTGCTTGAATGGCTGTCAGTCCCAGTGCAGCTAAACAGCAAGAAAGTAGTTGTTTCTTCATGGGTTTTTGTATTAGGTTTGAATTTCCGGAGTCAAAGATAGGCAATTATTGAAAAGTAAAAGACAAATAATTACTCAATTAAAGCTACAATTGAATAAAATCGTTAGAAAATATAATAAGTAAACCATTGAGAATCGATTATTGCCCATTTTAAGTGGGAAGAGAAGGAAACATACTTTCTCTCTCTTTTGTTATTTATCAGAGTATATTTAATTCATTTGGTAGGAATATAAATACAGGAAGGTCAGTATATTTGTCCACCATGCTAGCCGTATATCCCCGGAACGATGTATATATATTGCCACCAAACAGGTACTGAATATACTTTAAACCGGCTTTGAAATGAAGGAAATAGCTTGTAATATTGGCAATGAATTCTTACAGAACCTGAGATTTTTAATAAATTAGCTAGAAAGTTAGTGTTTATTGATGAAGAACCTTTATTTTTGCAACATGTTACAAAT
This sequence comes from Bacteroides sp., assembly GCF_028690125.1. Lineage (GTDB taxonomy): Bacteria > Bacteroidota > Bacteroidia > Bacteroidales > Bacteroidaceae > Bacteroides. Next base: position 153,432 of record NZ_JAQVBV010000001.1, on the reverse strand, counting down.
TGAGAATCAAAAGATAAAGCATATAGTTCGCAGAGTTTTACCGGTATTAATGCTGGTAGCTGTGATATACTCCTGTGCAAGCATAGGACAACCGATGGGTGGAGATGAAGATCACACTCCTCCGCGTTTTGTCAGTAGCACCCCCGCAGCTGGTGCTGTGAATGCTAAAAAAAATAAGATAAATCTTGTTTTTGATGAATTCATCAAGATTGAGAAAGCAACAGAAAAAGTGGTAGTTTCCCCTCCTCAGATTCAACAACCTGAGATTAAGGCTGCAGGGAAGAAAATACAAGTGAACCTGCTTGATTCTCTGAAAGAAAATACGACTTATACAATTGACTTTTCCGACGCTATTGTAGATAACAATGAAGGCAACCCATTGGGAAATTTTGCATTCACTTTTTCCACGGGAACACACATTGACACAATGGAAGTTTCCGGAACCGTAGTTGATGCCTCTAATCTCGAACCTATAAAAGGGATGTTGGTCGGATTACATTCCAATCTCAATGATTCGGCTTTTACCAAACTACCTTTCGACCGTGTAGCCCGTACTGATAGTCGCGGGCGTTTCTCTATTCGCGGAATAGCTCCTGGTAAATATCGTATCTATGGATTGATGGACGCTGACCAGAATTTTACTTTTAATCAAAAGAGTGAAATGATTGCTTTCAACGATTCTCTTGTCATCCCCACGATGGAAGAGCGAATGCATATGGATACAACATGGGTAGATTCATTGACTTATGATACAATCATTGAAAAGAGGTATACTCATTATCTGCCGGATAATCTTATTCTCCGTGCTTTCAAAGAACATAATAACTCTCAGTACCTGATAAAATCCGAACGGCTTGTCCCCCAGAAATTTACTCTTTACTTTGCAAACAAGGCAGATTCTTTGCCTGTGATGAAAGGATTAAATTTCGATGAAAAGGAAGCTTTTGTTATAGAGAAGACTCAGCGTAATGATACTATTCATTATTGGGTGAAAGATTCCATATTGTTTAAGCAAGATACACTTGCTCTCAGTCTGACCTATCTTTATACAGATACATTGAATCAGTTAGTTCCCCGTAAAGATACACTACGGCTTGTATCGAAGCAGAAATTGGCTAAAGATGAACCTGAGAAGAAGAAAAAGAAGAAAAAGAAAGACGACGAGGAAGAAGTAGAGCCAACAAAGTTCTTGCCTGTAAAGATAAATGCTCCTTCTTCAATGGACGTGTATGGAACCATATCTCTGACTTTTGATGAACCGATTGCTTACTTTGATAGTGCAGCAATACATTTGCGACAAAAGGTGGATACTCTTTGGAAAGATGTGACTTTCGAGTTTGAACAAGATTCTATTGACCTTAAAAAGTTCAATTTATATTATGATTGGATACCTACTACTGAATATGAGTTTGCGGTGGATTCTACTGCTTTCCACGGTATTTATGGCTTGTTTACAGATAAGATAAAACAAGGATTTAAAGTTCGTAGTGAGGATGAATATTGTACTATTCATTTCAATATAACCGGCGCAGGTCCGCAGGCATTTGTAGAGTTGCTTGACAGTCAGGATAAAGTGGTACGGCGCAGAAAAGTGGTGGATGGTTTTGCTGATTTTTACTTCTTGAACCCGGGTAAATATTGTGCCCGCTTGATAAATGACCGGAATGGAAATGGGGAATGGGATGCCGGAAATTACGAGGAAGGTTTGCAACCGGAAGAAGTTTACTATTATCCTAATATATCTGACTATAAAGCTTTGTGGGAACTAACACAAAACTGGGATATTCATGATACTCCAGTTGAAAAACAAAAACTCGACGAACTTAAAAAACAAAAACCAGATGAAGACAAGAAGAAAAATAGAACTAATCAAAATCGTCGCCGATAATTTGCAGCGGAATTTTGTTGTTGGATTTTTTATACTATTGTTCGGAAGTTTAGCGCTTCCTGTCAAGGCCCAGTGTGAGGCAAAGAATCATGCTTTCCAATCTGGGGAACATGTGATGTATGATCTGTACTTCAATTGGAAATTTGTTTGGGTGAAGGCTGGACTTGCCAGTCTGACAACGAATGCAACCACTTATCATTCAAAGCCTGCATATCGTGTTAATTTACTTGCTTTAGGTAGTAAACGTGCCGACTTCTTTTTTAAAATGCGTGACACCTTGACTTGTATTATGGGTGAGAAACTAGAACCACGTTATTTCCGTAAAGGGGCGGAAGAGGGAAAGCGTTATACCGTTGATGAGGCTTGGTTTACCTATAAGGATGGGCTTTGTTTTGCAAATCAGAAACGTTTTTTTCCGCATACAGGACAAGTCTATGAAGATGAGGCGAGTGACAGTCGGTGTATTTATGATATGCTGACTATTTTGGCTCAAGCCCGTTCTTACGACCCTGCTGATTATAAAGTAGGTGATAAGATTAAATTCCCCATGGCTACGGGACGGAAGGTGGAGGAACAGACTCTTATCTATCGTGGAAAAGAAAATGTGAAAGCAGAAAACGGGGTAACTTATCGTTGTCTGATTTTCTCATTGGTGGAGTATGACAAGAAGGGAAAAGAGAAGGAGGTGATTACTTTCTTCGTATCAGATGATAAGAATCACCTTCCTGTACGTTTGGATTTGTTTCTTAATTTCGGATCGGCAAAAGCATTCCTGAATGATGTTAAAGGCAACCGTTATCCGATGACTTCTATCGTTAAAGATAAATAGGTTTTAGACTTCAAAAGGAACCTTTTGATCTTTTCGGAATACACTTGATTCAAAAGTTGCAATCAATTCTCCATCCTGATTGGTAACGTCTACTTGATAGCATCCCGTACTCCGTCCGATATAGCGTTCTCGAGCTTCTGCATAAAGAGTATCATCCGGACCACTGGCGCGCAGAAATGTAATGTTGGACGAGAGGGAAAAAGCAAGTGTTCCGTGTGAGTTGGCCGCTGCTGCAAGTGCCAAATCTGCTAAAGTAAAGATAGCACCTCCCTGTGTTCGGGCACCCGCATTGAGGTGTTCGGGCTTTATCTGTAACATTGCTTTGCTATATCCTTCGCGTACTTCGAGCAGTACTACGCCTGCATTCTTTGCAAATAAATCGTTCTTGAAGAATTCTTGTGGTGTCATGATTAATTTAAAATTATGTTGTATCAATTTTGAGTTATGAATATTAAATTTATCCCGATTTTATTAGTTCTGAAAAATAACAAAGATAACCTATCCTTCAATAAATACCTAATAAAATGACGCAAATAAAAGAATTTTTGAGTATATTCGGCAGATTATTTACTACTATGGCGCTATTTGTCCGTGAAAACTAAATAGATATGAATACAAATATAAACATTCTGAGAGGTTTCTTACTATTATTTTTTTGCAGTTTTAGTTTATTGAGCTATAGCCAAAACGAGCTAAAAATATTGTCTGACTCACTAAATAATCTTATTGATCATGAGCAGGAATTTATAAACCGGAAAGAAGAAAAGATAAAAAAAATCAAACGAAAACTGAAAGATGTCAGTCTGCTGGAGGAATATAAAGTCAATCTGCAATTGCACGATGAATATAGAAAGTTTAATATTGATTCTGCTGTTTATTATATTAAACGTAATATCAGTATTGCTATCACTTTGGGAGAAAAAGAGTGGGGAATTGACTCCAGTTTGAAATTATCTTTGTTGTATTCTATGGGGGGGATGTATCGGGAGGCGGAGCTTCTTTTGAAAGAAATAGATCCTTCTCAGCTTTCTCAAGAGTTATTATCTGCATATTATGATGCTTATTACCGTTTTTGGGAATATTATGCTATTTCAACTACCCGTAGTAATCAATACCGTTATCAGAAAGAAATGTATCGTAATCTGTTTTTGGCAAATGCAGATCCGACTTCTGTAAATTATAAGGTTGCGGTTATCAATCGTTCGGTAAAAGACCCGAAAGAAGCGGAAAAACAATTGTTGGAATTGTTGGCAGCAGAAGAAGAAGGAAGCCCTGATTATGCTATCATCACTTGTGCACTTGCTACTTTAAACAGTAATAATAATCGTCCGAATCTCGCAAGGAAATATTTTATGCAGTCTGCCATAGCCGACATTATGAATGTTACCCGTGAGAATTTCTCATTACAGCATTTGGCTGTTATTTACTATAATGACAACGATTTGGCAAAAGCTTTCAAGTACACACAAGCAGCAATTGATCAGGCAAGGGCATCTGGCATACAGTTTCGTGCTACACAAATAAATGAATTTTATTCTGTTATCAGTGCTGCTTATCAGGAGAAAGAAGCTAAAGCTAAATCAAGCCTCATTATATTTCTCACACTCATTACTGCTCTCTTTATCTTTTTAGTGGTATTAGTCATTTATACCTATCACCAGATCAAAAAGATAAAGCATATAAAGGAAGCACTCTCTATAAGTAATACGAAATTGCAGGAGCTTAATCATACATTAAATAAAGTCAATGACCAGCTTTATTGTAAGAACCATGAATTACTGGAAACCAATAATGTGAAAGAACAATTTATCGCACAATTCTTTGATTTATGTTCTAATTACATCACTAGAATGGAAGGATACCAGAATTCACTATATAAACTGGCTATTAACCGGAATTATGAGATACTGATTAAAAGACTTAAATCAACAACAAATATTGATGAGGAATTGAATGCTTTATATAGCCATTTTGATAGTATTTTCTTGAATCTATATCCAACATTTGTTGCAGATTTCAATGCATTGTTGAAGGAAGATGAACGAGTGATACCGAAAGCAGGAACATTATTGAATAAAGAACTCCGTATTTATGCTTTGATTCGTATTGGTATTAATGACGGAGCAAAGATATCTAACTTTTTACGCTGTTCGACAAGTACTGTCTATAACTACCGTACTAAAATGCGTAATAAAGCAATTGGGGATAAAGAAAACTTTGAGAATGAAATCTTGCAGATAGGATCAGCGGCTTATTTGCCATCCTGATTTTTAATATCTTAATCTGGTCCTTAAGGAAAGTTCTCACTTAAGAACCAGATTTATAGATCTTTTATTGTAACATCTTACATCTTACGAATCCAAATGTTGCGGAAACTGATAGGCTCGCTAGGATCACCATGGCTTTGCAGCAGAATCGGACCTTCTCCATGTTTTACAACCTTTGGGAATCCAACGTATTCTGTTGTACCTAATATGGTAGTATTGTTCTGCAATACTACACCATTCTGTATAATGGTTACCTGAGGGCGTGTTCTGTACGATCCGTCTTCTTTAAATACAGGAGCTGTATAAATGATATCATACACATTCCATTCACCCGGTTTACGCATAGCATTTGCTAACGGAGCTGTCTGCTTGTAAATACTTCCAGCCTGACCGTTTACGTATGTCGGGTTATTGTAGTTGTCCAATATCTGTATCTCATACATTCCCTGAAGATAAACACCGCTATTTCCACGTCCTTGACCTTCTCCTTTTATTGTTTCAGGAACTCTCCATTCCAAGTGCAATTGGAAACTTTCAAACTTATCTTTAGTCCGAATATCTCCTTTACTCTTGTCTACTGTAAAGATTCCGTCCTTCACTTTCCATTCCGCAGGTCCGCCATTAGAGCTTTCCCATGCAGAAAGGTTTTTACCATCAAATAATATAATAGCATCTGACGGTGCAGTGAAGCCTCCTCCGCGAATTTCTCCGCCCGGAGTAATAACCGGAGGAACCGGTTTGTAAAACTCAGACATTGCAGGCTGCATACCTTCTTGGGCAGAAGCATAGCTACATCCCAAGACTGCCAAACCAATTAATGCAACGATTTTATTTTTCATAACGAATTCTTGTTTTTGAAATGTCGCTTTTTAGTCCAGAACTTTAACGCGGATGTTGCGATACCATACATCGTCACCATGGTCTTGAAGAGCAATGAAGCCTTCTCTGTTCTGACCACCGCAGTTGTTCAGCAGGTCGAAAGCCAAAGGCCATTTCTCTTTGCTAAATTTGCTTTTCTGAAGCATTTCTGTCCATTGTGGAGTCCACAAGTGGTATTCAACAACATTCTCACCATTTTGTCCATGAATAACGGTGCCTTTATAAACCATGATCTTAGTTGTGTTCCATTCGCCGAAAGGCTTAGAGTTTTGAGGAACTGCAGGAATCATGTCATACAAAGAAGCTGACTGACGATTGTTGTCTTTACCTAATTTAGCGTCAGGATGGTTGGCATTATCCAATACCTGATATTCAGGAGCTGAGATGTAAATCGGTTCAAGTCTGTCATTTCCATTTTCGTCTTTAGAAGTAACTTCCTGTGCTAAATAGAAAATACCAGAATTACCTCCCTTAGAAACTTTCCATTCAAGTTCCAATTCAAAGTTTTTAAACTTGTGAGCAAACATCAAATCGCCGCCGTCAGCATCTTGAGCCTCGCCGCCACCGGTACCATTGAATTTGATACATCCATCTTCAATCACCCATTTTCCCGGAACTTTATCTTTACCATATCCACGCCATCCGTTGAATGTCTTACCGTCGAAGATAGTAATATAGCCATCCTTATCAATAGGAAGAGTCAATGAATCAGATTCAGCAGCCTGCAAAGCTTTTGAATAAGAAACAGGTACGGTTGTTGCAGATTCTACACTTTCAGTAACTTCTGCTGTTTTTTTATTACCACCTCCACATGCTGCGAATGTTCCTGCAAGTGCCAGGCAAGCTACTGTATAAAAATACTTTTTCATAATATAATTATATCTTGAATGTGAAATTATTTTATAACTACTCAGATAAACAGAATGACAATCGTTTACCTGAGTAGTTACATTGTTTCGTTATACTCTAATAGTTTATCTATTAAATTTTAGGCATATCAGGCAATTTCCAGCCATCGCGATATGTATGCTTAATCAATTCGGCTGCAAGCTGTTGAGCGTTCATTGGCTCAGTCCAAGACTTGTTGAAAGAAGGATGACCATCATGGATAGTGAAGCCGTCTTTGATACAAGTTTTAACTGTTTCATTGTCTCCGATATTAGTGAATTTCATATTCACACCGTCCCATGCCAATTGTTTGTTCAGAGCCTGTAAACGGATTGCCAATACACCCATTGCAATCATTTCATTGAACGGACCTGCTTCTGAGAAGTCAGATTTAGTCATAACACGGTTTGAAGGGCTTTCTTTACAAGCGCGAACCCAGTCCATTTCGTGAGATGTAGTTACGCGACGGCAAACCTTAGGAGCATTAGGAACACGACCTGACAACAAGAATGGTTCTTCGCCGTAGCAACCGCAAATTAATGTATCTTTTGTTCCGTGGAAAATGGTAAGACCACCACCAGGGCCCATTAATTGTTTTCCTTGAGGGAAACCTTTCGGACGATCAGGCATCATACCGCCATCATACCAATGTATTTCTACTTCCGGCATGGCTACTTTCGCCATATTGTCACGTGCAGGGAAAATCATTTTAACATGTTGCGCTTGCGGAGCACATGCATTCAATAATAGCGTAGATGAACCTTCAACTAATGTTGGGTATTTCAGTTTCAAAGCTTTGAATGGTTGGTGTAAAATGTGACAAGCCATATCGCCCAATGCGCCTGTTCCATAATCCCACCATCCGCGCCAGTTCCAAGGATGATAAATAGAGTTGTACGGATTCAGTTTTGCAGGACCGGTAAACAAATCCCAATTCAATGTGCTAGGAATCTTATCTTCTTTTTCCGGAGCATTCAATCCTTGAGGCCATATAGGACGGTCAGTAGCACATTCTACTTTAGTAATATCACCAATTTCTCCATTCCATATCCATTCGCAAACAAGGTCGGTACCTTGACCTGATGAACCTTGGTTACCCATCTGAGTTACTACTCCTGTAGAAGCAGCCAGATTAGTAAGCAAACGAGATTCGTAAACTGAGTGTGTCAATGGTTTCTGGCAATATACGTGTTTGCCCATTGTCATAGCATCAGCTGTAATGATAGCGTGAGTATGGTCAGCAGTAGCGATGATAACACCATCGATAGATTTGCCCATTTCATCGTACATTTTACGATAGTCATAGTATTTTTTAGCTTTTGGGAATTCATCAAATACACCCTTAGCATATTTCCAGTCTACGTCACAGAGTCCGATAATATTTTCTGTGCCTTTTACTGCGTTAATGTTTGCGTGTCCCATACCGCCGATACCAACGGCAACAAGGTTCATTTTGTCTGATGGAGCAGCGTGTCCATGACTCTTACCCAAAATAGTACTTGGAGCAATTGTTATACCTGCAAGTGCAGCAGCTCCTGTCTTCAGAAAGTCTCTTCTTGAAATGTTTGACATGATTTTCTACATTTAAAGTTGTTTATAAATATAAATTAACGATTGTTTCTTAGTAGTCCATAGCCGTTTTTCATTGTACGTCTTCTTTCGCGAATCTGTTCAAGGGTGTCCAGAGTACCGATAGCTGGTAACTCATGTGATTTTGCATCCCGTAAGAACTTCCATGCATATTCAGATGCGATTGCAGAGTCGCGTAATGTCGGGAGTTGAGGTGATAATTTACCTTGCTCGATACTGTCGGCGAACAAGTCACACATCACATCAATATTCTTTCCGCCGAATGGCTTTTCTATCCGGAGTGTTTTATTGACTCCATGCAAATCGACCACGGCCGTTTTAAAATCGTGTGTCATTCGAACGATACCTTTCGTTCCAATTAAATCGACATATGAGTTGTGTGTCTGATCCTTTGAGAGCTGGCCGTATACAAATCCTTGTGTGATATCAAAAACGATTCCATTCTCGAAGGTTCCGTGACACTGTACCCACCATGGCTCTTTGTAGCTCCACATATCGATAGCTTGTGCGTGCCAGGTTTTGTAGTTACTTCCGGCATACCAATGTGCTATATCCACATAGTGCATACCACAGTCGTGGAATGAAGGACCTTCATATTCATGTCCTTCTCCCGGTGCAAGACCCGGAGTCATGTGGCAAATTCGGATAATAGCCAATTCGCCTAGTTCACCTTCCTCGATGAATTGTTTCATCTGGTGGTGGTACCATGAATTATGAAGATATAAATTAACGGTAGAAAGTACATTTGACCGTTCTGTCATATTAACGACGTCCCATTCTCTTTCTACTGTATCAGCAATCGGCTTTTCAGATATGATATGTTTTCCATATTGAATAGCCTTTTCTATCTGTTCTTTTCGGAAATTCGCTAACGTGCAAAGTGCTACAACTTGTACACTTTCATCTTTAAATACTAATAGCTCGTCAGCTACCACCTGAGATTCAGGAGAAAGCTTTTCTGCAAGTTTTCTTGCTTCTGGATCTACGTCACAGATGTAAGCTACATCCCATCTTCCACTTTTCTGCATTTCTTGCAAGTAGAAGCCTCCCATTCTGCCAAAGCCTATAAGCCCAACTCTAATCCGTGTAGTTCCCATGATTTTGATATTTTTCTATGATATATGATTATAAGTATCTTATTATATATTTCTCAAAAGCCTTGATCGCTTTTAAAAGATTGCATCACAAAAATAATGGAATCATAGCTACTTTATTTACTGTATATGGGTTTGTGTAGATGGGTGCATTTATTAAAATATTTATAATCAATGTGTTGAGTGGAAATAATATCGAAAAAATGTAGATTGGTTATAATCAAAAAATCGCCATTTCATCTACTTTTTTAGACCTGTTTTTGTCTTTTTCCTAAAATAATGTTTTTAAATCTTTCTTTTCATGAAGAACAGGGGGTAGCTATAATGCGTATTCGTTAATCAATTAAGATTGGTACCTCACTTAGCTATACTGATTTTTACTTCCTTGAAGTGTTAATGCGTAAAAGAGATTTGGAGAACCTTTTGTTGCAAATGGCAAACCGTGAGAGTGGAATTCAAGTGAATCCGCACATCCCCATCTATTTCATGATTTGGACGGACTTATCCCTTTTATTAAGGTAGCAATGATAATGATAAAACATGGTATATTACCAATGATGAAGTATTATGGAAAAAATAGCAAATCCTATTAAAAGAGGTAGTTTCTTTGTTTTATATCTGGTTCGCAGTATCTGTTATAAATAAGATTCCCTTCATTCCTATTCTGATATCAGAAGTGAAATGAAGGGAATTTTTATGTTTTTAGTAGTGGTATGCTTCTTATTTATTCAGTCTCCATTCAAAACCGTCTTTTGTGTCTTTTATCTCAAAACCAAGTGCGGTTAAAGTATTACGGATTTCATCAGAAGTAGTCCAATCCTTATTAGCTTTCGCTTTCATACGTTGTGCCAGCAGCATATCTACTACTTTGCCGTAAGCGGCTTCACGACCATCAGAAGAACCTTTTTCTTCTTTTAATCCCATGATATCGAAGCAGAATAAGTGGAAAGTATCTTTCAGTTCTTTCAAATCTTCGGCAGAGATAGTTGCATTGCCGGCGATAACATTGTTGATGATACGTGCTCCTTCAAAGAGTTGTGCAATAACAATCGGAGTGTTCAGGTCATCATTCATCGCCTCATAACATTTCTCACGAATCTCTTTTATGTTGATTCCTTCTGAAGTAGCCGTGGCAGGTGTGATTTTTCTTAGTCCTTCTACAGCTTCCATCAAACGCAATAATCCTTTTTCCGAAGCTTGTAGTGCCTCGTTACTGAAATCGACTGTGCTACGGTAGTGAGCTTGCAGAATGAAGAAACGAATGGTCATCGGAGTATAAGCTTGTGCCAATAACTTATGAGTACCTGTGAAGAATTCATCCAGTGTAATGAAGTTTCCAAGTGATTTGCCCATTTTCGTTCCATTGATGGTGATCATATTGTTATGCATCCAGTAGTGAACCATATCGTCACCTTGCGAAGCTACTGACTGTGCAATCTCGCATTCATGGTGTGGGAAGATCAGGTCCATACCTCCACCATGTATGTCGAAATGCTCACCCAGGTACTTACGTCCCATAGCTGTACATTCGGCGTGCCATCCGGGGAAACCATCACTCCAGGGAGAAGGCCAGCGCATGATATGTTCCGGTTGTGCTTTCTTCCACAGAGCGAAGTCGGCAGGATTACGCTTTTCACTTTGACCGTCAAGATCGCGGGTAGTATTCAATACGTCATCCAGGTTACGACCGGATAATTTGCCGTAATGGTAGTCTTTATTGTATTTGGCAACGTCGAAGTATACGGAACCTTCGCTTTCATAGGCATAACCTGCATCCAGAATCTTCTGTACGAGCTGAATCTGCTCGATAATATGACCCGAAGCGTGCGGTTCGATGCTTGGAGAGAGTACGTTGAGTTCTTCCATTGCTTTATGATAACGGTTCAGATAATACTGAACTACTTCCATCGGTTCCAATTCTTCCAGACGCGCTTTCTTGGCGATTTTATCTTCCCCTTCGTCAGCATCATGCTCCAGATGGCCTACATCTGTAATGTTGCGTACATAACGAACTTTATATCCTATATGTGTCAGGTAACGGAAGAGTACATCGAATGTAATAGCAGGACGAGCGTGTCCGAGATGGGCATCACCGTAAACGGTCGGTCCGCAGACATACATTCCAACGTGTGGAGCGTGAAGCGGTACAAACTGTTCTTTCTTTCTATCTAACGTGTTGTAAATGGTAAATTGATGTTCCATAACATTTTGATATTTATTCAATTGGATTTGCAAAGTTAGAATAAAATCTGGATATGTAACGTATCCTAAAGACGATTGTTTATTGTTCTTTTATGGTTTATTAATCGGAAGTAGCTTTTTCTTTTATTGGAACAAACTATTTTTTCTTATTGAAAAAAGTGTTCAATGGCTTCGGCTACTCCGTCTTCCTCATTGGTCAAGGTAATGTAATTGGCTGCTTTTTTTACGGGTTCCTGTGCATTGCCCATTGCGATGCCTAGTCCTGCAAACTTTATCATGGATAGGTCATTATATCCGTCACCTATTGCTATTACTTCTTGGCGCTCAATGCCGGTTTGTTTCAATAAGATGGCAAGAGATAAGGCTTTGTCGATGCCTTGCGGAACTAATTCGAGAAAATAGGGTTCTGAACGGAAAACGTTGATTTTGCCTTGTAAGCGAATGCACAATTCTGATTCTAGTGGAATCAACTTGTCTGCATCTCCCACAATCAGGCATTTGGCGACTGGTAAAGTGATGTCCGTAAGAAAATCATTTGTTTCCCTAATATTCATTTTATTGAGAAAAGCTTCTTTTTGTACGTAAGGGTCCCGGGAATTTTCGGTTACAATATCTGCGCCGTCATAAGTTAGTATGCTGAGATGATAAGTACGTGCACATTCGTAAAGTACCGGAATGACTTCATTCGGTAATACATTCTCGTATATCATTTCTTTAGTTTCCCAGTTAATAATTTCTCCTCCGTTGTAGGATAAGATAAATCCTCCGAATTCATCCATACGTAGTTCATTTGCCAAAGGGACAATACCATAAGTAGGTCGTCCGGAAGCTAAAACCAGCCGGATACCTTGTTGTTGCATACGTATTAATGTTTCCCGGTTGCGAGGAGTAATTTCTTTTTTAGAGTTAGTGAGTGTGCCGTCAAGGTCGAGTACGATAAGTTTATATCTCATGCTGTGTTATTTTGGGTACAAAGATAAAGTAAAAAAGTGTTGCTGCAAGACTGTGTATGGAAAGTTGCCTCTTTTTTTGAAACGGTTGAATGATTTCTTACTTAGATAGTGTAATACGAGAATCGACTGATATATTCCATAGGCTTTGATTGGATGGTTAATTTCAGTCATTCTTACAGTAAGTCTGCCCATTCTTTGCTGGTTAATACAGGTAGATCGTCACTGTCTGTAATAAATGTTTCCGCTAATTTTCGTTTCTCGGCTTGCAGGTGGAGAATTTTCTCTTCGATACTGTTTTGAGTGATGAAACGGTATGCAATTACTTGTTTGTCCTGACCGATGCGGTGGGCACGTGCAATGGCTTGTGCTTCGGCAGCCGGATTCCACCATGGATCGATGATAAATACATAATCGGCTTCTGTAAGATTGAGTCCTACGCCACCTGCTTTTAAGGATATGAGAAATGCTTGTACGTCCTTTTGATCGGTGAAATGGGCAATTTCGGATGGACGATTATTGGTGGAACCTGTCAGTAAGGCATATTTCCAGTTCCGTTGCTGGAAAACTTCGGCTATAAGTTCCAGGTGTTGTACAAAGGAAGAGAATATGAGAACTTTATGCCCTTCACTTTGTAGAGTGTCGAATGTTTCGATAATCTGTTCCATTTTCCCGGATATGCCGTTGAAATCGGGGAAAACGAGGTGGGGATGACAAGAAAGCTGGCGGAGACGCAAGATGCCGTTTAATATACTGAAAGAGTGCAGTCTGTCAGTATGGTGAGATTGTCGCAGGAGTATATTGCGCAGGCTGTTCTTTTCTAGTTCATAGCAACTATGCTGTTCTTCGGTCATTTCGCAGTAAATCGTTTCTTCCGTTAGTGGCGGAAGTTCCGGAGCTACTTCTTTTTTGTTTCTTCTTAATATAAAAGGAGAAATCAATTGTTGTAATCGTCCTTCCAGACGTGTATTACCTTGACGGATAGGCACAATAAACTGTTTATGGAAAATATTCTCTTCACCTAATAAGTCTGGTTGCAGAAAACGGAATTGTGCCCATAAATCTTTAAGTGAATTTTCGATGGGAGTGCCAGTCAGTACTAACCGGTGTTTACCTTGTAGCTGAATGGTGGAGCGAAATGTAAGTGAATCACTGTTTTTTATATTTTGGCTTTCGTCAAGTACTATGTATTCGAAGCAGTAGGAACGGAGTATGTCTATGTTGTTTCGCATCATGCCATACGTAGTAAATATCAGATGGAAATGTCCGAAAAATCTTTCGGGATGTTCTTTTGAAATAACTGTCGTGCTATTGTATTCTGCCATTGAAAGCGTTGTGAAACGTTTGGCTTCTCTGTGCCAGTTGTGGAGCAAGGAGGTAGGTACGACAATAAGTGTTGCCGGTTTTCGGGGTGTTTCTTTCTTTCTCGGACGGGGATCTGTTATGGTTATCTTTTTTTTTCTGATTTCACAAGCATCCGGTAATAATTCGTCTTCAGTATTGAAGGCGAATAAAGAGAATTGTCCTGTTGAATCACTTATTGGTTCTTCCTTCTCAACGGGTAGTGTTGGAATGCTTACTGTTTCGGGTATATTTGTATCCGAAATAAGCGGCTTATAAATATGTTGTAGCAAGGTTAAAGTCTGGAGTGTCTTTCCAAGTCCCATATCGTCAGCCAGACATCCACCAAATCCTTGTTCGTAAAGCTGTAGCATCCATGAGAATCCTTTCTGTTGATAGGGGCGTAGTTGAGCTTTGAGTCCGTCCGGAACGGGAATGTTAATAACCTGGCTTTTATTAGGAAACTTCTTTAATCCATTTTCGTCTAAGGCAGATTGTACAGCACCAATGAATGTGTGTTTCAAACGTATCCCTTTTTCCGTTTGAATTCCCATTTCCATAAGGTTGCCATATTTGCTAAACCATTCGTCCGGTATAAGGAATATTTGTCCGTTGGGTAATAAAAACTCTTTTCGTTCTTCAAGAATATGTTTGCGGAAACGTGCAAAAGGAATTTTCATCGTACCAATGATTACATTGATATGCAGTTCAAACCAATCCGGTTCATCGTCACAACTCTGCTCGATACGGAGTTCATTCAGGCAATAAGATGTGTTTTTCCTATTGCTGGTGAGGAGGAAAGAGTGTTGCAGCATTTCTCTGTTTTGATAAATCCATTCGGTTATTGTTTTCTCAACACTATTTGGTGACAACTTGAAGTGTACATCGCTGATTTGTTGTAAACCGGACCTGGTCAGCAATTGGAGTGCTCTCTTTTCAGAAGCAGTATGGCGTTGGAAAAACACGATTTCACCGGATTTTTTCCGATAAACGATCTTTTTTATTTCATTGTTAAAATCCGGTGCAAACGATTGATCACCATAATGAAAGTTAAGTTTTAGCAATTGTTCGTCATAGACTGTATCTTCGAGGATAAGTGCTGCCTGGCAATGATATTTCTCTTCAATAATATCCAGACCGTGTGTGGTAATATCATGATAACGTGCAATCGGTATCACGATATTGTCAATATACTTCTCTACCTGGGAAATATCTACACTAATTGATCTCTTTTTTGTAAAAGGCAAAATTCGTGTGCTTTCAATGTGAGGAAAAAAGTATAGTTCCATACCTAACAATAAAGTCGAGGGGGAAGAAGTCAGTACAATAACAGGCTTTTGTTCACTTAAAGAAAATGGCTGCCCTTTGTAAAAACACTGTAGTTGATATCTAAAAATCTTCTCGTCCATATGAAATGTGAAACGAATTTCTACATCGTCCGGATGAATATGATAGGCGTGGTGAGCATATAATATTTTACTTCCGGCCGGCTTTTGATAAAAAGGAAGATTGTTTTTTCTAATCACTTCCAGCATTTCAAGAAGCTTTTTCTCGATGAATGGGCGGATATTGTTTTTCAATCGATCTGGATCTTCGGATAACTTACGAAGGAAATGAGATACCGTT
Source organism: Bacteroides sp. (assembly GCF_028690125.1). GTDB lineage: Bacteria > Bacteroidota > Bacteroidia > Bacteroidales > Bacteroidaceae > Bacteroides. The sequence goes on along the minus strand of NZ_JAQVBV010000001.1, from coordinate 137,878 downwards.
TTCTCTCGTGAGTAAACACCCATTAGGTACTTTTCTGTATAATGGGAGGCGATCTCAATAGCTTGGCGTTCGGCATCATACATAGATGCCATAGCTTCATTAGAGGCATGAAAAGCTTGTTCTATCAAATGTACTGTTGCATCGTCTCGTTTCTCAGCAATGTATGGGATTAGTAGCGCACCGAGTACGGGATGCTCAGTAAAGACGATGATAACTTGTCCGATAGTCGTTTTCTCTTTCATTCTCTTTAGGCTTGAATGAACAAAGATACGCGAAAATACTTAATTTTGCAGCATGATGGAGGAAAACAAACGTGTGTTGTTGGGTATGAGTGGTGGAACAGATAGCTCTGTCGCTGCAATACGACTGCTGGAGGCCGGATATGAGGTGACTGGTGTGACCTTTCGTTTTTATGAATTAAATGATTCTACCGAATATCTGGAGGATGCCCGTAATTTAGCGGAATGTTTGGGAATACAACATATTACTTATGACGCGAGGGAGGTATTCCGCATACAAATTATTGAATATTTTGTGCAGGAATATATGTCAGGACATACGCCTGTTCCTTGTACATTATGTAATAATCAGTTAAAGTGGCCATTACTTGCTGGAATTGCCGATGAAATGGGGATTTTTTATATTGCTACCGGACATTATGTACGTAAGATCAAGAAGGAAAACACCTATTATATAACTTATGCCGCCGATTCGGACAAAGATCAAACTTTCTTTTTATGGGGATTGAAACAAGATATCCTTCAAAGAATGTTGCTGCCTATGGGAGATATAACTAAGGTTGAAGCAAGGGCTTTTGCTGCTGAACATGGATTTCGAAAAGTAGCCGTGAAAAAAGATAGTCTAGGCGTTTGTTTTTGCCCGATGGACTACAGGAGCTTCTTAAAAGAATGGTTAATAAGAGATGATAGTCAATCGCGGGTAACGAATGATTGGGGTCAGGATAGAAATGATCTTTCTTGGTCTGGAAGATTGAAACGTGGTAGATTTGTCGATGAAAAAGGAAATTTTATCGGATGGCACGAAGGTTATCCTTTTTATACTATTGGACAACGAAGGGGATTGGGAGTTCATTTAAATTGTCCTGTCTTTGTGAAAGAAATTTTCCCTGAAACCAATGAAGTCGTTCTTTCTTCTCTTCAGGCTTTGGAAAAAAACGAGATGTTTTTGAAGGATTGGAATATTGTAAATGAAGAACGTTTGTTGAATAACCCTGATGTTATTGTGAAAATACGATATCGTAAACAAGAAAACCGTTGTACGGTTTCTATAACTTCTGATAATTTATTGCATATACATCTCCACGAGCCACTGGCTGCTGTCGTGCCCGGACAAGCTGCCGCATTTTATGATGATGGATTGTTATTAGGAGGAGGGATAATTGTATCCTCTCGCTGACAGCTAAAATGATTTTGCATCACTATTTGCTCTCACACTCTCATTTACTGCTTCAATCCCTTTATTCATAGTAGTTTCAATCATTAGAGCAACTATGGTGGCGGAGTGGGAGCAACCATTTGCCCTCACTGTCATTTCTGACAGTGTTCTTAGCTTTAATATTCTGATTATCAACTATTAAATTTCTATTTGATAGCTATTAATACTCTACATGATAACTATTAATACCCTACATGATAACTATTAATACTTTACGGAACAGTTATTAATACTCTATGTTTGACTGAAAATGGCCTGTCCTTTTTAGTCGAATATTGTGTAATTTGATCATCTTGCCGATATAAAATATAGTTTTGATTTACTTTGTTAGTGATTAATCCTTATTTCAAAGCGTTTCAACGCTTGAACATACTTTTTTTCATGGTCTTGTAACAATGTGTTTCATAGTGTGAAACACATTGTTACAAGACCATGAAAAAAGTAGTTCCAATAGACGAAACTTTTAATTTCAAAGCCTGAAACTAAAAATACCATCTATTGGAACTTACTTTAACTGTGAATATTATTAGTGATTTGTCTTTATAGCATAATAGCTTTTTCGATATATCTTAATTACTATTTGTTGTTGAGAAGTAACATTTGCTCAATATATTCTCGTGTGTTACTTAATCTGGGCACTTTATGTTGTCCGCCCAATTTTCCTTTCTGTGCCAGCCAATCATGAAACAATTCCGGTCGGGCAATAATTACTTCCAAAGGCTGTAAAGCAATATCTTTCCAACGTTTTGCTTCATAGTCAGAGTTCAATTCTTTCAGTGTAGCATCTAGTATAGCTGCAAATTTTTCGACCGAATCCGGCATCTTGGCAAATTCAATCAACCATTGATGGCGGCATTTGGCGTGCTCGTCCATAAAAACCGGTGCTGCTGTATATTCGCTTACTTGAGCTCCCGTAGCTGCACAAGCTTTCGCTAATCCCTTTTCAGCGTTATCAACGATCAATTCTTCACCAAAAGCATTGATAAAATGCTTAGTTCGTCCCGTGATGACAAACTTATATGGATTTTTGCTGGTGAACTTCACTGTGTCGCCGATCATATATCGCCATAAACCACAGGAGGTAGAAATAACCAGAGCATAATTTTTGTTGAGTTCTACTTCTTCCAGACAGTATACACGTGGGTTTTCCTTACCAACCTCTTCCAGTGGAATAAACTCATAGAAGATTCCGTAATCGATCATCAATAGCATAGCCGGATCAGAAAGATCGTTTTGTGTACCGAAATACCCTTCGGAAGCATTATAAGTCTCTACATAATGCATTTTGGGAGAATGAATTACCTGCTTATATTGTTCACGGTAAGGAGTAAAGGCAACTCCACCATGGAAAAATACCTCAAGGTTGGGCCATACTTCTTCCAATGTCTTTTTTCCTGTCTTTTCGAGAATACGTTTAATGAGTACTAGCATCCATGAAGGTACACCTGATAAATTGGTTACATTCATAGGGATGGTGCTATTGGCTATTGCTTCAATTTTTGTCTCCCATTCACTCATCAACGCAATCTTTTTGCTTGGGACACGGATAAAATTAATCAGTGGATTGACATTTTGAATAAGAATAGCCGACAGATCGCCTACTAAACTATGATTGGAATTCAAATTTGGGCTGTGACTGCCACCCAAAATCAATCCTTTTCCAGAGAAGAAATGACTATCTGGGTTAATACGGAAATAAAGTGCGGCAGCATCTTTGCCGCCTCTGTAGTGAATATCCTCTAATGCCTCTTTGCTGACGGGAAGATATTTACTTTTATCATTGGTTGTTCCAGATGATTTGGCAAACCAACGGATTTCTGATGACCAAAGCAAATTTTGTTCTCCCGCACGTAAACGTTCTACATACGGTTTAATCTCTTCGTATGTCTGTATTGGGACACGTTTTCTGAAATCTTCATAACTGCGGATAGAGGAATAATCATATTCTCTGCCCCATTCTGTTTGAGCAGCTTGGGTGGTCAGACGGTTCAGCACCCGGTGCTGTATATCGCTAGCTTGAGTAGCGTAAAGATCTATTTGTTTTAAACGGGAATCGAAAGTCTTACTTATGATTTTTGTAATATTCATTTCTGTTTTAACATATATGTTTAGTCGTGCAAAAGTAACCTTATTTATCTTTTTTTTCTATCTTTACGTCGGAAATAATCGTTAAAATTAACGAGTTTCATATAATCCCCGAGTTTCTGACTAAAAAAAACGACAATGAGAATTGGAATCCTTACTTCTGGAGGAGACTGTCCAGGTATAAATGCCACAATTCGTGGTGTTTGCAAAACAGCTATTAATTATTATGGAATGGAAGTGATAGGTATTCATAGCGGCTTTCAGGGCTTATTAACAAAAGATGTGGAGTCTTTTACAGATAAATCGTTATCAGGATTGCTCAATCTCGGTGGGACAATGTTGGGTACTTCCCGCGAAAAGCCTTTTAAGAAAGGAGGAGTCGTTTCGGATGTTGATAAACCGAGTCTTATTCTACATAATATCCAAGAGATGGGATTGGATTGTGTGGTTTGTATCGGAGGAAATGGAACTCAGAAAACAGCGGCTAAGTTTGCCGCTATGGGAGTAAATATTGTATCTGTGCCCAAAACGATTGACAATGATATTTGGGGAACGGATATTTCCTTCGGGTTCGACTCTGCAGTAAGTATTGCTACGGATGCAATCGACCGGCTGCATTCTACTGCAAGTTCTCATAAAAGAGTGATGGTAATTGAGGTGATGGGGCATAAAGCAGGATGGATTGCTTTGTATTCAGGTATGGCAGGTGGGGGTGATGTGATTCTTGTGCCTGAGATTCCATATAATATAAAGGCTATCGGAAATACGATTCTGGAGAGACTGAAAAAGGGAAAGCCTTACTCTATTGTGGTTGTGGCCGAAGGCATTCAGACCGACGGAGGTAAGCGTGCAGCTGAATATATTGCTCAGGAAATAGAATATGAAACTGCTATTGAAACTCGTGAAACTGTACTAGGGTATATTCAACGGGGCGGTTCGCCTACTCCTTTCGATCGTAATCTTTCTACGCGGATGGGTGGTCATGCTACAGAACTTATTGCAAATGGCCAATTCGGACGTATGGTGTCTTTACAGGGAAATGATATTTCGTCTATTCCTCTTGAAGAAGTCGCGGGTAAACTGAAATTAGTTACTGAAGATCACGATCTGGTGATTCAAGGTCGTCGTATGGGGATTTGTTTTGGTTAGGATCTGCTATAACTTCACTGGGATTGAATGATATTTCGTCTTGTGGCAATTCATTTTTTAGCTCAGCTGTTTCTTGCTCTGTTATCACTTCTGTCTGAGGTGAAGTACGGAAGGTTTTAGCCTCATTGACGGCCTCTATAAATGCGGACTCTTTTACTTTCTTGATGGCCATTTGAGCGGCATTCTGCTGAGACTCTTTTTTTGAATACCCGCTACCTGTGCCCGCCGGAAGTCCTTCAATATGTATCTCAGTTTGGAAAACAGGGTTGCTGTCGCGGTCGAGAAATTGTTCTATCAATTCGAAAGAAACCTCCATTTTGTTTTTCTGACTCCATTCAATGAGCTTCGATTTGAAGTTTACTTCTTTGCGTGATATTATGTCCAAATCGATATATCGGTTTATAATCTGTTGCTCCATAAACTGTTTGCAGCGTTCATATCCCTGATCCAGATAAATGGCACCGATAAATGCTTCGAAGGCGTTGCCATACATATAACTATTGTGAGAGGACGAACGTGTGGAATACTTGATAAGTTTATCCAAGCCGATTTCTACGGCAAGTTTATTTAAAGTCTCCCGCTGTACGATTTTAGAACGTGTGTTTGTCAGAAAGCCTTCTCGTTTCCCATCAAAGCGCTTATAAACAATATCTCCTACGATGGCATCGAGAATGGCATCGCCCAGAAACTCCAATCGTTCATTGTTCAAAGGTCGTCCTTTATCCGAACGGAGAGAAGTTGATTTGTGCAAAAGTGCTTGTTCGTAGATATTAATATTACGTGGATAGAATCCGAGTATCCGATAAAAACAAAGATAAGACTCTTTGTCCCTATGGAACAAGAGCCTTATCTTATCTATTTTGTTACGTAACACGATTTTACTCAGCGTATTTCTTGAAGATAACACATGCATTATGACCGCCGAATCCAAATGTATTGGATAAAGCAACATTAACTTCGCGTTTCTGAGCTTTATTGAACGTGAAATTAAGGTCATAATCGATGTTTTCGTCGTTGTCACCTTCTTCGTGGTTGATAGTCGGAGGAACAATACCGTTCTTGATGGCAAGAATACTTGCAATAGATTCTACTGCACCAGCAGCACCCAGCAAGTGACCTGTCATAGATTTAGTCGAACTGATATTCAGCTCATAAGCATGGTCACCGAATACTTCTTTAATCGCTTTTGCTTCGGAAATATCACCTACCGGAGTAGAGGTTCCGTGTACATTAATGTAATCTACTTCTTTCGGATCTATTTCTGCATCTTCCAGTGCATTTATCATCACTAGTTTAGCTCCAAGACCTTCCGGGTGGGAAGCAGTCAGGTGATGAGCATCAGCAGACATTCCTACACCGGCAACTTCCGCATAGATTTTAGCACCGCGAGCTTTAGCGTGTTCCAGTTCTTCCAGAATCAAGCAACCACCACCTTCGCCCATAACAAAGCCATCACGGCTTGCACTGAACGGGCGCGAAGCTCTCGTTGGATCGTCATTACGGGTTGATAGAGCGTGCATAGCATTGAAGCCACCTACACCCGCAGGGAAGATAGCTGCCTCAGAACCACCGGATACTATAATGTTTGCTTTGCCCAGACGAATCAGGTTGAAAGCATCTGCAATAGCATTGGTAGAAGTAGCACATGCTGAACAAGTCGCATAATTAGGACCGTGGAAGCCATACATAATAGAAATTTGTCCGGCTGCAATATCCGAAATCATCTTTGGGATGAAGAACGGATTAAATTTCGGACCCATTTCCTTACGGGTATAGTAGTTACCTACTTCTTCTTCAAATGTATGTATACCACCGATACCGGCACCGAAAATAACGCCGATTCTGTTTAGGTCTTCTTTTTCAGTGTCAAGACCGGCGTCATCTACCGCTTCTTTAGCTACAGCGATGGCATAGTGTGTATACAAGTCCATCTTTCTTGCTTCTTTTCGGTCGATATATTTCGTCACGTCGAAGTTTTTCACTTCACATGCGAATTGAGTCTTGAACAGCGACGCATCAAAATGAGTAATAGGCTCTGCTCCACTAACCCCGTTCACTAAGTTTTCCCAAAATTCGGGTACACTATTGCCAACGGGAGTAATGGCGCCGAGGCCTGTTACTACCACTCTTTTTAATTCCATATTGGTGAATAGAATGATTACTTAGCGTGTTCTTCGATATAAGATACAGCATCACCTACAGTACCAATTTTTTCAGCTTGGTCATCTGGAATAGAGATACCGAATTCTTTTTCGAATTCCATGATAAGTTCTACAGTGTCAAGAGAATCTGCTCCCAGGTCGTTAGTAAAGCTTGCTTCGTTAGTAACCTCGGACTCTTCTACGCCTAATTTATCAACGATAATCCCTTTTACTCTTGATGCAATTTCAGACATAACTTTAAGTTTTTAATTAATAATTAGTTTTATTTCTTTAAATTTGCGGTGCAAAGGAATGAATATTTATCGTTTTGCGCAAATATTTGACTAATTAAATGCAAGGTTTTGCACAATTTTCACTGTTTTGTGCATAGAATTCATGAGTAATGAGGAAAAGTATCGCTATTTTCGCTTCCGGTTCCGGCACAAATGCCGAGAATATAATCCGGCATTTTCAAAAAAATGACTTTATTCAGGTATCACTTGTACTTTCCAATAAGAGTGATGCTTATGTTTTGGAGCGTGCACATCGTTTGGGTGTGCCTTGTAATGTGTTTCCAAAAGAAGACTGGATAGCCGGAGACGAAATTCTGGCTGTATTGCAGGAATATAATATTGATTTTGTAGTGCTGGCAGGTTTTCTGATTCGAGTACCAGATTTGCTTTTGCATGCTTATCCCAATAAGATAATAAATATTCACCCGGCTCTTCTACCTAAGTTTGGAGGAAAAGGAATGTATGGTGATCGTATTCACGAAGCGGTGATAGCTGCCGGTGAGAAAGAAACCGGAATTACCATACATTATATTAATGAACATTACGACGAGGGAAATATCATTTTTCAGGCTACTTGTCCGGTGCTCCCGGAAGATTCTCCCGCGAGTGTGGCAAAGAAAGTGCACGCTTTGGAGTATGAGTGTTTTCCTCTTGCAATAGAAAAACTGTTGTCGGAATCTTGAGCATTTGACAAGTCTTTCGTCTATGCAAAGAGTGGTTTGAGAGTAGGACATAGTACTATTCTCTGTTATATGAGTTAGACCTTCAGAGGGTGTTTCTTATATCAGGCTTACATTAGATTTTGGGAGTAAGGTGAATGCTATAAGCTTTTTCTTCTCTTCTTAAAGGATAATCTCCCCGTAAAACTTCAAATAACTCTGGTTGCTTTTTCAATCGGTTGCTGTCTTCAATCGGATTGTATATTTGAAGCAAAGCTTCTTCATGGCTTTTTGCGTATATATTTGTAGTGGTTGGTGTTGGTGCACTGATCTCATAATCAGCTTTGAGATGGAAGAATTTACATATTGAATCCAAAGACATACGAGTCGCATTCGCTTTTCCATCTGCCGAATAACCTGCAATATGCGGGGTGCCAATTATTACTTTTTCTAATAACTCTCTGTTAATCTCCGGTTCCTGTTCCCATACGTCAATGGCAGCATTCGAAATAAAGTGCTCTTTCAATGCCTTCAACAAAGCATTGGTCTCAATTACTTCGCCCCGAGATGTATTGATGATGAAAGGTTTCCGTTTAAGCGAACGAAAGAACATTTCATTAGCCAGATGAAATGTTTTGTAATTACCTTCTTTATATAAAGGTACGTGAAAAGTAATAATATCACATTCTTGTGCTATTTTTAATAAGGAAGTAAAAGATGTATTTCCTTCTTTTTCTTCTCGTGGTAGGTCGTTAAGCAAGACACGCATGCCAAAATCTTCTGCCATTTTTGCAACTTTACGTCCTACATTACCTACTCCGATAACTCCAATGGTCAGATCACTTAACTTTTTTTGTAGGCAAGATTGTGTGATAAGAAGAACTGATTGTATGTATTGTGCTACTGAAGAGGAATTGCATCCCGGTGCATTTGTCCATTCAATTCCGGCCTGTTTGCAATAGGTTGTGTCGATATGATCAAAGCCAATGGTTGCCGTTGCGATAAATTTAACTTTGCTACCTTCCAGTAACTCCCGATCGCAATGCGTGCGAGTACGAATAATGAGAGCATCAGCATCTCTTACCAGCTCTGGAGTGAAGTCTTTACCTGCTGTATAAACGACTTCATCTGCTATTCTTTCAACAGCTTCTTTTATGTAAGGAATCTTGTTGTCTATAATAATTTTCATATACAATCCCGCTTTTAGTCAAGCAAAGATAGGAAATAAAAAAGTAAGAAACGGTTGCTTGTCTAAAAAATATTGTATAGCTTTGTCCTATTATATACCTATTAATCTCTTAAGATTATGACATTTAGTAACCTTTGCAATGATATTTTTTGGAAATCGACTAACGATTATCATGTGACGGATTGTGTGGATGCTCCGATGAACAATCCTTACGAGTTAAAATCAATCGAATATTATTTGTATTTGAAAAACTGGATTGATGCGGTGCAATGGCACTTTGAAGATATTATCCGTGATCCTCAGATTGATCCGGTGGCAGCCGTGGCGTTGAAACGGAGAATTGATAAATCTAATCAGGATCGTACGGATTTGGTGGAGCTGATCGATAGCTATTTTTTGGATAAATATAAGGAGGTAAAGCCATTGTCAGATGCTGTAATTAATACGGAAAGTCCTGCATGGGCAATTGATCGTCTTTCTATTCTTGCATTGAAAATTTACCACATGCAGCAGGAAGTGGAGCGTACGGATACGGCTGAAGAACATCGTTCTCAGTGCCAAATTAAATTGAATATTCTTTTGGAGCAAAAAAAAGATCTTTCTTCCGCTATCGACCAGTTACTGGGAGATATTGAAGTTGGAAGAAAATATATGAAAGTATACAAACAGATGAAGATGTATAATGACCCGACATTGAACCCGGTGCTTTATGCTAAGAAATAACAAATGGCGCGAATTCTGATTATCCGTTTTTCTGCTCTCGGTGATGTTGCAATGACCATTCCAGTAATTCATTCACTAGCCACGCAATACCCTCAGCACGAAATAACCGTGTTGAGCCGTACAGTATGGCAGCCTCTTTTTGAAGGATTACCGTCGAATGTCAGTTTTGTCGGTGCCGATCTGACTGGTAAACATAAGGGACTATTGGGACTTAACTCTCTATATTCCCAACTGAAAGCATTGCATTTTGATTATATAGCGGATTTTCATCATGTATTACGTTCTAAATATTTGTGTTTGAGATTCCGACTAGCTAATATTCCTGTTGCTTCTATTTGCAAAGGAAGAGTGGGGAAGAAAAAGCTGGTTCGTCGTCGTCATAAAGTTTTAGAAAATCAAAAGAGTTCTTTCCTTCGTTATGCCGATGTGTTAGAAACATTAGGCTTTCCGGTATTGTTGAACTTTTCTTCTATTTATGGAGAAGGAAAGGGAGATTTCTCGGAAATTGAGTCGGTTACAAGGGCGAAAGAGAGTAAAAAGTGGATCGGTATTGCCCCTTTTGCCAAACATATGGGGAAAATTTATCCGGTGGAGTTGCAAGAACAAGTTATCGCACATTTTGCAGCCGATCCGAACGTTAAAGTTTTCTTATTTGGAGGTGGTAGGAGTGAACAAGAAGTTTTTGATTCTTGGACCGCCAAATATCCTTCTGTTGTTTCTATGATAGGGCAACTGAATATGCGCACGGAGTTGAATCTTATGAGTCATCTGGACGTAATGCTTTCAATGGATTCGGCTAATATGCACTTAGCTTCGTTGGTGAATATCCCGGTTATTTCTGTTTGGGGAGCAACCCATCCATATGCCGGATTTATGGGCTGGAAACAGTTACCTGTCAATACGGTACAGCTTGATTTGCCATGCCGTCCCTGTTCTGTATATGGACAGAAACCTTGTTGGCGAGGTGACTATGCTTGTTTGAGGGAGATAAAACCAGCACAAGTGATTGCAAAGATTGAGGGAATTATTCATTAAAATATGATTAATGCTTATTATTATGATGAACAGGAATGAAGAATAAGTTTTTATATAAGTTACGGAGTGGAAAGAACTCCAAACTCATTTATTATACAGTAAATGTGTGGAGGTTTTTGATGCCGAAATTTCTTTTCCGGACACGTTTACATGGTAAACTTGCTTCTTTATCCCGTAGAGTGGACAGAGAATATATTGAGAAACGCGTAGACTATTATAACAAATTATCGGGCTTCGTTCAATTGCCCTCTTCAGCTCCTCGTCTTGCAGAACATAAAATGGGTGGTCAGAAAGTGTATTTCTTTGACACTTATCAATATACCCGTTGGTTTCCTGATAGCTTTCAATGGGGATTTTGTCCAGGTGATGTGACTCACATTCCTGAGTACCCTTCCATCGTAAAAAGTCGTCCATTGGCGGAGAATAATGAGAACTCTATTGTGATGAAACTGGATAAGGTTCGTCATTTTATGTACGTGAAGGACAAAAAACCTTTCATCGCTAAGAAAGATAAACTCATTTTTCGGGGAAAAGTGAAAGGAAAAAATTCTCGTAGAGTTTTTATGGAGATGTATTTCCATCATCCGATGTGCGATTTGGGTGATGTGAGTAAAAATACAACAGATCCTCAGGAATGGCAGACTGAGAAAAAAACAATTAAGGAGCATTTGGATTATAAATTTATTTTAGCAATCGAAGGTAATGATGTGGCTAGTAATTTGAAGTGGATTATGTCTTCTAACTCAGTTGCTGTCATGCCGCGACCTACCTGTGAGACATGGTTTATGGAAGGAACGTTAATCCCGAATTATCATTATATTGAAATAAAACCGGATTTCTCCGATTTAGAATCTCGTTTGTATTATTATATTGAGCATATTGATGAAGCACAACAAATAATAAAGCATGCTAATGAATATGTTGCGCAATTTAGGGATAAAAGTCGGGAAGATTTAATATCTTTGTTGGTGTTAAATAAATATTTTGAGATAACAGGCAAAAAGTGATGTCCTGATAAGAAGATTGAAAAAGACAATGTTTGAGTTAAAAGAGAAGTATGAGAACAACTATTAATCCAAAATACGAATGCCTTCATGAACAAATCAGACGTATTCCCGAACTTTTCGAGAAGAAGGGTGAGATGATCTATGAGGCTCGTAATGTCTTGAAAAGAACGCTTATCGGTGATGTTGATGTGGTTGTTAAGAGTTTTAAGCAGCCACATATCGTTAATCGTGTTGTTTACTCTTTCTTTCGTAAATCAAAGGCGACCCGTTCTTATATTTATTCTACTGAAATTATTAATCACGGATTTTGTAGTCCTGAACCTGTCGCTGTGATAGAACAATTTCGTTTCAAACTTTTGACTAATAGTTATTATATTTGCTGTTATGATAATGGTGAAACGGTGCGTGGCTTGATGAGTGGCACTGTGGCTGGCAACGAAGAGAAATTGAGGGCTTTTGCTCGTTATACAGTCGATTTACACCGTACAGGGATACTTCATTTAGATTATTCTCCCGGAAATATATTGATTCATTCGACTGAAAATGGATATTCTTTTTCATTGGTGGATGTGAACAGAATGTCTCTAGTGGCGGATGTGGATTGTGAAACTGTTGCCGAGAACCTTCGTCGCTTATGTAACTCTCGTGAAGTACTGAATTATATTGTGGGCGAGTACGCTTCCATACGTGGTTGGGATATTAAGAAAATGCAAGAACGTGCTACATGGTATAGTGACAAATTTTTTGCCGACTTTATTTTTCGTCGTACAGCAAAGAAAATTCACGGACAGCATATACCGAGTATCATCCTATGTTTTAAAACCTTTCGCAGGTTGCGCAAACTATTAGCAAAATCATCTCCTTTCTCTCGTTGGTTATATAAAAAAGAGAAGCAAATGTATGACACTTACTTCTCTCAATATGACTATCGTCATGTTTTTTCTTCCGAATATACCACTGAGGTTCTATCTTAAGAAATAAAGCAACTTTTTGTATGCTAGCTTGAATTTCCAGGATGCCCATATACAAAAATCCTTTTTGGAAGATATAGAGGAATTAAACTTTCCAGTGAAACTCCCTTGAGCAGCTATGGTAGGTTGGCACCAATAATAGGGGAAATTATCTTCCTTTAGCAATAATGAATGTAACAGGTCTATCGGTCTTTCACATTTGTTCTTCGCTATATAATTCATTACTTGTTCTGCTGCTCCGCGGGTGATATAGTATGCTCCGGTCATTCTGTCTTTGTCGCCTTTATATAGATATTTTCCTTTGACTCTCTGACTCCGGGGAACGAATCGCAGTCTACTGTTTTCGAAGGAAATGAAAATGTTATTGATTGGCATATTTTCGAATTCTTTCATGCATCGATTGAATATTTTTGTGAAATTCTTATCCAAAATACAATCGTCTTCTAATATCAGAGCGCCCTTCAAGTTATTCTTCAGGATATATTCGTATGCGAGGAAATGTTTGTAACAACATGAAGTTTTGGCTGTGTAACCGTACATATTTTCTTTACCCTCATTTCTAAAATATTTCACCAAGACTTCCGGTGTTATGTCGCTGATGTCTCCATCCAAGATATATTCGAATGGAATATTCAGTTCCGCCAACATCTTTTCAATATGTTTGGCCCTTTCCTCGTAACCTTGTTTTACGTGTAAAACAAGAACTTTTTCAGTAATAACGGAAGGTTTATTTGTCATAGCTTACACGTTTTTTCGTATATGTTCATAATTAATTTCGCTTGTTCGCAGTCGGAGAATCGTTTCACAAATTGCTTGCCGTTCTCCACCATCTTCTGCTTCAGATTGTTGTCATTTAATATTTTATTAAATGCATCTCCGATTTCTTTTACACTTTCCGGGTTTACATAAAGAGAATCCGGTCCTCCCGCCTCTTCCAGACATGATCCTGCAGCGGCCACTACTGGGATACCCGAATGTAACGCTTCGATAATCGGTATGCCGAAGCCTTCGAAGTAAGAAGGGTAGGTGAATATTTCGGCACATTGGTAGAAAACAGGTAAGTCTTTGAACGGCACATTACTGAATATATGTACTCTTTCCGTTAAATGATGTTCATTCACAAACTGCTCTATTTTACCTGTGTATGGAGTACGTCTGCCTATTATTACAAGATGGATATTCTGAGCTAATTGTGGTAATGATTGTACTGCTAATAAAGCATTCTTACGCTCTTCAATACTACCGACATTCAGTATGAAGTGTTCCGGTAATTGATACTTGCGGCGTACCTCTTTTTTTGTTTCCTCACTGGCAGTTTGTTCAAATATGGGGTCACATCCTTGATATACGACTTCTATTTTAGAAGCAGGTATTTGGAAATAGTCTATAATATCCTTTTTTGTACATTCGCTGATAGCGATAATCCGATCAGAGTTCTCGCAAGCTTTGCGAAACTTATAGGTATATATCTTTCTGTCGATGAGGTGATAATATTGGGGAAATCTCAGAAAAATCAGGTCGTGTATGGTAACAATACTTTTTACCCGGCTTTTATGGATATTTAGAGGAAGTTCGTTGCTGAGACCGTGAAATAAATCGATTTCCTCCTTTTCCAATTGCTTCGTGATTCCTCCGATACGCCAAATAGAACTCAATTTCTTCCAGAAAGCATTTTTGGGGTAGATGATGCTTAGTTGGCGGAATTGTTCAGTCAGTTTTTCCAATCTCTTATTATCCCGCTTCTTCGGAGCATATAGGAGATAACTATTTTCCGGATAGAAACGGCATAAGATTTCCGTAATATAACGGCTGTAATTACCCAGTCCGGTATAATTCTGCACTGCCCGTTTTCCGTCAAAACCGATTCTCATCTTGTTACTTATCTTTATTATGTTATTCGTCTATTTAGACTTGAAATTCACGATAAGGTTTATTCAGGTCCAGATAATGGAAGTTATGTTGTCTCTGTCCACTTTGTTTAGGAATAGTCATGTAGTCCCCATATTTTTGTGTCAGATAAGTGTCATATTCTTGCACTCCCCACACTTCTTCTCCCTCAAAGGAGATAGGAGTAGGAGCTCCTAGAATCTCTTTAGGCATGATGCCTTTCATGCCATCGTCATAATCGCAGACAAGAGTACTTTGGTCAAAGTCATATCGGATCATCACCATTTTGATGGCTTTCTGTACATCGGTTGGGGTAAACAACTTTCTGCACAATAGGGGCACCCACGAACTCGGACCTTTACCATGCTTGTAAGGGTCACGGTGGATGAGATACAATACACGTTTGTAAAACTCATACTTCGCAAAATGTATCCGTTGTTTGAAATGATCTTCCGGTACTCCGTCCAGTGGGAAAACATCTAGATAGATACCTCCCAAATATTTAAGGTGCATACGCTCTATCAATGTAGTGTCAGCATCCTGAATCTTCGCAAATGGCAAAGGATATTCCTTATCGTTTTCTGCACAAATAGCTTCATAAGATTCAGGCAACCATTCACGGGCATTAGCCATTAGCAGATCATAATCCTTACGAGGCATTCCGATGTCCAAGTCATCATCCCAGGGGATGAAACCTTTGTGGCGGACAGCTCCCAGCATCGTACCTGCCATAATATAGTAGCGCAGATGATGTTCTTTGCATACCTTGTCAATAGTAAATAATATCTTTAGGATGCGGAGTTGTAAAGGACGTATGTCATAAGTGGCCATGAATGTATTTCGTTTTTAAGTTAGTAAAGTTCGGCGGGAATTAATTTCTTCGCTTGCTCAAAATCTTCTACCGTGTCCAGTTCCGCCGAGAAAAACTGGGTGGTGTCGAGCACATAAAAACTGTATCCTTGCGGAATCAACCTCTCAAAGGCACGTTCGTAAAAGATATTATTAAGTCCCTCTTTCTCAATCATAATTTCAAGTTCGCAGAATAAAGCTTCGGTATATGATGCTGACATTTTTTCTATGCCGATAGATTCGCCAATTGCCTCCGTAATGGAACATACCTTGCTTATCTCTCTCACTTTCTGTTTATTATCTACAATGACTTTGATTTCTTCCATGCCCAAGTCGTGACGGTTGAGGGCTAATATGTCCTCTTTGTCCGATTCAAGCAGATTGGCCACAATCTGTGGGTCAAAAATAATGTCACTGTCTAGCAGAAGTACATTTTTTTTATCCACATAAGGACGGGTGAGCCATAGCGAATAAATATTATTGGTTGATTCATATTGTTCATTATAGATAAAGGTTATTTTTTGTTGCGGATAATACGCCTCCAGAAAGTCTACAATTTGTTGTTGTCTATATCCTGTGACGATTACGAACTCATTAAACCCATTCTGAATCAATGCGTTAAAGGCCCGTTCCAACAAACACCGTTCTCCTATTTTTAGAAGACATTTGGGAGTGGTATTGGTCAGCGGACGTAGACGTGAAGCTATTCCTGCGGCTAGTATAACTGCTTTCATCTAGAGGCGATTTTTTTAATCGTATCAATAACTATCCGGTTTTGCTCCGGGCGACCGAATGTGATTCTTAAGTGAGTATTAATATCCGGTTCATTCATGAATTTCACTTTATAACTCTGTTCGTTAAACGCTTCTTGTAGAGCCCCTTTCAGTTCTATCGGATATTTGATCAGAATGAAATTGGCGACAGACTTATACACCTTGAATCCTGGGAGCGCACCTATTTCATTCTCATATCTGATGCGGTCTTCATTCATTAATTTGGCGATGTCCCGGTAGTGGGCGTCAGATTTTAATGCTGCGATAGCGATGTCTTCAGATATTCGGTTATATCCCAGATATTTGTTACTGTATTTGCTGAATCGGCTCAATTCCTTGCTCATAAATCCGAATCCCATCCGTAATCCCGGCAATCCATAGAACTTCGACAAAGTTCTTGAAGTTATCATATTCGGATATTTATCAATCAAAGTCTTTATATATGAAGTGTCGGTTGAAACGAACGAGGCGTATGCTTCGTCAATCAAGACCGTTGTTGTAGATGGAACATATGACAACAATTCATCCAGTTCGTCGGGAGTAAGTCCGTTACCGGTAGGGTTGTTAGGAGAGGCAAGGAGTAATATCTTCGGATTCTCTTTTTGTATCATCTCTCTCAATGCTGTAAAATCGTACTTGAAAGTATTTCCTTCTTCATAAAGTGGATATTGTAGTGTGCGTCCGTTCACTTCATCAGCGATAGACTTGTAGTACCACCAGGAAAATTTAGGAATGAGCATGGTTTTATTGCCATCCTCTTCCGTGAGGAAATAATGGACCGCCTGTTTTAATATATCTTCACCGCCGTATCCTAGCAAAACTTGCGTTTCATCGATATCGTATAGTTCAGATAAGAAAACTGAAAGTATACTCTTTTTCCCCTCATCATAGATTCGGGTATAAAAACACAACTTATTTATATCGAAATTCCTTAATGCTTCGACTACTTCTTTAGATGGCTCGTAATTAAATTCATTTCGATCCAGAAAATTCAAATCCTTTTTCATATTTAGTTTTGTATGATTCCTTTGTCACACCAAGTTGATTTCTTGGCTTTCGTTTCATTCATGATATTACGGTTATTGTTGAGATTGTCCGTATCATGTAGTTCATGGTGAAGGTGAAACACGATACCCGCGAACTTGATAGTACGTTTACGTACTCCACTATTGATAAGTCGGCATACCAGTTCATGATCTTCACTTCCCCAACCGGTAATCTCTTCGTTATATCCGTTTATTTTTAGCAAATCTTCTTTCCAAAAAGCCATATTACAGCCTCTGGAATAGGATATATCCCGTTGTCTATAGCGTTGCAATAGAGAACTTAGCCAAGGTAAATGTATTCCGTTGATTGTGTTTTTCGTTCCTTTATCATTAATGGAAATAATGTCATTCCTTTCTGCTAACATTTTTTTAGTCAAAGCTTCTCGGATAAGTACTCGACTACCGGTTACAAAACTACCTTTTCTGGCAAAGCGGACGTGGTCTTTCACAAAGTCTCTGTGTAAGATAATGTCTCCGTCTATTTGTATAATATATTTTTTGGATGCTTTCGCTATTGCTTTATTGCGAATAGATGCTAACCTGAATCCCAAATCTTCATGCCAGACATGTATAATAGGGACTACGGAAGTAGCAGCCAATTGATGAATTAGTTCTATTGTATCCTCTTTAGAGCCATCATCGGCAATGATGATTTCATTGGGAAGAAGAGATTGACGTAGCACGCTTTTAACGCATAATTCTAATGCGTCGCTTCTATTATATGTTGATATAATTAGCGATGTCGTTATGTTGCTCACCGTCTGTTTATTCATAAATTAATTACTATGTTAGTTAAAGAGTTAAGGGGGTTATCTTAAAATCCTACAAATGTAGGTATTTTATTTGGTTGTAACAAGTGCTATGTGCTTTTTTGCTAAATAATAGAGAGCTAGAATTTTTTCTAAAGATAATATCTTTATCTTTGTCTGTAAATATACTATAATAGCCAAGATTAATTGTGTGTTTTGTAATGGAAAATCATTCGATAGAAGTCAGTGTAATTATTCCTAATTATAACTATGCCCGCTTTTTGCAACGACGTATAGAATCCGTACTGTCTCAGACATATACGAATTTTGAACTTATATTGTTGGATGACGCTTCAACGGACGATAGCATCTCTGTTCTAAATAATTATCGTGACGATTCTCGCGTCAGGCATTTAGAGGTAAATTCAAAGAATACAGGAAGTCCTTTTGCTCAGTGGCAAAAAGGTATTGCTTTGTCTCGTGGGAAATATATTTGGATTGCAGAGAGTGATGATGCGGCTGAAACTTTGTTTCTGGAGAAAGCTATTGCGGCATTAAATCAATACCCGGAAGCTTCTTTTTGTTTTTTGGGTTCTCATTGTATCGATGAAAGCGGAGATATATTGCCTACGGACTTTGACCGTTGGGGTTCGAAGCAACTGAAAAATGCTCATCATCTGGGTGTGTTTGATGGAGAAGAGTACATATTGCATAATCTATACTGGCGTAATTATATTTACAATGCAAGTGGCGTTGTCTTTCGGAAGCAATGTTTTGAGCAAATAAAAGACTTGTCTTGTTTTTCTATGCGTTATAGTGGAGACTGGCTCTTTTGGATAGAGATGGCTCGGCATGGAAAAGTTATCGAAGTATATGAAAAACTGAATCGGTTTCGTGTGCATGGAGTCAGTACAACTAAGAAAGCTCAAAGAACAGGCGAAGGGATTAGGGAGGATATGTGTATAGTAAAGAAAATTGAATGTATAGCTCCATGCATAGGATGGCAAAAGAAGTCTGTACGGCACGGTAGCTTTTATAAAGAAATAAAGAGGTTGAGTGTTGCTATAGACGTAAAACAAAAGTTGTATCAAGAGTTGAATCTTTTGTTTAAAGGGGTTATTAGTAGTTATTATGTGGAACGTTTTACTAAAAGTTTTAGTTGGCTAATTCCTTGTTTGATTACTCGTGATAAAGATCGTTTATGATTAATGAATAGATATGACATTGTTTTACCAATTTGATTTGAATGTTTTTTATAAAAGGTGATAATTCCGACTTTGTATTCTGGACAAAACGATCATCATCTGGTTGGGTGGGCTACAATTCCAATTCGATTCTTGGTGCATTTGATACATCACTGTACTTGCCGTGATTTTGACATGTATTATATAGTTTCCTATTTTATCCTATGAAAGGAGAACGCTCAATTGAATTCAACGGGTGAAATTATTTAAACTCGTCAATATCCATCTGTTTTTTTTTCTTGTAAACTAAAATCTATAATACTATCATTAAATATACAAATGGAGCTGTTTTAGACTGATTTATCGATAAAATAAAAACAACTCAACTGGGCAATAAGTTGGTGTTAATCAGTGGACTCTATTTAATAATATATTTTCAGGTTTTTTTCTGTTAAATGATTTGGAAATCTCATGTGATTTCTTTAATTTTGTTCACATAGCATTATTCTTGTTTTTTTGTATAGCAATGTTTAGGGGGTGAAATAATGGACTTTAGAATATGTTATTTTTTAAGTGTTTTATTAGATAGGGTAAATGTGTTTATAAAATTCTTACAAACTATATTGGTATGAAAAAAATATTTTATGTATTTTTTATTACACTATTCTTTTCTTGTTCGGATAAAGATAATGGTGTGTTGCCAAGTGTGGATCCTGAAGAGGGTAATTTAGAAAATATAATTCCACTTAAGTTAGGAGTAAAGGAGGCACGAAGTGATATTTTTGAAGGGGTGGAATTTAACTTATTTCCTGATAAGTATTTTGGCGTATTAAGTTTAATGGATATATATGATTCAATTACATGGAATGTTTTGAATATAGATGGTAGTATGAAGATTCTTGAACAAGGGACTCGCTATGCTACTTCTTATCGTTATTGGTCGCATCATTTTTATCTACCTGGTAAATATAAGACTTATTTATTAGGTTATAAAGATAATAAAATGATTTATTGTAGTGATACGGTAAAAGTCGAAATAACAAACGATAAAGATTTTCTTTGTTACAATTGGAAGGATATAAAAGGTTCTATCGGTCACGCTACATCTTATCTTGATTTTTTGAAAGAATATGAGTTTGTTACATGTGAAGGTATGTTTCAAAATGTTCCATTCGTTAATGTGCTTCTTTATGATAAAGAGAAAAAAGACAAATTGGATTTTCTTGAAAAGAGTAAGAATATTTTTATTGATTATATAAATACTTTGTATTCAACTTCTCCTGTTTATACTGATAAAGATGGCATTTTTTTGGAGAAGTATAATGAGTTATTTACATATAAAGCAAAGAATACGGTTCCTTGTTGTGTTTGGATAACTTCAAAATCGAAAATAGTATTAGTAAAAGATGAATATTATAAAGAATACCAACTTTACGCAGAGCCAAATGTAATTAGTGATAATATTCAATAAAAGGCTGTTATAGGCTAGGTTTGTTCTTTTTCCTAAGCTAACAACTAAGAGTGTGGTGTTAGTAATATATAACCTTTTCTATAGTAATTCTAGTCTGCCGATTAACTGGATATGGATATTGTTCATGAAGTACCAACTCATATTATGGCTGTTCTTATTTGTGTTCAGAGAAAATACTTTTGTAATAATTCAATTATTTGCTTAGGTCTGTTTTCGCAATTTCATATATACTTTTGATAATTATGAATCTTATATTTTGGGATTGCGCTGAATACGTGAAATGTTTTAATATACGAAAATACAGTTGGCAAAAAGATTGGAAATGCAAAAGAATCAAATATTATAAGTTTTATTTTTGTTGTAAAACAGTGTGAAAAATGAATCGTTTTTATTTATAAATATGATGGTAGAAAATATTATCACTATACAATACAGCTCAGACTCTTTTATTAGTAATAAATTCTCAGGTTGGGAAATACAAAATATATCTGGATATAAAAATGAATAATCAAAGTAAAAAAATAGTTATTATGTCCCATGATGCTAGTATGCAGGGAGGGGCGCAGGGGTGTTTGTTCGACTTAGTGAGCGGGATAAGAACTATGTGTCCACAATATGAAATATATCTTATAGCCCCAAAACAGAAAGATCTTGTAGAATCTTTTAAGCCTTATCTTAATGGGTATGCCATAATTAAGCAACCTTGGTGGATGATTATTTCTACGAAGAAGCCCTTAATAAAACCCATTTTCCGTTTTTTTAAAATTCTCAGGTATGCATATAAGACTCTGAAATATTTAAAAACTATTGAGCCGGATATTGTAATGACAAATACTATAGCTTCACCTGTAACAGCTTTGGCTTGTAGATGGGGTGGATATACACACTTTTGGTTTATTCATGAAGTACCTCCTCATGTTGGGATTTATTCTTATTTGTATTCAGAGAAACGAATTTTGCGATGGCTTGATCATTTATCCAAATCTGTTTTCGTTGTTTCAGATTATACTTTGAATTATTATAAGTCTTATATTTCAGGGATGAACCGGATCTGCAAAATTCATGTAGCTGTGGGAACAGACTTAGTAAAGGGAGCGGGAGGGGAGCATCCTTATTATACTCTTTTATTAATAGGACATTTTGATGACAATAAGGGACAAGAAGATGCTGTAAAAGCGGCTAAACTATTAGTCACTAAATTTAATCTGAACTTTCGACTTTTGCTAGTAGGTGCGACAGCGGGGGCTTATACAAATTATATATCCGAGTTTATTCAGAAAAATAACTTGGGAGAATATGTTTCTATTTTAGAATATACAACTCATATTTCAACCTATTATGAACAATCGGATGTACTACTGGTTTGTTCAAGGTCAGAAACATTATCAAAGGTTGATATAGAAGCCCAGAAGATGGGACTACCCGTAGTTGCAACTGACATTGAGGCTAATAGAGAACAAATTCGGAATAATTATAACGGCATATTATATAGAAGAGGTGATATTGACGAACTGGCTTTGGCAATTACTAAATTGAGTGATCCTATATTGAGAAAGGAAATGGGCAGAAATGCTAAAGAGTTTATGTCTGGAAAATATACTATGGGAAATTATATCTCGGATTTCCTGCAAGCTACTGATTTGTAGATACCATCATTTAGCTTATATGTCGTGTTGTAGGCATTCTTTTAGTTTTGATATTTTCCTTTTATTTAGTTTTGAGGAGCTTATTTTATTCTAAAACTGAATCGTGTTATTTCGTTTGAATTTTGTTTGCAATCACATTGCCGACAGCTTCGCTGGCTTTAATTGTCCAGTGAGTGTCATCTATATGATATACATCTTTTACTCCGTTAGATATCATTTCTCTAAGTGTGTCTCTAGGGTTAATAAACCATTCTAGTTCATTAATTCCATCCTCTTCCAGTTGATCCAGTACTATCTTAGGTTGATATGGATTATTTACTATGTGGGGTAGATATGTATCGTATTTGTCTGGTGCTATCATATAATAGAGTTGGATTCCTCGTTTTTGAAAGGTTTGATGGATATGGTTTAGTCTTTCCAAAACTTCACTTCTCTCTTCAGGGGAAAGTGAAAGTTTTAGTAGGTCATCTTTATAAAAGTAAAGAGTATTGTAAGGTGGAGCTGAGAAACAATCCGCATCTAACATTGCTTCTCTGACAGGTCTTTTTGATTTATATAATTGATATTTAAAGTATTTGAAAGTCTCAATTAAATAGTCTTTATTTTTCTGGACGGGCTTTTCTTTCTTAGGCTTATCCTCTTGAGAGGATATCTTGTTTTGTTTGTTTATTTGTTCAACAGGAGAGTCAGTCTGCTCTAAAGCTCTATAATTAAGTATGCGCTGTACAAATTCTCTTTCAACAGCTTCAATAATGACAATTTTACATCCTAATTTATTATAGATGTCATTGTTAAGTAAATGCATAGCCATTTCTTCCGGATAAAATCCTTGGTCTAACGGACTAGGGTAGTTGAGGATTCTTTCTCCCAAATTAGTGGCTAAATAGTTTTGGTAACCAGTTATTCCTTGTTGGCTAAAAGAGTCTCCGATAGTCATTATCCTATATTTGTCCTGTATAGTATCATTATATTCATCTACTCTGTTCTCTGATAATTGAGGGGATAAATCGTCTTGATTACTTTTATCAATATAAATATATCCTAGTTTTCCTAAGTCGCCAGAATTTATTAGCTTGTCCGTCAAGTAAAAATTTAAATAGAATCCACAAGCATAGATTACTAGCATGACAGGGAATATAGTGAATAGGCATTTTACAATAAACTTTTTCATCTTTTATACTAAAATTGAAAGTAAATAAATGTTTGTATGCTATTGGAATAATAGAATATATAGTAGAAAATGGCACAATATAATCCCCATCTGATTATGGGATACTTGACTCTTGATATTTCCAGCCCATGCATCTGTCTTCTTTGTATCCATTCAATTACTATCATAATCAGGATATATTGGACACATCTACCTCCGTATCCAAGTGAACTTGGCTCCCATTTTGTGAACATATAAAAGATGTACTGACAGGCATCTTTTATATTCTCTGCGCGGAAAATAACCCAACCGATCATTACTAAGAGAAATGTAATAATGATTTGTCCGATTTCTTTAAAAGATGGTAAGGGTTTATTTTTGGCAACTATATCTTTGTATTTTCTGTTTTTCTCCATAAGTAATAATGGTAGAAATAATAAAGCATGGAACGCTCCCCAGCAGATAAAAGTCCAATTCGCTCCATGCCAGAGTCCACTAACCAGAAAAATGATCATAGTATTTCGGAAAGATTTCCACTTGCTGCAGCGGCTTCCTCCTAGTGGAATATAGATATAATCTCTGAACCAAGTTGTTAGTGAAATATGCCAGCGTCTCCAAAATTCAGCAATATCGCGCGAGAAATATGGATAATTGAAGTTCCTTTGGAGGCTGACACCAAACAATTTGGCAGTACCAATGGCTATATCCGAATAACCGGAGAAGTCTCCATAAATCTGGAAAGTAAATAAGAACGCTCCCCAAGTCAAATTTAAACTATCCAGTGTTTGATAATTTGCAAAGATCTGATTGGCAGCGGCAGCGCAAGTGTCTGCTACCACGATTTTCTTGAATAGTCCCCATAGTATTTGTCTCATACCATCGACTGCGGCGGTATAATCGAAAGTTCGAGGTTTCTCAAACTGAGGCAGTAAATTAGTGGCTCTCTCAATAGGACCGGCAACTAATTGAGGGAAAAAACTAATAAAAGCAAAGAAGGCTACAATATCATGTGTCGGTTTTATCTTATTCCGATAGACATCGATGGTATAACTAAGTGCCTGGAAAGTGTAGAAACTAATTCCTACAGGGAGTAGTATATTCAGGGTGACCCAATCTAATTCAAAGCCTAACCATCGAAATATATATGCCAGATTCTCAGAAAAGAAATTGAAATACTTGAATAAACACAGTATTATCAAGTTTAACACAATGTTGGCTGCACTTATCCAGCGTTGAATATGGCGATGCCCCTCCTGGCGTTCGAGCAATATTCCACTGGCATAGCTGCATAGTGTAGTAAATGCTATCAGAATTAGAAAACGCCAATCCCACCAACCATAAAATAGATAACTGGCTACTACAACTAAGATGTTTTGTGTTTTCAGCTTTTTAAAAACAAACCAGTACAGTAAAAATACAATTGGTAAAAAAACTAGAAATTCAAAAGAATTAAATAGCATAAATTATCTTTTTGGGTGCAAAAATAACTATAAAATTGCTATTTTGGTTAAATGATGCTTATAAATTATAGTAGGATGTTGTATAAACAAGTCTTGCTAAGAGGATTAGTTGGCTTTTTTCTTATTAGATCTCCTGGCATGAATGGTTTAAATGTGAAGACACAAAATCCGATACCATATAAATTTAAAAATAATTTTGTTTCTCCATTTTTTGTTAGTGTGAGTCTTGTAATAATCTTGTGCTTCCTTAAGGGCATACTTAAAAGGGGCGGAGCTTTTAATAATATCCTTTACGCGTTTGTACTCTTTCTTTTCCTCCATCAGTTTAATATTTAATGAAGGAAGTATTTTATTTTTCTGGTAGAATTCAACCTTTGCCTGTATGCAATCTGCATCCTGGTTTAAAACGGGAAATCTGCTAATGATTCTATTATATATTTCAGTATATTCATCTGTCATCTCTTTTACAGACTTCATTTCCTCTGAATAATGTCGTATGTTCTCTACTTTCCTTCTATATTCTTCTCCCGAAAGAGTTGATTTAATGGTCAAGATGAGCTTAAAAACATCTTTCGTTGTACTGTTTATGGGCAAAACCCATCCGGCATCAATGGCTTTCACTCTTTCAGCAATGGCTCCCAAATCAAATGTGATTACAGGAAGCTCAGAAATTAAACTTTCTGTCAGAGTATAAGAATATGTTTCTGGCCACATAGACATTAAACAAATTAATTTGATGTTATTCTCAAATAACAGATTAGGTAAATCTTTCTGTAGATATTCGCCATGGTAGATGTAATTTCGTGTATTCGTGTTGTGTTTTTTGCTCTCTGTTATTCCGAAGAGGTGAATTGTGACATCCGAACCTTTTGCTTCCGATATCAGTTCCTTTAAATATCTCAGTCCTTTCTCTTCTGAGATGCCTCCAATAAAGGCGATATTGAAATTCTTACAGTTTCTTTTATTCCGATAGGGACCACTTTGTGCGTTGTCTATTCTGTCGTATCCATGTTCTACTACATCAATTACTAAGTCTTTGTATACATCCAAGAATATCTTTTTAGTACTAAACGAGGGAACGATAATCTTCTTCACTATTTTAAGATTCTTGTAAAACTCCTTTCTCCATAGCGGGATAATATTGACATTCTGTTTGAATTTCTTTGATAAGCATGAATTACACCCCTCCGGATCGGAGTAATTACAAAGGAATGTCTTCTCATCAAAAAGTTTCACAGAAGGACACATCGAGTAAAAGTCATGTAGCGTATATATAACAGGGATCTTTTTCTCTTCCGCTATTTTGAAAATATCCAGATACATATCTCTTAAATGATGAATATGAATTAAATCTATCCTTAAGGCATCTGTAAGTCTCTCGATTTCTTTTTTGAATTCATCATTGTAAAGTTTCAATGTGGTATATGAAAAATAGGAACCTAACGGAGTCGTAATCTGATCAGATGAAAGGTATGAAGTTAAATAATATCTGAAATCATCGATGGAGTAATAAACAATATGGAAGTTGAATTCTTTTCGCATATTTTTTATCAAATCATATACATGTAAAATCGTTCCACCGATATTCTTCTCCTTGATCGCTTTGAATTCGTGTATTATGATCAATACATTTTTTTTAGAATACAAATCTATGCCATAACGGATATTTAGTTGTATCTCTGAAATAGGATTTTGCTGTATAAAAAGTTCAGTGTTCGCAAAACATGAAGGATATCTTTCTTTCAATATTTGTAGGTGAGAATTTATCAATTCAGTTTTTTCTTGGGAGAAAGATTGCGTTCCTTTGTGGTAGATATATGTATTATCACATAGCAAATGCCTGTATCCGGCTTGTAAGCATCTATATGAAAAGTCGTTTTCTTCACCGTATCCTTTGCCGAATGTTTTTTCGTCGAAAAGACCAAGGTTATCTATGGCTTCTCGCTTGATGTACATGCAGAACC
This sequence comes from Bacteroides sp., assembly GCF_028690125.1. Classification (GTDB taxonomy): domain Bacteria; phylum Bacteroidota; class Bacteroidia; order Bacteroidales; family Bacteroidaceae; genus Bacteroides. The sequence goes on along the minus strand of NZ_JAQVBV010000001.1, from coordinate 110,992 downwards.
CATGTGCCGTGGGTATTTCCGGAAACAAATTCATGCTACATTTTTCAACAATCTCAGCATATTCATCTACGGTCATGCTTGAAGGCAATCTGTTTTCCGATAGAAATTCGGGAACAGATGCCAGTGTCGCATTATTGGATAGTGGCGTTACGGTTGCTACCGCCGGTTTGCTATATGCACAATTCTGTATTTTAAGGAGCCAGTTTTTTGTAACCTCTGTGTCGCTATTTAATAAAACAACGTCATGCAGCGAATTTTGCATACCAATGTTCACCGTGCCGATAAAGCCTTGATTCTCTTTGTTATCTATCAATTTGATATTTAGAGCTTGATTGTTCTCTATAAAAGAATTCAATAAAGGCAAGATCCTTTCATCCGTGCTTTTGTCATTGATAAGCAATAAAGTATGTCTGGTAAGATCTGTATGCTCTATCACAGTTTCAATACATTTATTTACAAAATCAAAAGCGTTATAAATAGGTATTACAATATCGACATCCATAGCTAAGATATATTAAAGTAAAGTTTTACTTCATTAAAGTGTGCATTATTTGATTATGCACTTTGGTTAAAGTTCTTAATGAGACAAAGGTATGAAGAAAAAATAGAAGTGCCAAAAATTGATATAAATCTAATGGATTTTCTTATCTTTGTCATTAACTTTTAAATATCTTTTGAATTATAAATGTCTTTTTGTTAAGTTTTATATAACTTATTGTTGAAAATGGAAGATACTAAATGTCAATATGTTGTAAGTATAATTATCCCAGTCCATAATACGGCTCCGTACTTGAAGCGTTGTGTAGAGTCAGTGCGTCACCAACTCTTGAAGGATATTGAGATTATTCTGGTTGATAATAAGTCGGAAGATATGTCACCTGCTATGTGCGATGAATATGCTAAGATAGATTCTCGCATAAAGGTGCTTCACCTTTCAGAAGCCGGGCTTTCTATCGCCAGAAATGCAGGCATTAAAGTTGCAACGGCTCCCTATGTGGGCTTTGTGGATAGTGATGACTATATTGACGAAAGAATGTATCTGGATTTACTGTGTGGCATTGAAACTTATCATGCAGATGTGGCATATTGTACTTTTTGTTACGAATACACTGATGGACGGATAGAGCATCTTTATACAAATTCTGGAAATATAATTGAGCGTACATCCAAAGAAGTAGTGGAAGATATTATATCTGAGAAGATTAGCAGTTCTTCATGCACGAAACTGTTTAAAAAGGAACTATTTGATTTTTTATTATTTCCCGAAGGGGTATTTTGGGAGGATCATGCTATGATCTATCAATTGATAGCACAGTGTAATAAAGTGGTATGGGTTGATCGGGATTATTATTTTTATCTCCAAAGGGAAGGAAGTATTTGTCATACTGTTGATAAGGTTAAGCAATATCATTTCTTTTTAGCTGAATATCCAAGATTGGAATTCATAAAGAAAAACGGTTTGTTTGCAGGAGAAGAAAGAGCAAAGGTTGTTCATCAGATAGTGCAAACTTGTTTTTGTCGTTTTACTGATTTTATGAAAGATGCCAAATTGATTGGGGATAGGAAAGCGATTAAAGATATGCGGACTAAAATGAAACGATGGCTTGATCTTTCTTCTGATGAAATAGACCGGTGGGTCTATAGGCGTGTAAGGAAGATTACATATATGTGGTTGGTTTGCTACTGGAAGCACTATCGCAAATAATATATATTTGTAAAGTCGTTTTTGAATGCAAATATTTTGATAAACTAAAAAATGCGATAGCCTTCCAATTAGGAATTGCCATCGCATTTTTTAGTTTTATATCTCTTCTCAAGGCTTTAACTTAGGGGGAGCTTGTGTTAATGTATTTTGAATAAAGCTCGTACTTTAAATTTAATATATCGAAAGTGAAATAGGCGTATCTTTTTTCGTATACGGTCTGTCGTATAATTAAGATTTATGTTATTGGCATAGCGTTTCGCTTTCTTATAATCCCCTTTACGTATGTAGATATCGTAGTAATGATAATATGTTGCATTTACAGCTTCCCAATATTCTTTTGTAGGAACTATTTCAAATTTTTTAATGTAGAATGTGGTTATATCAATTACAGACAAAGCAAATTTTTCTTGTTTTTGTAAGTCTTGTGAATGACTGGCAGATTCCAATTGATCCCGATATACAGAGGTTACTTCCGGAAAAAACTTTATTTTATAATGGTATGCTATCCATAGCCATATGGGGTAATCTCCCATTAACCAATTTTGCTTCTCTGGTTTAATGTCGTTTGTATACTCTATCAGGATGTTTGTACGTATACAAGTTATTAAGGTAGGGATACGATTAATGATTAGTAAGTCGTTGAAATCATTAAACTCACGCCCAATTAAGTAATCCTCAATTCTGCATTTACGCTGGTCATATACATTACTGCGGGTATAGACCATGGCGTAGTCGGGATTATTTTCTAAGAAGTCTACCTGCTTTTGAAGTTTGAGAGGATCAATCCAATAATCGTCTCCTTCACATATAGCGATATATTTTCCTTTGGCTTGCGGATAGCAGAAGGTGGCGAGTATTGCTCTAATTCCTTTTGAATATTGATTCTCTTTTTGTAATACAGGTTTAATTATGTCAGGATAATTGGTTGCATATTCGCGAATTATTTCTTGTGTTTTATCTGTGGATGCATCATCATGAATTAACACTTCAAAATGAAAGTTCGTTTTCTGCATAATGAAACCATCTAAACACTGCTTGACAAACTTCTCATGGTTGTATGTCAGGCAACAAATAGTGACTGTAATTGAGTTCTCCATTAAGTTAATCTTAATTCTGTAAAACGATTCATCTCCATTTCTTTTTTGTAGTCTTCGAATAATCTACGGCAATCGTACAGAGGTGTGTAGCCCAATTCCTCTTTAGCATTACTGATATCCATTAAAAAACCACCTCCGCATATTTTGTCGGGACGATAAATAACCGGGGAAGGATGAGCACTGGGAGAAAAGACATCAATAATAGTGAGGATTTGCTCTTCTATCGTGACAGGTATTCCTGTACCTACATTGTAAAGTCCGGTTTCACGTTTGGCTTCAACTGCTTTGCATAGCATTTGGCTGAAATCATAAACATGCACCATGTCTTTAGCGTAATGTGGGTCTCCCCATATCTCCAAAGGCTCTCCGTTTTGAGCTTTTTCTATCATTTGATATATCGGTCGTTTTGTCTTTATTCCGTTAGGATAATAGTATGGATAAGGACTGTAATTATAGATGGTTGGAAGTCTGAATATGAATTTCTTCAAACCATATTCCTGATAATAATGTTTTAATAATTCTAACATGGTATTTTTAGCTATAACATAGATGGCATGGTCACCTGTATAGCTAAAATTTGGAGTAATATCTGGTTTCAGAACAATGTCATGTGGGTATAAAGAGACATCAAAAACAGTTTGTGTATAAAGAATGCGGTCCACATGATTTTTACAGCAATATTCCAATACATTAAATCCACCTGTTATGATAGAATCTATGTACTTTTTAGGTTCATAAGTGTCCATATAAGAGGGTATTTGAGCAGACAAAAGCATCACGGCAAATACATTTTCGGTGGGTAATTGCTCAAAATCGGAGGCTTTTGTCAAATCAATGGAATAATATTCGATACCACGTTTGGCGAAGAAGTCCGTTTTGCGGCGACCGGAAGCAATCACTTCATACTCGTCTTTGTTAAAATATTCTAGTGCATATTCTAATAAATAAGAACCTACATTCCCAGTAGCACCGAAGATAATTATTTTCTTTTTCATAACAGTCAATTTATTATTCCAATATATGGTCAATTATATAATTCATTTCTTTTTCTTTGTATCGTTGATCGATGGGGATAGGGTATAATCTTTCAGCGAGTTCGGTTTCAATACCTTGTCCGGTACTAGTCCATTCTAAGACATCTTGCCAGTATTTAGGAATAAAAATCTTCTGAGATATCAGGTGTTGTCTAAGATTTTTCTGATCGCTCCAAAAAGGGTATACCATAGGGACATCATCTGTAGAAGAGATATCGAATTTTATTTTATTTCGGTTGTTCAATTGACGAGATAATAACATATAGTTATCCCGTCTTCTTTGAATTATTTGCTGATAATCTAAAGCTTTTAATACGTGTTCGCTAAGGACAGACATACTATGTATTTCCATATTAGAGAAAGCGTATTCGCTTTCTTGATAATCATTATAATACATTTCGGGGGTCTGACTTAGTCTTCCCACTAAGTGCCTTGCGTGTGAATCAGGGATATACGGTGGAAATTTCTGGTTTAAAGGGCAATCCGTGTATAGATACGCCCCGTCTGGTACTCCAAAGAACTTACGTGCGGAGTAAAATGTGTCGGTATGCTTTACAGGTGGGGCAAAGAAGGCCTGGGCGTTATCCACGATCAAATTTTTGTATTGTTTGGATAATGATAGAATCGTGCCTTGCTTCAACCCGAAATAATTTGTATATAATAGTGCTTCGTCATTATCTAACGTTTTATCGAATATAGGTTCCAACGTTTCATTGATAGGATAGAAATTATATTCTATACCTAATTTTTTTATGGGTTCTAACAATGCACTGCAAGTATAATAAGGTACATTGATTTTCTTGTATCCTCTTGCAAGGAGTATGTACTCCAGACATTGGCGAGCTGTACTTAGCCTTATCGCATTTTTATGGTAATGCTCTCCCTCCCGAAACTCCAGTTCAAAATATCCTCCTATAGGTTTCATCTCAGAATAAATGAATTAAGTAATAGATTCGTGTTTTGTTTTGAATTATTCATCAAAACATCAATGATTGACAGATCCGGAATAAAATCAGTATGATGTACCTGGCAATACGGTTGTATCACAGTTTCAACAAAGCTTAATGTGATGTTATGTTCCTTGAATTCTTTTTTACTATATAATTCCTGCCCTCCAATAGCATTATAATACCTGTCAGCTCCTAATATATTGCAAATATGAAGTACCTTGTCTTTTCCCTTTAATGTATTATCTTTTTGTATATTTGATGATATAATAATTTCGGTATCTATGGATAAATAACTAAGTATTTCACGGAAGCTATTAGCTATAAATAGTGCTAGTTGCTTGTTGGGAAATGATACTATTTTTTCCATTAATGCCATCGTTTCTTCAAAATTAACCGACTTGGAATAGTTCATATAGAGCGTCTTCATTAACTTTTTAAAATCATCTCCAATCTCTATTTCATTAAACAACTTATTAGGACTCGCACCTTTTAATGTGATAGTGAATAAATTCTTTTCACCATTTATTAATAGGTTGTTTCGGCTGACCCATCCCCCTTTTATGTAACTGACGTCATCATATACTACATACTTATCAACGGCTTTAATTAATTGAAAATAACCGATATAAGGCATAAAATAGGGCTGCATGATTCCTATGGTCATATCTTCTACTTTTTAATAATTAAAGATATAATCTTTTCTATATTTTCTTGAGTTAAAGTATGGTGTATTGGGAGACATATTACACTGTCGGCTATTTTTGTTGCAACGGGTAAATTCTCCGGTTGTGCCGATTCCAGCCCCCGATAAGTAGAGAATGTGCTGATGAGAGGGTAGAAGTATCGCCTTCCCCATACATTTTGCTCTTTCATCTTAAAATAGAGTTCGTCTCGCGTCATCCCATATTTTTCTTCATCTACGAAAATAGGAAAGTAAGAATAATTGTGGCGAACACCGGGCATATCATCGAAGAACGTTATGCCGGTTGTGTCTTGTAATGCTTCACGATAGTTGATGGCGACGTGGTGACGGGCTTCAATAGCTTGATCTACTAATTTTAGGTTGAGTAAACCGAATGCGGCACGTACCTCGTCCATCTTACTGTTAATTCCGGGAGCAACAACTTCTGTTTCACTGGCAAAACCAAAATTTTTCAAATAATCAATTCGTTTCTTTGTTTGCTCGTCATGTACAACTAACGCTCCTCCTTCCAGCGTGTTATAGACTTTGGTAGCGTGGAAACTTAAAGTAGACATATCTCCTACCTTTAATATGCTATCCCCGTTTGCCTCAACGCCAAAAGCATGGGCTGCGTCATAAATAACTTTTAAGCCATATTTATCGGCTATTTCCTGGATCTTTGCTGTATCACATGGCTTTCCATATACATGCACAGGCATAATGGCTGTTGTTCGTGAGGTAATAGCCGCCTCTATTTTTTCCGGATTAAGGTTGCAGGTGTCAGGGTCTATATCTACAAAAACGGGCTTGATGCCATTCCACCAAAGAGAGTGGGTCGTTGCTACGAAACTAAAAGGAGTGGTTATCACTTCACCGGTAATGCGCATCGCTTGTAAAGCTGTGATTAGAGGTAAAGTCCCGTTGGTAAATAAACAAAGATAGGGCACCTTTAGATAGGCAGCCAATTCCTTTTCAAGTTTTTTATGGAAGCTGCCGTTATTTGTTAGTATTTTACTTTCCCATATTTCTGCTAAGGATGATGTAAAATCATCTAAAGATGGTAATAAAGGAGAAGTTACATATATCGGTTCATCATTCATCTTTTATAGTTATTTGTTTCCTTCTTTAAGATGTAACGGGCAAAGATAAATAGATTATGAGAGCTATCAAAACATATTACGCAACTTTAGTAACTGTTTTTTTTCTTATGATAGGATAATTATATACCTTTGTACAGTTTAATTGTGCCATTTAATTCAATTGTAAGCCCATGAGACATGCTTTTTTACTAATTGCTCACAATGAATTTCAGTTGTTGAAGATCCTTCTTTCCATGCTTGATGATGAAAGAAATGATATTTTTCTGCATATTGATAAAAAGGTGGATATGGAGTCGTTGAATAAAGATATGTTTATTCTCAAACATGCCCGTCTTTATATATTAGAGCAACGTATTGATGTCAGATGGGGAGATATTAGTGTGGTAAAGGTCGAATTATTACTGCTTGAGACCGCCAGAATGAAAGGTCCCTATGATTATTATCATTTATTGTCCGGGGTGGATCTGCCCATAAAATCCCAGGATTATATTCATGAGTTTTTTGAAAAGAATAAAGGGTATGAGTTTGTCGCTTATTCTCAAGGGGAGGCTAATCTGAAGGATCTTGAATGGAAAATGTCTAAATATCACTTGTTTACCAGGTATTATAAAATACCTCCTCGCTTCTTTCGGAAAAAGATAGAACGTTTTCGACGAAAGTTTTTGAAATTTCAGGAGAAGTATCATTACTCTCGCCCTAATGAAATAGATTTTAAAAAAGGTTCGAATTGGGTTAGTATATCTGACGATTTAGTGACGGTTCTACTAGATAAGAAGAATTTTATTTTTAAGCGTTTTAAATATGTTTGTTGCAGTGATGAAATTTTTATTCATTCCATTTTGTGGAATTCTCCCCTAAAAGATAAAATTTACAAAGTGAATCGAGAAGCTGGTAATGGGATTCGTGCAATAGACTGGAATAGGGGAGACCCTTATGTGTGGAGAATGGAAGATTTATCATTGTTGCTGGAATCGGACGATCTATTTGCTCGGAAATTTAGTTCTGATGATATGGAGATTGTGATGAAAGTAAAAGAACTGTTTTCTTGAATGTTAATTATGAATTTTTACAGAATGAGAGCCGTCAATAAATAGATGAACTTAGAAATAAAATGAAGACAGAACAATTTCAAGGGCTTAAATTGCTATTTGTATTATCTATCGTTTTTATGCATGACGGAACGCCAATTTTGGGTGAAGGGGCGGATTTGTGTTCTTTCTTTTTTGTAATTTCTGGCTTCTTCTTTAAAGGGGAAACTCGTGTGAGATATCGAGATTATATGTGGAACAAGCTTTCTTCCATGTTGCCTTTGCAATGGCTGTCCGTCATACTTGCTGTCATCGTTCTTCATTTGTCTGTAAACTGGAATATAATACCTCATTTGTTATTATTGCAATCGTATATACCGGAAAAAGGCTTTGGCTTTTTTGACTATAATGGCGTTGCTTGGTTTTTATCCTCTTTGATGTTTTGTTACATTCTGGGTCCGGTTGTTTACAAAGTTGTATTGAAAATAAGAAATAAAAAACTCTTTTTAATATTGCTGTTTCTTATTATTTGGGCTTTGTGTGAATTTGTTAGTGGAAAATATACTACTTGGTTTATATATATATCGCCTATTTTTAGATTATTGGAGTATAGCATAGGTGTCACATTGAGGCAGATCGCAACTAATAGTAGTAGGATTTTTGTGAAGAATATATATGCTAATATTATTATAATTTGTGTTTATCTTTTATTCTTAAGGTGTCGTGTGTTTGGAAATACTTCCGCCATTTTACATTCGCTTTTTATTTTTTATTTCTATCTGAATGTTGAAACTAGTTTAACCAGACTTTTCTCGTTGAAAGCCATTGTTTTTTTAGCCAAGTACTGTATTTATATTTATATGCTTCATTGTATCTTTTTGTCTTTATATTCTCATTGTGGGGTATTTAAAATACCTTTGGCTATACTCAGTGCTTTGTGTGTTGGAATGGTTTATGAGTATTTTTATAATAAGGTGCGTTGTCGGTCAAAGACTTTTTCGTAAGTCTGTTTTGTCGTTTGGTTGAACCTTACGAACCATTTGGACTATTGTTCTTTTTCATGAAATCTATTATATGATCATTTGTTATTCAATAGTTATTGTTGTATCTTTGAAGTAGCATAACATTCGTTCCACCCTAGTGAACGATACTCGGTACCTCAGTGCTGGGAATTGTGTACCTTAGTGCTGAGTATCGTTCACCAAAGTGACACGAATGTTATGTCGGTAAGAAGACCGCCTGATGAAGGCTAGATAAAGTGAGAAGGTAGGTTATATAATCTGTAAACAACCATTCAACCAAAGCAAAAATGGCAATACAATTTGAGTTTTATAAGAATCCCCAACAGGATGAGGAGAAAGAGATAAATTATCATCCCAGAGTCGTTAATTTCCAGCATGTCACTACACAGAGGCTCGCTGCTGAAATCCATTCGGCAACTACTTTTGGCAGAGCTGAAGTGGAAGCTATGCTGATGGAACTTAGCAGGTGTATGGGAAATCATTTGCAGGAAGGAGAAAGAGTACATCTGGACGGAATAGGCTATTTTCAAGTGACGTTGCAAGCTACCGAACCTATACATTCTATCTCTACCCGTTCCAATAAGGTGAAAATCAAAACGGTTAGTTTTCAACCCGACAAAGATTTGAAAGGTACATTTGTTCATGCGCATGTACATCGTTCGAAGTTGAAACCTCATTCCGAATCTCTTTCGGAGGAGGAGATAGACCGGAGACTGACAACGTATTTCGCGACGCATCTTGTATTGAGGCGTACTGATATGCAGTCGCTTTGCGGCTTTACTGAAAGTATGGCTTCCCGTCAAATACGACGGTTGAAAGCTCTGAAAAAGCTGGAGAATATAGGAAGATCGACACAGCCTATTTATGTGCCGGGAAAGGGATATTATGAGAGATAGCTTTTTGGATGTATCTCTCATGAAGTGTCTCTCATAGTTTATCTTGTTGTATTACTGTTGTTTATATGCGTATTATGAGAGTATGAGAGATGAAACATAAGAAAATTTTTTCTAAGGAAGGGCTGAGATACAGGACATGCGCATTAAAATGATTCCTAACTTTTCATATTCCGGCAAAAGTCTTATCTTTATTTCCAAAACAAAAAGAACGATGGATTTATTAACATTCTCTATTGGGATCTCTGATCATCGTGTTGATCATCTGAAGATACATCATTTTGAAACGATTATTTATGTTAGTCTAGTTGGCATTCTTTGCGGAGCTGAAACTTGGGAGAAAATCTCCCGGCTGTTTTGCCAACTACGTAACTGAAGAAAATGTGCATGGAAGAATTGAGAAAAGAGAATGTATCGTTTATCAAACTAGTTGTCGGTCACCAAAAGAACTTCTAATGTTAGCACCCCAAGAACGTTTAGTCTTTAGTGATTATTCAAGTCTTTATGACTTGATTATACCGCAGGATAATCTCCTTCGGCGTATCAATTCATTGATAGATTTCTCGTTTGTTTACGATGAACTGGTTTCAAAATATTGCCCGGATAATGAATTGCCTACGACCCATGAACAAGCGGAATTGTTTCATGCTTCCGCCTATCGTCTGGCGGTGAAATTCTATCAGCCTCAATTACCTTTCGATATTGAACTGAAGGAACCTTCGTTGGAACAATACTGCCGTTTGACTTTTGACCCGGGACTGTATTTTAATTCTGAGGCAATGCCTATTTACCTGAAGCAGCCCGTCGATTTGCCGGGGGAGACTACTTACCGTGAACAGGTGCGGACAGAGGTTTCACCTTTGCAGCGATTGGCGCCGGGATACGAGAGCTATAAGGCGCTTTCTTTGCTTTTCGAGGCGGCTTTCGCTCAGGCACTGGAGGAACAGAGGGAATATTGTCGGGGTGACGATATACAATCTCTGCTGATTTGCCTTGCCGGACATAGTTTCCGTGCCGGTATTCCTGGAGAGGATACGGTACGATGGGCACGTGCGCATTACCGGTTGCCCGATGAGGGGGCGTTGATACGGGAGACGGTAAAGAATGTATATCGTACCAGCAGAGGATTCGGAGATAAAAGCAGCCTGTTGCCGGAACAGTTGTTTGTGATGCAGTTGGACGAATTCATGAAACGTCGGTATGAATTCCGTTTCAATCAGCTGACAAATGTGGTGGAATATCGGGAGAGGAACAGTTTTAACTTCTATTTCCGTCCGGTGGATAAACGGGGCATGGCAAGCATTGCCATGAATGGGCTGTATGAAGGAATCAAACTTTGGGACAAAGATGTGGTCCGTTATTTAAGTTCGGATCATGTTCCGGTTTACCAGCCTGTTGAGGAGTTTCTTTACGACCTTCCGCATTGGGATGGTAAGGATCACATTCGGAGTTTGGCGGAGCGGGTTCCCTGCAATAATCTGTATTGGACACAATTGTTTCGCCGTTGGTTTTTGGGTATGGTAGCCCACTGGCGTGGAATAAATGAAAGATATGCAAATAGCACTTCACCTCTTTTGATCGGTCCACAAGCTTTCCGGAAATCGACATTCTGCCGTCTGATATTGCCGCCTTGCTTGCAGGCGTATTATACAGACAGCATTGATTTTAGCCGGAAGCGGGATGCCGAGCTGTATCTGAACCGTTTTTTGTTGATTAATATGGATGAGTTCGACCAGATAGGTGCGAACCAACAAGCTTTTCTCAAACATATTTTGCAGAAGCCGGTGGTCAATACGCGTCGTCCGAATGCTTCGGCGGTGGAGTCACTTCGCCGTTATGCCTCTTTCATTGGGACGAGCAACCATAAAGACCTGCTGACGGATACTTCCGGTAGCCGTCGTTTTATTGGTGTGGAGGTGACAGGGGTGATTGACGTGGTCCGCCCGATTGACTATGAACAACTGTATGCGCAGGCAATGGCAGCCCTTTACAATAACGAACGATATTGGTTCGATGAAACGGACGAGGCCCTGATGACGGAAGCCAATCGTGAATTTGAACAGTCACCCGCTATCGAGCAATTATTCCTGATTTATTTCCGGGCTGCCGAAGACGATGAGGAAGGAGAATGGCTACTTGCCCCGGATCTTCTGCAACGGATACAGAAAGAAAGCCGGATGAAGTTCTCTCCCGGATTAGTGGCATACTTCGGGCGTATCCTGCAAAGGCTGGGAGTAAAGTCGTATCGGAAAACCCGTGGAGTGTATTATCATGTAATGAGTCTTAGATGAATATAGAGGCTATTTCCTGCTGTTTGTTTTACACGCAAAACGATTGATACCTGAATTTGTTTTGCGCGTGAAACAGGAATTTTATTTATTTTATCCTTATCTTTGCGCTCTTATGAATAAATACAAGATACTTAGAAAGACAAGCTATCTTCTTTCTACCTGGTTGGAAAGAGATAAAGTGCTTCCACCTTCCGATGAGCCGATTGATGTTGTGATTCCGGTTATCGAGAAGGACTTGCGTATTCTGCCGCTTTGTTTGGAGGCAATGAAGAGATTTGTCACCAACCGGATTCAGGCTATCTATCTGGTGTCTCCCGATAATGAGGTAGTAAAAGCGTTCTGCCGGGAGCACGGACTGGTGTTTGTTGATGAGGCGACGGTGCTTGGATATGGGGTCCGTGATATTCATTATATCCTCTCCGATGGGAGCGATCGTAGCGGATGGATTTTTCAGCAATTACTGAAATTGTCGGGAAAAATAGGGATTAGTCCTTATTTCCTGGTAATAGATGCCGATCATATCTTACTCCGCCCACATACGTTCCTGACGAAAGAAGGCAAAACAGTATTCTATCGTAGCCGTGAGTATCATGCTCCTTATTATGAGGCTATCTGGAAATTGCTGGGCTGGAACAAATATCCTCTGTTGTCATATGTGGCGCATAAGATGCTGTTTTCACGCGAAATGCTGGAAACCATGAAACAGGAAATCCATATACATACGGGAAAGACATGGGACCAGGCTGTACTAAGCATTTTGGATGTGAATCAACTTTCCTGTTTCTCAGAATACGAAACTTATGGTAACTATTATCCGACATCGGATGCCGTAACCCGTTTGTTTCGTAATAAATCGCTTCGCTATCGGCAACTATCCTCGCTGGACGAGTTGGTGAAGACTTATTCTGCTCGTTATCGCGCAGTTACATTCCCCGATTACAAGAATAAATAGTGGCGCGGATTTCTTTTTTCGATAATTGATATTAATAATTGTGGGAAACTTTCATCAGTTAAGTGGTTTTGTTGTATCTTTGCGCCCTTAACTTATTTAATTATCAATAATGAAGGAATTTCTACAATTAATGCGCCGCTTCTTGTGGCCCTATAGGAGGTTCATTGGATGGGCTGTCGTGCTGAATATTTTATCTGCGGTTTTTAATGTATTTTCATTCTCTTTGTTGATTCCAATATTGAATATTCTTTTCAAAACCGGAGGGACCCAGGAGATTTATCACTATATGGAGTGGGGCGCAGATAAGTTTGAAGTGGTGTTGAAAAATAACTTCTATTATTATGCGACCGATATGATCCAGGCAGGAGGTGCCGGGAAAGTGCTGTTGCTGTTGGGAATAGGGCTGACTGTGATGACCTTGCTGAAAACGGCCTGTTATTTTGCTTCATCGGCGGTAATGATTCCGTTGCGTACGGGAGTGGTTCGTGATATCCGTATCATGGTTTATGCCAAAGTGATGCGCCTTCCCCTGAGCTTCTTCTCTGAAGAAAGAAAGGGAGATATCATTGCCCGTATGAGTGGTGACGTAGGTGAGGTGGAAAACTCCATTACCAGTTCGCTGGATATGTTGCTGAAGAATCCTATCATGCTTATCATCTACTTTACCACGCTAATTATATTAAGTTGGCAACTGACTCTTTTCACGGTATTGGTTTTGCCGGGGATGGGATGGTTCATGGGCAAAGTCGGTAGAAAGTTGAAACGTCAGTCATTGGAGGCGCAATCAAAGTGGAGTGATACGATGTCACAATTAGAAGAAACTTTGGGTGGTCTGCGCATTATCAAGGCGTTTATTGCGGAAGACCGTATGATTAATCGTTTTACAAAATGTAGCAACGAACTTCGCGACGCGGGGTGTAAGGTGGCTATGCGGCAGGTACTGGCGCATCCGCTGAGCGAATTCTTGGGTACTATCCTTATTGTGGGCGTCTTGTGGTTCGGCGGGTCTTTAATTTTGGCCGAAGGCTCTACATTAACCGCTTCGATATTTATTTATTATATGGTGATTCTGTATAGTGCTATTAATCCTTTGAAAGATTTTGCCAAAGCCGGGTATAATATTCCAAAGGGGTTGGCTTCTATGGAGCGTGTGGATAAAATCCTGAAAGCGGTAAACAATATTAAGGAAATACCCAATCCGAAGCCTTTGAAGGGATTGCATGATAAAATTGAGTTTAAAGATATTTCATTCAGTTACGATGGTAAAAGAGAAGTATTGAAACACGTCAATATAACAGTACCTAAAGGAAAGACAATTGCACTGGTCGGACAATCTGGTTCGGGAAAATCTACATTGGTTGATTTATTGCCCCGTTATCATGATGTGCAGGAAGGAACGATAACCATTGACGGTACAAATATTAAAGATGTTCGCATTGCAGATCTGCGTAGTTTGATTGGTAATGTGAATCAGGAAGCTATTCTGTTTAACGATACATTTTTTAATAATATTGCTTTCGGTGTAGAGAAGGCAACAATGGAACAGGTAGTAGAAGCTGCTAAGATTGCAAACGCCCATGACTTCATTATGGAGAAACCGGAAGGATATAATGCCAATATTGGCGATCGTGGTGGAAAACTATCAGGTGGTCAGCGTCAGCGAATTAGTATTGCTCGTGCTATATTGAAGAATCCTCCTATTTTGATTCTGGATGAAGCTACTTCGGCTCTTGATACAGAATCCGAGCGTCTGGTACAAGAAGCATTAGAACGTTTGATGAAAACACGTACTACGATTGCGATCGCTCACCGTTTATCTACTATCAAGAATGCAGATGAGATTTGTGTGCTCTATGAAGGAGAGATTGTAGAGCGTGGCAAACATGAAGAACTGATTGAGTTAGATGGTTATTATAAGAGACTGCACGATATGCAGCAACTTTAATTTTATTTTCGACCAAAGTCTGCGGGAATTTCTCCCCATTCCTTGGTCTCCCATTTTAAAATACGGGTAGAGTAAGTGTTCTTTTTGAGCCACTTCTCTGCCCGTTCTATCAATAAGAACAACTGTTCAGTTTCTGCTGTTCGGGGAAGCTTAGTTTTACATTTCTTCTGTCTTACCCAACTGATAGCATTCACGCTGTCACTATAAATTGGCATATCAAATCCTTTTTGCTTCAATAAGGCTAGACCGTGCACAATTGCTAAGAATTCACCAATATTGTTTGTACCCTTCATTGGACCAAAGTGAAAAACTTCTTGGCAGCTTGCTATGTGTACTCCACGATATTCCATTGGACCGGGATTACCACTACAGGCTGCATCAACCGCCAAACTATTATCAATTACTGCGGCAGGTAAAACGCCGGAATTCAGTTTTCCGTTTTCCGTTTTCTTTTTTGCATTCTTCCCAATATAAGCGTATGGAGATGTTGCTAAGGCATGCTCTGCTTCCTCTCGGGTATGGAATGATTTGTATTTAGCACCTTCATATCCCTTTATCTGGAGCTGACACTCCGTCCAGGATGTATAAATTCCCGGCGTTACTCCTTCCCATACTACATAGAATTTCTGTTTCCCCATAGATAATAATTTATCAATTTCGCATATTATTTCTGCGAAGGTACAAATATATTCTAAAATCGAACAAGTTGAAGGGGATACTTGTTTTAAAAAGATATGAGTTTAATATTACCACAATGAACCATATATAAAGAAAGGAGTTATTATGGAAAGAACTTTTAGTGAAGCCCTGAAACATCGTCGGACTTACTATTCAATCACTAATCAGTCACCTATTTTGGATGAAGAAATAGAGTGTATCATTAATACCACAGTAAGAAATGTACCTTCTGCTTTTAATTCCCAAACGACTCGAATAGTACTGTTACTGGGTGATTCGCATAAGAAATTATGGCAAATTGTGAAGGATACATTGGAGAAGATTATGCCCCAAGAAGCTTTTGTGAAGACAGAAGAGAAGATAGATAATTCATTTGCTTGCGGGTATGGGACAGTGCTTTTCTTTGAAGATCAGCTTATCGTAAAAGAATTGCAGAATACTTTTCCGGCTTATCAGGATAAATTTCCTGAATGGTCGTTACAGACTTCCGGGATGCATCAATTTGTTATTTGGACCATGTTGGAAGATGCCGGTCTGGGAGCATCTTTACAACATTATAATCCGTTAATTGATGATGAAGTACGTCGTACCTGGCATTTGCCCGAAAATTGGCATTTGATTGCAGAGATGCCATTTGGAACTCCAACTCAGCGACCGGGTGAAAAAGAATACCTTCCGTTAGAAGAAAGGGTAAAAATATTTAGATAATTGATATTGTTAGTGGAGTGTGGATAATGGTAAAAAGAATTGCTTGGTAAAGTAATTTTTTACATTCGGGGAGAGAATTATTCATTATCCACTATCCAAATATCCTTTAAATGATTAATTTTGCTCACAAAATTAATCATTTATGGTCCGTATATTCCTGACCGGCTATATGGGTGCCGGTAAAACGACTTTGGGTAAGGCATTTGCCCGTGAACTAAATATATCATTCATTGATTTGGACTGGTATATCGAAGAGCGTTTTCATAAAACCGTAGGAGAATTATTCATAGAACGCGGTGAAGCCGGATTCCGGGAGTTGGAAAGAAATATGCTTCATGAAGTGGCTGAATTTGAGAACGTGGTTATTTCGACAGGTGGAGGTGCTCCCTGCTTTTACGATAACATGGAGTTTATGAATCGATCAGGAAAGACTGTCTTCCTTAATGTTCATCCGGATGTCCTTTTTCGACGTTTGCGTGTTGCTAAGCAGCAACGTCCTATTCTTCAAGGAAAACAAGATGATGAATTGAAAACATTTATTGTTCAGGCACTTGAGAAGAGAGCTCCATTTTATACACAAGCTCAGTATATATTTAATGCCGAAAAGTTGGAAGACCTTGACCAGATTGAATCTTCTGTGAAACATTTGCAGGAATTGTTGGAATTATAGACTGTTAAGCAATAGTTGAGATAATTTTTTAATTATCCACTCTCTTTTTTTGTTCTCTTTTTTGTCCATTCATTCAATATTAGTAACTTGCACTCGTTACGCGGCTTCTTTGTCCGTGGTATGTTATTACTAATAAAGTAAGATAAAACGAATAATCATGAGAACTGTACAAGAGAGATTCGAAGAACTATCCAATCGGATAAAGACATCAGGAAGACCTGCTGCGGAGTGGTTTCCTAACTATACAACTACCTCTTTGCTCAATGCTGAAAATTGGTGGGAAGCACTTGCTGTGTGCGAGTATGCCCTCGATACAAGGGAGGATGAAAAACTGACCGAAAGTTTTTTTGTATTGATATTCAGCGCATACGACTGTAATGTGGAAGTAGACCTGAATAATGAGGAATATGCATTTTGGTGGGGAAGAGTAATGCACGTATGTGATAGAGTTGCAGAGTTCAGTGGGGCTGGTTGGTCACAAAAAGGTGCTCAGTATTCCGAGGCACGTTATGGATGGCGCGATATGCAATTTTTGTTTCCTTATTATGAGAAAGCAGCAGCTATGGGTTGGGCGGAAGCGGAAGCTACTGTTGCCTATTGGCTTTATATGGGGTTTTATTGCGAACAAGATCGCAAAGAAGGAGAACGTCGTTTTGCTGCCCTTTCATCGCCTGAAGCAATCTATTGGGGGAAATATTACCGAGCTTTTGTAGAAGAATTTACAGGAAATAAGGAGAAAGCTTTGAATATGCGTCAGGAATTGCTAGACGAACTTCCTGAAGGACATCGTTTGTGTGCGCATATATATGCTGCTTTAGGTGATATGCTCGACCGCGAGGAAGGGAGTGTTGCACAAGAAGCCATTTACTTCGAAAAGTCTTTAGAAATTGTTCCTAATCTATATTCTCTTAAAAATCTGGGAACACTTTATTTCCGCTATCCCGAATTGGGTAAACCGAAGGAACTGTCTTTCCAACTTTGGGAAAAAGCCTGGCGCGCAGGAGTATGGTCTGCCGCTAATTTTTTAGGATTTAATTATCAGGAAGAAGAGTGGCTGGATATGCCCAAAGCTATTGAGTGGTTGGAAAAAGGAATGCTTTATTGCGAGTCCTACAGTACCTATGAATTAGCGTTGATTTATCTCTATAATGATGAATATAAAAATGTAGAGCGCGGATTGATGTGCATGGAGCGATGTGTGGACGACAGTTATATTCAAGGTATTGAGGGACTTTCAAATGTTTATTTCAATGGTGAATTAGTAGAGCAGGATGTTTTCCGTGCCGGTAAATTGTTGGAAAAAGCAGTTGAATTAGGTTCCGGAAATGCTGCTTATCGTCTTGGATGGATGTATGAACATGGCTTTTTATCCGAACAACCGGATTATGTAAAAGCGATGGAGTATTATGAAAAGGCAGCCTCATTGGAGAGTGCCGATGGATATTGTCGTGCGGCACTTTATTTGGCTAATGGTTATGCCGGTGTGAAAGATGCAGAGAAATCAAAACGGTATTATGAGAAAGCTGCTGAGATGGGTGTGTGTTTTGCGTTGGTAGAACTTGCATTTTTATATGAGATCGGTGATGGTGTAGAGAAGAGTTATGAAAAAGCCTTTGAACTATTTCATAAAGCTGCTCGCGAAGAATATCCTTATGCAATGTATCGTATCGGTCTTTATCATGAAAAAGGAGTTATCGGTGAACCGCAGTCGGAAGAGGCTTTCGGCTGGTATCTAAAAGCTGCCGAGGCTGGTGACCCTGATGCTGTTTTTGCTTTGGGGCGTTGTTACAAGAATGGCTTTGGCACCAAAGAAGATATGGATAAAGCACTTGAATGGTTTACCAAAGGTGCAGAAAATGAAGAGTTCCGTTGCCTCACAGAATTAGGAATTGCTTATGAGAGCGGGAGTGGTGTGGAAGAAAATCCTAATAAGGCAGTAGAATATATGAAACGGGCGGCCGATTTGAACTACGGTTATGCCCAGTTCAAGATGGGAGATTACTGTCTATTTAGTTATGGACCTTGTCTGGAAGACAACAAACAAGCAGTAGAGTGGTATGAAAAGGCTATTGAAAATGAAGTGCCTTTAGCGATGATACGAATGGGTGAATATTATTTGTATGACTACGATAAATTAAATGAATCGGAAAAAGCTTTTGGCTATTTCAAAAAGGCTGCAGAATGCGAGTGGTATAGTGAAGGCATAGGCATTTGCTATGAGATGGGGATCGGTGTGGAAGATAATGAGACGGAAGCATTTAAATACTATACATTGGCTGCAAACAGTGGAAATGTAACGAGTATGTATCGTACGGGACTTTGCTATTATAACGGAGTAGGAGTAAAGGAGAATTATGCGGAAGCTTACCGCTGGTTCAATGATGCGGCCGGAAATGAAAATATACCTGCGGCTTACTATCTGGGTAAAATGATGATGTATGGTGAAGGATGTACTCCTGATCCCGAAGCAGCTATACAATGGCTACAGAAAGCGGCCGAAAATGATATTGATAAAGCACAGTTTGAATTAGGAAATGCTTATCTGACAGGAAATGGTGTAGAGGAAAATGATGAGATTGCCATGGAGTGGTTTGAAAAGGCTGCTGAAAATGGAAACGAAAATGCACTTAAAATCACCGGAAGAAGAAAATAACAGAATGTATGGACAAAGAAGGAAATAATCTGTTTCAGGTCAATCTTAAAGGAATGATTGCTCTGTTGTCAGAACATATTTACAGCAATCCGAATACTTTTGTCCGTGAACTGCTGCAAAATTGTGTCGATGCTATTACAGCTTTACGCAATATTGACGAGAATTATGACGGACGTATTGATGTTTTTCTTCAAGAAGATGGAACAGCAGTGTTTCAGGATAATGGTATCGGACTGAAAGAAGAAGAAGTATACCGTTTCCTCACTGTGATTGGTGAGAGTTCGAAACGTGATACACCTGATGCGGATGATTATATCGGAAGATTTGGCATTGGCCTGCTATCTTGTTTTGTTGTAACAAACGAAATCAAGGTAGAGAGCCATTCTGCAATGGGAGGTAAACCTGTTTGCTGGTGTGGTAAAGTCGATGGTACGTATCAAATGACTCTTCCGGATGAAGGTATTGCAATGGGTTCACGCGTTATTTTGCACCCTAAAAATGAGTGGACACATCTTTTTGAATACGAAACCTTTAAAAAGATATTAATCAATTATGGTGAAGTATTGCCTTATCCTATTTATTTGCATCGTCAGGCAGAAGAAGAGTTGATAAATACACCTTATCCCATATGGCTAGATTCCAAAGCGACCTGTAAGGAACTGCTTGATCATGGTGCAAAAGTCTTTCAGTCATCTGCTTTAGATGTGTTTCGTGTCCATACTGAAAGCGGAAAAGTAGATGGAGTACTGTATGTCTTACCTTTCCGGACTCAGTTTTCCGTGCGTAATTCTCACAAGGTATATCTCAAACGGATGTTATTGAGCGAAGACGATTGTAATCTTCTCCCATCATGGGCATTCTTCATCCGTTGTTTGATCAATGCGGACGGATTACTGTCTACAGCCTCACGAGAATCTTTTGTAAGTAACGACGTCTTAAAAGATGCCCGGAAAGAAATAGGAATAACCATCAAAAATTATCTGCGTGGATTGATTCAGAATGACCGTCCTATGTTTAATAAAATGTTGGAAGTCCATCATTTCCATATTAAAGCCATTGCTTCAGAAGATAATGAACTGCTCCGTCTCTTTATGGAGTATCTTCCTTTTGAGACGAATAAGGGAATGCGTAGCTTTGGGAATATCTGTTCGGCTAGTAACGTAATATACTATACACGAAATCTGGAGGACTTCCGACAAGTGCGGCGGATAGCAGGGGCGCAGGGCTGGTTAGTTGTGAATGCAGCTTATACCTTTGATGAAACATTGCTAAAAAAATATGTTCGCTTATATCCGGAGCTGACGTTGGACGAGATTTCTCCTTCGCGATTGTTGGAACAGTTCGGTGAGGTGGAAGCGAATAAGGAATACCGGACATTTGAGGCTAAAACAAATGAATTGCTGAAACGTTTTGGGTGTATCTGTTGTCTCAGACATTTCACTCCGGTAGACACTCCGGTGATATTTGTTACTGAAGAGAAAGATAGTACCGCCAAATCTGCCAATAACCCTTTGACTGCGGTCTTGGGTGCAGTTAATGCAGGAAAACAACTTCCACCCACTCTGACCTTTAATGCTGATAATGAGATGGTACAGACACTATTGAAGATACAGGATGATAATAAGCTGTTCCGGCAGATAGTGCATATATTATATGTACAATCTCTTTTTCAAGGCAAGTATACTGTAAACAGTGAGGAAATGGAGCTTTTTAACCATTCGCTTTGTGAATTGATGACTGCGAAAATGAATGATTTTATAAACTTTCTAAATTGAAGAATGGATTGATGAGGTACACTCTTGAAATACAGAAATTGCTTTTGAAAGCACAAAACCAGAATTTGCATCCACGTGAAAAAGCAAACTTGTTGAAAGAAGCTATCCGGATTGCAGATGATAACGAAGATGTAGCATGGGCAGTAGAAATGAGGTTGGACTTAATTTATGAATTGAATCTACTTTCTGCTGATGTGGAAGAAATCTCTGTCTTTTCAAAAATTCTGGATGATTATGAGAATCATAAAGATATTATAAATGAAGATGATTTGCTGTGGAAATATAAATGGATATGGGCTTGTACATTTGATTTGCCGGATATCCCTATGGAACAGATTAAAGCTGTAGGAGAAGACTATAAGACTCGCATTTTAAGGAATGGGTATTCGTTGCGGAGCTATTATCACCGTTGGTCAGTAGAATACACCAGAATGCGACAGTACGGTCCGGCCAAGCAATATATCGATAAAATGTTGGCGGAAAAGATAGACGACCAGTCCTGTGAAGCTTGTGAATTGAATTTTATGTTGGACTATTATCTTGAAAAAGGTGAGTTTGAAGAGGCTTACAATCGTGCACAGCCCTTGATAAGCAAACAGATTTCCTGTTATGAAGCCAATCTGCGTACTTATCTTAAACTCGCTTATTATGCCCAGAAAGCAGGGAAACCGGAGATTGCTGCCGATATGTGTGCACGCGCGGAAGAAGGGCTGACAGGCAGGGAGAAGAATGAATATATGTTGCTCTATTTGGGATTATTTATTGCCTATTACTTCATGACAAATCCTGAAAGAGGATGGGAATATGCCGAACGCTGTATCGGTTGGAGTCTGCATACCAATCATTTAAAAAAATATCGCTTCTCATGCGATATGGTGGAAGCTTTGAAATACGAGACTCGCCCGGAAGTCAATTTGACTTTGCCTGAGGAGTTTCCGCTGTATTCTCCGCAAGGAGTATATAATGTCAATGAATTAAGGGATTGTTTTTATGGTCAGGCACAAGAATTAGCGTCACAGTATGATGCTCGTAATGCAAATAGTGGATATATGGACCGATTGAAAGAAATAATATCCAATTAATTGGCAGCCTGTAGATAAATCTGTATTTTTGCCATCCAATTATTTACTAAAAACACTGAATAACAGAAAAATGAGAAAGTGGCGTATTGAAGATTCTGAGGAACTCTACAACATTACAGGTTGGGGTACTTCGTACTTTAGTATTAATGACAATGGTCATGTTGTTGTTACACCGCGTAAAGACGGAGTAGCTGTCGATCTGAAAGAGTTGGTCGATGAACTGCAACTACGTGATGTGACCGCCCCTATGCTGGTGCGTTTTCCGGATATTCTTGACAACCGTATTGAGAAAATGTCTTCCTGCTTTAAGCAAGCGGCGGAAGAATACGATTATAAAGCCGAAAACTTTATCATCTATCCGATTAAGGTAAACCAGATGCGTCCTGTGGTAGAAGAAATTATCAGCCACGGAAAGAAATTCAATCTCGGACTGGAGGCCGGTTCCAAACCGGAATTACATGCTGTGATTGCCGTCAATACGGACTCTGACTCATTGATCGTCTGCAACGGTTATAAAGACGAAAGCTATATTGAGTTAGCCCTGCTTGCTCAGAAGATGGGAAAGCGTATTTTCTTGGTAGTAGAGAAAATGAATGAACTGAAATTGATTGCCAAGATGGCGAAGCAATTGAATGTGCTGCCAAATATTGGCATTCGTATTAAGCTGGCTTCTTCAGGCAGTGGAAAATGGGAAGAGTCCGGAGGCGATGCCAGTAAGTTCGGCTTAACTTCCAGTGAGCTTCTTGAAGCACTTGATTATATGGAGAACAAAGGTTTGAAGGATTGTCTCAAATTGATTCATTTCCATATCGGTAGCCAGATTACTAAGATACGTCGCATTAAAACTGCCTTGCGTGAAGCCTCTCAATTCTATGTGCAACTTCACGCAATGGGGTTTAAAGTAGAATTTGTAGATATCGGTGGTGGACTTGGGGTAGATTATGACGGAACCCGTTCGTCTGACAACGGCGGTAGTGTGAATTATTCTATTCAGGAGTATGTGAATGACTCTATTTCTACCATAGTAGATGTCAGCGATAAAAATAACATTCCGCATCCGAATATTATAACAGAAAGTGGACGGGCATTGACTGCACATCACTCTGTGCTTATCTTTGAGGTGTTGGAAACGGCTACTTTACCCGAATGGGATGATGAGGAAGTGATCGCAGAAGATGCTCATGAGTTGGTGCAAGAACTATATAACATTTGGGATACATTAAATCAAAATAAAATGCTGGAAGCATGGCATGATGCTCAGCAGATTCGTGAGGAAGCACTTGATCTGTTCAGTCATGGAATTGTAGATTTAAAGACCCGTGCACAAATTGAACGTTTATATTGGTCGATAACACGGGAGATCAATCAGATTGCTGAGGGCTTGAAACATGCACCGGATGAATTCCGGGGATTGTCTAAGCTGTTGGCTGATAAATATTTCTGTAATTTCTCGTTGTTTCAATCTCTTCCGGACTCTTGGGCAATTGATCAGATATTCCCGATCATGCCAATTCAGCGGTTGGATGAAAAACCCGAACGTTCCGCTACATTGCAGGACATAACCTGTGACTCTGATGGTAAAATTGCTAATTTTGTTTCTACCCGTAATGTGGCACATTATATGCCGGTTCATTCTCTGAAAAAATCAGAACCTTATTATCTCGCTGTCTTTTTGGTGGGTGCTTATCAGGAGATTCTGGGAGATATGCACAATTTGTTCGGTGATACGAATGCAGTGCATGTTTCGGTCAATGAAAAAGGGTACAACATCGAACAGATCATTGATGGTGAAACGGTAGCAGAAGTATTGGACTATGTGCAATATAATCCGAAGAAGTTGGTACGTACTCTTGAAACATGGGTAACAAAGTCTGTCAAAGAAGGCAAGATCTCTCTGGAAGAAGGAAAAGAATTCCTTTCTAATTATCGTTCGGGACTTTACGGATATACTTATTTGGAATAATAATTAGGCACGGATTTCGCAGATTTCACGGTTTTAGTATATTGCATTATGCCGACGACACCGTGAAATCCGTGTAATTCGTGCCTAAAATTAAGAATTGAATATGAGAGAGAAACTAACAGTCATTAAAGTAGGTGGTAAAATCGTAGAAGAAGAATCTACCCTTTGTCAGTTGTTGGACAATTTTGCTGGCATTGCTGGGCATAAAGTATTAGTTCATGGTGGTGGTCGTTCGGCTACGAAGATTGCTGCCCAATTGGGCATCGAAAGTAAAATGCTTAATGGCCGCCGGATCACAGACGAGGAAACGCTCAAAGTTGTGACAATGGTATACGGCGGATTGGTAAACAAGAATATTGTAGCCCGTTTGCAAGCACTTGGAATGAATGCTCTCGGACTGACCGGAGCAGATATGAACGTAATCCGGTCGGTAAAACGCCCGGTGAAAGATGTGGATTACGGTTTTGTAGGTGACGTTGAGAAAGTAGACGCTTCGTTATTATCAGATTTGATCCATAAGGGTGTAGTGCCGGTAATGGCACCATTGACGCATGATGGTCATGGCAATATGTTGAATACCAATGCAGATACTATTGCCGGAGAAACTGCTAAAGCATTATCAGCCCTGTTTGATGTGACGTTGGTTTATTGTTTTGAGAAACAAGGAGTACTGCGTGATGAGAATGATGATGATAGTGTGATTCCTCAGATTACTCGTTCAGAATTTGAACAATACGTTGCCGATGGCGTTATCCAAGGCGGTATGATTCCAAAGTTAGAAAATTCTTTTGAGGCTATTAATGCAGGTGTATCGGAAGTGGTAATTACCTTATCATCAGCAATTAACGAGAACAAAGGAACTAGAATTAAAAAATAATTCAAAAAAAAGTAGTGGGCACCTGTAACTTTTCATATTCTAGCCCGTCATTATTATAGAGATGCAAGAAATCAGCTTCCGAAATGATATTTTGCCGCTGAAAGATAAACTCTTTAGATTGGCTCTCAGAATAACTCTGGATAGGGCAGAAGCCGAGGATATCGTTCAGGACACCATGATAAGAGTGTGGGGCAAGCGTGATGAGTGGTCTCAGTTTGATTCGGTTGAAGCCTATTGCCTGATAGTGGCAAAGAATCTGGCGATAGATCGTAGTCAAAAAAGAGAAGCTCAAAATGTAGCACTCACCCCGGAGATGGAGGAAGAACCTGATGCAAACGGTCCGTATGATCAGTTGATTCATGAAGAGAAAATGAACATTATTAATCGACTGGTAAACGAACTTCCCGAGAAACAGAGGCTTATCATGCAACTGAGGGACATTGAAGGTGAAAGCTATAACAAAATTGCAACCCTTCTGAATCTGACAGAGGAACAAGTGAAAGTGAATCTTTTCAGAGCCAGGCAAAAAGTAAAACAAAGGTATTTAGAAATTGACGAATATGGACTATAAAAATATAGAACAGCTTTTAGAGCGATACTGGCAATGTGAAACTTCCGTAGAAGAGGAATTCCAGTTACGCGACTTCTTTTCAAAAGAGGAAGTACCTGCTCATTTGCTTCCCTATAAGAACTTGTTTGTTTATCAGCAGGTTCAGCAGGAAGTAGGGTTGGGCGACGACTTTGATATCCGTATTCTGTCACAGGTTGAAACTCCGGTAGTAAAAGCTAAACGCTTGACTTTAGTCGGCCGTTTCGTCCCTTTGTTCAAAGCTGCTGCTGTGATAGCCATTATCCTTTCCTTAGGAAATGTAGCACAGCATTCATTCTCCGGTGATGACGGTAGAGTGTTGGCAGCAGATACCATTGGTAAACAAGTAACTACACCTTCAGTCGCTTTCTCAAATGACGCGAAAGCAGATCAAGTATTGGCTGATAGCCTTGCGAAGATCAATAAGGTGAAAGTTATGAAAGAATAGAAATTTTCATTTGCTTTAAATATAATATAGTTAGTGTGCTTAATTAAAACAACAACGAAAGCGAAACTGTGAAGTTTTCAATTCTCTCAAATTTTTATAATAAAACTAACTAAATAAATGGGCTACCGCGTGATGCAGTAGCCCTTTTGTATTGTCTGTTTCCAGTCCTGCTTATGTAGCTTTTTGGTTAATAATGTTGCTAATGTACTTACTTTCATAATAATGATTTTGATGTTATATTATTAAGACGATTCATATTTCAACAAGTTCATTCATTCACTCTTCACCTTCTTCACCGGAATATAAACTGCAATATATCTACTAGTTCCGTTGAAAAAAGAAGATAAAATGTTCCTTCTTACTCATTCATATCCCTCACCATTTGGGATGTTCTTCGTCTTTCGATACTCCATAATAACCCGGTACCGGCATATATATCAATTGATTGCGCAATCCTACGTTGATCAGTTTCCTATCTTTACGCAGCCGGACAAGGTGTACTTTGGCAGTGGTAGATGCCAAATTGCAAATTTCCTGGAAGTCATGACGAGTCATCATTGTATGTTCGGCAAAATACTCTTTTAGGAATTCACTTTGGGTAAAGAGTTTCCATATTTGGATGCTTGGTCTTGCTGCTCAGTAAATGGGATTGGATTTGGAACTTTTTGGTGAAAAGAATGAATGAAAGATATGTTTATGGTATTCTTTCTAAAGAATGGCGACTTTAGAGAGCTTTTTTATTAATCCCCTTCTTTTATTTGCTATTTTTGCATCGTTGTTCAGAGGTGTATGATGGAGACGATAATAGAAGATGATGAATTGGGTGTCTTGGTGGTACGTGTTAATCCACGTGCCAGAAGTCTGGTATTCCGTGCAAAAAGTGATGCTGTTTATGTTTCAGTTCCTCCCGGTACGACAATAAAGGAAGTTGAACGTGCCATTGAAAATTTACGTAGCAAACTGCGGGTTTCTCGCCAGAAGTTGATGCGTCCGTTAATAGATTTAAATTATCGTATCGATGCCGAGTTTTTCAAACTCTCTTTAGTTACCGGTGAGAAGGAGCAGTTTATGGCTAATTCTAAATTAGGATATATGCAGATTGTTTGTCCTCCGCAAGCTGTCTTTGCAGATGAAGGGTTGCAGAATTGGCTGCATAAAGTGATTGAAGAATCGTTGAGAAAAAATGCAAAAATTATTCTTCCTCCCCGTCTGGAACATTTATCTAAAAAATACGGTTTTCCTTATGGCAGTGTGAAAATAAATTCAAGCCAGGGGCGATGGGGAAGTTGCTCGGTGCGAAAGGATATAAATCTGTCATACTATCTGGTTTTATTGCCTTCTCATTTGATCGATTATGTACTTTTGCATGAATTATGTCATACCCGTGAAATGAATCATAGCGAACGTTTCTGGGGATTGCTGAATCAATTCACTAATGGTAATGCAACGGCTTTGCGGAATGAACTTAGGGGATATCGGACGTATATATAAACATTGAAACACAAGTGCCATACAGACCATTCATCGGAGTGAAACTACGGGAGGAACAAAACCACGGGATAAAGAAGATAGAAATGAAGTATATCTCAATAAATACCAAATATTTGTATTAACTTTGTGATCAAATAGATATAAGAGCGTATGAAGTGGTCAATAAAGCATTTACCAAAACGAACTCAGGAGGAGTTAAATACCTTACGGGAGCTTATCAAGCGCCATGTGTCGTGGTGCGATATGATTATACTATATGGTAGTTATGCCCGTGGCGGTTATGTTTTATGGGATGAGAGAGTTGAGTTTGGTGTACATACCTCATACCAGAGCGATTTAGATATTATGGTGGTCATTTCAAAGCCAAACGTAAAGCATGTAGAAGATAGGCTGAGAGATAAAGTTACGTCCAAATATCATAATACTTTTGCTCATCGTCGCCATGCTTCTCCCCAATTCATTGTAGAGTATGCTGATACACTTAATAAAGCCCTCGAACGCAGTCAGTATTTCTTTACGGATATAGTGAAAGAGGGTATTAAGATATATGACAACGGAGAGTTTAAATTGGCTAAACCTTGCGAACTGTCGTTTAAAGAGATTGAAAAGTTTGCCGTTGATGAGTTTGAAACACACTACCCTCATGCAAATCAGTATCTAAAATATGGTTATAATGCTTATGATGACGGGAATTATGTAACAGGTTCTTTTTTACTTCATCAAGCATGTGAACGCTTTTACAACTCTATCAGCCTTGTTTTTACAAACTACCGCTCTAAGAGTCATAAGTTGAATGAATTGGGTAGCCTAATCAAAGAGTATTCAAGAGAATTGGCAGTAGTATTTCCTTTGAATACCGATTTTGAAAAGCGATGTTTTAATTTACTTTGTCGTGCATATATTGAAGCTCGTTACAATAAAGATTTTATTGTAAATAAAGAAGAATATGCCTATATGCTTGAACGAATCGAAATACTCAAAGAGATAACATTCCGTATTTGTACCGAAAAAATAGCTTCTTATGATGAGTTAATCGCACAGGAAGAAGCCTAGCTAAAACAAAATAAGGAGTGGAACTCTTCGTTATGAACTCTTCTGGATGACAAAATAATATACTTTTCCGAGTTTTGATACACGTATGTATTGATCGTGCGAATCCATTCTTATCTTTATTTAGCTAATTGTTTAACTCCATCTTTTTCTTTTTCAAATCGGTAGGAACCGCCATTTTCGCTAAGATCGAATACTGAAACAAGTTCTGTTTGATTGTCTACAATCATCAAAGCACTCTGTTCGGCAAAACGCCCTACTTCAATTGTATATGGTTCGTCTGTTATTGCTTTGGAGGAAATCAGGCTGTCATTGATAAGCAAAGAGATAGAATCACCAACGAATCCTTTCACCAGGGTAATTGAATAAGTTTCGATGAAGTGACGTTCACTTTCTTTCTTTTGTTGGAGTCTCATACTCATATAAACGAAAATAACAACGACAAAGATGACTCCAAAAGCCAAAATTCCGTTGCCAACCATAAACTGTTTATTAGTGTTTAAATGATGTGCCATAACTGCTGTTTTTTTTAATTGCGGTGTAAAGATACGAAGTTCGTATAGTTAATTCATACTTTTTTTCTTTAATGTTTTGTAGTCGAACATATTATTTATATCTTTGCAACCGGAAACGGATGAAAGGTGGAGGGGCAATTAAGCTCCTTTTTTTGTTCTTAATAGCGAATAAATGATAGAAAAGAAAACTGTTTGTCAGATTGTTGAAGAGTGGTTAGAAGAAAAAGACTACTTTTTGGTAGAGGTGACTGTGAGCCCAGATGACAAAATCGTGGTCGAAATAGACCATGCAGAAGGCGTTTGGATTGAAGATTGTGTGGAGCTTAGCCGCTTTATAGAATCGAAACTGAACCGTGAAGAGGAAGATTATGAACTGGAAGTAGGTTCGGCCGGTATCGGACAACCTTTTAAAGTTCTGCAACAGTATTATATCCATATCGGACAAGAGGTGGAAGTAATGACTAAAGACGGACGTAAACTGAGCGGCGTACTGAAAGGAGCCGATGAGGAGAAATTTACGGTAGGCATTCAGAAGAAAATAAAATCCGAAGGAGTAAAACGTCCGAAACTGGTAGAAGAGGACGAAACCTTCACTTATGAGCAAATAAAATATACTAAATACTTAATTAGCTTTAAATAGTTATGGCCAAAAAAGAAGAAACAATCAGTTTGATTGATACATTTTCGGAATTTAAAGAATTAAAGAATATCGATAGAACCACTATGGTCAGCGTCCTTGAAGAGTCGTTCCGTAGTGTGATCGCGAAAATGTTTGGCACCGATGAAAATTATGACGTGATCGTGAATCCCGATAAAGGTGATTTCGAGATATGGCGTAACCGTGAAGTTGTGGCCGATGAAGACTTGACAAACCCTAATATGCAGATTTCGCTGACAGAAGCACAAAAAATTGATGCCTCATATGAAGCGGGTGAAGAAGTAACTGACGAAGTTATTTTTGCTAAGTTTGGTCGTCGTGCTATCCTAAATCTTCGCCAGACATTGGCTTCTAAGATTCTGGAATTAGAGAAAGACAGTATTTATAACAAATATATTGATAAGATAGGTACAATCATCAATGCAGAAGTATATCAGATCTGGAAAAAAGAGATGCTGCTTCTTGACGATGAAGGAAATGAACTGCTATTGCCCAAGGTTGAACAGATTCCGAGCGATTTCTATCGTAAAGGAGAAACGGCCCGTGCAGTTGTTGCTCGCGTAGACAATAAGAATAATAATCCGAAGATTATCTTGTCACGTACTTCTCCCGTTTTCTTGCAGCGTTTGTTTGAAATGGAAGTACCCGAAATCAATGATGGTTTGATTACTATTAAGAAGATTGCCCGCATCCCAGGTGAACGTGCCAAGATTGCGGTAGAATCTTACGATGACAGAATTGACCCCGTAGGAGCCTGCGTAGGTGTAAAGGGTAGTCGTATTCATGGCATTGTTCGTGAGCTTCGCAATGAAAATATCGACGTAATTAATTATACATCGAATATTTCATTGTTTATTCAGCGTTCTTTAAGCCCGGCAAAGATTTCTTCTATCCGTCTGAATGAGGAAGAGAAGAAAGCAGAGGTGTTTCTTAAGCCGGAAGAAGTATCGTTGGCTATTGGTAAAGGCGGTTTGAATATCAAACTGGCCAGTATGTTAACTGAGTACACCATCGATGTATTCCGTGAGTTGGATCAGAGTGTGCAGGATGAAGATATCTATCTGGATGAGTTTAGAGATGAAATTGACGGATGGGTGATTGATGCAATCAAAGCGATTGGCATTGATACGGCAAAGGCTGTGTTGAGTGCACCTCGTGAGATGTTGATTGAAAAAACGGATTTGGAAGAAGAGACAGTGGACGAGGTAATACGCATTTTGAAATCGGAGTTTGAAGAAGATAGTGTAGTTGAAAGTTGATAGTTGATAGATGATAGTTAGCTGCAGCGTTATATGCTGCATAGTAACTGTCATCTATCATCTATCACTATTCAACTTCTTAAAGCTCCATTTATTCATTAAATTTAAAATATGACGATAAGGTTAAACAAAGTTACAAGAGATTTGAATGTGGGAATCGCGACGGTAGTTGAGTTCCTGCAGAAGAAAGGGTTCACCGTTGAGGCTAATCCTAATACAAAAATTAGTGAGGAGCAGTACGCTATACTCGTAAAAGAGTTTAGTACAGATAAGAACCTTAGAATTGAATCGGAGCGTTTCATTCAGGAACGTCAGAATAAGGATCGTAATAAGGCATCGGTATCTATTGATGGCTTCGAGAAGCAGCCGGAGAAACCGAAGTCGGAAGATGTGATCAAGACAGTCGTACCTGAGGATGCACGTCCGAAGTTTAAACCTGTCGGAAAAATAGATTTGAATAATTTAAGCGGTCGGAAGGTAGAAAAAGAACCGGAAAAGAAAGCGGAACCGGAAAAGAAAGCGGAACCGAAGAAAGTGGAACCGAAGAAAGTAGTGGTAGAACAACCTGTAGTTCAGCCTGAAGTGAAAAAGGAAGAACCCAAGGTGGAAGTTACACCTGCTCCCGCTCCTGTTACGCCTGCTCCCGCTCCTGTTACGCCTGCTCCTGCTCCCGTTAAACCGGTGGTAGCACCGGAACCTGTAGTAGCACCAAAACCGGTAGAAGTTGAAGAAAAGAAAGCAGTGGAAGAAGTGAAAAAAGAAGAGCCGAAGGTTGAAGTTACACCTGTGAAGGCAGAAGAGCGTAAAGAAGAAAAGACAGTGGATGTAACTCCGGTAAAAGAAGAGCAGATTGAAGAAAATGCTCCGAAAGAAGACGAAGTCTATAAGATTCGGCAACCGGAACTGGGTGCTAAGATCAACGTAATCGGTCAGATAGACTTGGCTGCTTTGAATCAATCGACTCGTCCTAAGAAGAAATCGAAGGAAGAGAAACGTCGTGAACGTGAAGAAAAAGAGAAGATCCGCCAGGACCAGAAGAAGTTGATGAAAGAAGCTATCATCAAGGAAATCCGTAAAGATGATAGTAAGGTACAGCCTAAAGTGGGTCCGAAAGATAATGCTGAGAACTCCGCGAATAACAAGAAGAAACGGAATCGTATTAATAAGGAGAAAGTAGACGTCAATAACTTAGCTACTTCCAACTTTGCAAGTCCGAAGCTGAATACTCCGGGTAGCAAAGGAGGCAACGGAAATGCTCAAGGCAATAACAATAAGAAGAACAATAATAATAAAGAACGCTTCAAAAAGCCGGTTATCAAGCAAGAGGTTAGTGAAGAGGATGTAGCAAAGCAGGTAAAAGAAACGCTGGCTCGTCTGACAACCAAAGGCAAGAACAAGACGTCCAAATACCGTAAGGAAAAACGTGAAATAGCTTCCAACCGTATGCAAGAGTTGGAAGATCAAGAAATGGCAGAAAGCAAGGTATTGAAACTGACTGAGTTCGTTACGGCTAATGAGTTGGCAACGATGATGGATGTTTCTGTGAACCAGATTATTGCTACTTGTATGAGTATTGGTATGATGGTATCTATTAACCAGCGTCTGGATGCTGAAACTATTAACCTTGTGGCAGAAGAATTCGGGTTCAAGACCGAATACGTAAGTGCAGAAGTTGCACAGGCTATTGTAGAAGAAGAAGATGCTCTGGAAGATTTATTACCGCGTGCACCGATTGTAACGGTAATGGGACACGTAGACCACGGTAAGACTTCATTGCTTGACTATATTCGTAAAGCGAATGTAATTGCCGGTGAAGCCGGAGGTATTACACAGCATATCGGTGCTTATAATGTGAAGTTGGAAGACGGACGTCGTATTACATTCCTGGATACTCCGGGTCACGAAGCATTTACGGCAATGCGTGCTCGTGGTGCAAAAGTAACGGATATTGCGATCATCATTGTAGCTGCCGATGATAATGTGATGCCACAAACTAAGGAGGCTATCAATCATGCAATGGCTGCAGGTGTACCTATTGTATTTGCAATCAATAAGGTTGATAAACCTGCTGCAAATCCGGATAAGATTAAAGAAGAACTGGCTGCTATGAACTTCCTTGTGGAAGAGTGGGGAGGAAAATACCAGTCACAAGATATTTCGGCCAAGAAAGGTACTGGAGTGGAGAACTTGATGGAGAAGGTATTGCTGGAAGCAGAAATGCTTGATCTGAAGGCAAATCCTAACCGTAATGCAACAGGTTCTATTGTTGAGTCTTCATTGGATAAGGGTCGTGGTTATGTAGCTACAGTATTGGTATCTAACGGTACTTTGAAAGTCGGTGATATTGTATTGGCAGGAACCAGCTATGGTCGTGTGAAGGCAATGTTCAATGAGCGTAATCAACGCATCAAGGAAGCAAAACCTTCTGAACCGGCATTGGTTCTGGGATTGAATGGTGCCCCGGCAGCAGGTGATACCTTCCATGTGGTGGCAAGTGACCAAGAGGCTCGTGAGATTACCAACAAGCGTGAACAGTTGGCGCGTGAACAAGGCTTGCGTACACAGAAGATTCTTACACTGGATGAGTTGGGTCGTCGTATTGCTTTGGGTAACTTCCAGGAATTGAATATTATCGTTAAGGGTGATGTGGATGGTTCAGTAGAAGCATTGAGCGACTCATTGATCAAATTGTCTACTGAACAGATTCAAGTAAATGTGATCCATAAGGGCGTGGGAGCAATCTCCGAATCGGATGTGTCGTTGGCTGCTGCTTCGGATGCAATTATGGTCGGATTCCAGGTACGTCCTTCAACTGCGGCTGCTAAGTTGGCAGAGCAGGAAGGTGTTGATATCCGTAAGTATTCTGTCATCTACGATGCAATCGAAGAAGTGAAGGCTGCTATGGAAGGTATGTTGGCTCCGGAAGTGAAGGAACAAATCACTGCTACGATCGAAATCCGCGAGGTGTTCAATATCACCAAGGTGGGATTGGTTGCCGGCGCAGTTGTAAAGACCGGAAAGGTGAAGAGAAGCGACAAGGCTCGCTTGATTCGCGATGGTATCGTAATCTTTACCGGAAATATCAATGCACTGAAACGTTTCAAAGACGATGTGAAGGACGTTGGTACAAACTTCGAGTGCGGTATCAGCCTGGTGAACTGCAATGATATGAAAGTGGGCGATATGATTGAAACATTTGAAGAAATAGAAGTGAAACAGACTTTATAATAATAAGTGCTGAATCCATATTTAGGCACGGATTACGCGGATCTCACGGTTCTTTTACAAATCCGTGTAATCTGTGAAATCCGTGCCTAAGTGATTTTAATAAGGTAGGAATGTGACAACAATTGATATTATTATCCTGATTATAATAGGTGCCGGTGTGGTGGTCGGCTTTATGAAAGGTTTTATCCGGCAGTTGGCTTCTATTCTGGGATTGATAGCCGGTTTGCTGGCTGCAAAAGCTTTGTATGCAACATTGGCGGAGAAGCTTTGTCCTGCACTGACAGAGTCCATGACTGTAGCACAGGTATTGGCTTTTGTAATGATTTGGATTGCTGTCCCATTGATTTTTACACTGGTGGCATCTTTGCTGACCAAAGCAATGGAAGCCATCTCGTTAGGTTGGTTGAACCGTTGGTTAGGAAGTGGCTTGGGAGCAGTAAAATTCCTCCTCATAACAAGTCTTGTGATCTGTGTGATAGAGTTTATTGATAGCGATAATAAGTTAATTAGTGCAACAAAAAAGAGAGAATCGTTGTTATATTATCCTATGGAAACGTTTGCAGGAATATTTTTTCCTGCTGCTAAGAATATGACGCAACAATATATATTAGAGAATAAAGATGCAACAAGAACCCAATAAGAAGAATCCCAACGAAAAGGACGAGCTCGAAAAGAATAAGACTGATAATGAGTTTGTCCGTAAGTTTGCGGAAGAAAAGTACAAATATGGTTTTACCACGGAGGTACATACCGAAATTATTGAGCGTGGACTCAATGAGGACGTTATTCGTCTCATTTCATCGAAGAAGAACGAACCGGAGTGGTTGTTGGAATACCGGCTGAAAGCCTATCAGCATTGGCTGACACTGGAGATGCCTACATGGGCACATCTCCGTATTCCTGAAATTGATTATCAGGCTATTTCGTATTATGCTGATCCGACAAAGAAAAAAGAAGGACCGAAAAGTATGGATGAGGTAGATCCTGAACTGATAAAGACATTCAATAAACTGGGCATTCCTTTGGAAGAGCAGATGGCGTTGAGTGGAATGGCAGTGGATGCTGTTATGGATTCTGTTTCCGTAAAGACTACATTCAAGGAGACTTTGATGGAGAAAGGAATTATTTTTTGCTCCTTCAGCGAGGCTGTACGTGAGCATCCGGACTTGGTAAAGAAATACCTTGGCTCGGTAGTTGGTTACCGGGATAATTTCTTTGCTGCACTAAATTCGGCTGTATTCTCCGACGGCTCCTTCGTTTATATTCCGAAAGGAGTTCGATGCCCGATGGAACTTTCCACTTATTTCCGTATCAATGCTGCTAATACCGGACAGTTTGAACGTACATTGATTGTAGCGGATGACGATTCATATGTTTCTTATCTGGAAGGTTGTACGGCTCCGATGCGTGACGAGAACCAATTGCACGCTGCTATTGTAGAGATTGTGGTACACGATCGTGCCGAAGTAAAATACAGTACTGTACAGAACTGGTATCCGGGTGATACGGAAGGCAAAGGCGGTGTCTATAACTTTGTGACGAAGCGTGGCAACTGTAAAGGAGTGGACAGTAAATTATCCTGGACTCAGGTTGAAACCGGTTCGGCAATTACCTGGAAATATCCTTCTTGTATCCTGACAGGTGATAATTCGACAGCAGAGTTTTATTCCGTGGCTGTGACAAACAATTATCAACAAGCGGATACAGGTACGAAAATGATCCATTTGGGTAAGAATACCCGTAGTACAATCGTAAGCAAAGGAATCTCAGCAGGACGGAGTGAAAACTCTTACCGCGGATTAGTCCGTGTGGCAGAGAAAGCGGATAATGCCCGTAATTATAGCCAATGTGACTCCTTATTGCTGGGAGATAAGTGCGGTGCACATACATTCCCCTATATGGACATTCATAATGAGACAGCAGTGGTAGAGCATGAAGC
This sequence comes from Bacteroides sp., assembly GCF_028690125.1. GTDB lineage: Bacteria > Bacteroidota > Bacteroidia > Bacteroidales > Bacteroidaceae > Bacteroides. The sequence continues at coordinate 74,710 of NZ_JAQVBV010000001.1, read as the reverse complement.
CACGACTAGTAAGATTAGTGAAGACCAGATTTTCTATTGCAATCAGCGTGGTATCCCTACAGAAGATGCGATAGGTCTGATTGTGAACGGATATGCGAAAGAAGTATTGAATAAGCTTCCAATGGAGTTTGCAGTAGAAGCACAGAAGTTGCTCACTATCTCGTTGGAAGGAAGTGTAGGATAAAAATAAAAGTGATTATGTTAGAAATAAAAGATCTGCATGCCAGCATTAATGGCAAAGAGATATTGAAAGGTATCAACCTGACAGTAGGACCGGGCGAGATACATGCAATTATGGGACCGAATGGTTCAGGTAAGAGTACTCTTTCTTCCGTTCTGGTAGGCAATCCTGCTTTTGAAGTGACGAAAGGTTCTATTACTTTTGATGGCAAGAATTTGCTGGAGTTAAGTCCTGAAGACCGTAGTCACGAAGGTATTTTTCTTAGTTTCCAATATCCGGTAGAGATTCCGGGAGTAAGTATGGTGAACTTTATGCGTGCGGCTGTGAATGAACAGCGTAAGTATAAGGGGCTGCCGGCATTGACTGCCAGCGAGTTTCTGAAGCTGATGCGCGAAAAGCGTGCTGTGGTAGAACTGGACAATAAATTGGCTAACCGTTCGGTGAATGAAGGTTTCTCCGGTGGAGAGAAGAAACGGAATGAAATATTCCAAATGGCAATGTTGGAACCACGGTTGAGTATTCTTGATGAAACGGACTCTGGTCTTGATATTGATGCTCTTCGTATTGTGGCAGAGGGAGTCAATAAATTGAAGACTCCTGAAACAAGCACGATTGTTATCACACACTATCAACGTTTGTTGGATTACATTAAGCCTGATATCGTCCATGTGCTTTATAAAGGTCGTATCGTAAAAACTGCCGGACCGGAGCTTGCGCTGGAACTGGAGGAAAAGGGGTATGATTGGATTAAGAAAGAATTAGGAGAATAATTTTTAGACGCGGATGACACGGATGACGCGGATCTTTTTATTAAATAAAATATAATGGGTTTAACGCAGGTTGATAAGACGAATGTAATTATAAAGGCTTTTTATGATGTGTATAATGAATTAGGATATGGGTTTCTTGAGAATGTATATCAGAATGCACTTTATAAAGAATTGATGTTACGAGAGATACCTTGTGTGGCTCATCCTAAAATAAATGTCTATTATAAAAAAGAGGTTGTAGGCTATTATGAAGCTGACATTATTGCATTTGATTCTGTGATTTTGGAATTAAAAGCAGTCAGTCAATTGACGGAAGCACATGAAATACAACTTGTTAATTATCTGAAGGCTACAACTCTTGAAGTAGGACTATTATTGAATTTTGGTCCTAAGCCTGAGTTTCAAAGAAAAGTATTTTCTCACTATTATAGAGAACATATAAAAGAAGAATATGAAAAATCCGCGTTATCCGCATTATCTGCGTCTAAAAAGTAAAAACAATAAGTTATGACTGTAGAACAACAATACATAGATCTATTCTCTCAGACGGAAGCGATGATCTGCAAACATAGTGCTGAAGTGCTGAATGTACCTCGTACTGATGCTTTTGCTGATTTTGAGCGTCTGGGGTTTCCGAACCGTAAGGTGGAGAAATATAAATATACCGATGTCAGCAAGTATTTTGAACCGGACTTTGGCTTGAACTTGAATCGGTTGGCTATTCCGGTGAACCCGTATGAAGTATTCAAGTGCGATGTGCCGAATATGAGTACTGCCTTATATTTCGTGGTGAATGATGCGTTTTATAATCAAGCCCTTCCTAAAGGAAATTTACCTGAAGGTGTGATATTCGGTAGCTTAAAAGAAGTGGCGGAACAGCAGCCTGAACTCGTGAAGAAGTACTATGGAAAATTGGCGGATACTTCCAAAGATGGTGTGACTGCTTTCAATACAACTTTTGCACAAGATGGTGTTATTTTCTACGTACCGAAGAATGTGGTAGTTGAGAAACCTATCCAACTCGTAAATATCCTTCGTGGGGATGTGAACTTCATGGTCAATCGCCGGGTACTCGTTATTCTGGAAGAAGGGGCACAAGCCCGTTTATTGATCTGTGATCATGCGATGGATAGTGTAAAATTCCTGGCAACTCAGGTCATCGAGGTATTTGCCGGAGAGAACTCAGTGTTTGATATGTACGAACTGGAAGAGACTCATACAAGTACAGTGCGTATCAGCAATCTATACGTGAAACAAGATGCAAATAGTAATGTCTTGTTGAATGGAATGACCCTTCATAACGGTACGACCCGTAATACAACCGAAGTTGTATTGGCTGGTGAAGGAGCCGAAGTCAATCTTTGCGGTATGGCAATTGCTGATAAGAATCAACATATAGACAACAATACGTCAATTGACCATGCAGTGCCCAATTGCACCAGCAATGAATTATTCAAGTATGTACTTGATGATCAGTCCGTCGGTGCTTTTGCCGGATTGATACTGGTTCGTCCGGATGCTCAGCATACAAATTCACAGCAGACAAACCGTAACTTATGTGCTACGCGTGATGCGCGTATGTACACCCAACCGCAACTTGAAATCTATGCAGATGATGTGAAATGCTCGCATGGGGCAACGGTAGGACAGTTGGATGAAAATGCCCTATTCTATATGCGTACTCGTGGAATTGCAGAAAAAGAAGCCCGTTTGTTGCTGATGTTTGCATTTGTCAATGAAGTTATCGATACAATTCGGTTGGATGCGCTTAAAGATCGTTTGCACTTATTGGTAGAGAAACGATTCAGGGGCGAATTGAACAAGTGCCAAGGTTGTGCCATCTGTAAATAAGGATTGCACGTAACACTAATCTTTAATAATAAAAACTCATGGATATTCAAAAGATACGCGAAGACTTTCCGATATTGAGCCGTACCGTTTATGGTAAACCGTTGGTTTACTTAGATAATGCTGCGACCACTCAGAAACCTCGCTTGGTGATTGACTCGTTGGTGGATGAATATTATTCGGTTAATGCCAATGTACATCGCGGTGTGCACTATCTATCTCAACAGGCAACGGAATTGCATGAGGCTTCCCGTGAAACCGTACGCCAGTTTATCAATGCCCGCAGTACGAATGAGGTCATCTTTACACGGGGAACGACGGAAAGCATTAATTTGCTAGTCTCCAGTTTTGGCGATGAGTTTATGCAGGAAGGTGACGAGGTCATTATTTCGGTAATGGAACATCATAGCAATATTGTTCCCTGGCAATTGTTGGCGGCCCGTAAAGGAATTGCCATCAAAGTCATTCCGATGAATGATAGAGGTGAATTACTGCTGGATGAATATGAAAAGTTGTTCTCTGACCGCACTAAGATTGTCAGTGTGATGCAAGTATCAAATGTATTAGGCACTGTAAATCCCGTGAAGGAGATGATTAAAATCGCTCATGAACATGGAGTGCCTTTTCTGGTAGATGCAGCTCAGTCTATCCCTCACATGAAGGTAGATGTGCAGGAACTGGATGCTGATTTCCTTGTATTCTCCGGTCATAAAATATATGGACCGACAGGGGTGGGAGTACTTTATGGAAAAGAAGAGTGGCTGGACCGTTTGCCTCCTTATCAGGGAGGAGGGGAGATGATTCAATATGTCTCCTTTGAAAAAACAACCTTCAATGAATTGCCTTTCAAGTTCGAAGCCGGTACACCGGATTATATCGGTACTACCGGATTGGCAAAAGCAATTGATTATGTGAATGGTATTGGTTTGGATCAGATAGCAGCTTATGAACATGACCTCACAGCATATGCCTTAAAGCAATTGAAAGAGATTCCCGATATGCGTATTTTCGGTGAGGCGGTTGAAAGGGGAGCTGTTATTTCATTCCTTGTGGGTGATATTCATCATTTCGATCTGGGAACTTTGCTGGACCGTTTGGGAATTGCCGTTCGTACGGGACATCACTGCGCACAACCGTTGATGCAACGTCTTGGCATTGAAGGTACTGTTCGTGCTTCTTTTGCTTTTTACAATACGAAAAAAGAAATAGATACATTGGTGGCAGGGATTGACCGGGTCCGTCAAATGTTCTAAAGATAACTGAGAGTTAGACGCGGATGATGCAAATAAACGCGGATTCTTAAGCTGTCAAATGTTCTAAAAGCCATTGAGAGGCTGTCCGAAAAGTGATTGTATACTACCATTTTGCTCTGTCATCTTGAGCTTGTCGAAGAAGCTCCTTTGGAATATATCAAAGAAGAGATTCTTTATTTGGTTTAAAATGACAGATTGGTAGGGCTTACAGACTTTTCGGGCAGCTCTTTTTTATTCTTTAACTAAAAAAGATTCTTTTGGATGCAGCAATTTGAAGTTTCCTTCGTCTAATAGAAGTACAATTATTCTTAGGCATATTAAGTTGGTCGTGAGATCACGCTTATTATAAAACTCTCTCTCAACTTTATTGCAGCTATATCGCAAAAAAAAATGCGGTATGGCTGCAACCTTTTTAAGTAGTGGTACGTCTAATAATAAAGCAACAGTTGATAGTTGAAATAATAATTTTAAAAAAAGAGTAAGTATGTTAGTAACAACAACTCCCATTATCGAGGGAAAAAGAATAGTTCAGTATTATGGCATTGTATCCGGAGAAACGATTATCGGTGCTAATGTATTCCGCGACTTGCTTGCAAGCATTCGTGATATTGTAGGCGGACGTTCCGGTGCATATGAAGAAGTATTACGTGAAGCAAAAGAAACAGCCTTGCGGGAGATGCAGGCACAAGCGGCACAATTAGGAGCTAATGCTGTAATTGGTGTCGATTTGGATTATGAAACAATAGGTGGTAGTGGCAGTATGCTAATGGTAACTGCAAACGGCACAGCCGTAAGGATTGAAGATTAATTATTTTATTGTATGACTGCGATGAAGGGTTGTGCCGGCGAGGTACAATCCTTTATTTTTTGCAGAAAAACGATTAGACTTTTAAAGTAAATGTTGCAAAAGTAAAGATGACCATCTAGGTAGAATCTTTACTTTTGCAACATTTCTCTTTTAACAGGAGAGTTTTTATTACTTACTCTGCCGTCAATTCAATTACGCGGCTATTAGTCTGTTGAGTAGTAAAGGCATTAATACCTACTTTCATCAGATAATCTCCGGAGTAAGTCTTTTCATTGACGTCCAGATTAGATTTCCTGTTTGGCATTAAATTAATCTCTTTCACTTTGTACATCTTCCGGGCATCGAGTCCTTGGAGTTTTACAGGCAATAGTTTCTCGCCAAAACGTGGATGAATGTCGAATGAATATAGTACAGCCTTTGAAGCATCGGGAGTGACATACATTAAAGACATATGATTTCCGTCGTATGGAGAAACAAGTCTGTATTGATCGCCATCCAGAATCACAGATTTCAGGCGCTTCCAGTTGGCTACTGCGCCTTGGCAGTAAGTTAGTTCGTCGGCATTCAACTCTTTCAGGCCGAGGTCGAAACCAAGTTTACACATACTGGCTACATCGGTACGGAATTTTACACTTGTGTTTTTATTCCAGCTAGTCACGTGTGCACACATCGCTTTGGAAGGGAAGATTTGTGAGAAACCCCATTGGATGAAGAGACGTTCTACCGGGTCGGTGTTATCACTACACCAGAATTCGGTGAAGTATTTCAGTGCCTCATAGTCGCAGCGTGCCCCACCACCAGAGCAGAGCATCATCGGTACATTAGGATACTTCTCTTTGATACGTTGCAGCACATTGTAAATACCGCGTACGTGATTGATATAAAGCTGTCCTTGTTTGTCTTTCAGGTATGGAGAGTAAATATTGGTAATAGGGGAGTTGCAGTCCCATTTGAAAAAGGCAACTTCAGGGTTTTCTGTTAGAATCTTGTCTACTACTCCGAATACAAAGTCTTGTACCTTTGGGTTGCTAAGGTCAAGCACCAATTGATTCCGATAATAATATGTTTCACGATTTGGCAGATGTATTGCCCAGTCGGGGTGTGCTTCGAATAGATCACTTTTGGGATTCACCATTTCCGGTTCAATCCAGATTCCGAATTTCACTCCGGCTTCTTGGGCCGATTTTACAAGGGCAGGAATACCACCGGGAAGTTTGGATTTCATGACTTCCCAATCTCCAAGTCCCGCATGGTCGTCATTACGCGGATGTTTGTTACCGAACCATCCGTCATCAAGTAAGAACATATCTACACCGAGGTGCTTGGCTTCTTTCATCAGCTCGGCAAGCAATTCCTCGTTGAAATTGAAGTAAGTGTTTTCCCAGTTGTTCAGTAAGCTGAGGCGGTCTCCGTTCCCATCTTTCAATTGATAGTTGCGTGCCCATGCATGGAGATTTCGGCTGGCTTCACCCGTACCGTTATTACTGAAAGTGAATATGAATTCCGGGGTGGTGAATATTTCGTTGGCTTTCAATTCATAAGTAGAGGCGTATGGATTGATAGCGGGGATAACACGTAAATTACCTACATTATCTACTTCAAAAGTGAATTGGAAGTTTCCGGTCCATCCAAGCGTTCCCAGCATTACACGTCCTTGAGCTTCTTGAACCGGCTGGTCCAGACCAAGTTCGAAGAAAGGATGGGTGTGCATGGCAGCACGACTACCTAATTTGGTGTCGATCACCTTTTTGCCGAACAACAGAGGCTGTGTACTCATTCTTGCTTCTTTGGCCCAATCACTGGAGAATTCGGTCAGGTAATAATTAGTATTGGAGAAATAAAGCATGGTAGAAGCATAACGCCATAAATTGACCGGCTTCTTTTCGTTATGCTTGATTTCACTCCAAGTCTTGATCACATTCTCTTTTGGATAAGCGATATAATGTAATGTCACTTCTACCGGATATTGATCATCTTTTAAATTAATGATAGTTTCTGTTCCGCCATTAACCTCTTTCTGTTCGGAAGAGATATAACGGAATATCGTGCTTGGATTTCCGTCGTGGTGCGTAATTGCTAAAGCCGGTTCGAAATAATCTTCTGCACCGGAACCCGGATATACTTCCCAACCGCGGGTAGAGACGCTACCATCTGTACCGCCTCTTACGGCATATGAAAAGTTATTGAGATCTTGTTCGTTCAATAACTTATCACCTAGATAGGATTGATAAAGACGTCCGTTAGGTGCAACTTGCAAAACTAAGTCTGTGTTGTCCGTAGAAATACGGAAGATTTTCTTTTCTTGAGCATTTATCTGCGCTAACATAGATAATGCCATTAATAATACAAATAATTTCTTCATCTGTTTTTAATAATAAATGGGGCTAGTTTACAAACTATATAAGCTCATCGCAAAGATAATGAATATATTGTTTATGTATGAATAACTTGAAGATTTAATGTTTAACAAATTATGGGGCTACCACCAAACTTGTTTCTCGCTTTCATATGTGAATATATGTTCCTCTTCTCTTTTTGTCAATTCTCTCAACCAATATAAGGCTCCGGCAGGAACATTTATATCGGAATATCTGTTAATAGAACTGTCTGCTAATGAATAATGCCCGGCATATTACGGATTAAAAACTTGGCGGCTTCCAGTTTTAGAGAATCGTTTTGATAATATTCTAACACCTTTTCCAGTTCCGGCCAATTACTTTTGGCAAGTCCCAAAGCCTTTTCTATTCAAGCATTGTGATTGTGGTATCCACATAAAAAGATAGTGACAGCGATCATATAAAGACTGATTTTTATTTCATTGTTTATTGACATAATTAGTATACTTATAAAGTTTTGCCTTTTATAGTTTTTGTACCTACAATATTAAGAACTATTTTAGTCCAATACAAGCGTTTGCAAATAGTAGTTTTCTTTGTTTCCTTATCTTTTAATATGAGGGTTAAATTGCATCGAAAGAGTCTTAATAGGGATATAATGCTGCCCCAACTCATAAACGGGGGCAGGTTGTGGAAAATCTTTTAGAAGACAAAAAGTGTGAGTATAAACATTCACTTCGTTTCATAGTGTTGATAACTATGTGGGTTTAGTATGTACTTTATTCTTATGACTGGCAGAAGATATATCAGATGGTTATTTGTAACTAAAGAATGCAGAAATATTGTTATCGGATTTCTCACTGATTATCCTTGTTATATTAGTTTTAATTAATTTGTTTATTTCATCAGAAATCTATATTTTTAGGGCTTGTAAACCCTTTAAAAAATTAATTCTATGGATAGCATTCTATTTTGGCTGGTTCCGGCCGCTTCTGTGTTAGCCCTCTGTTTTGCTTATTACTTCCATAAGCAGATGATGAAAGAGAGTGAAGGTACTCCTCAAATGATAAGGATAGCCGCTGCTGTGCGTAAAGGCGCGATGTCTTATCTGAAGCAACAGTATAAGATTGTGGGCTGTGTCTTTTTGGGATTGGTTGTTTTGTTCTCTATTATGGCATATGGGTTTGATGTTCAGAATGGCTGGGTTCCTATAGCTTTCCTGACAGGTGGTTTCTTTTCGGGTCTTTCCGGTTTTCTGGGAATGAAAACTGCAACATATGCTTCGGCACGTACTGCTAATGCTGCACGCAACTCGCTGAATGCAGGATTGAGAATTGCTTTTCGGAGCGGTGCGGTAATGGGATTGGTAGTTGTAGGGCTTGGATTACTCGATATTTCTTTCTGGTATCTGTTATTGAATGAGGTCATTCCCGCCGATGCTTTGACTCCGACTCATAAACTTTGTGTAATTACTACCACTATGCTAACTTTCGGAATGGGAGCTTCTACACAGGCGCTCTTTGCCCGCGTAGGTGGGGGGATCTATACGAAGGCTGCCGATGTAGGTGCCGATCTGGTTGGCAAAGTAGAAGCAGGTATTCCCGAAGATGATCCGCGTAATCCTGCAACTATTGCCGATAATGTAGGTGATAATGTAGGTGATGTTGCAGGTATGGGTGCTGACTTGTATGAGTCTTATTGCGGTTCTATTCTGGCAACGGCTGCATTGGGTGCTGCGGCTTTTATTCATTCTGATGATACAGTCATGCAGTTTAAAGCAGTTATTGCTCCGATGTTAATAGCAGCTGTCGGTATTATTCTGTCAATTATTGGTATTTTCTCTGTCCGTACGAAAGAGAATGCAACGATGAAAGACTTGCTTGGCTCTCTGGCGTGGGGAACGAATCTTAGTTCCGCACTCATTGTGATTGCCACTTTCTTAATCCTCTGGCTTTTGCAGTTGGATAACTGGATGTGGATTTCGGGTGCAGTAGTAGTTGGCTTGGTAGTTGGAATTATTATAGGCCGTTCTACGGAATATTATACCTCTCAATCTTATCGTCCTACTCAACGGTTGAGTGAGAGTGGCAAGACAGGACCTGCTACCGTAATTATTTCCGGCATTGGTTTGGGTATGATTTCTACGGCTATTCCTGTTGTTGCTGTGGTTATTGGTATTATTGCTTCCTATCTGTTGGCTGCCAATGGAGATTTTGCAAATGTTGGAATGGGGTTGTATGGAATCGGTATTGCTGCGGTGGGTATGCTTTCTACACTAGGTATCACATTGGCAACAGATGCTTACGGACCGATTGCCGATAATGCAGGAGGTAATGCTGAGATGTCTGGCTTGGGTGCTGAAGTCCGTAAACGTACGGATGCGCTTGATTCTTTGGGAAATACAACAGCTGCAACCGGAAAAGGATTTGCTATCGGTTCAGCCGCTCTTACAGGTTTGGCACTCTTAGCATCTTATATTGAAGAAATTCGTATCGGTCTGACCCGACTTGGGAGTACTAATCTGATCTTTTCGAATGGAGATTCTGTTAGTATTTCAGATGCAACTTTTATAGATTTCATGAATTATTATGAAGTGAATCTGATGAATCCAAAAGTTCTTTCGGGTATGTTTATCGGTTCAATGATGGCTTTCTTATTCTGCGGATTGACAATGAATGCAGTAGGTAGGGCGGCTGGACATATGGTGGATGAAGTTCGACGCCAGTTCCGTGAAATAAAAGGAATTCTTACCGGAGAAGCAGAACCTGACTATGAACGTTGTGTGGCTATTTCAACCAAAGGTGCACAGCGTGAAATGGTAGTACCTTCGCTGATTGCTATTGTTGCTCCAGTCCTGACAGGGTTCATTTTTGGTGTACCGGGTGTTCTTGGGCTGTTGATCGGTGGTTTAAGTAGCGGATTTGTACTCGCAATCTTTATGGCGAATGCCGGTGGTGCATGGGATAATGCGAAGAAATATGTTGAAGAAGGAAACTTAGGAGGAAAAGGTGGTGAAGTGCATAAAGCAACAGTGGTTGGCGATACTGTAGGCGACCCGTTTAAAGATACTTCCGGTCCGAGTTTGAATATCTTGATCAAGCTTATGAGTATGGTAGCCATTGTGATGGCTGGGCTGACTGTAACATGGAGCTTGTTCTGATAGCTCTAATGTGTTTTAATTCTATAAAAACAATTCAGTGAGTATAGGATGAAGGAATTGCTTCTTTTATGTGCAGGACGATCTGATAGCTAATATAGAGAAAATATGAGTTATCATGAGATGTCAGTATTTGAATTAATATAAAATGCTGTTACTTTAAGGAGAAAACTTCTTCTTTACTAATGGAAAACCTCTTTTTATTAGGAGAAAACTATATCCGCAAGCTGTGATTATATAATCATAGCTTGCGGATATGTAATCAAAGCTTCTGACTATATATTCAGAGCTTGCGATTATAGTTTTCTTTTAATCAAAAACAAGTTCTCTATTAAAGAAAATGTAGTTTGCAACCGGGAAAGAACTTTTTCTCTATTAAATTATTATTCTCATAGACAACGCTATTTGTACTTTTTTTAATACCTTTGGTACGAATAAATTATATCTGAATGCTATTACCTTACTTAAATAAAGACTTGACAGAGGTCGGCTGTGATGAAGCTGGCAGAGGTTGTCTGGCAGGGGCTGTTTATGCTGCTGCCGTAATTCTTCCCAAGGATTTTAAGAACGAATTATTGAATGACTCGAAGCAACTTAGCGAGAAACAACGATATGCTCTTCGCGAAGTGATTGAGAAAGATGCAATTGCTTGGGCAGTTGGAATTGTCTCTCCCGAAGAAATTGATGAAATAAACATTTTGCGTGCTTCTTTCTTAGCCATGCATCGTGCTGTGGACCAACTGTCCATACGTCCTCAACATTTGTTGATTGATGGTAACCGCTTCAATAAATATCCCGATATTCCCCACACGACTGTTATAAAAGGTGATGGAAAATATCTCTCGATAGCTGCTGCTTCCATTCTGGCAAAAACATATCGGGATGATTATATGAATCGTCTTCATGAAGAGTACCCTTATTATGACTGGGACCATAATAAAGGATACCCAACAAAGAAGCATCGTGCTGCTATTGCCGAACGGGGAACAACTCCTTATCATCGGATGACTTTCAATCTTCTTGGTGACGGTCAATTAAGTTTAAGTTTTTAGCAGGAATGTGTAGATAATATTTCTACATATTTTTGCATATATGGTCTGATATTACCTCTTGTAGGCTTCTTTTTGTTCTTTATGTATTAAAAATATGTTTCCTAGTGCTTTTAATTGTTATTTAAATACGTTATATTTGCACCCATCAACAAGAATTAAAAAGAATGAAAATCATGACAACAAACAAACTACTTTCCTCAATGATGAGGACAATGGGGGTATTTTTTCTAATGGTGATTTGCACTTTGCCTACAAATGCACAGTTTTTACGTACTTCTTATTTTATGGAAGGTACACACTATCGCTAACAACTAAATCCGGCTTTGGCTCCAACCCGGGGTTATTTCAATCTTCCGGTTATCGGTTCTTTCAATGCTTCTGTAAATTCTTCTTCATTAGGTTATCAGGATATTATTGATATCATTGATAATAGTGGTAACTTTTATTCAAATCCTGATTTTCTGGGACGTCTGAAAGATAAGAATAAGTTGAATGTGAACATTAATACAGACATTCTTTCTGCAGGATGGTATAGTGGCAAGAACTTCTGGTCATTCAATGTCGGAATTCGTGCAGATATAGGTGCGAACTTGAGAAAATCAATGTTTACCTTCTTGAACGAAATGGATGTTATTGAGGATAACTGGAGAAATAGTGCTTATGATATTAGCAATCAGCAAGTAAATGTTCAGTCTTATACTGAAGTAGGGTTGGGACTGTCTCGCCAGATTAACAGCCGTTTGACTGTTGGTGCCAGAGTGAAAGTTTTGTTAGGTATTGGTAATATGGAACTGAAACTGAACCGGGTGTCAATGAGTGCCAATTTGCCAAGTGAAATGGAAATTAGCAATTGGTCAAGTGAGGACTATTGGAATAACATGAACCCTTCTGAAGCAATGGCTGAAGCTCAGAAATTAAAAGATAAGTTTGGTAATTATCATGCTAATCTAGCTATAGGTGCTAGTTTGGAAAGCTCTTTTAAAGGATTGGAACTACCTGAAAAAGATGGTTATATTGATGATATTGATTTTGATAGTGACAAACTGGGTATTGCCGGTTATGGTTTTGGAATTGACCTGGGTGCTTCGTATAAGATCATGGATAATTTTACAGTTTCGGCCTCCATTCTTGATTTGGGTTTTATTTCCTGGTCAAAGGAAAGTACGAAAATAGCCTCTGCTAATCCGGATCCTTTTAATATAGAAGGAAGCACCTATACAGGAATGATTGATCCGAATAATCCGCAAACTGTTATGAATGCTGTAGGTCAGTTAGAGTCTGATGCCGATAATTATATGAATCGTGTAACAAGTGGCGATGTGCTTGACTACGATATGTTGCAACTCAAAGTAGCGGATGCGAAAAAGTCTCGTAAATCTCGTTTAGCATCTACTCTTGTATTGGGAGGTGAATATGGATTCTTTAATAATAAATTGGCTCTGGGTGTATTATCTACTACCCGTTTTGTGCAGCCTGACGCACTTACAGAAGTGACTTTTTCTGCAAACTATCGTCCGAAAAACTGGTTTAATGTAGCATTGAGTTACTCTGCTATTCAATCGGCCGGTAAGTCTTTCGGTCTTGGCTTGAAACTAGGTGCTTTATTCCTTGGAACTGACTATATGTTCTTGGGAAAGAATTCTAATTCAGTGAATGCATATATTGGAGTTTCTATTCCGTTGGGTGGAAAGAAGCCTAATAAGGAAGGATAAATAGATTTTCTCTCTTAACATTCTCTTTTTATATTCTCTATAGAAGAAAAAACGTATAAAAATTGCAGCCTGTCATCATATCTCCCTTAGAAGAGATGTAAAAGACAGGCTGCTTTATTTTAAGTAATTTGCTATTCGTAATTTAATCTTGATAACTCATTTGAGAGAGTTGGTCTTATTTTAAAACCATTTTATTTTTCGGAAGATTATAAATGCTAATGCTGTAAGTACGACAGAGCAAAAAATAATAAGCGCAAATGCGTGTGGAGTATTTTCCAGATGAATGTCTACATTCATGCCATAAAAGCTTGCGATTAAAGTTGGAATCATTAACCCGATAGAGATGCTCGTCATACGTTTCATGATGGCATTTACATTGTTGGAGATAATAGAGGCAAATGCATCCATTGTTCCGGTAAGAATGTCGCTGTAAATGTTCACTGTATTGAGAGCCTGTTTCAATTCAATAATAACGTCTTCCACTAAGTCTTTATCCAGATAATTGGTATCTTGGAAAATGGTTTGTAGCTTTCCGATCATTACCTCATTGCCGCGGATAGAGGTATTGAAGTAAACCAATGTTTTTTGCAATTTCATTAGTCGGAGAAGGTCTTCATTACGGATACTCCTTTCCAAAGCTTTTTCCGCAGCACTGATATCCAGGTTGATCTGTTTCAGATACTTCAAAAACCATACAGCAGAGGAATAGATAAGCCGGAGGCTTAAATCGAGTTTGTTCCGTACTTCAATGCCTTTTCTACGAGTGTGTCCAATAAAATCCGGCAGTAAGTCGGTGTCGTAATAACAGACGGTCACAATAATTTCGTCATTGGTAATAATGCCAATGGGCACAGTAGTGAAGGGAAGATTTCCATTCTGTTTGTTTTGCACCGGAATACGAAGGATGGTCAATAACCAATTGCCTTCTGTTTCGGTACGCGGACGTTCGTCCGTATCAGCGATGTCTGTAAGAAATGATTCGGGAACTTTCAGAGTCTGGGTCAGAAACTCAAAGTCGTCATTGTCCGGGCATACTACATTCACCCAGCTGTTGGGCAGCCATTGTGCTTTTTCCACAAAGCCGGCTTCACAATAAAGATACTTTCTCATCTTATTGCCTCCTTTCGTTTGTTTACACGAGCAGAGGCATTAGCGTTCAATGACTCTGTTCGCTTTAATTAATACTAATTGTGCACGTTCGTGGGTTTGAATCGTCCATATTCTATCATTTTATTTTAAAGCAACGCAAAAGTACGGAAAACATTTAAGAGTTCCGACTTTGCATTGCTTTTTTAGGATTTGTTTTATTTGCCGTTATTCTGTTTATGGCTCTTTGGTTTCAGACTGTGGAGAGTTGAAACGGTGTTCCAGATAGTTGCTAAGGTTATAGGCATCAACGTTTTCTCTGGAAATGCTACCGTCCTTTTCTACTAGTTCATAGTGGGGGATTCCATTGAAGTGGAATAACTCACGCAGATAATTAAATTCCGTTTCGGTAACATAATAACTGGCTTCTCCTTTCAAATGTTTTTCCACATATTCGTTATAAGCTCCTTTCGGAGATTCTTTTTCCCCGGTGATGTAAATGAACTGGAATTCCGGATGATCTTTGTATTTCTTGCGTAAGTCCGCAGTTGTTTCTATTCCGTGCCTGCAAGGTCCGCACGAAGTAGCCCAAAAATCAACAAAAAGTATCTTGCCCGGATGGTTCTTGATAATATTGCGGAAAATGTCCGCAGCTTTTCCTTTGGGGAGTTGATAGGATGTTTCTTTGTTCTCGGGATGGGTAAGGTTCAACATTCTGTCGGCTTCTTGGCTTAAATACGGAATTGTGAAAGATTGCTTCATATGATCAATATATTCACTGGCAATTTCTCTGGTTTTAATGTTTTTCAAACGGTAGTTGAGTGCACGGGCTTTAGCAATTTGCCACATGACGGGGTTTTTCCTGCCACATAGCGCAGTAATAATCGAATCTTTGCGGGCATCTTCTGCATATTCTCTAGATAATTCATCTCTGCTTCTTTCTTCGTCAGATATAATTTCTTTATATAAATTTCCATATTCTTGCACAAGTTTTTCCTCTTTTTTATATAGTTCAGCCAATTTATCATTCTCTTTCTTATGTTCATCAAAAGACATACTCACGCTTTTGCCTGCTAGTTTTTCATGCTTTAACCGGATAGCTTCCTGTTCGGCATTCAGTTTCACTCCTTTTTCTTTAAGGAAAGTGAGAAGTGGCTTCTTTGGATAAGTCAATATAATAGTCATTGATTCTCCCGTTCCGGAAGCAGATCTTTGATCGAATGGATCCATATATTCAAATCGGTTAATGAAAACTCCAGTTTGGTTGTCTGCCAGAAGTACTTCGTCGTCGAGTGGCATCTTTTTCAGGAAATCATAGTAAGAAGCATCTTCTTTAATTTTCAGAACCTGATTAGTGGTGTCTTCGCGGGCATAGTAATCTCTGCCCATGAGGAACTCGAAACAAGGGACAGCCATCTGCACGGCTAGTTTATTCTTTATCAGATGAACGGCTTTGGATGATGTTTCATTGGCACGGATGACAGAATCGGCGATTGATTCCCACTGCGCAAAGGTGGGTTTCATGTGTTCTTGATACTGACTTGGAGACAATGTCTTTTGCTGTTTGGCTAGATCTCCGTAATCGAAAGAATACAGTTCATCGTAATCTCTTAGAAGATAGGAGAGATCGGCTGAAGGTCCCATATAATCTGTTTTGAAACTGGGTTCATTGTAACTACGTGCACGACTGCGTGCCAGTACTGATTCCCAGTCAATATACATGGTTAAAGTCTGCCCGGGCTCAATGAAGAATGAAATCCAGCTATGCCCTAGAGTTATAGCACTCTCAATGGGGTGGCTGATTAAAAATTTGCAAGTGAAACTACCATCAGGAGCTATTGGGACAACGGTTGGGTAACTTTCTCCGGTAACTACATTTTCAAGATAAATAAGTCCGGTCTCAAACTTCAGACGGGGGTCGTAGCCATCAATATATCCTTGAATATATGTAGTATCACTATGGAAGAACTGTTGAAAATCTTTTTTGGATGCAGCTGCTTTTGCCGGTATACTCTGCTGGGTATACTCATATTCGTTTACTCCGTTAATCTGTATCTTATAGTTTCCATTTTTTTGTTTGGTAAATACTACAGAAGCAGTCTCACCGGTCTTTTTGTCTTTGGCTGTCAGCTCAATCCGTTTCCCTTTTTTACGGATACTTTCGTTGGTGAAAATTTGGTTTTCCATAATGCTCACCGAATCATATACACCATACTCCCATCTATTTGAAATATCTGCGCGATACCAGTTTCCTTTGATCTCTTGCAACGGGGAGATTTTTTTCCCTTTTTGTGGAGTTAATGAGATATCAAAAGTATTCCAATCATCTCCGCTAGGGCTGATGTAATGAATGGTTTTAGTTTCTTTCGGAAGAGGCTCGAAAACCAGCACGTAATCCATAGTACCCGAAGCGGGCATATAAACTTCTTTTTTTATTTCGATGCCTTCTGCACTTTTGAGCATATATTTTTTTCCGGTATCTGCGTCTTCCAAATATTCGTCACCGTCCATGCTGATCCACCAATGAGGGCGGAAAATGGCATGTATGTAAAGACGTGTATTTTCAGAGGTTCGTTCAATGCGCGTAATATTGGATATACTTCCTGAACGGGCTTTGAAAGAGGGATTGTCGATTGTCTGTGCAGAGAGTACTCCTGAGAATAGTAGCACGAAGAATAGTAGAGCTGTTTTCATAACATTGATTTATTGATTATACTTTTACAAAGAAAAGAAAATATCCATAAGTTGATACTTTCAGGTCTTGCAACTTAACATAGATTAAACGTTTACGTAATTAACTTTTTTGTACCTTTGCACCCAAAATCAGAGTGATAATTTAAATATTGAAATATTATGAGCAAGAAAGCCCTTTTAATGATCCTCGACGGCTGGGGACTAGGCGACCAAAAGAAAGACGACGTAATCTTCAACACTCCCACTCCTTACTGGGATTATCTAGTGAATAATTATCCTCATTCTCAACTTCAGGCAAGCGGTGAAAATGTAGGTCTGCCCGACGGACAGATGGGTAACTCCGAAGTAGGTCACTTAAATATTGGTGCCGGACGTGTCGTTTACCAGGATTTGGTAAAAATCAATCGTGCCTGTGCTGATAATAGTATCTTGAAGAATCCGGAGATTGTTTCTGCTTTCTCTTATGCAAAAGAAAACGGAAAGAACGTTCACTTCATGGGATTAACTTCCAATGGTGGCGTGCACAGTTCCATGATTCACTTGTTTAAGCTTTGTGATATCGCTAAGGAATATAATATCGAAAACACTTTCATCCACTGCTTTATGGATGGTCGTGATACTGACCCGAAGAGTGGTAAAGGTTTTATTGAAGAACTTTCTGCATATTGCGAAAAGTCAGCAGGTAAGATTGCTTCAATCATTGGTCGTTACTATGCTATGGATCGTGATAAACGTTGGGAACGTGTGAAAGAAGCATATGACTTGTTGGTAAACGGTGAGGGCAAGAAAGCGACTGATATGGTTCAAGCTATGCAGGAATCTTATGATGAAGGTGTTACGGACGAATTCATCAAGCCGATTGTAAATGCTAATGTTGATGGGACAATTAAAGAAGGTGATGTAGTAATCTTCTTCAATTACCGTAATGACCGTGCAAAAGAATTGACAGTTGTATTGACTCAGCAGGATATGCCGGAAGTAGGTATGCATACTATTCCGGGTCTGCAATATTATTGTATGACTCCGTATGATGCCTCTTTCAAAGGTGTTCATATCTTGTTTGATAAGGAGAATGTAGCTAATACCTTGGGCGAATATCTTGCTTCTAAAGGATTGAGTCAGTTACATATTGCCGAAACAGAAAAGTATGCTCATGTAACATTTTTCTTCAACGGAGGACGTGAAACTCCATTCGATAAAGAAGACCGTATCCTCGTTCCGTCTCCAAAAGTTGCTACTTATGACTTGAAACCGGAAATGAGTGCTTACGAAGTGAAAGATAAATTGGTCGCTGCTATCAATGAAAACAAATATGATTTTATCGTAGTGAACTTTGCTAATGGCGACATGGTAGGGCATACCGGAATCTACGAAGCTATTGAAAAGGCAGTGGTTGCAGTAGACGCTTGCGTAAAAGATGTAATTGAAGCTGCTAAGGCTCAGGATTATGAAGCGATTATCATTGCTGACCATGGTAATGCAGACCGTGCTTTGAACGAAGATGGTACTCCGAACACTGCTCACTCTCTGAATCCTGTTCCTTGTGTTTATATAACAGAAAACAAAGCTGCGAAAGTAGAGGACGGTCGTTTAGCAGATGTTGCTCCGACTATCTTGAAGATTATGGGTCTGGAGAATCCGGCTGATATGGACGGAAATATCTTGATTAAGTAACTTGCTGATACATAGCGAGACTATTGTCTCGTTTCACAGACTTTATCCCTGCTACAATTTTGTAACAGGGATAATTTGTTTTTAGAGGCTTTTAAATTAGCACCGTTTAATGGTGGTCTATTCCGTCAAAATAGATTTCAGTAATAGCTGTGTCATCGTATTTTTCTCCCGGATATACTTCTACTATTTCAAATTTCAGCACTATATCTGACATTTTGCTTAGATTTTCATCTGTACGATTGCTATGGCCTATTGGCTCTACAGCGAAAATTTGTTGGTCTTTGCTATCTTGTAGATTCAGTATAGCGTATGGCTTCCCATCTACGTACATTTTTAGTCTTTTAACCCGTGAATTTTCCCGCCATGCTTTGTCCGATTTGACATATCCATTAATGATAATGACATCTGTAATGCGTGGATTTTCAGGAGGGAAGCGATATACAAGATATTCTCCGGCACCATATCCCGGAACTCCTTCAATCCAGGCTGTCCGGTAACTGAGATCATGAGCATTCTGAGCGCGGTAAGACAGGCCGTGTTGAGGTTTTAATTCAGAAGAGGCTGAAAGTTCGCCTAAACCACAGGCACAATAGAAGCTGCAACTTACTCCGATAATATCCCAGTAGTTTTCTTTGCCATCAATAAGTTCTGAGCTTTTGAGTGCCTGGAGAAATTTCTTTTCTCCTTCATTGCTTAGATTGATTGTTTCTCCTATTTTGGGAAATAATTCTTTCAAATTTTGTCCCCAACAATTACAGGAAGTAATCAGGAAAATGAATAGTAATACTCTCATAGATATAAGTTTTTGAGGTTTGATAAATACAAATATAAGTTTTTAAAAATCTCTTTTATTACTTTTTCGTATTTTTGTAAACTCAAACTAAAAAAGATATGATTCAGATAGGTGATGTAGTAGTGAGCTTGGATGTAATTCGCGAAAAGTTTCTTTGCAATTTGGATGCTTGCAAGGGGGAATGTTGTATTGAAGGGGATGCCGGTGCACCAGTAACACTTGAAGAAGTAGAAAAATTAGAGGAAGTGTTACCCATCATTTGGGATAAACTTGCTCCGGAGGCTTGTGCGATGATTGAAAAACAAGGAGTTGCTTATATAGATGAGGAGGGAGATCTGGTAACTTCTATTGTTAATGGCAAAGACTGTGTTTTCACTTGCTATGACGAAAAAGGATGTTGCTACTGTGCTATCGAGAAAGCTTTTCGTGAAGGAAAGACAGACTTCTATAAACCGGTTTCTTGTCATCTTTATCCCATTCGGATTGGTGATTATGGCCCATATAAAGCTGTTAATTACAACCGTTGGGATGTTTGTAAAGCTGCCGTTTTGTTAGGAAAGAAGGAAAATGTTGCTATCTATCAGTTCCTGAAGGAACCCTTGATCCGTAAGTTTGGGACAGAGTGGTATCAGGAACTTGAAGTAGTTGTAGAAGAATTGAAGAAGCAACATCTCATTTAACCGTCAGATCGTTTCTTAGGGGTTGTTTTCACATACATATCCTTCAGATTTATTGTGATGCTTCCATACGAATAGAATAAATCCATTCCGAACCAACCGTCTTCATTGGTAATAAAAAAAGGTAAATCACTATCAATGTATGCGTAAATTTCCGGAATACAACCCTCGACAGGACCAACAGATATGCAGAAACCCGGTAG
Source organism: Bacteroides sp. (assembly GCF_028690125.1). Taxonomy (GTDB): domain Bacteria; phylum Bacteroidota; class Bacteroidia; order Bacteroidales; family Bacteroidaceae; genus Bacteroides. Next base: position 54,466 of record NZ_JAQVBV010000001.1, on the reverse strand, counting down.
CTTGTATATGTCTTTTCGCATGATACCACCAAAACCTGCAACTCTTATCGTATCTTGTTTGCCTGTTTGCTGTATCATTTCTTTGTGATTATTAAAATACTTCCCTGTTAAAGAACTACCGCCAGCTCCACAATCGAAATGCATCGATAAATTTTCAGTTCCACTTGTTACCTCTATCGTCCATAAGTATTCATTATTGAACCTCAAATTGGAATATTTGAGTGGGTTGGGAGTAGCTCTTTGAGGGATTTTGATTTGTAGTGAATCAAAATTAATTTCGACTTCCTCCAACCTGGCTAACAGATCTGCTCCTATGAGACTTCTCAAACTGTTCATGAAAGAGTCTGCTGCTGCATTATTAGTCTTCATATTCAGTACGAGGAAAGGTACTTTGTGAAATGTCATTTCGCCAATACTAAAAGTGTCGGCTATTGCCAGTTGTCCATAGCCCGTTTTTAGACCGCTTACTTTTATGCTATCTCTGATGATTCTCATCTTACATCTTTTTGCCATTTCCGGGCTGACTACACTATGTCCGGCTCCTGTATCCAATTGGAACTGCTGTGGATTTCCGTTTATACAACCATTGAGGTGAATCGCTTTTTGTCCATATTTCCCCACACTATCCACTGTGATGGGGATTATAATATCTTTTTCCGGGCGTTGTACTTGTAGTATATCTCCTTCATTTGCTAAAGTTTGGTATGACTTTAGCATATCAGTATATTCCAATTGTGTTTTTTCGTCTAAATGACCTTCCAACTGTTTCATGATACTAGAAAGTACAGCCGCCGCCGAGCCATTTTGCCCCATTCGGGCATAGCTGGTATGTATAAAATAGCCACAACTTAATTGGCTATGGTAATCTAGCATTTGTCCATGTTTATTCATCATATTACCCAGTTTCTCGGGAGCATCAGGCTCATTGAAATAATAGCTGAGAAGGCTGCTTGCGAAATCATGAATAAAGGGGGATAGGGAATCTTTATAAATGGCATACTCTCGCTGCAGTTCGAACCATTTAGCTTGGCTGATAAGGTTTCCTATTCTTTCATCGGGCTGTTGGGCACATAGGAATATTGTTGTATTTATTAGTAATACAATGACAAATAATCTTTTTTTCATTTTCGTGATTGATTACGTTTGGCTTTGTTTATAACCACTAGTAAAAATATCATAGCTATGATTAGACATATCGGTATTATCCAAACTCTCGGATGGATAATAATCAGAAAAATGCAGGTTGTTATGATACAAGATGCTAATACTGTCAGGAATAATCTCACCTTTGCAATTAAGGGATTAATATTTTTCATAGGCGTTCTTCGTTTGTTCGTGCCCAATATAGTGAATCAGATTCGGAAAGTGTTTAAATATTAGATTTTATTAAGGGAAAGTGGAGAAAAAATAAAAGAAAAACGCCGGCACAAAGGATTTTCCTTTGTTTGCCGGCGTTTCTTCGTTGTAAGATGTGAGGTTGGTTTATAAAAACGTGTTATTTAAATTATGCATCAATATTTGCATACGTTGCATTCTCTTCAATAAATTCGCGACGAGGTCCTACATCTTCTCCCATTAACATAGAGAATACATAGTCAGCTTCTGCGGCATTATCTATATTTACCTGTTTCAACATACGGTTTTCAGGGTCCATGGTTGTTTCCCATAATTGCTGAGCATTCATCTCACCCAAACCTTTGTATCGTTGTGTATGAACCGCATTTTCCAAACCGTTTCCGTAAGTGTCGATGAACTTCTGGCGTTGTGCATCTGTCCAACAATACTCTTCCACTTTACCTTTCTTGCAAAGATAGAGCGGGGGAGTGGCAATATAAAGATAACCATTCTGAATGATTTGTGGCATATAACGGAAGAAGAACGTCATGATCAGTGTGTCGATGTGAGAACCATCGACATCGGCATCGGTCATGATGATAATCTTGTGGTAGCGTAACTTTCCAATATTGGCTTCTTTGCTATCTTCTTCTGTTCCGATAGTAACACCTAATGCTGTATATATATTGCGAATTTCTTCACTTTCCAATGCTTTATGGTACATCGCTTTTTCTACATTCAGGATTTTACCACGTAACGGAAGGATAGCCTGAAACATACGGTTACGTCCTTGCTTGGCAGTACCACCTGCCGAGTCACCCTCGACAAGGAATAGCTCGCATTTAGTAGCATCTTTATCCGAACAATCGGCAAGCTTACCGGGTAGGCCACCTCCGGACATCGGAGATTTGCGTTGTACCATTTCGCGTGCTTTCCTTGCGGCATGACGTGCAGTAGCAGCCAGAATCACTTTATCTACAATCGTTTTTGCTTCCTTCGGGTGTTCTTCGAGGTAATAAGCCAGAACTTCACCTACCGCCTGGTCTACTGCTCCCATTACTTCGTTGTTTCCCAACTTAGTCTTGGTCTGCCCCTCAAACTGTGGTTCGGCAACTTTCACAGAAATAACAGCTGTTAAGCCTTCACGGAAGTCATCTCCTGCGATTTCAATTTTTACTTTTTCCAGCATTTTGCTGTCTTCTGCATATTTTTTCAGTGTACGAGTCAGTGCACGACGGAAACCTGCAAGGTGTGTACCACCTTCAATGGTATTGATATTATTGACATAGGAGTGTACATTTTCAGAGAATCCGGTGTTGTACATGATCGCTATTTCAATAGGAACTCCTTGCTTTTCTGTATTCAGGTAGATCACGTCGTTGATCAAATGTTCGCGTGAAGATTCAATAAAACGAACGAATTCTCTTAATCCTTCTTCCGAATGGAACTTTTCACTTTTGAAGCTTCCATCTTCATTTAATACCCGGCGGTCGGTCAAGGAAATGCGAAGACCTGCATTTAGATATGCTAACTCGCGTAGGCGCGATGCAAGAATCTTATAGTCGTATACTATTTCAGTAAAGATAGTATCGTCCGGCCAGAACTGCTGACGAGTACCTGTAATGTCGGAAATACCGACTTCTTTTACGGAATAAAGTGGTTTACCTATCTCGTATTCTTGCTGATAGATTTTTCCATTACGGAATACTTGCGTTGTCATGTGAGTAGACAGCGCATTTACACAAGACATACCGACACCGTGTAAACCTCCGGAAACTTTGTACGAACCTTTATCGAATTTACCTCCGGCGTGCAACACAGTCATGGCTACTTCCAATGCCGACTTTTTCTCTTTCTCATGATAATCGACTGGGATACCACGTCCGTTGTCCTGAACTGTGATTGAATTATCTTCGTTGATGATCACTTCGATATGGTCGCAATATCCGGCCAGTGCCTCGTCAATAGAGTTATCAACGATTTCGTATACCAAATGATGAAGTCCCTTGACGCTGATGTCACCGATGTACATCGCAGGGCGTTTTCTTACTGCTTCGAGACCTTCCAATACCTGGATGCTATCCGCAGAATATGATCCGTTATTGGGAGTGATTTGTTCTTCGCTCATAATTGCCTTTCTAAGTTATAATAACAGAGCAAATATAGTGAAAAATGTCGATTTAGCGAAGAATGAAAGGTGAAAAATAAAGAATAAGCGTGTATTCTTTTTTTGTGAGATAAACTTAATAGTCAGAGGCTTAAATCACAAAAGGCCGAACTTAATAGTTCAGCCTGGATGCTATATAGAATTATTTAATTTCTATTTATTAAGCGAGCTTATTGATGTAAAGAGCCAGCTTAGATTTCAGATTATTAGCTTTATTCTTGTGAATAACATTTGTCTTAGCTAATTTATCCAACATCTTTGTAATGCCCGGATACATTGCAACTGCTTCTGTTTTATCTGTAGTTGCACGAAGCTTTCTAACAGCATTTCTCATGGTTTTACCATAATATCTGTTGTGAAGTCTTCTTGTCTCTTCTTGTCTGATTCTTTTCAGTGATGATTTGTGATTTGCCATCTCGACTAATCTATTTTTTAGTTCTTTATTTTTTTTATTTGTAGCCCGTGGGGGAGTCGAACCCCCCTTTCAAGAATGAAAATCTTGCGTCCTAACCGATAGACGAACGGGCCATCCTGTTGTTGCATTTCTGCAGGTTGCTTTCTCGAAGCAGAGATTGTTTCTCGATTGCGGATGCAAAGGTATGAACTTTTTTGAAACTGACAAATTATTGATGTATTTTTTTTCGATAAAATGTCGTTGTTTTGTTTGGTATATAACTATATCTGTTGAAAATCAGTAAGATATCGGTCCTTGCTTTTATATAAAATATTTCTCTCAGTCGGAAATATGTATAATATTGGACTATATCCTTACCTTAATTATTATATTATAGCTCATTTAATTTAGAAATCTTCTATCCATTTTTCTGCTTTATCTATATAAAACAGTTTGTTGTTTTGATAAACTAGTGCCCTCCTGTTGTAAAATGAGGTAGCATCATCTTTCTCGATTCCTTTTGTACATTCATAATCATCGAAAAGATATTTATAGAATTGTGAAGCATAACATAAATCATTGTTGGTTTGATTGGGAAAATGATATGCATACTCTTTCAAATGCCTATATGTTAGTTCAAATAACTTTTCCTCGAGATCAAAGCTTTTTGTGGTGAGTTGATGATCTTCATGCCAATGTATTAGGCGAATAAAAGGTATTTTTCTTGTTCATGCTCTAAACTAGACAAAACTCATAGGAGAATAGGGATAACAAAGATTTTAATATTAACTTTGCTCACACAGTTTTATTTATAACAATGAACGGTTATGCTGCAAAAAACAAGAGGTATAGTTCTGCACACACTAAAATACAATGATACGTCTATTATTGTAGATATATATACGGAGTTATCCGGAAGAGCTTCTTTTTTAGTAGCAGTACCACGCTCCCGAAAGGCAGCGGTTAAGTCCGTACTATTCCAGCCCCTGTCTTTTATCGAATTCGAGGCAGATTATCGTCCGAATGCCACACTTTATCGTATTAAAGAAGCGAAATCTTTCTATCCTTTTTCCTCTATTCCATATGATCCGTATAAATCGTCGATGGCTCTTTTTTTGGCTGAATTTCTTTATCGGGCAATGCGGGAAGAAACCGAGAATCGGCCATTGTTTGCCTATCTGGAACATTCGGTTATCTGGTTAGATGAGTGTAGAGATAGTTTTGCCAATTTCCATTTGGTTTTTTTGATGCGACTTTCCCGTTTTCTGGGGCTTTACCCGAATCTCGAAGATTATCATATTGGCGATTACTTTGATATGTTGAATGCTAGTTTTATTTCTACGCGTCCTCAGTTACATTCTTCTTATATTAATCCGGAAGAGGCGGGACGCCTTCGCCAGTTGATGCGTATGAACTATGACACGATGCATCTTTTCGCCATGAATCGTACAGAGCGTATCCGTTGCCTGACAATCATCAATGATTATTACCGCTTGCATCTATCGGATTTCCCGGTATTGAAATCTTTGGAAGTATTGAAGGAGCTTTTTGATTAATTATGAGTGGAAAGGGGCGCTTTGCTGATAGATAGTGTAATATTGAGAAGCATAGCGGAGTGAAAATAGATGTTCATTTTTAGAAGATAGAATGGTAAATTGGATAGACTGAAGTTTATTGGGCAAATTTAACCGGTTGATTGTAGATAAAGAACCGGTCGATATCTTCTCATTGACCAGTCATTTTAACTACTTCAGTCGTTGAAGTCTTATATATCTTCCGTGCATCTCTTATACATCTTTTGATATTTTGTTATATGAGATTTCAGGATAATCAAGTCAGAACTAAATTTTGCAGAAATAAAAGAGGGCAGTCCGTATTATTTCGGACCGCCCCATATGTTGAATAAAGAAATACGTTTGGAGAAATCTTATCCCAACAGTTCTTTTACCTTTGCAGAGATAGCACGACCTTCAGCGAGTCCGGCTAGTTTCTTGGAAGCAACGCCCATTACTTTACCCATATCCTTTCCACCGGTAGCACCTACTTCTGCTATAATTTCCTTCAATGCAGCTTCCAGTTCTTCGGCAGACATTTGTTTAGGTAAATAAGTTTCCATAACTGCCACTTGTGCCAATTCTGCATCAGCTAAATCCTGACGTCCTTGTCCAATGTAGATATCAGCAGCATCTTTTCCCTGCTTTACCAGTTTCTGGATAATCTTCAAAGCAGCATCATCTGTCAAAGTATCATTAGCTCCCGGAGCGGTTTTTGCTTCTAAGAAGTACTTCTTTATATTTCTTAGAGTTTCCAAGGCTACTTTATCTTTCGCCTTCATTGCGCTTTTAATGTCTTCGCTGACTTTTTCAAATAAATCCATATCTTTATATAATCTAAGTTACTAAAAAGTAATAATTCCGTCACTGTCAGTAGCTTCTTCTGTTGCTACTTCCTCTTCGAGAGCGGCTTTTGTTTTAATCTTGGTAAGCGTCGTCTTATCGCGTTGGTAAGTAGGAGAGTCCTCCACCATAGCAATGATATCGTCATTATCCAGATCTTCGATGTTGAAAAGATAAATATGGCGACGTTTACGGAGACTTTTTGTGCCAATGCCATTGGCACTTTCTCCATATGCTTTGCGGATACGTTCCTTGTTTTTCTCTTTCTCTTCTTCCAAAATCAATTGACGTTCCTCTTCTTCCTGACTCCGAGCTTCGTGCAAGCTATCCATACCAGGAACATCTTCTACACCAAATCCGGTTGCCAATACGGTAATTTTCACTTTGCTTTCCAGCGAGTTGTCCATAGCCACACCCCAGATTACTTCTACACCTTCGCGGAATTTGCTCATGAACTCATGAATCTCGTTCATTTCTTCCATCATCAATTCCGATGTCGGGCAGAAAGAAACATTCAGCATCACCTTTTTAGCATTGAAGATATCATTGTTGTTCAGCAGTGGAGAGTGAAGTGCGTCGTCGATAGCTTTCGTTACGCGATTTTCTCCTTCTCCGAATCCTGTACTCATGATAGCTACTCCACCATCTTTCAGGATAGTCTTTACATCGGCAAAGTCCAGATTGACTGTACCGCGCATTGTGATAATTTCGGCAATGCTCTTTGCTGCGATAGACAAAGTATCATCAGCCTTACCAAATGCGTTCATAAAGGTAAGGTCTGCATATATTTCACGTAAGCGTTCGTTATTGATGACTAGTAGGGCATCTACGTGCTGAGCAATACGTTCTACGCCATCCAATGCTTGAATGATCTTCTTTTCTCCTTCGAAGATGAATGGAATGGTAACAATACCTACGGTCAGAATATCCATTTCTTTAGCGATACGGGCAATCACCGGAGCAGCTCCGGTTCCGGTACCGCCTCCCATTCCGGCTGTGATAAATACCATTTTGGTACCATCGTTCAACAGATCTTTTAAATCGTCAATACTTTCTTCTGCTGCATCACGTGCCCGTTCGGGACGGTTTCCTGCTCCAAGTCCCTGGGTGATGCTACGGCCCAGTTGCAATTTTACCGGAACAGGTGATTCCGCCAATGCCTGATTGTCCGTGTTGCAAAGAACGAAAGTTACGTCATGTATACCTTCCCGGTACATATGGTTTACAGCGTTACCGCCACCGCCACCTACACCGATCACTTTAATGATTTTCGGTGAGTCGGTCGGGAAATCGAATTGTACTATCTCGTCCATATCTTATTGAATTTTGAATTATTTCATATCGTCATCGGAGAAGATTTCCTTGGTCAGTGAATCAATCTTTCGCTGAATCCAACTTGGTCCGGCTTCCCGTTTCCGTTTTTCTTTTTCCTCTTTCTCCTTTAGTTTACGAAGTCTCTCTTTTTCTTTGGCGCCATCTCTGGCAGCCTGTCTGGCTTCTCTTTCTTCTTCGTCCTTCTTTATCTTTGCCAACCGGGCTTGTTCTTGCAGTTCTTTGTCATCTTCGAACATATCCACTGTTTGGTGCACTTCCGGTTCTGCTTTAAGAGTAACTGGAGCTTCGTAGCTTTTTTCCATTAGGCAACAGTTCTGGTTGCCTTCGAACAGTAGCCCGAAAAGCGTATTCTGAGAACCATCTTTTTTCAAAACATTGCTAGATGCGTGAATTGTATTGCGAGGCAATTTTGCTATTCGAATTTTTTCTATCTTACTGCGTCTGCGCAATATCTCATCCAGATTCTTCAGGTTGGCTGCTCCACCGGTTATGATGATACCAGCTAGCAACTTGTCTTCATAGCTGGATATCTGGATTTGATTCCATACATTGGTGATGATTTCTTCGGCACGTGCCTCAATAATACTATTAAGCTTGCTTAACTCCAATGTCCGGCTTTCGTCATCTAGTTTGCAGGTAACGGGCTCTTCGTTTTCCTCTTCTTCATATAGAGCATCTCCGTATGTTCTTTTCAGACGCTCTGCTTCTTCTTCCTCCATTTGCAAGGTACAGATATCACGCGTGATGCTGTTGCCTCCCAATGGCAGTACGGTCAGGAAACGGAGAATATTGTTTTTGTAAACTGAAATAGTCGTTGTATCCGCTCCAAAGTCAATCAAGGCACATCCCGAACGTCGTTCGCTTTCCGTCAGTATGGCGTTAGCTGTTACTAAGGGTGTAATCAGTTGGTCGGCAATCTCGATTTTGGCTTGTTGGAAACAATGTTCCAGGTTTTTGCGTACGGAAGAACGGGCAATGATATTGAGGAAACGTCCTTCAATATGAGTCCCTACCAAGCCAATCGGATTGGCTTGCAAGTTGTTTCCTACTTTATATTCTTGCGGTGCTACGTCTAATATATCCATATCAACTACCGGAATAGCGATATTTTCGTCTCCGATAGCATTAACAAGTTCTTCCGATATGATGGCCTCCTCTTCCAGATCGCGACTCACTACATTACGGACTGTGCGGAGCGATTGACCACCGATACCTACATATACCTTGGCGATTGAGTTATTCAATTCACCTTCCAGTCTGTTTATAATAGAAGTCAGGCTTTGTGCGGTTTTGTCAAGGTTGAAGATGACTCCCTTACGGATAAACGTTGAAGAGTCTTCCTGAGCATATGCCAAAATCTGCATACTTCCGTCACTGTTCTTTTTTCCGGCCACACCGGTTATCTTCGATGAACCGAGTTCGATCGCGGCGATAAATTCTGTTGTTGCCATATCTCTTTATTTATTATTATTCTTGTTTTGTACAAATAATCTGGTTGCTAAACTCCAGACTGATGCGTGAATACTTGTTCCAGCCTACTTGATTGAGTCCTTTCTCATAAAATATCTTCAGGCGTGAAAGTTTATTTTCAAAATCATCCAGTTTGCCAAGATAGACAAGGTGGTCGCCTACACGTGGCACCAGTTCGACGGTACGGTCGGACAACACATTGATTTGCTCTATCTGGGCATCCCAGAACTTATTATTTTGCAAAAATACACCAAACTTATATAAATCCTTCATTGCGAACGACTTTTCTACGCTTCCTGTTACAATTGCGCGGTGAGCGACACATTTAGCTTCCCGTGGCATGATGGTCCCTTTATTGTCGATATAGTAATTTTCACCGTTGCTGCTCATGATCCGAAGGATAGGGATACGTTGTGCAACTTCCACACAGACTTTACCACTGGGGGTCTTGTAGCATTCTGCTTCTGCAATGAGCGGATGTTTACCAAGTTCGCGTTCCAATGATTTGGTGGAGATACGTTCCAATTTCTTTCCGATAGGGTAAATACCCTTGTTTTGAAGTACACCTTTCAGTTCGTCTTTGGTGATAAAGCCGGCATAAGCGGTATCCTTGATCACTAATTCTACGTCCCGGCAAGTTTGATCGGCAGGCTTGCGGTTGAAGGCGGTTGTAGCTATCCCAAGGTAGGCTATAAGCACCAGCATGACAATGAACAGAAGGATTCTCTTTACCATAATTTTATTAATTAAGAATGAAGTATTTTCATTTCTAATAGTTTTTTTATTTCGGGAACATAGTTATCAATGTCTCCGGCGCCTAAGGTGATCAATACTTCAATGTTTTTATCTTTCAGAATGTTCAGTATTTCTTCCTTTTTGCACATACTTTTTTCAATACCCGGACGGAGATTGTCATAAATCAGCTTGCTCGTTACACCGGGAATCGGTTCTTCCCGAGCCGGATAGATATCTATCAGGATAACTTCATCCACTAATGAAAGGCTATCTGCAAAGTCTTTGTAAAAGTCCCGGGTACGAGTATAAAGGTGTGGCTGGAAGATTGCTGTGATCTTCTTGTCTTTATAAAGTTCGTGAATAGACTGTACGCTTTGTTTGATTTCAGCGGGATGATGAGCATAGTCGCTTAGAAATGCAACCTTGTCATTCTTTATTTTGAAATCGAAACGACGGTCTACACCACAGAAACTTGCCATTCCTTGTTTGATCTCTGCATCAGTCACTCCGTTCAAGTGGGCAAGAGCCATTGCCGCTACTCCATTTTCGATGTTGATACTGACGGGAACTCCAAGTTGGATATCGTTGATTCGTGTATCAGGAGCAACAAAATCGATGAAAATTTCTCCGTTTCCAATACGAATATTTTCGGCATGGAAGTCTCCTTCATCCCGTGAATAGGTATAGACACGTACACCTGATTGTACTTTCGGTTGCAGTGAGATTCCTTTGCGGATAATCAGTGCGCCTCCCGGTTGAATCAGGGTGGTATAATGTTCGAAGCTTTCCAGATAGGCTTTTTCTGTTCCGTAGATATCCAGATGGTCAGGATCGGTTGCTGTAATGACTGACATATAAGGAGATAACCAATGGAAGGAACGATCGAACTCGTCTGCCTCGATTACAGTGTAAGGGCTCTTCTGGGAAAGCAACAGATTAGTTCCGTAATTCTTTGATATACCTCCGAGAAAAGCGGTGCATTCAATATGTGATTGATGTAGTAAGTGGGCAGTCATGGTAGAAGTGGTTGTTTTGCCATGTGTGCCTGCTACGCATAGTCCTTTGCTCGAGTGGGTGATAGTGCCTAATACTTGAGCACGTTTCTGTATTTCAAATCCATTGTCCCTGAAATATACCAATTCCTCGTGTTCGTTGGGAACGGCAGGAGTTAATACAACTAGTGTTGTGTTTTTGTCTTTGCATGCTTCCGGAATGAGGTTGATGTTGTCTTCGTAATGTATTTGTGCGCCTTCGGCAATTAGGCTTTCAGTCAGTGGAGTAGGAGTACGGTCATATCCTGCTACAATCTTACCTTTAGAAAGAAAGTATCGTACAAGTGCACTCATGCCAATGCCGCCGGCACCTACGAAATAGACTGATTTTATAGTTTCAATATTCATTTTGTTATTCCTTATTTTTATCCTGTTTTTTGATATAACTCAAAGAGTTTATCTTTACTATTTTTAGACGCGGATGACGCGGATTTAATTGAAAACAGAAAGATCCGCGTTATCCGCGTCTAAAAATCTTATTTTCTTTTTTAAGTATTGCTTTCAGCCAGTTTTATTACTTCCTGAGCGATGATCCTTGCAGAATCAGGCAAAGCGAGTTTTGCAATGTTTTCACTCAATTTTTTCAGCTTCCCATCATCTGTCACAGTTGCTAAAGCTATATCGAGCAATGTATTTTTAGCTTCACTGTCTTTCACATAGATAGCAGCCTGTTTGTCTACCAGTGCTAAGGCATTCTTGGTTTGATGATCCTCTGCAACGTTGGGCGAAGGAACTAAAATGACAGGCTTGTTCAACAAGCAAAATTCGGAGATAGAGCCCGCTCCTGCACGAGATATAACCAGATCGGCAGCGGTATAAGCGGCTGCCATATCTTTGATAAAGTCAGTGACGAACAAATTTGGAAGTTCTCCTATGGCCTTTACAGCTTCTATTACTTGTGGGTGATAATACTTTCCGGTTTGCCAGATGAATTGTACATCACTATTTGCTTTAATAACTGATAATCCGGCTATCAATGTATCATTAATGGTACGTGCTCCTAAACTACCGCCCACAATCAGGATCGTTTTTTTACCCGGTTGCAGATGAAATGAGTGAAGAGCTTCTTCTTTCGAAGGCATATTTTTTGTCAGATTCTGGCGGACAGGATTTCCTGTCATAATGATTTTATCCGCAGGAAAGAATTTTTCCATTCCTTCATAAGCTACGCAAATCTTTCTGGCTTTTTGTGCCAGTAATTTATTGGTTACTCCTGCATATGAGTTTTGTTCTTGAATTAACGTAGGAACTCCCATCATACCTGCTGTCTTTAGTGTGGGACCACTTGCATAGCCTCCTACACCTACCGCTACTTGTGGGCGGAAGTTTTTGATAATGCTGCGTGCTTTCCATTGGCTGCGAGCCAATTTTATAAGTACGGCTACATTCTTCCACAGATGTTTACGATCGAATCCGGCGATTGGAAGTCCGATAATCTCATAACCGGCATCGGGGACCCGTTGCATTTCCATACGTCCCTCGGCACCTACAAAAAGTATTTTTGCATCCGGACGTAATTCTATTATAGCGTTGGCAATGGACACAGCCGGGAAAATATGTCCTCCTGTTCCTCCACCACTAATGATAATTCTAAGTTCTTTTTCCATAACAATCCTTTCTTCTTTCCTGCTCACCGTTCATCCTTTTTATTCATTACTCATTCACCGTCTTTTCTGACTGTCTTGCTCATCTTCAAACTTGGCATCACTATTCAGAATTTGTGCAGTTGGTTCTGTTGCACTCTGTGCCTCTGAATCTGCTGTCCCGGCCGCTATCTGCATCTGAATCTGTGCATCGTGCTCTTTCTGTTCTTCCAGATGAGCGGTATATCGACTGACGCTCAATATCATTCCGATATAAGCGCAGTTAATTAATGTACTTGTTCCTCCCTTACTTATTAGAGGCAAAGGCTGTCCGGTTACAGGAAACAAACCGACGGCAACCATCATGTTTAATATGGCTTGCGATACCAGCAATAAGGCAATTCCCATTACAAGGAAGGCTGGAAAGGTACGTTCGCATTTTTGTGCAATTTTTCCTGCACGCATTAGTAAACAGAGATATAAGAACACAACAAATGCTCCCCCTATCAATCCCATCTCTTCGACAACAATAGCAAAGATAAAGTCGGAGAATGCCTGGCTGAGGAAGTCCCGTTGAATAGAATTTCCCGGTCCTTTGCCTACTACATTGCTCGTAGCGATGGCAATCCGTGCATGTGCTACTTGTGCGTCTTTGTCAATATCGAATTTTGCGGCAGGCACTTCATTCTTATCGAAGAAACCTTTGATACGGTTTTGCCAGGTTTCCAGACGGTGAAGTCCGGGAGTGTCGTGCAAGGTCTTTGCAGGAATGGCAATAACTGTACCTACGCCTAGTCCGGCAACCAGTATAAGACCACCTGCCAACATTAATAATTTTTTTGAAGCAACCCTTCCGATGAACATCATCATGAATACGACACCAAACAATAGCATAGCTGTTGAAAGGTTTTCCGGAGCAATGAATACGAGTACCAGTCCGGTAAGAATCATGATATATTTAAAGGCTTTTGGATTGGCTCCTTCCTCATCTTGTTTTTTGGACAGAATGAATGAGACAGCAATGATGACTGCCATTTTTGCCAGTTCTGAGGGCTGGAATTGCATTCCCATAAAACTCATCCAACGAGCAGCTCCATTGATACGGTCTCCTGTTATGATACCCATCAGTGTGACAAATGCCAATAACACGAGGGAGACCGGATATAGGAAAACTGGAAATACCTGAAACCATTTGTAGGGAACGTTGTGAAGAAATACCACTACTACAGCGCCTACCATCAAAATGATAGAGTGTTGTGTAATCGGTCCCCAATGGTCACCGCTTTTATAGGTAAGCGTTGATGCTGCCGAAAACACCTCGATAATCGAGATGAGGCAGAGACAGAGGAAGATAATCCAGATTACCTTGTCGCCTTTGAATATGTTCCTTAATAAATCCATTTTTTTAATTGGGAATTAAAAATTAAAGGGCAAGGACGTACTCCTTAAATTGGTCGCCACGATCTTCGTAACTCTTGAAGAGGTCGAATGATGCACAACAGGGGCTCAATAATACGGTTTCGCCTTTTTGAGCCAATTTATAGGCAGCTTCTACAGCATCTTTCATTCCTGTCTGTACGTCAGCAACCGGAAGACCGAAACGGTCGAAGAAGTCATGCAGTTTTTCGTTGTGAAGTCCCAGATATACCAGTGCCGAGCATTTTTCGTGTACCAAATCTTCTATTTCTGTATAATCATTGCCTTTGTCTTTTCCTCCGAGAATGAGAACTACTTTGGTAGTCATGCTTTGTAAAGCATACCAGCAAGAATTGACATTTGTTGCTTTAGAGTCATTGATGAAATCGATACCACGTACGCGTGCTACTTTCTCCAAACGATGTTCCACTCCCTTGAAATCGGAAAGTGCCTTCCGAATACTCTCTTTAGTGATACCAGCTAAGTTTGCAGAGATTCCTGCTGCTAAAGAGTTGTATAAGTTATGTTGTCCGGTCAGAGCCAATTCTTCTTGTTCCATGTTGAAGGTGATTGGTTCTGTTATCTTTACTTTATTATCTTCTACATATGCGATAGCTCCTTCTTCTTTCACTGCTGCAAAAGGATATAAGTGAGCTTTCAAACCATGTTTGGCAAGTTCCCGTTTGATGATCGGGTCGTCATTCCAAAAGATGAAAGCATCGTCCGGTGTCTGATTCTGTGTGATACGGAATTTAGCGTCAATGTAATTCTGCATACAGTGGTCATAACGATCCAGATGATCCGGGGTAATATTCATCAATACGGCGATGTTTGCACGGAAATTATACATATTATCTAATTGGAATGAACTCAATTCGATGATGTAATAATCGTGATGATCTTCGGCTACTTGCAAAGCAAGGCTTTTTCCTATATTACCGGCTAAACCTACATTCATTCCTGCACTTTTAAAAATATGGTAAATCAGGGAAGTGGTTGTAGTCTTTCCATTGGATCCGGTAATACAAATCATCTTTGCATTTGTATAGCGTCCGGCAAATTCTATTTCGGAGATAACGGGTGTACCTTGAGCTTTCAACTTCAGAATCATGGGCGCGTCATTCGGTATGCCCGGGCTTTTAATCACCTCGTCAGCATTCAGAATAAGTTTTTCTGTGTGATGTCCTTCTTCCCAGGCAATTTGATGACTATCCAGAAGTTCCTTATAATTGTCCTTAATACTGGACATATCCGAAACAAATGTGTCGAATCCTTTGACCTTGGCAAGTACGGCTGCACCGGCACCGCTTTCACCAGCTCCTAAAATTACAATTCTTGCCTTTTTCTCAGCCTTTTCCGAAGAAGAGGGAGCAAAATTTCCTTTGCTACTGTTTTCTGTATTCATATATATTGAATAAAAGAGTATTAGTTAGTAACTGAATACTCAGTTTTGCTGCAAGTTCTGGTTTGTATTAGTGACAGGCATAAGTACTTGCGGCTTTTACCTCATACTTGTCACTTTTATATGTCTTTTTATTATCTTATCTTCAATGTAATAATTGTGATTGCTGCCAATACGATGGTTACAATCCAGAACCTGACGGTAATCTTTGATTCATGAAAGAGTTGTTCCGGCTTGGTAAATTTCACTGTACAGCCAGGTTCTATCAGGCTCATGGAAGTGCGGAAGTGATCATGAATCGGTGTCCGTTTGAACAATCGTTGTTTCACACCTTTCCGTTTTCCTATTTTGTAGTAGAAACGTTGCAGGATAACCGAAAGATTCTCTACAAGGAATACACCACAAAGAATTGGGATCAGCAGTTCTTTATGGATGATGATAGCGAATACGGCAATGATACCGCCGATGGTCAAACTACCTGTGTCTCCCATAAAAACTTGTGCCGGATAGGCATTGTACCATAGGAAACCAATTAAAGCACCGATGAAGGCACAGATAAAGATTACCAATTCTTCCGATCCGGGAATGTACATGATATTTAAATAACCGGCAAACTCAATATGGGAGGATACGTAGGCTAATATTCCTAATGTGACGCCAATAATTGCCGAATTTCCTGCTGCCATTCCGTCCATTCCATCATTCAGATTGGCTCCGTTGGATACAGCGGTAACGACGAGGATTGTGATGATGACAAACAATACCCATCCGGCAGCTTGTGCATGGTCGCCCATGAATGCAACCAGATCGGCATAGTCGAGGTTGTTGCTCTTGAAGAAAGGAATCGTGGTTTGAGTGGATTTCAGATCATTAGTCCCATGTATCACTTCCATTTCTTGTCCCGGCTTATGTACCTCGATGTTTTCGCGGATCACTACATTCGGGCTCAGGTATAATGTGAGCCCTACAATTAGTCCCAGACCTACCTGGCCGATTATTTTGAATTTACCGTGTAGTCCTTCCTTGTCTTTCTTGAATATCTTGATATAGTCGTCTGCAAAACCGAGTGATCCTAACCATACGGTAGTGATCAACATTAATATCATATATATATTTTGTAGTTTTCCTAATAGCAGACATGGGATAAGAATAGCTATAATAATGATGACTCCTCCCATGCTCGGTACACCTACCTTATTGACTCCGAACGGATCAATTTTAGCATCGCGTTGAGTCTCCGTAATCTGCTTTTTCTTGAGTAGATTAATGAATCTGTCTCCCCATATACTTGAAATAAGTAATGCAAGGATGACTGCCATCAAAGCACGGAATGAAGTGTATCCAAACATTCCTGCTCCGGGGAAATTGAGCTTATGTAGCCATTCAAACAGATAGTATAACATAATATTTGTCAGTTTATCAATGTATCGTTATGCCTGTTCTTGCGAACTATCGACATAATGGTCCATTATTAAAAAATTTCTTTCAGTACCTCCTTATCATCGAAGTGATGTTTCACTCCTTTAATTTCCTGATAATTCTCGTGACCTTTTCCGGCAACGAGGATGACATCTCCTTTCTCTGCAAACATACAAGCTGTACGAATTGCTTCTTTACGATCTGCAATACTAATCGTTTTCTTCATATCGTCAGCATCCAGTCCGGCGAGCATATCATTGATAATATCTTGCGGCTCTTCAAAACGTGGGTTATCTGATGTGATGATAACGCGGTCGCTGGCTTTCGCAGCTTCTTTTGCCATGATTGGTCGTTTTCCTTTATCACGATTACCACCGGCTCCTACTACAGTAATCACTTTCCCTTTGCCTTCAAGAACCCCATGGATTGCATTTAATACATTAACAAGAGCGTCCGGCGTATGTGCATAATCTACAATTGCAGTAAATCCTTTCGTAGAGCGGACAGCATCAAAACGTCCCGCTACAGGGTGCAAAGTGCTGAGGGCTAACAATACATCTTCTTCTTTCTTCCCTAATAATACCGCAGCACCAAATACAGCTAACAGATTGGAAGCATTGAATTTACCTATGAATTGGACTGCTAACTCGTGGTTATTGAAATCAAGGAGCATTCCTTCAAAATGTGATTCGAGTACCCGTCCTTTGAAGTCGCTGAGGCTTCTCAATGAATAGGTATATACTTTAGAACGTGTATTCTGTGTCATTACTAATCCGTTTTTATCGTCCAAATTAGTTAGACTAAATGCTTTTTTGGGAAGATCATCAAAGAACTTTTTCTTGGCTCTCAGGTAATTCTCTACAGTTTTATGATAATCGAGGTGGTCACGAGTCAAATTTGTGAAAATGCCTCCTGCAAATCTTAATCCGCTAATGCGTTTTTGTGCAATGGAATGTGAACTAACTTCCATAAAAGCATATTTGCATCCTTCATCTGCCATCCGTCCCAATAAACGATTTAATGTAATAGGATCAGGAGTTGTATGTTCGGTTGAGATTGGCTTGTCGTCAATATAATTGCAAACCGTAGAGATAAGTCCGACTTTATATCCGAAGTAACGGAATGTATTATATAATAAGGTAGCAATCGTTGTTTTTCCGTTGGTTCCGGTAACGCCTACCAATTCCAGTTTAGAAGTCGGATCTCCATAGAAAGTCGTAGCAATCTTTCCTACTGCATCTTCGCTATCATTTACCTGAATATATGTAATTCCTGTTTTAAGCTGTTCCGGCATATCTTCACAAAGGATTGCTACAGCTCCTTTTTCGATAGCAGTAGGTATGTAGGTATGACCATCGGCTTGTGTACCACGCATAGCCATGAATAAGTGCCCTTTCTCCACTAAACGGGAATCAATATTGATCCCGGTGATTTCAATTTCTGAATCTCCGGTTACTTGTACCGGCTGGATTGCTTTGAGTAATTCCTTTAATAACATAACTCTATTTGGCTTTTCATTTTTAATTCCTCATTTCCAACGTAATTGTCTGCCCCTTTTTAGCAATAGTTCCGTTAGCTATTGACTGGCTTCTCACTTTACCAACACCAATTAGACGGACTTTCAATCCTTTACTTTCAAGTAGATAGACGGCATCTTTCGCTCCCATACCAATAACGCTAGGCACAAAGTTCTGCATATTACTCCGACTTTCCAGAACCACAGCTTGAGGGGCTGGATGAGCACTTCCCCATACTTCCTTACCTGATGTGGTAATTTCACCCTGTGTTTTGATATTCAATTCGTTCAAAACATATTTTGCCGACCGCATTTCTCCTGCTTTAACATCTGGGATTACTACACTATTTGTATCGATGGCATTCGTAAGCGGCAGTCGCAAGTCTTTTGCATAGACTCTTTCTGCTATTTTGCTGAATACACTACCTGCCATTAAACCTCCGGATGCCGGTAATCCGGGTTTCTGTATCGAAACAATCATACTATATTTCGGTGTTTCAGAAGGAAAATATCCGCAAAAACTAACCAGATAATTTGTTGTTCCGGTTTTGTATCCTGCTGTTCCTTGCGAAATTTGAGCTGTTCCTGTCTTTCCAGATACGTGGAACTGCTTGCTTCCTGCCGGTTTAGCAAGTCCTTCACTTACTACTTTCCGCAAAATCACTTGGATTTGTGTTAATGTTTTATCCGAACAAATTCTTGGATTAATAACTTCTGTCGGGAACTCTTGTATCACTTCTCCATCTTTTATGGCTGCTCTTACAAATTTTGGGCGTATTAATACACCATTATTGGCTATAGCATTATAGAATGTCAGGATATTTATGGGCGGTACCTGTGTTTCATAACCGATACTCATCCATGGCAAAGTGGTTTTTGAAAAATAACGTTCTTTCGGTCCGCGAATATTTGGCTTTCCTTCTCCGGAAATTTGTAAATGAAGAGTCTGGTCGATGCTCATTCGTTTCAATCCATCAACAAATTTTTGTGGGTTTTTGTTATAAAAATTGTCGATAATGCTAGATGTTCCGACATTAGAAGACACTCCTAAAATTTCTGTGACAGTTAGCTTCCCGTATCCTCCCCGGTGCCAATTATGGTCTTTCATAACACGTCCGTGCATGGGCTTTTGTCCATTACCGGTATCGACAATGTAGTCAGGAGTGATATAACCGTCTTCTAATGCTACCATGATAGAAGCTGTCTTGAAGGTAGATCCCGGCTCTAACATATCACTAATAGCGTTGTTACGCATTTCGTAATATTCACCATCTTTACCTTGCATCATATTGACGATAGCTTTTACTTCTCCGGTAGTAACCTCCATCAATGCAACTACACCTACACTGGCATTTAGTTCTTTAAGTTTGTCTACTAACGCTTTTTCACAAATGTCCTGCATACCCACATCAATGGTGGTAATCAAGTCACAGCCATCTACCGGAGGTATATCAATAATATTAAGGTATTTATTCATCACCTTCTGGCGATGAGTTCGTCCGTCGCTTCCCCTTAATATTGTGTCGAAAGCGAGTTCAATTCCATTTTTAGCTCCTTGGGCAGTATCGGCAAAGACATCTCCCAAAGTACGGGCTGCCAATGAACCGAATGGCTTCTTGCGTTGGTTAAATGCCAACCCTTTAAACCCTCCTTTGTAAGGGTTCAGACGAAAAACAGGCAGACGTTTTACCTCTTTATATTGTATATATGAGATGCGTTTTGGATAAATCTGATAATTACGGCTTTTTGTCTGACGTCCTTTTTTTAAATGAGCTTTAAATTCAGCCGCACTTTTATCGGGAAATATTCGGTGGAGTCCGTTACAAATAGAATCCAGGCTTGCTTTGAAGATAGAATCACGGCATGCCTGATCTTTCATTTTCTTTTTTTCGTCCTTTTCACCGGACATAAAGTCTATATATATTTTGTATTCAGGCAAAGAACTCGCCATTAGTTTGCCGTCGGAAGAAATAATATTTCCGCGGTTAGGCTTCACTGTCACGTTCTCTTTTACAAAACGGTCGGCTACATCCTGCCAGTATTGCCGGTCGGCAAACATGGTGATGCCTGCCTTGACGACAATTGCTACTCCTATCAATATCATTATCAGGATGACAAAGAAGTAACGGGTCATTATGTTCTTTTTATTAACTGCCACAGTGCTTGTCTTTAAAAAACTTCTTATATTCTATTCTTGTTCATTTAATAAGGTAAGGCGGATTAGTGGAAGTCTGCAATTCACTTTCCTTACTTGATATATAATTCTCAATACGCGATTGCCGGCTCTTCTCCATTAATTCGGAACTGCGAGTCAGCGCATCGTATTTGATATCTATCAGTTCCTTTTTCAACCTGTCTATTTCAATCTGTTGCTGTTGGCTGGCATAGCGGTTGTGAATATAGAAGATAACGAATACCATAATAAGTACCAGTAACTTTGTTTGGCGACGAAAAAAGTTTGTAGCTAAAATGTCTCCACCCAGTATACTTTTAAACGAGGTATGTTTTTTCTTTTTTCCCTCTTCTGTTTTTTTATTTACAGCTTCTTCCATATTGTTTATTTTTTCTCAGCAATACGTAATTTCGCACTTCTTGAACGGGGATTTCTTTCTATTTCCATTTCATCGGGAACAATTACTTTGTTATTGATAAGCCGGAATGGGGTTTGCAAGTTTCCAAAGAAATCAGTTTCTGTTTTTCCTTCTACATTTCCTGTCTTCATTATGTTTTTCACCATACGGTCTTCCAATGAATGATAGGTGATAACAACTAGTCTTCCTCCGGATTTAAGCGCTTCAGTTGCTGCCAATAACATCTCTTTTAACGCTTCCATTTCCTGATTCACTTCAATGCGAAGTGCCTGGAAAACTTTTGCTAGTTCTTTCTTTCCCCGTTCGCGTCCGAAAAGTGGTTTAATAATTTCCAGAAATTCAGCAATTGTTCGGATAGATTTTCCATTTCTTTCTTTGACAATGACGGATGCTAGCTTACGACTATTCTTCAGTTCTCCATATAAATAAAAAAGATTGGCCAAACGCTCTTCTTCGTAAGTATTGACTACGTCAGAAGCCGTAAATCCGTCACGCTTATTCATACGCATATCCAATGCTCCATCAAAACGGAAGGAAAATCCGCGTTCGCTGTCATCAAAATGGTGGGAAGATACGCCAAGGTCCGCTAAAATTGCGTCTACCTGTTCGATATTATGGTAACGGAGGAAGTTATGCAAATAACGAAAGTTGCTACGCACAAAAGTAAAATGTGTGTCATTGACGATATTGCGTTCCGCATCTTCATCTTGATCAAACCCTAATAACTGTCCTCCTTCCCCAAGTCGTGATAGGATTTCACGAGAATGTCCGCCACCACCAAATGTAACGTCTACATACGTTCCATCCGGACGGATATTCATTCCATTAACGCTCTCCTTCAGCAATACAGGTACGTGGTATGTCAGTTCATCTTTCTCCATCTTCTATTTTGTCAATGTTCATAATCTCTTCCAGTGCTGCTCCGAAATCTTCGGGCGACATAAAAGGTTGTTCTGTACGTTCTTTAGCCCAAATTTCTATTTTGTTATCAATGCCTATAAAACGTATGTCTCCACGGATATCACAGATTTGCAAATATCGTTTGGGAATAAGTATTCGTCCGTTGTTATCCGGAGTAACTACTTCGACATCGCTAACAAATTGTCTGAAAATTAATTGGTGTTTACTATTCCATTTGTTTAGTCTGCTTCGAAGCTCGTTCAGTTCCTCGTTCCATACACTTTCGGGATATAAAGCCAAACAGTCCTGGAATACGTCTTTACGCATAATAAGCCTCTCTTCAGAAGTAGCTTGTAGCTGTTTTCTGAAAGTAGCGGGTATAAATACTCTTCCTTTGGCATCCGCCCTGGCTTCAATATTCCCTAAAAAACGTATCATTCACCTTATTATAATAAGCGACTGTAAAAGTATGAATTTCCCCACAATTCCCCACATCTTTCCACGAAAATCTTTTTGAGAAGTTTTCAACAGATTGTTAAATGCTTATTTGACTAAAAACAACGAAGCTTCTGAAGTGCTTTGTTGGTAGGAGTTGAAGGATTTTTTGTAGCAGATGGATATTTTAAATGTAAGTAGAAAAACTTTTTTTTTAATGCAGAGGAGGTTTGCCGGACACCCGGGTGTTGAGCATACCGACACCCGGGTGTCGGACATATCAACACCCGGGTGTCAGTATGTATAACACCCGGGTGTCGTACAAGTAATGAATGCAGTCCAATAAAAAAAGGAGAGTAGCCAATAAAAAGGAGGCAAGAAGGAAAATATTATCCTTTTGCCTCCGGAGGTCATTAACACAACTAAAAATCTGTACTACAAAATCTAAGATCTGAAATTGACAAGTTATAGTTAAGGTTTAGCGAAAGTCTTTTAGTTCATCCTGCAATTTCTGGCGTGTAAAGAAGATACGACTTTTTACAGTGCCTAGTGGGAGGTTTAGCTTTTCTGCAATTTCACGATACTTGAATCCAGAAACATGCATGGCAAATGGTACTCTATATTCTTTGGGTAGTGAGTTTACTACTCTGTGCATCTCTTTCAAATCGTAGGCTCTCTCTGTACTTTCGAAGCCGGCACCTTGTGGCAGGCTTAAATGGTAAAGATTATCGGTCTGGTCAATGAAGGTTTGGTCGCGGACCACTTTACGATAGTTATTGATAAAGATATTACGCATTATAGTATACATCCATCCTTTAAAGTTGGTGTCGGGCATATATTTATCCTCATTATCTAATGCTTTTAGTGAGGTTTCCTGCAACAAATCGTTTGCTTCTTCACGGTCGGTTGTTAATTTGTATGCGAAGCGGAGTAATTCATCTTGTACTCCAATTAAATCTTTTCTGAAGCTTAAACTTTTCATATGCGTTGCTTTTTAAAAGTGAGTATTTTTTCGTTTTTTCGATGTTGCAAGTTTATGGGATTCCAATAAAACTTACAGGGGTAAATTCAACATTCTTAGGGGGTGAATCTATCATCTGATAGATTTTAGGTTATATTTGATAGTTTTTGGGTGGTCTTTTTTTAGCTTCTGAAGCTGAATTCTACATTTTCTATCAAATTATTGCGATTAATAAAAAAGAACCGTTAATTTTGTGCCATCATTTTTATTTGAAAAGAATGACTGATGACTCTTTGTTTTTAATTGATGTCGATAAGATACTCCGGACGAAAGCTCCGAAGCAGTATAAGTACATTCCTAAGTTCGTAATCTCCTATTTAAAGAGAATCGTTCATCAGGAGGAATTAAATGTATTCCTTAATGAGTCGAAGGATAAATTAGGAGTAGATTTTCTCGAGGCATCTCTTGATTTTCTCGATGCTAAGGTGGAGGTAAAAGGTGCTGAAAACCTTCCTGAAGAAGGTTTATATACTTTTGTGTGTAATCACCCATTGGGAGGGCAGGATGGTGTAGCACTTGGCTACGTATTAGGAAGTCATTACAATGGAAAGGTGAAATATCTGGTCAATGATTTATTGATGAACTTGCGTGGTTTGGCACCGCTTTGTATACCTATAAATAAGACAGGAAAGCAGGCTAAAGACTTTCCAAAGATGGTTGAAGCCGGGTTTCAATCAGATGATCAGCTTATCATGTTTCCTGCCGGACTTTGTTCACGTCGTCAGAATGGTGTTATTCGTGATTTGGAGTGGAAAAAAACGTTTGTTGTAAAGAGTGTACAAGCAAAACGTGATGTGGTGCCTGTTCATTTTGAAGGTCGGAATTCTGATTTTTTTTACAATCTGGCAAATGCTTGTAAAATATTGGGAATTAAGTTTAATATCGCTATGCTGTATTTGGCGGATGAGATGTTTAAGAATCGTCATAAAACCTTCACGATAACAATTGGTAAGCCGATTCCTTGGCAAACATTTGATAAATCGAAGACCCCTGCGCAATGGGCTGAGTATGTGAAGGACATCGTATATAAATTGTAACTTATAGAATAACTATAGCAAAGAATATGGAAGAGATTATAAAACCGGTAAGCAAAGAACTACTAAAAGCGGAGCTCACAGAAGAAAGACGCTTGCGCATGACCAATAAAAGTAATAATCAAATTTATATTATTACTTATCAGGATGCACCAAATGTGATGAAGGAAATCGGACGCTTGCGCGAGATTGCTTTTCGTGCAGCAGGTGGAGGTACCGGTATGTCGATGGATATTGACGAATATGATACGATGGAACATCCATATAAGCAGTTGATTGTATGGAACCCTGAAGCAGAAGAGATTCTGGGAGGATATCGGTATCTGCTTGGAACTGATGTTCGCTTTGATGAAAAGGGTGCTCCGATTCTGGCTACTTCTCATATGTTCCATTTCTCTGATGCATTTATAAAAGATTATCTACCCCAGACAATTGAACTGGGTCGCTCTTTCGTAACATTAGAATACCAGTCTACCCGTGCAGGAAGTAAAGGCTTGTTTGCATTAGATAATTTGTGGGATGGATTGGGAGCTTTAACGGTGGTAATGCCCAATGTGAAATATTTCTTTGGTAAAGTGACTATGTATCCTAGCTACCACCGTCGTGGGCGTGATATGATTCTTCATTTTCTTCAGAAGCATTTTGGAGATAAGAATCATCTGGTTTTTCCGATGGAACCGTTGAAAATGGAAACTTCGGAAGAAGAATTGAGAGCATTATTCTGCAAGAAAATGTTCAAAGAAGATTATAAAATTCTGAATTGTGAAATTCGTAAATTAGGATATAATATTCCGCCGTTGGTGAATGCTTATATGAGCTTGAGTCCGACGATGCGTATGTTTGGCACAGCAGTTAATTATGAATTTGGTGATGTGGAAGAAACTGGTATTCTGATTGCTGTTGATGAAATATTAGAAGAAAAACGAATCCGACACATCCAGACCTTTATTGAAAGTAATCCAGATGCGTTGAAGGCTCCTTCTGAAACTGAAGAGGTGTTTACGCCCAAGGTCGTTACACCGCAGGCAGGCTGTTGCCGTTAATCTTGCGGTAAAGGTCGAGAGCAAAGACATCGGTCATTCCGGAAATATAATCAAGTACTGCCTGTACTCTTTCGTAGAGTCCAGGCGCTTTTATATTGTATTGACCGGAAACTCGGTTAATCAGTAATTGTGAATATGCTTTTTCCGGTGAAGTCACTGCATCTATCATAAGTTCGAGTAAGGTACTGATAACGCGAAAACCTGCCAACTCGATATCCAGTACATCTTTTGAACGATAAATTTTCTTTAAAGAAACATCTGAGCAATGCTTGTAGGCTATTGCCGGGCATTCGGAAATGTGTTTGATAAGTGTTCCTTCGAATTTACCTTCCAGAATTTCATTTTCGTGATCAAGGAATGCACGAGTACACTCGCGTATTAATAATCCGATAACCGAAGAACGCAAATAAGCAATTTGCTCATTGGTATCACTGACGATATGAAACGTTTTTCGGATATGTTCTTTACGGTTTTCACTAAAATAAGACATTAAGAGGTCTTTAGTCTCTTCAGTAGTCAGGATTTTTAATTTATGGGCGTCTTCTATATCCATCATTTGGTAACAAATGTCGTCGGCTGCTTCTACCAAATAAACTAAAGGATGGCGTGCGTACTTCAATGGATGATCGTTGAGCTGGGTAAGACCTAACTCCATGGCTATCTTTTGAAAACTCATCTCTTCGCTTACGAAAAAACCAAACTTAGATTTTTTACCTGCAAGGCTCGATGAAAAGGGGTATTTTACAATAGAAGCAAGTGTTGTATAGGTCATTGCAAAGCCTCCTTTCCGACGTCCTTCAAATTGGTGAGTCAGCAGACGGAACGCATTGGCATTTCCTTCGAAATGTGTTAAATCTTCCCATTCCATCGAAGAAAGTAGCTCTCCATTTGATTGTATGTTTTGTAATGCTTGGCCTTTACCTTCTGAGAAAAAAGTTGAAATAGCTCGCTCACCGGAATGACCGAATGGAGGATTGCCGAGGTCGTGTGCAAGACAGGCTGCAGATACAATAGACCCAATTTCGGGAAGATAAGAATTCTGGAGTTCCGGTTGGCGTACAAGAATGGCTTTAGCTACATCGTTGCCTAAAGAACGCCCTACGCAAGATACCTCCAGGCTATGTGTAAGCCGGTTATGTACGAAAATACTCCCAGGTAATGGAAAAACTTGTGTCTTATTTTGTAATCGGCGGAAGGGAGCGGAAAAAATCAGGCGATCATAATCTCGTTGGAATTCCGATCGATTTTCCTGCCGTTCAGAGTGAAATTCTTCCATGCCGAAGCGTTTTGCTGATATTAACTGATTCCAATTCATCATAAATAAATGTTTAACCTGCCAACGTACTAAATCATCTGCCAATTTTTGTGTGAATTTATAGTGTAACCCATTAAAGGATTGGCGTATTTGCACTTTGGCACAATATTTAACTGCAAACTTAACTCTTTTTCAGTACAAAATGTGTATTTTCGCCTATTAAATAGTAAATGTGATTTTATGAACGTTCAAATTATTAATAAATCGAAGCATTCGCTTCCTACCTATGCCACTGAGTTATCCGCAGGAATGGATATTCGCGCTAATCTTTCTGAACCTATGACTTTGGCGCCATTACAGCGGTGTTTAATACCTACCGGTTTGTATGTCGCTCTACCACAGGGGTTTGAGGCGCAAATTCGTCCACGTAGCGGTTTGGCTATTAAGAAGGGAATTACAGTTCTCAATTCTCCGGGTACAATTGATGCTGACTATCGGGGAGAAATTTGTATAATTTTGGTCAATCTTTCTTCGGAATCTTTTGTCATTGAGGATGGAGAACGTATTGCCCAGATGGTGATTGCAAAGCACGAACAAGCCGAATGGCAAGAAGTGGAGGTGTTGGATGAAACAGAACGTGGAGCCGGAGGCTTCGGACATACAGGGAAAAAATGAGATGAAAACAAAGTTAATAATATTTTTATTGTTTAGTACTTTATTGCCTACCTTTTGCATGGCTTCTCAAGTAGCAGGTGTTATAGCAGGAAGTACTGCTTTAGTATCAGAGGCTGCTATTGGTACAAATGCGCTTGTGAAGAAGGTGAAGAAAAATAAAAAGAAACAAGTAAAAGTAAAGGATGCTTCAGCATTGCAACTGTCGGAAGAGGAACAGCGGAAATATGATTATTTCTTTCTTGAGGCTGTCCGGTTGAAAGAGAAAAAAGACTATGCGGCAGCTTTTGGATTGTTACAGCATTGCTTGGATATTAATCCGAATTCGGCTTCTGCACTTTATGAAATTTCTCAATATTATATGTTTCTCCGTCAGTTGCCTCAAGGACAGGCTGCTTTGGAGAAAGCAGTAGCCAATGCACCTGATAATTTCTGGTATAGTCAGGGACTGGTCTCTTTGTATCAGCAACAGGATCAATTGGATAAAGCAGTTGTGTTGCTTGAACAGATGGTAACTCGCTTTCCCGGGAAGCAGGACCCATTGTTTAATCTTCTGGATATTTATGGACGGCAGGAGAAGTATGACGACGTAATTGCTACTTTGAATCGTCTGGAAAAGCGGTTGGGAAAGAGCGAACAACTGTCCATGGAGAAATTTCGTATTTATCTTCAGATGAAGGATGATAAGAAAGCTTTTCAGGAGATTGAAAGTTTGGTACAGGAGTATCCGATGGATACACGTTATCAAGTGATATTGGGAGATGTGTATCTCCAAAATGGTAAGAAACAGGAAGCTTATGATGCTTACCAGAAAGTTTTGGCAGTAGAGCCGGATAATCCAATGGCTCTTTTTTCGATGGCTTCTTATTATCAACAGAATGATCAGAAGGAGCTTTACCAACAGCAGTTGGATACCTTGTTATTGAATAAGAAGGTATCTTCTGATATCAAATTGAACGTAATGCGTCAGGTGATTGTAACAAATGAACAAGCTGGCAAAGATAGTACTCAAGTGATTAATTTGTTTGAAAGAGTGATGAGGCAGGATGTGGATGATCCTCAGATTCCAATGCTTTATGCTCAATATCTGTTATCTAAAAATATGGAAGATGCTTCTGTGCCGGTATTGGAGCAGGTAGTTGATCTGGATCCTATGAATAAGGCTGCCCGTCTGATGTTAATTAGCTCGGCTGTAAAAAAAGAGGATTATAAACAAATTATCAAAATATGTGAGCCCGGTATTGAGACTACTCCGGATGCATTGGAATTTTATTATTATCTTGCTATCGCTTATAATCAAGCTGAACAGACAGACAGTGTGGTGAGTATTTGTAAGAAAGCACTGGATCATATAACTCCTGATACTAAGAAGGAGGTTGTATCTGATTTCTATTCGATTATGGGAGATATGTATCACACTAAGAAGCAAATGGCAGAGGCTTATGCCGCTTATGATTCAGCATTGGTTTACAATCCTTCGAATATAGGTGCTTTGAATAATTATGCATACTATTTATCATTGGAACGCCGTGATCTTGACAAGGCGGAAGAAATGAGCTACAAGACAGTGAAGGCTGAACCGAACAATGCTACTTATCTAGATACATATGCATGGATTTTATTTGAAAAGGGGAATTACGCTGAGGCTCGTATCTATATAGATAATGCGATGAAGAGTGATGGAGAAAAGAGTAGCGAAGTGGTGGAGCATTGCGGGGATATTTATTACATGACTGGTGATGTAGAAGGCGCATTGAAGTATTGGAAGAAATCACTGGAAATGGGGAATGACTCGAAAACGCTGAAACAAAAAATAGAAAAGAAAAAGTATATTGCTGAATGAGAAGACTTGCTTATCTGTTGTTGATAGTTGTCATGTTTGCAGGCTGTAAGAGTAGCAAACATATGGTGGTTGTAGAGAAAGAAAAGGTAGTAGCTGTTCCGTCTTTTAGCTATTTGGCATCCAAGCTCCAACTGACTATACCGGGAAAAGATGGTAGTATGTCTGTGGGAGGTCTCATGAAGATGAAAAGTAGCGAACGGGTGCAGATTTCTTTGCTAATGCCTATTTTGCGCACAGAGATAGCACGTATTGAGATTACTCCCGGTGAAGTGTTGCTGGTGGATAGGATGAATAAGCGATATGTGCGTGTAACCAAAGATGAATTGAAGGATATATTGCCTAAGGGTGCAGATTTTTCGCGTCTAGAGAAAGTTTTGACTGATGCATCTTTGCCTGGTGGAAAGACAGAACTGACCGGGAAAGAGTTAGGAATTCCTTCATTGGAAAAGGCTAAAATCCAGTTATATGAATTTTCTACTAAGGAATTTTCGATAATTCCAACGGAACTTACTTCTAAATATACGCAGGTTCCTTTGGAAGAATTAGTAAAAATGTTGATAGTTCTGTTATGATGAAACGTATCTTTATGGTTCTGATAAATTGCCTTTGGCTGGCAATTCCTCTTTCCGCTCAGTCGAATAAATTGATCCGTGAGTTGGAAGAAAAGCGCGGTGCTCTGCAGAGGCAGATAGCCGATACGGAATCTTTATTGAAGGATACAAAAAAAGATGTAGGAAGCCAGTTAAATGTTTTGGCTGCCCTTACCGGGCAAATTGAAGAGAGGAAGCGTTATATTCTTGCTATTAATAATGATATGGAAGCTATTGAACGCGAACTGTCTTCTTTGGGGCGTCAGTTAAATACTCTTCAAAGGGATTTGAAAGATAAGAAGAAAAAATATGAAGCTTCCGTGCAGTATTTGTATAAGAATAAGTCAGTAGAAGAGAAACTGATGTTTATTTTCTCTGCAAAGAATCTGAGCCAAACGTATCGTCGTATGCGTTATGTTCGTGAGTATGCGACTTATCAGCGTTTGCAGGGAAAGGAAATATTAAAGAAGCAAGAACAGATACGAAAAAAGAAAATAGAGCGGCAACGGGTGAAAACTGCAAAAGAGAGTTTGTTGAAGGATCGTGAAGACGAAAAGGCAAAACTGCAAGATCAGGAAAAAGAAAAACGTACGCTGGTTGCTAGTTTGCAGAAAAAACAGAGAGGGTTGCAGAATGAGATTGGTAAGAAAAGAAAAGAAGCTAATCAGTTGAATGCGCGTATTGATCGATTGATTAATGAAGAAATAGAGCGGGCACGTAAAAGAGCCGAAGAAGAGGCACGTCGTGATGTTACCATTCGCAAAAAAAGTGATACTAATGACAAAGAAGATGCAGGAACGGTAGCTGCTACAAAATCAAAACCAGTGGATGCTTATAAAATGAGTAAAGAAGACCGTGAGTTATCCAGTAATTTTGCTGCTAATCGAGGGAAACTTCCAATGCCGGTTACCGGTCCTTATATCATTGCCAGTCATTATGGACAATATGCAGTAGAAGGACTTCGTAATGTTCAATTGGATAATAAAGGAATTGATATTCAAGGTAAACCGGGGGCACAGGCGCGTGCTATCTTTGATGGTAAGGTAGCTGCTGTGTTTCAATTGAACGGATTATTTAATGTGCTCATTCGTCACGGAAATTATATTTCTGTTTATTGTAATCTTTCTTCTGCTTCTGTAAAATCGGGTGATACGGTTAAAACCAAGCAAGAGATTGGACAGATATTCTCTGATGCAACTAATAACGGGCGTGCAGTATTGCATTTCCAGTTACGTAGAGAGAAAGAGAAGTTGAACCCGGAGCCTTGGTTAAACCGATAACTTAATTAATAAAACACATATGTAAAATGAAATTAACTAGAATCCTAATAATTCTCTTGGCTTTCGCGCTGGAACCATTATCGGCAACTCCTTACTTTTCATTTAAGAAGTATCAGGTTGAGGATGGTTTGTCTCATAATACGGTATGGTGTGCTATTCAAGATAGTTATGGTTTTATCTGGTTAGGTACCAGCGATGGTCTGAATCGTTATGACGGTCTGGGAAATAAAGTGTATCGGAATGCACTGAATGAAGATTATTCTTTAGAAAGCAACTTTGTGGAAACTCTTTTTGAAGATGGGCAGAGAATTTGGGTTGGTACTAATTCCGGACTTTATATCTATGACCGCGAGACAGATCGTTTCTCGAGATTTAATAGTGCTACTAGCTACGGGGTATGCGTAAGCAGTGAAGTCAAGAAAGTAGTAAAGGCTAAGGATGGGAAGATTTGGATTGGTACTTTGGGTCAGGGAATTTTTATCTATGATCCTGAAAAAGAAGTGTTGATTCAGAATAGTTCTCAAACATCTTTTCTTTGGGACATTTGTGTAGGAAACGACGGATTGATTTATACGGCTTCTTTACAGGAGGGATTACTTTGCTTCGATGAAGGAGGTAAGTTTTTGCAGGCTTATGAGGTTTCGCCTTTAATGGATGCACCGGATAGTCATAAAATTAATTGTGTGCAGAATGTGGATGGAGAAATCTGGGTTGGTGCGGATGTTAATCTTCTATATCATTTGAATAAGCAAACCGGACTCTTGGAACATTATACAACTTCTTTAAACTTTGGGGCGATTCGTTGCCTATTGAAATATTCGGAACAAGAATTATTGGTGGGGACGGATAATGGATTATATCTTTTCAATCGTATAACGAAAACATTCTGCAGAGGGGATAACCCGTTTGATGCCCGAAGTTTAAGCGACCAGACAATCAATGCGATGATGTGGGACGCGGAGGGTGCTCTTTGGATCATGACTAATTTAGGCGGAGTGAACTATATGCCTAAAGAGACTAAACGTTTTGATTATTATTCGCCCGCTACATTGCCGGATGTATTGAGTGCTGGGAAAGTGGTAGGCCCTTTTTGTGAGAATAAAGAGGGAAATATCTGGATCGGAACTCGGAATGGCTTATGTTTTTTCGATGCTGTGACAGGTGAATTATCTGAATATCTCATTGGAGGGGATAAAAACCTGAAATTAGATATTCGTTCTCTGTTGCTGGATGATAATAAGTTATGGGTGGGTACTTATGCGGGAGGTTTGTATGTTATTGATTTGCGTACGGGAGCAGTGAGAAATTATATCCATTCCCGTGGAGTGCCTAATACAATCTGTAGCAATGATGTTTTATGTGTATATAAAGACAGGCGAGGGGGGATATTTGTAGGGACGAGCTGGGGACTATGTCGTTATTCTCCGGAAAGTGATGATTTTTTGACTATTACAACCATTGGCTCGATGATATCTGTTGTTGATATATATGAAGATATGTATAATAACCTTTGGATCGCGACTTCCAATAATGGTGTATTTCTAAATAATACGATCAAAAATAGTTGGAGACATTTCCAGCATAAGCGTGAAGATCCGACTACAATTTCCAGTAACTCTGTCATCTGCTTGTTTGAAGACTTAAGAGGTACGATGTGGTTTGGAACGAATGGAGGAGGACTTTGTTCTTTCAACTCGAAAGGAGAAAGCTTTACTAATTTCGATCCTCAAAATAAAATATTGCCCAATAATGTAATTTATTCCATTGAACAGGATCAGTCGGGTAATTTTTGGATATCTTCTAATGTTGGGCTGATTAAGATTAATCCTGTCATTAAAGATAGTTACCGGCAATTTACTGTTAATGATGGTTTGCAAGGTAATCAGTTTACAGCCCAATCATCTTTGAAAACATCTAATGGTAAAATATATTTTGGAGGTATAAATGGCTTTAATGTCTTTGTCCCGGAACAGTTCCAAGATAATTCTTATATTCCTCCCGTATATGTTACGGATATACGTTTACCTTATCAGACTGATGAGAAGACTGTTAAACAAGTACTTCAGCTTGATAAACCAATGTACATGGCCCGCAAAATAGAATTACCTTTTAAGTATAATAGCTTTACGATCCGTTTTGTAGCTTTGAGTTATGAAGACCCGCATAAGAATCGTTATTCTTATATATTAAAAGGTGTTGATAAGGAGTGGATCATGAATTCGGAAAGCCATGTGGCATCTTATACAAATTTGCCTCCCGGAGAATATGAATTTTTGGTTCGTGGTTCTAACAACGATTACAAATGGAGTGATAAAACGACGACTTTGTGGATTGTAATTACTCCGCCTTGGTGGCGAAGTACAGTAGCTTATATTGTGTATATCCTTCTGTTGCTCGGACTAACTTATCTGATTGCCTGGCGTTGGAACTGGTATGTAAAACGCAAGTATAAACGCCGTATGGAAGATTATCAGGTTAAACAAGAGAAAGAGGTTTATAAATCGAAGATTAACTTCTTTATTAATCTGGTACATGAGATACGTACTCCGCTTAGTTTAATTCGGCTTCCTTTGGAGAAGTTACAGGAAACTAAGAGAGAAGGGAAAGACGTTAAGTATCTTTCGGTGATTGATAAAAATGTAAATTATTTATTGGGCATTACTAATCAATTGCTCGATTTCCAGAAAATGGAAAGTGGAGTTTTACAATTGAATCAGAAACGATGTACGATAAATGAATTGGTAGAAGATATATATAGTCAGTTTACCAGTCCGGCAGAACTGAAAGGGATTGAATTAAAGTTGGTATTACCGAATGAAAAATTAGTATTATTGATTGACCAGGAAAAAATCAGTAAGATTCTGGTCAATTTAATGGGAAATGCTTTGAAATATGCCCGGAAAAATGTAGAACTAAAATTATTAGTCACAGATACCAATATAGAAGTTGCTGTGAGTGATGATGGACCGGGAGTTCCGGACGAACAAAAAATAAAGGTTTTTGAAGCATTTTATCAATTGCCGGGAGATAAAGTTGCTTCTTCTATAGGAACAGGTATTGGATTAGCTTTTGCAAAATCTTTAGCGGAGGCTCATCATGGTAATTTATGGGTGGAAGATATTGTTGGTGGAGGCTCCTCTTTTGTATTGTCTCTTCCATTGGAAAAAGTAAACGCAGAACCTGAAACTGAGATAATAGAGCCTCAACCTGAAGAGAATGATGATGCGACTGCTTTGGAATTCTCAGGAAAGAACTTCACAGTTTTGCTGGTAGAGGATAATATGGACCTGCTGAATATGACTCGTGAGTCATTGAACGCTTGGTTCCGTGTGCTGAAAGCTGCTAATGGACTTGAGGCACTGGAAGTGCTTTCACGAGAAAGTGTAGATGTGATTGTAAGTGACGTGATGATGCCGGAAATGGATGGATTGGAGTTGTGCAGCAGGGTAAAAAATGATATTGAATATTCGCATATTCCAGTTCTTTTATTAACAGCGAAAACGACTCTCGAGTCTAAAGTTGAAGGTCTTGAATCTGGAGCGGATGTATATATTGAGAAGCCTTTTTCTATTAAACAGCTTCATATGCAGATTGAAAACCTTCTTAAGTTAAGACAGTCTTTCTATAAGCTTATGAATAGTTTATCAGGTGGAGGTACGGAGTCTATTGTTATGACAGATCTTGCGATGTCTCAGAAAGATTGTGAGTTTATAGCTAAGATACAAGGAGTGATTGCGGAACAATTAGCAGATGAAAATTTTTCTATAGATACTCTTGCAGAGCAGATGCATATGAGTCGTTCTAATTTCTATAGAAAAATAAAAGCATTGTCTGGCGTATCTCCTAACGATTATTTGAAGACTCTCCGTATGAATCGGGCTGCTGAATTAATAAAAAATGGTACGCGGATTTCTGAAGTCGCTTCACAAGTGGGATTCGCTTCTTCTTCATACTTTGCTAAATGTTTTAAAGCCCAATATGGTGTTTTACCTAAAGAATATGTAGGTCAGCCTCCGATTTCGGAGGAATCATAATTTTTATATTTTTCTGAACAAAGAGAATCTTTATTCACACCAGCCTGAAGTACTTTCTAATGTTTTCTGACTTTAGAAGTACTTCAATGAATAAGCATTAAATAGGGGATTTATTTTTTGTTTTAATATAGAAGAGCCTCTGTCATTCTTCAATGCGTTCTGGATGACAGAGGCTCTTCTATAATATAAATTAATTTGCAAATTATGCTTATTCTTATTTTAGTTTATACCTATGGGTATCTGTATTATATCCTTTTAGAACCAATACAGCTCCTTCCGTCAGTTTCTCTTTGCCCGTCTCAATGGTAACCAACTTCTTTTCTCCGGGCAGTAAAGTGAAGAAATTATCTGTATAGAATGACGGCCGTATCGGGCTCATCTTCGAATTTAAGAACTGCAACTGGTTGAAAAAGGCAATCCGGTTGGAACTGTTTTTCAGTGTCACCTCCACCAAGTAACGGTCTGCCTCTTCTCTCAACTTATAGGACAGTTTTACTTGAGCGGGCTTGAGATCGCTCAATTCCTTGAAGCCGGAGGTAGCAGGTCCCGTCAGGGTCGTCTTTCCTTTATATTTGTCTTTAGAACGCCAATAGAAGTTCGAAGAAACCTCTTTCCCTTTTTCATCGTTTAATATCAGCTTGATAAAGTGGACTTGGGATATGTCTTCCGGGAAACGAATGCTCAGAACGTCATTCGCTACCCCGTCATCGGGAAGATTAACAACAGCGGTTTCTTCTGATACTTTCCGGCTCTCAATATCATAGACCTGTGCCATTACCTTATAGTTATGGAAGGGCTGATAATAGTCATTCACTACCGATACGGTATTTTTCAGGTAATCGAACTGAGCGTGCAAGGGCTCCAGAGAGTTGGCCGTATGATAGAGCGATGCTGTCGGTTCCAAAGACCAGTCCCACATACGGGAAGCTACCTGCCGCATGGAACAGTTGTGATACCAGAACAGCAGACCCGAACAAAAACGGTCGCCATTATCCAGCTTATTATAGTTCCATACTTCCCAGATGCTCTTGGAGTTGATGGCACCCACCAGTTGCCCTTTGCGTGCAAATTCATCAATAGACGACGATTCTCCATATTGGTTCACCAGATCTGTGTACAAGGTAGTCATCAAATGGAAGCCGTTGCCATCCAGATAATCCCATACTTCCTTATTGACAGGCCAAAGATCTTTTTCATCCATCATTTCACGAAGTATCTCTACGGTGGGAAGTGTCGGAGCCCCATACTCGGGATTGAAGCCGTCTACACGGCTTCCCCGGGTGGAGGCTGTATTTTCGTAATGTTGCATCGGGTTCACCTGTTTGTAAGGACTTCCGTCATGGATTCCCGCACATTCGGATTGCATCTGGTACCCTCTGGTTCCATCGAGTTCCATCAGTAGTTCGGGAGTTCCGGTGACTTCCGAACTTTCATTGGAAGCCACGTAATAGGCCAACGAAGGGTGGTTGCGGATGCGCTTCACCGTGGAAGCTATATTGTTTAAGTAAGAGCCTTTGTCCTGGGGGTGTTTCGTATCACCTGTCATCCAGAATTCCTGCCAGACCAACAAGCCAAGTTCGTCGCACAACTGGAAGAAATAATCGGATTCGGCGATACCGCCTCCCCACATCCTCAATAGATTGACACCGGACTGGCGGGTGTATCGCAGTTCGGCATAGGTACGTTCGTCGGAGGTTCGGAGCATGGCTTCTGGAATCCAGTTGGTTCCACGGATAAACAGGCGTTTGCCATTCACGTAGAATACACGGGATTTATCGGGGGTATTGGTGTCTGAAGTAATTTCACGAATACCAAATTTGGTTTGGACAGAGTCGCAGGCGACTCCATCCACGGATACGGTTATTTTCAGGTTGTACAGGTTCTGGGGACCTTTATTGACGGGCCACCACAGCCGGGGAGAGTTGATCACGAGTTGGGGGAATTCTTCCGGGGAGAAGGTGAGTGTTTTTTCTTCTCCACGCAGCAGGCGGAGTGATTTCTCGAAAGTGATGTTTTCACCTGGTATTTCACCCTTTATCGTACAGTTGATTCCGCTGTTGCTGTTCGAGGGATTGACCACTTCCACAGATATTGATTCACGGGCTTGGTCATACCTGGGTTTCTGCAGTTCGGATTTGACGAAGGGGTGACGGAGGGCTATTTTTCCTGTTGCATAGAGGGATATATTTTTCCATATGCCGGTATTACGGTCGCGTATGCCGTCCATAAAGGTGAAATCCCAGCCTACGGTCATGAGCATGGTTGTGTTCAGACCTATATTGCCATTTCCTCCATTTTGGAATTCGCCTGCGGCTCCCCATGTTTTGGGTTTGGCACTGCCCGGAACATCCACCGGATATACTTTAATGGCAAGGGCATTTTCCCTGCCTGTCTTTGCAAATTCTGTTATGTTGATATAATCCCGGATGAACATACCGTGAATGGTGCTGAGCAAGTTGCCGTTTACCCATACTTCTGCCCGGTTATTGATTCCGTCCAACTGGAGCCAGATGTTCTTTCCTTTGAAGGATTCTGGTACGGTGAATTCTGTACGGAACCAATAGGTGTAGAAGTCGCGTCCTGCTTCCGAGAGGTCGGGGATCAGATTGGATTCCAGTTTGTTGTTGATTCCATAATAGGGTTCGGGGTATTTCCGGTTATACACCAGGGAGTTCAGCACTGTTCCGGGAACAATTGCGGGTAACCACTGTGAGGTCTGAAAATCGGGTTGGGAGATGTTTTCACCAGCTTCGTTCGTGTCGCCAGCTTTGATCATTTTCCATTGGTAGTCTCCTCCGTGGCTTATCTCTGAGTCGAGCCAGAGGTGGTGGGGAGATCTTGCATCGTTATTCCGGCTTTGCCCGAGGACCAAGGTGGAGTGGAAGAAAAATAAGAATAAAGGGAATAAAAGATTGATTATATTGTACATATTTGATTTATAACGTAATTAAGTGTGAGGTCTAAATAGCTATATATTATATAAGATCTTTTTTCTGTCATTCGGACGATCGTAAGAAGGAAGAATCTCTATCTCTCAGGTATATTTAAGAAGGAGATTCTTCGCTATACTTTGGATGACATACTGATGATTCCTTTGACAAATAATAGATTCTAATTATGAATAAGTATTTATATCACAATCAGTTTATATTATGTTTGTTCAATCAATGAAACTTTAAGTATAAAGTATGTTTCTGTCACCTGGTTGTTTTGTTATTTAGTCAGGTCTATTATTTCTCTAGAAGTGCAACAACGCACCAAAGATAGGGAGCCTGTCCATGATAGTCACCGATGTTACGTGGACGGTCATAGTAGTACTGTTTGTCATTCTTCTTGTTCGTTCCGACACAAACCTCACTGACCTGACTTTTAACATTAATATATGAGACTAAAGCTATCCAGGCCTTTCGAGCTGCAGGAGCATATTTTTTTGCATCCAACCAACCATGTTTTACCCCATTAATGAATGCAAAAGTGAACATGGCTGAGCCGGAAGTTTCGGCCCAACAGTCCGGCTGATCGATTAACTGATTCCATATTCCATTTGGCGTCTGGTAACGAAGTAAACTTTCCATCATTGTTTGGAAACCTTGAAGAATACGTGGTCGGTCTTTATGATCTTTAGGCATATACCGGAGTAATTCCGCCATACCTGCAGCCATCCAGCCATTACCGCGTCCCCAGTAGAACGGAACATCAGGAGCATGGTAGAACAGACCATTCGGGCGTTGTAACTCATCCAGATAAAGCACCATTTCTTTGGCAGCCCGATCCAGATATTTCTGATCTTTGGTCACTTTATAGGCTTGTGTTTGTACGATAGTTATCATATACATATCATCAATCCACAGACGTGTCTGCCAGGAATAGCCTTTGCCATCCCATTCCTTTTCTTTTGGTTTTGCATTTTCGGGGACTTCCCATTGAGTATCTGCATATGGTAATCCCAGCTCCAGATAACGATTGTCCTTGGTTACCCAATAGAATTCCAAAGGCAAACTTCCGAACATATTCAAATCTACGTGATTCATGATGGGCAATAGTGCCTTTTCTTTTGTAAATAGAAGATCAAACTTGTTTTGCAACAGTTTAATAAGGCCTTTGTCTTTAGTGAGAGCTGCATATTTGAGAGCTCCGGTCCAATAAAATGTCTCTGGATAGCTAATCCATTTTCCTACATGAAGAGCATGATTCTCACCTATAAAGCGGTAAGCCAACCGTTTGCCAACTTCTTCAGGGGTACAACCTTCGGGAAAACTAGTTAATAACTTAGTCTGTGCACACAGAAACTGGAAAGAGAAAAGTGAAAATAGTAATAATATTTTAGTACGCATAATGTTTTATTTTTTATTTTTCCAAAAGAGCAACCGCACACCATAGGTAGGGAGCTTGTCCATGATAATCACCGGTATGGCGCGGACGGTCATAGTAGTATTGTTTGTCATTTTTCTTGTTAGTTCCGACACAGACTTCCTTTACATCGCCTTTCTCGTCAATATACGAAACTAAAGCTATCCAAGCTTTTCTGGCCGCAGGTGCATATTCTTTAGCATCCAGCCAACCATGTTTTACCCCGTTAATGAATGCGTAAGCAAACATCGCCGATCCGGATGTCTCAGCCCAACAGTCCGATTGGTCAATCAATTGATTCCACATACCGTTTGGTGTCTGATAACAAAGCAGACTCTTCATCATTGTCTGGTAACCTTTTAGAATGCGTGGACGATCCTTATGTTTCTTAGGCAAGCAACGAAGTAATTCAGTCATTCCTGCGGCCATCCATCCGTTTCCGCGTCCCCAATAGAAAGGGACATCCGGGGCATGATAAAACAAACCGTTCGGACGTTGCAACTCATCCAAGTAAAGTACCATTTCTTTAGCGGCACGATCGATATATTTCTTGTCCTTCGTAACTTTATAGGCTTGTGTTTGTATAATGGTGATCATATACATATCATCAATCCACAGGCGTGTTTGCCATGAATAACCCTTGTCGTCCCATTCCTTTTCCTTTGGTTTCGCATTTTCAGGAGCTTCCCATTGTGTATCTGCAAAAGGTAATCCCAACTCCAAATATCGTTTATCTTTCGTTATTTGATAAAATTCCAGAGGTAGACTTCCGAACATATTCCAATCTACATGCTTCATAACCGGAAGAAGTTTTTTTTGGGTGGAAAATAACGGTTCAAAGTTCTGCTGCAAAAGTTTAAGAAGTTCTTTGTCTTTTGCTATAGCTGCAAATTTAACAGAACCGTTCCAGGAAAACGTATCTGCATAACCAATCCATTTTCTATCCTGTATTTTATAGGTATCAATAAAACGATAGGCTAATTGTGTTCCGATTTCCTCTGGAGTATATCCTTCTGGAAAATTTTTCAATTGACTGGTCTGGGCCGGCAGTAGTTGAAAAGAAAAAGCCAATAGTAATACGAATACTATTTTCTTGAACATAATGATGAATTTTATTAGATAATATTAAATTTTTACTCTCCATCTTGCATCATGCGGGCAACTCCTTCCATAAGAGATGCACCACTTGCTTGGGCACCCATAGACGCAATACCACCGGAGAACATATCTCCCCAATAATAATCACAGTACATAGC
Organism: Bacteroides sp.; assembly: GCF_028690125.1. Classification (GTDB taxonomy): domain Bacteria; phylum Bacteroidota; class Bacteroidia; order Bacteroidales; family Bacteroidaceae; genus Bacteroides. The sequence goes on along the minus strand of NZ_JAQVBV010000001.1, from coordinate 13,942 downwards.
CGGGTATTTTTTTATATCCAAATGATCCTTTAATACTTTAGCGTTATTTTCAAGGAAGGTTTTGAGATGTGTTCTGACAGATTCCAAAGCTTTATCATCCAGAGAAAGATTAACAGCGTAAGGTACAAATACTGCTTTAAAAATGCTTTGGTCCATGCTTGTTCCTTCACTTCTTAAAATTCCATTCGAGAGACACCGGTTGCTTGTTGTGGTATATTTTATAACATCTTCCGCCATTCTCATGTAACTTTCTTCCTGAGTGATGTGATATAACTGTCTGCATGCTTCACCAAAAGTTCCTTGTGTATAGGTTAATGGTGGTTCTTCCACTCTGTAGTCACTTTTCAGCAGATTCTTTTTAATTTAATTGTACAATGTCTTTGCATCTTTAATATAGTTTTCTGTTCTGAACTTTTTGTACAATTTGGCTGCAACTAAACAACCGGGAGCATTTGTACAGGCATTTCTATCATTACTATCAGTTTTCCATGGCAACCCTGTACCTTCATCATCTGTCCATACTCTGGTTATGATATGTTGATCATAGATTTTCTTTGCCATATTGATATATGTATCATCACCTGTAGCTTCAGACAAATGTATCATTGTTAAACATATCCAGCACATATCATCGGTAAAGGGGTTGAGAAAACCAGTCTCATCGTTGGAGTCATGATGATAATTATTGGCTTTATTCTTAAACCAAAGTTCAAAATATTTTTTATAAGTATTAGCCAGGTCGGGATTTTTCTCTTTAATCCGTTCATAGGAATAGATCACTACATCCATAGCATGTGCCTGTTGCCAATAAATATTAAAGGAACCGCCACTTATATCTTTAGGAGATTTCCAAAATGTCCCCTTTCCTTTATCCATAAACTGTTCTATCAGGACGGATGTGCACTTATCGGCAAGAGTGTTCCAATCAAGTATAAGCCCAGTCTCAGAAGGTGTAGCAGTAATTGTCGTCTCTTCGGAACGTCTGCCATAATTATCAATAGCAACTGCGGATATTTCATAGGTTCCATATACAGGTAGTTTCAGTAATAATGAGCCTTTTGATCCCGGAGTGGCTTTTACTTGCTGGGAATATTCCTTATTATCAGTCTCTTCATTTTTCAACTGATAAATTAATTCCACTCTTATTAACTTCTGATCTTTAGGGTTTGTCCAAGTAACTTGCAGTTCATTGGCTATTTCTGTTTCTTTCGCTTCCAAATTCGTCACCGGATTCACTACGACGACAGGTGTTCCTCCCTGATTATCATCATTGCCTGTATCTTCCTTATCGGAAATTGGTTCACTATCTCCGCATGAGATAGAGAATATGGAAGAAAATATAATCCATTTTGTAAAGAAAAGAATATGTCTAAAGTTTCTCATGTTTTTAAAGATATAAAGTTTTTAATTTTATTGTTTTTCAATCACTCGTTTTACTGCTACGGGTCCTATAAGTTCTTCGCTGATACTTATAACTTCGTCATCAGAAAAACGGAGGTCATTTATGTAGATTTACGTGGTTTCACACTGCTTGTGCTGGTATGGCCATGAAAAATGTATTATAGCTTCCATCTGCACAAACAAATGGAGCTCCGTGTCCGGTTCCAACCAATCCGTCTGCGTCACCTTTAATTCATTAACTTTCTGTGTCTTTTTTACTTTTTTTAAATCCGTAGCGGGATTCACCACTATTGTATGAGTTTCTATCTTTTATCTCCCCTATCATCTTTTTGAGGTGAAAGAGAGTTATCACCACTGCCACATACAAAGAATGTTAGTGGCAGGGTAATAATTATTAAAAGATATAATTTTGTAAATTTAATGTTCTCTTTGATTCGAAGACTTATAATTTATAGAACTCATCCCATCCTTTTCTTGGTGGTAATCCGGCGAGCATTGAATTGGCAAACTCATTATTGGTAATCTGCTTTGTGCGACTGTCGAAGAACAATTGTGTATTCAGACGCTGCGCCATAACTCCCAGCGAGAACACTTGACTCAACACTCCGTTAATCTCAAAGGGTGAACGCGTCTTCTCAACACCCAGGCAAGCCAGCAGGAAGTTTTCGAAGTGGTTGGAAGGACTCTTTGGCACTTCAGGCAACTTACCGGCCATCTCCTTAGCCTTTTCCTCAGGAATAATTGACAGGGTGCTTCCATGACTGCCTCCCTTGAAGATTAAATCTTTCGTATAAATAATCTTTCCGGGGTTTAATTTAGCAGCGGGAGCATCTCCCTGGTTCGTTGAAGGAATGTTGGGATCCAGACCGGAAACTCCGTAGCCTGCCGGAATGGGAGGAAGATTATCCAGACCGTCATACCAGGTGATATCTACCTGAGGCATATTCTTACGTGCCGGGAAGCGGAAAAGTATTGTTGAGGAATAAGGGAAGAAATAATCGTTGTGTCCCTTCTGATGAGTCAGGGTTACTTCATAAGGCAGTCCCAGTTCCAGGAACTCGTGGCAGGTATCCAGAATATGTGCTCCCCAGTCACCCAGTGCACCCATTCCGAAGTCATACCAACATCTCCACTCACCCTGATGGTACTTTTCGTTGTATTCATGGTAAGGAACTGCTCCCAGCCATGTGTTCCAGTCCATATCTTTGGGTAATTGTTGGCCGGAAGGTAGCCTGTCTATGTTGGTATCCCATTTGTGCCATCGGCGTACGTTGTTCATGTGTGCGGACACGGCGGTGACGTCTTTAATAATTCCTGCGTCTAGCCACGCCTTAAATTGGAAGTAGTTTGCTTCTGAATGTCCCTGGTTTCCTACTTGAGTAACTTGGTTGGGGCGTTTCAGTGCAGCCTGCATCAATAGTTCGGCTTCATAGAAAGTGCGTGCCAGCGGTTTTTCTACATATACGTGTTTGCCCGATGCCAGAGCCAGCATACTGATTGGAAAATGGGAGTGGTCGGGTACGGCGATTGCTACGGCGTCAAACTCGTTTCCCGCCTTGTCGAACATCTGCCGGAAATCTCTGAACTGTTTGGCTTTGGGATACATACCGATCACTTTCTGTGTATGTTTGGCACCCATGTCCACATCGCACAGGGCTACTACTTCTACCATTCCGGTGCGTTCGAAATCCCCGATGATCTGTTCGCCGCGGTTTCCGATACCGATATAGGCGATCTTCACTTTACCGTTTTTGCCTCTTTTGGACGCGATATTTTGTGCGTTCAATAATTCACCGCTTCCCATTGCCAGTCCGGCGGAAGCCATTGTCATTGTTTTGAGAAAGTCTCTTCGTGTTACCATAATTGATTCATTGATATTGATTAAGTATTTTCTTTTGACCAACCATATACGGAAAGGTTTATTCCATTATCCTGCTTTTTTTAAAAACAGTGTTTTGATTCCATACAGGAATATACGTATCACCGTCCAGAAGGTATAGAGTACAAAAGTAAATATAATAATATAAAATATAGCAGTAATCATCTCGGAAAAATGAGTATGATAGGCTATTATTGCATAAAGGTTTGCCAAATTAGCTATAATAAAGCAGATCAGTAGCGTAACTAGTTCTATTTTTTTCCGCCGTGCGGTTAGTGTAGTATCTTTCATACGGCTTTAAGGCTTTTTGATTGATGGTTCAGGTAATTGATTTTATATTCGTCGGGGAAACTGAGCGTACGCTCTTCTTCCATCGCTTGGTGCCCCAGTAGACAGAGCATACTTGCATAGTATCCTTCCTCAGCAATTCGAGGCGGTTGCTTACCGGTAATGACTGCTTCGATGAATGCTTCCAGAAGTAAGGAGGTACCGTCTGTTTTGGGACGTTCTCCCAGAATAAGTTCTCCCTTGTAGTCATTTGCTGTTTCAGGTGCCCAGCTGGTGCCTGCAAAGGGAAGGGAATCAAACAGTTTGTTTTCCCATTCATTGACCATTTGCAGGAATCCCGGAGCCGGGGGGACACTCTCGAAGTAGTATCTCCCTTTTTCGGGTTCGACTGTACCCAGATTGCCCATTATCTGTTCCTCAAGACCGTAGAACTTGTTGGATATGACGGAATCGAATGTCATTTTCACGCCGTCATCGAAGACGTATATGCAGCTGACATTGTCGTAAACTTCTCGGCCGTCTTTCCAATATGTAATGGCACCGTGGCCCATTACCCGTTCGGGAAGTTTGCGTAATGCCCAACTCCCAATCTGGAGCTGATGGCAAGCGAGTTCGGTCATTAATCCTTTTGAAAAGTCTCGGTAAAGGCGCCAGTTGATCAGGCGTTCCAGGTGAGGGGAGGGGACAGGACGTCTCCAGTCACCATTTCGGTTCCAGAAAGTATGGATGGCACTGATCTCTCCGAATGTACCCGCATGGATCATTTCCATAGCTTTTATATATCGTGGATCGAACAGGCGTTGCTGTCCGGTAAAAAAAATCTTTCCGCTACTGATATGTTTGTTGTACATACGGAAGCATTCCTCCATGGTAAATCCGATACATTTTTCACAGAATACATGTTTTCCTGCATCAAATGCGTCGAGTACGATTTGACTATGGGAACTTAAAGGTGTTGCTACGAGTACAGCATCCACGTTTCTGTCTTCCAGTATTTCGTGGTAATCTCCGTATACTTTTGCATTAGGGACTAGTTTGAGGGCTTCTTCCATGGATGCCCGGTAAATGTCGCATAAGGCTACAATATCTACTTTCGGATTCTGGACGAGGAAGCTCATAAGGAAACGCCCGCGGGAACCGGGGCCGATGACGGCCAGACGGCATTTTTCACCGTCGGTATGGGGTACCTCGGAGAAGGCGGAGAGCCACGGGCTGTTAGCCAGAAGGACACCGCTGCCGGCAATGCCTAGATTTCTTAGAAATTCACGACGACTGATGGGTTGATTTTTCATATTTGAATTAAAATGTTAAGAAAAGAATGCCCCTTCGGAAGAGCCATTCTTTTCATTAATTTCAAACTATGGACAATTTACCATTGAATCTGCTGATCTTCATCAGGAATCAACGTATTCAAGTCACGTTGCATAGACAAGGTACCTTCTACGAGATATTTGATTCTTTTTTGATCTGAGATCGTATTGTAATCTTCAAATTCGTATGACAGGCCAAGAGTTATATAAATATGTTTCAAATAAGGCTTTTGCGGGTCCATTTCTTCTTCTATGGTATAATATGGTTCTCCTATTGACTTAAATTTATTATTCTCTTCATTATCACTATAAATCTTCAGCTTTTTCTTTTGGATATCTATCTTTTCGTCAGTGAACTCGATAAATACTTTGTAGAGTTTGCGGTCCAAAAAATCAGCATCTCTAAGTCCGGCATATATGAAAATGGTCTTGTCATCATGCACATAGGCTCTATGTTCATTCAGAGTCAATGGCTCTGTTTTGTCTTTGTCCATATATATCATATATTTGGTGCCTCCGTAGATGCCCGAATAATCGTTGAACGGAGTCACATTCAGCAATGCTTTTCGGTAGTGTTTACGTGGATTGGCCTGATAGTCGTATGACGGATCATCTATGATAGTCAGTGGTAGTATCCATTTATCGCTCAAATCCAGTGGATTGTTTCCTCCTTCTCCTCCCATAGTAAAGTTGATGGGCAATAAGGATTGACATTCTCCGGCGGGGATTTCTACAGTTTCAGGGAAATTGTAGTATTCAGGAGTCAGTTGCTGATAGAAAATTTCTCTTCGTTCACCATAACGTTCTCTGTTCAGGCTTTTTAGGGTATCCACATCCACAGCGAAGTGTACAACACGGTCGTGAGTATTCATAGTTGATCCACTGAGAAGTACCGGAAGATCGTAGCGTTTGGTGCCACCAATATCATAACGTACATAGACGGGAGTAACTCCTGCACTATTTGGCTCTGCCTTTATAGATGGCATTTGCAGGAACTGTTCATCTTCCCATTCATTGTTGCACGATGTGCAGCAGATTCCTGCTGCCATCGCTAAAATAAGATAATATATATTTTTCATGTTCATACTTAATTTATAAAATTATTCAGGATCTCTCCAACCAGGATTCTGAGTTAATTCTTTATTACGCTTCAACTCGTCATGATGAATAGGCCAGAACCACATTTTTAGAGTAAAAATGGAAGGTAACGATGGAGTTGCTGTCGGAGTATGGAAAACATCGCTCATATCTTTTGTGCAATATGCATTACATCCATACACTTGAGCAGCTTCTTCATTCGGAGCGTCACACCAGCGGCGTAAGTCAAAGTAACGATGTCCTTCCGCAAACAGCTCGATTTGGCGTTCACGTTTCAATTTGATGCGGAATTTGTTTTGGTCTTCGTAGATGTCAGAAGTGTAGTCCGGGATACCGGCGCGGATACGGATTGGCTGGATACCTTTCTTCATTTCTTCAATGTCACGCTTGATATTGTAAGTGCGACTACCATCCCACGAAGGAATTTCATGAGATCCGGTCAGTTCATTCAACGCTTCAGCATAGATCAATAGCACTTCCGCATAACGGATGGCGGGATCTACTTTTGATTGATTCATACGACCTTGATCGTAATTATTCTGCTGAGTATTACTCATGTCGTCCGGATGAATGTATTTTTTGATGCCGATTCCGGTACGAAGCCAGTAAGTTGTGTTTTTGTATCCGTTAGGGTCGCCACGATAATAGAATACTTGTACATTCTTTACTTCATCATTGGCTTCACTTGCATTCAGAAGATTCCAGGTAGCACCGTTGTAGGCCACAGAAGCGTAGAAACGGGGTTCACGGTGTGTATATTGTTTGCAGACGCCTACTCCTTTCGGACCTAGTTCGGGATAATCAGCGAGTTCCTTTTCTTTCACGAGGTCTGTCGGACGCGGATTGATGTTGTAGCGAAGCGGATTCTCATATCCAGGTCGGTTGGCATACATATCGTTCATACCCTGACAATCCGAACCATCATTCATGTAATATGCGTCACATTGTTTTTGAGTCATACCATGTGAATTATATCCTTTCCCTTCACGGCGTGGTAGCTGATGGATAGCCATAACGTTAATTCTTTCACCTCCTTGATTTTCTTTATGACCTCGGGTAAAGATCAGTTCCGGGTTTTCGTAAGCTCCGATCGCTCCATTGAATACAGAACGGTATGACTCAAATGGGTCAATATCCATGTATCCTTCAGGCCAGGGTTTTTCATCGAAATGATTGTCTGGATCTTTTTGAGGCTTTAATGTAGTGGGGTAGGCTATATCTCCATTTTCTTTGATACCGGTTACATATAGTTTGTAATGATTCATGTCCATTACATCCTTGGCTGCTGCAGCAGCTCTCGCCCATTTACTTTCGTCTTTGGTGGTCGAAAGTAGTGGATTGCCTTTCCGATCTACCATAGCTGCTTGCACTTCTGCAGGGGCACCACCGTTAGATAATGGGCTGGCTGCATAGAGTAGGGCACGAGCGCGTAGAGCCAAAGCTGCACCACGGGTAGGACGGGAAATGTTTTGTATGTCACGTGTCAGTGGAAGCATACTTGCCGCCTTTATCATTTCGTTGGCGATGTAATTGGCACATTCTTCATAAGTGCTGCGTGGAGTTGCTATGTCGTCATATTCCAAATTATAATCGATACCTTCATCTGGCATGATAGGAATTGGACCGTAGGTACGGAGCAAAATCCAATAAAAATAAGCTCTCAGAAAGTGTGCTTGACCTTTTATGTCATTCAATTCAGTTTCGGTGAATTCCTTATTAATATCGATGTTGTTAAGGAGAATTGTTACCTGGCGGATTCCCTTATAGGCATTCTGCCATATATTTAAACTGTTATTTCCTAAACCGCTTTCACTATATTCACCATTTTTCCATTTCTTATATCCGTCATTCTCGTCACCATAGTACATGTCATCGGCGAAATTAAAAGGGATCGTCTTTTTACTGCATACGTCTTGCAAATTATTGTCCGCAAGAAAAAAGTATCCACGAGCCAACCATTTGTTGGTATAGTCTTTATCTTTGAAAACATCCTCTGTGGACATACGTTCGTCAAATAGATAGTCTGAATCCAAATAGTCGGAGCATCCACTGAACGAGAGGCCCAAACTGGCCACAAGAGATAAAATTAATATTCTTTTTTTCATGTTTTTTGCTGTTTATAGATTAACAGATACACCTAAAGTGAAAGTTTTGCTAAGCGGATATTCTTTTCCGTTCGTACTTCCCATTTCTGGATCCCAAAGTTTAAACTTAGAGAAAGTCAGCAAGTTAGTTGCTATAAAATAGAAACGTACTTTGTTCATATGAATCTTATTCACCAAAGCGGTAGGAAGTGAGTAACCGATATCTAGATTTTTCAGACGTAAATACGCTCCGTTTCTTAGCCAGTAAGTGGACTTCTGCTGGTTGTTGTTATTACCACCATAGGTCAGACGTGGATACTCTGCGTTCGGATCTTCGTTTTCACCAAGTATCCAACGGTTACTATTAGCCATTTCAGTCAGGATATTACCCCATCCTGGCATTTGAAACATAAATACTGTTGAACCATCAATGAAATAAGTTGATTTTCCTACTCCTTGGAAGAGAACATTTACATCTAATTGTTTCCATTGTACACTAGCTCCAAATCCATAAGTCAAGTTCGGTCTTTTAGTTGCTCCAATAGCTACAATATCACCAGAATTTATGACACCGTCCCCATTGATATCCTTATATTTGATATCGCCCGGCATTACATCACCCCATGTTTGTCTTGGGTTGTTTCGAATATCATCATAGTCTTTGAACAATCCCAAAGCTACTAATCCCTTCGCTTGATCAATGCGATGACCTTGATTTAATTTATACGTATAAACTGTATTTTCCTCATCTTGTTCAATGATTTCATTTTTACTGTAGGTCATGTTACCTCGGAGAGTTACATTCACTTTCCTAAATTTTTGTTTATATGCGAAGTGTCCGTCGAATCCTTTGGTTTTTACTTCACCGATGTTGGCCTTGAATGTTTGTTCCAATCCTACTATATATGGCAAGTAGTTACGATTCCAGTAAATATCGGAACGGTTTTCGTAGAAATAATCAATTTCTCCCGTAAACTTATCGTTAAAAAGTGAAAAGTCAATACCTAAGTCTTGTTTGGTGGCTATTTCCCATGAGGTATCGAGTGACGCTATGGAAGAATAACGCATACCTCCATAATATCTTCTAACGTCGGCATTGATGTCCGAGAAGTAATAACCTCCGCTATCTTCAACTTTACCATCACTATTTGTAGTTGTCATTGTTTCGATGTCAAATAAATATGGGAAACGGTCACCATTTAAGTTGTCGTTACCAGTCTTACCATACGAATAACGCATCTTGAGCATATTCATCCATTTTCCCGCATATTTCTTGATGAAAGGTTCTTCAGCAATGTTCCATGCACCTGAGATTGCTGGGAAGAAGCCGAAACGATGATCTTTATGGAAATTTTCTGATCCGGTATATCCAAAGTTGAAATTAATGAAGTAACGATAATTCCAGTTATAGGTAGCTTGTCCAGCTAATCCCTGATTACGGCGAGCAATACCGTTCTTGATATCCGATCCAATTCCTTGAGTAAATACCTTGGAAGATTGGGTATATTTTAATACTCCTCCTACGTGATGTTCTTTAAATCCACGGTTATAATGAAATTCCCATTCGAGGAATTCGCGTTTATCTCCATCGGAACCGGATGATTGAGACAGTTTCTTTTCATTTACAATTCTCTCAAAAACAAGATCGCCTTCACTACTACGATAACGTTTCACTTCCCAAAGTTCGGGATTTTTGTATCGTTTAATCCAGTTGGAATTATATGTATCATATCCGAAACGTCCTACAAATTTAAGACCTTTGGTTATGAAATCGAAATTTTGTTCCAAAGTTATACTTGTCTGGATATTATTCTTCCAACTTTCATTATAACCCGTCTGTGTAGCCTGTACCCATGGGTTGAAACGGTCACCGTTGTTATTGTTTGCGTCGTCTCTGATAGCCGGGAGCCTTCCATTAGAAAAAGTGATAGGTGCTGAGATGGCGTTATATCCCATCAATGCAGTCCAAATCGAGGTAGTACCTTGTCCCGGATCATTTTGTTTACGCAATGAACCCGAAACGTCGAATTTTAGTAAAGTTGATTTTGTGATATCAATATCCACATTCATACGATAAGTCCATTTCTGAAAATTTGTGTTGGTATTGTAGTCCTTTTTCATTTCCTTGTCTACTTTATACATACCTTGTTGATCCTGATAACTTCCCGAAACAAAATAACGAGCTGTTTTACCACCACCACTCATATCTAAGGCAACACGTGAGCTAAAAGCTCCGTCACGCATCATGACATCCATCCAGTCTACGTTCGGAAATAAATCCGGATCCAGTCCCAAACGGAACATTTCCAGTTCTTCGTGGGAAAATAAAGGTTCTTGATTTCGTGCAATCTTAGCTTCATTTGCCATACTGGCATATGTATATCCGTCTACGAAATCATATTTTTGTGTAAACGTGTTGTAAAATCCTTCCACTTTTGCATTGATGTTGATTTTGCCTTCCTTACCGCGTTTGGTGTTGATCAATATTACACCATTTGCACCTTTACTACCATAAATAGCCGTTGCAGCAGCATCTTTCAATACAGTAAAATCTTGAATGTCTTCCATATTGACTTCGTTGATGTCGCGTTCGAAGCCATCGACTAATACTAATGCAGCGCTACTACCTCCAAATGTGGAAATACCACGTATCCAGAATTCGGAAACCGTACCTGGACGACCATTCGATTGCATTGCCATAACACCGGGGACCACACCGGCCAGAGCGTCTACAACAGAAGTTGAAGGACTTGATTTCAATCGCTCCACATCTACAGTAGTGACAGCTCCGGTTACAGCAATTTTTCTCTGTGTACCAGTACCTGTTACTACGACTTCATCGAGTACGCTAGCTGAAGACTCTTTCATGGTAATATTCACCACTCGTTGCTCTTTTACAAGCACTTCTACCTTATCGTAACCGATATAAGTAAATACCAATTTCTTGTAAGGAGGCATTTTAATTGAGTACTTACCGTTCAAATCGGTAATCGCACCCAGTCCGGGCATGTTCTCTATAGATACGTTCACACCGATCATTGGCTCTTTGTTCGTATCAAGTACGGTTCCTGTCACAACGACGTTTTCCTGTGCCAACACATTGATGGAAAGCCCGAGTAACAGCATACATGTTAATAAAAATTTTCTCATTATAAATTGTGTTTATCATTTGTTATTCAGTCTCTTTCGCAATTTTACGGATTATCTTATTCAGTCCGTCTCCTACATAGAAGCAGTTTCTCTTTGGGTCGAAAGTTAATGCGCGTGGTTCGTTAAATCGTGCTTCTGTACGAACTTCTCCGTCCAACAGTCCGGAGGTACCGTTATTTCCACGTCCCGCAAATGTTGTGACTCGTCCATTCGGAGTTAGGATACGAACGCAATGATTGTTTTTGTCGCAGAAATAAAAATCATATTCGTCTTCTTGTCCAGCATAAGCAGGATTTTTTACGAATACTCCCTGAATGGGACGGTTCAATTGTGCATGGGTTCCTATACCGTCAGAATATCCCCAGGAATTCCCAGTTCCACAAATGGCATAAGGAGTAGTAAATGTTTTGCGTATCCAGTCATAATCCGTACGCATAATGAAATAATATTCTTGTTCCAGCATATAAGCATACTTTCCGGAAGGATGGGGCACCAGATAAATGCCCACTCCTGAATATGGATTTTGAAAACACAAGGTACTTTCGCCTGTTTCGAAATCATATTTCCACATATCACCGGCTCTGTATCTAGAGTAATAAAGTTCACCGTTTATCGGGTGTATCATATTTCCATTGACTCCACGGGCATAACCTCCCAAAGTTTCTTTCTGGGTATAATTGGATGCACGTGTAAACAGATAATTTCCCGGTTTGGTGTCACTTGAATGATTGTGAGAAACAATCATATTTCCATCCAAGGTCCAAGTTATCGCAGTTACTCGATCGAAACCGTGGGAGAAAGTACCTATTTCATTTTTTTCAAGGTCAAGATAACGTGTGGTCTTTCCGTCATTGGTAAAATATAATTTATTGTAGTCTGACTCAGGATCCCAGGAAAACCAGAAAACATTACCGAATCCACCACCAGCATCAAGCGGACCATCTTTCATGTCAAAGAATTCATTCCCATTTTCGTAGTATGTTCCGAAAGCGGTACTTACCATCCATTTCTTTTCGTATTCAAAAGTGCTTTCAGCTTCTACACTGCTGATTACTTCTCCGTTGTCGTCACACACACTTACTTGAATGTTTCCATTGTAAGCTTTTGGAGGGATGATACAGTACATACTCTGGTTCTTTACAGTGACGATACGTGTATCCTTTCCACCAATTGTTACTTTTACTTTTGAAGGATCATTGCCGAAGTTGTCTCCATACAAAATCAAGTTACTACCGGCCCCTCCTTTCTTGGGAGAAAAATCGGAAACAACTATTGGCTTGTTGGGATCGAAAGCTTCTTCCAACCCTTCATCGTCGTCTTTGCAACCAGTGAAGCAAAGAGTGGCGAATGCTAACAACATCCATTGGATGTGCCAAACATTACTTTTTGTCTTCTTTTTCATAATACATTTTTTTAAGATAAATAATATTAATTGTTACGTTTGCTTAGCAAATCGTTCTTGTGATTTAGTAGTATGTCATCATTATCATCAAAATCAAAGTCAGTTATATAAGAAACTACATCCATTGTGTTTTCACTAGGAGAATAGCTTAAATTTTTAATCGGTTGATAAAGTCTCATTATTATTATAATATTTGTTTTTTATGGATTCATTTAAGATCTTCGTTTGCGCAAACGGAGATAGGCATTTTTTAATTACTGGCTCTTCTTTCCTAACAATAGAAAGGAATCCCTTTACTTGAATATTGCTTGTTTTATAGTTTATAGTTTCTTTCAAAGTATAACTACTCTGAGGTAGTAATTCATAGTCATTATTATGAAGCTGATTATAGGGTATTAGTTCACCTGTATTTTTCAGAATGCCTAGTTTGCAAGAGAAATTCCATAGGTGCCCAGTGATGTTGTTCTCTTTTTTTAAAGCGTTATTATTACCTTCGGTTCTACAAGATAATAACAGGAATATTCCTCCCATCAGTAAATATCCTAGATGAGTAGTGTAATAAGAAATAAATGTTCTTTTTGTTAAATTCATTTTATGTTATATTAGATGTAAGATATATTGCTTTACACTTCTGCTTTTAATCCCAACCAATCTCATGTATATCTTTATTTTGTCAAATGTTGATTGATTTATCTTTTACTTAAAATGGGTGGTTATTTTGATATTTTATCCATTAGTACCTGCATCCAATACCCCCCAATCACCGATCGAGCCTTAAAACCAACCCATTCACCACTATCCGTATGATGCCAGTCACTGATAGGCACACGAGATTCAGTCTCATTGATATATTTATAAAGAGGATCAATAAACTTCTCAAAAGTACTCCTGTCCGGGGCCATAGCCGCCGTCCAAATAACCCAGTCGGATTTAGTGTATTCTTTACGGGAATCAAGCGGTAGTCCATAAGGGTTTTGCTTGGTCAGATAATACTTGATTTCTTTGTCGATGACATTATTGGGGAATAAGTTCAGGTTCCACATCTTGTCCCAAACCATATTATATTTCTGGCTCCATGTATTCTCACGGTCGAAAGCCAACCGGTAATGGTCACCCTCATTCGCCATGGCTTCCCATTTCACTGCCATGTTTTTAGCGATACCGGCATATTGATCGGCAACATCATTCAGACCGAGTAGGCGAGCCATCTCACTGTAGCCGGCAACACCCATAATCGCTTTTATTGATAAGTTGGCATTATGTGCCCAATGCCCTGCAAAGTCGTCAGTGCAAAGTTGGTTCTCAGGGTCCTGTCCATACCGCAGACAGA
>NZ_JAQVBV010000112.1 GCF_028690125.1 Bacteroides sp. | reverse complement strand
TGGCACGTTTACTAGGATTGTAAACTGCTATTGAGCGGCCTCCTTGTTGTTTAATTAGCTTCATACATGGTACATCTGTCTCTCCATCTCCAAAATAGATCATGTGTCTAAAAGGAATAGGGCGCTCGATATCGGGTTTAAATTCGTTAACTTTTTTATTGTCTTTCACGTATCTAATACCCTTATTAATCATAAATAGGAATTGAGTCTTGGCAGTAAAGTCAACTGCAACCGCGGGCCATTCAGCTTTGCCTTCAGGAGAATAAAAGAACGAACAAGCATAAATGTGTTTGAATTCCTTAGCAATAGGTGTTCCTTCTATTATTTCTTTTAGTCCGGAAGAATTTATATAGTGCTCAATGATAATACCATTATCTGCTCCATATTTGTTTATTAGAGTAAACCAATCTTTAACACCTTGGAATAATTCGACATTCTTGCCATATTCCTTTAATGAACTTTTAGTTAGCAGCAACCCTTTGTGACTGGCTTCTGTTATCATTAATTTCATATAGCATAAAATTTCGCTTGCATCTTGCGCCTCTTTCATTTTAGTATTTTTTTCCCAAAATGTATTTGCATCTAAACCGGCAGCCTGAATAAAACCATATTCTTGCATATTTCCAGGAGACAGAGTTCCATCAAAGTCGTAAATGAGAGCAACTGTTGCTTTTTTAGGTCTTGCCATTATTATGTGATATTTTTTAGTAATTATTCCTATTCATCAAAGCAAACATTCTCATTCCATTTCATGGATTAAACCAATGTCATTTCATAAACGTCACCATTTTCGTGAGGTCACGAAAATGGTTTTTTGCAACATCTTATTTGGAATACAATGCAGCTTTATATTTCAGGTATTTAGCTTTTTACTAATTCTTCTGCGATTCGTTCGGCTTGCTTGAGGACTGTTTCTGTGGCTAACAACTGCATATCTGGCGGATATCCGAAACGCCGCAAAAGTCTTTTTACAGCAACTTTCATTTTAGCACGCACATTTTCTTTAATAGTCCAATCAATAGAGGTGTTTTTACGTATAGTATCCGTTAGAACAACTGCTAACTCTCTGAGCTTATCCTTTCCAAGTACCTCCAACGCACTTTCGTTGTCTGCTATCGCAGTATAGAAAGCATATTCGTAATCCGTAAGCCCCAGCTCTTTGGCAACTGAGTCTTGAGCAACAATATGCTTGCTCAGTTTTATAAGCTCTTCGATAACCTCAGCAGCTGATATTACTTTATTATGATACTTCGTTAATGAATTATCAAGCATCTCCATTAAAGAACGACTTCCAACCAAATTAAGTTTGGAACGAGTTTTAATTTCGTCATTCAATAGTTTGCGAAGTACCTCTAGAGCAATGTTCTTATGCTCCATACCTTTCAGCTCCATTAAAAACTCTTCAGATAAAATGGAAATATCTGGTTTTTTAATACCTGCAGCATCAAATATATCAATCACCTGTTCAGAAACTAAGGCTTTATCAATCACTTGCCGAATCGTAGTTTCTATCTCCTCATCCGTTCTGCCGGAACCAGTCGAATCAAATTTACACAAACAAGCCTTTATCGCCTGAAAAAATGAAACCTCGTCCTTTGCATCCATGGCCTCATCATGAGGAATAGCAATAGCAAAAGCTTTACCCAAGGCATTTACTTCATTTACAAAACGTTTCTTCCCATCATCAATCCCTAAAATAAAATCTTCGGCACGAAGAATCCACGAAAGTTTACCCGATACATCTGCATCAAAATAATTCTCATATTCAAAACCATGGAACATTTGCGAAACCACTTCAAGTTTCTCTCTCATAATTGCTACCGCTTGCTCCTGTTGCAACGTAGGATCCCCTTTTCCGCCCGAGTCGGAATAAAAAGACAATGCTTTTTTAAGATCGGAAGCAATACCCAGGTAATCCACCACCAACCCACCGGGTTTGTCTTTATAAACCCGGTTTACACGGGCAATCGCCTGCATTAAATTATGCCCTTGCATCGGCTTATCTATATAAAGCGTATGCAAGCAAGGCGCATCAAAACCGGTAAGCCACATATCACGCACAATGACCAACTTCAGTTCATCGTCGGGGTCTTTCATTCGTTCCGCCAAAGCCCGGCGTTGTTCTTTTGTAGTATGATGCTTGGAGATAGCCGCCCCGTCAGACGACGCCGTAGTCATCACCACTTTAATAGCCCCTTTAGCCAAATCATCGGAATGCCATTCCGGGCGAATAGCAATAATTGCATCATACAGTTCAGCCGCAATACGACGGCTCATCGCCACGATCATCGCCTTACCCTCAAATACGGATTGGCGCTGTTCAAAATGAGTCACAATATCCTTTGCAATGATATGAACCCGACTGGGACTACCAATCAGCGCCTCAAGCTGTGTCCACTTTGCTTTCGCCTTCTGCACATCATTCATATCATCTGCAGCCAATTCTTTGTCCAGCTCTTCCACCAGACGGCGACCCGATTCACTCAATTCCACCTTAGCCAAACGACTTTCGTAGTAAATCCGGACGGTTGCACCATCCTCAACAGCCTGGGCAATATCGTACACATCAATATAATGCCCGAATACAGCAGGCGTATTGACATCCGTCGACTCAATGGGAGTTCCCGTAAATCCCAGATAGGTAGCATTAGGCAAAGCATCCCGCAGATACTTTGCAAAACCATATTTAATTTCAGAACCAATCACCTCGTCAGCTTCATTCTTAACGTCAACCGTTTTAGCCTTAAAACCATACTGCGTGCGATGCGCTTCGTCCGTTATAACAATCACATTACTCCGGTTGGTAAGCGTGTCGTATACATTTCCATTCTCCGGTTGAAACTTTTGGATAGTAGAGAAAACCACGCCACCCGAAGCCACCCGTAATAACTCCTTCAAGGCCTCACGATTCTCAGCCTGAACGGGTGTTTGACGCAACAATTGTTTAGAAGCCGCAAAGGTATCGAACAACTGGTCGTCCAAATCGTTACGATCGGTAATCACAAGCACAGTAGGATTATTCAGCATCTGAACAATCTTTCCTGTATAAAACACCATCGACAATGATTTACCACTGCCCTGCGTATGCCATACCACACCCGCTTTACGGTCGCCAACCGGTTGCTCTTTAACAGCACGCAGTCCGTAATGAATCGGATCTTCCGCCACTTTATCCGGATAATCATCATTGATACCGGTTGCCCGTATCGTAGATTCCACCGCTTTATTCACAGCAAAGTATTGGTGATAAGCCGCAATTTTCTTAACCGTCTTTATAGTAATTATACCCGTTTTAGCATCTTCCGTTTTTGACTTTTCAAATACAGTGAAGGAACGTACCATATCCAACAACGTAGTACTATTAAGCATTCCTTTGATTAAAACCTCCAATTGACCAACCAATTTGGAAGCTTCAGCTCTGCCATCTTCGGTTTTCCAAGCCATAAAACGACTATACCCAGCCGATAACGAACCCGCCTTAGCCTCCAATCCGTCCGAAATCACCACCAACGAATTGTAAGTAAACAGTGAAGGAGTCATCTGTTTGTAAGTTTCAATCTGACGAAAAGCACTCTGTATAGTAGCTTTCTCGTCCGTGGCATTTTTCAATTCAAACACCACCAAAGGCAACCCATTAACAAATAAAATAATATCAGGACGTTTATTATGACCGTTTTCAATAATAGTAAATTGATTGGCAACAATAAAATCATTGTTTTCCGGATAATCAAAATCTACCAACCAAACCCTTTCCCCACGCTCGGCACCCTCTTTATGCATAGAAACAGGCACCCCTTCGGTAAGCAACCGATGAAATTCCTCGTTATTTGCCAGTTGATCGGGCGAAGCAATACGTGCAACAGTCTTAATCGCCTCCTCCTGCACATCATGCGGAATAGACGAATTAATACGTCTTACCGCCTTTAGCAAACGCTCGTGCAAAA
>NZ_JAQVBV010000056.1 GCF_028690125.1 Bacteroides sp. | reverse complement strand
CAGTAGTATAACGTTGTGAGAGTTGTTCTTGTTTTAGTTTCCATTCTCTTGATGTACCTTGTATGGCTAACTTGACGCGCTGCGAGTAATCACCGTTAATCTTGTCTATAGCTTGTATGAGCCTATCCCGTTTATCCCTGTCAATTGAATCAAATAGTCCAAGTTGTGCACTATTTGTTATCTCTGTAATGATTACCCCTGCCTTTTTGTATTGATAACCCTTCATGAAGATATTTTTCAATCCTGTTAAGGCATAATGTACTATTTCCTGTATGTCATTGGTTTGTACCGGAAGATGAACAACGGTATTCTTCCAATATTGAGGTAGATCTTCTCGGAAGTTATTCGTATGAATGAATACCATCAGGGACATTGCATAAGATTTTTGTTTCCTGAGCTTTTTTGCACAAGTGGAAGCGTGTGTTGCTATTGCTTCGGCTATTGTATCAATATCGGTGAGCATCTTACCGAATGAACGCGAAGTACAAATCAGTTTCTTGATTGGTGGAGCTGATTCCATATCAATACATGAGATACCACGAAGTTCTTTCCATGTACGTTCACCTACTACTGTCATGTTCTTGCGTACCCATACACCGGAAAGCTGGGTAAAGTCGTATGCTGTTTTCACTCCTTGTTTTTCGAGCTTTGCTGCTTGCCTACGTCCGATTCCCCATACATCGCCGATATCCGTTAATTGTAGAGCTTTGATTCGTTTCTCCTCAGTGTCAATAATACATAGTTGATTGTATGCGGGATACTTCTTTGCAAATTTATTAGCAATCTTAGCGAGAGTTTTAGTTGAAGCAATACCTAGACTAACGGGAATGCCAGTGCCCTTGGTTACCTGGTTCACAACTTTAACTCCGAGTGATTGAATCTCTTTAATGCCATCAAGATTGATAAATGCTTCGTCTATACTGTAGATTTCAAGTTCAGGGGCTAGTCCTGCCAAAATTGACATTACACGTCCGGACATATCGCCATATAACGTATAATTGCTACTAAATACAGCAACTCCGTAAGTGTTTACTAGCTCTTTAATTTGATATGCCGGAACTCCCATCTTTATGCCTAGTGCTTTTGCTTCGTTGGATCGTGCAATAACACATCCATCGTTGTTGGATAGTACAACGATAGGTTTTCCTATATATGACGGTTGGAATGCTCTCTCACAGGAAGCATAGAAATTATTGCAATCAACTAATCCAAACATGGTGCAATAATACAAAAGAAAAATGGCTTAAAATAGCGTGGAACACTCTTTATAACTCGTTAAAAATGCTTGTTGTTCCGCGTTTTCTTAATAATATAAGTGACTATTCCCCATATGATGAAGTTATTATCTTCAGTCACTTTGGTAGGAGGATATTCTTCGTTAGCAGGTCTTAACCAAATAACTTTTTCTTCTATTTCAATATATTTTAATGTAAACTCTCCATCAATGAAGCAAACGGCCATATCTCCCGTTTTTGGTTCAAGTGATTTGTCTATGATTAGCACATCTCCATCTAAAACACCTGCATCTTTCATGCTGTCACCTTTGACACGACCGTAAAAGGTACTTGCCGGATGTTTGATAAGTTCTTTGTTTAAGTCAATTGCCAGTTCCATATAATCCTGTGCGGGAGAAGGGAATCCGGCTTTGATACCTTCGTCTGCGTATGGGATCGGTAGACTGGAAGATATATCAATTCTATGTATTTCAATCGCTTTTTTCATATTCTATCTCCTTTATAGAAGACGATAACAAATTGCGATGTAGTTTTATTGCCTGGCTTAGATATTTTGTGAATAGTTAATCAGTTAGTTCCTTTTTATACTTACCTTAATAAAATAAGCACCGCCAAATGACGGTGCTTTAGGGCAATCCTTCCAAAATCAACAACACGAATCAACAAACTAGCAGAAGGCTTACATTATTGAATACTATCGAACATCAAAAAAGTTCGGTACCAGCAAAAAAAAAGTGAGGGGAACCACCCCCTCACTAAAGTCAAACCAAAATAATCGGAATTATGTCCGTATTATCTTGATGACGCAAATTTACTAATTTATTTCAGATTATCAAGAATCTCCCTAATTGCTTTGTCTGCATGTTTTTTCATGATCGATACATAATTGAAGATTGGTCGATCTTCTTTCATCGACTGACCGATACAGTATTCAAGTGTACTAAGAGGAATCCCAAGATCGTAACCATGTTGGACGAATGATTTGCGAGCTGAGTATAATGTGAGATCATGTGTTACTCCTGCTGTATTTTTCAATACTACCATCTTTCGTGTTAGTGTATTATAACAGGATTCATAAGTCTTATATTTCCCAAATACGAGTTTACCGGTATTCTTATTCATATACTTCTTGATAAGTGGTTTCGCTTCATCAGGGATCGCAAATGATGTCAATCTGTCTCCATCTTTTGTATTCCTTGTTTTCATTCTGATATAGTCTACCTCAGTTGTCCGGAAGTCGTATGATAACATATCTACAAGATTCATGCCGGCAAGATAATATGTGAGCATGAAGATGTCTCGCACTACTGATACATTGTATTTGTTAGGCTCCATATCCCGGATGATTCTCATTTGTTCTACAGTGATGTAGGTATCTCGTTTTTTTGCTGTCGGAATTGAAGCTGTAACAAACGGATCTACTTTATATTCTACGTACTTCATTTTGATCGCATAGTTTATTATGACCTTCAGTAAAGTCACATAGATATTGATTGAAGTAGGAGAAAGCTTTTTCTTTCTTTTCTTTAATGAGGTGATATAATTGTTTATTCGGATCGGTGTGATATGCTCCATCAGTGAGCCGGGTCCGGTAAAGTCTATAAAATGTTTAGCCGCCAATTTATAGAGCTTATATGATTTTTTTCTTTCTTCTTCATCTATCTGGGATAGATATTCTTCTAATACATCTTCAAATTTCCTATGTTGCTCACCAGTCAAGGGACTCGTTATCATTTTAACTAATTGGGCGCATGTCATCGAATCTGCATGTTCGAGTTCCATATATCTTCTAAAGTAGGTATTATATTGTTCTTGTAACTTAACGTTCAAAAAATCTTTGTCTGCACGTTGTACTATTTTCCCTTTCTTGAACTCGTTTTCTTGAACTATAATATTTGTAGTAATGAATCTGGAATCAGAGTTATGTGCCACTCTAATTCTAATTTTATTTGTTCCATCTGATAATTTTTTAGCTGGAACGAGTACTAATGAAAATGTAGCCATATTGAGTTTTGTTTTATGCCGGATGATCTTTCGACCATAATCCGACCATAATTCGACCATTAAATAGCGTCAAAAGTGACGTTTTTGCTCTCTGGTATTGACTACTAATTGACATTAAAAAAGTTCGATTGTGTTTTTAATTTGCTGAATATCAATAAAATAAAAATCGGAAGCCTATGCTCTCTTGCAGGCTTCCGATTCAACACAAAAACTAAACTAGACTTAACTAAACTATTCTATTCTTGGAATTTCACAATCCCTTTTCTGTTCAATGCAAAGATATAGATAAAACCTGGTCTACCAAAGCATAATCGACAAAATTCCTATTTTTACCGATAAATATGCTAACAATAACTTTAACTTCTTTCATCAAGAAAAACTTGAAAGGCTTGCTTATAACTATCACTAATAGGGATATAGGTCTTATCAAAAACAATTCGTCCACGATCAATTATCCTGATTTTATCCTTTTGGACGATATATGAACGATGTACACGTATGAAGCGGCTGGAAGGTAATAATTCTTCCATAGCTTTCATACTCATTAATGACAAGATTGGTTTGGGGATATCTTCTGTATATATTTTAATGTAATCCTTTAAACCTTCTATATATAAAATCTTTTTCAAATCTACTTGTATCAGCTTGTAATCACTTTTCACAAAGATACTATCTTTCTCTTCCGGTTTTTGAGTCAATTCAAACCATTGGAGTGCTTTGCTGGCTGCTTGCAAGAAATCGACATATGAAATAGGTTTTAGGAGATAGTCGAGAGCATTAACGCGGTAACCATCAATAGCATATTGTCCAAAAGCAGTTGTAAATACGATGCGCGTACGTGAATCAACCATTTTTGAAAACTCCAATCCATTCAATTCTGGCATCTGGATATCAAGAAAAAGAAGATCTACTTCTTGATCAGGCAACTCTTTCATTGCTTGAACTGCACTGGAATATTGCCCTATAAGTTGGAGAAATGGAGTCTTGTTTACATAACTCTCCAATAAACCGAGCGCTAAAGGCTCATCATCAACAATAGCACAACGTAACATCATAATATTTTGAGATTTAATGCTTAATGTTTAATCGTAATTTAGACTCATATACCTTTCCGTCTTCAGAGATTTTCTTTGACCAACTATATGCTCCGGGATAAAGAATCTCCAAACGTCGGCTTACCTGTTCCAATCCCACACCTGAACCACTCTTGTCCATCATGTTTTTAGGATGATTACTGTTTCGGATATTACATATCACTTCCTTTTCATTTTCAGCGAGACAAATACTAATGAAGCTGGGTTCAGTAGGAGATATACCATGTTTGAATGCATTTTCAATCAGAGATATAAAAATTAAAGGAGCGATAGGAGTCTGGCTATCTGGCTGAATATCAAATTGCGTTGTCATTTGTACGTTAGATGACAGTCGGATACGCATTAGTTCAATGTAATTACGTATAAAATCGACTTCCTTACACAGCGGAACATAAGTCTGTTGATTATCATATAATACATAACGAAGTAACTTACTCAATTCCTGAACTGCTTGCTGCGCCTTATCTGTGTTAAATGCAATTAAAGCATAGATATTATTCAAAGTATTCAATAAGAAGTGAGGATTTAGTTGGTTACGCAGGTTTTTCAATTCTGCTTCTGCACGGCTACGTTCCGCTTCCTTACGGGCAGCTTCAGCTTTACTCCATCGTGCACTCATACGGATGGCAGCACTCAAACCGATTGTAAAAACAAGGCTCAACATATCTCTAACAAAAAATAGCCAGCCCGGAGGCATATTCGACCGTTTCGGTTTGGGTGCTAATGACGGGTCGAATGTTAAACTTTGCCAGAAATGCAATAATACTCCAATTATACAGAGCAAGATGATATTATAAGTAATATATCTTTTGGTTTGACTTTGAAAAAGATACCTTGGGACCAGAAGAAAATAATTGATATAAAACACAATCATAAAAGAGAGTGGAACTGCTGAATGCCGTATATAAGCCATCCAATTGATATTTCCATTTCCACGTTCAACGAAAAAGAATGGAAATCCGAACATAATCCCCCAGCTGATAATATGTATCAGTACTTCCAGGGGACGACGTGCGGATGTAAAGTTTTGTTTCATAAAGACAAAGATAGTTTTTTATTCGTATCTGATCGCTTCAATTGGATCTAAATCTGCTGCTTTTTTTGCAGGATACCATCCGAAGAAGACTCCCGTAACAGTACAAACGGCGAAAGAAAGGAAGACACTCCACGGTTGTATGAAAATAGGCCAATGTGCCACACTCTTAACAACCCAGCTTGCTCCACAACCAATGATCACTCCAATGATACCGCCAGTAATACTGATCATAATGGCTTCGATAAGAAATTGGCTGAGGATATCAACGCCGCGTGCTCCAACAGACATACGCAAACCGATTTCACGAGTACGTTCTGTAACCGAAACATACATGATATTCATAATTCCGATACCACCAACTACCAAAGATATTCCGGCAATACAAGCGAGTAGAGTCGTCATTAAATCAGTTGTGGAATTCAGCATCGTACTTAGCTCTTGCTGTGTACGGATCGTAAAGTCATCCTCATCCGAAGCTTTGAGCTTATGGTTACGGCGAAGAATATCACTGATTTCATTGGTAGCATAGTCCGTCATATCTTCTGTGAGAGCAGAGGCGTAGACACCTTGCAGATAAGTAACTGCTAAAAGACGTTTCATCACTGTAGTGTAAGGAGCTAGTACAATATTGTCCTGGTCTTGTCCCATAGAGTTGTAACCTTTAGCTTTGAGCACCCCTACCACTCGAAAAGGTATTTTATTGAAACGGATAATCTTACCAATAGGATCACTTTCTCCCGGGAAAAGGTTATCCACAATTGTTTTACCGATGACGCAGACTTTGGCAGAACTTTGTATATCTGCTTCCGTAAACATATCTCCATTTTCAACACTTAATTGTCGAATTTCGAGATATTCTAGCCCAACACCACTTACGGAAGAAGGGTAGTTATTGTTTCCTGCGATGAGTTGTCCGGATGAAGAAACATTCGGGCTGATAGCCGACAGATAATTCGTTTCGTCCTGCAAAGCCTCATAGTCAGCCAGTTTCAATGTCTGCATCGCTGAAGGGTCTTGTCGGACACCTCCACGTCGGTCAGCGCCTGGATGAATCATAATCATGTTCGAGCCCATTTCGGAAATTTGCTTCTGAATACTTCTCTTGGAGCCTTGTCCAATGGCAAGCATCGTAATGACGGAAGCGACACCGATAATGATACCGAGCATAGTAAGAAAAGCGCGTAGCTTATTATTAGCTAAAGCTCGGAGAGCTATCTTAAATAAGTTGGTTCCATTCATAATTTAAATCATTTAATCTTCCTCATTTTTCGGCAATGTAGCTAATGCTTCTGCAGCTGATAGAATATGCGTATTGATGGTATCTTCTGTGACATGACCATCACGTAGACGAATGTTTCTACTGCTATATTGCGAAATTTCAGGGTTATGCGTTACAAAAATGATAGTACGTCCTTCCGCATGGAGTTTTTGAAACAAAACAAGTATATCGAAAGAGGTACGTGTATCGAGATTTCCAGTAGCTTCATCAGCAAGAATAACCGCAGGATTGTTTACCAAAGCACGAGCTATGGCAACACGCTGCATCTGTCCACCGGACATTTGATTGGATTTATGCTCCAACCGGTCGCCTAGTCCAACAGCTTGTAAAGATTCAATAGCACGTTGTCGGCGTTCAGTTGCACTGATTGAAGAGTTGTACATAAGTGGCAACTCTACATTTTCTATAGCTGTTGTTTTAGGTAGCAGGTTATAACTTTGGAATACAAAACCAATTTTTCGATTTCTCAGTACCGCACGTTGAGATTTGCTCATTGTACGGACAGAAATTCCATCAAGTAGGTATTCCCCATTGCTAGGGGTATCCAGACAACCTAATGTATTGAGCAGTGTAGATTTACCAGAGCCGGAGGTACCCATGATTGTGACAAACTCACCTTCATGGATAGTGAACGAAACGCCTCGTAACGCATGGACGGTTTCTTCTCCTACCTGAAAGTCTCGTTTGATATTTTGAAGTTCAATTACTTTTTTCATATTGGCCTCACCCCAACCCTTTCTCAAAGAAAAGGAGTAGGGGATACTTTTGTGATTAATAATTAGTATCTAAATACTTTAATATGTAGTCGAATCCATTCTCAAGCTTTTTTCTTTAATAATCAGCTGAGGTGAAGTTCCATTTTACTTTTTCTTTTTGCTTCCCGGATGGCTTGGCATGAATGGACTCTTTTCGGTATCACTTTGACTCATTTCTGCTTCAGGTACTTCTCCAGGCATTGCTCCGATAGTAGCTTCTGTTACAACATTAGTACCTTCAGCAACTCCACCGGTAATTTCTGTAGCAATTCCGTTGCTAATTCCAATTTGTACCGGATGAGCAGTAAAAGTAGTTCCTTCACGAGTCCATAATTTATGTTCTCCTTCACAATCCTTTACAATATCATTTTTACCAATAAGCGGTTCTTCCGGAGTAAAACGCAAAGCTCTGTTTGGAATGGACAATACGCCTTTTTTGTCTAGAATATAAACTGTGACATTAGCAGTCAAACGAGGTTTTAGTTTCAAATCCGGATTAGGAGCTGAAATTACAACTTCATATGTAACCACAGTGTTACTACTTGAACTTGTACTACTACTTGTACTGCTTGCATCACCTAAACGAATTTGTGTTACTACTCCTTCAAAGGTGTCATTTGGGTAAGCATCTACTGTAAAACTAGCACGCTGTCCTTCTTCAATTCCACCGATATCAGCTTCGTCAATGTCTGCTACAACTTGCATTTGTGTCAAGTCGGCAGCAATAGTGAAGAGAGTAGGAGTTTCGAATCCGGAGGCTACAGTCTGTCCTTCTTCTACATCACGACTGATAACTACTCCGTCAATAGGTGAAGTAATAGTTGCATAAGATAAATTACGTTCAGCTTTAGCTAATGATGCCTTACTACTATCGTAAGAACTTTTAGCTTTTTGATAATTATATAATGCTTGTTCATAATCAGTATCGCTTATTAGTGATTTATCGTGTAGTCCTTTACTACGTTCATAATTTTTCTGCTGAAATTCATATTCAGCTTTGGCACCATCATAAGTAGCCTTCTGAGAAGCGAATTCACTTTGTAGAGTGATACGGTCCATTTCTGCAATTAGTTGCCCTTTGGTTACTACTGAATTATAATCTGCGTAAATTTTATCGATGATACCAGATACCTGCGTACCGACTTCAACTTCTGTCACCGGTTCAATAGTGCCTGTAGCAGTTACCGAATTCGAGATGTCGCCTTTGCTGACAGTAGCAGTTGCATAAGTGACTTTGTGTTTAGCAGGAGAGCCAGTAAAAAGCCAGATTCCTCCACCCACTACCACAACGACTGCCACAGCGATTAGGATAATCTTTTTTGTTTTCATTCTTTTTCTATGTTTTTACTTATTTATAATGCTAATTTATATCCCTGATAGAACTTCAGCAATTGTGTATTTAATATTGCCATATACTTAGCTTGAAGTTGTTCTTGTTGTGCTTGTAACAAGTTATTCTTTTCAGTAAGAAGTTCCACAGTATTCTTCATTCCCAAGTCGAACTGTTCACTGATCAGATCATAGCTGATTTGAGTACTTTTCAACTGCTCATTAGCTGCCGCATAGCGTTGTTGGGCACTATTAGCATCCAACCAAAGGCCTTCAATAGTCTTAAATAGTGTCTTTTGCTCGTCAAGTAAGGATAAAATGCTTGTTTCTCTTTGCAGTTTAGCTTTTTGTACAGCACTCTTTGTCTGGCGATTGTTAAAAATAGGTACGCTGACAGACAACCCAATAGAATTATTCCATCCATTTTTAACCTGTTCACTAAAAGTAAAATCACTGCCACTGGTATGATTGGTTCCAATTCCAGCACTAAGACTGACACTTGGAAGATAACCTGCTTTAGCAATATCAATACCTAATTCTGATGTTTCTACATTGATTTTGCTTGCCTCAATTTCCGGACGGATTGTAAGAGCACTTGCGTAAACATCTTTTTTAGTAGGTAGAGGAGCAAGTACATTG
Organism: Bacteroides sp.; assembly: GCF_028690125.1. Taxonomy (GTDB): domain Bacteria; phylum Bacteroidota; class Bacteroidia; order Bacteroidales; family Bacteroidaceae; genus Bacteroides. Next base: position 9,599 of record NZ_JAQVBV010000056.1, on the reverse strand, counting down.
TTGTCGGACAAAGAGGGGAGATAGATATTCATTTCATTCTCCCCATCCAGTTCGAGCAGTTGTTTTAGTTGTAGTTTGTAATCTTGTAAAGTGGCTTGCGCTGTAACGAGTTGATAACGATCTGTGCTTACTTGGGCTTCCAGCTGAGCAAAATCACTTTTAGCAATGCTTCCCGCATTCAAAAGTTCCTGCCCTCGGTCACGTTGTGTGATAGAAAGTTGCAATGTGCTTTCGTTTACCTTTACAGACTCTGCTGCATACAGAATCTGAATATATGTCTGCGCAATAGACTCCTGAATATTATTTTCAGAAGTAACTACATCAAGTTCAGCTACCTGATTATTCAATTTTTCTTGTTTAATGGTATTAAGCCGTTTATTACCGTTGTAAACAGTCCAGGAAGCATTCAGTCCATAATTTCCATTATAACTGGTTTTACTTGTGTTTTTGATGATTTCATTTCCACTGACCGTATTACTTGTTTCCTGATACGGGCGATTTACCATATTTTGACTGGTAGAAAATGACAGACTAGGAAATAAAGCAGCTTTTGCTGTCTTTACATCTATCTGCGTACTTTCCGCATTTACGCGATTCTTACGAATAGTAATGTTTTGCTGCAAGGCATAATCGATGCACGATTGCAAGTCCCATTGAGCCGGGATAGCCACTTCGCTCTGAGTATTGGTTTGTACAGAAGAATTCTGGGCGGATATACTTGTCAGCATACCCGTTCCCAGAACTGTTATCACTGTCAATCTTTTTACGTTTATCATACTTTTACTACTATTGATTTTAACTGATGCGAAGATACGTACATCTTATATTAGGCACAAAAACAATAGACAAATGAGAATATTTCCCCGTTGAATGATTTTTTTCTGTCGATAGGAAGCTTTTGCTAGAAAAATTGAATAAATCACTCAACATTTCAGTATACTTATTTGTTTTAATTATAAAAATTGTATATTTGTACTAATTACAAATCTTAAGTATCCGATAATGAAGAATGCACTGCTTGGAATCTGGAACTTTTATCTTAATGGTTTCCGTAGTATGACTTTAGGTCGTACACTTTGGCTTATTATCTTGGTTAAGTTGTTTGTTATGTTCTTTATACTTAAATTATTCTTTTTCCCCGATTTTTTAGATGATCATGCTACGGATGCTGATAAAGCTGACTATGTGGGGAATGAATTGATACAACGTGCTATTCCAGAGAAAACTACTGATTATTAAATTTAAAAATCCGATAAAATTATGATTGAAAGTATTGACACCTCGCTGATTGATTGGTCGAGAGCCCAATTTGCGATGACAGCTATGTACCATTGGATTTTCGTTCCTCTCACCCTAGGTTTAGCAGTGGTGATGGGAATTATGGAGACACTGTATTATAAAACAGGTAATGAGTTCTGGAAACGTACTGCACAGTTTTGGATGAAGTTGTTCGGTATTAACTTTGCTATTGGTGTGGCAACCGGGTTAATTTTGGAATTTGAGTTTGGTACAAATTGGAGTAATTATTCATGGTTTGTGGGAGACATTTTTGGTGCACCACTTGCTATTGAGGGTATTCTGGCATTCTTTATGGAAGCAACGTTCATTGCTGTTATGTTTTTCGGATGGGAGAAAGTCAGTAAACGTTTTCATTTAGCTTCAACCTGGCTGACAGGTTTCGGAGCTACCATATCTGCCTGGTGGATACTTGTTGCCAATGCCTGGATGCAGCATCCTGTAGGGATGGAATTCAATCCGGCAACCTCCCGCAATGAGATGGTCGATTTCTGGGCTGTAGCTACTTCTCCTGTAGCTGTTAATAAATTCTTTCATACTGTATTATCCGGCTGGGTGTTGGGTGGAATCTTTGTGGTAGGTATCGGTTGCTGGTATTTGCTGAAGAAACGCAATCATGAATTCGCACTTGCCAGTATTAAAATAGGTGCAATCTTTGGGTTGGTAGCATCCTTGCTTGCTGCTTGGACAGGTGATGGTTCCGGTTATCAGATAGCCCAGACACAACCAATGAAGTTGGCGGCAGTGGAAGGTTTGTACGAAGGAGGTAATAATGTTGGTTTGGTAGCCATAGGAGCATTGAATCCGGAAAAGAAAACTTATAATGATGGAAAAGAGCCTTTCTTATTTCGGATAGAAATACCAAACTTCCTTTCATTCTTAGCCGAACGGGATGCAAATGCCTATGTTCCCGGAATTACAAATCTTATTGAAGGAGGTTATCAGCTAAAGGATGGTACAACTGCACTTTCTGCAAAAGAGAAGATCGAACGTGGAAAAACTGCTATTGGTGCATTGAAAGCCTACAAAGTAGCAAAGAAAGCGGGAAATGAAATTGATGCACAAGTAGCACATTCTGTATTGAAAGAAAATATGTCTTATTTTGGTTATGGATATATTAAAGATGTGAACGAATTGGTTCCCAATGTACCTTTGAACTTCTATGCTTTCCGTGTGATGGTAATACTTGGTGGATATTTTATTCTGTTCTTTATTGTTGTACTTTTCCTTGTATATAAGAAGGATTTAAGTAAAATGCGCTGGATACATTGGATTGCTTTATTGACTATCCCATTGGGGTATATTGCTGGACAGGCCGGATGGGTAGTGGCAGAATGTGGTCGCCAGCCTTGGGCTATTCGTGATTTACTTCCTACAACGGTTGCTATTTCTAAATTGGATGTAAGTTCTGTCCAGATTACTTTCTTCATTTTCCTGTTTATATTTACTGTCATGCTGATAGCTGGTATCGGAATCATGTTGCGGGCTATAAAGAAGGGACCCGAAGCATAAGTAAATCGTATATAGGATATCATTAAATTATGTAACTTAAAACTGATAACTCATGTATATACTTCTTCAACAATATTGGTGGCTCATTGTATCCTTGCTTGGAGCCATACTTGTATTTTTATTATTTGTGCAGGGAGGAAATTCGTTGTTGTTTTGTCTGGGTAAGACAGATGAACATCGTAAGATGATAGTGAATTCTACAGGACGCAAATGGGAATTTACATTTACTACTTTGGTAACATTCGGAGGTGCTTTTTTTGCTTCTTTCCCTTTGTTTTATAGTACTAGTTTCGGAGGTGCTTATTGGCTTTGGATGATTATTTTATTTAGCTTTGTTCTACAGGCAGTTAGTTATGAATTTCAAAGTAAAGCAGGAAATCTGTTAGGTAAAAAGACGTATCAGACTTTTTTAGTAATTAATGGAGTAGTAGGCCCACTATTATTAGGTGGAGCTGTCGCTACTTTCTTTACAGGTTCTGACTTTTACGTTAATAAATCGAATATTACAGATACAATTATGCCGGTTATCAGCCATTGGGGAAATAACTGGCATGGATTGGATGCGCTGACAAATATTTGGAATATAATTTTAGGATTGGCAGTTTTCTTTTTGGCACGTGTGTTAGGAGCACTTTATTTTATTAATAATATTAATGATAAAGATTTAACCAATAAATGTAGGCGGGCAGTATTGAATAATACGATATTATTCTTGGTATTCTTTCTGGCATTTGTAATTCGTACGTTAGTATCAGATGGCTTTGCTGTAAATCCGGATACACAAGAAATTTATATGCAGCCATTTAAGTATTTCACTAACTTTATAGAAATGCCTGTTGTATTAGGTCTATTCTTAGTAGGAGTTGTATTAGTACTTTTCGGAATTGGAAAGACGGTTTTCAAAAAGACTTTCGACAAAGGAATCTGGTTTACAGGGATTGGTACTGTACTGACTGTGCTAGCTTTACTATTGGTTGCAGGATATAATAATACAGCGTATTACCCTTCTACAGCGGATTTACAAAGTTCACTGACATTAGCCAATAGTTGTTCCAGTATGTATACGCTGGAGACAATGTCATGGGTTTCTATTCTTATACCATTTGTGATTGCTTATATATTCTATGCGTGGCGTAGTATTGACAGTAAGAAGATTACAGAGAAAGAAATGGATGAGGGAGGACACGCATATTAAAATAAAAAACACCTCTTCCTATTTTACTCTACTTCCTTCAAGCATGAAGTAGAGTAAAATAGGAAGAGGTGTTTTTTTATGCGATCGAACTATCTGTAATTTGAACGTTATTGGCGGTCAGCAGGTATGCTAAGAGTAAAATACCTCCTCCTATAATACCTAAAGAAGGTTCAACGCTGGTTTTGTAATCAACAGCATAGTATAGGAATAAATCTACAAATGCCACGGCAAGGCATAAAGTAAATGAAACGATTGATATTATCGTAGCAATAAGGAAATTTTTTCTCTCGATGCTACCTTTAAAATTTAAATATGCTAGTTTGATTTAAGCATTAACGTGTCTTTATATGTAAAGGTATTGGAGGGAAAAAAAAGCTACTGCATTCTGTTTACAGTCTTCCTGAAAGTTTTTGTTTAGCTTTTAAGGGTTACTTCAGGATGGAGTAGCTTATATTATTAAAGTATGCAACCGTTTATTTATTTACTACATTTTCCGGAGTTCCGGCAATAAATGCTTGTAAATTACTGATCGCGATATTCATCAGGCGTTCGCGTGCTTCTGAAGTGGCCCATGCAATATGCGGAGTGATGTAACAGTTCTTTGCTGTAAGTAACGGGTTATCAGCACGAGGAGGTTCTGTTGAAAGTACATCTACTCCAGCTGCATAAATCTTGCCATTGTTCAGTGCATCAGCAAGGTCTTGTTCGTTAATAAGCGGCCCCCGACCTGTATTAATCAAGATAGCCGATGGTTTCATTGTAGCGAGACGGCGTGCATTGACTAATTCGTGAGTATCAGGAGTCAGCGGACAGTGTAAACTGATAATGTCACATTCGCTAAACAACCGGTCCATATCCATTTTTTTGATTTCCGGTGGTAATTGGAAATGCGATTTGGAAGTTACTGCATACACTTGCATACCGAAGCCAATAGCAATACGAGCTGTACTGTAACCTGTATTTCCCAATCCGATAAAACCGATTTTCTTTTCTCTCAGTTCCATTAATGGAGTGTCCCAGAAACAGAAATCCTTGCTATTTACCCAACGACCTTTACGGACCTCTTCTGAATGATGCTGTACTTGCAATGCTATGTTCAGGATATGGGCAAATACCATTTGGGCGACGGAAGCAGTGCTATATGCCGGGATATTTGTGACAGTGATACCACGTTCTTTGGCTGCGGCAGTATCTACTACATTGTATCCCGTAGCTAGTACACCAATATATTTCAGTTCAGGGAAAGCGGTCATATGATCTGCATTAATGATCACTTTATTAGTTAGAATTACTTCTGCGTCGGCAGCACGTTCCAGCACTTCTTCGGGAGCAGTGCGATCATAGATGGTACATTCGCCGAGAGCTTTCAAACCTTCCCAAGACAGATCTCCGGGATTGGCGGCATAGCCGTCTAAAACTACTATTTTCATAAATAAATATTTTGAATTGTCTATTCCTGTTTCTTAAATCTTTCTCCCCACAATTGCTGCATCCGTTCAGCGTGTTTTTGCTCGGCTGCATTATTCTGAGGTTGCCAGATTCGTTTATCTTTCAATTCATCGGGTAAGAACTGCTGCTTTACAAAATTACCTTCGTAACTATGGGCATACTTATACTCTTGACCATATCCTAACTGCTTCATTAATTTGGTAGGTGCATTGCGGAGGTGTAAGGGTACAGGTAAATTTCCACTGGAACGTACTAACTCCAACGCATCATTGATTGCATTGTAAGCTGAATTACTTTTAGGGCTTGTTGCCAGATAAATTGTAGTTTCTGCTAAAGGAATTCTTCCCTCAGGCCATCCGATCTTCATGAGTGTATCAAAACAAGCATTTGCTAAAAGCAGAGCATTAGGATTGGCAAGACCTATATCTTCAGAAGCTGAAATCACTAATCTACGAGCAATAAAAGAAGGGTCTTCACCTCCTTCTACCATACGTGCAAGCCAGTAAATAGCTCCATCGGGATCACTTCCCCGGATAGATTTGATAAAAGCTGAAATAATGTCATAATGCATTTCTCCGTCTTTATCATAAGCCAGTGGATTTTGTTGCAAGCGCTCAGTTACCATCTCATCCGTAATGACTACACTATCGCTTGCTTCTGACTCAACAACCAGCTCTAATATATTTAACAGTTTGCGAGCATCTCCACCCGAAAAGCGTAACATTGCTGTCGTTTCTTTCAGTTCTATTCTCCGTTCTTTCAACACTACATCCGTAGTAATTGCACGTTGTAGCAGTTCCTGCAAATCTTCTTTTTCTAATGATTTAAGAACATAAAGTTGGCAACGTGATAGGAGAGGACGAATGACTTCAAATGACGGATTTTCTGTTGTGGCACCAATCAGAGTAATTGTTCCTTGCTCTACTGCCCCTAATAGAGAATCCTGCTGTGACTTACTGAACCGATGAATTTCATCGATAAACATGATCGGACTGGATTGTGAAAAGAAACGGTTGCTCTTGGCACGTTCTATCACTTCACGTACATCCTTAACACCGGATGTTACCGCACTTAATGTATAAAACGGGGTTTCCAGTTTATTGGCAATGATTTGCGCTAATGTAGTTTTACCTACACCGGGAGGTCCCCAAAGGATAAAAGAAGAGATGCGTCCTGCATCAATCATTTTGCGCAAGATAGCACCCGGTCCAACTAAATGTTTCTGACCGATATATTCATCTAAAGTTTTTGGTCGTAACCGCTCTGCTAAAGGTTGCATAATTTTAGAATACCATTAATACCATGAAGCGGATACCATTTTTATTAATACCCGGATTATCACGGTAAGTGAAACGATGTACATATTCGATGTGCAGCAATTTAAATATATTGTATATTCCGACACTACCTTCAATGTACGGTACTTTCGGGTCCATTACAAAACTAGTAAATTTACCATCGCGGGTAGGAAAGCGGAACAAATCCGGATTACTACTCTTGAATGGATTGTTTTTATCAGTCAAAGCCCCCCACAAAGCACGTACACGAAACATTTCCCTCCATTTCAGGTTCTTAATAAGAGGAATGCGGTTGAATAATTTTCCGTTCATGTCATAAGATACGGACATAGAAGCGAAACGATCATTTAGGAATTCCATGTTATTGATCAAGCAGAACGTTTCACGTTGGGTGATATAGGACAAGTTGGCTTCTGGTAAAATCAGTAGTGGGAAAGGTACTATGTTCCATTCTGCACCGGCTTTTACGCTACAGTCAATTTTACCCCAGGAAGAAGGAAGCCAGAAACGTTTCCAGATACTTGCTTCTGTACGATTGAAATTATATTCTCCTCCCAATATTCCTTTGAACCCCATTGCATGAGTCAGTGTGAAAACGGGAGCATCCAGTGATACAGGAACACGACGTTGCTTTGAATTTACGAAAGATTCTCCCGGAGCATAGCGTAAAGTCATGCTGGCTTCGGTAGTTGTAACATCATGGACACGCGTTTGTGCTGCATCATTACGTAAATATTCCAATTTACCGCAAGGCTCATCGTTACGATGGCGAAGCATTGCTTTTACACCAAATCCGGTTTGAGTCTCCAGTTCATAATTGATAGTAGCATCGCGCATATAAGACATCTGGTCTACCGTTGTTGTTTTCAGAGAAAGGAAAATATTATCCTTATCCGTAAACAGAAACTTATCCATCGGTGACATAACATCGTAGCTATAAGTAGCTGAAATATAATGTTTAGGGAATTCCCATACTACATAATCACGTTTGTTAAAGGAATAAGTCAGCGTACCGCTATATTTCCAACGCTGATCTTTCAGCCCATAAGCGCCATAGCCGCTAAGGAACCAATGCTTGTCAAAATGAGCGGTTGTCATGCCACTTAGACGGAAACGGGTTCCATCAATGTAGTTGCTCGAAATCATCGTATTGATAGGGCCGATATCAACTTTACTTGGATGTTCTTTACTTCCTGTTTCAACAAAGTTTTCAATCAGTGCCTTTGCTCCGAAGATAAGGTATTTGAATCCCGGAATCTGTTCAAGGCGATTAACGAAAATATCCATATTACTTTCCTTCTTCGTTAAAGGTACTTGTCGGACGCCTGCCCAATATTCATCACTTTTCGAGAGCATATCCGCCTCTTTTATTATGTCACCTTTCAGCCGGAAAAGTCGCTGCTCAATAGAATCAAATTCGTAATTACTATATTTTGTCGTTCGTTCTACTTGTAAACCTCCCGCGGTTTTATTTGAATTCCAGGAGAGATCTACCGTCATATCATCATCTGCCAATACCCAGTTACCGTTAGGAAGTTGTTCGTATTGTTGTACGATATCCATCTGATTGACAAAGTTTACTCCGGTTTTCTTTGGAAGATTCATGGTGCATTTTTGAACAGCATATGTCGAATCATTCAATACATAAAGATGACCCGTAAAACCGAAATCTTGTGAGTTCTGCGGGACGAAAGACACATGTACACATTCACGCTTATTAACCATAAGTGTATCCATCAGATAAAACTTATAAAATGAAATAGCATTATTACCGATAGGACTTACAAAACGCTGCTGTAACAAACGAATTTCATCATCGTAAATATTAATGTCTGCAAATACATCTTTCAAAACTGTCCCTAACATATCACCTGTCGAAAAGAATTCATCAATACCATTTGAATTTTTTCCTTTGATAATCGTTTTCTTGTTCAGAGGATCTTTTCGGAAAATGGTTTGTGAAGAGGTTTCCTGCACGGAAATAGGAAGAATTAGTTTCTTGGTAGTCTCCGATACTTCAACCTGATCCTTCAGGAAAGAATATTTTTTATAAATACCTTTTTCCAGCTTCTCCGGTGTCAGGTCGTTGATAGACATCTTCATTTTCTCGTACTTGTCGTACTGATAGTAGTCATTCACTTCCAGAGATTGTGCCTTTTTATGTGCGATTACCTTTTGCATGAATTCAACAGCCGGATTATTCTTACGAGAGTATTTTTCTTTCTTGGGCTTCACTACAATTTCATCGATCAAGACATTATCCATCGATAGTTTTACATTAACCGTCTGGCTGCCGGAACCAACTTTTACTGTTTTACTGATATATCCCACAGCTGAGAAAACAAGAGTACCTCCGCTTTTTCGGGCTTCAAGCTTGTATTCACCATCGATATTCGTAATGGTACCCACGTCTTTCTTATCTTGATAGAAGACCGAGATGTACATTAATGGCTCATTCGTAACGGAATCTGTGACTACTCCTTTTATTTGTTGCGCAAAAGTATTTGAAGTTGCCAGTATGAGTATGACCAGTATAATTATTTTGTTATATCGTTGTTTCATAACGTTCGTACATAAAGGCTGCAAATTTAGCAAATAACTCTAAGTATTACAGATTATATAACTTTTTTTACTCATCGTTTTTTGTTCTTTACATGACGTAATCATAGAGCGGTCAAGAGTTCTTTTGTTTCGAGGTATGAAACTATTGGTTTTATAGGGGTGAAACAAAGTGTTTCAGAAAGATATGCAAAGGTAGCGCAAACTGATTAAAATTCAAATAGTTATAAAAGCTATTTCTTGGTCAGATACGGTAAATAAAGCTAAATAGCGCATATTTGGAAGCGAGT
>NZ_JAQVBV010000055.1 GCF_028690125.1 Bacteroides sp. | reverse complement strand
CATTGTCTTTCAGAAATTGCGCCTCCTGCGCATCTTTGAGCGGGATAAAGATCATGGGATCGCCGCTAGAAGAGACCATGCGTCGCGTCAGCCCCACCACCTCATATTTGTTGCGGCGAATGACAATCTTGTCTCCTAAATGAAACCCTGTTTTGACATCGGCAACGGCCTCGTAATGAGATCGTGTTATATGTCTCCCCGCGATGAGGTAAGGGGGCCAGCCAGACGAGGTTGGTTCGGAATTTGCCATGATTCCAACAACCATCGCTCTTACATCTTGAGTTTCCTTTCTAACTTGCATGGTCAGATAGGTAACATTTGTGGCTTTGTTAACTCCGGGGATTAGCAGAATAGAGCGATAAATATCGTCATTGATGCTTGATGATTCCGCATAAGGACCTAGTGTATCTTTTTGTACAACCCACAAATCCGATCGACTGTTATCAAGCAAAGCCTTTCCATCATCGACCATGCCGCGATAAACTCCGGCCATAACAAGCGTAACACCGATCAGAAGGCCAAGCCCGATGCCAGTAAAGACGAATTTTCCCCAAGCATGAAGAATGTCACGGCCAGCAAGGCTAATCATGGTTCGGCCTTATGGATTTTATCAACTATACGGATGCGGCTTAGATGGGAGAGGAGTTTCTCGCTGTAGAGAATAATGTTCTCTCCTCCCTTCAGGCCGTTCTTAACCTGAACCTGTCCATCCAAATCTGCGCTTCCCAGAGTTACAGGAACAAAAGAAAGATTCACGTCTTTTATTTCCCAGACCCCTGTTTTTCCATTTACATTCTGGATAGAGGCATTCGGAATTGTTGGGGAAGGAGGAAGAGTGGGTAACTCTACGGTCACTTCGGCAAGCTCTCCTAATGGAGGGAGGGGATTGGGGATCGTGTCAAAGATGACCTTTGCCAAAGTTTCTTCAGTCACGGAATCCGCTTTTGGTTCGACATAGAGAATATGGCCGATGAGAGACTCCCCATTCCTTGAGCGAAGAACAATCTGTGCGGAGAGCCCCTTTTCTAGCCCCGAAGAACTGATCTGGTCAAATCTGGCGTTGATCCAGATTGATTTAGGATCAATGATTTCATAGATCGTCTGCCCCGCAACAACTGTTGTTCCGATTTCTGCATTTCTTAGAACAACAATACCATCGATCGGAGCTATCAATTGTGCGTTATCAAGCTGGTTTGCAATCGCATCATAATCTGATTTTGTTCGAGTGAGATCTTCCTTGGCGGCCATCCAAGCAGTTTCGGCCACTCGCAGTTCTTGACGCTTTGCATCAAGGAGAGATTTACTCACGGCTCCGGCAGGGAATAGTTTTTCTGCTCTTTTGGCCTCATCACGAGCGTAGCCATATGTTGCCTCGGACTGCTTTAGAAGGGCCTCGGCCCGCCTAATGTTTGCGGATTGAGATGATGAGCGGCTTTCGAGATCAACGGAATCCATTTCGCCAAGCAATTGCCCAGCTTGAACAGTATCTCCGACATCAACACTCAGATTCTTGATGCGCCCCGCCGTTGTCGGTCCTATTTTGTGGGAATACCGAGCCTCAACTGTTCCTATTCCAAACAAGGAGGGAGAAATCTCTTCGATATCAACTTTTATCGTTGTCACAGAAACTGGAGCAAGAGGGCCTGACCTGACTCCCACATAAACAAACGTCAAAACCAGCGGAAGCAAGACAAGTATGATTCCAATTTTTCTGCGTGTGATAGGAGAAAGTTTTTTCATGCTTTTACTGCGACTCCACGCTGATAGATTGCAAACAATGAAGGGCCAGCTACACGCATAGAACCCATATCACCGGATATAAGAGATTGCATGACAAGCCCTTGTACCATACCAATAAAAAGAACGGCGGCTGCTTCTGCATCAAGAGAAGGTGATATTTCACCCGATTTCTTTCCTTCCTCAATCACGGTACAAAGCCGCTCCCTATAGTTTTTAATGAGTGTCTGGGCCATGCGTTTGGCAGGCGTTGGTGCAGAGCGTTGAAGCTCACCAAACATCATGCGCGGCACCCCCGGATGGTCAGCAACGAATTCTATGTGGCTTAGAAACATTGCTTTCATAGATTCTATCGGGGAAGAAGCTCCCCTCGCAGCTCCCTCCAAGCGATCAAGCAAACGGATAGAAACCCACTCCATAACAGCCTGCCAGAGATCATCTTTCGTGGCGTAATGTCGAAACAAGGCTCCTTGCGTTACGCCCATATGCTTTGCAATGGCTGCGGTTGTTATCTCGCTAGGATTCTGCTGGCCCGCAAGCTCAATAACTGTCTCAATCGTTATGTTTTTGCGTTTTTCAGCTGAAAGTTTCTGGGGTGGTTCCATTTTGTCCGCCTATAATAGGTAGTAATTAGTTACTACCTATTATAGCAAGAATTGTTAGAAATAAGATACCTATTTCTACGGTAATCCCTGTGATTTGCAGAAATAATTGTCAGTAAATAACACAATTAAATGTCAGTAGAACTTAGAGAGCAAGACATCAAATGTGCTGATTTTCTACTCTCTTTAACAACTCGGCTTTCTTATAGTGACAATTATCTCCGAGAATCGCTGACAAATAAAGTCGTGAGTCACACCCCCCTACTAGGACTATTTTCCTTTATTATTCATAACATATATTATCCATTTTTGCTAAATATGGACATTTTGTCAATTTGCTGCTAAACTTGTAAAAAGAGGTATTAAGCCATGAATATTAGTTTGACTGAAAAACAGGAACAATACATTGCATCTCAGATCAAGACAGGCGACTTTCAGAATGCCAGTGAGTTGGTTCGTGATGCTTTGAGACTACACGAGGTCTATAGACACCGTGTCATAGAAGAGTTGCGTGCAGAAATCGCAAAAGGCTGGGATGGAGAAATAAGCAAACGCAGTGCACGTGACATTGCCAAAGCCAAAGCACGGAAAGAATAATTTCTGCCATGACAAAGGTGATATTATCCCAAGCTGCAGATGCAGACTTAGAGGATATATTTGATTTTACGCTGGAAAAATTTGGCCTGGATCAGGCCGTTTCTTACGTATCTGGTTTTGATAACACGTTTGAAATTATCTCTAGAAACCCAGAAATTGGTCGTGAACGTAAAGAAATCCGAGAGGAACTTCACAGCCTTGCCAAAGATAAGCATGTTATTTTTTATCGAATATTAAGCGACCATATTAGGATTGTGCGTATTCTGCATAGATCAATGGATTTTGTTCAACATTTATCATTATAAAAGTTGTAAGTCTCCTACTTGGATTCTTAATAATTTCCATAATTAGTATTATCACTTTGGAAGATTTTTATTATAAATCAATTACTTAAACATAACTTATTAATAAATTACTATGGCAATAAGAGCTACTGCCTTCTATTACCGGAAATAATTTTTAACGCTAAATTCTATTTGTTCAAAGAATATTTTCTTAAAAGCAGCAAGATTATTTTGTTCGTAAAACAAAAGCATGGCTTTTTTGTAATCAATTGAATCCACACTACGATATGATAAGGGGCAAATGCCTTCCGTAACAAGCAGTGCATTACTCACCATCCGACCCGTACGCTTATTTCCATCCTCAAAGGGCTGAATATATGAGATCAATATCACAGCAAGCAAGGCTTTTTCAAACCCGTTATCTTTCGCGTTAATGATTCTGCACATATGCTCTATCGCCTCTTTAATCTGATATTGATTATCAAGCGGTTTATATGCTGTTCCTGTGATGCCAACGGTACGAGAGCGAATATTGCGCCCAACATCTAGATCCTTGATAAGGAGTGCGTGGATCTCCTCCAGTAATCTCAAATTTAGCTTTTCTGCTATGCCCTTCTGAGCTAACAAATAGTCTAAAGCATATTTGTGATTGAGCAGCATGATTGCATCTTCTTTAGGCTTGCCCTTAGCCTCTTCTTTTTCCCGGAAGAGCCTCTCGGTTTCAAGGAGAGAGTATGTATTTCCTTCTATCTGGGAAGATTTCCAGCTCAATTCAATCGTTAAGCGTTCCAGCTCCTTTTGGAATAGGGCCGGAGGATAATCGGAGATATTATTTTGATATTCCTGTTTTAATACCTCAAGATGTTTTTTTTCTAAGGCAGTAAACAAATCAGTGCCGCCCAAAAGAGATATCACTTCCTGATTAAAATGTGTTTGCGCGTTGCGCGTATCAGGGTCTTGATCAAAATATCCAGATGAGTTGCTCAGAGGAGAAAAAACTTTATAGACAGGCGAAATTTTATAGAATGTAGCCCTCCCTTTACCCGTTCTTGTCAAACAATTCCCTACCATCAACGTGGTGAGTTCCCTGTTCAGGGTGGGTATACTGACATCTTCACCGAGGTCTTCTTTTATCTCCGAAATAGAGGCACCTCCTCTGGAGGCAACTATATTGATAATAGACTGCTGTCTTGATGTCACTTGCATGGCTCATTAATCCTCTCACGATCCCCTTTAAATCCTATCACAAACGATAGGATAAATGTTGAAAAATGATAGGATTCTTTGATAAAAATGAGAACAAAATGAGCAAATATTTTCATATGACTATATTATCACATCAAAACTTTCAAAAAGCACTCTTTTAATTTTATTTAATATAACACACTGTTATTAAATAATTTATCTAAATTTTTACTATATTTGACTGTCAGAAATATATATGTTATTATCTGACTATAAAGGTATAAAAATGACGACTATTTCAGACACCATTTTGAGGAGAATTCGCGCCAAACAGCGCGGCTGGGTTTTTACACCCAAAGACTTCCTTGATGTTGGCTCACGCGCGGCCGTCGATCAGACCCTATCGCGCTTAGTAAAGTCTGGCGTTATTCGTCGGCTGGATCGTGGTTTATTTGATTTCCCTAAAAAACATCCGGTTCTTGGCACACTTTCGCCCGCTGCTGATAAAGTCGCTCTGGCGATAAGCTCTAAAACTGGTGACAAGGCTATGCCCTCTGGCGCAACGGCCGCCAATATGTTGGGCTTAAGTACACAAGTTTCTGCAAAACCCGTCTTTGTGACCAATGGCAAATCAAGAAACAAGTCCCTAGCGGGCCGTATAATCACCTTGAAACACGCGAGAGTCCCAATAATAGACAATATTCCGGATACAGTTAATCTGGCACTTCAGGCTCTCTCCTATCTCGGTAAGGATGGAGTCGATCAACAGACCATTGTACAATGTGCGAGTCGTTTAGCAGATGCAGACGTAAAACATCTTACAAAGGCCTCTCATCAGGTTCCTGGGTGGATAGCTGATATTATTTTACAAATAAAGATGGCCAAATATGGACAAATTCGCGCAACTACCTAATCAGGAACGCCATGACATCCTGCAAGAAGCAGCTTCCCAGAGAGGCTTAACTAATATTATTCTTGAGAAGGATTTTTGGGTCTGTTGGACACTAAAACGGCTTTTCCTATCGCCTACTTTATCTCCCTATCTGACATTTAAAGGTGGGACATCTCTCTCTAAAGCCTATGGCCTTATTGAGCGATTTTCCGAGGACATTGATCTAACCATATCTCGTGATGCCCCGTTTCTCAAAGAGGGGCTAAGCCCTATGGAGGCTGAAATATCAGGCAAAGAGAGAGAACGACGTATTGAAACTCTAAGCACGAACGCCAAGGCTTTTGTGAGCGAAATTGCACTCAAAGACCTGAGTTCACAGATAGCAGACCACCTCACCTCAGTCCTAGGACACAGGACAATCGATATGTTTATTAAAATTAAAAACTGCGGCGGTAATCACCTATATTTTCAAAAACGGCAATATCTCTAAGCTTAACTGCTCCAGTCAGAGAAATTTAGAAGCATAACGGGTTTTGACACCCTCTTTATTTTGAGTTACTTTGTTAATACAAAAACACAGCGATTAAGAAATAAATGCGAAAAGGTTTGGAAAAAAACACTTCATTTTTTAGAGGAAATTTTTCTTCCAAATTATTTTAATGTGTGTTGTATTATTAGAAATAATCGAATGCCCATTAAGAACCCGCCTAGGATACGGCAACGCAGTTCGAAGCGCTAACATCTGAGATACAATGAGTTTATGAGCATGAATAAAGAGCTACAGCCTTCAGTGAAAGTTCGCAGAATTGAAACTAGTGCCGAATTAAAAAATGTTCTAGAGTCTGGGTTGAATGATTTATATCAAAGAGTATTTGCAGCCCCACCTTATAATGAAAAATTTACTACTGACGAAGTCATAGATATATTTTTATCCTATTTTGAAAGTGGCGGAATAATATTTGTTGCTAAGGATGATACAGATAAGCCAGTGGCATTTGTAACCGCAGTTCCTCTTAAGTCGGAATTTAACGTGGCAGCCCTTGTGAGTAAAAATATTGATATAAATTGTTCATCATACTTTGCCGAAGATGGTGTTGCTGAAAATCTTCGTAAAAATGGGATCTCGGCGAGAATGAAAGCGATTTTACTTTCAGCTTGTCAACAAGAGGGATATGAGTCTCTTATTCTAAGGACAAGTGTCTACAACTATAAACAAATTAGCGCTGTAAATAAGGCTGGCGGCGTTGTTATTGCTGGTTTATTCCAGAATGTTAGCGGCCCAAGAGCGGATGGAACTATGACCCAAGATACACGATCATTTTATAAGTTTGACCTAGATGCAAACACAGCTTCGAATAAGACTGTACTGGAGAGAGTAACTATAGTACGCCCAGGTGGAAACGATACTGCTATCGTATGGGATGACATCCCGCGCGAAGAACAAGGCACTTTATCTAAAAGAATTCAAAGTACTTATCCTGGAATTGAACAAGTCATGTTTGTTGAACGTGGCCAAAATGGTCTTGTTCGTGGTCAAATGGCCGGAGGTGAGTTCTGCGGAAACGCAACAAGATCATTAGGATATCTTGTCAGAGAAGGACGAGATGGACAAGCCTTTTTGGAAATTTCTGGCGCATCACAACCTATGTCCGTCGTTGTTGAAAGTGGAATGGCCCAAACCTCTTTGCCCGTGAAAGAGGATTTAAATTCTGCACAGCCTTCAGGAGATGACTACATTGTTCATCTTGATGGTATATCTTTCATTATAACTGCCAAAGATAGTGTACTAGGCGCAACAATCTTGTCTCAACAAGATACTGAACAGCAAAAAGCAATGGCTTTGAATGCTCTTCGGGAAAAAGGCCTATCTGATAGATATCCAGCATCCGGAGTGATGATCATCGATAGACAATCGGAAAATTCATTTAAAGTTGAGCCATTTGTATATGTAAGAGATACAGGGACTCTTTATTATGAAACTGGTTGCGGTAGCGGATCAACTTCTATTGGTATAATGGTTGCAAAAGAATCTGGTTCATCTGTTAAAAACCTTAAAATCACTCAACCTAGCGGAATGGATCTATTGGTTTCGATTAATCGTGATGAAGAGAAATTTGAGAGCGCCACAGTGAACGGGCCTATCGAAATATTATTTGATGGCCGTATGCATATAGCCTCGCCTGAGGTCGCTCTAACAACTGCAGCTCCACAAGCAGCAATCGCTTAAGCTCATTTTTGAAAGTATCGTAATATAATGACCAAAGATGAACTCTTCGTTCTTTTAGAAGAAAAATTTTTAACATACAAAGACCTCAAATCTACTCCCGTTGCAGAAAATCATGAGCCTATGGTTTCACTTAAAAAGAGTGGGGTGAAATTTACCCTACTCGATGGACTTATCCCTCCTTCAACGGGCGATGATATCTTTGTACGGGCTGGTGTCTCCGAAAAATTAAAAAAAGCTCAGTTAATGATTGCGGACCTAATAGATGGTTGTGTTTTAGATATCGTATACGGATACAGATCACTCGCTGTCCAAAAAAATAGCTACGAAGAATTTAGACATATTATTAGTAACCAACCTAATCCTCCGACCTCTGAAGATGAATTGAACGAAGCCATTCACCGTTTGGTTGCTGTTCCTGAAGTAGCTGGGCATCCTACCGGAGGCGCCGTTGATGTGAGAATTATCGACAAAGATGGTAAAGAATTAGATATGGGTACCCCAGCACATAATTTCGAGAAAGAAAGCTATACTTTTAATCCTTTCCTTTCAAAGCAAGTTTGGGATAACAGACAAAAGCTAAGACAAACCATGCTTGGCTTGGGCTTTGCTCCATTTGACGGAGAGTGGTGGCACTTTTCTTATGGTGATAGAGAATGGGCTACTTACTATAAAAAACCATACGCAATATATGACCAAATTGATTTGGACAGTGTGCTAAAATAATAAAATAGCCATTTATTTTGGAACCCAATCATTTGATGGGACTAATCTTCTAGCCATGTCAGCCATATTAATAACTTCGAGTTGCCCAACATCAGTAATAATAGCAACATTCGGAATATTCTTGGCTCTTGCATAATGCAGTTTATCTTCTAATGATCCCGCACCATAGGCTATTTCAATAGAACTTCCTGTAGCTCTTAAGTTATGAGCAATCATTTCAGCGTGCATAGCATATGCATTACTATTGTAAACAATAAGTGCCTTTGTCGGTGTGGCAGACATTAATGGTAATCTTTTGGAGTCACGCATCAAATCAATAGCACGGGTTACCTCAAATGAGGCACCCACTCCTGGGCGACTTTCTTTCATAAAATGCCCGACTAGATTATCGTATCGGCCTCCAACAATAATAGGAGGATAAGTTGGGCTATCTTTACAACGTCCTTCATAAACAGTTCCGGTATAATAATTCATATCGCGTACAACTGACATATCTGCCTGAACCGTACCTGTTTGAATGTCTTGTAGCCTATCCATTACCAACATCAATTCTTCGATTCCATCCTCAAGCAGTTTGTTTGGCTTAGCCAGACGCAATACTTCGTCAGCAAATGAGGAGGTTGAGGATTTAATCATGGCAAAATCTAAACAGCGAGTTGCCAAAACCTTATCAGTCTTAAACAAGTTATATAATTGCGCTTGGATTCCTTGCCATCCCAGGATGTCCCTTTTTTCAATGACTCTTATGATTTTTTCAGTTAATTCATCATCGAACCCAAGAGAAGAAAAGAAACCTTTCGTAATTTTACGATTGCTAATTCCTAATTCAATTGAACCAATACCCAGTTCATTAGCCACATCACACATAATACGCGGGAATTCTGCATCATATTCTATTGGAACATAACCATCACCAACAACATCGATATCGGCTTGAATAAATTCTCTATATTGCCCACGTGTTATTTCTTGGTTTCTCCATACCGGCCCTATTCTTGCGGTTTTAAAAGGAAGAATAATCGCAGCGCTGCCAGAGTTTTCCGCCATATATCTTGCGAGAGGAACAGTATGATCATACCTTAAACCATATAATTCTTCTTTTGTACCATTTCCTGATGCTGCACCTGAGAAAGATTTTTGGATTGCGAATATCTGGCTAGGTTTCCTATCACCTTCTTCTAATCTTAAAACATGCAACTCCTCTACTGCCTTTGTTTTAATACGAGGATAACCATATAATTCAAAGACACCCTGTATTTTTGCGATCCATTGTCTTTCTACTGCTTCTATTTCAGGAGAATAATCGGAAAATCCAGCGCTCGCTGTAGGTTTATAATATCTGCGATTTGGTTCATCTTGTCTTTTAAGCAGACTAGGGACAATCGGGGTTCCATCTGGTAAGCGACGTGTTGTTAAGAATACATCATAAGCGACATGTTTTGCACCGCCTGATGTTTCCTTTTTTCTTTCAGGAACATATTTGGCAATAATATTCCGAGTATCTTCGATAGTTTTCCCAGGGAAGATAATAAATGTCCCGCCATGAAAAAGTTGATCACTCTCAGCAGGGCCATCAAAAAGTCCTTCTCCTCCTAAATATACAGCTGAAGATATTTCATCTTTATAGAGAAATCTTCCAAAATATTGATCCTCTACATCCTCAAAAGCATCATATTTTGCCCCGAGTGTCTTTTTCGTTTCATTCCAACGATCCCCTATACCCGTAGCTAAATATATCTGCTCTAAAGCATCTTCAATCGATTGTGGGGAGCAGCCTTCTATATTGGCGCCTAAGGATCTAATGATTTCTTTTATTTTTCTAGATTTTGATTCACTTGGAGACATAAACAAAATACAGCCGGTGCCGTCAATCTTAACACCCTGTGCTGTATTATCCTTATGGTTTTTGAAATAAAAACGATAGTCCTTACGCCCTGTACTTGGGTCAATAAATATACTTCCATCCTTTTCAGTTTTGGGGGCTATGCAAGGATGAAGAACCAAGGGTTCTCCATCAGCATTCAACATGTTAGGAATAGGCCATGAAAATCGTGCTGATGTTTCAATGTCTCTATTATAAGTTACTTCAAATAGAAAATCAGGATTTAAATCCTCAACCGTCCAACGCTGAACCACTTCGCAGCTTCCCCCCAAGCTTTTATTACTCAAATAGAATTACATCCCCTACAAAAACGTATGTAAATTATTTTTTATTATGATAGACAGGCTCCATGCGCTCTACACTATCTAAAGCTCTATGATCATTTCCTACAGCAATCAGGATGAGTTCCGTGGTTGCTTTAATCGCATGATCAACCATGCTTGGCACTAAATAACAAACACCCGGCTCTAAAGCATAATCAACACCATCATACTCTACAAAACCTGTACCCTTAATCGCAAAAAGAATATGAGCTCCTTCATGAGTATGGTTCATTACGCCTTGGCCAGCTGGAAATCTAATAACGTCAGCACCGAATTTATCAATCTTAACCAAAGGAGAACCTGTCCCATCACTATTACACATTTTTATGGGTCTGACCCCTGATGGTACGGACAACACTTCGTTTTCAAGCATATCCGCCCAACGTGTAATTTGTATTGGGGGAACTTCTTGTCCAACTTTAATCTTCAGAACGCTCATAGATTTCTCCGCTAATGATGATTTGTAGGAATATATAACATAATCAAAAGAAATCTGTCAAACAACTACTTTATATTAAATAGAAAGAATATTACTTAAGCTACATTGCTCTCTCGAATAGATTTAACTAATGACAATGTCATGGGAGTTAAAAAATTGACCTTTTTCGCCCTCAAGATTAAATCTTCTGAAAGCCATGGCAATTCGATTTTTCGGCCTTTCAAAAGATCATCTAGCATAGAGCTGCGGGAAGTATACGCTAGCTTTTTTGCATTTTCTAAATGTATGTGAAGCAAATCATTTGGTAGATCAGGTTGATATATTCTCGCAACCCCCACAGATTCTTTCATAGCTTCACAAAAGCTATTCCATTGTAATGGATTGTCTCGAATTGATCCAATACTCGACTGGAATGCACTTGTCACGCTGCTGAGGGCACAAATGAAAGAAAATTTTTCCCATAAATTTACATGAATATTTTCACTCACTTGAGTATTAATTCCAGACTCCTTAAAAGCCACAGCAAAGAAATTTACCTTCTCTGTTATACCATTATTTGAACCAAATTGGATAAGTGGCTTACCACCACATTGTCGTACAACACCTGGATCTTCTAGAGTGAGCGTCGCATATGTAAGTCCCGGAAGTATTAAATTATCAGGAAAAGAATGGGCGGCTGCCTCATGCGCCCATAAGCCATTTTGCAAAGTTAATATCGCAGCATTCTCGCCTATTCTGTGACATATCTCTAAGGCATTCTCTAGGTCATAGTTTTTAACAGTTACAAGAGCAATATCCGGGAGAAAGCTATCAGGGACTCTTTCCGATACCTCAACGTGGTTTAACTCAAAACCGTCTATATCGCTTACAATACGTATTCCTTTAGACTGTAAAGCTACTAGATTATTGCCTCTTGCAATAAAATGCACATGGTGTCCAGCTTTTGATAGAAGAGAGCCGTAATAAGCTCCTAGCGCCCCTGCCCCAACAACTAATACTCTCATTTTAACCCCCTAAAATTATTTTCTTCTATTTCTAACAAATCAAGTATATTGTGAACCCATTACTTAAACATTACATAATGATTATGCAAGTTAGTTAAACTTATCATGTGCGGTATTACGTTTCTTATTAACCGGGACAACCAACCCATAGAAGTTTCTGTAATATCCCATATTACAAATGGTCTGAAACATCGCGGGCCTGATCATCAGGATACATGGACGCATAATAACGTAGGACTTGGTCATACGCGTCTTGCTATTATTGATCCCGAAGGTGGCCAACAACCACTCTTCAATGAGACCAAAGATATTGTCGTCATTTTTAATGGTGAAATATACAATCATAAATTCTTACGAACAACTCTTGAGAATAAAGGGCATATTCTAGGGAATAAATCTGATGGCGCCGTAATCCCTCATTTATTCGAAGAATATGGTGCTGACTGTTTCCTAAAGCTTGATGGAATGTTCTCGATTATTCTTTATGATTTACGCCACAATAAAATTTATATTGTTCGGGATCGTCTGGGTATTAAACCTCTAGTCACATATATCGATGAAAATATTTTTATTGGCGGATCTGAAATCAGGGCTTTGCTCAGACATCCTAAAGTACCTCGTCAAATTAATCGTCAATCTATTGCCGACTTTCTGACATTTGGTTATCCGATGGAGCCCGATACAGTTTTAAAAAATATATATTCATTTAAACCTGGTGAAATTGGTATTTATGATTTAGCCAACCATAAGCTTTCTTGCTCTCCTTATTGGAAGCCATCGTTCCCTAAACATAATGAGTATAGCAGCTATAGTGGAAAGCAAATAAGAGAAGAATTTGAAAGTTTATTTCTCGACGTCATAGGAACACATATTGATGCAGACGTTCCGGTGGCTTGCTATATTAGTGGTGGAATTGACTCCTCTGCAGTTACGGCCGCAATTGCTTTGCGCCGGCCTGATTTAAAAGCATTCTCATTGAGTTTCTCCCAAGCAAAATTTGATGAGATGAGATATGCGACTGAAGTCACAGAAAAATCGAACGTGCAGCTTCATAAAGTCCAAGCCGATAATATCACATTAGAAAATTTATATGATGCCGTTATTCGCGTCGAACAGCCTCAGATTTTTACATTAGACGTAGCCAATCAATTACTCTCTTCGACAACTAGCAAAACGGGTTTTAAGGTAGTTTTAACTGGGGATGGTGCTGACGAAATGCTCGGAGGATATGATCATTTTATGGCTGATGCTTGGCGAAGAAGGATTGCGCATATTCCTGGAACAGGATGGATATTCAACAAAATTTTATCTAATCTTGGCTACCCAAAAGATTTTCATACTCATTATAAAAAAGTAATGATTGATGAAAAATCAAAGCCTATTGGTTTATTTGGGTTTATTCCACCTTGGTATGCTATATGGCGACTTAACCAAAACATCTCATTTCCTCTTCTAAAGTATCCAGGTAGGGATCCTTTAGATAAAGATGGCCCCATTGCCAATATTTGCGCACACGCTCAAGAACACATAAAAAATATCGCACCTCTTAACAAAGCTATTTATTTAGAAATGCACACACGTCTTCCATCTTGGACCTTATGGAAGGCAGACCGCAATCCGATGGTTAATAGTTTGGAGGCTCGTCTCCCATATTTAGATAACAGACTGATTGATTTTTTCTTAAAGATTCCTCCACATTTTAAAATGAATCTGCATAAAGAAAAATATATCCTTCGTGAAGGATTCCGAAATTTATTGCCGAAATCCATTCTTAAAAGAAGAAAATATGCCTTTAATACGCCGATTAATAAATTTTTACTCAGCCCTGAAAAACTTGACCAGTGGCTGGGTCATGACGCA
This sequence comes from Bacteroides sp., assembly GCF_028690125.1. Classification (GTDB taxonomy): domain Bacteria; phylum Bacteroidota; class Bacteroidia; order Bacteroidales; family Bacteroidaceae; genus Bacteroides. The sequence goes on along the minus strand of NZ_JAQVBV010000055.1, from coordinate 5,217 downwards.
TTAATAAAGACTGATATTTTTAGAGAAGATGCGGTACTGGCATTATTGAACAAGATAAAAACTCCTGAGCCATCCGAACCATTTAAACATGCTTTAGAGGTTCAAACTTTGATCGGGGTTTTAACGACGCAAATGTTATTGCTACATTATGAAGCAACTTAATAGAAAGCAGATAAATAGATGACAAATCATATCAATGATGGTTTTTTAGAAGAACAAGATGGGCATACCGTTTATTGGCGCACTTTTGGTAATCCAAATGGCAAGCCTCTGCTTTTCTTTCATGGCGGACCAGGGGGGGGATTTAATGAGGATTATCTCCACTTATTTGATTTAACAAAAATCAATTTTATCACATTTGATCAGAGAGGGACAGGTCGCTCTGAACCATTTGGATCTATTGAAAAAAATACAACAATAGATATTCTGCGCGATGCTGAGCGCCTGAGAAAACATTTGCAATTAGAGAAATGGATCGTTGCGGGACACTCATGGGGAGGCACTCTTTCACTTCAATATGCACGACTTTTCCCTGATAAATGTGAAAAAGTATTTGTATCGGCATATTTTGGTGGACACCCAGAAAATCAAGATTGGGCATATGGCGGCGTTCGTATCTTTATACCTGAGGAAATTGCTGCATTTGAGAATTTACGCCCTCAGCATGAACAAAAACCAGTTTCCACATGGATTCTTGATACACTCAATGATCCCAATGCAGATGTAGATGTGTTAACAGAAATTGTTTATCGATTTAATTGTGTAGCGGCAAAAATAACCCGCCTCTCTCCGGTTGCTGTTAATCGTGCTGCGATTGGGCCAAAAGAAATTGCGAAAGCAAAAATATTTTTTCATTATGTTGTTGGAGACTTTTTTATATCGCCTCCGCTATCGCTTGTGGAGGGCTTCGAAAAAGTAACAATACCTATTGAAGCATTACATGGCTTTTTAGATCTTGATGCTCCACCGCTACAAATCATAGAAATGCAGAAACACATTCCTCAATTAAAAATAACCCAAGTAGCGGGCGGGCATAACTTAATGGAAGAGCCTATGCAAAGCGCTTATAGAGCTTTATTAAGGCAGCTTATTCCTTAAATATTATAAAACTCTAATTATCACAAATAAATTGCAATCTAATTGATTGTATGCTAATTACATAACAAAACAAATTGAATGCCTATTTTTTTGGATGCAACATGTCAACAAATGATGAATATTTAAGACTTCCCAGAGGCTTCTTTGATCGCGATGAAGAATGGGTGCAATTCAAAAGACAAGTTTTATCAACACATACCACCGTCGGATCATCCATCGGAGCAAACCTCTTAGAATTATCGCCATTAGGCTTTCGCGATACTTTTACTAAAGCGTCCAATAATGCTGGCGATAAAGTATTTGATTTCGCCGACAAAGCCGGACGTCAGTTATTTTTGGCATGCGATTCAACACCAGCTGTACTTCGAAATTATTGCAATAGCAATCAGCAAGGGAAAGCGACACGCGTGGGGTTTGTAGCCCCTTTATTCCGTTACAGAGATGGCCCTACTCGTCACTTTAGCCAGATTGGTTATGCGGCAATTAATGAAGCATTGCCAACAAATGCTGTCGACTTTTCTCTTCTGCAATTGGTTGGAGCAATGACTAATCTTTGCAAAAAATCAAATCTGACGATTCAAGTCTTCATCAATGATTTTAAGGCATTGCGCACTATGCTAAATGATGGAGGCATTTCAAACGAAGAAATGCCTGATTTTCTGCATAGCCTGCAATTTTCAACGCTTGAGCAACGTGCAGATTTATTAAAGGAACGGATTTCAAATCCGCATGTCCTGCCTGATTTATTAGATGTTCTAACATTACAAAGATTAGGACAAGCCCCTTATCAACATATTCATGAAATGGCACTCGCTATTAAAAGATATACAGGTGCGGATGTTATTATTGATACAACTAACCTTCATAGTGTTGAGACAGTCAGCGGATATGCAGTACGCTTCTTGACACAAGAGGGAATCCATTTAGGCGATGGCGGACAATATAATAATTTTGGCCAGGCTTTTGACTCTCGTATTCAAACTCTACGTAGCGTGGCTACAGGTGTTGAGGCTATTTCTCAAAACATACCTATTCCATCATTGCCCAGTCCTGAGAATAAAATAATGGTTCTTAATTTAGGAGCCTCCGACCATTTTGTTACACAAGCTTTACAACATCTTGGAGAAAAGGGATTCTCTGTTGTATATGGAGGCATTCCTGCCAACCTTGCTAAAGCAATTAAAAAGGTTGCGAGCGAAGGCTATACTCACTTGACAATACTAGGTGATACAGAGGAAAAAAGTTCAGAAATATATGTAAAAGAACTATCTCAACGTATAACGCAGACCATGGGATTACCTAGCCAGAAGCCTTAAATTTATAAAATACTTGTAAGAAAAATAAAAATATCTAATGTCTAAAAACGATAGAAAGTAAGAGAGAGAAAATGTCAAAAGTTCCAAAACCTGTTAGCGGTTTCCCTGAATGGCTTCCTGAAGCACGCCGTGTCGAGCTTCAATGGATAGATATTATGCGTCGTACATTCGAAAGTTATGGTTATGCCTCCATCGAACCAGCTTCTGTAGAAGAAGTAAGTGTTATTCAAGCTAAAGGGGATGATGCAGATAAAGAAATTTATGCACTGAGAAGATTAAGTGGTGAGCAAACTGCAGATGAGCCACGCCTTGCGCTACATTTTGACTTAACAGTACCTATGGCACGTTATGTTGCACAAAATTTTTCTGCACTTCAATTTCCATTTAAACGCTTCCAACTTCAAAAAGCGTGGCGTGGCGAACGTCCTCAAGAAGGCCGTTATCGTGAATTTACTCAAGCAGATATTGACGTCATTGATCAAGGATCCGTGTCCTTCCACTTTGATGCAGAAATGCCGCGTATTGTTCACAAGATACTTCAGACCATCGGCATCGATAATGTTCATACAAACGTCAATAATCGTAAAATCATTCAGGGCTATTACGAAGGTCTAGGAATTGCCGACCCTATGAAGGCTATTCAAATCATTGATAAAATCGACAAAATTGGTCCATCTGGTGTGCAGCAAATGTTAATGTCTCAAATGGGACTTACTGAAGATGTAGCTCAAAAATGTTTGCAATTGGCCCAGATTCGTTCTGAAGATACTGGCTTTATTGATCAAATCCGCGCACTGGGAGTGTCCAGCGCCTTATTAGATCAAGGTATAGAAGAGTTAAAATACGTCATGGATCGCTTATCAGACCTTCCTAAAGGTTCGGTTATTGCAAATATGTCTATTGCACGTGGTCTCAATTACTATACAGGCACAGTTTATGAAGGGAAATTGGGAGACTACCCAGACTTCCCTACTATCTTTGCCGGTGGTCGCTATGAGAATTTGGTTGGTACTTACCTCAATAGAAGCTTGCCAGGTGTAGGTATTTCAATTGGCCTTACACGGATCTTCGGCAAATTGTTAAAAGAAGGTAGGATTAAACTCGGTGAGAAAAGCCCAACTCACGTTGTAATTATTAATACACCAGAATCTGATCAAAATGAGCTGATGCGTAAAGCCGAGCTTATGCGTAAGAATAGTGTGAATGTTGAAGTTTTCCACGAACCGGAAACAAAAACCAGCAATCAGATCAGATATGCGACCCGTAAAGGAATCCCATATATCATGTTTGCCTCAGAAGGTGCTGATGAGATTAAAAATCTCGAAACAGGTGAACAGACTGCTGTTGATGTAGCATCATGGCAACCTGACAGACATAATACATATCAATCACGTATTGAGCCATCTCAACGCTGTTCAGTATTACCATTAGCTGTACCGGGCCCTAAATGACCAAAGGTTATACACGCTGGAACTCTCTTTCTGAAGCGAGCGCGGGATTAAATGCTCTGCGAGCTTCAGGTAAGACCATCGGCTCTATACATTCTTTGGGTGCTCTGCATGAGGGGCATGGAAAAGTCATTCAAATAGCAGCGAAAGAAAATGACTGTGTTGTAGTCAGTGTTTACCCAAACGCTGCTCAGTTAGCGCCAGGCTCCGTCTATCAATATGATGCAGAAGCAGATTGTGATTTAGCACATAAATTTGGAGCAACACATTTAATATGCCCTGATACATCAGAAATGTATCCCTCTGAATATCGTACATTTTTTGATCAAGGTGATTATTATAAACGCCTTGATGGAACTGTTGTTCCTTATCTTTTCCGTGGAATGATAACAATGTCTACACGTTGGATCATTTTCACAAGACCCACGCGAACATATTGGGGGCTGAAAGATATAGGACAAACAATATTGGTCAACCGAGCGGTTAAAGACCTCTTGATTGATACAGAGGTACGCGAAGTACCCTGCGTAAGATATAAAAGTGGCATTGCGATTTCATCCCGTCTCATGAATCAACCAGAAGCAAAAATTTTGGAATTTCAAAGAGTATATGAAGCATTAGAAGTAGGTAGAAAAGCCATTGCGGGTGGATTAGCTAATTCTGAGAAGATTATTCAAATCATGCATGACCATCTCAATCCATCTGCAATGAAATACTTTTCATTAAAGTATATCAAAATAGCGAAGCCTCTCGATTTTGAAGAGCCTACCGAAATAGACATTCCATTAATCATGCATATCGTTGTGAGCGATGGGCCTAAGAATTATTTTGAAGGCCATTACCTCAGATCACAAACAGATCTGATGAATGCTCCAGAGACCATTTGGCTTGATGACTATTATCCACCATTTAAGGAATAATAAATGCAACGTCGTAAAATATTGCTTTATGGTTCAGGGAATGGGCGAGAGCACGCTACTTTACGAGCATTAAAATTTGATCACAATACTGACGTAGATGTTCGCTGCTTAGTCCATGGTACCAATGCTTTAATGCTCAGAGAACCAGAAGTTTACAGTATCAAATCACGAAATGATGCCCTATCTTTTGCGGAAGAGTTTCAACCCGATAATGTTTTAATTCTAAGCCCGACTGAATTGATTGCAGGAGATGCCGATTTCTTTTCACAGAATGGCTACAACGTATTTGGAGCTTCTCAAAAAGCCTCGCTCATCGAGCATAGTAAAGTTTTCTCTAAAAAGTTTATGATGAAGTATCATATTCCAACTCCGGATTATTATGCTGCGCAGAATCTTGTAGATGCAGAAACTTATCTTATTGAGAACTGGAGTCTG
>NZ_JAQVBV010000111.1 GCF_028690125.1 Bacteroides sp. | reverse complement strand
GAACTGTAAGATTGGTTGGTGTTTAAGGTGAAACGGCGGAATCAACAACTAAACTTGGAGTTCTCGGAGATTGATTGGTGAAACACCAACGAATCTTATTAGATCACCAATGTATTGAGGAGAACCGGTATTGAAGAATGATTCGGGCATCAACAACGCCGGTACATTTCATATAATCTGCCGTGAGTGCGATGGCACTGTGTTTCAGAACTATGAAGACCCAGAGACATATATAAACACACCAACGCCAGAAATGCTCAACCAGATAGTATTAAAGAATTCTCTGCGTGATATCTATAAACACGAAACGGAACTGGAATTATTCGATCTATTTAAGGCAATGATGGTTAGAAAAGAACCAAAGTTTGCATCATTATTTGATATGTTTCTAGAACCGCAAAGAAGTGCAAGAAAGCTTGATATCAACGAGTGTTATGGCGTTTGTAATCGTGCTAAGGCATTCATTGACGATAAACTACCGTGGTTTGAGTTGGCATCTTATGATTTGCTTGACTTTGTTACACCTGTTGCGTTTCAAGGCATGATGGCTATTTCAACAGGTATGAATGGAGAAATAATAAACAACAGATTTACGACAGATATCAATTATAAACTCGAGTATCTTCATCTCGCCATTCTTCCGCTTCAAAACAAGACAGCGGTTATAACTATTGTTGACAAAAGCAATGAACGTATTAAACAATTTGTTTTTTTTCTTCAGACGGCTCCATCTGCAACACGACTTGAAGTGTTGAATCGAATGCTGTTCATGTATGCAGAGGATTACTTCTTCTCGAAGCAATTGAAGGACAAGACCATAAAATCTCTTGAACTAGTAGCTCAAATGCTTCAAGATGCCGGAACAGTTAAAGGCTATGAGAATCAAGCACTAGCTCGAGAAATCAGAGATTATGATCTTCGGCGCGACATCGCCATTCCGAATCTGTTAACAAAAGAATATGAAGTTATCAAGTGCTAAGGGGGCTAAGCATGTTATCAGGGCATTTTGAAAATTGTTACGGAATTAAAGAGTTTGACATGGGAACGGGAATCGATTTCTCCAGGTCTAATAAAGCATTGATTTATGCCCCGAACGGCGTAATGAAAACTTCCTTCACAAAGGTGTTTGAGGACTTGTCGAAGGGTGAGGCACCCAAAGACCGAATATTCTCTGCTGCCCAGACAGCATTTTCCATTACCTATTATGCAAGCAACTACACATATACATCAGCTAATCCGAAAAATATACCATCATGTGATGCTGTATACGTTGTGAATTCGTTTGATGATCATTTTGAGTTCACCAAAGAGACCGTCAGCACTCTTCTTGCCGACGAAGCTACACGAAACGAATATAACGCGGTTATGGCTAATTTCATGGAACGAATTAAGGTCTTTGAAGCGGAGTTGGCGTCTAAATCAGGTCTTACAAAACCTAAAGTAAAAGATACGCTAATCGCGGATTTGCAGCTCCCTAGAACAGCTGACTGGCCGGATATAGTAAACAAGCTTCATGAGATACTTCAAGAAGGCACCCCCATCGATTATCTTGGCGGTATTAAGTATACTGTTTTACTACACGATAAAGCCATAGCTGTGTATGAAAAGTCTGAGTTCAAACAGTATATCCAACAATATATAGAGCGTCTTGGTGAGCTGCTTCGTGATAGCGAAGTGCTGAATAGCAGTTTTACTGATCGTAGCGCGGAGACACTGACGAAAACATTTGCAACAAATAACCTGTTTTCAGCCGAACACAAGATTGTGCTTAAAGATGGCACGGAAATCCGGACACTGGATGAATGGAAACGGGTGGTTGACCACCAAATCAATCTAATGTATGCCGATGAGAACTTGCATTCGGCTTTTGAAAAGCTAAAGAAATTGCTCACAGCCAATAATGATGTTGATGCTGCAAGGCAGATAATAGTTGAGTATCAACAAATCATCCCGTTGCTCTTTGAAATTCCTACAACGAAGAAACGGATGTGGGTATCATATTGTTCTCAAATGGAGACTCCTTTTGAGGACTATTATTCGGAGGTTTCTGTGTATGCTGAACGAGTCAGAGACCTCTATGAAAAAGCAGCCGGTCAATCTGAACGCTGGCAACAAGTTATAGAAGAGTTTAATCGCCGTTTCCGTGTGCCATTTACAGTACAAATCAATAATAAGTCCAATTTCATTCTCAAAGATGAAGCCCCAAATCTGACGTTTGTTTATAAGCGTGTGGCTGGTGGAACGGCAGAAACTCAAGATATGACAAAAGATACTCTTCTTCCATCGCTGAGTATGGGTGAAAAAAGAGCTATGTACATACTGTACATTTTGTTCGATTTAGAGCGTATTCGTATTCAAGCGGCGGCAGGACAGAAGCATCTTATTATCACTGACGATATCGCGGATTCTTTTGATTATAAGAATAAGTATGCGATTATCGAGTATCTGGCTGATTTATCGCAGAATACTGGTATCGACCTGTTAATGCTAACACATAACTTTGACTTCTTTAGGACAGTAAAATCTCGACTAGATGTGAAACGTAATAACAGCTATATCGCACAGCGTGATGACACAGGCAAAATTAAGATGAGCGTATTCCGCTATCAAAAGGACTTCTTCAAGAATGTGATACTTGCAGGAATCAACGGAAACAATCAGCAAGAGCAGAAAAGAATGTTGATTGCAAGCATCCCATTTTATAGGAATTTAGCTGAATACTGCGGCGAAGACCATGGTGAGAATAACGATTACCTCAAGTTGACATGCTTCTTGCATTATAAAACAACACCCATTAATACAGAAACGGCAACGTTATCAGATTTGTGGTCGATTATTCAACCCTATGTAAATGGCACAGCAGTTTCTTTCGGAACGGAGAGTTACTACGACACCGTCCAATCGTTCGCAACAGATTCTCTCATTACGCCTGATGATATATCGTTGGAGAACAAACTCATTATTTCTATTGCCGCCAGGCTACGTGCAGAGAAATATCTAAAACAGGTCATTATTGCTAACGAAGGAAGTTGCGATGATAGCGGAAGTAATCAGATGAGAGATTGGTATGACAAAGCGAAAGGCTATCTGACTGCTGGTGAACGGACTGTTATGGATGATATAAACTTAATAACACCGGAAACGATTCACCTAAATGCCTTTATGTATGAACCATTGATTGATGTTTCGATATGGGCTTTGAATGATATTTATACACGAGCAGTAGAACTGTGTTAATGCGCCTGGATTTCGTGGGGCAGAGTAATACACAAATATAACAAGATGGTAAATCTCCAATTCATCGTATGCGAAAAGTTAAGGAACAGCATCAGCTCTTTATCAGAACCATAGCTCACTATTGCTGGACTGTGGTTTTGCAATTTCGTATAACCAGACATTCGATTATTAGAATGCTGCTAGGTTGATTTTTATGTCTCCCCCCAAAAGCATTGGCGTCAAAAACACCACAAATACATACGCCGTAATAATTCTATGGCAGTTACACTCTCGCAGAGAGTAAAATATTAGAAATAGAATTCGCCGCTTCTGCAGCAAGAAGCGCTTAGTACAGAACGACTTTGCGCTGGACAAGCGTGTTACTTAGTATGAGCTACTAGGCTTCCACGATTACAACTGTCTGTAGATTAACGCTTTCGCGGTGGTCAGTGACAGTAGCCTCTGCCTGAAATAATGATTTTTTTATCTTGACCAGTCTGGTTGACGCATAGTACCCAAACGGGAGGAATAAACCCATGAATAAAATGGGCGTGATCGGCTGCTTCCTGATGTTTGTTGCCGGCGGCATCTTGCTTTTCTATTCTCCGGACAACTTGAGTCTTATCTTTACGGTCATTATGTTGCTGTCGATCGCCGTGGGGATCGCGCTCGGGATGGTGCCCGCTATGCGCTGCACCAGAGGCTTTCTGCGCGCTCAAAAGAAGATCGAACGCGCGCGCACAGTGGAATCCGCCAGCACCTGGCTGGC
>NZ_JAQVBV010000110.1 GCF_028690125.1 Bacteroides sp. | reverse complement strand
CTTACTTTTTTTGATTCTAAATCGGCTGCATCTAAAGTAAAAAGTGAATTAAATGCACTTACTACAACAGCAATAACAGACATGGAATACAGCGGCGATGGCAGATATATTTGTTTGGTCGACAAAAACTCGGGCATGTATCTTTTCGATACAACAGATGATGATTTGTATAGTTCGGGAAATAATCTCACCTCATTGCCATTTGCCAAAGCGCCGGATTCGATGAAACCCGAGTATGTTGTTTATTCCCAAGAGACAAACAGTTTTATTATTGATAACGTTGCTTCTTTTTCTTCTTCTGTTATATCTCTTGATTGCGAAGAGTTTGCGGCAAAAAAATACGCAGCAAAAATACCTGATGAGAATATTTTTCAACTTGCCCCAGAAAATGACTCGATTGTACATGTGAACGCAAAAAAAACAGATTATATTTATGTAGCAACCTCTGACAAAACTTCAGATTTCAATATTCATTGTGTAGATCAATACAGCGGTGCAATCAACTATGACCGTGAAATAACTTTACCAAAGGAACCTTACGATATTGCTCTTACTTCAATGGGCGAAAAGCTCAGTGTCACTTATGGCGACAATCTCGCTAAGGCTGAAACTTACAATGCGATTACAGCCACCAGAACCTTTGAACTCAGCCTTACCGACAATAATTATACAGTTGCCGCATTAAACGAGGGATATTCTAAAAACCAAAGAGGCAACACCGCTTTTATCAGAGACTCCACAGTAGCCACTGTTAAGACAAATAATGGTTACGCTTTCGATTTTGAAAATACTTTTAAAAAGCAGTCGGAATCAATCAATATGGTATCTCCATGGGAGTGTAAACAAATAGTGGGCTTAAATGGCGGCGGTTTTTTGGCTCTGGCAGGGAAACCAGACGGAACTTCCCTAATTGACTGGTATGGAAAAAACAGTGTCGGGTCTTATACACGCAATGCCCGCTGGATATCAGGTGTAACCGCGAAACAATATTCAAAAACACTACCCGAAGAAATGCTGAATGATACTTCTGCAACGACCTCTCCTGATGATTCTTACATTGGGCATATCATAATCTACCATTTGAATAAATTTACTCCCGGAAGCAAAATAACTAGGATAACTTTTGTTTCGGCCTATTCGGGGACGATTCGCTATGTGACTCCTGTCTTATTAGAGGATCAGGGGGGTGGCAATTATTTAGTTAAAGATTATGGTATGGGAATTGCTGTCAATGAAATCGGTGAATATGAAGAATCTATAACCTGGAAAATAAGTGGTGTTATTGAAAACGAAAACTATTACCCCGGTGTTTGGTATGGGGATCCAGATCCAGATCCTCTGAATGTTAATCCAGGTAATGCAGGGGTTATTAAATATAACAGCACGCCGACGTGCGGTTTTTACTCAGACATAGGAGATCCTACGAAAGGTGATACTGATAACACACCTATTTCAATTAATAGATCCGTGAAGCGTAAGAGCACCAACAATAGAAATTATCAAATTCAATTTACGGCTGAAGAAAACATTAAACCTGCCGAGAGCTTTCCTCCGAAGTTTGTTCAAGACTTGGCTATTAGCAGAGATGATCGTGTTTTGGCGTTGGTTGCCTCAGACTCAGTTTCGCAGTCGGTTAAGTTTTATGACTTTGCCGCCAATAATTTTAGCAATGAAACTCAGTTAAAGGGAATGGTTGCTGATTATCGTATGCAATCGCTCGACTTAACGAACTCGCCGGTTAAACCGGGGCTTTCGCATAAAGAAACACCCGGAGTTAAACTTAAAGACGCGATAACCTCAAACGAACCAGCTTGGACTTCAATAAAAGATTACCCTGCAAACTATAATGAATTAGGGGTTTCAGACCTTAGAGTCGGCACCGATAAACGATTTTTTGGTTATTATTCTTTGTATTCTTTGCTCGGTGATTATGTTGGGATAAAGTTTTTTTCTACACCTAAAATTGATAAAACAAGATTTTATGTTGATCAATTTTTACTGGATTATATAAATTCTACCGTTGCATCCAATCAATTTAAGCCATATGATTATGTTTCAGCGCAATCATACTTGCTTCAGTTTGAGCAAGCTGCTTCAAGCCAGAAGGGTGCTATCTTTTTTCAAACTGATTCGTCTAAAGACTTAGGCTCTTTTAATACAACAGGAAGCGGTTATATTGCTATTAATAATATGGACAACGGATGGAATAAAATCGCTTCTGAATCTGTAACCCCGTTCAGGTTTGAACCGGTTTATATGGGCGAAGAAGAAATTTACCCGGCCGGTAATTATTTATACAGAAAAATGCTATTCGGAAGAGATGTGGCAAGCCCTACATTATTTTTGTTTTCTAACCAAAGGGATACTAAAGCTTTAGAAATAAGACGGGTTCCTTTAAACGGTGCGACAGAAAAAAAAGATTATAGCGGCTTGGTTATGACTGATGTGGCAATCTCCGAAGACGGACAGAATATATTTGTTTCGGCAGCTAAAGATTTGAGAAAAATAAATGTTGCTGCTTCGCTGGGCGACAGAGAAAGAATCGCTTCCTTCTCTTCACCCGTAACTCACTTAGCCAATAAACCCTTTGTACGTTATAAATCTACACCCGCCTCAGGTACAATCACAGACTTAGTAACAGTTTTTCCCGAAGCCAGGTGGGGTTCTAACAACACTGTCATCGCGTCGGGCGGCATTTACATTGCCGGCGGCACAGACAGCAGCGGTAATGCTCTTAACAAAATTTATCAATATGATGTATTTGCGAATAACTTAACATTGGTCGCCACTCTGAGTGAGTCGCTGTCAAAACATTCTATGGCAACTTATGATAGTGATCTCTACATGTTTAACGGTATAAAAAATGTGGCTTCAATTTCTGACTCGGTATTTAAATATTTTCCTGAAAGCAAACGCTCGATAAAGAGCGTAAGAGGTGTCGTGGTTACAACTGATGTGGCAACATCAGGAGCAATCTTAACTCCTAGGGGCTCTCCGGGGGTATTTGACGCTAGAAAAGAGGGCTGGATAACCTATTCTTCAGAACCGGATAGTATTAAGAAGACTCTTTATTGGAGAGACGGTGATGGACCATATTCAACGGAGGATTCGGTCTTAAATGCCTTTGACGGGAATACTTCAACCCATTGGCGTTTATTTGGTGACAGCACTTCGGAAGAATATCGACACATCAGAATTGAGTTTGATATACCTGTTAAGGTGACCCATTTTAAGGTGGTCTCGGAGATTTCCGGTTCCGGGCAGAACAAGTTTAGCGGTTGTATTTTGCGTGCAAGTAATTCTATTTCATCACTAGCGTCACCATCCGGCGGAACAGTACTTAAGAATATATCTTCCATAGATGAAGATGATTCTGGTGTTGAATATTCAGTTGATCCCGGCACTACTGATTTTTATACTTGTTACAGATTGAGTTTGTTGACTAACGACTATTCTAAAGAGGGTAAATTTAATGAGATTGTCTTTAAGGGTGATTACAGTCAGACTATCACAACCAATCTTCCCGACACCGGTATGCACCGCACTTTAGACGATAACCTCGCGCCGGTGGCGGTTACGAATAACGCGGCTTGTACGACGCCTTACGGTATAATGGTGGCGGGGGGATATGCCGGTTCCGGTTTGGCTGACTCTTCTTCTAATCCCGGAACTACCACGGCCCTAATCTATTGGCCTCACGCTATCGGCGGGGTTTATGAAGAAACCAACGATAAGCTTTATGGCATAAGCCGTTCTGTGCCGTCTTTGCCTGAACCTTCGGTTGATAACTGTATGGTTTGGCACAAAGGGAAGGTGTATTGCTTCGGGGGCACTAAAACCTCGGGCACAACTGAATTTCACTTACCGTTTATATTCGATTTTGAGTATAATACATGGGCTAAGGCCAATTCAGCTATCCTCGGTGTGGATAAGTTAAAAAGACGAAAAGCGGCGGCGGTATCTTTCGGAGACGAAATATTTCTGTTTGGCGGAGAGTGTTCTGTAACCACCTTTGCCGTTGCTTGGAATACTTCTACCAATGTTGTAAGAGAAGTGTTTTCTGCTC
>NZ_JAQVBV010000025.1 GCF_028690125.1 Bacteroides sp. | reverse complement strand
AGTGTGATTATATTCGGGCGGGAAAAAGACTGTTTATAGCTTAAAGGTGGGGCATTAATAGTTGTCAGGAAGGGCATTAATAGTTATCAGGTGGGGTATTAATAGTTATCAGGTAGGGTATTAATAGCTGATATTCAGCGGATTAATACTATACAGATAAAGGGAAAATATGGGGGGGATAGAGTATCGGAAAATCATACTGAATCTAATATAGCAAAATCATGATAATGATTTCTGCTTGTGGAAGAATAAGGGGCTAAAAGGATATGTAGGATGAGAGACCTAATCAGAAAGACTCACCTGAGATAGCAAAGTAGAAAAAGTATTAATGAAATATGAAGTAAAATAGAAAGTAAAACTTAAAAGTGTAAAGTAAATCCAGGCATAATCAATAAAAAAAGGAGAAAATAGTTTCAGAAGACGAAACTTTTTATTTCAACATATGAAACATTTATTTACTTTATAACATGGAATACTCGTATATAAGATACCCTCCATACATTCTATAACCGTATATAAACTAGAAATAATCTAAAGGCAATTATCATAATATATATTACCGCAAAACAAATGTAAAAAGTCCATTATTAAAGCCTTCACAGGCAATTAATCACTAATAAATAAAGAGGAGAAAAAAGAAGAATAAAAATAAAATATAAATAAAAACGTAATAACAGAATAATAATAAGTGATAATAAAACATACATATTTATTATTATCACTTCTAAAATCACTATCAAGGTATTACTTCATAAAAGTGATAATGAAATGAGCGAAAAAAAACTTCAGCAAGCAATTTTAGTTAAAAAATAGAGCAAAATGCTGAAACTGTGAAAGATTAATGTTTATTATGAAAAAACAAATGCAATTTCAATTTTAACTTAGCTAGTAAAGAATGTTTTTGTTCACATTGAATTAATTTCAGTGCAGTACTAAGCAAACAACGTGCACAAACATCGTCTTTAGTAGCCAATGAGCCACATTCAATATTATCAAATAAAGAAGCCCAATTTTCCTCCAAAAACAGAATTTTATCACTTGACCTTTCCAAATCAACCTTCATACGGCAAGAACAAACGCGGTTTTCCATAATTCATAAGTTTTAAATTACCGTTCCGCACTCCTTCTTGAAAAAGGGGCAGGAACTATTACTATTATTCCACTATAGGTTCTGGTAAACCTGCATACGAATAATGAGCAATAGCTCCACGCCCAGAGAATATATAACCAAAGTTATAATCAAACTGAACATGGAGACCTCTCATTTATTACCTGCGTATGCACAAATTTACCAGATTTATAGTGGCAGATAATAACTAGATATCTCCTAGTCTAAGAAACATATTTCTTAATGAAATACAATACAAAAGTAAACAATTTCCTTTATGAATATTACTCCAATTTCATTTTTTTATGTAAAAGATTAGAGAAAACAGCCAACCAGAATCATATCCTAGAACATTTCTGTTAAATCTTCGACATATCTCAAACAAAAGCATATTTTATCTGTTACCAAATACGACTTAAACATATTAACTTAAACTTTAAATTATGGCTAGAGAAAGTGTAAAAATCTTACAGGGAAAATTGGACATTGAAAGTTTAATTTCACAATTAAATGCAGCATTAGCTGAGGAATGGTTAGCATACTATCAATATTGGGTAGGTGCATTAGTTGTAGAGGGTGCAATGCGTGCCGATGTACAAGGAGAATTTGAAGAACATGCAGAAGAAGAGCGTCGTCATGCCCAATTGCTTGCAGACCGAATTATAGAACTGGAAGGTGTTCCAGTACTAGACCCTCAAAAGTGGTTTGAACTTGCCAGATGCAAGTATGATGCCCCCAAAGAATTTGATTCAGTCAGCCTATTGAAAGACAATGTAGCCTCTGAACGCTGTGCGATTCTACGTTATCAAGAGATTGCCAACTTTACTAATGGCAAAGATTTTACAACTTGTGACATTGCAAAGCATATTCTTGCTGAAGAAGAAGAACATGAGCAGGATCTACAGGATTATTTGACAGATATCGCCAGAATGAAGAAATCTTTCCTAGATAAGTAAATTCTAATTTAACCTGAGTTCTGCAATCTCAAAGTTCCTGTGTATAAACTCATAGAAATCTTTGTGCAAACTCAGGTTAAATTCACACAATAGATAAATCATCTGATATATTAATTCTGAAATTTATCCTGAACAAATAAAGAACCTTTGATATTATAAACAGCTATTTTTTACTATATGAAAACCGATAACGGAAACGTCCATTAGGTGCAGAATCCCCATCACACATACAAGTCTGGATATCTCCATCAGCAACTGCATTATCTATCCATTTAAAATCAATAGAAAAACCGGTATCAGTAGCAATAGAAAGGCTTCTTAACGGAATAGCCAACTCCATTTCATTATTCTTAATGCAATAAGAGATCGACTTCACTTTGTTCCAATTCCATCCGCCCATACATTTTTCCAAAAAAGTCTTTCCAGCAGTCACCCCTGTCCTATTCACTACAAATTCAAAACCTTCCCATGAAGGAGCATCACATCCACGCACCTGAAAAAACAGTTGCATCCAATTCATATCTTTATATGAAGTAATCGCTTCCGCAGTTTTTACATAAAAAAATAAATTAATTCCGTCAGTAGTTATTTTTGATAGAATTATATCATTTCTTCCAGTCGTATTTGTAAGTGTTCCCAAACGCCCCCAACCAAAATGATTACGATGTTTCGTATCTCCCTGATCGTCAGCATAAACTGCATCAACTCCAACCCAATCCATCATATTGCCATCAATTCTAATTCTATCTTTATTTCTTGTCACAGGTAATTTATGAACACCTTTAAACTTCCGAATATAATCTGCCAGCAAATAATAATAATTATCTCCAAAATCACCATTCAAAGGTTCAATATCTCTACTAAATTCATGATTGTATTGATCTACAAAATAAGTATCACCTTTTTGAACCGGTCGGTCAGGCATCGAAACTTCATTATCTCGGGATGCAATCTGGCGTTGAGCAGTCCATTCATTCCACCCTGTAAAGAATAAAAATGTAGGGTCCAACTCCATCGCCCAATTGAACTGACTCTGAAAATACTCACCTTTCCCCGAAGTGAAAACGACAGGTTCAGTATTAGTCTTTACATCAAAGCTACGCCCGATATTCGAAATCGGATGAGTAGCAGCTGCCACTGATACAAATTCATTCTTTCCTTCATGGATACCGGCTTGCTGAGGATACAATCCTGCCCAGGGCCATTTGTCTACACCGTCTCCAAACCAAGTATCCGCTCCTTTATTATTCCATAGATACCAAGAATGCCGTATAGTAAACATATCTTTGCAAGTAGCAGGTACAGCATCCGGATCTACCAAGATCAAAGGTTTATCCATCCATCGGAACCATAAGTCTTCATACAACTTCTTTTCATATATTTCTGAATAAAGAGTGTTAAATGTATTAGTTGGTGAAGAATTTAAGATAAAAGCAAACTGAGGGGTTGAACTACCTTCACGACGCATTTGAGTATAAATATCCAAAATTGTCTTTACAACAGGAACGTAAGTATAGGCATTGGTAACATCCAGAATAACAACATCCACACCTGCATCCGACAGCATTTGTGCATGTTTGCGGATCACCCATTCGTCATTTGAAACATAGTATCCAAGATAAGGTTCTCCCCAATGATGCATGACATGAGGAGGTCCCCATTGTGGTTGTACCGAATTCTTTGCTAATATTTTCGACAGATCATAAGGACTTTCCACATCCGTTGCTGTAGGTATCTGGACATCATTATGGTTGGCAGGTTTGTCATATCCATGGCAACCATGCCAAATAAAATAGAAAATACCTACATATTTATTTCTTCGCTCTGCTATATCCGGATAAATTGCAGTTTCAGGATCTATTTTATTACCTTGACCGTCTATCGCACACCACAAAGAAGGATCGACAATTACCATATTATTAGCCTTTCCCGTCTTATTTTGAGCTTCTGAAACAGAAACAAAGAGAAACAACAAACAAACATAAATTATTCTATAAAAAATCTGTTTATTCATATCGTATTATATATAATTATTTTATTTCTGTATTCACATATTTCACGACCTCTATAATATTTAATAAAATCTTCTTTTAAGAGAGTCTCACCTAAGCAAACTTCTATCAGAATAGTCTGTTCAACCATAATTTTAGATAATGCTCAATTTATGATGCCCCCAAGATATGGTTCGATTTGCATGACAAATACTAGAGTTTGTGATAGATATTTTCATTTCTCTTAAGAACTTCTAGCTGAAAGGAACACAATCTTAATTCATACAAAAATAGAATTAAGACCAAACTATCAGCATTTTTGATATTTCTCATCGATTGATTCATTAATCAAGGGTTATGTATGTTTACCTTCATTAAAAATGTGGCATAAATATACGACCAAATTATCATATAAAACAGAAAGTTACACATATTTTCTTTCCATTCATCTTCAAATGGGTAACCATTCGCCAATTTAATACCACTTATACCAAACTATTTTAGAGGAAAAGAGGAGAAAAATCTTTCTTTTTTCGTATTTTTGTCCCAATATGTATGTTTAATCTGAATAAACAACGAACTTTTACAAAAAGAATGAGAGTAATTGACTTAATACATAGTAACGAAAAAACAGCTTTTTCTTTTGAAATTCTACCTCCACTGAAAGGAACCGGAATTGAAAAGTTGTATCAAACGATCGACACTCTTCGAGAATTTGATCCGAAATATATCAATATTACCACCCATCGCAGTGAATACGTATATAGAGATTTAGGCAACGGGCTTTTCCAACGAAACCGTTTGAGAAGACGTCCGGGAACTGTTGCTGTAGCAGCTGCCATCCAAAATAAATATAATATCACGGTAGTCCCCCATATCTTATGTAGTGGTTTCACTCGTGAAGAGACCGAATATGTATTGCTGGATTTACAATTTCTGAATATCACAGAATTGCTCGTCCTGCGTGGTGACAAAGCTAAACACGAATCAGTATTCACTCCTGAAGGTGACGGATATTATCATGCAATCGACTTACAGGAACAAATCAATAATTTTAATAAAGGTATTTTTGTTGATGGTTCGGAAATGAAAGTTACAAGTTCTCCGTTCTCTTATGGAGTTGCCTGCTATCCGGAAAAGCACGAAGAAGCACCTAATATAGAATCGGATCTTTACTGGTTGAAAAAGAAAGTTGAAGCTGGAGCTGAATATGCAGTGACACAACTGTTTTATGATAACAATAAGTATTTCGAGTTTGTAGAACAAGCAAAAGCAGTTGGTATTAACGTACCTATTATTCCGGGTATTAAGCCTTTCAAAAAACTGTCTCAACTGAGTATGGTACCAAAAACATTTAAAGTAGACTTGCCGGAAGAGCTAGTAAAAGAAACTTTGAAATGCAAAAATGATACGGAAGCTGAACAAGTGGGGATCGAATGGTGTGTAATACAATGCAAGGAGTTGATGGCTCGCGGAGTTCCAAGTATCCACTTTTACTCCATCGGAGCCGTAGATAGTATTAAGGAAGTAGCAAAAGCAATTTATTGATATGTTTTTCAGAGATGTAATCGGACAAGAAGAAATTAAGCAACGACTTATTCTGGAAGTGAATGAAGGGCGGATTCCACATGCCCAACTCATTTGCGGAATGGAAGGAGTCGGCAAGATGCCATTGACCATTGCTTATGCACGCTACATAAGTTGTACCAACCGTGGTGAAACTGATGCTTGTGGTATATGTCCATCCTGCGTAAAATTTAATAAACTCGTTCATCCCGATGTACATTTTGTCTTTCCCATCGTCAAAAGTTCAAAAGGGAAACGCGAAGTTTGTGATGACTATATTGCTGACTGGCGTCTTTTTGTGCTAAATAATTCTTATTTCAATCTGAACCATTGGTTAAGCGACATGGATGCAGAGAACTCTCAGGCTTTGATTTATGCAAAAGAGAGTGACGAGATTCTAAAGAAACTTAGCCTGAAGTCTAGTGAGGGGGGCTTCAAAATTACAATTGTCTGGCTACCAGAAAAAATGCACCCGGTATGTGCCAACAAACTACTGAAATTACTAGAAGAACCACCTGAAAAGACAATCTTCTTACTCGTTTCAGAAGCACCGGATATGATTCTACCTACTATTCTTAGCCGTACCCAACGAATGAATGTACGTAGGATAGATGAAAGCAGCATTGACCGGGTACTTCAAACCAAGTATGGAATTCAACCCGCTGATAGTCTTTCCATAGCCCATCTGGCAAACGGAAACTTTATCAAGGCACTTGAAACCATTCATTTGAATGAAGAAAATCAATTGTTCTTTGATTTATTCGTTAGCCTGATGCGCTTATCTTATCAACGGAAAATCAAAGAGATGAAAATGTGGAGTGAACAGGTAGCCACTATGGGACGTGAACGTCAGAAGAACTTTTTGGAATATTGCCAACGCATGATCAGGGAAAACTTTATTTACAACCTACATCATCGTGACCTGACGTATATGACAATTAATGAACAAAATTTCGCAAGCCGCTTTGCTCCTTTCGTCAATGAACGCAATGTGATGGGGATCATGGACGAACTAAGTGAGGCACAACAACATATTGAACAAAATGTAAATGCTAAAATGGTATTTTTCGACTTCTCACTGAAGATGATTGTACTGTTGAAGCAATAAATAATTATATAAACTATGGAATTTAAACTTCATAATGGGAGTGGCGGTCTTTGTTGCAAAGGATGCTCCCGACAAGATAATAAGCTGAATACTTACGATTGGCTAGCCGACATACCAGGTAATGCAGAAGAATGTGATATGGTTGAGGTACAATTCAAAAATACTCGGAAAGGGTATTACCGCAACAGTAATAAGATCAAGCTCGAAAAGGGAGATGTAGTGGCTGTGGAAGCTGCACCGGGACATGATATTGGCGTTGTAACACTGACAGGCCGACTGGTTCCCTTGCAAATGAAGAAAGCTAACTTCAAGGCAGATACTGAAATAAAAAGAATATACCGGAAAGCGAAACCGGTAGATATGGAAAAGTTCAATGAAGCTAAGGCTAAAGAACACACTACCATGATTCGTGCACGACAGATTGCTCTGAGCCTGAATCTGAATATGAAGATTGGTGATGTAGAGTATCAGGGAGACGGTAATAAAGCTATTTTTTACTATATTGCCGATGAACGTGTGGACTTCCGCCAACTGATTAAGGTACTTGCTGAAGCATTCCGTGTACGTATCGAAATGAAGCAAATCGGTGCGCGCCAGGAGGCAGGACGTATCGGAGGAATCGGCCCCTGCGGACGTGAACTTTGTTGTGCTACATGGATGACAAGCTTTGTATCTGTTTCTACTAGTGCTGCACGTTATCAGGACATCTCACTGAATCCTCAGAAGCTTGCCGGACAATGTGCCAAACTGAAATGCTGTCTGAATTATGAAGTAGATTGCTATGTTGAAGCTCAAAAACGACTTCCTTCAAAAGAAATTGAATTAGAAACTAAAGATGGTATTTTCTATTTCTTCAAAGCAGATATTCTGAGTAATCAGATCTCTTATTCTACTGACAGAAATTTCCCTGCTAATCTGGTTACCATAAGTGGCAAACGTGCATTCGAAGTCATCGCAATGAATAAGAAAGGGATGAAACCGGATAGCTTGTTGGAAGCTGAAAACAAACAAGAGCCGAAAAAGCCAATAGACTTACTGGAACAGGAAAGTTTAACACGCTTTGACCGTAGCAAAATTAAAGATGGAAATAATATTAGTAACCGGAATAAAAAGAAGAAAAAGGGAAATAATAATCGCCCGCAACAACAAGTTGAAGGGGTGAATCGTCCACAGCAACCATCACGGGAAAATGAAAATCGCCCGCAGGTGGTAGAAAACGAAAACACTAACAGAGGTGATAAAGACAACCGTCCTAGAAACAACAACAGGAATAAAGGTCAGAACCAAGGACGTAATAATGAAAACGGACGCCCGGAAAGAGTACAGAATCCTGAAAGACAACAAAATCTAAATTCAGAACGCCAGCCGAGTCCTGAACGCGGACAACAACGTCCACAGAGACAAGAGCGCCCGCAGATCCAAGAGCGTCCTCAAGGACAAGAGCGTCAGTCTGATCAAGACCGATCTCCCAGGCCGGAAAGAAACAGGAATCAAGAGAAACCACAAAATAATGAAAAGCCTGTTCAGGAATAGTTTATTTTGTTCACTTGCCGCCTCTCTGATGGTAGCATGCAATGAGAATACTGTGTATCACTCTTACCAAACCCTTCCCGAAAAAGGATGGGAGAAGAGTGATACACTCTCTTTCCATATACCTATAACTGATTCAGTTCCTCCTACAATCAGATTGTTTGCAGAGGTTCGAAACAGGAGTAATTATCCCTATCATAATCTTCATTTATTCATTAGCCAGAATTTGCAAGATTCCACCGTATTTCAGCTAGATACATTAACGATCAACCTGGCAGATTCCACAGGAAAATGGAAGGGAAAGGGTTGGGGAAGCATTTATCAATCAGCTGTTTTCTTCAAATCTGTTCGCCCGTTATGTTCGGGGAATTATACATTCAGCATTACAAGTGGCATGAAAGATGAAAAACTGGAAGGCCTCAATGACATCGGTATCCGAATCGAAAAGCAACATAACTAAAGCCTTCTACCACGTCCGGCATCAATCCTCAGGAAAATAAATAATAATATCGTAAAGCCCCACAAAGAAGAACCTCCATAGCTGAAAAACGGTAACGGAATACCAATTACCGGAGTCAATCCCAATACCATACCGACATTGATAAACAAGTGGAAAAGGAAAATACTGACTACCGAATATCCATATACACGTCCAAAAGCAGAAGGTTGTCGTTCTGCCAAAGCTATCAACCGAAGAATCAGCACAAGAAAAACCAATAGTACAGCTGCCGAACCAACAAAGCCTTGTTCCTCTCCTACAGTACAAAAAATAAAGTCAGTGTCTTGTTCCGGAACATATTTTAACTTTGTCTGGGTTCCATTCAAAAAACCTTTTCCGGTCAATCCACCGGAACCAATAGCAATTTTAGATTGGTTTACATTATAACCCGCTCCTGTCAAGTCTTCTTCCAACCCTAATACAACTTTAATACGCACCTGCTGATGAGGTTCGAGTATATTATCAAATACATAATTGCTGGAATATAAGAATCCGATAGAACCGATTGCAAAGAGAGCAATCAGAAAATAAGCACGCTGCCGTTCACCCAAGCCTAGATATATTAAATAAGCCAAGATAAAAGCACAAAGTCCCCATTGTACCCATACCAAACTAAAATGTATCCAATATTCCGATATTAAATAAGCAATAAGCATAATAAGCAGGCTTCCTCCAATTATATTCCGTGTTGGTTCCCACTTTTTACGGTATACCCATACCATTCCACCGGCAAACACCATGATCAGCATCAATACAATAAATTCACCCAGAGGTGTGGGTGTATCAGCTATATATATTTCATCAAAACGGATACCAACTACAAAATACACAACTGCACAAACTCCGGCAAAAAGGACAACTCCCGGCATTCCTTCGCGATACAGAACTAAAAAGAAAGCCAGATACACCAATGCCGAACCCGTTTCCCTCTGTCCTATGATCAAAAGCATTGGGAGCAGAATGATTAATCCTAAAACCAATGCACATTTTTCCTTTTTAATGCTAAAGGAGTAAGAATTCATATACTTAGCAAGTGCCAATGCTGTAGCAAACTTAGCAAACTCTGCAGGTTGCAGGCTGATAGGTCCCATCACTAACCAAGAGCGAGAACCTTTCGTATCTGGCGCTATGAAAATTGTTACAATAAGTAACAAAATAAGTCCTATATATATAATATACCCGAACATATCGTACATCCTATCTTCCAGCATTAATAGGACAAAGCCTAGTCCGAACGAACAGATAATCCAAACAAACTGCTTGCCGGCACGGGTAGAGAAGTCCAGAAAATCGCGGTCCCCATAATCATAACTGGCTCCACAAACACTGAACCACCCGGCAACTATCAGGATCAGATAAATGCAAATTGTCACCCAATCCAATGTTTTCCACAAACTATCGCTCCTCGTCACCATATAATATAATTCTATTACTGATTTCTTCTGCTACTAATTCATTTTCAGGAGACAACTTTCCTTTTATATACTGCTCCATCATCAATGCACCGATAGGTACACCATAAGTAGCTCCCCATCCTCCGTTTTCAACATAAACTGCAATTGCAATTTTAGGGTTATTCATCGGTGCAAATCCCAAAAATGCAGAGTGGTCGTGTCCTTTGTTCTGTGCCGTTCCGGTTTTACCGCACGCCTCCAGTTCAGGCACCATCGATGTCAATAAACGGCAAGTTCCTACCATAGCTGCAGCACGCATACCTTCTACTACAGATTCATAATGCTGTTTCTCAATAGTCGGATAACGTGCAAAGCGATAGGTGCTATCCAACTGATTATCTTGTATCTCCTTTACAATATGCGGCGTAATAAAATGCCCGCGGTTGGCAATAGTAGCCCCCAGATTAGCTATCTGAAGAGGAGTAGCCAGCACTTCACCTTGCCCGATAGAGATACTGATCACAGTAAGTCCATTCCAGCGATTGCGATAAGCCTTGTCATAGAACTGAGCATTCGGAATCAGTCCTCTTTTTTCTGCCGGCAGATCGACACCTAATTTATAGCCAAATCCTTGTGACACCATATGATCCTTCCAAACCGTAATAGCATTTTGAGGAGAACCGTATTTACGATCACCAAACATACGGAACAGTCCCCAACAAAAATAAGAGTTACAGGATGTTGCAATAGATGGAATTAAAGACAATGGTGAACCATGCGTATGGCAACCTACTGTCAATCGCCCATAATGAAAACCATGTGAGCATGGGAAAGCAGGACTATCTTTTGTCACAATTCCTTCTTGTAAAAACGTCAATCCCTGTGCCGTTTTAAAAGTAGATCCCGGAGGATAGGTTCCTGTCATTGCACGATTAAGAAGGGGTTTCATCTTATCGCGTTGCAGCATCAGATGATTCTTTCCACGCTGACGTCCAATCATCAAATGAGGATCAAAATTAGGAGAAGATACCATGCAAAGAATATCTCCCGTTTTCGGTTCAATGGCAACAATGCTACCAATCTTATTTTTTAATAACCGCTCACCCAGTATTTGCAAGTCAATATCCAAACCTAGAGTCAGATTCTTTCCGGGCACGGAAGGATGGTCATATTCCCCATCCATATAATGTCCCTGTATACGACCGTGAGCATCCCGAAGTAAAACTTCAATTCCCTTTTCACCACGCAAGTATTTCTCGTATGATTTTTCAACTCCCGATGTACCAACATAGTCTCCACGAATATAATATCCTTCTTCATCTTCCTCAAGTGCTTTAGCTGAGATTTCTCCAATGTCTCCCAAAGCATGTGCGGCAGCATTATAAGAATATTGACGAATGGTACGGCGTTGAATATAGAAACCACGAAACTTAAATAGCTTTTCCTGAAAGATGCCACACTCCTCCGCTGAAAGTTGAGACATGAATAATTGGTTTGTATACTTGGAATACCCGGGATTTCGGCGACGATCTTTCATATCAACCATAATTTTAAGAAACTGTGCACGAGTAATCCCTAAAGATTGACATAAATCGAGCGTATCCAGATTCTCCACTTCTTTTGGAATAATGGTAATGTCATAAGCCGGTTGGTTAAATACTAACAATTTACCATTACGATCATAAATTGCTCCACGGGACGGATATTGGATTTTATTTAAAAATGCGTTGCTATCGGCATTCTTTTTATAGTCATCAGTCATAATCTGCAAAATAAAAAGACGTATCAGATAAATCAATACGATGCACAGGGTAATTCCACCGATAACAAACTTTCGTTTTTCTAATATATAATCTTTTGCCATCCTTATCTCCTTATACCTTCAACAGCTACAATGCAAGTCACGGTCAAAAGGGTGCACAAAGCTACCCGCAATAACAACAGCAGTATGCTGGAAAACGAGAAGAACTCAATGGTGAGTAATGCTAAACTATGTATAAAGACACTTGTAGTCGTATATTTCAGAAAGGGTGCTATCCCCATCGTTTTGAAAGAAGGTACAATACTATCCAATGTATCACGTGGAGTGAACAAACGCAATAGGGAAGGACGAAGAAAAGCCAACCAAACAGTTGCCGCCGCATTCATTCCCGGAGTATCAGCAAAAATGTCAATAGTGAGTCCTAAAAAAAAAGCCCACAGCATAAGTTCATTCCGGGAAGTGCCAGAACTAAGCTTCAATATAAAGTAAATATAAAGAAAGGGAGTAGCATATCCGGCAATGTGTACGTTGTTTAGGATTAGTACTTGGAGCAGTACCAGTCCTAAAAACCATCCTATCCTATGTATAAAGGTAATAATCATTGTTTAGTAGCCTTGTTTTCAAGTTCTAGTTGTTCCTGTTGTCCTTTTCGCGCAATCACCCGCACGTCACTTAGCTTACCGAAATCTGTAGCCAATTTAATTTTTAGCAAATAAGATAAACCGTCATTGGAGTCGGACATATCATCTACAGTTCCTATCATAATGCCTTCGGGAAAGACAGTCGAAAAGCCACTAGTCACTACGGTATCTCCCAAATTGAACTCAGCATGGCGAGGCAAATCTTTCAAATAACCAAATTGCGAGTCTCCATGTTCCCATTTCAGATAACCGAAATAGTCACTGCCTACAATCTTACAACTAATGTTAGACTTGCTGTTTAATATCGAAATTACTACTGAGTAAGAGGGAGAAGTCTCATATACAATTCCCACAATTCCATTTCCATCCACTACTCCCATCTCCGGACGAATACCTGCCGAAGCACCTTTATCAAGAGTAATGTAATTATCTGCCATATTCAGGCTGTTCTTGATTACGTGAGCCTTGAATAGCTGATAATCCGTTTGAGGAATTTCTTTGATACTGTTAATTGTGACAGAATCGAGTTGTTGGTCTTTCAATGCCTTTTCCAGATTATTAATTTTTTCCTCAAGCAACATATTACGGTCCAACAGGTCTGCATTAACCGATTTCAAGTGAAAATAGGAGGTAACACTCCCGGAAACATCATAAACAGCCCCCACAACCACATTGGCAGAAGTAAAGAAAGTACTCTGCTGATAATGGTTAAATCGAAATAACAAAACAAAACTGGCTACCTCTAATATGATAAAGAGGAACCAGTAATTGTATTTCAAAAGGAAGTTGATTAAATTCCGCATCTCCTGCCTATCTCATTAAGAATGAGAAACGGTCTACATTCTTTAACGCTACCCCTGTGCCTTTTGCTACTGCATGCAAGGGATCTTCCGCAATATGGAAAGGTATATTTATCTTATCCGTCAGACGCTTGTCCAGCCCACGTAACAATGCACCACCACCAGCAAGATAGATACCATTATGCACAATATCAGCATACAATTCCGGCGGTGTATTTTCCAATGCACTTAAGATAGCAGTCTCAATCTTGGATATTGATTTTTCCAAACAATGAGCTACTTCCTGATAGCATACGGGAACTTCCATCGGAAGTGCCGTTATACGGTTAGGACCGTGAACAATATAATCTTCCGGAGCGTCCTCACCCAATTCAGTCAGAGCAGCACCTACATTAATCTTAATACGTTCAGCCATACGTTCGCTGACTTTTACATTGTGCTGACGGCTCATGTATTCCTGAATATCAGCGGTCAAATCATCACCGGCAATGCGGATAGAGTTATTAGAAACGATACCTCCCAAAGAGATAACAGCAATTTCGGTAGAACCTCCACCTATATCAACAATCATATTTCCTTCAGGAGCTTCCACATCAATACCAATACCAATCGCCGCAGCCATCGGTTCGAATATCAAATAAACATCACGTCCACCTGCATGTTCGGCAGAGTCGCGCACGGCACGGAGTTCGACTTCCGTACTTCCTGACGGAACACCAATCACCATACGTAAAGAAGGTGAAAATAAATGATTACGAGTATTAACCCGCTTAATCAAACCGCGCATCATTTGCTCGCAAGCATAGAAGTCGGCAATCACTCCATCTCTCAACGGACGGATAGTACGAATGTTCTCATGGGTTTTTTCATGCATTAACTTTGCCTTTTCCCCCACGGCAATCATCTTATCCGTACGGCGATCCAAGGCAACAACCGAAGGCTCATCCACCACAATCTTACCATTTGTGATGATGATGGTATTGGCTGTACCCAAGTCCATCGCTATTTCTTGTGTAAAAGAGAATAATCCCATATTTCTTTTTTAATGAAGAATTAAGAATGAAGAATTAAAAATGAGAGTCACCCAAATACATGGTAATTCTACATTGCCAGTTCTTCATTCTTCATTGAATTTATATTAATGTTTAAAATGACGGATACCAGTAGTCACCATTGACATTCCATGCTCATTGCAATAAGCGAAAGACAAATCATCTTTGACGGAACCACCCGGTTGAATAACTGCTGCAACGCCTTCTTTATCGGCGATTTCCACACAGTCGGGGAAAGGGAAGAAGGCATCGGAAGCCATCACTGCACCATTCAGGTCGAAACCGAATGATTTAGCTTTTTCAATTGCTTGTTTCAAGGCGTCTACACGTGATGTCTGACCAACACCGCTCGCCAACAATTGCTTGTTTTTTGCCAATACAATGGCGTTTGACTTACTATTCTTCACAATCTTATTGGCAAACAGCATATCTTCTACTTCTTCCGGAGTAGGAGCTTTATCTGTTACAGTTTTCAGATCGGCTTCCGTTTCAATATTTGTATCTTTGTCCTGAACCAGTACACCGTTCAACAAAGCACGGAACTGTTTCTTCGGCAATTTACCTTCTTTACGAACCAAAATAATGCGGTTCTTTTTCTGTCCCAAAATTTCGAGCGCATCCACATCATAATCCGGTGCAATGATTACTTCGAAGAAAATCTTGTTGATTTCTTCTGCAGCAGCTTTATCTATCACGCCATTCGTAATCAAGACTCCTCCGAAAGCAGAAACCGGATCACCGGCCAATGCATCTTCCCAAGCTTCCAAAACAGTTGGACGAGAAGCCAGACCACAAGCATTATTATGTTTCAGGATAGCGAAAGTAAGATCATCGAACTCATCAATCAGATCAACGGCAGCATTGATATCAAGCAGATTATTGTATGAAATTTCCTTTCCGTGAATCTGGTCGAACATAGCTTCCAGATTTCCGTAGAAATAACCTTTCTGATGTGGGTTTTCGCCATAACGAAGCTGCTTCTGATTGTTTACAGAACAACGGAAAGCAGAACCTTCACCGGCGTCAAAGTAGTTAAAGATAGCTGAATCGTAATGAGAAGAAACTGCAAAAGCTTCTTTTGCCATCCAACGGCGTTCTTCGAGTGTTGAAGTAGAACCGTGTTCCATCAACATATCCAGCAATGGTTTATATTGAGCTTGAGAAGCTACGATTATTACGTCGTTGTAGTTCTTAGCTGCGGCACGAATTAAAGAAATTCCGCCTATATCGATTTTTTCAATAATATCTGCTTCAGATGCACCGGAAGCTACAGTAGCTTCGAACGGATATAAATCAACAATGACCAAATCTATTTCAGGAATTTCATATTTTTCGATCTGTTGTATATCTTGCTCCAAACCACGACGGCAAAGAATACCTCCGAAAATCTTGGGATGCAATGTCTTTACGCGACCTCCCAAAATAGAAGGATATGTGGTCAAATCTTCCACTGCTTTGCAAGGATATCCCAATGATTCAATAAACTGGCGAGTTCCACCTGTAGACAGAAACTCTACTCCCTCTTCATGAAGTTTGGTAATAATTTCATCCAAACCTTCCTTGTGGTATACAGATACCAATGCGGTTTTTATTCTTTTAGACTCTGACATTGAATTGCTTATTAAGTATTTGAAGGGCAAAGTTACAAAATATTGTTTATCGTACGTAATAAATAAGGTGGGAATTAATAAAAAAAAGCGTTAGCTATTCCCAGGGAAAAGCCAACGCTTCTTTACTTCTACTATCTAATTAATAAAATATTACCAAATAGCAGCTCGTTTATCTTTCGGTACAAACATAGAATCTTGTTCTGTGATATTGAATGCTTCGTACCATTTACCAATATGAGGCAGTGCTCCGTCTACACGCCATTTGCCTAATGAGTGAGGATCCAGTTTCGTTAAACGAAGGATTTCTTCAGGGCGGATATTTCCCGCCCATACATTAGCATAAGCCAGAAAGAAGCGTTGTTCGGGAGTAAAACCATCTACAACTTCCAGCGGAGCTTGTTCCATTGCTTTCTTGAAAGCCTGGAAAGAGACCTGCAAACCTCCATGGTCGGCAATGTTCTCACCCAAAGTCAAACTACCATTAGCATATACCCCCGGAGCGACTTCGATACTATCAAAGAAGTTTACCATTACTTGGGCACGTTCATCAAACTTTTTAGCATCTTCTTCCGTCCACCAGTCTTTTAGGTTTCCTTGTTTGTCATATTGACGTCCCTGGTCATCAAAACCATGAGTCATTTCATGACCGATCACTACTCCGATTGCTCCATAATTGGTTGCATCGTCGGCATTCATATCAAAGAAAGGAGGTTGCAGGATAGCAGCCGGAAAACAGATTTCATTGGTAGTTGGATTATAATAAGCATTGACAGTCTGAGGAGTCATCAACCATTCATCCTTATCTACAGGCTTTCCGGCTTTAGAAATCATTTCGATAAAATCCCATGCGTTAGCGCGTTCGATGTTAGCCCAATAAGAATCATCTTTAATCTCCAGCGCAGAGTAATCTTTCCATTTATCAGGATAACCGATCTTTACATGGAAAGCAGACAGCTTATCCAATGCTTTCTCTTTGGTCGGTTCACTCATCCATTCCAATTCCTTGATGCGTTCACCCAAAGAAATCTGCAAATTCTTAACCAGTGTTACCATACGTTCTTTGGCAGCAGCCGGAAAATATTTCTCTACGTACATTTGTCCAACAACTTCACCAAGAGAACCATCTACCGTACTTACCGCACGTTTCCAACGAGGCTGCATCTCTTGTTTACCAGACATTGTTTTACCATAAAAATCGAAGTTCTGAGCTACAAAATCATCACTCAGATAACCGGCGGCTGCGTCTATTAAATTCCATTGCAGATACAGTTTCTGATCTTCAAGAGGTACAGTATCGATAATAGCTGCCACTTCTTTCATCGCGTCAGGCTGACAAACATTTACTTCTTTAAGATCTTTCAGCCCGGAAGTTGTAAAATAAACATCCCAATTGAAAGTCGGGAAATCCTTTTTCAACTTTTCGATATCCACCTTATTGTAGTTAGCATGGGGATCACGCAATTCAACCTGAGAACGGGAAGCCTGTGCAAGACGCGTTTCAATGTTCATCACAGCAGTCACGGCTTTCTTTGCAGTAGCCTCATCATAACCTGCCAGTTGGAACATCTTGGCAATATGTTCCTGATATTTATCACGAATCTTTTTAGTCTGTTCGTCATTTTCCAGGTAATAGTCACGTTGTCCCATCCCTAAACCTCCTTGATAGGTCTGAACAATATTCATGGAACTATTCATTTCGTCGGCACCTACATAAAGCATAAAATAAGGACGGATACCTTTCTTCTGGATTTCAGCTAGATATACATATATATCTTCTTTACCTTTAAGACCATCGATTGCAATCAGTTCTTCTTTGATAGGAGTAAAACCATCCTGATTCAGTTTCACACTATCCATTGCAATGTTATAAAGGTCACCTACTTTCTGAGCTGCACTGCCCGGAACATTATCTTTCTTTGCAGCAAGTTCAGCAATCAATCCTTTCAACTGTTCCCGATTATTCTCGTTGAGCATATCAAAAGACCCAAAACGTGAATACTCGTCTGTCAGCGGATGAGCTTGTATCCAGCCTCCACAGGCATATTGATAAAAACTAGTACCCGGCAAAGCCGTAGTATCCAGATTTGCAAGGTCGATGCCAGATGCACGCATCGCACCTTTCTTACTATTACATCCAGTTGTCATAAGGCATACTGCAAGAATTGGTAAATACTTGGTTATTTTCATTGTGAATAATTTATTTATACTCAATTATCATTTTTTGTCTATCAGCTTATCATCACATTAGCCTTTTGCTTCTTCCAATTCCATCGAGACACGTTCCCATTCCTCGACAATATCATCCAATTGTCGTTTCATTTTTTGATGTCGTTCGTAGAGTTGCATATCTGAAGAACCTTCAGGAGTTGCCATTTTTTCTTCCAGAATGGCAATCGCAGCTTCCGACTCTTCAATAGACGATTCACAGTCAGCGACCTGACGTTCAAGCTTTTTAATTTTCTTATTAAGTTCTTTTTGAGCTTCATAGGATAGTTTGTTCTCGGAAGGCTGAATTGTTTCCGACTCTGTCTCTTTGGAAGATGTTGTAGGAGAAGAAGAAAGGGACGTCCCTTTTTGAAGCTCATTCAGGCTATCAATCTTTTTCTTCTGAAGAAATTCGTAGATACCTCCCAAGTGCTCACGTACTACACCACCACCAAATTCATATACCTTAGTTGCAAGTCCATCCAAAAAATCACGGTCATGGCTAACAATAATCACTGTTCCGTCAAAATCGCGAATGGCATCTTTCAATACGTCTTTTGAACGCATATCAAGATGGTTAGTCGGTTCATCCAGAATCAGAAGATTTACAGGTTCGAGCAGTAATTTAATCATAGCTAAGCGAGTGCGTTCACCTCCGGAAAGTACTTTCACCTTTTTATCGGAAGCTTCGCCTCCAAACATGAAGGCACCTAAGATATCACGTATTTTTAGACGGATATCGCCTGTAGCAACATTATCAATCGTATCAAAAACTGTCAGACTTTCATCCAACATTTGTGCTTGATTCTGTGCAAAGTAACCGATTTGTACATTATGACCAATTGTCAGCTTACCATCAAAATCAATTTCATCCATTATACACTTCACCAACGTAGATTTGCCTTCACCATTCTTACCGACGAATGCTATTTTCTCTCCACGATTGATTCGAAGATTCACATCCTGAAAAACAATATGTTCTCCATAAACTTTTCGAACATCTTCACATATTACAGGATAACTTCCACTACGGCTCGCAGGAGGAAATTTCAAACGCAATGAGGAGTTATCTTCTTCATCAACTTCAATACGATCTATTTTCTCCAACTGTTTGATACGGCTCTGCACTTGTACCGCTTTTGTTGCTTTATATCGAAAGCGTTCAATAAAAGCTTCCGTATCTCCAATCTGCTTTTGTTGGTTTTCATAAGCACGAAGTTGCTGTTCGCGGCGTTCCTTCCTCAACACAACAAACTCATCATATTTCACTTTATAGTCATAAATCTGCCCACAGGTGATTTCAATGGTACGAGTAGTTACATTATTCAGAAAAGCGCGGTCATGGCTAACCAATACAACAGCATTGGCACGAGTTGCAAGAAAGTTCTCCAGCCATTGAATACTCTCGATATCAAGATGGTTAGTAGGCTCATCAAGAAGAAGTACGTCAGGACGGCGCAAAAGTAGTTTTGCCAATTCAATACGCATTCTCCATCCACCGGAAAATTCAGAAGTCGGACGTTGGAAGTCTTCCCTACTGAATCCCAACCCTAGTAGAGTGCGTTCAATTTCTGCCTGATAATTTGTTCCTCCCATCATCAGGAAACGATCATTTTCATGAGTAAAACGATCTATTAACTGGTGATATTCTTCCGATTCATAGTCTGTCCGTTCGGCTAGTTCCCGATTCATTTGTTCCAGTCGTGCCTGAAGGTTAAATATATCTTCAAAAGCTTGTTCTGCCTCTCCCATTACCGTACGGTTATCAGAGAGAATCATAACTTGTGGCAAATACCCGATTGTTACTTCTTTTGGGACAGCTATCGTCCCATGTGTCGGCATTTGCAGACCTGCTAAAATTTTTAGCATAGTCGATTTACCTGCACCATTCTTACCGACTAACGCAATCCGATCTTTTTTATTAATAACATAGCTAACGTCTTGGAATAACGGCGTTGCATTAAATTCTACTGATAATCCTTCTACTGAAATCACTTCTGTCTCTGATTAATAAGATTTTGGACTGCAAAGATAACGCATCCCTGCGGAAAAAGCACCTAATAGATGAAAAAGAAAGTTGTTGGTAAATAAAAAAAAGTTTATTCATCGTAAGATATTCTCTCTTCTATATTAACCTGTAACTTATAAAATCATTTTTCAGTGTCCAAAAGTTGTTTGAATCATAAAAAACAACTATATTTACAACTGAATATTACAGGCTTGATGTCTTTTGAAAAAGAATGCCCCCAAGTTACTAAAATACGGGGAAATAATTAATATAAGAAAAAACGATAAAACCGAATGAATATGGAATCTTTTTTTACCGTAAAAAGCAAAATTACCAAGGAAGAATATATTAGATTCAACCGAGAAGTATTAAGAAAAGAATTTCATTACTCTCGAAGCATTCTAATCATCAATATAATTCTTGGATCAATGATAGCAGGAATTTGGTTGTCCGGTGAAAGCATTATATACCCATCGACAGTTATTATCCTCTCATTTTTAATATATTACAACTGGAAAGCGACTAAAGGTATGGACCTAAAGGCTGCTAAAGCATTTGACCTCAATAAGGTAAATAAAGACCTGGAAACTCAAATATGTTTTTTCAACGACCATTATGAAACGACGGATGAAAAAGGTTGCTCTAATATACCATATTCCAATTTATACAAAATCATTGAGACAGATACAAATCTGTATTTAATGTATTGCAAAAATCAAGGAGTCATCATAGTAAAATCCAATTGTTCGACGGATTTGATTGAATTTGTCCATTCAATTAAATCAGAGTACAAGTTATAAATCTTCATTTCGTTGCTTTTGTCCCTTCTCAAAAGTAAGCCTTGATTTTAGAGTGAAAGTATATGCTTTTTGAAGCGCAAGGAGATAGTATGGAAAGGGTACTAAGAATCCATCTAGGATGGAGACATCGTATTAGCGAGAGAAATACAACGGGATTTATGGAGATATAGACTTCACATCAACGGCTGGTATTTCATCATCGTTCACTGGACGGAAGGTATTGCTATCAAATAGATTATAGACCATGACATGGAACACGGTATTATCACTTGTCATTCACTCAACGATATGTTCAGAGATTATAAAATTTATCTTAACGAAGTGGAGAAACTATATAATCTGATTAAAATCGTGGACAGAAGCGCACGATTATATTAGTTTACTCTATCACTTTGGCATAGACTATTTGCTTCCCACTGCCATAACGCATCAGTACTCCGAGTTCGATAAAGTTATTCAATTCCTTTAGAGCGGACCTCTTGTCACACCCAGTAAGCTGGCAATAGTCAGCACGGGTTAGGCAGGGATTTTTCTTCAGATAAGTATTAACTATTTCCAAACACTTTTCTTCATTACGTTTAACCTTTTTCCCGGGACGAGTGAATGATTTTCCACGTTCCAATCTCATCTGCCCACGCACTTCTTTCTTAAATTGACTACTTACACGAAAATTAATATTCTTCAATTGAATGGACTGTGCCCGCACATCGCTCTTTTTCATCACAGGAGGTCCTTGCAAGGATACTGAAAAGTAACCCATATCTCCCACCTCTACAATCCACCCTTCAGCAAGTAAATCTCTCAACTCATTTTGAAAAGATTGCAGAGCACCCGACAGCATACTACGGCTCATTCCTGTAAACAAATGGACACGATCTAGAAATTCATTTTGATCGATAGTTCCCTTAAAAACGACCCGGGGATGAAGAGGCTGTTCCTCTCCTGTCTTTTGAATATCCGGTGTCTCATAAAGATCATAATGCATACTCATACTTACTAACATTTTTTATAGGTATCTCTAAATAATTACTTCCCTATCCGGAAGTAATCAATTCACTAATTCTAATTCGTTTAACTATAATAAACTTTACGGAACACTATAGTTGAACGAAAATAACACTATAGTTATCTTTTCGTTCAACTATAGTGCTCCGAATTGGCATTAGTATACAAAGATAATAAGATTAGGGAGAAAAAGAAATAAAAATAGCGTAGAAGTGCTTAGTATTCGCATTATCTACGCTAAATATTTAAATCCACAAGAGTTCCATCACCGTATCGTATGGATTCTCAGCTAGTTATAAGCTATTAGAACAATTTAGCAGGATATTCTCCAGCATCTACCAATGCCTGAATCTTATCAACTACGCTCTGACGGTCTTCCGGATAAGTTACACCAAACCATTTGCTAGTTGTATCGAGTACTTCTACGGTTGCAGTTCCGTCATTAATCAATTTATCCACCATCAATGGAATAAAGAATTCACTCTTCAAGTTCTCCATATTTTTCGGATCACTCAGGAAAGCTTTGAAAAATTCTTCACTATATGGGAAATAATCAGGAGTAAATCCCCAGAAATTCATACTTACCGGAGTCGTGTCAGGAGTAGCAACCCACTCACCATTATCATCAATGTATTTCACTTCCCCGTCGATGCGTTGAATTTTAGTACGTTCTACTACGGAAGTCAGCAAGTTGTTAGAATCTGTACCGCAGATTCCACGAGATACAGTACCACTTTCACTCAACGTATTTCCCACGCGGAAACCTACCATTGAATAAACATTCTTTGAACCTTCCGGAAGAGCTGAAAGGAATTTGCCCATTACCTGAAAAGAATCACGTCCGTAGAAGTCATCACAGTTAATCACAGCAAACGGTTCTTTAATCACATCGGCGCCCATCATTACTGCATGATTGGTACCCCAAGGTTTGGTACGGTCTGCCGGGCAAGTGAAGCCTTTAGGAAGATCATTGATAGACTGGAATACCAGTTCGCAAGGGATATGACCTTCGTATTTAGAAATAATTTTATCACGGAAGTCGTTTTCAAAATCTTTGCGGATCACAAATACAAGTTTGCCAAATCCGGCATTGATGGCATCATAAATAGAATAGTCCATAATAGTTTCGCCATTAGGACCCAGTCCGTCTAATTGCTTCAAGCCACCATAACGGCTACCCATACCGGCTGCCAATAAGAATAAAGTTGGTTTCATAATTTGTGTAATATTAAAAGGTTAGTGATGTCTACCGGCATCAATTTTCGATGCAAATGTACAAAAATATACGAATGGATAGGGACAATTATCGTTCAATCTTCGCCATTATCGTACAAAAACGGTTCATTAGAACGGATAACCAATAGCAAAATGTATCCCTAGATTCTTCATGAAAGTTCCGGTGACATTGTAATAACCTTTTCTGTCAGTATCATAGGGAAGGTGCAGAGGAATACCGAAATCAAGACGAAATACAAGAATATCCATATCATAGCGTATACCAACTCCTGTACCTAATGCAATCTGTTTGGGGAATGTTTTCAGGTGAAGCTGGGAGTCTGCACGCTCTTCATCTTTACGAAGCAGCCAAACATTTCCAGCATCCAGAAAAGTGGCTCCCCAAATACTCTTAAAGATACGGAAGCGATATTCTACATTAGCTTCGAAACGGAATGTGCCTGTCTGGTCCAGATAAGAATACTGGCTTTCTGCGGGATGATATCCACCCGGTCCGATACTACGTATCGTAAATGCACGGATACTATTAGCGCCACCAACATAAAATTGCTCACTGTAAGGGGCTACTGTAGCATTGCCATACGTAAAAATAGCCCCCAGTGCTACGCGACTGGCTATTTTATTATTTTTATCCATATTCCAAAGATGACGCAATTCAGAATTCAACTTCATAAATTGTGCAAAAGGAGCTCCCAGTAAATTTTTTCCAGTTTCGTCAAAAGGTTTACCAAAAGCACGATAAATGACTGAAGTTAAATTTCCGGCAGAGGTAATGGTAGATTGCCACCAAATAGGATTTTTGACCCAACGAAGAGAAGAATTATCATAGGTATAAGTATATTCCATCGCAGGAATAAACTGATTTTGCAAACTGACATATAATGCAGGATTAGCAGTAGCAATCTGGCGAAACTCATCCGACTGATGTTGCAATACATTAAACGTCAGTTTAAAAGGAGTAATACTATGCCGGCTGGTCCGTGACGGTTGGAAATCATAAGTAGCATTTCCTCCGAATGATAACAGTTTGTAATATTTGGCACGGTTCAGTTGATCAACATACAAACGGAAAGTAGTACTCGCCTGAAAGTCAAATTCACGTTTCCCTAAATTCGGGAAAAGCACTCTTGGAAAAGTTAATGCCGTAGAAGCTCCCATTTCCCAGCTATTCATCAGAGAACTCTTTTCGCCTCCTCCAGTCTGCCATTCATAAGAGCCTTTCAGCTTCACATTCCAACTTTCTCCTCCTCCGAATACATTATTACGAGTGACACCAAAAGAAGCACCAGGACCCGTCTGATCATTACTTTTAGTAACTACATTCAACTCAAATTCGGCATCCAGAGGTTTGGCGAAAGTAGCCTGTACTGTCACATCCAACGTGTCACAAGCAGCAGTTGTGTCACGAGGAGCATATTGCAAATCAAGATAGCTGAATATACCCAGTTGGCTCAATTTTTCCTGGATCTGTTCCTGACGATACTGACTGTAAAGCCTGGTGCTGTTAGTAGCCCGCATCCTCTCGTTACGTACAAATGCCTGATAGTTAAGCCAACGGTAAAGCATATTAGGACGCACATGCAGTTTATCATAAAAATGGATATTCAGATTTTCATATTGCATACTGTCATTGGGTACCTCTCCGTTCTTTCCAAACAGGTAAACAGAACCATTACCTACATAATAAGGACGCTGGGCCGCCACCGGCAATCCGGGAATAGGAATCAACCGAAGACTGATATGACCTCCGGGAACAAGAGTTGTATCTGCTTGATATGTCATATAATCGGGGCGAAAATAAAAATATCCCCGATTACGCAATAAGCTACTGATACGGGTACGTTCATTGTCAAGATCTACTACATTAAATTGCTCACCGGACGTTAGATAAGATGCACGGCGTCCTTTGTCCATAATCTGCAATGTTTTAGGTGTGAAACGCTGATAATAAACCGTATCAATGTAGTAAGGGTTTTTCATATCCACGGTATATTGGATACTAGCTTTCAGACTGTCTTTCTTATCTACTAATGTTTTATATAATACTTTCCCATTAAAATACCCGTAATCGTGAAGCAAATTGGTTGCTGCTTTTACACGTACCTCCGGATTGGCAGTAGAAATAAATACCGGTGGATTAGCAGCAAAACGGTTGAACATCCACTTACCAAATCCTTTTTTATACTTCACAAAATCATTGTACATCCACATTTTAAAAGGGATACGCAAGATACCACCAAACATTGTAGTACTAGGAGCCTTGTCAAGTGCTGCCTCTACTTCTGTTATCGCCATCTCTCCTACCCGGGTTTTAGAATCATTCAATACGATTGTCTTCTGTCCTGTATACAGTACCTCATCTTCAGGAAGATTTTTAGTAACCGAACAGCTAAACAACGAATAGACGCCGAACAGGGCACAAATCCATATTGCAATATAGTTATGTTTCATTCTCACTTCTTTTTCTTAAAGATAAACAACTCACCCAGTTTGTCCAACTTCTTACGGAGTACCAAACCGACTCCGGTTTCAGTAATTTCCCCTTCAAGTACGCTCTCATAATTCTTATCATAAAACAAACGTACGTAACGGGTTCCGGTTCTGTCAAGACGATACTCAAAGGAAATATTATCGATAAAAGATTCTGCATCATTTGCTGCATTTTCACCAGTAGATACTTTGCCACCAATAACAATCTGGAAACGGTTGTTGAAAAAACGCTGGGAATAACGGAAACTATAATCTGTCCGTTTTCCTCCAGTATCCGTGGCATTATGATCTTCAATACCAACAGAAACACTTGCATTCTTCAAATTACCCATCAATGCATTAATCTGACTGCTAAGTACAGAGTTCAGAGCTGCACCCATGTTCAGATTACCAAGTCCTCCTCCACCACCTCCAATAGGTCCTGTGCCGAGGTAGGTCTTTGCAACCATGATATAAAGCGCCTGCTTTCCACGTTCTTCTGCTCCCATAGCCGTAAGTTCATTTTGTATGGTCGCATCTTCAGGAGCTGATACGTCAAAAGCAAAAGAAAGATTATCCAACCGATTCTTGACAATAATAGAGACATCAAAGTTCACCATTCGTGTCCCTCCATTATCACCTTCAGATACTGAAGCCCGGATACGATCAGTTGCTTTAAAGTTCAACAGTGGATTCATCAGATTCCCGGTCCATTCTACATAACTGCCATTATCTATCGCAAATTCCTTTGCAGCAATTACGGGCAAAGCATATTTCATCAAACCACCTGTCAGTGTATAGCGTCCGGTCAGCGTCATGTCACCCTGTGGAGTATATTTAAGAGAAAGATCGCCACCACCTTCAAGTTCGATACGGTCATCGCTACTTGCATCCAGATCAACTTGCAGACGGACAGAAGGATCGATATTTACCATCATAATCATATCCAATCCACCCAAAGAAACCGTAGGTACTTCTTGGTGAACTACGGTCGTTGTATCACTAAATGAAGTAAAGGTTACCAGACTTCCCAAACGGTCTTGCACTGTCAGTGGTGAATCAGTCAGCACATACGATACATCTGTACTACCTAACAAGTTTATATTTCCGCGCATCGTCAGCCCATCCAAAGGCCCTCTTACAGTGGCTTTGAGATCAGCCAGAACTTTTCCGTAGACCAGGCTTTCACGAGTACGTTTTGCATTCAACAATGTGTAATTTTCTGCCAGCATATCCAGATTTGCTATCGGACGGCTCATTTCACGGAAGTCTACATAACCGTCAATTGTAAACGGATTTTTGCCAGTAGTATAAATGGCAAATTTATCAAATACCAAGCGATTATTTTTCAGCTGTAAAGGACGGTTATCAAACAGAAAGTTAGCACCATATTGACGAGAAAGAACAGTAACACTATCTAAAATCAATTCACCATTTATCAAAGGTTGTTGAGTACTACCCGTAATATGTAGATCACCATCCATATCTCCTACCAATGTCGCCATTTTATCCGGTATGAAGACATTAGCAATACGTAATGGGAAATGTTCTAATGTAGCATTTATCTCAAGACTATCTTTACCCGTACGAGTAGGTATCAACTGACCATCTGCCACCAATACTTCTACTTTTTCATGATTCAAATAAGTATTCAGATACTGCTTTCCGAGGTCACCGGGCAACCAAGTGGCTCCCAAAGTAATATCACCGATCCGCTGACGTTCATAAGTCAATTCATCAATAGATGCTTCAGCAGAAAGTTGAAGATCTTTTTCCGTCTGTATATAGTGGGCTTCGGCAGAAAACAGTCCGGTCATTTCGGGAAAATAAGGTAATACGCTACTAATTTCTTCTAACCGGATTTTTCGTGCCTCTATATCGATATTTTGCAAAGAGACCGTATCTCCCTGTATTGAATGAATACGAAAGCCCATTCCTTCATTATCCAGCATATCCACATTAGCGTATACCCGCATATTCTTATGTAGATAAATCCAATTATGATTTTCTGTAAAATGGAATTTCCGATATGCTATAATTGGCTCCTTAGGAATCAATGTAAATGCAATTCCATCTCCCTTACCTTTTCCTCCCCCCAAAGGTCGTGCATTTATTCCCAATAAAACACCGGTTTCTCCTTGCACATTCTTATAATCTACTAATAATTCGGCATCTTTGTCACGTATCTCTCCGGTCAATGAAGTAGAAAAAGAAAATTGCGGATTTTGCGGTCCGTTAATTACACCCCCATGAAACTTCATCAAAGTAGTGTCCTGCGCTACTGTAAAAAAGACAGTATCCAATTGCAAAGTATCCATCTTCAAAGCATGAATGGAAGCCTTTCCATTGATTCCCCAATCAGGTGCCGAACCGAATTTCAAAGAAGCGTCTTGATACGAGATATTTCGTGTCGCCAGAAAATACGCCAACGGATTCTCCTGTCCGGCCGAGAAAGAAAGTATTGCCGACGGTAAAGCCTCTCGCAATTCAGCGTGATTCAATGACTTTTCATCAATTTGTTTCCTAAGTACATTGACAAAATGAGTGGATTGACGAATGAGCGGATAGACGCCGGCACGTGCACTTAAATTAAGTTTCATATCTCCCGCTATCAGATGAGTATATACCCTATCCTTGCGAGCTTCAGCAGTAAAGTTAAAAGTAAACGGACGCTTCAGGGGTTTAGGAGCGATTCCTAACTCATGTAAATCCAATTGAGTAACATCCATTGTCACTTTTCCATCAGGGTAACTATGTGCTAAATGATATTCAGCATCAGCTGTCATCTTCAACAGAACATTGTCACTTGTCAAATGAGCAGTAGCTAGTGCTCCCTTGATATTTCCTGTCAAATGAATATCGGAGACTTTATATTTAGCGTAATGAAACTGATCTATAGTAAGATCCAGATTGGCATGAGAACGATAGGATTTCACATCCAATCCACGCCCGTTGGCTTTAGCAGAAAGAGAGAGTTCATACAGAGAGTCCTTCGGCAGAAAATGTTGAAGTTGCAGATTATTTACTTTCAAGTCTGCTGCATATACTTCGGTCGAAGTGTTCAAAGTAGCATTTGCACCAATTGTACCTCCTTTGTTCTTCAAATGTAGATTGGCTTTATATTGCGGTCCTCTTATATCGACTTTAGATGACAAACTCATGCTATCAGGAATTACAAAAGTGCTGTTTGGAGCGGTCCCGGTTAAAGCTGTCAGAAAG
The DNA here is from genome assembly GCF_028690125.1 of Bacteroides sp. Classification (GTDB taxonomy): domain Bacteria; phylum Bacteroidota; class Bacteroidia; order Bacteroidales; family Bacteroidaceae; genus Bacteroides. The sequence goes on along the minus strand of NZ_JAQVBV010000025.1, from coordinate 49,606 downwards.
TTCAAATTACCGGTTTTCATTTCGAGTCCTATTGTTCCTGAACGAGTAAGGCTATCCATCAGGTTTTCCATAGTTCCCCCCCCCTTGGCAGAGAAAGCTCCCGGCAAGTCAATCGTAAAACCGGAAACCTGCATTTGTTTCAGATTCCCTTCGGTACCAGCACGAACAACGAGAGGACGGAAAGGATAAGCTTTCTTAAAATGATCCGACAACCCTCCTGCAAACAAAAACACATCTTCTTTGCCAATATAAGCATTGAAACGGGCAGACAGGCGTCCTGTAGTAGGAATATTAACCAACTCCCAATAGGTCTGTGCCGTCAAATTCATTTCAGAATGTGGAGTCAGCAACCTCAAGTTTGGGACAGAGATTATAGAATCATTGGAAAAAAGCCGACCGGTCAATGAAGTAATGCTCAACCCTGAACGTTCATTCATTGTAATCTCTCGAATCACGGCATTCATCTCCCGACCTTGATACAATAGAGAATCCAATCCGATGCGAATATCACGAACTGCTATATGAGAAGCATCAAAACCTTCCATCGCCTCTGTACTCCCTTTATCATAGCTGGCAGAAGCACCTGACAGCAGAAACTGCTTTAAACCATAAAAATTATTTTTCAAATTGCCATGAGCTTCATTAATTGTTGCTTCTCCGACATAAGCCGCCATTTTAATCGAATCGGATGGAAGTTGCATACTGAATGATATATTGTTCAATTTCAGTTGATGAAGGTCTATTTTCCAATTTATTGGTGAAGCAGATGTAGTATCTTTAGGAGTAGAGGTGGTATCGTTCATCAACAATTGTACGTGGGTATCAGAAAGTTCCGCCCGGTTGATAACTGCCATTTCATTGGATAAATCAACACCGTGACTTTCCAACATAAATTGCCCTAAAACGCCTTTAATCTTCATTCCTTTTATCAAATTGGCAGAATTAACTACCATCTGTTTCAAAGTAATATCATCTACTTCTACTTTACCTTTTAAAAGAGGCAATGCCTGTACATGTACATTTAAACTTTCCAACGACAATAAGGTGTCCGGTTGCTGAATAACTTCTACGCCGCGTACCAATAAATTAAGAGGAAAGCGTAGGTCAATTCGTTGAATCTGAATATCCATTCCGGTGGCTTTTGATACATATGCTGTGACCTCCCGACGTAAAAGATTCTGTACGGGAGGAATATAGAGCAATACCATCAGTATCGCAAAGAGTATTACGGGGGTAAGCAGTATCCAGCTCACCCATCTTATCCATTTTCGTTTCATGCAGGATGTGTCAGTGTATAAAGATGATACAAAGTAAACAATTAAATTTGGAAAAAGGTTTGGCTATAAGACAAAACTTGACTATCAACTAGAATTACGATTACTATAATTTTGTGCAAAATGGATTACTGTTTGAATTAAGTCTAGTACTTCAAGTGTTATTATCTGTATTTCTTCTGTGAACTCTTCACTACGACGAGCTTCCAACCAACTTAACTTAGGAGTCACTTCGGAAGCACCAATTAAAGTAAAAAGAGGGAGAATTTTATGAGCTATAATGGCTATTCCATCCGTCTGTTTATCATCCAAAGCCTGTTGCATCCGGGCTGAGTTCTTTACAGTTTCTTCAATAAAACTCCGGATTATACTTTGTGCCGCTTCGAGATCATCCTCGGAAAAAGCAGTCAATGCCGAAAAGTTTAAAGAAGACGTTTCAGAAGCATTATGAGAAGCATTCCTCTCTGATTGAGCATTTATTTTATTATTTATAAGCTTTTCTTTTTCTAATGTTACTCGTTTTCCATATACGACAGAGAACAGTTCCTTGATAGTAAAAGGCTTATGTAAACAACCGGCAAACCCATGTTCATGCAAAGCCTCCTCACCCATTTCACTACGTGCTGTAACAGCAATTACCGGAATAGTTCGTGCCTGAGGGATATTAGATGCACGTAATAGTTTCACCAAGTCGAATCCATTAATAGCAGGCATCTGTATATCAGTCAGTAGCACATCAAATTCAGAAGAACGAAGTTGTTCTATCAGTTCTTCTAATTGCTCACAACATACTGTTTCAATCTGTGACTGTGCCAGCATTGCAGCAGTCAGATTCAATTGTATCTTATCATCATCTATAAGTAGAACTCGCAAAGTCTTTCCCGGAGTAACAGTTTCCATATTTGCAGGCTGCTTATCTGTCAGTTTCGTTGTCTTATCTTCGATCACTGATCTACCCACCGGGTAAATTGGCAAGATTACCGTAAAACAACTTCCTTCTCCCAATGTACTCTTTACATTAATTGTTCCTTCAAGAAGGATAACCAGTTTGTTCACAATAGATAGTCCCAGCCCAAAACCTTCCTCTCCCTGAGCACCGGGAAGACGGGTAAATTCTTGAAATATACGTTCCCGATCTCCGGGCGCCATTCCTTTTCCTGTGTCCTTAATAGCGATTGTTAATTTTGAAGAGTTATAAGAAACTGATAAAGTGATTCCCCCTTTTGGGGTAAACTTCACGGCATTAGATAAAAGATTGTTCACAATTTGCCGTAGGCGTAAAGGATCACTGATATATTTGTCTGCTAATTCAGGAGCTATATTACATTTCAGTGCCAATCCTTTTGCTGCCGTCAGGGGTTCAAAACTGACACGTATCTCTTCAAACATCTGCGCGGGATTGAATACGACACGGTTTACTTCCGCCTTATTAAGATCAAGCCGGTGAAAGTCTAACAAATCACTAACCAGCTTCAACAGATGTTCTGATGAGCCTTTCATGTTGTCCAAATAGAAACGCTGCCTTTCATCTTCTGTTAGCCGAGACAACAGTTCAGTATATCCCATAATAGATCCTAATGGTGCTTTAAAATCATGAGTTATGGCAAGCATTAGCTTTTCACGTGACACGAGCAAGTCTTCCGCTCGCTTATTCGCCTCTTCCAACTGTAACCGATAACGATTACTGCGGGTAATATCGCGACCAATTATTATCAGGAAAAAACCGGATAGCAATACTGCCCCAATAGCTATTCCCCCAATGATGCGTGCAGAACGCATTTTTACAGTTTGCTGCAATTCAGCATCTTGCCGGGCACGTATAGACATTTCTGCCTCATAATCTTTAATGAGGCTATCCATTCTTGCGGTCAATTGATTGTTCATCCGCTGATACTTGGTACTCGTCCTCCGAATACTCTTTTTCCGTTGTAAACGTTTCTCCTCGTTTGCCATTCGAATTTTCTGCTGAAGAGAATCCGATGCGGAGGCGGTTGGTTCCAAAACAGTATCAGTTGCAACTTCCAGGGATGTATTAACTAATACGGCACTATCTTGTTTAGAAGGAGCAAAGACCTCAGCCAGACGCTTAAAGAATCCTTTCTTTTTCGGAGTGGTCAATAAAGAATCACGTTTTGTAATTACCCGGTGCTGCACACGCTGCACGGCGATCACAGAATCTTGTTCCGAAATAATTTCTTGAATCTCCGAGGTAGAAAGTAGGTTATCATTTGCCTCGCTCAATATCCGCAACATCTGAATTGTATTCTGATCTTTCTCATGGAGAAGAGACATTAAGCTATCTGTCTTTAGATTCTGCTGATCGTCGGCAGCCGATAGCTTTTCCATCTCGTGATGCACAAAAACCAGAGAGAACAGAAGAATCGCCAACAATAAAGTATATCCAACGGTAATTTTCAGCTTCGTAAAACGGAAAGAAGACATAAGAAATAAGATTTATGAATTCGTAACCAGAGTTTTCGTCTTTTGACGGAAACGTAACCATAACATAAGACCTGCACTAGTCAGTCCAAAAGGAAACGCCATCCAGACACCTACAATTCCCCAATTCATAATAAAACCACAGAAATAACCAACAGGGATTGAAATCAAAAAGTAGGCAACAAAGGCGATAAACATCATCGGCTTCACATCAGAGATTCCGCGCAATGCATTGGCAAAGGATATTTGCAAGCCGTCACCGAATTGGTATACCAAAAAAGGAAAGATAAGGGATGTCACCATAGCTGCAACTTCCGGACTATCAGTAAACCACCCCCCCAAGTAATTACGACAAAGGAACACAATTAATGATAATACAAAACCCATAGCCATCATCACATGGAAACCGGCATAAGCTGAACGTCGCACATTAAGGATATCATTCTGTCCTTTGAAATTGCTGACACGTACTGCTACGGCAGCTCCCATCCCATAATACATCATGAAAGTAAACTGTGAAATAGCCAACATAACCTGATGAGATGCCAAAGCAATAACTCCCAACCAACCAATCATGATCGCACTCAGACTAAATGAAGCTGTTTCCATTCCCATCTGTAAGGCAATGGGCCAACCTAGACCATTTAGACGGCCCAATATTGGACGGGACCACCCCAAACGGTAGAAACCTATTTTATAACGGATAAAACGCCGACTGCGTAAAAAGACGGCAACAAAAACTACCACCATCATAATGCGGGAAAACAATGTACTGATACCTGCCCCCAACAAACCTAACTCCGGTAAACCAAACTTTCCATAAATCAGAATATAGTTGCCTATGATATTTAAAACATTTCCTCCCAACAATATCCACATAGCAGTTTTGGTATCAGTAATACCGTCGGTAAATTGCTTGAATCCATTGAAAAGCATAACGAAAATTAATGAAGCTAGCAAAACTAGATAATAGGGTCTGATCAAGGGAATCAGTTCTTCCGGCTGGCCGAGATTTTCCAGGTTCAGATAAAGGACACTCATACATACGGTCAGCAAAATAGCTATTAATAAATTTGCCAACAAGCTACAACGCAAAGCTTGCCCGGCAGGAGCAAACTGATGAGTACCATATAATCCACCTACAATGGGTGTTAATCCATATGAAAAGCCCGTACTAAAAATAATAACCAGATTGAACACATTATTGACAAAAGAAGCTGCTCCCAACTCTATGGTACTATGATGTCCAATCATTAACGTATCGGCAAAGCCTAATACAATTACTCCGATTTGCCCGATCACAATTGGCAATCCGAGATAAATTAATGCTTTATAGTGTTCTTTGTATGTTTTATAGAACATTGTTTTAAACGCCTTGTTTTTTATAATACAATATAACCCCGTTTTCTTTCCGGAAAGCTGATCGGGCTACATCCTGCAACTGCTTTGCAGTTACACTGCGATAACGATCTACATCAGACTCCATATCTTCTGCCCGACCCAACAATTCGAACCAGGCAAGATTGGTTGCTACATTAAGATAATTGATATTCCCGAATATCTGAGTAGATTCAAATTTATTCTTTACTTTTTCAAGTTCCTGTGCATCAACTGTTTCTTGTTGCAGAAGTTTCAGTTCTTCTCTCACAGCCGCTTCGGCTTGCTCTAAAGATACACCAGCAGATGGTTTTCCACAAATATGAAACAAACCTGCATCCACGCTGCCGGCAATATATGCATCGATACTCGAGAAGAGTTGTTTCTCTTGCACAAGACGTTGATTCAACCGACTGGAACGTCCATTGCTTAATATATCAGATAAAATATCGAATGCATAATAGTCTGAAGAATAATGGTCGCACATATGATACGCCATAAATAAAGAATCAAGAGGTACATTACGTTCCACCGTCAATCGGCGTTCTTCCGTTTGTTCCGGTTCCTGTGCCAGGTTTCTCACCGGTACTTCCCGATGAGGAATAGGACCAAACCATTTCTCCGTCAATGCCACCGCCTCTTCAAAAGAAATATTACCCGTCACCGCCAATACAGCATTGTTCGGAGCATAGAAACGGAAGAAAAAATCTTTCACCTCTTCTAAAGTAGCATTAGCAATGTGTGACAGATCTTTCCCGATAGTAGGCCATTGATAGGGATGAGTCTGATAAGCCAAAGGACGTAAGATATGCCCCACATCTCCATAAGGTTGATTCAAACAACGTTGCTTGAATTCTTCCATTACCACTCCTCGCTGTACTTCCAGACTCCGTTCGCTGAAGTCCAAACTCAACATACGGTCGGATTCCAACCAAAAGCCGGTTTCTACATTTTGCCGGGGCACAGTGAGGTAGTAATTGGTAATGTCATTATTTGTCCAGGCATTATTCTCGCCACCCGCCAACTGAAGTGGCATATCATAATTGGGAATATTAACCGAACCGCCAAACATCAAATGCTCAAACAGATGAGCAAAACCCGTATGTTCGGGATCCTCGTCACGGGCTCCCACATTATATAATATATTGATAGCTACCATCTGCGTACTTTCATCCTGAGAATGTACTAAGCGTAACCCGTTATCTAGAATATGCCTGTTGATTTTCATTTATTCTACTTCCACTTTTATAATTTTCACATCATCTTCAGGACGATCGCTACGATCCGTTTTCACCTGCTGAATCTTGTCTACTATATCCATTCCTTCTATCACTTCCCCGAATACGGTATATTCTCCATCCAAATGAGGCGTTCCTCCTACTGTGGTATATGCAGCTATCTGTTCGGGAGTAAAATGAAATTCCGGTTCCTTAGCCGCCATTTCCTGGGCTTCGGCATACAGCTTCTCTTGCAACGCATAAAGCCCATCTTCATCATTTGCTTTACGCATCTTATAGATTTCTTTCATCTGTTTCTGTGCCAACGTATTGAAAATAACATTGATCTTATTTTCATTCATCTGACTTTCCATATTTAATAATGTGGAATCATTGAATACCTTACCAGTCACAATATAAAACTGACAACCGGACGACTCTTTCTTCGGATTCACATTGTCTCCCTGACGTGCAGCAGATAAAGCTCCTTTCTTGTGGAAATACTTAGGATATACAAATTCTGCCGGAATAGTATAACCGACATCTCCTGTTCCCAGTGACTTCCCTTTGGGTGCATTCTTGGAATCCGGATCACCTGCCTGAACCATAAAATCTTTGATTACCCGATGAAATAATGTTCCATCATAAACTCCCTCTTCTGCCAATTTGATGAAATTATCCCGATGCTTGGGTGTTTCATTATACAACTTAACTTTGATATCACCCAAAGTTGTTTCAATCTTTACCAACGTTTCATTATTCATATTTCCTCCTTTTTTATTTCCTGTTTTACAAGCTACAAGCCCGAAAAACGATATCGTTAATAGCATCAATATAATCTTCCTCATAACACTTTTATTTAATTTAAGTTTGCAAATATACTACTTTCACTTAAATCCTCTTACCTTTGTACCTCATAAAAGAGGAAAAACCTGATATGATGAAATCTATATTAATTGTCGAAGATGATATCACTTTTGGGATGATGCTAAAAACCTGGTTAGGCAAAAAAGGATTTGAAGTATCGTCAGTGAGTAATATTGCACGTGCACGCAAGCATATTGAAAGCGAGGCTACAGACTTGATTTTATCAGATTTACGTCTGCCCGACCAAGATGGTATCGATCTCCTGAAATGGATGAAAGAACAGGATAAGAATATTCCTTTAATCATTATGACCGGCTATGCAGACATTCAGTCTGCCGTACAGGCAATGAAACTCGGTGCACGGGATTATGTTGCTAAACCTGTCAATCCGGAAGAGTTACTAAAAAAAATATCTGAGGCATTACAAGAAGAAAAAAGTACTGTAACTTCTGCTACCAAATTTTCTTCTAAAAAAGACACTGTAAAAGAGACAGAGGAAACTCGTCGTGCCTATCTGGAAGGAGAAAGTGACGCTGCCAAACAGCTATATAACTATGTAAGTCTGGTAGCTCCTACAAATATGTCAGTACTTATCAATGGCTCCAGTGGAACCGGAAAAGAATATGTGGCTCATCGTATCCACCAACTTAGCAAACGAGACGATAAACCATTTATTGCGGTAGATTGCGGTTCAATTCCTAAAGAGTTAGCTGCTTCCGAATTTTTCGGTCATGTAAAAGGCTCTTTTACAGGCGCACTGAATGATAAAACCGGTGCTTTTGTCGCAGCAAACGGCGGTACTATCTTTTTAGATGAAATTGGAAATCTCAGTTATGAAGTACAAATACAACTTCTCCGCGCCTTACAGGAACGAAAAGTGCGTCCTGTCGGCTCTACTCAGGAAATAACAGTAGATATCCGTCTTGTGTCGGCTACTAATGAAAACCTGGAACAAGCTATTGAGAAAGGAACTTTCCGGGAGGATCTTTATCACCGGATCAATGAGTTTACTTTACGAATGCCGGACTTGAAAGATCGTAAAGAAGATATCTTATTGTTCGCTAACTTTTTCCTTGATCAAGCTAACAAAGAATTAGAAAAGCATCTGATCGGATTTGACGCTAAAGCATCCAGGCTATTAATGGATTACCATTGGCCGGGCAATCTACGTCAGATGAAGAATATTGTAAAACGTGCCACTCTGTTAGCGCAAGGTAGTTTTATTACATCTGCCGAACTAGGAACAGAGCTATTAGAAGTTCCTGCAACAAGTACCACAAGCATGGCTCTGAAGAACGAGGAATCTGAGAAAGAACATATTTTGGAAGCACTACGACAAACCGGGAATAACAAGAGTAAAGCCGCACAGTTATTAAACATAGATCGAAAAACATTATATAATAAATTAAAGCTATATAATATTGATCTATAGCAAGTGAAACCTACAACCTTAAAAAAACATTCTAATGAACCCGAAAACGCTATTTCCTCTTGCATTTATACCATTAATAGCCACTCATTTACAGGCACAAAAAGATTTGCAAACAGTTCGTACAGATAAACGTCCCAACATTATTCTTTTTATGGTGGACGATATGGGTTGGCAGGACACATCACTACCTTTCTGGAATGAAAAAACACACTACAATGAGTTATACGAGACATCTAATATGGAACGTCTTGCCAAAAAAGGAATGATGTTCACTCAAGCTTATGCCAGCAGTATAAGCTCTCCTTCAAGATGTAGCCTCATTACAGGAACGAATGCTGCCCGCCACCGTGTCACCAATTGGACACTTCAAAAGGATCGGATGACAGACCGTAAAGATAGCCTATTGCAGATACCCGACTGGAATTACAATGGAATCAGTCAAGTGCCCGGCACAAATAATACATTCGTTGGAACTTCTTTTGTACAACTACTCAAAAACAACGGCTATCATACCATTCACTGCGGAAAAGCACATTTTGGAGCCATAGATACTCCGGGAGAAGATCCGTACCATTGGGGATTCGAAGTAAATATCTCCGGTCATGCAGCAGGAGGACTTGCCAGTTATCTTGGAGAAGAAAATTACGGGCACACAAAAGACGGAAAGCCTGTATCACCTATGGCTGTCCCCGGACTCGAGAAATATTGGGGCACAGATACCTTTGTCACTGAAGCACTGACCTTAGAGGCTGTGAAAGCTTTGGATAAAGCAAAAAAATACCACCAACCATTTTATCTGTATATGTCACATTATGCTATTCACGTCCCATTGGACAAAGACATCCGTTTTTATGACAAATACAAGAAAAAAGGAATGACCGACCACGAAGCTGCTTATGCCACCTTAATCGAAGGAATGGATAAAAGTCTGGGGGATCTGATGGACTGGCTGGACAAAAACGGTGAAGCCGATAACACCATTATTGTTTTTATGAGTGACAATGGTGGGCTTGCCTCTGAATCCGGATGGCGCGACGGTAAGTTACATACCCAGAACTATCCATTAAATAGTGGCAAAGGTTCTGTTTATGAAGGAGGCATCCGTGAGCCAATGATTGTCAGTTGGCCGGGAGTAGTAGCTCCCAACAGCAGATGCAATAATTATCTTTTGATAGAAGATTTTTATCCTACAATACTCGAAATGGCGGGTATTAAGAAATATCAAACGATACAACCTATAGACGGGGTTAGTTTCCTTCCTTTATTAAAACAAACAGGTAATCCTTCCAAGGGACGTAGTCTCTTCTGGAATATGCCTAATAACTGGGGAAATGACGGACCGGGAATCAACTTCAACTGTGCCATCCGCAATGGTGATTGGAAATTGATTTATTACTATACTACCGGAAAAAAAGAATTATTCAATATTCCAAATGACATAAGCGAGAACAATGATCTCAGTACCCAACACCCTGATATAGTAAAACGACTTTCTAAAGAATTAGGCAGTTATTTGAGAAAAGTCGGAGGACAACGTCCTACTTTCAAAGCTACAGGCAAACCTTGTCCGTGGCCGGATAAAGTAAACTAACTCTATTAAAATATATTTAAGTGGATGGGGAGTGTGGAATAATTCCACACTCCCCATCCACATTTTCCACATATTCTACAAACGTTTCCACAATACCGTATTTCTTCATTTATTTTATTTCACTATATATCAACCTATTACCCTATCTTTCTCCTTTTGGCACATACTTTGAAATTTATTAGAACGTAATGTAAAACGATACAACCGATTCCTTAACGCAAAAGAAGAGAATTAAAAACATATGTCTAATCATCTTTAAAGCAAACGATTATGAAAAAATTAGTATTAGTAGTAGCAATGTTTATGTTTGTTTGTGGTGGTTCATTCCTTGCGAAGGCTCAGAGTAACTCTGAAAAAGCTGTGAAAGCCCCAACAGAAGTGAAAGCAATCGTTGTTGTTAATGACACAGTAGTCACAGACACTGTAGCCAAAGACAGCACAACAGCTGAGCCTGCCAAGGAATAACCTCACCCAAAACGTGCAGGAATTAAGTTTGCCGAATAATAGTAAGCACACTACAAAAAAGCCATCCCTACTTTGTCTATTCCGGGGATGGCTTTTTATACATCTTTTATTGGACTTCCGAGATATCATAAGTATAAAGAATTCCTTCCACATCCATGATGTAAAGAGTGTGATTAGGCGTATCTAAAGTCATCTCTTTGATTGGCTTATCAACCTATATTTTATAAGCCAGCTCTCCATCCCATGAAAAGACATGAATAACCTTGCTACTATACGGAGGTAAAAAATACTTCATGGGCAGATCAATGTAAAGAGCAAAGATATATTAATCATTAACTGCCATAGTCTGACAATACTTACGACTCTTATACATATCTTCCGATATATCCGAAAAGGTGAAACTCTATTGCATCAGAATTTCCCAACTATTCTCCGTTGTTCCTCCGCGCAAATCATCATCATTCAAGAGATTGTTGGCCTGATGGTAATTGCTCTTCCATGCATGAGTCATTGATTTCTCTATATCATCGATGTATTTCCGATTATTATCAATGAAGTAAAGTTCAAAAAAACATCAAGAAATAACGATAGTAAACAAGACGCAAAGTTAATATTAGAGACAAATCAGTTAATATTAGAGACAAATCAGTTAATATAGGTGCCATAAAAAAATTAATCTGAGATAATCCTTTTAAAAACCATCTAATTATTATATTTTCGCAAAATCGTTAATAAGACAGAATAAAACCTTATTTAATAATAACTAATACTAAAATAAGACACTAATTAATGAAGAACAAAGCATAAAAACACACTACCCTCCTTTAGGAAGATTATCATCCTACTAAAGAATACTTATTAGTATAAAACCAATTGTTATATCTTTAAATATTAAAAACAATGAAAAGCTATGTATTAAATTATCTCCCGGCAACTATATTTATGAATAAATAAGTGTAGTCAGTTTTCCAATTAACCATTATCTAATTAATTATTAAATTCATTCTCTAATCTATTACTTATGAAATTTAATAGAAAAACAAGTTTGAGATTAGGAATTAGCATTCCGCTATTTCTAATCGTTGCACTATCTATTATTAGTGGATGCAATAACAGTGACCTTCCTCCTATCATTTCCAGTGTCCAAAGTACGCCACCGGATTTCAGTAAACCAATTATTCTAGAGTCATTCAGCCCAGACAGTGGTGGTGTTGGAACTCAGCTTGTATTGAAAGGGCAGAATTTTGGTACAGACAGTAACTATTTATATGTTACTGTCAATGATAAGAAAGCTAAAATTGTTGGTATAAAGAATGATTACATTTACGTAGTAGTCCCTGCTCGTGCAGATACCGGCTATGTGCGCTTATATGTAGGACAAGGAGACAATGTAGAAGAATATGCATTGGATAAACCATTCCGCTACAAATTTAAACGTAACGTAACGACTTTAGCAGGTAAAGACCAAGAAAACGGACGTATAGACGGTGATTACGGAGAAGCACGTTTACAACGCCCTTGGTTTCTTCTTGCCGATAAAGATGATGCAATGTACTTTATTGACGAAGGTCGTGGAACGGATAAGAACGGAGCTTTACGCCGCGCACGTGAAGACTTAATAGAAACATTAGTTCAGTGTTCAGCAGGACCGTTCCAATCACCGACTTGTTTGGCATTCAGCCCAAACGAAGATACTCTTTATATAACCAATAAATCCAGTAATGAGGTAACAACAGATGTTAATATCCTCTATTGTACACGTGCCGGAGGATTTGTTGATACTAAACCTTTCGTTTATATGAAAGGTGCACAAACACAAGGAATTGCAGTAAACCCGAAAACTGGAGAAATTTTCTTTGATAGCCAAACAGACGGATATATTTATCGATATACTGGTACCGGTAAAACTGCAACGCAAGAAGATAAACCATACGAACAACTCTTCCGTATCAGTGGAAGTTCAAATGTGGAGATGAGAATGTTATTCTCACAAGATGGTTCAACGCTTTATGTTGTAATACGTAATAGACATTGTATCTATAAAATTAATTATGACACAGAAACTCGTACATTTGGTGTTCCAGAAATGTTTGCAGGACTTTGGGGAGAATCTGGGTATGCCAACGGAGTTGGAACAGGGGCACGCTTTAATTGGCCAGGACAACCTGCTCTTGACGAAGATGGAAATCTATTTGTCCCGGACAAAGACAATCATTGCATCCGCAAAATTACTCCACAAGGTGAAGTTTCACTATATGCCGGTAAAGGTACCGAATCAGGTTATAAAGATGGTACTCCTGACCGTGCCCGTTTCCGTGGTCCTGAAGCTGTCGTATTTTTGAGTGATGGTGCAATGTATGTTGCCGACCGAGATAATCACTGTATACGTCGAGTTGTAGTAGAATAAATAATATGAAAAATAAACACATAATTATAATACTTTATGAATAACATACAGCGGGCAATTTTTATGTTACTGCTCTTACTGGGTACACAAATTTCAAGCTTTGCCCAGCAGGTGAGACAAAACAATACGATTGAAGTAAAAGGTATTGTAAGAGATGAAATAGGCCCAGTCATTGGAGCCTCTATTATTGCCAAAGGGCAACCAGGATTGGGAGTAACATCCGATATAGATGGAAAATTCAAACTAAAGGTTACTCAATTTGATATTTTGGTCATTTCATTCCTAGGCTATGAGCCAGTCGAGCTCCCTGTTGTGAAAATCAAAGATATCTCGAATGTAGATATCAAATTGACTGAAAGTACTAAAAAAATCGATGAAGTTGTAATTACGGCTAGTGGTACACAAACAAAAAAGACTTTAACCGGTGCTTATACATCTGTAGATATTAAGCAATTAGCATCTCCTTCAGGAAACCTTACAAACTCTTTAGCAGGTGTTGTTCCTGGTATCATTGCTGTTCAAAGTTCAGGTGAACCGGGCGAAAATATGTCTGAGTTTTGGATTCGGGGTATTAGTACATTTGGTAGCGGTAGTGGAGCACTTGTATTGGTAGATGGAGTAGAGCGAAGCATGAATGAAATTCCGGTACAAGATATTGAGTCTTTCTCTATTCTGAAAGATGCATCTGCTACCGCTCTCTATGGTTCCAAAGGAGCAAATGGTGTTGTATTAATTACCACCAAACGAGGTGAACCAGGTAAAATTAATATCAGGGCTCGTTTTACTTATGGTTATAATCAAACAGGACGTATGCCACAGTTTGCCAATGCATATGATTGGGCAACATTGGCAAATGAAGCCAAAACAGGACGTTATGAGAGTCCCCAATATACCCCTGAGGAACTCAATATTATCCGTAACGGACTAGATCCTGATTTGTATCCTAATATAAACTGGCAAGACCTTATGCTTAAAAAAGGAAGCCCACAATACAAAGCAGAAATCAGTTTTTCAGGAGGAGGTGATAATGTTAGATACTATGTATCTGGACAATATTATGATGAAAATGGTATTTATAAGACTCAAAGTTCAGAAAATAAATATAATACCAACTCCACCTACAAGCGATACAATTATCGTGCAAATGTAGATATGAATCTAACTAAAACCACTTTAGTAAAAATTGGAGTAGGTGGATGGTTAGTTGACCGTACACAACCAGGTGCAGAAGGAGACAATATCTGGGGCTCATTTTCAGAGTTTACTCCTTTGAGTTCTCCACGTAAATATTCAACTGGAGAGTGGCCCCATGTTAATGGTCGATTGACACCTGAAATCCAATTAACTCAAACAGGATATAGGACCATATGGGAAAATAAAGCAGAATTAAATGTTACTTTACAGCAAGAACTAAATTTTATTACTAGAGGGTTGATATTTGAAGGTACTTATGCATTTGATACACAAAATTCAAATACTACCAATCGCCGTAAATTACCGGAATTGTGGGTAGCTCAAAACTATCGCGATCAGAAAGGTCTGCTAATTCTTCGTAGGACATCTAATCCACAGACGATGACTCAAACTGTGTCGACCGAAGGCTGGAAACGTAATTATTTACGTGCCAATTTAAAATACACTCGGTTATTTGCAGACATTCATCGCGTAGGAGCTTATGCCATGATTTATCAAGAACAAAATGCAGATACCAGACTTGCCAATGAAGGTGATATTATCGCTTCTATACCTCGCCGCAATCTGGCCTATTCAGGAAGTTTTACTTACGCATTCCGCGACAGATACTTGGTGGAGTTCAATTGGGGATACACAGGATCTGAGAATTTTGAGGATGGCAAACAATTTGGTTTTTTCCCTTCCTATTCTGCTGGATGGATTATTTCTGAAGAACCTTTCGTTAAAAGAATTGCGCCATGGCTAGAAATGCTCAAAATTAGAGGTTCTTATGGTTTAGTAGGTAATGATAATATCGGTGGGCAACGTTTTCCCTACATTTCTTTAATAGGAACGACCAGTGGTTATAACTGGGGAGAATTCGGTTCTCACGGGATACAAGGATACCGTATAACAACGGTTGGTACTCCAAAACTAACCTGGGAAACTGCCAAAAAATACAATATAGGTATTGACTTTAACCTTTTTAATAGTAAAATAACAGGTACGGTCGATATCTATAAAGACGTACGCGATGATATTTTCATGAAACGTAATCATATGCCATTATCTACAGGTTTGGCCGATCAAACTCCAATGGCAAATGTTGGACGTATGAAAGCCACAGGATGGGATGGTAACATTGCTTTCTTACAACGAATCGGACAAGTAGATATCACATTACGTGCCAACATGACTTACCAAAATAATGAAATTGTAGATCGTGATGAAGCAGCTAACGAACTCTGGTATAAAATGGATAAAGGATTCCGTCTCAATCAGACACGTGGTTTGATTGGGCTTGGATTATTTAAAGATCAAGAAGATATAGATTGCAGCCCATCACAAACAGGATTAGCAACAGATGGACGCCCCATTTTACCTGGAGATATCAAATACAAAGATGTAAATGGTGACGGTGTTATTACAGATGATGATTATGTACCATTAGGATATAGAGAAATGCCAGGATTACAATATGGTATGGGCGCAAGTTTCCAATGGAAAAATCTTTATGTTAATGTATTGTTTCAGGGATCTGGTAGACGTGACTGGTTTGTGGGTGGAAACGGACCTCATGCATTCCATAACGGAATGACAGGTAACATTCTTCAAGAAATGGTAGAGGGGAACCGTTGGAGTCCAAGAGAAGTCTCTGGTACAGCTGATACAGAAAATCCAAATGCAGAATGGCCACGTTTAACTTGGGGAAATAATGCAAACAACAATCGTAAATCTACTTTCTGGATGAAAAACGGACGTTACTTACGCTTAAAAAATGTGGAAGTCAATTATGATCTTCCCAAAACGTTTGCTCGCAAAGTGTATATGAGAAATATACGTCTAGGCTTTGTTGGAGAAAATCTCTACACTTGGAGTCCATTTAAATGGTGGGATCCGGAAGGTAATAATGAGAGCGGTTCTAATTATCCAATTAGCCGGACATACTCATTCTCAGTTCAAGTTGAATTCTAACAAAATATTAAATATGAAAAAATTAATATTCAACATAATAGCAATAGGGTCAATCTTTATGCTTAGTTCATGTGCCGATTATCTTAATGTAGATAAATATTTCTACGATCAACTTTCTCTGGATTCGGCATTTGCAAAGAAAATTTACGTAGATGGATGGTTGGCTAATGCCTATGAAGGAATGAATTTTATGGCAGAGTTTAAAGAGCGTTATCGCTGGGGATCTGATGACCTGATTAATCCAGATGAAAAGGCAATGCAGAATGGTAATTACAGTGCTGACGACCCATTAGATAATATGGATGGTCGTGGTGCAGCCGGTACAATGTATAAAGTATACGAGACTGTACGTAAAGCTTCGACATTCATTGATAATGTTGGCAGATGTCCTGAACTAACACTCACAGAAGTCTCTGATTATACGGCACAAGCACATTTTCTACGCGCTTATGCTTATTGGTCTTTACTTCGTAGATATGGTCCTATTCCCTTAATCCCTAAAGAAGGGTTAGATGTGAACCTTTCATATGAAACACTTTCATTGCCACGTTCCAAATTCGATGATATCATTAACTTTATTAACGAAGATTTGGAGCTTGCAGCTGTAAACCTACCAGTAAGACGTACCATTAATAACATGGGACACCCTACCAAAGGAGCTGCTCTGACTTTACGTGCACGAGTACTTCTGTATGCAGCAAGTCCATTATTCAATGGAAATACGGACTTATTCAACATGAAAGATAACGTAGGAAATCAATTAATTAACCAAACTTATGATGAAGGGAAATGGGCACGAGCCGCTGCTGCAGCCAAAGACGTAATGGAATTAAACCAATACGCATTAAATATCATAAAGCCGTCAGCAACAACTATAATGCCTCCACATCATGCAGAATATTCTGATAAAGAATTTCCTTACGGCTGGGCTGACGTCGACCCATATGAATCGTATAAATCAATTTTTGATGGAACAATCCTTGGTTCTAAAAATGATGAATTGATTTTCACCCGTACCAATGAAGGACATAGCACTATTAGAGGATTAGTGGAATCTTGTATACCACGAACCTTAAATGGAGGTAATAAAATTGGTGTTTCCAAAAAAATGGTAGATGCCTATTATATGAATGACGGACGTACGATCCAAGAAGGACAAGCTGACGGCTATTACCAAGAAAAAGGGTTTACAACTAGCGCTACAGAATATTCATTTTTACCAGCAAAAGTTTCATTACAATATGCTAACCGAGAGCCCAGATTCTATGCATCTATTGCATACAATGGTTCTATTTGGGAATGCGAAAGTGCAAATGAAAGTAAATATAGAAGACAACAACTTTTCTACTACAAAAATGAGAACGACGGAAAATTAGGATTCAAAGAAGATCTCCCTTTAAGTGGTATTGGATTCAAAAAATTCTATAATCCAGAAGATGCATTAACGACTGGAGGATATGTGGTAAGCAAGACAGAACCTTCAATGCGTTATGCCGAAGTACTACTGATTTATGCAGAAGCGCTTAACGAGCTGACTACCACACACAATGTAGTAACCTACAATGGAAATAGCGCGACCATTTCACGTGATATCGAGGAAATGAGATATGCTTTAAAACAAATCCGTTTTCGTGCCGGTTTACCAGATTTTAAGGATGATATATATGCTGATCAAGGTGAACTCCGTACTAGGATAAAAAGAGAACGCCAAATAGAATTTCTTGGTGAAAATGCTTTCCGTTTCCTTGACAATCGTAGATGGAAAGATGCTATGGTAGAAGAAAATATGCCATTAATGGGTTGTAATATCAACATCAGTTATGATGAAGATAAGATACAATTATATTATGTACCTACAGCCATTACTTCAATGCCTAAAAACTTTGAACAAAAAATGTATTTCTTCCCTATACCGACCGAAGAACTGAAGCGAAATGTAAATATGACCCAAAATCCAGGATGGTGATAACAATATAATTAAGTCATGAATATGAAACAGATTAAAAATATAAGTCTTATCTCCTTGCTTTTATTGGCGTTTTCTTCTTGTGTAGACGAGTTAGATAACGAATTATTCACAAAGTTCACTAACCTGAAACTAAGTGGATGGCAAGAAACAACCTTGAATATTAAAGAGGATAATACAGCTATATTACCTCTATATTTTGGAATAAACGGAACTTCCGGCAATGATAAAGAAATTCAAATCAAAGTTGGTTTTGATGCTGATACATTAGATGCCTATAACTGGGAGAAATATAAGAATGAAAAAAGTAAATACTACCAACAGTTACCCGAGGAAAGTTTTACTTTAAATAAAAATACATTCACAATTAAAAAAGGCGATCTAAACACAAGTGGGTATTGTACAATAGACCTTTCCCTAATTGAAGATTTGTATGATGACTACGTATTGCCTCTGAAAATCACATCTTCTATTGGTGAGCCTATCGGTCCAAATAAATATTCTAAGGCATTATATCACATTGCTTTTAAGAATCATTTTTCTGGAAACTTTGCTGGATATGGCACTATAAAAGAAGAAGGTACCAGTTACACAACTTCGGCTAATGGTAAAACATTGTATGCGATTTCTAGAGATAAATGTTATATGTACGTAGGTAATGTAACGCGCGATAATAGTATTGACTTCAAACAATATATCGTTGAATTAACGTATGACGAAACAAATAAGAAAATTACATTAAGTACAAAAAACAGTGCGTTAAATCTAGAAGCAGAACCCGTCAGTATCACGCGTAAATATACCAAAAACACCACTGATCTACGTAAGTACAACGAAGAAACTGTAATTGTTATGAAGTATAAATATAACGATTTGTCAGAAGGCAGCTCCGCACGTTATTCATATGAAGGTACATTGACGATGAACCAAAGCGTATGGGCAAAAGACTATCCAGATGTCCCTGTAGAAGATGAAGAGGAGTAAACGAAGAGTAATTATTAACTAAAGATTAATAAACATGAAAAAAATATTATTCATACTATCAATATTAGCGCTGCCACTGGTGTTTACCAGTTGTAGCGACGATGACGACAATGGTGGTAATACAATTCCCGCTGATGCCGTAGAACTGAAAGTAGACGAAACAGAATTGCAGATTGCGCAAGAAAATAGCCGTATAGTGAATATTACGGCTGGTAATGGAGATTATAAGGTAACTTCCTCTAATGAAGAAGTGGCAACAGCAACTGTCGATGGTAAGGTAATTACAATCACAGCACTTCCAACAGATAATAATGCTGAAGCAATGATTGTCGTGACAGACAAATATTACAAAAGAGCTTATATTAAAGTAGAAACGGCTGCTGTCTTCGGAATACGCCTTAATAAATCAGAAGCCACTCTTTTTTCCCAAGTTGACGGACAGGATGTATTCACGTTCAAAATTATCACTGGTAACGGTGGATATAAGGTAGAATACCTTGAAAACCCAGATAATTGTACAGAACTAATCGGAGTAGAAGATATAGAAACGACCGGTACTTTTACTGTAAAAGGTTTAGATAATGGTATAGCCAAAATCAAAATAACCGATAAATTAGGTAAATCTCTAACAGTTGTTACAAAAGTAATTGCTCCAGATCCACTCATAACAAATTATGACGGAAAGATCCTACAATTTAGCGCAACACAACAGTACGGAAAAGTAGAAATAATCAGTGGTAATGGTGGGTATAAATTGGAAATTGCCGATCCAAGTATTGTTAAAGCATCCATGAACGGCAGTACAATTGAAATAACCGGTAAGAAGAATGGTTCTACATACATCACAATTACTGACTCTAAGAAACAAGAGAATAAATTGACTGTAACAGTAGATGGAAAAAATTATGGCTTAGCGCTCGATAACAAATTCTGGTTATATGCAAACTTTGGTAATATAACTGATAATAAACTTGTTAAAGTCAAACAAACAACTTGGGAGATCATTTGTCGTTTGAATTCACTTTCATGGTTAGAGACATTTATAGGTATGGAAGGGAAATGTCTATTACGTGGAACAGGAGATGGTTCACATATTGAATTATCAGCATTAGGAGATGGCTTTAAGTTCCATAGTAAAACTGCACTTAAGACAAATGAATGGATGCATATCACATTTGTCATAGACTGTTCTAAAACTAATCATAAAGAACAATATCGCTTGTTCATTAACGGAGAAGAAGATGATTATATCATCGACAATCAAAGTAATAGGCATGAAGAAGTAGATTTAGCCTCAAGTAATGATGATAACAAATTCACACTTGGACGCGCCTGTGGTGACGACCGACGTATGTTGAATGGTTCTATCGGAGAAGCTCGTGTATGGACTGTTGCCCGCACGCCAGAACAAATCAGAGCTAATCTGTGGAGATTAACAGAAAAGGCTCCTGTAGGCTTACTAGGACACTGGGAATTTAACGCCGGAGTTGAAACAAATTATATTCAAGATATTGCCGGAGGAAAGTTTGAAAACAACCTAACCATTTGTGGTAAAGGTGGTGCTATCAGTACTAAAGTACCTATGTCGGCATGGATTGAAAAAAATTATCTAAAATAATAAAAACGAAACGATATGAAAATACTTTATAAGTTATTATTATTGTCCTTCCTGTTTACTTGGACATTTTCATCTTGTAGCGATGACGATGACGAAACATCCTTAATAAAGGACCCTGTCATAAATACTGTGGCTCCAGTTTCATTGTTACGTGCAGAAGTAACAGAGAATGAAAACGAACTGCTAATCAAATGGACGAATCCAATGAACAAGGATGTGTATCAAGTAGAGATTTCTTATTCAACAGTTACCTCACGTGCTTTTTCCGGCAGTCCTATACTAGTGGAAGCATCTAAAGGTACCGAGGGAGAAGTACTCATTACTGTACCTTGCTATGATGTCTATACCATTTCTGCAGTAGCTATCAATAAAGCCGGTATACGCTCTCCCAAAGAAAGTGTAAAGGCAGAACCTTATCTTCCTAAGGCTACGGAATCTGACGACAAAGAAGAATAAAAGGTCTGAAATCTAAAATAGAACGAGGCTGTCTCAAAACAAGAATTTGAGTTCAGCCTCTTTTCTTTGTTAAAAAATAACGCAAACCTTGATTTCTCTTAGTCACAGACTTGCTCATATCCCTAGAATTTCATATCTTAGGAATATCCTCAAAAAACATAAAGGTTTTAAGACGTTTAGATTCCGTGGAATAAAAAAGGTAGAAATCGAATTTGGATTACTTACTATTGCACATAATCTAGCGAAAATAGCCTGCACAGAAGGTTTTTTTGTCGGAAAAGTATCCTTAATGAAGGAAAGGGCAGGGGAAAAAAATCTCTTTTCTTTTTGGCATGTGCTTTGAATTTTATTAAGACGTAACGAAAGCGATACAACTGATTCCTTAACACAATAGAAGAGAATTGAAACATATATCTAATAATATTTAAATCAAACGATTATAAAAAAATAGTAGTAGCAATGTTATGTTCGTTTGTGGAGGTTCATTCTTTGTTAAGGCTCAGATTACCTCTGAAAAAGCTGTGACAGCCCCGACAGAAGTGAAAACGATCGTTGTTGTCAATGATACAGTAGTCACAGACACAGTAGTCAAAGACAGCACAACCGTTGAGTCTGCCAAGGAATAACCTCACCCAAAACTCGCAGGAAGAAAGTTTACCGAAGAATAGTAAGTACACTATAAAAAGCCATCCCTTCTTTGTCTATTCGGGGGATGGCTTTTTTTATTCAAGAATTATTTATCTATTTTCTCTTTCCAATACAGCCAACCGGGCATACAATTCAACCAATGCTCCTTGCATTAATATATCCCATTTATCTTTTATAGTTCCTCCTCTGAGGTCGTCGTCATTCAAGAGATTATTACGCTGATGACAACTACTGTTCCAGGCATGAAGCAATGATTTCTCAATATCATCGATATACTTACGATCATTATCAATAGAATAGAGTTCAAAGAATCCACGACACATGATCGTATTGAACCAAGCATGTCCAGGAGAAAGAATATTGAATGTCAGATTCAACTCTTTCGAACGATAAGGCATAAACCACTTTTTATGACAACTTTCAGCTATTGCATAAGCTTCATTCAGGTATTTCTGCTCTCCTGTAATTTTATACAAAAGACACGCAGCCTGTAAAGGTTGTCCGGAATTATAAGAATACTTGTTTTTTTCGATCCCACCCGGCAAATTTGGGTTTTCTTCATTCGGACGTACATTGTCGTAGAACAAATGATCAGACTTGTCTTGTAAGACATTAATCATATAATCATAACATTTGATAGCCCAATCCAAATACTCCTGTTCATGATTTGCCAGATAAATCTTGCATCCTAGTACTGTTGCTGGTCCGGTAGAGCAGGAATGTTTGGTGATACTAGGTTGATTCAATTCTTTCCAGTGAATACCTCCTCCACAGGTTTCATCCCAACCATGTTCAGTCAAATATTTCCATACCACCTTAGCTTGATCCAAGTACTTTGTCTCATTCGTTTCCGTATACCAGTCGATCATATCAAGACCAATCCAGACATTATCATCATAAAAACGATCGTTTCCGGAAGCCGGATAAACAGAATAAGCCAGGATACCATGATCCATCTGGCAGAAATTCTGTATCCCTCTAAACACCCTTTCGTCCATTGACTTATACACATTCTCAACTTCACTTTGCTTGGTAGCTTCGCGCATAGCGACAAAAGCTGATAACCCCGATCCTTGTCCCCAAACCAAAGCATCACCATCCCAATAAGCACCGCCATTGTAAGGATAATCACCACGCCAACAGTCTCTGGAACTTTTGCCGAAATAATATCCAATAACCGAAGTCATATATGAATGGGCACGATCCAACATAGTCTGTTTCTCTTGCTCCGGTTCTTCCCCCTTTTCATGAAAAGGTGTCAAGGTAAGGCTCTTTGATATAGATCGTTTACCAGCTTTGCTGATAGCAACTAACGAAACCTCATAAGTAGAATAATAAGGTACTTTCAGTAAATACTCACCCGGAGTCTTGGGTTCTGCCTTTAAAAGGATATGTCCCGGAGTAAAATCTGCCTTACGGGCTGAAACATCAGCTACCTCTTCGTAAGAAATCTCTACTAAATCCAAATCACGATTAGCAGGATTTATCCATTTCACCAAAAGCTCATTCTCATTATCGGTAGCCTTTACCGTAAACGAATTAACTGAAGAAATATTACCCTCCACGGGATCACTCAGTTCGACGATTTCTTTTTTATCATCACCACAAGACGAAAATACAAGTAAAGTGAAAAGATTCAAAATAAACAGTTTATATATTGTTTTCATACTTTTTTCATTTAAAGGTTACTTAAAAGGTACTGTAATTGGTACTTCTTCGAATCTATTCATTGGGAATTCTACATTATTGAAGCTATCAAATTTAGAAATATGCATCAACAATTCATGATTGGAGTTTGTGCCATCCTCAATATAAAAGACCGGTGCTCCAGCTGAGAAATCCCAACGTCCTAACAAACCGACGGGGTTCTCTTCCGCAAAATTCCAGGCATTGGCTCGAAGTTGGTCTTCCGTTCGGCAAACCGACCAAATACGTGCTTCAAGCACTGCACCTCCAAAGAAACGGTTATTATCAAAAGCCTTTCCTATAGAAATCTTTCCACCGTCATTGCCCGCACAAAGGTCTATTTCCGAAAAGTTTATTTCATTTCTTTTAGTCTCTGCCCAAAAAACTCTGTTACCATTAATATAAAGTTTGTATTTGTTACCCGGATCACTTTGTGCCACATCACAATCTACCACTAATGCCAAATGCATCCATTCCCCCAATTTAATCACCTCGTGGCTTGTTCTCAATTTCAGTTTATCATCTGCTCCTACCAGATCAATCACTTTCCACTGATTACCACCTTTTTTACCCGGTTCGCCGTCATCACCACCACGAAGGATAAAGTAGCCTTCTTTGCCCATGAAAGTCTGCAAAAAATAAGTATCATCAATGCGACAGATCAATTCCCAAGTCATTTTCTTCAACTTGAAGTTATTATTAGCAGCTTTCAAAGCCTCAGCTCCGTCTCCCGTCATCTCATCGAAATGAGTCCAAACAGCATAGCTGCTTCCCAAGTTCATAGCCAATCGCTTGCCCGAGACGATCTTTACGTGAATAGGTTTTGAAACCTGTTTTCGCACGTCAGTCAAAGTAAATGATGTTTCTCCCACCTTCCTTCCGATCACAGTCACTGTATTGCCATAAACCTCTAAGTGAATAATTTTCGAATCTCCTGCATCCAGAATCTTGTATTCACCATTACCACTTGTTATTTTCACTTGTTGGCTTCCTTGCTTTCCATCAATCAATACCCCATTTTCATCAGCATCTGTCAAAATTGGATCTGAAGCAATCACATTCAGAGTGACTTTAGCCGCTTTACCTTTCCGATCAACCACTTTAATTTCTGCACTGCCTTCTCCTATCGCTTTTACAGTGAACATTTCCGTATCTTCCAGCTGATCTTGATCCAAAATCTCTATGCAATGATTCTCATCCTTCACATCCAATGAATATCCTCCGTTGCCCGTATTGATTTTAACAACAGCTTCATCAGCATCTTTTGCATTCGAATAAAGTGTAAACAATGTTTCGTTAAGTTTTAAATCAAATTCTGCAGCTGTATTTACCTTAATTTTAATACGTTGATAATATTTATCTTTCAAATATACCACTCCCTGGGCATTATTCTTACCGACCACAGCAGTCAGTTTCAACTTATTACCATCAATTTCAGCCGTAACCACTTTTTCATTAGCCGAAGTCACGACATACTCTCCATTGCCAGATATTATATTAACGACTCGAGTATCACCCTGAGCAATGTTTATTTCATTGGCATCAACTTTTAGTTCTGCCATCTCCGAAGGAGTTCCATTGTCTTTGTTATCATCATCACTACATGCACAAAAGCAAAGCAGTGATGCAAAAACAAGATACTTAATAAATTTCATACGCATTACATTTAAAGTTTAATATTAGTTTATAGAAAAAGCTGAATCATCTTTATCAGTCTGGAATAATCAGAAGCCAACAAAAATATGATATTCGCCACATTTTCTGTATCCAAAGCCTTATTTGATAGTTATTCATCGAGAATATTTACTATTTTGGCATAATTTGATAACTTTCTTATTTCCATAGTCAGAAAACAAAATAAGCTCCAATATTATTGTCCCATTTCCTCCAAATGCCTATCACGAAATTCTTTTGGCGTGCATGCATACTTCTCACGAAACACTTTAAAGAAAGTTACTTTATTTGAAAAGCCAGATTCAAACGCAACTTCATCAATTGTCTTTTTTGTTGTCAATAATAGATCCTTAACTATGTGCAAACGACATTCCCTGATGAGATTTGTCGGACTATCTTCCCCTATTTCTTCCATTTTACGGTATAAACTCCGAGAGCTAATAGCTAATTGATCAGCGATAAAACGTGGAGTAAGTTCTTTACTCCTAATATTATCATTAATAACCTTCAGTACAGATTGAAGGAATTTTTTTGATTCATTATGAGTCAATTTTCCATCTGATTTTTCAAAAGAACTTATGGGAGACCTGAAATAATTCTTTAATACCTCTTTTCTTTCCATCACTTGTCCTACAGATATACGTAAATACTCAGCATTAAATGGCTTCGTAATATACATCTCTGCTCCGGCAGAAAGAGCTGCCATTTGTTGTTCCATTTCATGATGTCCGGATACTACAATAATAGGAATATGCGATGTTTCTTTTGTTGATTTTATTTTTCTAATCAATTCAAGACCTCCAACTTCCGGCATCATAATATCGCAAATTATTACATTGGGATATACCTCATTCATTATCTGGTCAATTTGGGAAGGATCTTGCAAAGTCAGGACATTAAAATCACCAGAAAAAATTTCACCGATAAACCACAACATTTCCAACTCATCATCAATAACCAATAAAGTAGGCCGCATTTTATCAAACTCATAATGAGGTAACTTTAGCATTGGCTGTGTATCTATCTTTGGAATATATTCGGAAGTCAGCCGTTTTGAAGATTTCACTTCTGTAGTCAATTCCAATGGAGGTAAAGTCAAGGTAAATAAAACCCATCCATCAGAAGTATTCTCCACTTTCAAACTACCATTCAAGAGTCTGGCCATATTATAAGAAATAGCAAGCCCTAAACCATTTCGGGAGAAATTCTTATCATCCTGATTTTCAAAATTATCCAATATCGCATAACGGTTAAAAATATATTGAGAATCTTTCTCTTTAATAACACTGCCTTCATTGGCTACACACAAAAACAGATGGTTATCTTCGGTCATTCCCAGTTCTATTCTAATTCCTTTCTCATCCGGAGTATATTTGAATGCATTGGAAATCAAGTTAATAATAATTGTATTTAAGAATCCTTTATCCGAATTCCAAGCTATTTGCTCCGGAATTTTACTTAAAAAGGTAATACCTCTTGATTTAGCCATTTCTACAAAAGTTTTAGCTATTTCTAGCATAATGGAAGATACATTCAATGACTCTATGCGGACTTCTCTGTGCCCCGTTTCAATTCGACGGAATTCAATGAGTTCATGTATCAGGTTATTTAATCGTTCAGCATTAGTCTGAATCATTGTCACATAATCCACTACAAATTTACTAAGTCCCTTAGAAGAAAGAATACGACCGCAAGGACCATAAATTAATGTTAGTGGAGTACAGAATTCATGAGCTATATTTGTGAAAAAGCGTAGTTTTGATTCAAAAACATTTTTTTGATGACGCTTTTCTATTTCATTCAACAGTTCCTGTTTCTTCTGTTGCGAATGAAGGATAAAATAGCGTATTAATAATGCTGTTATAGATATCAAACATATTGAATAGATTAGATAAGCCCACCAAGAAGCATACCAAGGATCGGCAATGCGAATTACTAAAGAATAGACTTCACTTTCCTTATCAAATACACTATTATAGTATTTTACCAGTAAAGTATATTCACCAGGAGCCATATTGGTAAAAGAAACTTCACTTTCTTTCCCATTATTAATCCATTGATTACTCAGCCCTTTTAATTTATAGAAATAAACATAATTATTTCCATTCAAATAATCGACAGAAGTGAAAGAAACTGCAAAGAAATTCTGGTCATATTTTAAATTCAGTACTTCATTTCCCTTTTTCTTAGTAAGAAACTCCCCTAAATTATATTGCTCTCCAAAAATAGAAAGTTTATCAAAATAGACAGGAGGCATATAAAGCAGTTCCGGCTGTCCATCTGCCTGAATAGTTACGAATCCATTGATTCCACCCAAAAAGAGTGTTCCTGTTTGTGGATCTCTAAAAGCTGCTCCATCACTGAATTCAACGACCTTTAGTCCATCTCCGAAACCATAAGTCCGGAAAATATTCCGTTTAGAATCAAAATTGATTAATCCCAGATTGGTTCCCATCCAGAAATTATCTTGGGTATTTTTGAGTATAGAATGAATCGTATTATTCAAAAAGCCATTTTTGACATTAAAAAGCTGATATGAAGTCTCAGAAGTATATTTTATGAGTCCTGAGCTTGTACCAAACAAATAATTATTGCTACTATCTTTACTAATAGCAAGAATATTATTTAATGTCATATTTTCATATTTATGAGTAGAAATAGGTTCTAAGCCATTAGTTGTTTTATTGAAGCGAAATACTCCATACCCTTTATTACCAAACAATAAGTCAGGATCGCTTTCCGAATAGATAGTGAAAAAGTGGTTCGAGCTGAATTCACCTTCGTTAATAACATGATGTTGCACATCTTCAAGAATAGGATTATCAGATGTTCCTCCAATACGAGCCCTAACCACACCCATTCCTACACTTGCCAGCCAGAGTTCTGAATCGTTCGTTTCATAGATATCATGAATATATTTAAAAGATTCGTTATTAATTCTGATTGGTATTTTCTTGATGCGTCGTTCACCATATGAATAATAGTTTAACCCTTCCTCATCCCCAATCCATAACACATTACGATGACTTTTCGCAAAACAATAAACAGCATTGCTACCTAATGCGCTATTAGCTGTAGTCATTGTTTCTGCGTGGCACTCGGCAATATTCTTATTCACTTCGTAATCTGAAATTTTAAGGATACCATTTCCTTTTGTACCGACCCAAAACGTTTTTTCTGCATCCAGATACAATGCACGTACCGGACGCTCAATTTTTGCTGTATAATTATTTAAAACGATTGATTTTATGGAATAAAAAGGATTGGAATAGAGATAAACTCCCTGCCCGTCCGTGCCAATCCAAACAACATCTTGAAAAAGGTCTTTAGTCAGACAGAACACACCGCTATTAATAGGTAATTGTTGAATCTGATATTTATTATTATCTTTTTCCTTCTCCAACATCAAAACACCATCCATTATAAAACTCACAAAATAGTTATTATGATACTGAATAATGGAAGATATTTTGCCGCGTGCCTGTACTTCCTTACCTAAATTAGTAATCAACTCATTCTTTTTAGATGGAATGTGATAAGCATAGAAATTATATTCTTTATCAACATAAAAAAGAGACTCTGCATCATTAAAACAATAGAGTAATGATGCCTGATAATCCAAACCACTTTTCTGAGGAATTAAGATTATATCACCTGTCGTATTTTCCTGTTGCAGATCATAACAACGGTTATATCCTTTCATTACGACCCACATACGATTGTTTACATCAAAAAAGAAAGTGATAATGTCCGAAACAGGGATTCCCGTAATAATGATTTTCTTAAAAACGCCTTCTTTCTTATGATAATAGCAGATACTATTGCTATCTTGAATAATAAATAAGGTTCCGTTATTATCCTTATTCATAAAGAAAACTTTTCGAAATTCGTTATAGCGAGTGATTGCATTTGTTTTACGATCCAACCGATTCAAGCCATAATAAGTCTGAATCCAATAAATATCCTCGCCAGTATAAATGATTTTATCAATCAGATTGCCGGATAAATATTTATCTTTGTCATGTGGCTTAAATTCTTCAATCTCTTGTCCATCGTAAATATTCAGTCCATCGCAAGTACCAATCCACATTAGTCCGCGTTCGTCCTGACACAAAGCAGTAATAGCACTATTCGACATATATTCTTTATCTGCAATCTGCTTTAAATTATAAGCGTATGCTGTATTTAATAACAGATTTAGAATTAAAGACAAGAGTAAAATATAATATTTTTCCATAGCATTTCATTCATAGACTAACGTTATGACAAAGATAAAGAAAAAATATTTAATTCTCTTTATTTTACTAGAATATAAGTAAAACTCAGCGCCATAGTAGTTAATTATAGTGCCAACAAATCATTTACCTTCTCTAATCTTATCGACACCTACTGTATTCTGCCTAATTTCGTCACAGAAACTATTTAAATACATAATTTTATTGTCTCATGAGAACACATTTTTCATTTAAACACCTGTTATTTCTGGGATGTGCCGCATTCTACAGTTTGCAAACTTCTGCCGTTAAAAACCCAGTAGACTATGCAAGCACACTGGTGGGTACGCAATCAAAGTTCGAACTGTCTACGGGAAATACTTACCCGGCTACGGCTCTGCCATGGGGAATGAACTTCTGGACACCACAAACCGGTAAAATGGGCGACGGCTGGTCATACACTTACAATGCCGACAAAATCCGGGGATTCAAACAGACTCATCAGCCAAGCCCTTGGATGAATGATTACGGTCAGTTTTCCATTATGCCGATTACCGGAGAACCTGTATTTGACCAAGATCAACGCGCAAGCTGGTTCTCTCACAAAGCAGAAATAGCTAAACCTTATTATTATAAGGTATATCTTGCCGACCACGATATTACTACCGAATTAGTGCCAACAGAACGTGCCGTTATGTTCCGTTTCACATTCCCGGAAACAAAGAACTCATATGTTGTTATTGATGCTTTCGATAAAGGTTCTTATGTAAAGGTAATCACGGGGGAAAATAAAATTATCGGTTATACAACCAGAAACAGCGGTGGTGTGCCCGAAAACTTCAAAAATTACTTTGTAATCAAGTTCGACAAGCCATTTACATTCACTTCTGCTGTGAAAGACAACGAGATTATTACAAATGAAAAAGAGGTACAATGTAATCATGCCGGAGCCATTATCGGATTCGCAACTAAAAAGGGAGAAATTGTTCATGCCCGCATTGCTTCCTCTTTCATTAGCCCCGAACAGGCTGAGTTAAATCTCAAAGAATTGGGTAATAACAGTTTTGACCAATTAGTTTCCGAAGGAAGAAATACATGGAATCGTGAAATGAGCAAGATAGAAGTAGAAGATGATAATATCGACAATTTACGTACTTTCTACTCTTGCCTGTATCGTTCCATGCTTTTTCCACGCAGCTTCTACGAAATAGATGCGAAAGGAGAAGTGGTGCATTACAGTCCTTACAATGGCAAAGTGCTGCCGGGATATATGTTCACAGATACAGGATTCTGGGATACTTTCCGTTGCTTGTTTCCATTCCTTAACCTGATGTATCCGTCAATGAACCAGAAAATGCAGGAAGGATTAGTGAATGCTTACAAAGAAAGCGGATTTCTTCCGGAATGGGCAAGTCCCGGACATAGAGATTGTATGGTAGGAAACAACTCAGCATCTGTTGTAGCGGATGCTTATATCAAAGGCTTGCGCGGATACGATATTGAAGTTCTTTGGGAAGCATTGAAACATGATGCTAATGCGCACCTTCCCAAAACGGCTTCAGGACGTGTGGCTTATGAAGCTTACAATAAGTTTGGATACGTACCAACCAATATCGGAGTAGGTCAAAATGTTGCCCGCACACTAGAATATGCTTACAATGACTGGACCATCTATACATTAGGTAAAAAGTTAGGTAAACCGGCAAGCGAAATTGACATTTACAAAAAACGTGCAATGAACTATCAAAACGTTTACAATCCGGAACGCAAGTTGATGGTAGGTAAAGATGACAAAGGCGTATTTAATCCCAATTTCATTGCTGTAGACTGGAGTGGTGAGTTCTGCGAAGGAAACAGCTGGCATTGGAGTTTCTGCGTTTTCCACGATCCACAAGGATTAATCAATCTGATGGGAGGCAAAAAAGAGTTTAACATGATGATGGACTCTGTATTCGTGATTCCAGGCAATTTAGGAATGAAGAGCCGTGGTATGATTCATGAGATGCGCGAGATGCAGGTGATGAATATGGGACAGTATGCTCATGGCAATCAGCCTATACAACACATGGTTTACCTTTATAATTATTCCGGCGAACCTTGGAAAGCTCAACAAAGAACCCGTGAAATCATGAACAAACTGTATACAGCAGGTCCTGACGGTTATTGTGGGGACGAAGATAATGGACAAACTTCTGCCTGGTATGTGTTTTCTGCACTCGGCTTCTACCCTGTTTGTCCGGGAACAGACCAATATGTCTTGGGCACTCCTCTTTTCAAATCAGCCAAGTTGCATTTAGAGAACGGAAAGACTGTTACGATTAACGCCAGTAACAATAGCATGGACAACTACTATGTCAAAGATATGAAGGTAGATGGCAAGGTGTATAACCGCAACTATTTGACTCACGATCAGCTGACGAAAGGTACAAACATACAATATCAAATGAGCCCTGTTCCCAACAAACAGCGTGGAACGAATGAAAAAGATGTTCCTTATTCTCTTTCAATTGAATAAAATATTGTATTTTTGACACCCGACAAGTAATCTATCTACTTTGACAAACTAAAGAAAACATGAAATTAAAGAACCTTTTACTAATCGCTTTAGTCGCTATAGTCTTTTGCAGTTGCCAAAGCTATCAGCCCACACGTTTCACTGTTGCTTCTTATAATCTGAGAAATGCCAACAAGTCCGATTCCGCTAACGGGAATGGCTGGGGACAACGTTATCCTGTAGTCGCAAAAATGGTGCAATATCATGATTTTGATATTTTCGGCACTCAGGAATGCTTTCTACATCAATTACAAGACATGAAAGTTGCTCTTCCCGGCTATGATTATATTGGAGTAGGACGTGATGACGGAAAAGACAAAGGTGAGCACTCTGCTATTTTCTACCGCACTGACAAATTCGATGTGATAGAGAAAGGAGACTTCTGGTTGTCGGAAACACCAGATGTTCCTAGTAAAGGTTGGGATGCCGTGTTACCCCGTGTTTGTAGTTGGGGACATTTCAAGTGTAAAGATACCGGATTCGAGTTCCTGCTTTTCAATCTGCATATGGATCATGTTGGCAAGCAAGCGCGTGTTGAAAGCGCCTTCCTTGTTCAGAAGAAAATGCAGGAACTGGGAGCCAATCTTCCGGCTATTCTGACAGGTGATTTCAATGTGGACCAGACTCACCAATCTTACAATGCGTTTGTTGAGAAGGGAATACTTTGCGACTCTTACGAGAAATCCGATTTTCGTTATGACACCAATGGAACTTTCAATAGTTTCAACCCGAACAACTTTACCGAAAGCCGTATTGACCATGTGTTCGTTTCACCGGTTTTTCATGTGAAAAGATATGGTGTGCTGACCGATACTTATCGTAGTAAAGGAAGTGGAAATAAGGCAGATGCAAAAGACTATCCGGAAGAAATTATGATTAAAGCGTACCAAGCACGTACACCTTCAGATCACTTCCCCGTAAAAGTGGAATTGGAGTACGACAAACGCCATCAAAAGTAAATGGGATGATTTACCCCTAATCATCTGACACAAAGATATGCAAATAATAGGTTGATAATCTTTAGACCACCGTACATCACGTCTCGGATATGCCATTTACAACGATGGTATTCATTTCCAACGGGCGAAAACAATTTATGTACAGCTACTTCTGAAGATTTGGTAAACTGGATTCCCGTTGTCAATATCGACGGTTCATTAAAAAAGACTATTCTCTCCAAGAGATGGATATTTTGATAGCCAACTGGCGGAATGCAGTCCTCCTGCGATTTGCAATCTAAAGGGAATCGTTCTTTTATATAACGGCAAGAATAGTGCAGACAAAGGAGACAAACGTTACACTGCTAATGTATATGCTGCCGGACAAGCTCTCTTTGACGCTAACGAGCCGACTCGTTTCATCACTCGTTTGGACGAACCTTTCTTCCGTCCGATAGATAGATTCGAAAAAAGTGGTCAGTATGTAAACGGAACAGTCGCTGCCGATCCGGCCCCATTGCCTTAATCCGATTCTTTACATAGGGCTCAGTTTTTCTGCACCTTTTGTTCATGGGAGTAAAAGCCTATAAACAAAAGGTGCAGTTTTTACTTCGTTACATATTTACGGATAGTTTTCTGTTTAACCACTGCAGAAGATTTTTATAATATATCACGTTATTCACATTCAACAAAACTATTATTATAATGAATAGTAGTCACAAAATCAATCATTCTATCTCCACTCATAAAAAAATACGATTTTATTTATCACCCTAAAAACGATAGAAAAGACGATATAAAAAGAATCATCTGATAAAGTAGTCGTAACAACGTATAAAATGAAGTGCTCATCCTATGCCAATATAGATCGCAACAACATACGAAACAATGTGTTTGTACGCTTGAAACAAAGTGTTTTATACTGTTGAAACAAAATGTTCCAACAGTATAAAACACTTTGTTCAAGTAGATGGAACAGCATTTATATCTAGTTCTTGATTTGAAATGCTGTGGGATTGAGACAGGTTTTTGTAGATATTTAACTAATAACATTAGTTTGCAAACTAGATAAATTAGTTTATTTGTAAGAATTGTATATAAGTTAAATGAAAAACACGCAAATTATGAAAAAATTTTGGATGTATACAGTCTGCTCAATCTATTTGATGGCTGCTTGTACAGGACCTCAACGCTCTACAACTGAAGATTTATGCATTGTGGATGTGGCAGGTGCTATGGAAAACCAAACAGAACTGAAGATCTCCGAGTTGGGTAGTGATGTTTGTTATATCCCTTTGGAAACCACTGATTCTTGTCTGATAGGTAATGATCCGAAACTGTTGTTGCTGAACAAACACATCGTTGTCTATACGCGTAAAGATTGTTTTCTGTTCAATAAAGCCGATGGTAAGTTCATTTCTAAGATGGGATATGGAGGTGATAGTCCTGAAGCTTATTCCGATGCCAAACCTATCTATAATGATGTAGAAAAGATGCTATATTTCAAACGTGAACCGAATATCTTTCAACGGCACGACTTGCAAGGTAAATACCAGGGAAAGACGACGATCCCCACTCAGCCGGTTGCACCAAGCGATTTCATTTTTACAGATTCATTGGCAATAGGACATTACAATAACTTAGGGCAAGAATTCAATAGCCGTTCGCTAGTATTCTTCGATACTCGGGGGGAACAAAAAGATACACTTTCCAGTCTGTTGCCCGTACTTCCTGAGAAAAATATTGGCGATATTAAAAGATTTTCCATACAAAAACAGGGATTGACTAGCTTTATCCTGATGGAATTCAAAGATGGCAGTTATTCAGCTAATATCACCGATCTGCCTTTCTTATGGAAACAAGATGGTAAAGTTCGTTTTAAAGAGGGTTTCATCGATACGATTTATACGGTGGAGAGAAATCGGCTGGTTCCTGTCATTGCATTTTCGACTGGGAAATGGCATTGGGGAGTAGAGGCGCGTACAGATTCTAAAGACAATTACAACCGCCTGCTGATGACAACGGTGTTCGAGACAAATCAGACTCTCTTCTTCCAATCCGTACGTGGAATCTATAGCAACGAGCAGGAAACATTCAATGGTGTTTATGACTGCAAAGCCGGTACCACTCGTATGTATCCAGAGAAAGCCGGCTTTGTAGACGATCTGAACGGATTCATGGTTTTCCGTCCCCAGACTTATAATTCTCAGGGTGAATACGGTATGATGAAAGGTTCGGATGAAGTATTGAGATGGTTAGAAGAACACCCAGAGATGGTTCAAAATAAGAAATTAGCTGGATTGAAAAAGTTAGATGAAGATTCTAATCCGGTGGTGGTGATTACTTTGCCACGAGAATAGTGTGGTGAATATACATAAAACCATTGTCGGTTTTTTGATTATTTGGAAAAAGTATGAAATACTTGTAATGTACATCTATTAGCCTGTACATGAAAAACAGCACATTCTAAGCCAAAAGCTAAAAGCCCATTATTACCTTCGTTACAAGGGGTTGAGAAGTGATAGCTATGCTCCAATCATGAAACGTATTTCCATCGGGAAATCTATGGTATGGTTCAATGCAAAGTGTAGCCCTTTGGAATAAGGGAGCACGGGCAATAGGCAAAAGTAAAATGGCTACCGAATCAAACCGAGTACTTGATAAAACCACTCTATCCATCCATATCCATCACAAAGAACTGCTGTCGAAAAAAGGAAATATCTAGGTAGAAGAGATAACGGTTTCCAAGCATCCATTATCAAATGCTTGTCGATTATAAACAGTTTTGTGACTTGATATTGCATCATCCTAATAATTTATATTAGTTGTACAATATAAATATACTAGACAAACTGCCACCTTCGCTAAATTGCCATTATAGCAACTTCAGTACTACTACGAAACAGTCCACCCCACCATAAGCACCGGTACTCAGACCTTGTGGGATTACTGCTTTTAATTGCCTCCTTATCATCTCATGGTGAGTTACCGTCTTCCCACAATATAGTCTCTATGCAAATCATGCCACACTGCAAGATGGAAGATTATTTCCATTATTATTTCATTAGCAAACAGAATCCATAGACGTAGGTTGCACACAATATTATCTTAAGCTC
Source organism: Bacteroides sp. (assembly GCF_028690125.1). Lineage (GTDB taxonomy): Bacteria > Bacteroidota > Bacteroidia > Bacteroidales > Bacteroidaceae > Bacteroides. Next base: position 13,536 of record NZ_JAQVBV010000025.1, on the reverse strand, counting down.
TGATCTCCTTGTCCTCTTATCGAAAGCCTTTTAATAGAAGCTAAACAAGTACCTTTTTCTGCCAGAAAAGTAATATTTCACGCCATCTCTGTAAAAAACTACGATTCAGACTATTATACTAATTAATTCTATTACCTTTGTTTTTATTATTAACATTCAAACATAATAATACTACTAAAACATGATGAACAAAAAAGTAGCTTTTCTGGCTCTGGCTATGGTTGTTGCCGGAGGCAGTTATGCGCAAAACAATGCAAAGAGCGAAAAAGCAAAAGCCTATCTTGTAGCTGATGCTCATCTGGATACTCAATGGAATTGGGATATTCAAACAACAATCAACGAATATGTATGGAATACAATCAGCCGGAATTTGTTTCTGCTGAAAAAGTACCCGGAATACGTATTCAACTTCGAAGGAGGTGTGAAATACGCCTGGATGAAAGAATATTATCCGGAGCAATATGAAGAAATGAAGAAATTTATCAATGAAGGACGCTGGCACATTTCCGGAAGCAGCTGGGAAGCCAGTGATGCATTGGTTCCTTCCGTAGAATCGGCTATCCGCAACATTATGTTCGGACAGACTTATTACCGTCAGGAATTCGGCAAAGAAGGTACAGACATTTTCTTACCCGACTGTTTCGGTTTCGGATGGACTCTTCCTACCATTGCTTCTCATTGCGGATTGATCGGATTCTCTTCACAAAAACTGGATTGGCGTAACCATCCTTTCTACGGAAAAAGCAAACACCCGTTTACTATCGGTTTATGGAAAGGTATAGATGGTAATCAGGTGATGCTGGCACACGGTTATGATTACAACCACCGTTGGAAAGATGAAGACCTTTCGGAAAGTAAGGAGATAAAAGAATTGACTCAACGTACTCCTCTCAATACTGTATACCGCTATTATGGTGCAGGAGATACAGGAGGATCGCCTACCCTGGAAAGTGTACGGGCTTTGGTAAAAGGAATGAAGGGTAACGGACCGGTAGAGATTATCAGTGCTACCAGTGACCAGCTTTACAAAGACTATCTGCCTTTCGACAAACATTCTGAACTTCCGGTATTCGACGGAGAACTACTGATGGACGTTCATGGTACAGGATGTTATACTTCACAAGCAGCCATGAAACTATATAATCGTCAAAACGAGCAGTTGGGTGATGCAGCCGAAAGAGCTGCCGTTGCCGCAGAATGGCTGGGTGCAGCAAACTATCCGGGACAAGCATTATCAGAATCATGGAAACGATTTATTTTCCACCAATTCCATGACGACTTGACGGGAACTAGTATTCCGCGCGCATACGAATTCTCATGGAATGACGAATTGATCTCAATGAAAGAATTTGCAGGAGCACTTACTTCTTCTGTGAATGCCATTGCCAAACAAATGGATACACGTGCAAAGGGTACAGCGGTTATTCTTTATAATGCAAATGCTTTCCCCGTATCCGACCTGGCAGAAATCATCCTTGAAATGCCGAAAGCTCCGAATGGCTTTACCGTTTATAATGCACAAGGCAAAAAAGTTTCTTCACAACTGATTGGCTACCAAAACGGAAAAGCTCGTCTGTTAGTAGCAGCCGATATTCCTGCCAACGGATATTCCGTATATGATGTACGTACAGGAGGAGCCGGTAAAGCAATCACTCCATCTGTATCCAATACATTGGAGAATTCAGTCTATAAATTGACCTTAGACAAAAACGGAGATATTACTTCTCTTATTGATAAACGTGGTAACAAAGAATTGGTAAAAGATGGAAAAGTAATCCGTCTGGCACTCTTCACAGAAAACAAATCTTACTCATGGCCTGCATGGGAGGTACTGAAAGAAACTACAGACCGTGATCCGATTTCTATCACAGACGACGTCAAAGTTACTTTGGTAGAGAATGGTGCCCTTCGTAAAGCACTTTGTATAGAAAAGAAACACGGTAAATCACTCTTCAAACAATACATCCGTTGCTATGAAGGTAATCGTGCCGACCAGATTGACTTCTACAATGAAATAAACTGGGAATCTCCAAACGCATTGCTCAAAGCTGAATTTCCTTTAAACATTGAGAATGAAAAAGCAACTTACGACTTAGGAATTGGTAGCATCGAACGTGGGAATAACACAAAAATTGCTTATGAAGTATATGCTCAGCAATGGGCCGACCTGACTGATAAAGACAACAGTTATGGTGTATCTGTAATGAACGATAGTAAATACGGATGGGATAAACCGAACAATCATACTATCCGTCTAACGCTTCTCCATACTCCTGAAACAAAAGGAAATTATGCTTATCAAGATCAACAGGATTTTGGTTTCCATACCTTTACTTATAGCTTGGTAGGACATAATGGAGCTCTCGACAAACCTGCAACGGCTATCAAAGCTGAAATACTGAACCAGCCGATCAAAGCATTCGACAGCCCCAAACATCCCGGAACACTGGGTAAAGAGTTTGCTTTTGTCCGTTCAAACAACGACCGGGTAGTGATCAAAGCACTGAAGAAAGCAGAAGTATCGGATGAATATGTAGTACGTGTATACGAAACCGGAGGCAAAGAAGCTCAAAAAGCAGCTATTACCTTTGCCGGTGAAATAGAAAATGCAGTATTAGCAGATGGTACGGAAAAAACAATTGGAAATGCAGACTTCAACAAGAATCAATTGAATATATCTATCAAACCGTACAACATACAAACGTTCAAAGTAAAACTGAAGAAGAAAGGAACTGTTCCGACTTTGAAACATGAATATTTACCATTAAATTATGACCGCAAATGTTTCAGTTGGAATGAATTCCGTCACGAAGGCAACTTCGAATCGGGCTACAGCTACGCAGCAGAGCTTCTTCCGGACTCTATCCTGACTGCCAACGGTATTCCTTTCCGTTTAGGAGAAAAGGAAGTTGCCAACGGCATAACTTGCAAAGGTAATGTAATTCAACTCCCTACAGGAAATACATATAATCGCGTTTACTTCCTGGCAGCTTCTACAAGCAATGATGCTACTGCCACATTCAGCACAGGCAATGCTTCACAAGAATTAACCGTGCCTTCTTATACAGGTTTCATCGGTCAGTGGGGACACTTGGGACATACTGAAGGGTTCTTGAAAGATGCAGAGATTGCTTATGTAGGTACACACCGTCATTCTTCACAAAAAGACGACGCATATGAATTTACATATATGTTCAAATTCGGTATGGATATTCCCAAAGGTGCTACCACAATCACTTTGCCGGACAATCCCAACATCGTAGTGTTCGCAATGACTTTGGTTAATGAAGAATATCCTTCTGTAACTCCTGTATCCGAACTATTCCGCACCGCCTTGCAGACAGCCGGAACAGCCGAAACATCTAGCAAAGTCAATTTGCTCAAACAAGCTAAACTTATCAAATGCTCCGGCGAAGTGAATAAAAAGGAACAGGCTCAATTTGCTATTGATGGCAACTTAGAAACAAAATGGTGTGACACAAGCAAAGCTCCTAACTACATCGACTTCGATCTCGGCAATGAACAAATAATCAGTAGCTGGAAATTTGTAAATGCCGGTAATGAGGGTAGCTCATTTATCACCCGTGACTGCTTTCTGCAAGGTAGAAATAGCCTGAATGAGGAATGGGAAACAATCGATGCAGTAATTGATAACCACAAGAATACAGTGGTACGCCAATTTAAACAGGCTTCATGCCGTTATGTCAGATTGTTGATTACACAGTCTACACAAGACAACGGACTGAATGCAGCCAGAATTTATGAACTGGAAGTTTATTAAATTGTAGAAAAAGAATAGAAAAAATTTATCTTTGGTGATCAGGGAATTAGCCTGTATACTTCATCCTGTAGTATACAGATCAGAAAATCCCCTGGTCACCATTTTTATTTTTCAAATTATTACTTGTTCAATGACTCTACTTTCGTAGTCAGCTATATTCAGACTGAAAGACAGGATTCTAAGCTAGTCATTAACATAGCAACAAGCAATTAAAAAGAAACAAATCGAAATACGATATAAAAGAGAAATAGTACACAAACAAACATTTTGTACTACACATATAGCAAAATAATTCATATTATAAACTTTATGGGGAAGAAGTTCATTTTTTATATAGATAAATGTGCATCAAAAGAAATAAAACACTATTTTTATCGTAAATTTCACGATTAGTTCTAATTTACTTTAAAAACACACATTTATCTATGGATCAAAAGAAATCGAACAGACTTCGTTCGTTAGACGCGCTGAGAGGCTTTGATATGTTTTTCATTATGGGTGGTGCGGGGCTCTTGGGCGCTTTATCACAGATATGGAGTAATCCTGTGACTGACTGGCTTGCCATTCAAATGCAACATGCCGAATGGGACGGATTTCAACATCATGACATTATCTTCCCCCTTTTTCTTTTCATTGCGGGAATCTCTTTTCCTTTTTCGTTAGCCAATAAACTGGAAAAAAACGATACGAAAGCTCAAATACAAAAAGATATATTCCGCCGTGGAATAATACTTTTCCTACTGGGTATTCTTTATAATAACGGACTTAATTTCGATTTCCCTAATATGAGATATATGAGTGTGCTTGGACGCATCGGTCTGGCATGGATGTTCGGAGCATTGATCTACACAAACTTTAAGCAACGGGCACGCATCGTTTGGATAGTAACCATACTAGTAGGCTATTATCTGGTAATCGCTTTTGTCCCAGCTCCCGATGCTCCAGCCGGAGTGAGCAATTTTAGCCCGCAAGGAAACTTTGCAGGATGGATTGACCGCGTATTGTTGTTCGGAACCTGGGCAGGTAAGTATCAGGACCCCGAAGGAATCCTGAGTACTATTCCTGCTATTGCAACTGCTCTGTTGGGAATGCAGGCGGGACGATTCATCAAGTGGGAAACAAATAAAGTTACTCCCTCAAAGAAAGCTTTATATTTGCTGTTAATCGGTATAGCATTGGTAATCGTAGGACAGTTGTGGGGTGAGTTAATGCCTATCAATAAAAAGTTATGGTCAAGCTCATTTGTTTGCTTCGTAGGAGGTCTTGGCTTCATGCATATAGCACTGTTCTATTATGTGATCGACGTGTTGAATTTCAAGAAGTGGGCTTTTTTCTTTACGGTTATCGGAATGAATTCCATCACCATTTATTTGGCACAACGGATTATCGGATTCACAAAAGCCTCCGAATTCTTTAGCAAAGGATGCATAGCGTTATCTCCTGATTATCTGCAAGGTTTTGTAGCCGATATATTCTATATCGGAGTGTGTTGGTATTTCCTTTACTTCCTCTATAAACACAAGATATTCCTGAAGGTGTAGCTTCGATATAAATACTCGCAAAGCGATAACATTTCGGGAGCATAGAGACATACATTAAAATTGCAATCTCTACGCTCCCGATCTATTTTTATAAACATTCAGAACTGACTTATAAAAGTAACTGTAGGTGACCTGAAAATCACCTAGTAGTAGTTGTCTCTCTACTACGGGGTAGTTGATCAACTACTGCGAGGTAATCAGTCATTTACCTATAGGTAATTTAAAGCAGCTCCAAAATAATTCATCTTATTATTAATTCAAGGTAATAGGTCTGTTCTCAGGCACCTTACCGAATTTCTTATTGGGCTTCTTACCCATTACAAATTTCAGAGTACTTCCATTTATTATATCATCATATAGAATATAACTCTGATTATAAGGTTTGCCATTCAAATAAACCTGTTGAATATAAATATTTTCTTTACTGTTATTTAATGCTTCTACAGTAAAGACCTTTCCACCACGTACTTTTACTTCCATCTTGTTAAAACGGGGGCTTCCGAATGCAAATATTCCTTCAGAAGGATTTACCTGATAGAATCCCATTGCTGAAAGAAGATACCATGCAGACATTTGTCCGCAATCTTCATTACCAATGATACCGTCGGGCTTGTCCGTATAAAAATTATCCATAATGAAGCGGACTTTCTCAGCAGCTTTCCATTGCTCACCGGCATATGTATATAAATAAGCAATATGATGGCTTGGTTCATTCCCATGTGCATATTGGCCGATTAATCCGGTAATGTCACTGGAAGCACCTTCACCCATACTATCATTATTCGTAAAAAAGCTATCAAGTTTATCGGTGAATGGTTTGTCACCACCGAACAGATTAATTAGTCCATACGGATCTTGCGGAGCAAAGAAAGTATACTGCCATCCATTACCTTCGCAAAAATCACCGACTCCGTGAATAGAACGTGCCGGATCATAAGGAGTCCGCCATGAACCATCTTCCATTTTCGGACGGATAAAGTGAATGGAAGGATCAAAATAGTGTTTATAATAATGAGCACGTTTCAAGAATTTCTCATAATCGGCAGTCTTGCCCATCTTCTTTGCCATGGCCGCAATTCCCCAATCATCTACAGCATATTCCATAGCAATAGAAGTTGCTTCATGCACTTTATCAGCAGGGATATATTCACGTGCCATTACAAAAGGAACTCCGTTCTGTTTTTCGTAAGTAGCAGTTGCCTTCATCGCCTGAAAAGCATCTTCTGCATTAAATCCGGTGAATCCTTTCAGATAAGCATCGGCAATTACAGGAACAGAACTATAGCCGGGCATCTGGTTCGTTTCCCCGCTCATTAAAGGCCAAATTGGAAGTTTGTCCTGTTGTCGATAAATAGAAAGCATCGAATTGATCACATCATCCACTCGTTCGGGATGGGTAATAGTCATCAACGGATGCAAAGCACGATAAGTATCCCATAAAGAGAGCGTAGTATAGTTCGCCTTTTTCGGATCTGTATAAATCATGTCATTCATTCCGCGATACTCACCATTGACATCGCAAAAGAGTGTAGGAGCAATCATCGTATGATAATGTGCCGTATAGAATACACGTTTGGCGGCTTCGTCGTCCGATTGGACAATCATTTTCTGTAATTGCTCGTTCCAGCGTTCACTGTTCATTTGCACTACCTTATCGAAGTCCCAATGAGGAAGTTCCTCACGCAAATTCATTGCTGCATTGTCGCAACTGACTGAAGATATAGCAACTTTGATCTTTACTTCCTTTACGTCACCGAAAGTCAGCACGCTCTTCACAGATTCCACTTTCAATTGTTCCCAAGGCTTCGGAGTGTTGTCATCATAGGCAGTAAACTTCTCTATCTTTTTATCACTCTTCAATACAAAGTAGACTTTACGGCTAGGGCTCCATCCTCTTACGTAACGATAACCTTCCACTGTAAAATCATCTACCTTGCGGATATAACTTTCATAAGCATTAGTGCCGTTACCTTCACGCAGGTCGATAAGAATAGAAGCCGGTTTCCCCTCAGGATAAGTGTAACGATGAAAACCTACCCGATCGGTTGTCGTCAGTTCTGCCTTAATATCGTATCTGTCTAATACAATAGAATAATATTCCGGACGTGTCACTTCATTAGCATGAGAATACCTCGAAGCATATCCATCTCGTATATCATCCTGATTTCCCCGGGGGGTACGGATTTCATTAAGGGGCATAATCAAGACATCACCTAAATCAGTACATCCCGTACCACTAAGATGAGTATGCGAAAAACCAATCATAATACTGTCGGAATGATGATAACCTGAGCACCAATCCCAACCCTTATGAATATTGTTCGGACCGAGTTGTACCATTCCGTAAGGTACACTCGTACCAACAAAGACGTGTCCGTGATAACCGGAGCCGATAGTCGGATCAACATACTGTAACAATCCTTCGCTCTTTGAATAATCTTTCTGGGCAACCCCATTGGCTGATATTGCCAAAAAACAGGAAGCTGCCATTAATAGCCTGAATGCGTTCATTTGTATTACTTAAAAATTTCTTCTTATTAATATTTAAATAACCATTTACATATTGAAAGAAGGTGGAATCGCATCATCTCCTGCTGCCCATGCTTTATTCGGACGTTTGCCCATGACAAATTCCAGTACTCCACCTTTCATTAGTTCGTCATGGCTGAACCAAGACTTATCCCAAACCTTTCCATTTAACTTAGCCGACTGAATAAACTTATTCTCCGGAGAATAATTCCGACAGACTATCTGGAATGTTTTACCATTGCTCAACTGAATTGTTTGTTTCTCGAATACCGGACTTCCGATGACATACATCGGCAAACCGGGAGTAACCGGATAGAACCCCATCATAGAGAATACCACAAATGAGGTCAATCCTCCTCCGTCTTCATCTCCGGGAATACCCATCAAGTCATTACGGAACCACTGCGTCAGCAAGTTACGCACACGCTTTTGAGTACGCCAAGGCTCTCCCGCATAATTATAAAGATAAGGAATATGCATGGCCGGTTCGTTTCCCATTGAGAACTGACCCACATTACCCGTATGGTCAGGGAACTGAGAATAGAAATCATAACGTGCTTTTCCTAAGGAAGTGTTGTACATCCGTTCCAACTCTTCCACAAAACGAGTTTTACCTCCCATCAAACTTACCAGATCATTCACATTATGCGGAACATCCCAACGATACACCCAAGCATTATTCTCATCATAAGTTTCACGTCCGCCCATTCCACTGGAGAAACGATAATCAAACGGCTGAATGAAATTGCCAAACGTATCTTTCGGATGGAAGAAACGAGTTTCCTTATTGAAAACGGTCTGATAGTTCAAACTTCTTTTCAGGAAATGATCTGCATCTTTCTTATTTCCCAGCAGTTTAGCAATATTACCCAAACACCATTCGTCATACACAGTTCCCAAAGTAACTGCAATCGGTTGGCGTTTTTCCCAGGAGTGAACTTCAGGAACAGTTTCTTCCTCGCCTACTGCAAGTGCAGGGAAATAACCGTGATCTTTATAGAACTGATCCAACACTCCGGCGGGTTGGGACGACCAGGGCGCCAATGTTTTTTCTGTAATACCAGCCTTACAAACTTGATAAGCTTTTTCCAGATCGAACGAGCGGATGCCTTTGTTATAAGCGTCCAGCACCGTGGCTACACCATGATTACTGTTCATACGCCGGCTATCTCCGTTAATTTCAGGGAAAGTAGGCATCCAATGATTTTCCATCTGATAAGCCATCCGGATAAATGAATTGACCATATCACTCTCTTTCTCCGCCTCAATGATCAATCGTAGAGGATGAGTAGCCCGGTAAGTATCCCAAATCCAATCATCCACATAAAATGGAGTTCCTTCGTCATCGTGTATTTTTCCGTCATAAGCACTGAAATATTTGCCGTCTTCGGAAATGCAGATCATACGTTCGTAAGTACGATACAATGACGTATAAAACACAGTTTTCTCATCATCCGTACCTCCGTTCACCCGAATCTTTCCCAAAGTTTCATTCCAGAGTTTACGTCCCGCATCAGCTACAGCTTGTAGATTGTAGTTTTTGATTTCACGGTGAAGATTCTTCTCAGCCTGTTCAGCAGAGATAAAGGAGACGCCATAGCGAAGTTTTACAGAAGCCGTTCCTTTGGGATATTCCATTATATAGAAAGCATTATTGCCTCTTGTCATCTTATCATTCGTATCGATAGCCCCTCCTTTGTGAGTACCTATTTTAAGTGGGACTTTATCTGTTTCTACATATATATAGACTTGCGTCCGGTTGCCCAGCTTCTGATAACCGCTGATTGACTTACCATCTGTTTGCAGTTCTCCGTCACGCGTGTTGAATATCAGATAAACAGGCTTGTCCGTCTGCGAAAAGTCCATCTGATAGATGCCCGCTTGATGCGAAGGAGCATACTGAACGTATATCTCGTTATCATCCAAATCTACACTGTAATAATAAGGTTTGATAACTTCATTATCGTATCCGTAATGTATAGTACTTTTAGCTTCGGACAAATCTCCCTGATAAGGGCTCAAATTGAAAGCTGAACTTCCCCGGTGACTAGTAACCATTAACGGCAAGCCATTAATGGCGTTTCCTGTAAAATTCTCCCGTTCGGGGTATACTCGCAGCATACTATTAGGTAAATGAACAGTAGGATAAGTTGGAACCAACAAGTGACTGATATTTCCGATATACGGATTAACATAATCAACCGGAGTTCTTTCCGGTGAACGATAAACGTTAGCTGTCAGAAATTGGAAAGGGATTAGACATCCCAGTAATAGATACAAAATTTGTTTCATGGTATGATCTACTTGATTAATTAAGAGTTTTCAAGATGCAAATATAATGTCTATTCCTGAAAAAACGGACTGTCGCTAGAATTTACTATGAGAATGGCTAAGATTTTAACTCTTTTGGCAAAAGAAAAAAGGATTTGTACTGATTAAAACAGTTCAAATCCTTTCCATAAATTTCCTTCGGGAAGAGGAGCTTCCAATTCTATCTGTTCCTTGGATACCGGATGTATAAACTTCACTTTTCGAGCATGTAAACAAATACTTCCATCAGGATTAGAGCGTGGAGATCCATATTTCAAATCCCCTTTAATCGGGCATCCCATTTTTGCCAACTGACAACGAATCTGATGATGACGTCCCGTTTTCAAATCAACTTCCAGCAGATAATAATTTTCCGAATGTCCGATCAGCCGGTAATGTAAAATCGCTTTTTTACTATTCGGCACTTCCTTGTCATAAGCAAAGCTTTTATTTTGCTTTTCGTTACGTACAAGGAAATGGACTAATTCACCTTCCGGTTCTTTCGGAGCATTCTTCACCACTGCCCAATAAGTCTTTTTCACTTCACTTGTCCGGAACATTTCATTCAGCCGGGCAAGCGCCTTACCGGTCTTGGCAAAAATGATAAGACCGCTTACGGGGCGATCCAGTCGGTGCGTTACACCGATAAAGACATTTCCGGGTTTCTGATACTTCTCCTTCAAATACTGTTTTACAGTCTCCGAAAGCGGAGTATCCCCCGTCTTATCTCCCTGAACGATCTCGGAAGCGGTCTTATTGACTACAATGATATGGTTGTCTTCGTATACAACAGTCATTCTGCCTGATTACATATTCATACCACCATCTACCTGAATCACCTGACCTGATACGTATGATGACATATCTGATGCCAGGAAGGTAGCGATGTTTGCCACATCTTCAGGAGTACCACCACGACGCAAAGGAATCTTCTTTGCCCAATCAGCTCTTACTTCTTCCGAAAGAGAAGCAGTCATATCTGTCAGGATGAATCCCGGTGCGATAGCGTTAGCACGGATACCACGAGAACCAAGCTCCTGAGCGATAGATTTAGCCAATGCGATCATACCAGCCTTAGAAGCTGCATAATTAGCTTGACCTGCATTACCGTGAACTCCTACAACAGATGCCATATTAATAATGCTACCTGCTTTTTGACGCATCATGATCGGTGTACAAGCATGGACAAAGTTGAATGCTGATTTCAAGTTTACATTGATCACCATATCCCATTGCTGTTCACTCATACGCATCATCAAACCGTCACGAGTAATACCTGCATTATTTACCAAAATATCGATACGACCGAAATCTTTATGAATTTCTTCTACAACCTTTGCAGTATCTTCGAAGTTGGCAGCATTGGAAGCATAACCCTTGGCTTTCACACCAAACGCCTCAAGTTCTTTAGCTGTTTTTTCTGCATTTTCATCAATTACAAGGTCAGTAAATGCAACGTTTGCTCCTTCAGCAGCAAACTTCAAAGCAATAGCTTTACCAATACCGCGAGCGGCACCGGTCACGATGGCTGTTTTTCCGTCTAATAATCCCATACTAAAAAGTTATTTAATTAAATTTCTGTTCTATGTAGCGCCCCAAACACAATGTTGGACACATATCTATTTCTAGCCTCGTCATCCAAATGAGCACCAATCTGCCCACGGATATAAGGTACTTCAATTCCTTTCACACAATAATGCACCAACTCAGCTGCCATTTCCACGTCATCAATCTGAAATACCCCTTTCGATTGTCCTTCCAACAGTACGGCTTTGAAAAGTTGTATTTCTTTTGCATCAAATCTTTTACGAACCTTCTCTACCCGCCATATATCACGGAAGAAGTTTGCACGTAACGTACCATTCCGGTAAACAACCTCTTTCACTGCATCCAGCCGAGTATAGATCATTTCCAACATCTTCTCGTCCGGAGAGATATTTTTCTCAGCCACCCGCTTCATCATATCGGACAGTATATCTAATTCCGACTCCACAACAGCCAAATAAATTTCATCCTTACTTTTAAAATAGGTATAAAGCGTTCGTCTACCTTTTTTAGAAGCAAGAGCGATATCATTCATTGTAGTATTCTCAACACCCATCTTCGCAAAAAGCTGACGGGCTACATCTACTAACTTGGCTTTTGTCTTGGATACGGTCATAGGCTACAAATTGCACATTGCTGAATATTTTGAGCAAAAGTAATTCTTTTCTTTAGACCATACAAGAAAACGGAGAGAATATTAACATTTGTATATTAATAGGTGCTAAGAAAAAGTTTCAACATTACTCATCTCATTATCAGCAATATATAAATCAAAGTCTTCTTTTCTGGAAAAATATTCTGCAAATAATTTGTTTATCCCAAAGAAAGCCGTACCTTTGCACCATCAAACATCGCGGAGTGGAGCAGTTGGTAGCTCGTTGGGCTCATAACCCAAAGGTCATTCGTTCGAGTCGGATCTCCGCAACTAAAGGTAAGATAAGCAGCTAATAGTCAAATGATTATTAGCTGCTTCCGATTTTATACCGGGACAAAATCGGGACATGTACCGAAATGCTCTAATTGGCAGATTATTAACGCTACATTCTTCGTAAATCGAAAGAATGTAAAAAAAATGTTTGCATCAAATTCAGAAAATAGCCCTATCAAAGAAATAATAGGGTATTCTTATCCCAAGCTCTACACGGGGAAGGAATGGTACATCGGCTTTAATGCTTTCGATCCGGCAAGTGGGAACATGCGCCGAAAAAAAATCAAATTGAATCACATTGGGAAGATTACAGAGCGAAGGAAATTTGCCTCTGGATTAATTTATCGCCTTAGTAAGCAACTAGAAAACGGCTGGAATCCCTGGATCGAAGCGGAAAATTCAAAAGCTTATCACAAATTCAAAGACGTTTGCGAAAGATATAAAAACTATCTGCAAAAGCTACTTAATGATGGTAATTTAAGGGAAAAGACACATTATGGCTATATTTCCATGCTACGCATGTTTATTTCATGGAATGATGCTAGGAAAGTGCCTATTACATATATATATCAATTCGATATGATGCTAGTCAGCGAATTTTTGGATTACATATATATCGATCGTAACAATTCAGTCTGCACCAGAAATAACTATCTAACGTGGTTAAGTACATTTGATGGATACCTAGTACAACATTCCTACACAAAAACAAAAGCAACAGAAGGAATAAGCAGTATAAAAAAGAATGGTTATAAAAAGGAGCGCGAAGGTATCACAGATAAAGATATGATACGTTTGCGCGAATATCTGGAAAAGGAAAACAAACATTTCCTATTAGCCAGTTACATATTACACTACGCTTTAATCCGGCCTAAAGAAATGTCCTGGTTAAAATTGTCCGA
>NZ_JAQVBV010000024.1 GCF_028690125.1 Bacteroides sp. | reverse complement strand
GATAAAAAAAAATGATATTATAGATGGAGAGCCGTATACATGGAGACGTGTAAGTACGGTTCGGGGGCAGGCTGATGGAAACCTACCACTGCAAGGTGGCAAGGCGCCATCTGCCGAGCCTACGAATCACCAATAGCAAGATTGGTAACGATATGGAGGGGCTTTCTGAGAAGTTTGCAGGTATTGAGAAGATATATAAGGAGGTAGCTCAATAGTTATTGATTAAAATACAAAGCGATATGAAGCAGCAACTTATTGAAAACAAAATCATCACTATCAGAGAACAAAAAGTGATTCTCGACAGCGATGTTGCGGAATTATACGGAGTAGAAACCAAACGTATCAATGAAGCAGTAAAGAACAACCCCGATAAATTCCCGGATGGGTATATCCTCTATTTATCTATGGATGAAGCCATTGTTTCAAGGTCGAAAATTTCGACCTTGAAACGTGGTGAGAACCTGAAATATGCACCAAAGGCATTTTCTGAACGTGGTTTGTATATGCTGGCAACCATCCTAAAGTCGCCCAAAGCAACCGAAACTACAATAGCCATCATTGAAACATTTACCAAAGTCCGGGAGCTATCCCGTACTATCTCCCAACTATCGGAGCAATCCGAAAAGTCACAGCAAAAGTCTATGATGCAAAAAAGCGGAGAATTAATTTCAGATATACTAAGCGATGATTTTCAAACCGTAGGTACTGAAACCACCATCGAATTTAATCTTTCGGTATTGAAAGTTAAACACACCGTCAAGAAGAGACCCAAAGAATAACTCATCACAGTTTGTGATAAGTTGGTTAATCCCATCAAGAAGTAGCGGGCATCGTCCCGCTATTTTTATATCCCTTTACTCCGGTACATTTTCAAAACTCCAAACGCTACTGCACATTCGTTTATGCACGTTGTGGATTTTTGCAAAAGAACCTCCATAAACCCACACAAGAGTATCACAAGGCAAGCTGGCAATACACTTGTCTTTCCCCTGCGCACCTGTTCCCTAAAACAGACCACTGACACCAAATCATCTTGTAAATCCCTAAAAGATTATCAGACCTTTTATCCGTTTCTCTTGATGTAAACCACTCCCATAAGCAGTCTTGCGGTGGGCGGTCATTTGTTTTCATTTCAATAGGCAAAGGTATTTCCGTGTTTTTACGCCTTAGCAAGTTCAAGCCCTCCGGGTTAGAACAAAAATCTTCCTGCTGCCCTGCGGTTGAGCGTATTTTTCTTCCAAATCTTGCGAAGTCTAAACACTACCCTTTATAGCCTATGTGAAACGAAAACGACCGACCCGACCGAAAGACGCATAAAAAAAAGTCGGATTTACGAGAAACAGGAAAAAGGTTATGAAACTCAACTCCCTCACCTCTCAAATCCGCATAAACTTTAAAAAAACAGGAAATCATGGAAGCGGTAACATTATCAGAAGCAAAAATTTATGTAGGCACATACGGCAAGTATAACGCAGGTTCACTTTTTGGCAAGTGGCTCGACCTCTCCGATTATTCGGATAAAGACGAGTTTAACGAAGCGTGCCGGGAGCTGCACAAAGACGAAGAAGATGCAGAATATATGTATCAGGACTGGGAAAACATTCCCGAAAGCCTAATCGGTGAAAGCTGGTTATCTGAAAAATTCTTTGAATTACGGGATGCAGTGGAAGATATGGACGACACCCGGCAGGAAGCCTTTTTCACATGGTGCAACCACAAAGGACACGATTTTGAGAAAGCCGATGCAGACGACCTTGTAAGCTCCTTTGAAGAGGAATATCAGGGCGAATATGACGATGAAGAGGATTTTGCCTACCAAATTATTGAAGAGTGCTACGACCTGCCGGAGTTTGCCAAAACCTACTTCGACTATGCCAAGTTTGCCCGTGATTTATTTTGCGGCGACTACTGGATGGAGGACGGTTTTGTATTTCGGGTAGCTTAAAATATCAATACGGGCGGGGACATCGACACCCCGCCCACAAATCCCCAAGCAATGGACAAAAAACAAATCTGTAAAATAGTGCTGCGGCTGATGCTGTTGTTTGTTCTGTACCGTTTTGCCTGTGCTGCCGGAACTGGTACGGTGTTACTTCTGTTTTTGGGTTATGGCGTGGCGTGTTTCCTGTTACGGGTCTGCCTGTCTATCCTTTACAGTTTGTGTGTTACGGTGCTGTTTCTGTTGTTGCTTGCTCTATTGATAGTATAAACCAATCAAATAAAATGAAAATGGAATCATTGAATAAAAACGGGGTGAGCATTACCCAAACACCCGGAGAAGAAAAATATATCGAGTGCTGTTTAGGAGCGTTCAGAGGTCAGATTTATATCCAATACGACTACCGCCACACAAACGGCAAACTTTTCTCCATAGTAGCAAAAACGCTTGAAATCTGCCGCCAAAAGCGGGACGAGTGGATAAAACGCCAAGAGCAACGACCCGTTTATATCCTGTTTCAGACAGACGTACACAAAACCAAATCGAGCCGGGTTTGTTTCGGGGTCTACTCCAGTGAAGAAAAAGCCATTGAAGCGGCAAAGAAAAACGACCTCTACACCCATCAGGCGGAGGTCGTTATATTGGAATGTGATATTGATAGCTTTTTGGAATTGTAATCTAAACCGGGCGGAACTCCCGCCCGGCTACTTTCTTTCGTGAGCCTATGCGGGAAAGAAAGTAGCAAAGAAACCTTTTTCCCTGTTTATGAAATGTTTACCAATTAATCCGGCAAACATTTCTTTTATTGTATTTGTCGGTTTATCTCGTTTCTAAACTTCATTGGGTTAGCAACAAATCTGAATGTATTTGTTACACCTCCGGTGGTAACAAGGATTGACCCGAAACCGAAAATACGCCCCATAACACTTTGATTTATCCGCATTCCCTCACACTTGTTTAGCATCAATTCAAGAGCATCCCGACTTAAAATACCTGATTTGAGAATTACCCGTTTATTGGTAACAATATACTCCGTTCCTATTTTCAGAAGAATACTTTTAATCAGGTGGAAACCACCCAAAACCAGCATGAACAAACCTGCATAGTGTGTTATGTCCGTTTGGGTGGAGTAAAAAAGATAGCCCAACAATAGCAGAATAGCAGGTTTGGCAAATATGAACCAATGTATATTTGCACAGTATTCTACTGTTTCGCCTACTTGTAAGTTATTGTTTATGTAGCTCATTGTATTTAATGATTTTTACTTTACTCTTTATGTTTTGTCTTTTTTTTATCAAACGGAATCTTTTTTTCGTTGAAATAGTCAATCAACTTTCCTGATTCAATAACATCAAAAACCTTTTCTTGGGCATCTATAAGACTTGCATATTTCTTGGAACTTTCTAACTGATTTATCGTTATATAATAAGAATCTATTATTTGAGTTATTTTTATACTAAAACCACTTTGCTTTATTAAAACCACATTATTACTATTTTTCCAACGCTTAGAATTTACAAACCTTTTCTTCCTTTCGTCATACCTTTTTTGAGATTCCACTAAATTTGAAGCTATATTACTGTCTGTTAGAACATCACAGCAATATGTTCCAACACCGATAGTACCCCAATTTTCGTGAAAAATAAAGAATTGATGTCGCAATGAACTACCACAATTATCACAAGTCCCAATTAAATCACCTAAATCTTCTTCTCCAAGATATTCCCAACCAACTTTTGGCATTACTATACCGTGTTCTGATGCATGACATCCTTTACACAGAGTTCTACATTCATTTGTTGCATACTCCCAAGGTTTACGTTCGGGGATATATCTTAAATGATGTACCTGCAAAACAACTTCATCTCGACTTCTTCCACAAATTGTACATTTGTTACCGTCAAGTTCAATAACCAATTCTCTAAATTCAGCCCATTGGTTAGTTTGATATAATGACTTTTTTTTCAAATCGTGGGTATAGTAATATTGAATATTTTTCTTTTCTACTTCACATAATCATTCAGTCACATACAAAGTTAATCATAAAAAAACACCCAACAATATTTTGTTGAGTGTTTCTTAACACATTCAGACGAAAAGGGTTATTCCTCTTCCTTGCTGCTGTCGTTGTTGAACGAAAAAGTAAGCTGTACCAACTGTCCGAAACTATCTTCCACATACACGTCAATGGTCTGTTGGTCGGTGGATGCAGAGGTGTAGTAGAGCCGGAACGTCTCTTTCTCCAGCGGGTAAAAATCGTTCGGCAGGAACAATGTACCGTTATCCATTTTCAGTTCCCCTTTGCCGTCCGGTTGAAAGAAGCGAATTTGGTAGGTGGTCGGTAAATATTGCCCGTCCCGTTTCAACTGACACCTAATTTCTGCGGTTTCCCCGACTTTCAGTTTCTTGGGTACAGGCATCGTTTCGATGGTGAACGGGTACGCTTGTTGAATCTCCAGCTTATCATCACACGAGCCGAAGAACAGGAGGGCGGCCACCATGCAGCAGCCCATCCCGATTTTTGATAATCTATTTCGCATATACATTCCGTTTTAATTGATTATAAACTTCATTCCGATACCCACCTGCGTGTGGAACGTCCCGATGGATGAACCGAACAACGCCCGTTCCCGAACATTCAGGAGCAACACCATGCGGTCGGTCAGGTAGGTTTCCAGCTCCAGCGTTAAAGCTCCGCCATACACAAAGGCATCTTTACTGAGAAGCGTTGAGCCGTCCGGCAACAACTTATTGCCCCGGTTACTGGTCTCATATCCGGCAAGGGCAGACAGCCCCGCCGAGAGGAAAAAGGTTTTCCGGCGGTCGGATAAGAAATTCAGATAGTAACCACCCTCTGCCGTGAATTGCTGCACGGGTATTCGTATATCCTTATAGTCGTATCGCTTTTCGAGGTACTCCCCGCCAATCACCCAACGGTCAGCGTGCTTGGTGTAGATGCTGTATGCCGCACCGATGTGGTAAGCAAAATCCGACTTCCCGTTCCAATGGAAGCCGTCAGCCATGCCCGCCGTAACCTGCAATCCTTTCATGCCGGGCAGGTATCTTTGTGCGTGTGCCTGGTTAAAGTTCAGGCACAACGCAAAAAGAATCATTATAAAAATAGTTCTCTTCATTCCTATTTGATTTTAAGTTCGTTAATCACTTCGGCATTTACGATGTCGGCATTCTCCACTCGGATGCTCTGATGTCGTCCACCGTTCTTTTCGTAAAGCTCCACCAACAGGATTTTGTCGTCCGGGATAGTGAATTTCGGTAGCGCATAGACCGTGCGGACGGTTGCTTTACCGCCAATCTCTACTACTTCGTTGTAGCTGCGTACCGCATCCAGCACCGTTTCCTGAATCGCCGTGCGCTTCGGCACTTTCTTGTCGATTATCTTAAACTTAATAAAGTCCGTATCGAACGGCACATTTGAACTATTCTTGGTCTGCGTATGGACGTACAGAATCCCATTGTAGGCATAAATTCCCTTGACAGAGAACTGAATGCCGAACCGTTTGCTACCCAAATGGCGAATCTTGCGGTCGTTGTTTTTGTAGATACTCTGCATTATCAGTTTCACCAGCAGCGGGCTTTCGTTCCCCAGCTCCCGGAAATAGATATTCATTCGGGTATGCGAAAAATCGCTGGTGTCCTCGTTCTCCAAAAAATCTTTCATCTCGATGTTGAGCATTTCCGGTTCACGGGCGTACTTCGCATTGAACGAAAAGAAGCTGCCGTCCTCACAGATTACGGAAAAATTGGTTTCACCCGGAAATCCCTCTGTGGTAGCTTTCACCCGGATTACATTTTCCGCTCCGTCCGCTTTCCCGGCGATAATGTGGTTGCTTCCCAAATCTACATAGCGTACAGCGGCAGGGAAAATAATGTGTACGGTTTTCGCAAAGGTTACTTCCACGCCAAAGGGTGTTACCATTTGACGGTACGGGAGTTTGCGGGTGATACCCTGATACAAATCGTTGCCCGGCACACGACTAATTGTGTCGTTTACCTGTGCCTGAACCGATACTACGCCCATCAAGAGGGCGAACATGACAAATAACTTTTTCATTTGAATTGGAATTTTAGTGTTTATAAATTAGTTCTGTTTTGCGTAAAGCATGACTTTGTAGCCCGCTTTCAGGTGGACTTTCACCGTGCGGAATTTCTTGGCGAGATAACCGGACGTGCCTTGCAGCAAACCCCGTGTTACATCCATCGCAACCTGTTGTCCGGCACTTTGGGCGAATGAAATGCTTGTTCCCAGCCCGCTGCCAATGTTTGCCATCGCTTCGTTAAAGGCTTCCTGCTCCATCGAAGAGGGTACGGAAAGCCCTTTTTGCCCGTCCGAATCGAATACCGCCAGCTCCACCGAAATGATGTTTCCGGCATACTCAATGGAGGACACCATCACATCCAGTCGTTCACCCTGTACCTTTGCCACCGCCGACACCAGCGTGTTTTTCGGCACAACGATATTGCCCGCTTGGAGCGGTTCGAGCAACCGGAGCTTCACCGTTTGCCCGTCCGTCAATGTTTGGTCTTGGTGGATGCAGGCGGCAATGGTGTTTTTGCCGATGGCATAGCCTGAACCCACCGCCGTATTGAATCCATAGTTGCGGTTTTGACTGTATGCCCGTATAAACTCTGCATCGCTCATCGGTTGTTGCAAACCCGATACGGTGTTTTCCCGAAGTGCTTGCACGGGTGCTGCCTGTGGCTTTTGAGTGATGGAAGCGGTAGGCGTTACTTGTGCCATGCCGCCGGATTGTCCCGACTGCTGTCCGTTATTCATATACTTGGCGGCAAGTTCGTAGGACTTTTCCAGCATCGCCATTTGGTCGCCCAACTCGGTAGACGGATTATTCCGGCTCTCTAATTGTGCGGATAATTCGGCAATCTGCTTTTTCAACTCCTCTTTTTCTTCGTCCTCTTCGGGCGTTTCGTAGAAACTACCTAACTGCTCGTTGATATTTCGGTAGGCATTTGTAGAATAGCCAATCGAAGAGCCACCGCCCCGATAGGAAGAACCACTGCCATAAGAGGGCTGCGGATCTTCCTCTTCCGGTATCAGGTCTACCGACTGTTGCCCCGTTTCATCATCGCCCAATGTGAAACCGAAATCCTGCAACGACTTGATTTTATCCTGTTGCTTGCGGTTCATTTGTTCCGCTTCGTAGGCTTTCTGCTTATCGGCGATAATCCCATCCCCGGCAGGTTGCGGAATATCAGCGTTGAATCCGTCCACCGCTTCGGTCGGGGTTTTCTTATCGCCGGAGGGTGCGAATATCAGGTACATACTACCCGCAAAGGCAAGAAACATCAGCGGAAAGATTATCATCTTTTTGCGCTGCTGAATCTGTTGCGGGGTCAGCTCCCGTTTGGGTTTCTCGTCCCGCTGTGGCTTGCCACTCTCATTCTTCTGTAATTCTTCCATTTCTCTGAATCTTTAATTGGTTGATACTATCTTTCTGCTCCATCGGCAAGCGTCCGAGATGTTCGATTTGAAGCTGTTGCCCGTCCCGTTTTCCCATGTTGTATATGGAGGAAACCGTTATGTAAATGGACATACCACCGAAGAAAAAGAACATCACAAGGATTACTACCAGCCGTTTTTCAGGCGTGATACGACCGCACAGGCGGCGGAGGGTATCATCTGTCCAATCCTGCACTTTGGTTATCAGGTTCGTTTTCATCGCTTCATGGTTTGTAAGTCCTTATTCTCTGTAATGGTAAAGGCTTCGATGATAAAGCCGTGCGGGTTGTTATCGCTCCGGGTGGCATTCAACAACCGGCACGAGGTTACAAGGCTGCGCACCGTCAGGCTGCTTTCCCGGATAATCAACTGGCGGGCGTAGGTACTGACCCGGTAGGGGTACTGGTTGAAATCGCACTGCACGCTGTCAATCTCCACTGTCTGATTGATGTTACCCGAAATCACCCGGTTGTAATATCCCTTTTCTGCCAAGTCCTTGTAGTAGTTAAAGGCACTCTTGTCGGCAAGGAAGAGCGAACGTTTGACGTTGCTTTCAATAGCATCTTTGTCGGGCGAGAGCGTAAAAAAGAGTTCATGGAAACGGCGCACGTGTTCCCGTGCTTCGACAGGTCGGTTCTGCGCCATATCCTGCGAGAGAGCCAGCATAAGCGACTTGCCATTGTCCAGCACATAGATTTTCTGCCGCTGCTCTTCGGCAAAGGTGTAGGAGTTCCACACCACAAATCCGGTTACTACGGCGCACAGGCAGATGAACACCAGCACAAAGAGCCTGATTTGTCGAAAACTGGTTTCGATATTCGTTAATGATTTGAATTGCATATTTCTGAAATTAATTAGTGATTATTTGATGAGTTTTCCCGCAATCTTTCCGGTTGCCGCTCCAGCGACAGCACCCGCCAGCGCACCTGCACGCCCTACATTGCGACTATATCCGCTCGTTCCTCCGGCTTGCACAATCCACCCGGCAACGGTCGGTATAGTGAAGTAGCCGATGATACCGATAATCATAAAAATGATGTAAACCGAATTGCTCCCGTCCGGTATGAAATTGGGGTCGGAAAGGGCTTCGATGTCCTTTTGCAGCATCAATACCTGAATACGTGCCAGTACGCTGCTAAACAGGTCGGCGACAGGCAACCACAGGTAAATGGAGATATAGCGGGTTATCCACTGGGTCAGCGTGCTTTGGAATCCGTCATAGACGGAAATCGCAAACGCTATGGGACCCAGTATCGAGAGGACAATCAGAAAGAATGTCCGCAGCGTGTCGATAATCAGGGCGGCAGCCTGAAACATCAGTTCCAGCAGCTCCCGAAACCAATCTCGGACAGATTTTTTAATATTGTACGCCGCCCTGTCCATATACATTCCTGTCATAGTTACCATATCCGATGGCGACCAGCCCAGTTCTTCCAGTTGTCGGTCGAACTCTTCATCGCTGGCGAGATACGCCGTTTCTGGATTGCGCATCAGGGCTTCATACTCCAGTTTGTCTTTCTGCTGGCGGTATTCATTCATATTGAATGTCTGTGTCTCCAATAGGTTGTTACACCCACGCACCACTGGAGACAGTACGGTGTTAATCGTTCCCAGCACGAATGTGGGAAAGAACATAATGCACAACCCGATGGCAAAAGGGCGTAACAGTGGGTACACGTCTATGGCTTCGGCACGGGCGAGGGCTTGCCACACCTTGACCGCCACATAGAAGAGTGCGCCGATTCCGGCAATGCCTTTGGCTACTCCGGTCATATTACTGCACAACGGCATCATATCATCATACAATGCCCGTAACACTTGATGCAGGTTGTCAAATTCGATGGCTAATAACATACTCTTACCTTATTATATATGTTACCAGTATCGTTCATCACCTCTGCCATAGAGAGCCATCACCCGGTCTGTGTCATTTTTCTTCTTGGCACGCAGGTAGGACACGGAGATATTTTTGCGGGTGTAGTAGTTCACAAGATTGCGGTAATTCAAAAGGCTGTTATACGCCCGGTCAATGAGTGCCAGCCGTTCGGCATCGCTCATCGACATACCGTTGATGTTCACCACATTTTTCAAATCCTGCAACACGTCTGCGCTCTCGTCCAGCAATTTGGCATAGCCAAAGGCAATAGAGGTAAGTTCCTGCGGGGTGTAGTTCTTATCGGACAGCATCTTTTGAAAGTTGGTGACATAGATTTCCGATATTTCACCCACCATCACAATGCTTTTCTGCACTTTCTTTCCGCCCTTGACAATATCGCTTACCTTTTTGAGCGCATCGTAATACTCCTTACCTTGCTGGAAAATCTTCTGCGTTTCCTTGAAGTTGTTAATGACATTGTTCGCCGTTGTCGAGGTTTGCACAATCTGTTTGGCGGAGTTGATGATACCCTGCGCCAAATTCGTGGGGTCTGTTACCACCCATTGGGCGTTCGCCGTACCGAAACAGCACAGGCACGCCGCCACTGCTATGAATATTCTTGCTTTCATACGTTTACTTTTTTAGTTGTTTATTACTTCGTTGAAACTCGCCGCCGGGTGAATGGGTAATCCGGTCAGCTCGTTTGTTGTAGGTCAGCACCACCGCAAAGCCCGTGTCGATGTACAGGCATCCGTCCGTTTCCCGGACGGTGTAGGTGTCGGTATGCTCTTTCCCCCGAACCGTTACGGTACGGGTTACTTTGTATTGTCCGCTCTCTTCCCACAGGGAGAAATGCGGGCTACCTTTCACGCTGACCCATTCGCCCCGCATCCGCTCCAGCTCCTTTGCCGGACGTTCAGAACAAGCAGATACCAGCAACAGAAAGGCACACGCCAGTATCGGAAATAAGAATCTTACCTGTTTCATTTCTGTTCCTGATAATAAATTGTGATGTTACTGCCAGCGGACATTTGAAATACGGGTTTGTTGTCCCTGAATCCGCAATAGACTATCTCGACACGTCCGCCAATTATTCTATCTTGTACTTCTATATCATCCACATACTGATGGGATGTTTTGGGAACATTGGTGGAGAAATAGATGCTATCTGCTCCCCAGCCCAATTCAATAGCTTGTATTTTAGAAATTACCATACGTTTAATTTTTAATGATTATTTTTCGGGATTACGCTTACTCTCTGCCAGCCGCTTGATAGCCAATTCGAGGTTGCCGCCTAACTGTTCGGAGAGGGCGAACAATTCCATTTTTTCGGTCTCTTCGGTGGTGTAGGTGTAGTATTCGGCCAGCGACACTTCGGTGGCGTACACCGCCGACTGTGTGCCGCCAAGACCAATCCACACCTCTTTGTATTTCCTGCCGGGATGGTTCGCCATGTTGATGGAAAGTACCTGCGCTTTCTCCTTGTCGGTCAGTCCCAACAGCGTTTGGATGCTGTCAAACTTATTAAGATACTTACGCTGGTCTAAGAGGATTTTACAATCCGAGTTATTGATGATGGATTCCTTGACAATGGGCGAAGAAATAATATCTTCCACCTCCTGCGTTACCACGATGGCTTCGCCAAAATACTTACGAACCGTTTTGTACAAATACTTTATGTAATCTGCCATGTTTGCACTGGCAATCGCTTTCCAAGCCTCTTCGATTAATATTAATTTCCTGATACCCTTTAGCTTTCGCATTTTGGACACAAAAGATTCCATGATGATAATTGTCGTTATCGGGAACAGGATTTTGTGGTCTTTGATATTGTCCAATTCAAAGACAATGAATCGTTTATGTAATAAATCCAGCTCCTTATCCGAGTTCAGCAAGTAGTCATATTCACCCCCTTTGTAGTAGGGTTCGAGGACATTCAGGAAACCGTCAATATCGAAATCTTTCTCCCGGACGTTCTTTTCCGTAAGCCGCTGACGATAACCGTCCCGCACATATTCGTAAAAGGTATTGAAGCACGGTTTGATAGACTTGTCGCCCGTAATCTTCTCGATATAAGCACTCACGGCATTGGATAACGCCACCTCTTCCGAGCGGGTCGGGGCTTCATCGTCCCGCTTCCACAGGGTCAATATAAGGGTTTTGATACTCTCTTTCTTTTCAATATCAAATACCCCGTCCTCGACATAAAAAGGATTAAAGGCTATCGGATTTTCGTTCGTGTAGGTAAAGTACACCCCATCGTCACCACCCGTGCGATTGTTTATCAACTGGCACAGCCCCAAATAACTGTTACCCGTGTCCACCAACAGTACGTGCGCACCCTGCTCGTAATACTGGCGTACCATGTGGTTGGTGAAAAAGGACTTCCCCGAACCGGACGGCCCAAGTATAAACTTGTTGCGGTTCGTGGTGATACCTCTTCGCATCGGCAGGTCGGAAATATCCAAGTGAAGCGGTTTACCGCTCACCCTATCGACCATCTTAATACCAAACGGTGAAAGTGAATCCTTGTAGTTGGTCTCTTCGGTGAAAAGACACAGGGCGTGTTCGATAAACGTGTAGAACGATTCTTCCGCCGGAAAATCCCCGGCGTTGCCCGGTATCGCCGCCCAAAAGAGTGTCGGCGTATCAACCGTGTTGTGGCGGGGCTTGCACTCCATCAGAGCCAACTGGCTGCCGACATCGTTTTTCACCCGTTTGAGTTCTTCCCGGTCGTCCGCCCATGCCATCACGTTGCAGTGGCAACGCACCGAAACCAGCCCTTTGCTGTGCGCTTCATTTAGGTATTCTTCAATCCATTCTTTATTCACCTGATTGGCACGTGAGTAGCGGGACAGCGAGTGCATATTTCTCGCCATCTTCTCGAAGTTTTTCAGGTTCTCGGCGTGATCGTCGATGAAGATATACTGGTTATAGACGTGGTTACAAGAGAGCAACACACCCACCGGAGCGGCAAAGGACAATCGACAATCCGAACGGTCGGTGGACAAACGTTCGTAGCGGGTATCAGTCCCCACCGTTCCCGGCAAATCCTCCACATCCGAAAGGGTGTGCATACACAGCACGTTGTCCCCGATACGCATATCTTCGGGATTCAACTGTAAATCTTTCAGCGTGGTGGTGTCGGTTTGCGATAGCGAGAAATACTTTTCAATGATTCCCGCCTTGCCATCTTCCCCGGTAATATCCGGCGAAGTCAGGCGGGTAAGGGTAATGAATCCGCTATCGTTCATAATCCGCTCAAACTGTCCGACCGCTTCCAAAAATTTGGTTACGGAATCCTTATCTTCTATCTCTTTGGGTATAATCTTTCCCCGGCAGAGAGTGGAAAAGTCGCTTTGGCGGCGGCTTTGCTCCCGTGTCGTTTTTGTCAGGAACAGGTAACAGTAATGATTCAGGAACGGACGTTCGTTGAAATGGAGTTCAAACGAACGGGATAGAAAACTAAGTTCCTCCTTTTCAATCTTGGGCTGGTAGTTCTCCTTGACGAAGAAATCCTGCTTGTGGACGATGGAGAAATCCGGCAATACCTTGACCGCCTTGTGCCATGACGAGTGAATCGCTTCGTACTCGGCACTGGTAACGGTGAACAGCTCCGGCAACTCCACCCGGAAAGCGACCGTGATGTCGGCATCTTTGCTGACGATACAGTCATTTTCCACTGCCAAAAGTGGGAACTTATTTTCCAGCGTAGTAGCTTTTAATATATTTCTCATTCATTCTTCTTTTTATAGGTGAGTAATCGGGGAATCGCCTTGCGGCTGATAATGTATTGGGGATGCCGTTTGCGGGCGGTAACTTTCATCAGTCCGTGCGTGCCGTACTTTTCGTTGAGCTGGAATGTTTGCCATACCAGCAGCAAGGCAGCTGTAACACCGAACCCGATGCAGACCCATTGGCTGACACCTGCCATAAACAGGATGATGAACACCACAAAGACGGCAAGTAAGCCACCTGCAAAGATGAAGAGGTACTGACTTTTCAGCCCCTTGAACTCCACTGGCTTTCCGATACCCCGGTTGATGGAATATTCAGACATACCCCGATTATAAGAAGAATGAACGCAAAATGGTGGCAGCCACAATCAGGAAGATACACGCCCCGAACCAGCTTGCCGCCGTTTTCGAGGTGTCGGGGTCGCCACTCGAAAATTTGTTGTAGACTTTTACGCCCCCAATCAACCCGCACACTGCGCCGATGGCGTAGACTAATTTTGTTCCGGGGTCGAAATACCCGGTAATCATGTTGGTGGCTTCGGTGATGCCCGCCTGTCCGTTTCCCTGTGCGAATGCACTTACAGAGGCAACGATAAACGCCGCCAACAGAAAAATTCTCTTTTTCATTTGAAATTGGTTTTAAGTGCCGGGGCAGCGGGTGGATAGTCCGCTTTCGCCCGGCATTGTGAATAATTGAAACTTTAGTGGTTGGGATTACTCCCTTTTTGGGAATTGCTCTTTCATTTAACCGTACTCTCGTTGCTTCATAGAATTGCACATTTTAATGGGTTTATAAAAAGTCGTTCATGTCGAACGCATCCAGTTCTCTATCTCCAGTGGCGGCAGATGGTTGTGTTACCAACAGTGCCGCTTCGTTTCGCTTGAGCAGTTCCGCCACCTGCTGCATCCCCCCGTTGATGTTTGCCACCACTGCATCGTACAGGTTCGTTCCCGCTATGCGGTTCAGGGTGTCGGCAGCTTGTTGTTTGTCCGCTTCGCTGGCATCGGCGTTGTTCGCCGTGCGTACCGCTTCGCCCAATTTGTCAAACTCCACTCCGGTAGCCTGTCCCGCTTCATCGTCCATCAGGTAACTGGCTATTTCCTCGTCCTCCATGTCCGGTTCTTCCGGCTCGTCAAAAGTCATTTCAAACGCCAGTTCCTCCGGCTCTTCCGGTAGTTCCGGCGCAAAAGTAGTTTCATTTTCAACCGCTTGTGGGAAGTGTCCGCAACTGTCCGTACTTGTACAGATTAGTCCGCTGCGAAAGCGTGTAGCACCTATCAACGAACCTACATCCGGTCTTGGCTGGCTCTGTTTTTGGGCTGCCGGAGGTTGTCGTTTCAAGCGGTTATACCATCCCCAAACCATCAGGTAGTAAACCACGAATGCCGTAATAATTGAAAATAGTACCATCGCTAAATCGGCTTTTGAAATTGACTTTCGTATAGGGTGTTGATTTCTTCCTGATGCTGCTCGAAGTGTTGGAGCAGGATGTTTTCAACATAGCTGCTGGCGGTTGCCTTGCGCCCGCCAATGACGGTAACAATGCGCATCAGCTTCTCATGGGTGCTACGGCTCACGTACAAGGGCTGGCGGTCGATAAGTTCCACCTTTTGGAAATAGGTTTCCCGATAATCACCTGATTGGTTCTTTCGCTTGCGGGAGGTGGGTTTCTCCACCTGTACGGTTTCCGCTTTGGGTGGTTCGGGTGTTTCCACCTCTTCCTGTGATGGCTCAATCGGAGGAATATCCCGCCTGACAGGTACGCCCTGCGAAATAATCTCTTTCATAAAATCTTCGTCTATCTGCGGTCTGCTGCTGGTTTGCTTTGCCATAATCATTTCAGTTTAATGTGATACGCTATCTCTGTTATCAGCTCTTCGAGGTTGCTGCCCCGCACCAGTCGGCGGTCAGCCGGAAAGAGTGTGGAACGAAATACCACCCGCTGGTCGGCTATCAACTCCTTTTTGTATCGCTTGGTATCGGGAATAAAGGTTTTCATCAGCGGCAGTTCCAGTTCCCGGATAGTGGTGTCATATACCCCGTAGAGGTCGGTTTTCTCCCGCCCGTCTACCATGTTCCAAAAGAGATAAAGCCCTTTCAGGCGACACGCTTCATTCTTCACCAGCAGTTTATTGATAGCCACCGCAAACGAAAGGCTGCTTTCCAGCACTACCCGGTCGGCAGCAATCGGCGTGAAAATATAGTCCACACCCGATAGGGAGTTGATAACGCCTTGACTGTTTACCGTTCCGGGCAGGTCGAAAAAGATTATATCCGGCACGGTGGTGGCAGTGGCGACATATTCGTCCGCCGTAGCGATGGCGTTTTCGGGAGAGCTGCACAATACCGGGTAGGCTCGTTTCTCCAATCGCTTGAACTGGTCGAACGCCATCAGCTTGTAGTATTCATCACTGTTTACCTGCTCGGCATCCCGCTTGCGCAAAGCGGCAATGGAGTGTTGCGGGTAATCGCAATCCACGACCGCCACGTCATACCCTTTCAGGTAGTGTAGGTAGCTTGCCGCCAGCACCGTAAAGGTGGTTTTGCCAACGCCACCCTTTTGGGTGGAAAAGGCGACATAGAGAGGTGTTTTCTTGTTGTCCATATTTCTTTCTATATTGGTTTCAATCGTTCATTCTTTGAATCAAGCCATCTTGGTTTCATTCAATCTTTCCATCATGCCATCTTTCGATGTTGCTTTCTTGCCATCTTGAATGATTGGTTTATTTCAATCCTGCTTTCTTGCAACATTGCCATCATGAAAACTTGAAATCTTGCTTTCAAGAAAGCAGGGTTTTCATCACTCATTCCAGCTCTGTTTCTATCCATATTTCCAGCATTATTTCTTGAAATCTGCTGCAAATAAAGGGAGAAAAACCGCTCGTTTTTGAAACTGTCCGCAACTGTCCCTATTAGTCCTAAGGAGTCCACCATGTTGCTATTTTACAGCAACTTAAAACCCTGTTACTTTGCACCGGAGTATGAATCACGAAGCAAACTATCAGCGAAAGAGGGCTGGGAAACGTAGGGGCTTAACCGCTTCGCTGACCCCAATCCGTTGCAAACGGATTTTCATTTTCGCAGAGAAAATAGCAAGGTGTGTTTTGTATGCTACAAAACCGTTTTAAGTGCCTTAAAACGCCTTGCCCTTGCGGGAGAAAAATTACTCCGAAGTCGTAATTTTTAAGAAAGAAAGTATGGAAACAAAGAAGCAAAACAAGGGCGGTCGCCCCGCCCTTGACGACCCGGCGAAGCATCGCCATGTCTTGTACCTCAATGAGCGGGACAACGCCCGCTTCCTTGCCCAGTGGGAGCAATCGGGCGTGGAAAGTAAATCACGTTTTATTGCCGCCCGTATCTTCGGCGAGCCGTTCCGGGTGGTGAAAGTTGATAAAAAGGCGGTGGACTATTGTACCCGGCTGACTGAATTTTACGCCCAATATCGTGGCGTGGCGGTCAATTATAATCAAATTGTAAAGGCTCTGCACAGCAATTTTTCCGAGAAAAAGGCACTGGCTTTCCTCTATAAATTGGAGAAAGCGACCCAAGAATTAAAGGAAATCAACGCCCAAGTGATTGCCTTGACCAATGAATGTAAGGAACAATGGTTGCCAAAATAAGCACCGGAAGCAGTATGTTCGGTGCGCTTGCCTACAACCAAAACAAGGTGGACGAAGAGCAGGGAAAGGTACTTTTCGCCCACCGAATGCTGCAAAGTGAGGACGGCAATTTCAGTATCGGTGAGTGTATGCGCAGCTTCGAGATGCAGATGCCGTCCCACATTAATACTGCAAAACCTATCCTGCACATCTCCCTGAATCCTCACCCGGACGACCGCCTGACTGACGAGCAGTTGGCAACCATCGCACAGGAGTATATGGAGAAGCTGGGCTATGGTAATCAGCCTTACATTGCCTACAAACATGAGGACATCGACCGCCACCACGTCCATATCGTGGGTTTACGGGTAGATGAAAACGGCAAACCGCTTTCCGACAAGTTCGAGCATCGGCGCAGCAAACAAATCACCCGTGAGCTGGAACAGAAGTATGGGCTTCACCCGGCAGAGAGACAGCAGCGGGGCGAACGCCCGGAACTTAAAAAAGTGGATTATGCTACCGGAGACGTGAAACACCAAATCGGCAATGCGGTGAAAGCCGCCTGTTACGGCTATCACTTTCAGAGTTTCGGGGAGTACAAAGCCTTGCTTGCCACCTATAATATATGTGCAGAAGAGGTGAAAGGTGAAGCGAACGGTAAACCCTATCAGGGAATCACCTATTGCGCCACCAATGACAAGGGCGAGAAACTGGGTAATCCGATTAAGTCGTCCCGCATCGGCAAGTCGGTAGGCTATGAAGCCATCGAAAGGCGGATGCTGAAATCCGGCGAGGTGATAAAAGCAAAACATCTCAAAGAAATCACCCGCCACAAAGTTGCCGCCGTGATGAAAACCGCCCGCAATCGCCCGGAGTTGGAACGGGAACTGAAAGCCAAAGGCGTAGACGTACTGTTTCGGCAGAACGATAGCGGGCACATCTATGGTGTTACGTTTATCGACCACGAGACCCGCACCGTGATGAACGGCTCTCGACTGGGGAAAGAGTTTTCGGCGAATGTGTTTAATGATGCCTTTGCCCTCCAGTCCGACAATACCAACCGTCAGGAAAGAGCTTTTACCCCGAAAGAGTTACACGAACCGTCCCCGCAACTATCTGATGGCGGTATCAGTTCGGCGTTCGGACTGTTTACAGGTGGCAATAGTGAAGAGGACAACAAACCGTTGCCACAGAAAAAGAAGAAGAAACGCAGAAGCAAAAGAATTAACTAACTTAAAATAGAAACGATTATGCAACAAGAAGATGATTTGAGAGGGCTTGCCAAAGTGATGGACTTTATGCGGGCTATTAGCATCCTGTTTGTCGGGATAAATATGTACTGGTTTTGTTACGGAACATTCAAAGATTGGGGTATCACCATCGGTGTGGTGGATAAAATTCTACTCAATTTCCAGCGCACCACCGGGCTGTTCTCCACCATTCTGTGGACAAAGATTTTTGCAGTGGTGTTTCTTGCGCTCTCCTGTTTGGGGACGAAAGGGGTAAAAGAGGAAAAGATTACGTGGACGAAGATTTATTGCTTCCTGTCGATGGGCTTTGTGCTGTTTTTCCTGAACTGGTGGTTGCTGGAATTACCGCTACCTCCAGTGGCAAACACCACTTTTTACATCGCAACGCTGACGGTCGGTTTTCTCTGCCTGTTGGCGGCTGGAATATGGATGTCTCGCCTACTCAAAAACAACCTAATGGAAGACGTATTCAACACCGAAAACGAATCATTTATGCAGGAAACACGGTTGATAACTAACGAATATTCGGTCAATCTGCCGACCCGGTTTTATTATAAGAAGAAGTGGAATCCCGGCTGGATAAACGTAGTAAACCCGTTCCGTGCCAGTCTTGTGCTTGGAACACCCGGTAGCGGAAAATCCTATGCGGTGGTAAACAGCTACATCAAACAGCAAATTGAGAAAGGTTTTGCGCTCTATTGCTATGACTATAAATTTCCCGACCTGTCCGAAATAGCCTACAACCACTTAATCAATAATTTAGGCGGCTATAAGGTGCAGCCGAAGTTTTACATCATCAACTTTGACGACCCACGCAAGAGCCACCGATGCAATCCCATCAATCCGGTGTTTATGAGTGATATTGCCGATGCCTACGAAGCCAGCTACACCATTATGCTGAATTTGAACCGCAGTTGGATTCAGAAGCAGGGCGACTTCTTTGTTGAATCGCCCATCATCCTGCTGGCGGCAATCATTTGGTATTTGCGCATCTATCAGGGTGGGAGATTTTGCAGTTTCCCGCACGCTATCGAGTTTCTGAATAAAAAATACGCCGATATTTTTACCATTCTGCGGAGCTATCCCGAACTGGAAAACTACCTTTCACCGTTTGTGGATGCTTGGGAATCCGATGCACAAGAGCAGTTGCAGGGACAAATCGCATCGGCGAAAATCCCTCTTTCCCGCATGATTAGCCCGGCACTCTATTGGGTAATGACGGGTGATGATTTTTCGCTGGACATCAACAATCCGGCAGAACCTAAAGTGCTGGTGGTTGGCAACAATCCCGACCGTCAGAATATCTATTCTGCCGCACTGGGACTGTATAACAGTCGTATCGTAAAGCTGATTAACAAGAAAGGACAACTGAAAAGTTCTGTGATTATTGACGAGTTGCCGACTATCTATTTTCGAGAATTGGATAATCTGATAGCCACCGCCCGAAGCAATAAGGTGGCGGTTCTGCTAGGCTTTCAGGATTACAGCCAGCTTACACGGGATTACGGAGACAAGGAGAGCCGAGTAATCCAAAATACGGTTGGTAATGTATTCAGCGGTCAGGTGGTTGGTGAGACGGCAAAGGCTCTTTCCGAACGGTTCGGTAAGGTTCTACAAAAACGCCAAAGCATGACGATTAACCAACGGGAGAAATCGACCTCCATCAGCACGCAGATGGATAGCCTTATCCCGGCATCCAAAATCTCTAACTTGACACAAGGTATGTTTGTGGGTGCTGTAGCGGATAACTTCGATGAGCGTATCGAACAGAAGATTTTTCACTGTGAAATTGTCGTAGATAATGAAAAGGTGAAGCGGGAGACCGCCAACTACGTGAAACTGCCGCAGATTATAGACTTCACAGACGAGAACGGCAACGACCTTATACAGGACGAGATACAAGCCAACTATGACCGCATCCGGCAGGAAGTTCGCCAAATTGTCGAGGACGAAATTACCCGTATCAAGAACGACCCGGATTTACAGCATTTGATTAAGGGAGAATAAGAATGAGGAATAGCCTTTGCAATTTCCATATCAATTACAAAGGCTA
Organism: Bacteroides sp.; assembly: GCF_028690125.1. Classification (GTDB taxonomy): domain Bacteria; phylum Bacteroidota; class Bacteroidia; order Bacteroidales; family Bacteroidaceae; genus Bacteroides. The sequence continues at coordinate 58,687 of NZ_JAQVBV010000024.1, read as the reverse complement.
TTCTTTTTTCTATGATTTTAGATGATAGGACTTTAGACTATCAGGCATTGCAGGAACACCATATCTACCCATAAATGCCACAAAACGCTGTCTCAGTTGATGGATATATGGAGAATTTAATTTGAATAAAGTCCGGCATGCACCTAATTCATCTTTGCTCTTATTTTTAAATGCTGAACCAAATTCAATTAAAGCAATGGTGTCAAACTGCTCCTCTGTAAATGGAAAAGAAGCTAAAATATGCCGACTAATAACTCCATTAGTAAATATTTGTTTAGCTGAATTAGCATTCTTTTTATAATCACCCTGCTTATTCTTTTGATAAGCATTCGATAGGTCTTTTTTTATAATAAGAAACTCATATGAATCTTTGTTTTTATTCTTAAAATCACATTCAGGAGTGATTAGTATTCCATATTCATTATCATCAAATTTGAATATATCTCCTGTCATAATCGGGGCATCTACAGTCAGCCTTGTATAAAATAACCTCCTATGTAGTTTTGCTGTATTCTCTTCTGAAACAACCGCATCACTGGGTTTATAATCAGACAATGATTTGCGTAAAATGTTGTCTTGAATTAGCGATTCGCTGAGAATGTTTTGGAAGATATTAATAACCTCAGAGCATGGTTCTTCTCCATCTGCTGACGCTGTATCCATAATCTCCTTGATCCAATTTGAATCAGCCTGTTCAAGTTCACTGAATATTATTTGTGCAGACTTATTTATTGATTGACTCCATACAAAAGGAATCTCCATATGTTTGTTCTCTTTCTCGAAAGTAGATATTCCGTTGCAAATCTTTTCAAACTCCTCCTCCTCATTAAAATTTCCAGACTTTTGCTCGAAAAAGATTTTTTTATCACCATAAATATCTTTCAGTTCATTTTTTGTTTGCTCAGATAACGATTCCCTAGAATAGATATACACTAAGGAATATATTTTGTTGCTTTTTAAGAACTCTAATGGATTCTCGTTTATATCCGGCATATCTTCATCTATTTTCGGCTTTTTAAATGTCCAATCAAGTAATAAAGCCCGAAATGTTGAAACACAGGAAATAGTTTTTTCTAAATCCTCTAAGTTAGTGATAGGCAACACAGAATGCTCCGTACTACTATTGAATTTTTGAAATAGTTTGTTTTCAGAAGATTTGCTATTTAGAACATCATCGTCTGCATATAATATTATACCATTCATAGCTTAACTCTCCGTTGTGTTAAATTTGATTATGAAGTTTGCTCCTGAAAGAATCTTATCTTGTGGATTAGTTAGTACATGTATTTCAGCTCCGATTCTTAACAATAGTTCCCGAACAATATACAACCCAAGTCCTCTGCCATCAGATTTCATAGAAAAAAACTCTTGAAAAATTAATGGTGCGACATCATCTCTGATACCTTTTCCATTATCAGCAACAATAAGTGTTTGCTCTAATGGATTTAGATGAAAATGAAGTTGTTTATCTACATTATCCGAACTTTTAAGCCAAAAAACGGAATTATCTACTAAGTTTATAAGTACTTGAAGTATTAATCCTGCATTTGTTTTGATGGACAAATCGCCTAATTCATTTTCTATATTGGTCGTGATTTTATTATCAATATCACTTCTAAAATATTTAATAACTTTCTGAATGCTTTCAGTGACAGATACATCCGTTATTGATTTACGTTGTATTTTGAATAACGGTTGAATCATTTGCATATCATCATATACAATTTCAATATTTTCATCAAGTTCTATAAGTAATGAAATTAGCTCGTCATGTTCATAACTTCCTTTCTCAACTTTCTTTTTGAAGTCTTTTATATTATGCCTCATTAAAGAAAGTAAGCGTAATGAATCATGAGATGATTTCTCAACAGCCATTCCTAAGCCTGCTAAATCCTCCACCGTTTCCATTCGTCCCTCGATAACATCCAAATGCTTTTGGTATACATCTATGAACTTGTTGGCAATTGATAGTGTTTCTGTATTATCTATTTTACACAAAGAGCTTTGTAGCTGCTCAAAAGATTCTTTCAATATGTCTTTAGATTTCCCTTGTAAAGCCTTTTTTTGAATTTCTTCTTTGAGTTTATCTATTTTTATTTCAGTATTAAAAATCTCCGTTGCAGCTGTAATCAAGCTGGTAAAATCGTCATATCTTCCTCCATTATTTACAATACCTTGCCTGTTTGAAGAATCAGATAACTCAGGGTTTTTTTCTTGACTTATATAGATAAATCCTGTCAAGTCATTATAGCTAATAAATTGTCCTGCTCGATATGTTGAACGCAACTTGTCAAGATTAAGCCAGTCAATACCTTTTTCACCATATGGATAAACTCGTACACCATCCCTCAAAACAAAGACAAAATTTTCTTTTATAAACTTTTTTAAGTCCTCGTTTAATATGGTTTTATCAGGTTTTGCTAAATTAAAAGCGTAAAACGTAAAACTGAAAGAGCCACATTTAGGAGTCCTTTTATTTTCTGTAAACCATTTCGATCCAACTAATGAGTAATTATTTGCCATTAGCTCATCATTGTTCAATAGGTTAATAATACTTTTAAAAGAACGTAATGGAGCAGTAGATTTATACCTAAATTCTAAGATGCCATCTTTGGAGATGGTTCCTATCATCGTGTACTGCGCTCGCTCAATAACATCATTAAATGTCATAACCTCTTCACAAGTATAGAGCTTATCATCTTTGTATAAATCAATGGAAAAGTCACTGACAAAATCTATCCCTAAGCTTTCAGCATTCTTATCTACTGGAGGGATTAAACGCTGAATATTCTTGTATAATTCATCGAAATCTCTTTTGTTCCAAGATTCTCTCAAATTATATATTCTAATAATAGTTCCCGACTGAGATATAACCCTCTCGGGTGGACTATTAACATATAAGTTATTGGACACGTCTTCTAATAACTTATATTCTGCGGATTGATTAAATAGGTTTTGATTTTCAGGATTAAAATCGGAAAAGTTCATTTCAAGCTTTACTTCGTCTTGACCTTGAGCTTTTGAATATAGCTCAATTCTCTCACCCAATTTATGTATTGCAAAACGACCTATCCCTTTTTCCCCTTGAATAATTCTACCTTTTGGCGTTTTGGTTATTTTATTCCGTTTCTTTTCTATTTTATTAGGAGTCGCAGGTCTTAACCATACATTCTCTATAACATCTAAAGACATTCCACAACCGTCATCTTCAATCTCAATATAGGCTTGTTCTTCTACTGGCAAGTCATGGAAGCCAACATTGTTCATATTGCCGAATCTGACTTTTACGGATTCGGCATCTGCATCATAACTGTTCTTTATGATTTCAATAACGGCAACTTTTTTGTCTGTAATCAGCTGGTCACCAATAATATTCATAAGCCTTGCGTAAGGCTTAAAGGGCATGCTGTTTTGTTTTATGATTGCCATATTTATTTTTTTACAATTACTATATATTCATTAGGGTAAACTTGTTTGCAATTGTTGTTGTCAAGAGTCGTAAATTTACCCGTAACTTTATCTCTAAGGGTTGGCATTAGTTTATAAGGGATATTTCTTTTTATAATCTCTTTTTTTCTAAAACCTGCCATTTTTAGCAAATCAAAAAAAACTTCTGCTGACTTAATATGTACATCTTTGATTGTTGTATTACCAATAACGATACAAGCATAACCATCTTTTTTGAGAATGCGATACATTTCAATAGCGACTTTTTGCATATCGTTAAAGTAATTAGCTACATCACAAGCAACTCTCTTGTCTTTACCCTGTAGTTCTTCAACAATCTTAGAGCCCAACAAGGAAGATACATCGGTATCTTTATTGTCTGAATATGAAGTGCCAATAAATAATTTTCTAAATTTCGTAATGTCAGAAAAGTATTCAAACCAATATCCGGTAAGTTGATGAATATCGGCATATTCATAGGAGGTAACATATGGAGGAGAAGTTATTACTATATCCACAGAGTTAGACTCAATGCTAGTGTTACGGGCATCTTCTTCTCTAATATCACAACGAACACTCATATATCCTTTTGCTGATAATTCATTGTAAAACAATTCATTTTTTTGCTGCATTTGTTTACAATGTAATTTAAAGGAAATAAATGGGTCTGAAATATCTTTGTTAGGGTCTACTTGAGGTTTTGTACTTGACTGTAACCATCTAGAGCAATTTTTCAAAATATGAGATAAGCATACTAATAGAAAAGTTTGTACTTGCTCATCTTCGATATTTTCTAATATGTTTTGATATAAAAATGCTATTTTGGATTTTTCTGATGGTAAAAACCAATAATCAAGCCTGTCATGCTTTGCTATGTCTACAAAGTCTGCCTCCTTAAAAAGAGAAAAAGAGTTTATAAATGTCTCACATTCTCTCGATAGCAAAGTAGGCTCTATGGGCGTTATTTTAGATTTAGTTATTAATGTTGCCACAGGATTTACATCCGTTCCAGTAGAATGTATTCCATGTACTTTAGCTTCAACTAACGTTGTTCCACAACCAGCGAATAAATCTGCAATCACTCCGTTTGTGGTTGCATATTTTTCAATTAATTTTTTGACAACATTAGGCAAGAATTTAGCCGGATACCGATGATAACCATGTGTCCATTGCTCAGTTGATCGGACATTATCAAACGCCCAATCTGTACTTACTTCAATATTATCAAAATCTATATATTTCATATTTTAAATCCTAATAGCTTCACATATTCGTAAAACAGTGTTTTTAAGGGATTGTTTCATTTAATAGTTGCGTACATAATAACCTCTCTATTAGCACAATCCCGTTACTTGACTTACTTAACCAGCAAAGATAACAAAAACTTCTTGAATTATAGTTATTTGAGATGGTTTATTTGAATTTTCTGTTCCCCTGTTCATAAAATACATAAACTAACAAGAATTGCTCTTATAGGTTAAATTGAATCTTGTGGTAGGTAGAATTGTGCTGGAAATTTCACGCTGTAAGTCTTGTTGTCCAATCTCGCCCAGCATATCTGCCACTATCTTTCGCACACGAGGCGGGTAATCCTTTGTCAAAGATACTACTTTTATTAGTTCCTGCATTGAAAAATCTTTGAAATATTGATTCTTAATGCGCTCGTATATATCCTGTTGCGTGCTTCCGGGTATATGCTTAATATCCTTAATTGCATCCAGTAGTCGTAGATAGGGAATGTTCGTTTCATCTTGGTAAGCAGAGGTATAGGCTTTTACGCTTTCCACATCTAAATTCTTAAAACGAAAATGACGTACAGGCTTGGGGGTTGCTATTGTGATGGTCGTTGCTACCTGTTCTGTCAGCCCCATTTTGTTGTAAATATACGCTCCAGTAATATATCCATCCAATTTTTGGGTAATATACCGGAACTGTTCATCCTGATACACGGGCAATGCTCCCAACCCCAATGTGGACTTGCGGGGACGGAAATAAGCCCCTTTCTCAACTCGTACCAGTACCCCTTTCTTGCTTTGCTCCGAAAGAAGTACAGCCACATTTGCCAACTTGTCGTTGGGAAACGACAAATCCCGGAACGTAAATATCCGTCCGGTGTCTATCCGCTCAATCTGCTGTAATATTTCTCTTCTAAATGAAGCCATAACCTATTCTATTTCTGCAAAGATAATCTATTATGTTTTTATATGCAAATACATAACGATTATTATGCCAAAAATATTATGTGATATTTCTATGAAATAATTTTCTCGCCAGTGGCGAGAGTTTTTGAAATCCATTCCACACAGACTTCTGCGGACACGCTGGTACATCTACGGACACCCTGCCGCTAAACTTCACTATATAGCATATTTAGCTTGTAATTTTGGATGGGACTATTCCCGTAAACCACTAAAATTCCAAAAGATATGGATGCAAACAAATTGAATCCGTCTACAACGGACGGACAAAAAACGGACGTGCTGTTGGTTCTCGACAAGCAGACCAACAAGGTAAATGTTGTTAAGGGAGTGAATGAAAACGGAGAGTTACAAACAGTTCCCACAACTCAAAATCACAGCAGTGATTTTATGCGGGTGGACAAGAACAGCGACCTGTTTTCAAACTTCTTTTCCAATTTCTTTCGTAAACTCCGGGAGACGGAAGGGCTTAATTTCTTCAAAAGTGATGCAACACAGGCAGAAGCCAACGCCAAAGTAATTCAGGAGAATGCACAGAAATCGACACCGGAGGGCGGCAAGCTGTTGGATATGTTAAAAGTGGAGAAACTGGATTTTAACGAAATTCCGAAAAATCACTACCACATCGACCCGGCGAAAATCGACTGGGAGAGCCTGAACAAAATCGGTATCACCAAAGAGCAACTGGAGAAGTCCGGCAGTATGAATCCAATGCTTCGGGGTTACAAATCACCATCCACATTCAAAGTGTCGGGACAAACAAGTGATTTCTACCTGACACCCACCGATGCCAAAATCTCATTCTACAATGCACCCGATGGCTCTGTAAAGTTTCGGTTACATGGCATTCAGCAAGAACCACAGCTTCAGCGTCAGTTTCATGGTTACGAGTTTACAGATGCCGACAAAAAGAATTTGCAAGAGACGGGCAATATGGGAACGGTCGTGCAAATTACCGACCCCAAGACCAAAGAGCCGATTCCGGTTATAATCAGTCGGGACAGGCAAACAAATGAACTGGAGTATATGCGTGCCGACAAAGTAAATCTGCCGGATGAACTTTGCGGGGTAAAACTCACCGATAAACACAAAGAAGAGTTGCTGGCAGGTCGTCAGGTTCAGTTGGACGGCATGACCTCACAGAAAGGGAATGAGTTTTCTGCTATGCTTCAAATCAGTGCCGTGAAACGTGGCGTAGAGTTTCTTCCCAAAGAGTTAGGATTACTCCAGCAGCAAAACGGACAACAGACCAACCGTCAATTCCAGTGGGTAGATGAAAACGGCAATATCCGTGCGCCAAAAACCATTGGCGGTGTCCCGCTTACCGACCAGCAGAAATTGGATTTTCAGGCAGAAAAGCCCATTTATGTAAAGGGTATGACGAAAGACGGTCAGGGCAAACCCTATAATGCCTATATCAAATTTAATCGAGAACAAGGTAAGCCCGATTTCTCACGTACTAACCCCGACAAGGCACAAGTTAAAGAGAAAATTCCGGCAACTGAAAGCCGAACACAAGTAGCGGTCAATTCTGATGGTAAGACCAACGAAGCGACCAAACACGTGAAAGAGCCGCTAAAACAAGGACAACAGAAGCCTACCGCTCCGCAAAAAGAGAAGCAGCAGAAAGAGCAGAAAGCCGACAAAGCTCTGAAAGAAGATAAACCGAAGAAGTCCAAAGGGATGAAACTGTAAGGTTATGGAACTGATTTTTATTATAGCCGTTCCGATAATTGCTGTAGTTGTGCTAATCATTCTCTGCCTGACAACAGATTGGAAAGAGATAGACGAACAGAACCAGCAATATTATGTGGACGGCTACCACATTTATTACGACCGTAAAATCTTACGGCAACTTAACAACAAGAAGAAAATATGATAGCATTGATAGCAGAAAAACCGAGTGTCGCCAAAGATATTGCCCGCATTGTGGGTGCGACACAAAAATGTGATGGCTACCTCTCAGGTAACGGGTATCTCGTAACCTGGGCGTTCGGCCATCTTGTACAACTCGCCATGCCGGAAGCCTACGGCGTTGCCAACTTCCGCAGGGAGAGCCTACCGATAATCCCGGCAGCGTTCCAGTTAATCCCCCGTCAAGTAAGAACGGGGAAAGAACAGAAAGCCGACCCCGGTGTACTCAAACAACTTAAAATTATCAAAGAGGTATTCAGCCAGTGCGATAAAATCATTGTCGCCACTGATGCAGGACGATAGGGTGAATTGATATTCCGCTATATCTACCAACATACCGGATGCAGCAAACCATTTGTCCGCCTATGGATTTCATCACTCACCGACAAAGCTATCCGGGAGGGGCTGGAGAAACTACAATCCGGCAACCGGTACGATAATCTTTACCATTCGGCACAGGCACGCAGTGAAGCCGACTGGTTAATCGGAATCAATGCTACCCAAGCGTTGAGCGTAGCCGCTGGACAGGGCGTATTCTCATTGGGACGAGTGCAAACACCCACGCTGATGATGATTTGCAACCGTTATTTGGGAAATAAAAAATTCACTCCGACAACATACTGGCAACTCAAACTAACCACCCAAAGCGGTAATGTACCGTTTGCGGCGCAATCTACTGCCAAATACGAACAACAGCCCGAAGCTATCGCCGCCCTGCAACGGGCGAAAGATGCCGGGCAATGTACGGTGGAAAACATAGAGAAGAAAGAAATCATCCAAGAACCGCCGTTGCTGTATGACCTTACCACACTGCAAAAGGAAGCCAATACGAAGCTGAATTTTTCGGCGGACAAAACCCTGTCCATCGCTCAAAGCCTGTATGAAAAGAAAGTGATGTCGTACCCACGTACCGGAAGCCGCTATATATCGGAAGATATTTTTGAAGAGATGCCAATACGCATTGCCCTGTTGGTACAATACCCACGTTTTGACAGCTATGCCGGAAGCCTGAACGGGTGTAGCTTGAATCGCCGTTCGGTAAACGATGCCAAAGTAACCGACCATCACGCCTTGATTATCACCGAAAACCTGCCGGGTGAACTCCCTGCTGATGAACGAGCCATTTACGAGATGGTTGCCGGGCGTATGTTGGAAGCCTTTTCAGATAGGTGTGTGAAAGATACTACTTCGGTTGTGCTGACCGCCGGAGGTGTGGAATTTTCGGTCAAAGGTTCGGTAATGAAATCACCGGGATGGCGGGCGGTGCTGTCTGAATCCGAAAAGACAGAAGAGAACGAAAACGCATCACTTCCTGAACTCAACGAGGGCGACAACCTTACGCTTTCCGGTGTGGATCTGCTCGAAAAGCAGACCAAACCGAAACCGCTACATACAGAGAGCAGTTTGCTTGCAGCAATGGAGAACGCAGGGCGTGAGTTGGAGGATGCCGAACAGAAAGCCAGTTTGAAAGATGCAGGTATCGGTACACCAGCAACACGGGCGGCAATCATTGAAACGCTCTTCACCCGCCAATACATCGTCAGGGAGAAGAAAAACCTTGTCCCGACCGAAAAAGGGTTGGCAGTGTATGGTATTGTCCGGGATAAAAAGATAGCAGACGTTGAAATGACCGGAATGTGGGAAAATGCGTTGTCGAAGATTGAAACCGGAGAGATGAACGCCGAGACGTTCCGCAAAAGTATCGAGGTATATGCCGCACAAATAACCACCGAGTTATTGGGCGTACAGTTGTCCATCCCATCAGCAGACGAATGCCGTTGCCCCAAATGCCAATCCGGGCGGATTCTGTTTTATCCTAAAGTTGCCAAATGTTCCAATGTAGATTGTACACTGACCGTTTTTCGGAACAAGTGCGAAAAACAACTCACCGATAAGCAAATATCCGAACTACTCACCAAAGGAAAAACTTGTGTAATCAAAGGATTTAAAGGCAAGACAGGTAAAATATTTGATGCTTCGCTCTCGTTAGACGAGCAGTTTAACACCATCTTTGTGTTTCCTGAAAAGAAAAGCGGCACGAAGAAATAGCTAAAAATCCACTATATTTGCCACCGAAGTTCTGTTATCCAACGGTTTTAAGCCTTGAATAATTGGAATTTTAGTGGTTGCGCCCGAAGGGATTCGGGCGCATTTTTTATATACTCTTCAAAAATTGATAGGTTGAGCGAGTGATACCACCATCCAAAACATTGCTCTCCAGTAGTTCCCATTCCGAACCGAATGTTTCGCCGATAAATGGCACACCTTTACCCAGCATTACCGGAATAGCATACACCGTTAAGCTGTCAAGTAACCTCACCTTAATAAGTGAAGTCAGCAGTTTACCACCACCTACTACCAGCATATCGGTATCGGATTTCATTTCTCGTACCGAGTGTAGCTGATTATCTGTCAGAAATTCCACCCCGCAATCAGGTGTAACATTGGTATCACGGCTGGAGACAACAAAAGTACGTTTGCTTTTGTACGGCCATCCGCCCCAATGCTCAAAAATGTAGGTATAAGTATTTGCCCCCATCAGGAGCGTATCGGCAGATTCACAGTTCTTGCCAATCAGATTCTTTACCGATTCAGGAATCCAGTCCAGTTCATGGTCGGGTGTTGCGATAAATCCATCGAGAGATACGGCGATATACGCTTTAATTTGCTTCATATTATCAGGTATTAACAGTTTCAAAACATTACAAACTGTTCGCCAGCATCTCAAAAAAAGAAGCGTGGTACTTACGCTATTCCACTACGAGGCACTGGTATACCTATGAATAGAAACAGGCAAGCCCACGCTATACAAACGTATAGCATAGACATTGCGCTGAAAATCTCTATTCATTTGAAAATTACCAGTTTTCGTAGTGAGACGTTCTGCGAACGAATATGTTATATATAAAGACGATACCGCAGCCGAGCCGCTTAATCGCCGTTATTCTCTTATTTCACTGCAAATATAATCAAACTCCCTCAAACTCTTGCTATAAAAGACAAAATCCCGCCTTGTCTCACGACAAAACAGGATTCACAAAACACGTATTACTAATATTAAAGACCTCTTTCGGCTCGTTCCCGGATAAGTTTATGTACATCACTTTCTCGATAGTAACATCGTCCGTCCAGCATCAGGTAGGGGAGTATTCCTTTCTTGCGATACCGTTGTAGGGTTTTATCTGTTACTTTCAGGTATATCATTAAATCCTGATTGTCCAGTAACTTTTCTCCATTGAAGCAAGTTTGTTGGGTAATCATCCGGTCGATTCTTTTATCTTGCATATCGAATCTATCCATTATGCGTTCCATCCACGCTTCAAAATTTTCTCTATCTATATTCATCATTTTGCCCTCCAATTAAATTAAACCAATCATGTAATAACTTTGGTTGGACGGGTCTTTGACAATAATATCCTTTTCCCGCATGAACCGGATATAGCTTTTGGCTGTCCGTTCCTTAACATCTAAAATTTGCTGCAACTGTTCGCACAGGTCAATGTAGGTAAGGAATGTTTGTTTGCCGAATAGCTCACGAGCCACATTAACCAGCTCCTTTTCTTTGCGCTTCTCCTTTTCTTCACGGGGTTTCTCACCCTTGTAGGTGTGCATCCCAGCGGCTTTGTCCCACGCAAAGAGCATCAGCGGCACATCCAGCGGACTGCCGTCCCGCACTTTTAGGGCTTTGACAACCGACACGGCGGGTTCATCGTCCTTTTCGATGGACAAGATGGTAGCTGCCTTACGTTGCAGTTCGCTACCCAAGTGTCCACGCAACTTCAATCCATTAGGGACAAAGTGAAGTACACACAGAATGCAGGTGTTGTAGATACCCGCCAGTCGGTAAAGTTCATCAATCACCGCCACGCTCTCAACTTCATCATTGGCACTCTTCACAAGGTCGGCGATACCATCAATAACCACCAACTGGATTCCACCATACTGATAGTAGAATTTATCCATACTCTGCACAATGGCATTCAGGCGTTCTTTGCGGGACATACCTGTCAGGCAAAAGGCTTTGAACTCTTCCGGTTTGTCCGGCTGTTTGGCACGGGTGAGCAACTTTGTTGCGTTCTTGAACAGTTGTACTTCGGACTGTTCGGTGTCATAGAGCAGCACCGCTTTCTGTTTATTATTTGTGGCAACCTCAATACCGAGCGTATCAACATCCACATCAGGGGAGCAGATACAACCTGCTACTATTGCGGCAACGTAATTACTTTTACCCGTTCCCTCACCACCTGTAATACCGAACAGGTTTCCTTGCGTTCCCAGCGGAACATCCCCGGCGGAGATTATCACCTGCGCTTTTGCCGGGGGATTGTTGAAATCTATTTCGCACGATTTAAGCATAATCAATGTATCGCTATATAGGTTATCTAAAAAATCAATGAACAGTTTTTGTAAATCCGCCCGGCTGTTTCCCAGCCGGAAATAATCGGAAATATCCTTTTCCTCTTTTGTCCCGGCAAGTGGCAGCAATAACCGCTTCACTCCAAATTCAGCCAATAGCTTTTCATGCTTGGTGGCACTCTCTTTCCCTGTCTTATCGGTATCATACAGCAGAATAATATGCTTGAACCGGAACGTCAATTTGTAAACCAGTGTCGGCGGTATGGTTACCGTTTCGCTATTAAAGCAAATAGCATGGAATCCATGTGCTGCCAGTGCCATTACATCTTTTTCGCCACCCGTGATAAAAAGCGTATCACCCTTGCTGGGTAGTTGCTCCAGCCCGAAACAATAGCTATCCCCGAAGCAGCCGCCATACAAGAAACGGGTTTTTGAAAACGGACGATACAGTTTGATATACCGTTTGCTTTTGTAGCCAAACATCGGTTCAGTCGCCGAAGAGGTATAAGAAAACGGTGTTCCCTCTGCCGTTTCACTACTAAAATCCCGGAGTGATACCACCCTGTATTGCTCCAATGTTGTAGGTGTAATGCCATACTGTTGCCAGTATTCCAATTCAGCAGCGGTAAACCGTTGTTCCCTGAATTGATAAGGTTTGGTCTCTTTTTCGGGTTGTTCGGTTTTAGCTTCGACAACTATCTGTTGAGAACGGGTAGCAGGTATCGGATTCCCCGTTGCCAGTCCCAAACACAAATCCCGGTCGATGGTCTCCAGTATCTCGATAAAACCGGACGGGTTATTGCAGTCAATACCTCTCAGTATTCCCACAAAGAAAAAACAATCACCGCTATAACTGTCATTCCCAAAATCTTTCATCTTGTAGATTCCATTATGGCGGTCAAAGTAGATATTGCAGGAAGCCTTGTTATCCTCATACAGCGGATTGAAGAAATTACGTCCTGTGCGCCAGTTGCCCGGTATGTAGTGCTTGAACACCGCCAGCCCGTTATTTGTCCTGTCTAATATTTCTTCTTTCCTTAACATACAGCTTGTGGTTTGTTATCAGGTTATCTATACACTCTTTGTCTCTTTTAATCAGCCGCTCTTCGAGTATTCGTTTGATTTCTCCTATTTTGTAGAAGTAACGTCCGCCGATATTGGAATAATTGATAGTTCCGGCGGCTCGAAGCCGTTGCAGCGTGCGGTCGCTGATTTTTAAGAATGTGCATACCTCGTAACTATCCACCCAAATATCATCCTCATTGGTATTTTCCGCTTCCTGATGGTTGAAGATGTAATTGGCAATGGCGGTGATTTTCGCATCCAGTTCTTGATACGTTTTCGATTCAAATGTTATTATCTCCATATTGCTAACTAATTGTTTTGCTGCAAATTTCGAGAGTTTGAAAAAATAAAAATGTACGGTTCATACTATCATAGTAGTTATTTTTCTGACCCATATTTTCGAGATTCTGACCCCAAACGGCACAAAAAAGTGGCTTGCCATTCGACAAACCACCTCTAAAACAAAAAATACCATGTTATCACTAACATAGTATTTTTAGATATGTAACTTGCTGTTATATAGAATCGTCCTCGTCCATCTTTTTAGTCAGAGCTTCGATAAGACGTTTCAGATGTGCTGTCCGGTCTTTCTTTCGCCCTTTCATGGCTATATAGGCTGCGTAATAGTCGCCTAAATCCACATTAAACACCGCACCGAGATAGTCCATCAACTCTTTGATTTCGATATTGCCATGATTAATATCTCCAGCGGCAGCAAGAGAATAACCAATTTCAATAAGTGCAACTTTCTTTCCTGTAAAATTGATTGGGCGTTTTAGATACTTCACCCTTGATGCTTCCAAATATTTCTCCTTACCGATGTTCTGCAATCGTTTATTCAGAAATATACGCAGCATTTCATTTGCAAGGATTTTCGCTACTTTGTAATCAAATCCTGTTGAAAAGTTAGGGTCTCTATCGTATCGGGAACTGTCCGAATGAAGCCGGACATCCGCCCGTCCCCGAATGAAATAGTGTTCATCATACAGGGTGGATTTCGAGCGGTAATACTGGTAGAAATCCAAATTGCGATTGAAGAAATAGGTCAGATTATCCAATTTCTCATTCAAGTAAGCTGTTACCACATCATCACTACCATTGGGAAATTTAGATTCTATCTGATAGACTTTATCAAAAAACAACAATCGTCCCAATAGCTCCGGTTTTTGTGTCTTGAAAAATAATATCTCTTCTTCTTTGGAAGCAAATGTATAATCGGCTATCTGCACCCGTAATTCCGTGAGTATATTTTCTAACCGGGTAATCATTGCAAGAGAATTTTCGATAATATCGCAATCGTAGAAATCGAAGTTGTCAATCTCCGATTCTATTTCCTGTAATATGTTGTCGATGTATTCTCTCATAAGATTACTTTTTTACTTGCTAAATAATTTCTTAAACTTTGACTCTGTGCATATACTCATATCTGTTGTTAGGAATTTCCCATTATAGAAAGCTGAAAATATAGTGGCTGGAGTAGGTGCGGCTTGTGCCTGTTCCATTGTCTCCAACTTTATCACTTTTAGTGGAATATTATTTTCTTGTGCCAACACCCATAAAGAGCCGTTCACATAATAGTCGGTAAATGGGCAGCGATTGGTATAGTAAGCTACCAAACCCTCTTTCTGCTCGCACTCACCAGTTTTCACACTCTCCTTAAAAGAGGGATTAGGAGCATTTTTATCGAATTTCAATACCAATAATGAAAACCCATTTGGCAAGTTTTCTATGCTTTCAAATCCTTGATTTAATAACCATTTACTATCACTCATAAAGTGAAATTTCTTCGTCCCGACAACCGTAACCAATCCGTTTTTGCCTTGTGCTTTTGCATCCTCAATAGCAGATTGAAGTAACGCTTTAGCGTGTCCGTTTCCCTTATATTGCCCTGATACCCAAAAGCAATTAATCATCAAATAATTCGGTGCATCAACCGGAATCCATGCCTTTTCAGCAGGAACATACTCTATAAAAACCTTTGCTCGTGCATCTAATCGCCTGAACACATAGCCATTGTCAAACTCTTTTTTCAGCCACGCTTTTTTCATCTCATAGCCTTCCGAGCATTTTTTGTCTGAAAATGCACAGCAAATATGCTCTTTATCTATATTCTCTTTTGTGAGTGTAATGTATTTTGTCTCCATAAAAGCACTATTTAATTGGTATATAAATTTTTGTCATATCTTTTTCGCTATTCTCTTTTGAATAATTGATATACTCCTCAAAAGCCATCCCGTGCCGAGTTGTATATTCAAAATTTACACTGATATTATTATACAGCTCTTGTAACCCTGAACAACTCCCCATTAAAGTATAAACGGCATACTTGCCTTGCTTCAACTGAATCGTTCCAAACTCTCCAGTTGGAATAATCTTTTTTTGCACCGATGCACAAGCATAAAATCTACATTGTCTGTGATTGGTTACATTGGGGTCGTCGAAACTCAATCCGATAAAACGAGTTTCAGGTGTTAATGCGTGATTATCTTTGAGAAACCTCATAAGCTTATTCCATGCTGTTTCGTAAGGTTCTGCTTCACCATACTTGCCAAATATACGAATGTAGACTAATTCCAATCCTTCAAAATAGCATATTTCGGATTGAAGACGACTTCTGTTTCCACTGCTTTGCACATAGCCCTCTAATCGGGATTGTAGTTCATCTCTGTATGCTTTAGGAGATATTCCAAATTGTTTCTTAAATGCCTTTGAGAGAGATTGCGGATTATCATATCCAACCATTTCAGCCAATTTAGTCAGGCTAATATCTTCTGTTTGCATACATAACACAGCCCGTTCAATACGTTGCCTTGCCACATAAGCATATAATGATTCATTTAGGGCGGAACGCATAATACGGAGTAATTGCCTTTGAGATACGTTTATCTTATCGGCAATAACATCCAACTGCAACGGCAAATGTAGATTGGCACTGATATAATCAATGACCTGATTCACCTTTTGGTGGTATATGTTTTCAGTGCTATTTCGCATAATGCTATTATTTTCAGCAAAATTACTCGCTTTGCTATGAACTGTGATTGTCCAATCTCGCCAAGTTTACGTTCCTTTTTGCTATGCTTTTCAAAATAGATTTTATAATTATCCCATGAAACAGCCTGATAACGAAGAAATACAATCGTCCAAACCAATTGTTATATTTTACAACAGTGGTAATCCGAAGCTCCTGTTTACCATCCCGATACTTACCACACCACATTGAAACGTGAAAATTCAGATGTTTATCAGGCATTCCCCAAATTATTTCATTTGCACTTCTTTCACATACAGAATCGGAAAAACGACTTGTGGTATCTAATCCTAAAGGTTTGACAATTTTGTTTCTCAATTTCAATAGCCAATCTATCCAAATAGGAAAACGATTAAATGCCATATCAAAGAAAGCATCAGGCGTAATGTTCTCTTGTGTTACAACGTCCTTAGAGAATGAATCTAAGTAGTCAGCAGGGAGGTAATTATCAATTAAGCTACCCTTATATATTTTAGTCGTGTCCATAATATCTATATTTTAGGTTTAACACCTATGTAAATGTGAGCGATTCCATTTGACAACGATATGGCGGAACAGCTATCAAAACCGCTATTTTGCAATAGTTTAGTAAATTCATCTTCCTGATAAAATTCTACGATTGATTCAGGTAGATATGTATATGCCTTATTGTCTTTTGAGATTATTCGACCAATTACAGGTAAAATAGATTTTGAGTAGAAACGATATAGCACATTGAATACTTTATGCTTAGGTGTCGAAAATTCCATTACAAACAAACTTCCGCCCTCTCTCAAAATCCGGTAACATTCCGACAAACCTTTATCTATATTTTCAAAATTTCTTATACCGAATGAAATTGTTACTACATCAAAAGAATTACTGGCAAGCGATAGATTTTCAGCATCTTCACATAAGAACTTTATGTTGGACTTGATACCCGAATGCTCAATTTTTTGCTGTGCAACTTTCAGCATCTCTTCCGATAAGTCAATTCCAACAATCTGAGCGGTTGAAATATTTCTCGCCATACTTATGGCAACATCACCCGTTCCTGTTGCTATATCAACGATATTGACTGGCTTTATTCCGGCAACGAGTTTTACTAATCGTTTTCGCCAAAGTCTATCTATATTGAATGATAGAATGTGGCATATCTTGTCGTAGTAGGGGGCGATGTTATTAAACATCCTATGAACCTGAATCCCTTTTGATTCATTTTTGTTATATGGTTTCATTTCAACTCACTCGATTGAAGTTTTTGACAATAGAATAGATAAAGCTGCTCCAACTCTTTTTTGTCCATATCAGGGAACAATTGTTGTCCCCCGACAAAAATCGCATATTCCAAAACAGTGATATTTTTGGCTTCCTCTTCCGACAGACCTAATAACACTCTTTGTTTGGTCGAATATTCAATCCGTAAATCATCTACTTGCTGAACATACTTTTTTACGATTGGACTGGAAAATCCCCAAGCACGTATCACTTGTTCACTTTTATGCAATCTTTGAATTACGGCATTACCAATAAATTCTATTCGTTCTTTTGCAGATGGCAGTTTATCCGCTTCTTCAATTACTTGAATCGTATTTTGGTTTAACCAATATTTCATCAAAGCATCAATATAGCCATCAATATTTTTGAAATGGTGGTAAAAAGCACCTTTAGTGATTTGCAATAATCCGCATAGGTTATCTATCGTGATTCTTGCAAATCCATCTTTCGCCAAAACATCAAGACCGACTATAAACCATTGTTCTTTATCTACTTTTTTCATATTCTAAAACCATACCATATAGTACGGTATGCAAAGATAGATACTTTATCCGAATAATCAATACTATTCATAAACAATTTGGCTTTAATGTATTACCTTTGTACAAAGGTAGTTGATAGAAGTAGAACCCGAAATAGCTATATATAGCTACATTGAATATGGAAGCATTGGATATAACGAGAGAAGATATGTGGGCGAAACAAGCTCTACATGAACAGGAGATTGACTATTCTGTGTGGAATAGAGACAAAGCCATGTTGCAGCAAATGGGAAAAATGAACCATAGCTGCACTTTCGTTGTGGATGTTTGTAAGTGTCGATATACCTATGCTTCATCAAACTTTGTCGATTTACTGGGTTATGATAATCGAAAAATAGAGATGATTGAAGAGTACGATGATAACTATCTTGAATCTCGTATTCACCCCGAAGATTTATTCAACATAAAATCTCTTCAGATTAGTTTATCTCAATTCATTTATAGCCAACCGATAGAAGATAGAAATAACTATAAAAATATTTTTAGTTATCGAGTTCTAAATGCTAAAGGACAATACATCAATGTAACAAGCAAACAGCAAGTGTTAGAAACTTCCGACAGTGGTAAAGCATGGCTTATATTGGGAGTAATGGACATTGCTTCCGACCAACGACCGTTAGATGGAGTGCAATGTACGGTACTGAATCTAAAAACAGGAGAGATGTTTTCTCCACATAGCTTTGCTGAAACTAAACCGGAACTCACCAGTCGAGAGATAGAAATTCTACAACTGATAAAGCAAGGGTTGTTGAGCAAAGAAATTGCCTGTAAATTGGGGGTCAGTATTCACACGGTAAACATTCACAGGCAAAATCTTCTGAGAAAGTTAGGGGTTCAAAACTCTATCGAGGCTATTAATGCGGGACGTAAAACAGGGCTAATTGTCTGATTATATTTGTTTCTGCTTCCATTTTCCACGCACCAAATAAATCCCCGATAATATTAGTATTGCCAAAGCATAGATATGCTCCGAAGTCCATAGTAATGACACATTGGGAACAAGGTAATCCAATACTTTTATGTAAAGAACATAAATTGCAAGAGCCAACAATCCGATTTTTAATGCCATTGACGTGTTGCCCGTTCCCGATATAACACAGTAAAAAACGAATGCAGGAACAGCAAACAGAAATGACGACAACATTACATACAACGGTTCTAATGACTGTTGAATCAACACAGGGTTATCGGTATATAACCTTATGAAAAGGTCGGGATAGATAAATCCGAGCAATACCAACGGGATGCAAAAACAATAACAGACCTTTATAATTCTTCGACACAAAGCTAAAACCATACTTTGCTCACCTTCACCAATCAGATTGCTCACCAATGCACTTCCGGTCGATGCAAATGCCTGCACAAGGATAAACGGTACGGCTGATATACTTCTTACGATATTCGAAGTCGCCAGTGCTGTTTCTCCGATATGTTCTATAACTACAAAGAAGATTAACCACGAAGCAAACGACAAGAAAGATTGTAGCATTGTCCAAACGGACAGATTTAGAATCCGCTTCAAATCAAGCCATTGTTGGTTGATATTATTGACGAGTTTGAGCCAACAACCTTTTGTTGTTAGTCGATGATAAAAAACGAATAAAAGTGCAGCCGAGAACTCTGCAATACACGAACCGATACCAGCCCCCTCAATACCCAATGCAGGAAACCCGAATTTCCCAAATACCAAAGCATAATTGCATACAATATTCACCACAACCATCACCAATGAGCAAACAGAGAGTATTTTGGTTTTGGTTATCCCAATACAGTAGGCTCTGAATGCAACAATGATAAAAGCAAATAATAATCCGAAAACACGCCAGTTGAGATACAGAAGTGCAGCAGAAAAGACATCTTCCGATTTGATTATTTGATGTAATATTGGAGGGATGGCAACCTGAGCCACCAAAATAATGACGACTGCTAATAGAATCAAGAAATAAAAGCCTGTTGAAAATATGGCTATTACCTCCTCATTCTTCCTCTCTCCGTTAAGCCGGGCAATAAGCACCTGTAATCCTACTCCAAACCCCGAACCAATTACAAACAGGATAAGATAACAAACTCCGGCTATTGCCGAAGCTCCTAACTCTGTTTCACCGACATGACCGAGAAATGCAGTATCAGTAATTCCGATAATCTGTTCGACCAATAGACTTAGTAATACCGGAAACGTTATGCGGACAATACTTTTATAGGATGTGTCCATATCAGGGCATCCATTCAAGTACTCCGTCTGTTGGATTGTTTTTTATCCACTCCGTTAATTCGGCATAGGTGCGAACCCCTCCTGATAATACTGCTCGATAATAGATAACACCCATAATCTTTTCAGTGTCGGGAGTTTCGTATTTCAAGCGTAGGATTGCTTGCCGGGTTTCATCGGTTAGCACCTCCGAGATTCGCCCGGCAACTTTTTCAAAATAGCCATCATAAGTAGAGCCTTTCAGAATATGAATCATATCCAACTGCCAAAGCTCCTTGCAATCGTCCTCATACCAAGCGTGCCACTCGATACACTTTTCGTCTGTATCTAATAGGTTCCCGTATTCAATACGCTTTATGCGTGGGTTTTGTGCCAGCTTCATCATTGCCGAAAAGCTGTCGGTAACACTCAATTTTTCAGTATAAATATGAAAATCAATATCCCGATGCTTGACAAGCAAACCCGTTTTTAGCGAACCGACAAGATTAATAGTCGCTCCTGCATCTTGCCAAATACCTATCACATTGGTGTCTTTGATAATCTCCCACGCCTTTTGCTGGTTCTTTGCTGCAATTTTCTCTATTTGTTTCATCTTCAATTATTTTTAGCGTGCAAAATTAAGAAGTATACACCAAGTCTGAAATAGCTATTTATAGCTATACGTTCTAATTAAATACTCGATAAGAATTTCACAAAAGGTACTATATCTCCTGCAACACTTGCTTTTTCGAGAGCTACCATATATTCATCCCGTCTTTCTACCGGAATAATCACCCAGTCATACCCGCCTGATGCCAACATTGTATTCATCAGAAATCTGCCTACACGACCGTTACCATCCATATATGGGTGAATATAAGTAAAGACAAAGTGTCCTAATACTGCTCTTACGCTTGCTTCCGGTTCTTCTTTCAGTAGTTCAAACAACGTTGTCATTGCATCACGGAGCGCATCAGAATTTAGTGGTGTGTGCATTGAGTTCCGGATATATACCTGATGGGAGCGATAACCTACTATATCCGACGGCTTGATGATACCAGCCGCAACGCATGGCATGAACATCTCGCTGTGCCATACGGATAAATCACGTTCGGCAATATTGGCACTATTACCGCCACCGAGAATATCCGAAACACTCTTTTTTACGGCTTGGAATGCTTGCCAGTAACCACGTGCTGCAAGTGCGTTTTTTGAATCGGCATCGTCTCCGTCCGGTTTCCATGCTCCACTCCGAACCTTGTTTATCAATTCGTCTGTTACCCGATACCCCTCAATAGACAGAGAGTGATAAGCATCTAATTTGTATTGAGCTTCCATTCGTTCCAAAAACTCATTGGAAGAAAAGCTACTTTTTGAGCGGGTAAAATTGGCAATTACATCTTCTCTCATATTTTTCCACATCAAACGCAGACGTGTGGCATAAGGAGATGGCGACAAACCGACTTTAACAACCTCTGTAAATGGGTCTTCTTCTTG
Source organism: Bacteroides sp. (assembly GCF_028690125.1). Lineage (GTDB taxonomy): Bacteria > Bacteroidota > Bacteroidia > Bacteroidales > Bacteroidaceae > Bacteroides. The sequence continues at coordinate 37,192 of NZ_JAQVBV010000024.1, read as the reverse complement.
AAATACATATCCAATACGTTTCATTGTTCCCGCAATTTCATCGGCTATATCAGCTCTTCCGATATTGCGGAATGCCCCAATTACTCTTCCTGCCCGAACAGTCTGCCCCGTATCTACCAGTATTTTCAGAATCTCAGAACCATCACGAACCATTGCAAGGGCAGTTCGCATGGTTAGCGCATCATTTCTGTACATGGTAGGTGTTGCCACAATAATAGCTTCGTGGATCGTGTAGAGATTAAGTTTATATGGGTTATTGGTGTCAATCTTTGAGGGAAGTTCCGCCCCTAAATTGAAAATAGAAGTCGGAGGTATTAACTCCACTACATAGTTATTGCCTTTGGGGGTTCTTATAAGAACCTGATTGGGAACAATTGTAGAGCCTGTATATATTGCCAGCGATTGTTCGGCAGACAGACACCAGTCATTCCCGTAGCGTTCCTTTGCATATCGGGCAATAAAACTCCAAAACGAAGCATACCATGCCGTACTATCTCCCGGCATCGCTCTTGGGTCGGTAATCACATACCACCCCTTTATGATTTGTCTGAGAAAGTTATTATTTACAAGCCTTTTTATATGCGTTGGCGATATGTCGCCGCTTTTGACTATTGTAAAATCGCCATTCTGCTGCACTTGTTTAAGCACATTCAAAGAGGAAGCTAATAATTCTGCTATTGTTGCCATAACCTTATATGTTTAGGTGTAACACTATTATTTCGTGAATAGAAAACAATACTATTAACGATTTATGTTACACGATTATTATACAAATGTAATGCTAATATTTCTATTGTGCAAGCCATTTGTAGTTATTGATATTTGATGATTGTGTGCAAGGTGCAAATCTATATATAGATATAGTTTGCACCTTGCACCAATGCTTATACATTATGAATCAAAGATTTGGTAGGTTCAAAAACTTGTTGTATCTTTGAACCTGAGTTTTAGGCAGACATCAGTCCGACAACGGACGACAAAACGCTATGGTTAGGCTTAACCTAAGTTGTACCCCCTAAGACATGAGAAAAGATATAAAGCACAGAAAGTGTGAGACATACGAGAGCAGGTTCATAATCCTCCCTCTCCGCTGAAACCCTAAGACAAATAGGGTCAAAAATAGGACAAGTCCTACAATATCAACGTATTGTAGGACTTTTTTTTGTTGTTTCCTGTCGGGGGTAAAAGACACAAAATAGACCCTTTCGGACAGAGTTCAGTAACCAAATCATAACCTATTCCCTATCAGATAAAAAGGGTAACGATTTTTTTCGAAATAACTACAGAAAGTTCAAATTTATCTTTTGTGCAAAAACCTTATATTTAAGGTGTTATGATTGGTTTTGAAACTTAGATGTAAAATAGGGGTGTCTTTTTATTATTTAAGATGAAGTGATAATAATGAAAAGAATCCTTTATTTATTGTGGCTTTTTGATATATTCCTTAAGTTTTTTCTTGTTTTAGTTAATTGATATTGTGTAAATTGTTCCAGCCAAAAAATTACCAGAAGTAGGTTTTATCAAATACTTTCGTGGGGCAAGTAATCCTAATATGGATGCTTCCAATATATAGCTAGATACATCTGCAGGTACCATTAATGGATTAGTAGCTGTTAAACTTGCTTTGGTAAATGAAATGTCAGTAACACTATTACCATAGGTAATGGCCCCTGTTTCCAAATTCATTGAACCTGTATTTTTCACATTTGTTATTTTGACACTGGTAAGTAGTGAACCAAGGATAGAAGTGTTTAGTTGGATTTGCGTTAATTTATGATTGAAAGTTAGCGATACAGCAGCTCCTGGAGTAGTACTTCCACTAGGAGTACTGACGGCATACATAATGTCTTCCTGTCCGGTAAGGGTGAAATTAAAGGTAGGAGCGTTTCCACTACTTGGTGGGGTGACATAATTTGCTCCACTTGTAGCTGTAGTACGGGGATAGTAACCGTAAAAGATAATTTTTTGTCCTCCCATTGGATAATATAACCTTGGTGAGAAAGATAATTGATTTCCGCTTATACTGCTTGGGGGCGTATTGTTAAGAAGGGGAGAAACAGACCAAGGGAATGTTCCGGGAGTTTTTCCTTCCGCTACTTCGTAAATCCCAAGAGAACTTACACTGATATCACCTATATTATTGACAACAGCACGTGTATGGGGATTTACTTCGGCAACTGTGAGCTGTACAGGAACAGGGAGCTCCACATTGACGAGGAGCTCCTCTTCCGTATAGTTACTGCAACTTGTTAGTAGTAATATTGTACCTGCCAAATGTTTGACGAATAAATTCATTATCAAAATACATACTGTAGGCTAGAATTATTGTATAGTAGCTGAACCAGTACCTCCTGTAACCCATGCTGTAACAATAGCAGTAGCTGTGATCTCTTTAGGAGTGAAGGTAAGCGTGATGTTGTGTGCGTTTCCTTTTACAGTCGTTAAGGGAACTGTGACATTAGTATAAGTTACTCCATCAGCAACAATGTCTAAAACTACACTTGTGGTTCCGCTTTTTACCATTGGATAGATAGTAGCTGTTGTACCAGGATCGGCACTGATGGCAAATGAACCTGTAATGTTCAATTCGCTGACTGGATTGTAAGTAACAGTGCCGTCGTTAAGGTTGAGTGAAGCAGGAGTCTGCTGATTTTTTATAATTATACTCGTTACTGTTTTTCCAGTTGTTGGAAATCCTGAACCAGCTTTGAAAGTGAATTGTAACTGTGTAAGTAAATGGGTAAAAGTGAATGCTAAAGCTCCACTAGTTGATTTACTGCCACTGGCTTCTGCTGTAATCATGACATCATTTGAACCATCAGTTTCTGTGAAGCTAGCTGTATTTCCAGATAGAGTTCCGACCGGATAATATCCTTTAATATAAACTGTACTACCGTTGGTTGGATAATATTGTGGTGGTAAGAAAGAGAATGCTGCCGAAGCAGATGGATCAGAGGCGGTAAAACTTCCTGTTGCATTCCATAAATTTGTACTGTAATCGCTGGTTGTTCCGGTAGCTACAAATTTCGCCGTAATAGATTCTCCGGTATTGACGGGAGCCCTTGTTTTAATATCAAATACACCAGCACTTAATTTGATTTCTACAAGAGGATCATTGGTAGAAGAACCACATTCATTTTCGTCATCGGAAAGACACCCTGATATGAGGGCGGCTAAAATTGCTAAATACATAAACTTTTTCATATATCAAGGTTTTAAGTAGATTTTTCTTAAATTATCAACGGGTTCTAGAGACTCATTTTCCGTTTGCCGATATAACAATAATTGTTACCAAATGTTTGTGACATATACTGTGTGATGCATAAAAAGCTTTGTTGATAGATGACGATCTGACTAAAATAGATATTTTATTAGGAAAAAATACTAAATATTTGGTTATTCCAGCTAATTGTTTTATTGCTGTATCCCGAAAAAAGAAAAAGGACTCTCAAATTATTGAAAAGTTCTGCTAGCAAATATGGTATACACAGAGAGAATATGCTTTGAAAGGGTAGTACGGATTCAAATTTATCTTTTTCTTCTAAAACGATTGGCAAAATAAATATGTTAAAAGTAAAACCTTATATTCTTATAATATTATTTAGGCACTGATTTTACTAAATTTCATGGTTGTTAGATTGACTAAATCCGTGTTTCCGGCGAAATCTGTGCCTCAATAAAATTGTTGAAGGAATCTTACAACACCTTAGTCCTATGGATTTTATCAAAAGTAATATAAATAAAGCAAACTTTCGAAAACCTGTTTTTAAAGTAGGCTATATAATCTGTTTCTCAGAATAGACTTCTTAGCTCATATTCTGAATGTGTTTTGGAATGTTTTCTTTATTTTAGCAAATAAAATACCTCTCTATTTTATTTGCTAAAAACTTTCAGATTAGTAATATTACTTTTAAAATTACCTGCTTGTTCCAATGGAAATACTAACGTACGAACATAACTCATAGAATCTTTTCCTCCATTAAAAAATCTTTTCTGTATATTCATTTCTTCCACTAACTTTCCTCCAATGTATAATCGTGTACTTCGATTGTCACCATCAATACCAACAGTGGTATGTTCTCCCGGTAAAATGCGATAATTAAAAGTGTTTAAATAACCGTCACGTGCAAATCCTAACATACCCTTTATTGGATCAGAAAGATAGAATACTGCATTTGGTGAACGGAATAGTTCCGTACCTTTTGTTTCATCGGCTCCGGTAATATCAAAAGTTACCAGATAATTGTAACCTATTTCTCGATGTGGGGTCCGGCTGTTTGGCATAACCGAAGCTTGTTCATAAGCTATTCCTGTTTGTCGGATGATACGCCCCAATTGGTTTGTTCCCGGTGCTTCACTTATCAGATTGCGTTGTTTATCAAACTCCTCATAAGATAATGTTGGGTTTTTGCCGGTCCACATTTTTACAGCGAGGGTTTGTAGTGCCGGATAAACACGATGATGAATATCTTTAGTTGAAATACCATTTCCAACATGGTCATTCCATAAAGCAAACATTCCTCCTAATATAGCTGGGTCTTTTTCCTTGAATTCAGTCTTTCCTATATGGGCAGGAGTCCAGTTCTGATATAAAGATTGAGTGTTCAGATAATCATGATAGTAACCGGCGGCCGGGACCATATAAACCAGACCATCCGGAATGCTGATTAGTTTATATCCCTGCTTAATCATTTCCACAGGGTCAGCATAACCATTGTACCAGGCACTCATGATTACATTTTCAGATTTCACCGGAGTATCTCCTTTGGCGTGTGTCAATGCCCCCCATACACAGGCTTGTTTTCCGTAACCTTCCACAAAGCGGATATAGCGATCTGTAAATTCACGGAATTTTTCTACTACGTCTTTGTTTTTATTCGAATATTCATCTGTACCTATATGTACACGTTTGCCTCGAAATACCGGTTTATTACCTTCCAAGTACTCTTTGAACAATCCGTCCATAAATTCGTATGTTTCAGGTTTGAATAAATCCAGATGGTCCATGCCATATTCTTCACTTCCTATCTCCGGTTTATAGTGAGTAAAAGCCAACGTATGCGCCGGGGCATCTATTTCGGGAATGATTTCTATGAAACAATTTTCTGCTTGTTTTTGTAAATCAATAAATTCACGTTTGGTATAAAATCCATCGCGTGCAGTCAATCCTGGATAGGTATCCGATTCAAGGCGGAATGCGGCATATGTTTTGTTCCAGTCATTTTCGAAGTATTGCTTAAAGCCATTATCATTGAGATGTATTTGTAATGTATTCATTTTATAGTAAGCCATTATCTTGACATAATCTTGAAGGAGAGTAAGAGGAATGAACTTACGTCCACAATCAATCATGAAACCACGGATAGCATAATCCGGAAGATCACGCATTTCACCTTTTGGAAAGCTTTGATCATCAGTTTGCTCGGCAATCTGCAATAGTGTACGTGTTCCCCAGTAAACACCAGTGCTTTCGGGAGCTGATAGTTGTATCCGATCAGTAACTTTAATGGCATATCCTTCTTTGCCCAGTTTCTTATCAGACTGGATAGAGAGAATAAAATCTCCCGCTGTTCCTTTTCCTTGTATTACTTCCGGTTTGATATTAAACATTATTTTATAATCCTCTGCAAACATCTTTGCTATTCGTAGTAATTCAGGATTTTTGTCTACACATACAATTTTACTTTTTTCGGTGGGAATAAAGTTACCGACATCTCCTTTCCATTCTTTAACTTCGGGGATAACAAAAGGTTTGGGATTTATAGTAGCCTTAATTCCTGAGCTAATGCATAGAACAGTGATGAGGATAAAAAGAGCTCGAGTGGTAGTTTTCATATTTCAGATTTAAAAGTGAGTAATTGAGTTATAAAGCTATTGATTTACAAAAGTAAACTAAAATAAGTTTTATTGCAATTTCCCTTAATAATATTGTTCTTTTTCCTTGATTTTGTAGCTCTTATATGAAATTCTGATATTAAGTATAAAGTGTGTGAGATTATTCATGTAAAATAATTCGCATTAAATATTTGTTAATTTCAGAAACTTCTTTTACTTTTGCGCCCCGAAACAAGGAGAGATGCTCGAGTGGTTGAAGAGGCACGCCTGGAAAGCGTGTATACGCCAAAAGTGTATCGGGGGTTCGAATCCCCCTCTCTCCGCTGATTTATGAAGTTTTGAGATGTAATCTGTGCCTAAATATTTCATTATGTTAGCCTGCTTTTACTTTGACACCTCCTCTTTGGGATTCCATTTATAAGAAAATTCTGTTACATGAACGTTACATTAATATTACGTCCATTTCTACTTGATAATGAATAAAATGAATCTTTAGAATTCATTCTGCTTGCCACATTTCCACTCTACTTTTGCCTTCGAAATCAAAAACAAAAAGTATGAAAACGATTACCGAGGCAAAATCAGAACTAAGTTCAAATAGAAAAATCTCAGATTTACTTTTTATCTTATGGGCAGGAGGAGCCGCACTTCTTTCTTATTCTCTCGTCTATGCACTTCGCAAACCTTTCACGGCTGCTGCCTTTGATGGTATTGAAGCGTTCGGTTTCGATTATAAAGTCTTGGCTACGATTATCCAGATCTTAGGTTATCTAATAGCTAAATTTGTAGGAATTAAGCTGATTTCCGAATTAAAACAGGAAAACCGTTTGAAATTCATATTAGTCTCTATTATTATTGCAGAGTTGTCATTGGTGGCTTTCGGATTACTTCCTACTCCTTATAATATGTTTGCTATGTTTTTCAATGGATTGTCATTGGGATGTATGTGGGGAGTTATATTCAGTTTCATTGAGGGACGCCGTATGACGGATATATTAGCTAGTCTGTTAGGTATTAGTATAGTGATCAGTTCGGGAACAGCCAAGTCAGTGGGATTATTCTTCATGAACACATTACACGTTAGCGAATTCTGGATGCCGGCACTGATCGGAGCTTTGGCACTTCCTTTATTAGCATTGTTAGGATACAGTCTGACGCGTCTGCCACAACCTACTGCACAAGATATTGCTCAAAAAAGCAATCGTGTTACTTTGAACGGCAAACAACGGAAAGAACTATTTATTAATTTCATGCCATTTCTAATATTATTATTTGTTGCAAATCTCATGTTAGTAGTACTTAGAGACATCAAAGAAGACTTTCTTGTGAAGATGATAGATATGAGTAATCATTCTTCATGGATGTTTGCGCAGGTTGATACCGTAGTGACGTTGATTATTCTTGCCTTATTTGGTGCAATGGTATTTGTAAAGAGTAATATGAAAGTGCTGGTCATATTACTTGGGATGGTGGTAGCCGGAACAGCAACAATGAGTTTTGTCTCTTTCAATTATGACTTTTTGCAATTGGATTCTATTACTTGGCTGTTTGTTCAAAGCTTGAGTTTATATATTGCTTATCTTTGTTTTCAAAGTATCTTTTTCGATCGTTTTATAGCCTGTTTTAAAATTAAAGGTAATGTCGGTTTCTTTATTGTGACAATTGATTTTATCGGTTATACAGGCACGGTACTTGTGTTGATGTTTAAAGAGTTTGCTCATGCGGACATTAATTGGTTGGAGTTTTACAATCTTTTATCCGGTTATGTGGGACTTATATCCAGTGTTGCTTTCACTTGTGCTATGGTTTATCTGATACAGCGTAACAGGAGAGAAAAGCTAATACAAAAAGGAGCAGTTACCGAAACAGTGATAAGCGCAGAGAGAAATGGTATGGAACAAACTTTAGTACAAATCTAATATGGTACTTCTAACGAGAACCTACCTAAAATCCTTTTTTATCATATTTCAGATATTGATTTTAGTGACATTTACAGCAAATGCGCAGAATAATGCAGACCCACTTCAATATAAAATCACGGGACGTCTGTTGATGGACGGTGGTATTTATATGAAGAACTCCAATCATTTTGGAAATGGTCTGGAATTTAATGATCTTCGTATTGGAGTAAAAGCAACATATCAGAACTGGAAAATGAAATTGGAGATGGGATATGCAGGAAACAAAGCAGCAATTAAAGATGCTTTTGCCTCTTATTCGTATAAGAATCACTCTATTCAGATAGGACAATTCTATGAACCTTTCAGTTTGGATATGCTATGCAGTACTTTCGACCTCCGTTTCAATCAATCTCCAGGAGCAGTACTGGCTTTGACAAATAGTCGGCGTATGGGAGTGGCTTACTCTTATAATACTCATCGTTATTATTTTTGTGGTGGGTTATTCACAGATAATGATTTGAGTAATTTAAAGAATGTCTCTCAAGGATATGCGATTGATGCCCGTTTGGTCTATCGTCCGGTTTATGCAAAAGAGAAACTTGTTCACATCGGTTTGGCTGCTATTCACCGTACACCGGATGGTGTACTGCCCGAAGATCAGAATGTAAATACCTTTACTTATAAATCTCCTGGAATTAGTACGATTGATAATCGGATTCTCCTTTTGGCGGATGTTGGAAATGCAGAATCACAGTTTAAGGTCGGGACAGAATTGCTCATCTATTATCATAAATTTTTCTTGCAAAGTGAGTATATCCGGACTCATGTAAAACGTGCAAACGGTTTTAATAATTATATGGCACAAGGAGCCTATGTGCAATGTTCATGGTTATTATTAGGACAGAACTATCTTTATGATGAAGAAGTTGCGTGTCCTGGTCGCCCTGAAGGCAAAAGTTTGGAGCTATGTGCCCGTTTCAATTATCTGACGTTGAACGACCGTTCAGCTGGTATTGATGGAGGAATGGAAAAAGATTTTTCTATCGGACTCAATTATTATATAAGCAAGCATATTGCCATTAAACTGAATTATAATTATTTCATGCCTGGTAAACATATTAAAGAAATAGTTCCTACTGATTTTAGCATTATTCAGGGACGGTTTCAATTTATTTTTTAAATTGGTAGAACTTTCAAGAATAGTTTGCTCTCGGTAATTTACAGTGATTCTTCAATGAGCCTTACTTTCTTATCAACTATTCAGAAGAGCAAAAGATGACTTTTATAACAGGTTACATAAATAAAATTAAAATGATATTAAATAAAAGACCTATTTGTCATTATTTCACGTAGATAATTATAACTTGCAAAGCCTTTATTATTGTAATTATTATGCAATGCATTCTTTATTCTATATGTTTTTGCCTATTTGGGGCTGAACATTTGTCGAACTAGAAGTAAGAAATCATTTTATTCTGTTTTAACTGATCTGAAAGATTTCGTCATAGCATTGTAATTACGAAGTTTAAATCTAATATTATGTTCATTATCCGGCATTATTTTAAGTATTTGCCAAAGGAATAAGTTTGAAGACTAGCAGAATATTGGAAGGTAGAAGATGTGGTTTTAAAGTAGATTATCATATCTGAAGAAGTTGCTATTTTATATGTACCTTATAATATATCTTATATGAAATACTTAAATGTTAGCAGGTTGCTTGTTTTTAGCTTATTTACTGTATATTCTTATCTGCTTTGTGCAGCGGAATCTTCTTTCTATTTAAAGAAATTGCAAGTAGAATATGCAGAAACTCCGTTGGGCATCGACGTGGAAAAACCTCGTTTTAGCTGGCAAATGGCAGTCTCTTCGGATCGGAGAGGATGTATGCAGGCTGCATATCAGATTACTGTAACAGATGAGCATGGAACTGAAGTGTGGAATTCCGGGAAAGTAGTTAGCGACCTGTCATTGAATATTGAATATGAAGGACAATCTTTACAACCAGTTACGCATTACTTGTGGACACTCCGTGTCTGGGATACTAAAGGCAAAAGCGTATCAGCTTCTTCGTGGTTTGAAACCGGATTAATGTGCCGGAATGATACAGATGAGATATGGGGAGGTGCCAAATGGATTGGAGGTGGCGATGATGACCAAGCATTACATTCGCAGTATCTTCCGGTGTATCGTCTCGACTTTGCTTTACAGCTTGACAAACAATCACATTCTACTAAGGCAGGGTTTATATATGGAGCAAATGATCATCGTTTGATGAATAAATTTAAAAACCTGTATCATTTACAAAATGCCAAAGATGAATCTTATGTAATGATAGAACTGGATATTGCTCCGCTCATTTCAGGCAAAGAGGCACAAGTCAATGTTTATCGTGTTGGTTATCATCCTGCCGACCGGAAAGAGGTTCCGTTGAAAAGCCTGACTGTTCCTGCTTCGTTGATCAATGAAAATAATAAATATGAAAAGCATATCTTGTCATTAACTTCCATATATGGTATCACTCATCTATTTATTGATAATGACCAAAATAAAATTGGAGAGGTCAATCTTAATCCCATAGGTCGTGGCGGTGATTTCATTACTTTCCCTGTACTTGGTGATGTTGGTTATTCGCTTTCGGAAGGGCAGTCTGCAAATTTTTCAGAGATCAGGATCCGGCATTATCAGCAGCCTTCCAACATCATTCGTAAGATTGAATTTGCAACAAGTCCCGGTTCATTTCGGACATTGGACCCAAGTAGGAATTCAATGCCTATGCTCCGTACGCAATTTGTTTCGGAGAAACCGGAGATAAAGAAAGCGCGACTTTATACCACTTCACGAGGTATCTATGAAGTCTACATGAATGGAAATAGGATAGGGAATGATTATTTTAATCCGGGGCTGACACAATATAACAAGATGCATATCTATCAGACTTTTGATGTGACCGATTACATTTTGGAAGGAGAAAATGTAATCGGTGCTCTGTTAGGAGAAGGTTGGTGGAGTGGAGGATGTACCTATTCGGGAGAACTTTGGAATTATTTTGGTGATCGTCAGTCATTGCTGGCTAAACTTGTCGTCACGTATGCTGACGGAACGGAAAAAGTGGTGGTGACTGATCCATCTTGTTGGCAATATTTCAATGAAGGTCCCATACGTTATGGCAGTTTCTTCCAAGGTGAGATATATGATGCCCGAAATGAAAAACAGATAGAGGGATGGAGCACTCCCGATTATAAAGCAACGTTATGGAAACCGGTCCGGGAAATTATGCTTGATGGAACTGTAAGTACTGCCGGTAGTCATGGTTGGGCAACAGCTAACGATTATTCGGACTTTTGTATGACCGGACAATTCGGACAAACAATAAAAGCTATAAAAGAGCTTACCGCTATTTCTGTGAATGAAGTCCGTCCGGGTGTTTTTGTATATGATATGGGACAGAATATGGCAGGAGTTCCTAAGATTAGTTTATCCGGAATTCAACCGGGAACAAAAGTATATCTGCGTTTTGCGGAAGTGACTTATCCTGATTTGCCGGAGTATAAGGGAAATATTGGTATGATCATGCTTGAAAATATCCGTGGAGCCATGGCACAGGATATTTACATCACGAAAGGCGGAGATGAAACTATTTCTCCGCGGTTCACCTATCATGGTTATCGTTATCTGGAGATTACAGGCATCGAAAAGCCGCTTCCGTTAGAATCTGTCAAAGGAGTGGTTTTAAGTTCTATTGATGGTCTCACAGCCAACTATGAAACCTCAAATGCAGAGGTGAACCGACTATGGCAGAATATATTGTGGTCTACTTATGCTAATTTTATGTCAGTTCCTACGGACTGCCCTCAACGTAACGAACGGCTTGGATGGGGCGGTGATATCTCGGTTTTTTCACGTACGGCTACTTATATGGCCTCTCTGCCTCAATTTTTACGCCGTCATATGTTTGCCATGCGTCAAACTCAGCGGGCAGACGGACGTTTCGCGGACATAGCTCCTCTTGGAGGAGGTTTTGGCGGTCTGCTTTGGGGAAGTGCGGGTATTACAGTGGCGTGGGAGTCATACCAACAATATAATGATCGTGTGCTTTTATCCGAGCATTATGATGCCATGAAGCACTACATACAATATGTCCTCGAAAAATGTTTTGACCCTTCTACCGGAGTACTGATTCAAGAACGTGCCGGATGGAATTTAGGTGACTGGTTGGGATTAGAAGACGGAAAGAATGATAAAACGTTGTTATGGGAGTCTTATTTCATTCGTGATCTTGACTTAATGCAGAAAATAGCCATGGCTTTGAATAAGAATGAAGATGCGGAATGGTACAAAAAAATAGCTACCGAACGACGAGATTTTTTTGCTCGTACCTATATTCATCCTGCTACCGGAAAAACTATAGCTTCCGGAGCCGATGGACCGAAGAAAGGTGATTTTGTGGATATCCAGACATCTTATGTACTTCCCTTAGCATTCAATCTGGTGGACTCTGCAATGAAAGATAAATTGGCAGAACACCTTGTGCAGACGGTGACCAGAAATAATAAAACCGATCAGGGACGAGAATGCCCTCCTTATTCTTTGATGACAGGTTTCATAGGTACAGCCTGGATTAATCAGGCTTTGTCTGAAAACGGGCATCAGGATATTGCTTATAAATTGTTGCAGCAAACTACTTATCCATCCTGGCTTTATCCTGTTGAACAGGGAGCTACAACCATTTGGGAACGACTCAATTCATATACTCATCTTGATGGTTTCGGTGGTAATAATAGCATGAATTCTTTTAATCATTATTCTTTTGGTGCCGTTGGTGCATGGATGTGCAATTATTCGTTAGGTATTCAGCGTGATGAAAACTATCCCGGATTTAAACATTTCATCTTGAAACCGGAAGTAGATACAACGGGAAAAATGACCTATGCAAATGGTTATTTTGATTCAATGTATGGACGCATTAAAAGTAGTTGGAGGCACGAAAAGGATGTATTGGTTTATCAATGCACCGTTCCTGCCAATACAACTGCCCGCGTCTATCTTCCTGCCGCTTCGTTGAAAGAGATTTCGGAGGGGAATCAGTCTTTGAAGAAAAGCAAAGGCGTGAAATATATAGGTGCGGAAGATGGGAAAGTAGTATTAGATCTTTCTTCGGGTGACTATTCTTTTAAGATAGGGAGGTAGGGTTCAGGTAACATCTGTTTATAAAAAATGAAAAACGAATAATGAAAAGACTAAAACTACTAACGTTGGCACTGATGACATTGTCACTAAATGCTCAGGAAAATCTGAAATTGTGGTATGAACATCCTGCGCAGGAATGGGTAGAAGCATTGCCTCTCGGAAATGGGCAAATCGGAGCAATGGTATTCGGTGGTATCGAGAATGAGGTGATACAGTTGAATGAGGTGACTTTGTGGTCTGGCGGACCACAAAAAAAGAATGTAAATCCTGACGCATTTAAATATCTGAAACCTATACGTGAAGCATTGGCTAAGGATGATTATCAGAAAGCTACTGAGCTTTGCAAGAAAATGCAGGGGTATTTTACAGAAAGCTTTCTTCCTTTGGGCGACATTCGCATCAAACAAAGTTTTGATGGTAAAGTGCATTCATCGGGCTACGTAAGAAAATAGGGTTTGAATGAAGCTATTGCTACTACCGAATTTGTTGTCGGAGGAGTGAAATATACCCGTGAAATATTTACTTCAGCTCCGGACAGCGTTATGGTAATAAGTTTCACTGTTAATAAATCCGGGAAACTTACGTTGGATATTGCTTTGAACAGTCTTCTTAAAAATACGGTCACTGCTAAAGATAATACTATACTTTATATGAATGGGCAAGCCCCTGTCCATGTAGATCCTGTCTATCATAACAGACCGGGTAAACCGGCAATTGAGCAATTAGATGCTGACGGACTTGGAGGTATGCGTGTTCAGGCTATTTTAAAGGCTTTACCAGTCGGAGGAACTGTTCAGGCAGATGAAAATGGTATCCATGTGAAGAATGCCGACGGATTAACCTTATTATTGTCAGTAGCAACTAGTTTCAACGGTTTTGATAGACATCCGGATAAAGAAGGTAAAGACGAGAAAATCATTTCGCAGCGAAGGATGGATAGTGCAATGGCTATTAATTACGACGAATTGAAAAGAAAACACATTTCAGATTTTGGTAGTTTCTTTAATCGTGTAGCGTTACATTTGACTGACACACTGAATAACAAAGTGAATGAAAAGCTCCCTTCGGATTTTCGTCTGAAGCTTTATTCTTATGGAAATTATGATCCGGGATTAGAGGAACTCTTCTTTCAATATGGAAGATATCTGTTGATTTCTGCCTCTCGTCCGGGTGGCTCGGCTGCTAATCTGCAAGGTTTGTGGAATAAAGAATTTCGTCCACCCTGGAGTTCAAATTATACCATCAATATAAATACTGAGATGAATTATTGGCCGGCTGAAACAGGCAATTTGTCGGAAATGCATATGCCGCTGATCGATTTTATTAAGAATCTATCAAAAACGGGAAAAGCAACTGCACAAGAATACTATCGTGCACGGGGATGGGTGGCTCACCATAATTCAGATATCTGGGGATTGAGCAATGCCGTTGGAAATTGTGGGCAAGGCGAACCGGTTTGGGCGAATTGGTATATGGGAGGCAATTGGCTCTGTCAGCATTTATGGGAACATTATTGCTTTAGCGGTGATAAGGATTTTCTGAAAAATGAGGCTTATCCGGTAATGAAAGAAGCTGCATTGTTCTGTTTCGACTGGTTAGTGCAAAAAGATGAGTATTTGATAACCTCTCCGTCTACTTCACCGGAAAATTGGTTTTGGGTAAATGACAAATATTATGCAGTATCAGAAGCAACAACGATGGATATGGCCATTATTCGCGATCTCTTTACGAATCTGATTGAAGCTTCGGAAGTCTTAGGCATCGACAAGAAGTTTCGCAAGCAGTTGATAGAGAAAAAGGAAAAACTATTCCCTTATCAGATAGGTTCGCAAGGGCAATTGTTGGAGTGGAGTAAAGAATATAAAGAGACGGATACTCGGCATCGACATCTTTCTCACTTATTCGGTTTGCATCCCGGACGTCAGATTTCTCCATTGACAACTCCTGAACTGGCAAAAGCTGCCAATAAAACCTTTCAAATTCGCGGAGATGAAGGTACAGGATGGAGTAAGGGCTGGAAAATTAACTTTGCCGCCCGACTATTAGATGGTGATCATGCCTATAAAATGATACGTGAAATTATGCATTACTGTGATCCTTCTGCAAGTGGAGTAGGAGGAACTTATCCGAATTTCTTCGACGCTCATCCACCTTTCCAGATTGATGGTAACTTTGGAGCAACAGCGGGATTTATAGAAATGCTTCTTCAAAGTCATTTGAAAGAACTTCATTTGTTACCGGCTTTACCAAACGCCTGGCCTTCTGGAAGTGTATCAGGTTTAAAAGCCAGAGGAAACTTTGAAGTGGAAATTGTTTGGGAAAAACTAGGGTTGAAAGAGGCTAAAATCAAGTCGAATATGGGAAATAAGTGTGTTTTAAGAACTCAAGTCCCGATTCGGATAGAAGGAGTTATATCCAATCAGGTAAAAGAAGGCAATTATTATATAAATAAATTTGATACAAAAAAGGGAGGTATATATATAGTAACTGCTACTGATAATTGAAAAAAACGGAAATAGTCAGATTATAAAATGTGAGAAAACGTACATACATAACGAGCTGGATGTTATTATCCAATAAAATATCTCTCATCTAAATTCGACAAATGGAGACAGGTGGAAAGTTGCTCCAAAGTCGGGCTATTCTATTTCTTTCTTTATAAAACTAAAATGCTCTGCAAGATTAAATCTTGGCAGAGCATTTTTTAAATGGTTAAGGTTCGGTTTATTGTTTAACTTTAATAATATCATAATTCAAATCGCTGACAGCTTCTTGCAGGCTATCATTTACCAAACGCAAGGTAGTGTCATTGATAATAACAAAATACATAGGAGCATCACCAGTTTCCGGAGTCAATTTAACAGCAGTCTTAGGCTTTTTGTTCACTATTTTATTAACGGTTTGTTGTTTACCTTTAGAAGTGAAGGTCTTATTTTTGCCTTGCCCTTCTGCGTCAAGGTAAGTCATATCCAGCGTATAAATAGTATCTACACCGTCGGTAGCAGCATTCAGGGTCAGTACATAGTCAATACCCGGACCGTCAGCAGCCGGAAGTGTACCTTCAAAAACTTCCGTCATTTCTGTGATCGGAGACATTGCAAGTGCAAGACTGTCTGCTTCTGCCTCTGCGGCTTTGTTTGCTTTTGACTGGCAAGATGCCAAAGCAGCTACAACGGCTGCTAACATAATTAATTTTTTCATCTTTAAGTGCTTTAAGTTAATATAAATATAGTGAGCTATTGCTCTGTTTAATTTTTATTCTTCATTGTCCCGTCTGATGACCAGCAGTTTATCTACTCGTCCACGGTCCATATCAATTACTTCGAATTGCAGGTTCTTGTAGGTAAAAATATCTCCGGCTTTCGGAATACGTCCTATCAAAAACATTGTCAGTCCGCCAAGGGTAGTAAAGTCTTCATCTTCCAGGTCCTCGTAGGATAAGATTCCCATTTCATCCATGAAGTCTTTGATGTTCATAGAGGCTTCCACCAGCATCGAACCGTCCTGTCTTTTCACAATATCTTCTTCTTCGGTATCATCTTCTTCAAGAATATCTCCAAAGATACTTTCGGTCAGGTCGTGCAAGGTGATAATCCCTTCTGTACTACCATACTCGTTTACAACAACTCCCAACTTATTTTTGTTCTTCTTGAACAGCTCTAAAATTTTATTTGCATATAAACTTTCTGGAATAAACAATGGAGGACGGGCTATTTCGCGCAAATTGAATATCTTTTTATTGCCTACCATCAGAATAATATCTTTTACGGATACAACACCGATGATTTCATCTTTACGTTCATCCACTAGCAGATATTTGCTGTAATGTTCTTCTTCGATGGTCTTCATTACTTTTTCTTGTGTATCGTTGGGATGAAGAAATATTAAATCCCTGCGGTGGGTCATCAATTCATTCGCACGTTTATCCGAGAAACGAAATACATCACGCAGCATTTCGGTCTCTTCTTTGTCAATCACTCCCTGTTCCGAACTTTGGTGAAGAATCATTTTAATTTCTTCCTGTGTCATTGGCCGGTCTTCGTTCTTAACACCGATGACCTTGCTAAGCAAGCGCGTCGATATGCTAAGTAACCAGACGAAAGGATAAGATACTTTTGTCAGCAGAATCATGACCGGACTGAATAATGTTGCATAGCGTTCCGGATTACTCAGAGCAATGGATTTAGGAACAAGTTCTCCAATGATGAGCGACAGATAAGTAATGATAGCTACTGTAGTTACCATCGCCAGGTTGCGAGCATATAGCTCCGCTCCGGGAATCATTGAAAAGAGAGGGACAAGATCGTCTGCAATGGCTACACCACCATAAGCACCGGATATAATACCGATAAGAGTAATACCAATCTGAATGGTAGATAAAAACTTTTCGGGTTCTTCCAATTGTTTGAGTACACCACGAGCAGATTTGTTTCCCCTACTTGCAAGGGTTTCGAGACGAGCTTTACTAGAAGATACTAAGGCTATTTCGTACATGGCAAAGATACCATTGAGTACAAGTAAAAGAATAATGATTAAAAATTCCATAAATGGAGTTAAATGGTTTATGCGTCGAATTTACATCAAATCATGACAGCATACAAATATGTACCATTATATTAATGAATTTTTAATAAACGGCTGTTGAACCTTTTGACAAATACAGCTTGATATGATGGGAATACTTTATTTATGAAGTAATGTATCTTAATTAACAGATCATATGCAAAAGTCTCTGTCATCCGGAACGTAAGTGAAAGATCTTCACTGTCTTGATAGTAAGGCGAAGAAGAAAAGCTTCGCTACGCTCTGCATGACAGATACCCTATTGATAACTATTTTTTAGGGTAGGTGTCAGCTTTTGCCTTTGCTCGTTCTATACGTTTCATGGTGTCCGGATGAGAAGAAAACATCTTTTGCAGATAGGAAACTTTAGGAGCACCGGCAGACAGTTCCTCCAATTTGATCAATGCCTTGGACATGGCATAAGGATCAATGTTATTCTTTACGCAAAATTCAACGCTATAGTCGTCAGCCGCATTTTCTTGCTTCTGAGAAAACTGAGCACTGGATAAATTATCAGCTATTGTCCCTAGCTGAGATTCGGTTAGTTTGGCTAGCTTTTCACTAATGATACCTGCTGCATTTTTTACGGCAGAACGAATATAAGCATTCTTCATGGCATCTTTGGAATCCGTGTGAATTACGTGACCGATTTCGTGACCTACTACTGCCATTAGTTCTTCATCTGTCATGGCATCCATGAGTCCGGCACAAATGCGAACACTACCGTCTCCGCAAGCAAAGGCATTTACATCTGCTACTTCGTATACTCCAAAGTTCACTTGTAACCCGTCTACCTCCTTGATATTTCCGGTAAGTCTCTCCAATCGTTGTCCATATTCACTATCTGGTTTTGTCAGTTTGTTTATAGAATCCATCCAAACCATATATTCTTTGCTTATTTTGACAATATCCGCATCTGATAAAGTTACAGCTTGTACAGCATCTTTTCCTGCTTGGATTGCTTTACCGATCTTACCGAATTGGGCGGTAGCTTCAAAACAATTCATGATTAAAAGTAACAAGGTCAGTAGTGCAATTTGTTTTTTCATTTTAGTGATTATTTAATTCATAAATATATATGTCGGATTAATATTCAAAAGTGATTCCCAGAGTAGGTAATATAGTACCACTTTCTTGTTTGATAGCTTTCATAACGTAACGTTGATCACCTATAGGAACTTCAGGATTCTTGATTTCTCCTGTGCTCATTAATACGTCAGCCTGTTTCAGTTTACTGGCTGTGATATTTTGCAGATCGATATAGAAGCCTAACATACAACGTTTCAGATAAAATGTTTTATCGATACGAATGTCTACTTGACTGAAGGCCGGTAATCGCTCCATGTTGTATTGAGTGTAGTCATAATAGGGTTTACCTTGAGCATCCCAGGCAGTTACTAACGAAGATTTATCAGCATCATATGGGGTGTATGGAGCTCCACCGATGCAGCTTAGTTTCATGCCGACGCTCCACTGGTGAGGCAAATAATAAGTACCTCGTAGATTGAAAATAAATCGGTTGTCCCATGCAGAAGCAATGTATTCACTTTCTTTATTGTTGCGGTATTCGCTTTTAAAGAGGGTGAATGAAGAAGCTAAGTTTAATTTTTGCGCTATCAGCCATTTTAGTAATAACTCTGCTCCGTAAGAACGTCCTTGTGCAGTAGAAGTGAGAAGCTCATTGCCGATTACTCCATAATCATTTCCTTTGCAGGTCAATGGAATATTGTCTACTACCGAAAGAGGTATTTTGTCGTAATCTTTATAGAATCCTTCGAGAGATACTTCAAAAGAGTCTCCTTTACGCCAACTAATTCCCAGACTTTCTTGGCTGACCTTCATATATTGGAGTGTATACTTATTGGCAAATTGTCCGTTGTTGTTCTTAAAACCGAGGGCTGTGTAAGGAGGGAGCTGATAATAGAGTCCGGCATTTCCGCTTACAGTCCAATGATCGGTCAATTGGTAGGAGAGGGATAAACGGGGTGATAGCTGATCGGAGAGATCCTTCATTGCTGAAGAATAGTTGTTAGCGTCCCCTCTTAGTCCTAAAGAAGCAGTTAAACGGTCATTCGTTGAAGTGTAATTGAAAGTTCCGAAAAAGCCCCAACGCATGATTCCCAGATAAGTATGATAGTCGAACATTCCTGCACGGTCGGTATATACCCGTTGAAATGTTGTGTTGGTATATTGGCTGTAATCCAGATTGACGCCAACATTAATTTTCCAGTTACGGAAAGAGGAGCTATTTTCTAGACGTAGCTTACTCTCTTGTTCCGTAGAACGCAGTCGGAGCATTAGATTATCCAGATTGCTTTCATCATTTTGAAAATATTTGGTGTTACGATTGTTCATATAACTATGGCTAGCTACAACCGATTGTATATGTGCACCTGCATAGTGACGGTAAACAGTTCCTAAAGTGAAAGTGCTTTGCTCTATTTTGGGAAGGTAACTAAGAATATATTCATTATCTTCACTATCGGCTTTAGTATTTAATTTCATCTTGTCGATACCTCCCAATCCTAAAACAATTAGTTCGTTTTGAGCATTAAAGCGGGTTTTTATTTTGAATTGTGCATCTGTAAAAGTCGGTAAGAAAGGAAGTCCTAGCATATCAAACAGAAATTGCAGATAGGATTGACGGACCGATACCAAGTATGAAGTCTTTTTACCAAAATGTCCGTTCGAGGCTAAAGATACTTCAGAAGCTCCGAGGGTAGCTTTCACAGAATTACGTTCCATATCTCCATCGCGTAACTTGAAATCGAGTACAGAACTGAGTGCATTTCCTTTGTCCGCGGGAAAAGCCCCGGTATAGAAATTTACTTCACGGATCAGGTCTGCATTCAAGATTCCTACCGGACCACCGGATGCTCCTTGCGTACTGAAGTGATTGATATTTGGAATTTCTACTCCATCAAGATAAAAACGGTTTTCAGAAGGCGACCCACCTCGTACAATCAAGTCATTGCGATAGCCAATTGGTGAGAAAGAGACTCCCGGATAGGATTGAACGATTCGGGAAATATCTCGATTAGCTCCCGGACTCTTTTCTATTTCCTGCAAACCAATAATGCGTAGGCTGACAGGGCTTTCTACACTACGTCGGAAAGGAGAGACGGTAACGGTTACTCCTTCAAGTTCTGTCAGGTTCTCTTCCATCTCTATGGAGACATTGAGATTTTTAGTTGATAAGATGTATTCGGGAGTTGTTACACTTTTGTATCCAATGGCTGTGGCTTGCAGACGATAAATACCGGGTGGCACTTTGTCAATGGTAAAATGCCCTTCTGCATCAGTAACAGTACCTTGATTCAAGCCAATTATCATCACATTGATGAATTCCAATGGCTCACGGCTGTTTTTATCAATCACTGTTCCTTTCACCTGATGAACAGGTTGTGCTGAAAGTAGGGTGATTGTTGTACAAAAAAATAATAAGAGTCCTGAGAATCTTTTCATAATGCTATTATGGTTTAGTAAATGCAAAGTTAGTTGAATTTTGTTTTATCATCTCATTTTTATGTCTTATTTTTGTGCAGATGATAAAAACTTGTTTGCTATGAGAACAGTAAAATTAATTACTTGCAACGATGCAATGACAGCTCATATTCTTCAGGGTGCATTAGAGAATGAGGGCATAGAATCAGTTTTGCACAATGAGAACTTCTCTTTCCTGTATAGATGTTTTGTGAATAACATAGCAGGAGTAGATATATTTGTTATGGAAGATGAGTATGAAAGGGCAGTTCAGATATTAAAAGAGAACCAAAGTTGGCCTGAGGATTTGAAATATTGTCCTTATTGTGGTTCGGAAGATATAAAGTTTGTATTGAGGAAAAGTAAGCGAGGACAGGCAATTGGTACAGCAATAATTTGTGCGTGTGCGTTTGTACCTCCCGGAAACAGTTATTGGGAATACATATGCAAGCAGTGTCACCGTGCGTTTGAAATACCCGCCTCTAAAATCTTGTCTACAGAGGAGGAGAAAGAAGAATAATCTATAATTATATACATGAAAATGAAAAGATTTTTATTAATTACCTTATTATTAGCTTTGGTAGCTCCCTCTTTTGCTGCCAAAGTAGATACGTTATTAGTTAAAAGCCCTTCCATGAATAAGGAGGTTCAAGTGGTAGTGGTAATACCGGATGCGGCAATGGGAAAGAAAGCAGTAGCTTGTCCGGCTATATACTTGCTTCATGGTTATGGAGGAAACGCTAAGACATGGGTTGGATTTAAACCAAATCTTCCTCAGATTGCAGACGAGAAGGGTATTATATTTGTCTGTCCAGATGGAAAGAATAGTTGGTATTGGGATAGTCCGAAGAATCCGGCGTTTCGTTACGAAACTTTTGTTTCATCGGAATTGGTGAAATACATTGATGAAAACTATAAAACGGTTGCCGACCGCAAGGGGCGTGCAATCACAGGACTAAGTATGGGTGGACACGGTGGTATGTGGACCGGCATTCGTCATAAAGATACGTTTGGTGCTTGTGGAAGTACCAGTGGCGGAGTCGATATTCGTCCGTTCCCAAAGAATTGGGATATGCCGGTTCAGCTGGGTGATTACGAGTCTAATAAGGAAGTGTGGGATGCGCATACCGTGATCAATCAACTTGATGGGTTGCAGAATGGTGAATTGGCTATTATTTTTGATTGTGGCGAAGCTGATTTTTTCTTGAATGTAAATAAGGACTTGCACAACCGTTTGGTGGAACATAAGATAGATCATGACTTTATTACACGTCCTGGAGGACATACAAGTGAGTATTGGAATAATTCTATTGATTATCAGATTCTTTTCTTTGATAAGTTCTTTAAAAAATAATTTTATTTAAACTGGATTCGTAGTTATATGGAGATGGTAAGGACAGTACATATGTCCTTACCATTTTATTTGGTCAATGAAATATCATTTTAATGTTGCATTAGAATATCCTTTTTGAAAGGCATGAGCAAATATCTTAATTACTAATGTAAAACTAAAATTATTGGGTGCTATAGTTTATTGAAACTATACGGCGATTAGGATAGTAATTTTCTGAATTACCATTCGGGTAAGTAGTCTGACTGTGTATTTGACTTAACTCTCCTTTCTGGTTAAATTGGTAGTTATAAGTCGTATACTCGCTATCGTTTCCTTCAGGTTTAATAGATGCTGTAAGATGTCGCGGAGCTTTACCTAATAATCCCGCATAAAGAGCTTCTGTGTGTAATGAAAGCGGATAAGTATCGAGTACATCTAAGCATGGTAAATTATATTGGGAGCTTTCCTCTCCGGGTTCATATAGTATTTTATTACTGATTCCATTGAGGCTAGAAGTAATGGATTGTAAGTCTCCATTGTTATAAGTAAGAGTTAATGTGGAATAAACCTCATTATTTATATTTTCAATAACTTCTGTCAGATACCCATCAGTTGAATAAGAAAATCTATATTCACGTTTCAGGTCGGATTCATCATATGTACATTGACTGGCATATCCTTCGGCATTCAGTATATAAGTGGATGTAGTCATCTCAGTAGCAGCAATTACTTTATTTTCAGAATAAGTAAGATTAACTTCATGATTAATTTCACTTTCCAATACTGTCTGCCGGACAGTATGTTTTAGCAATTGGTCCTGATCAAATAGAAACTTCTCTGTTTTACTAACAGGATAAGAATCATTAGTCATGGTTTCATTTAAAGTAATAGTCCATTGGTGGTTAGTGCTACTGTCTTTTTCTTCATCAGAACAACCGGATATTCCCCATATGAGACACAATAAAATGATAACTTTTTTCATTGTTGTTTACTTTAATTGTAATCCTCTCATAAACAGTCTGCTGGCAGGGCTACTTACGCTTTTTTCTATTTTAATGCTTTTGCCGGAAGTCGTTCCTTCTTCCGGATTCTCCGGTTCTACCGGTGGATAAGTGCCTTCTAAAACGCCGATAGCTATGCTTAATAAGGTTTCTTTTGGATCACCAAAGGGTAAGAAAGTAGAATAATCTGTTGAAGAACTGACAGAATAATTCGGTTCAAACTTTCCGTAGGTTACATGGTCCGAATTATAAACGGTACATACAACAGGATTGATAGCCCATAAAAACTCTTCATTGATAAATTTCTCCGTAGCTACATTCTGTCCTTTTGTAGAAGCACCAATAGCAATTACTTTTTGTATTTTGCCATTCAAATTGTTCATCAGCATTTCCGGTGCACCTGCTGTTTCTCCACTGATTAAGACAATTAGAGTATTCAGATCAAGATTTTTTCCACTCTTGAGAAGTTGCTGATCGAAAGTTAAAGTTGCATCCTTATCAATATTCTTATCGTTATACTCTAGAAATGTCATATTCTGGTCCAGATAATAAGACGGAACAAACATCGTACTTAATAGTTGTACACAATCTAAGGTTCCTCCCGCATTGTAGCGAAGGTCAAGAATAACTTTATTTATATTCTGTTGAGCAAGTTCGGCTGACCATTTACGTAGTTCATTGTTGTATTTTTCCGAATCATCCTTAGTTCCCGCTGTGAAACTGTTATACATCAGATAACCTACTTTTCCCGTACTTAAATCAAGTATCTCAGATTTATGAAAAGGATTATCTTCTACTATTTGGGCAGCTCCCATTTTTAGAGTAATATCATTAGGTACTACCTTATATATGGGGTCCGGTTGTTCCTCCCCTTCTTCTACTTCAGGAATAACCTCTTTCCACACTCCCATGACCAAGTCTCTTGCACGCGTACCCTGTAATAATTGAACTTCGTATTTCTTACTAATATAAGAAGTATCTACTTTCATAATCCAGTTACCACGTTGCAATCCGGCTTTTTCTGCAGGTGAGCCGGGAATCACATAAGTGATTAGTGCATTGTAAGCAGTATCAATATCCTGACTACGAACAAGTGAATAATCAAATCCATAAGTTGGTAGCGGAGTTTCCATGATGGAATCTACGAATGAGTAACTGTCGTAATTTGTTTTTACTTTGGACAGGAATGATGCTGGGTCTAAAAACAGATTTACGTTATTATAGGAAGGCATACTCTGATACCACAGATAGTTCTGTTGCATGATGTTGTACATCCAGGAATCAAGTGCAGTTTGATGTGCATATTCCGGCCAGCGGTCTACACCACAAGAGACAAAACCACTGATAAAAGTGATAATCAGGGCAGGTATGAGGAATATCTTTCTTAAATTCGTCATCATAAAAAGCTTTTCAGTGCGCAAATGTAGGAAATACTTTGCTTATCTACCACATTTATGGTATAAAAATGCCTTCAATATGTGATAGGCTGTTAGCGAATCATCCTTTATCTTTGCAACATCAAAGTTTACAATAGGTATTAACTCTAAATATTTAAACAGATGGAACCCAAGAAATTGCATTTTGAAACACTACAACTTCATGTAGGACAAGAAAATCCCGATCCCGCAACCGATGCGCGTGCCGTCCCCATTTATCAGACAACTTCGTATGTATTTCATGATTCGGCACACGCTGCTGCACGTTTCGGCTTGCAGGACCCGGGGAACATTTATGGACGTCTGACTAATTCGACTCAGGATGTATTTGAAAAGCGTGTGGCGGCTCTTGAAGGTGGAGTGGCAGCATTGGCTGTAGCTTCCGGCGCGGCGGCCATTACTTATGCTTTTGAAAACATTACCCGTGCCGGAGATCATATTGTTGCCGCTAAGACGATATATGGTGGTACATACAATTTGTTGGCACACACATTGCCTACTTACGGAGTGACGACTACATTTGTCGATCCTACGGATCTGCAAAACTTTGAACAGGCAATTCAGGAGAATACCAAAGCCGTTTTTATTGAAACATTTGGTAATCCAAACTGTAACTTGATTGACATCAAAGCTGTGGCTGATATAGCTCATCGTCATAAAATCCCTTTGATTATTGATAATACATTCGGTACTCCTTTTTTGATTCGCCCTATTGAGTATGGTGCTGACATTGTGGTTCATTCTGCAACTAAGTTTATCGGTGGTCATGGAACTTCATTGGGAGGTGTAATTGTTGATTCCGGAAACTTTGATTGGATAGCTTCAGGTAAATTCCCACAATTAACCGAACCCGATCCGAGTTATCACGGAGTGCGTTTTGTGGATGCGGCAGGTCCGGCGGCTTATGCTATCCGTATTCGTGCCGTTCTCCTTCGTGATACAGGTGCAGCTATCAGCCCTTTCAATGCTTTTATCCTTTTGCAGGGGTTGGAGACTTTGTCTTTGCGCGTGGAACGTCATGTATTCAATGCTCTCAAAGTAGTAAACTTTTTGAAGAATCATCCGAAAGTGGCAGTTGTTAATCACCCGTCATTAGCGGAACATCCTGATCATACTTTGTATCAGAAATATTTTCCTAACGGTGGCGGTTCTATTTTTACTTTCGAAATAAAGGGAGGAAAAGAAGAAGCCCATAAAGTGATTGATAGTCTTGAAATATTCTCTTTGCTGGCAAATGTGGCTGATGTGAAATCATTGGTAATTCATCCGGCAACGACTACTCATTCTCAGTTGAACGAGGCGGAACTTGCAGAACAAGGAATCAAGCAAAGTACGATTCGCCTGTCCATTGGTACGGAGCATATAGATGATATTATCGCAGATTTAGATCAAGCTTTAGCGAAAATTTAATCCTATGATGCAATGAATAGAATTATATCCAAGAAGTTCTTAATCAAAATCCTGTTGATGAATGTTATAACACCAAGATTAAAAAGGGAACCGGAATGGAACATAATAAAAGTATAGCTGCATTATTTTCAGGAGGTGTAGACAGCTCTGTTGTCGTACACCTTCTTTGCGAACAAGGATTTAAACCTCAACTTTTCTATATCAAGATTGGTATGGACGGGGCGGAGTATATGGATTGCTCGGCAGAGGAAGATATTGAATTGGCAACTGCAACTGCCCGTAAATATGGTCTGTCTTTAGAAGTCGTTGATTTGCACCGTGAATATTGGGAGAATGTTGCAGCTTATGCAATTGATAAGATTCGGAAGGGATTGACGCCTAATCCCGATGTTATGTGTAACAAGCTTATAAAATTCGGATGCTTTGAACAGCGGGTAGGGAAAGATTTTGACTTTACGGCTACCGGACATTATGCCACAACAGTGTTGCGCGATGGAAAAACCTGGCTTGGAACGGCCAAAGATCTTGTAAAAGATCAAACTGATTTTCTGGCACAAATAGATTATTTGCAGGTCTCCAAACTCATGTTTCCTATTGGTGGACTGATGAAGCAAGAGGTACGTGACATTGCTCAAAAAGCAGGACTGCCCAGTGCTAAAAGAAAAGATAGTCAGGGTATTTGCTTTCTGGGAAAGATTGATTATAATGATTTTGTCCGTCGTTTCCTGGGAGAAAAGGAGGGAGCGATTATTGAGCTGGAAACCGGCAAGAAGCTAGGCACGCATCACGGCTATTGGTTTCATACCATCGGGCAGCGCAAAGGTCTGGGACTTAGTGGTGGTCCCTGGTTTGTGATAAAGAAAGATATTCAGGAAAATGTGATTTACGTTTCCCGTGGATATGGAGTTGAAACGCAATACGGAAATGAATTCCGAATGAATGACTTTCATTTTATTACTGAAAATCCCTGGACTTCGGAGGCACAGGAAATTGATATTACTTTTAAGATTCGGCATACTCCTGAGTTTACTCAGGGAAAACTGACGCAAGAGGATAATGGGGGCTTCCATGTTTTGTCTGCTGAAAAGATACAAGGTATCGCTCCGGGGCAATTCGGAGTTATTTATGATGCAAAGTCGAAGATTTGTATTGGTAGTGGAGAAATAAAGTATTAATAGATAAATTCCATTACATTAATACAAAACTTTCTTTCTATTAACAGTAAACTTTCTGTCTGTTTGATATAAACTATAAACGCAAGTTGCAATTGTATAAATGCAACTTGCGTTTATACAATCAAAACTTGCGTTTATAGATTTGTTTTAAGGAAAAACAAGTTTTCTATTAAAGCAGAACAAGTTTATTAAAGGAGTTGAATAAGTTTTCTATTAATAGATTGGAAGAGAACTAATACTTGTTCTCTGATTTGGTTGTAGTAGTTACTGATAAATAACGTGAATTATATTTCTGATGTTGAAAGTATGGCTCATATCTTGCTAGAATCAATTTGTTTCCCTGGAGAGTGTGAAACGCGATAGTATTACCTCAATAAGATACATTATAATTCAATTTATAAATAACATAGTATTTATATAAATACAAGAGGCTTACTGATACTATATGTAAGTTGGAATAATAGTGTTAATATTCCGTATTCAGTTGAAAATGTTTTATCGGGTTGGTAGTCTATTAAGATGGAACTAGGCGGGTGGGTGTTTGGTCTGGTTGTTTTGTTTATTTTGTTTATTTTGACAATAATAGTGCGAATGGTATATAATGCGAATGGTATATAAGTGGAGAAGTCGGTAAAATAAAAGCCCCGCAGTTTATGTCAAATGCGGGGCTATGTGTCTAATAAGAATTTTAACTGAGTCTAAGAGATGTTTGATAAATCATTTCTCTTATTTCCTTCAATGCGTTTCAAAACTTCTTTTCATTATTACTTCCACAAGAATAAAAAGATTCAATGAGAATTCTTCTTTTTTTATTTTTATCTACTTCGGATATGCATAAAATAAAATACCGTTGTATTTACACCCGGAATAGTTAGGTATCTCTTTTTCATCTGTTATAAGGATACAGTTTAGAGTTTGTTCGTGAAAAAAGCCATGAACAGGTATTGTACCAGCAGGTGGAGTTTGATAAGGACTATATACATATCCCTCAATTCCTTCATATTGTGTCCATGGTAAGTATTGATTAAGTTCAGCTTCTCCACCTTTAACTATATATATATGGTCGTGTCCATTAACATCATAAACTCTATAGATTGGAATAGTATTTGGTTCTTGATTTTTATGTACATAAAACCAAACGCCGTGTTTTAATACATTGTTAGTCGAATAATTAAGATATTCTTTCAAGCTTGTTGTGTAAAGGCAATCATGGACATTTATATCAAATAATGCATACATCGGAACAAGATTCATTGTTTGAAGTTTTTTACCTTCTAAATAATTTTCAACTGCTTTTTTTATTTGTTGTTTTTTAGTAGCATCTGATATAAACTCGTATATAGGAAATGTTTTATTCCAATTAATATCCACTAATGCTGCATTTTTATCATTTACTGATTCTTCCCATTGAGTCTTGTTAAATTGTATACTTGTTAGTCCTTCATTTGAATTTAACGAATAATTAAGTCCACTATTAGTTCCTCCATGATAACTAATTTGAATATCCCAGTTCGAATTTCTCTTATTTAGATTTTTGATTTCTGTTGTTTCATGTGAACTACTTCCGTTAGCACCAAAGACTCCTATACTAGTTTTTGCCCCTGCTTCTACTATTTTTTTCTTTTCAGTGTTGTCGTCAGTTTCTGTTATTACAGATCTATAATTAAACTGTAAACGACCACCAATAGATATGTCGAGTAATACGTGTGTTCCATATTCTTCGACAAACTGTTTAGGTGTCATTGTATTTAAATTATTAATAAATGCAGGTGACAAATAAGGCTTTAGATCATTAGGGTCCACAATATCTAAATAAAGTCTCTTTATCCTTTTTATGATATCCACACGAGCAAATGAGTATTTGTTTGAATATGAATATCGCTCATTTTTTTCTTTTGTTACTTTAGCACTGCCAGATAATGATAGTGGTCCTATTTTAAAACTACTAGATCCTTCCGTTATTCTTTTATCTTTTATTTCTTGTAGAAATTCTTCGATGTTTGCACCTGCGTAGAATTCTTCATTTGCAATTATTGTTGCTGGGTTGTAAAAACGATCTTTATTATTTATGTCTTCAATAAAAGATTTGACATCTACAACCATTTTTTTTGCATTATCTACATGTAAATAATCGCCAGTGATATCATAACTAAAACCAAGTAAGTCATACTTACCATCTGCTGCTTGCCTGATGGTGGTTCTATTTGTACCAACATCAGGCGGTATAACCTCGTCTATATCTGAAGTACATGCCTGAAAAATAGCAATAACAATTAATAGGAAATAAATTTTCTTCATAATAATAGTTTTAAAGTTTAACAATATTGCAAATATAAATATTTTTTTTTATTAAAAAAAGAATGTACATAAATATATTAATATTTATATTTTTTCTATTATAAAATTAACTAGATTATTTCTTAAATGATTCCACATATTTTTCAAATTCTCAAATTGTTAAATGAAGATCTAAAGGATTTCAAAGATATAGGACCAAGAATGCGTGTAATATTCATTTTGCAGTATTTGGTATATTCAGAAGAAAGAGATGAAAATGAATCAGAACTGACTTTTAATCATATTTTAGTAAATTATACTTTCTCTATGTCTGCTTCTATAAACTTGAAATTTACAGGCAAAGAGTAAGAAATATTAGATAAAGATAACTGGATAAAAATGCATAATACTTCTATCAAGGTTTTTCAAAATGGATTTATTGAACGATACAAAATAGTGGAGCACTGTGAAGATAGATTCTAAATGTAGAAGAACGTAGTTGTGATATTCTCCTACTCTTATTACCTTAGTCGTTTTGCCATATCCGTTTTTCTATGGTTCAAAAAATAGATATGTGTACAGTGGAGAGCAAACGATCAATATAGTTTTTTATTAAATGAAAATAAAAACATTGTATTATGATAACATCACATCAAATAAAAGCAGCCCAATTGCTGTCTTTTCCTTTATTCTTTTATCATCATTCCTGGAAATGTGGATGATTAAATCAAGAACCTTTAGCATCCTGTAATTGATTAAAAGAAGTAATGGGGAATGTTTGGGTCCATAAAGGATACATCTCTGAGATTTTGTTCAATAAACTTTTTTTAATGAGATACATTTGGTTACGGTAATTGAAAAATATAAAAGAATGATATGTAACTCATAATAAAAGAATTATATTCAGAAAAAGTGCGATTATCAAAATGAACAATTATGACTGAAAAATATATGTTAGTTTGAGTAGTCACGTTATAGACTATTTGTAAGCTTTGTTTTAAACTTAGTCGGAGGCCTTACGGCATACACTTTCTTAACCCAAAATGTTCCCATTAGTGTTGAGTTTGAACCAAAGATATAGTTTTTATTCCATTTTAAAGTTGTCTAGAACCCAAGTTAAATACATTATAAATACTTGTGCATCATTACATTCTATTATTTTTCAAAGGGATTATCAGTCTGTGTCATCCAAGAGCATGGAAAAGAAGCTGCTCCTTCAGTACTAAATATAATACTCTGCTAAGTCTACGATGCCTGCCCGCATTGCATATTTGGTAGCTTCGTGTACATTATTCACGCCTAACTTCCGAAAGATGTTTTTTCGATGACTATTGATTGTATGGAAACTAAGATTCTTTTCTGCTGCAATTTCTTTAGTCGTTTTCCCCAGTGCTATTTCTTTCAGAATATTCTTTTCTGTTTGCGTCAGCAGATGATCTTCCACAGAGTTTGTAGCAGGGAAGCTATTGCCCGACAGCAGCAGGTTGCTGACATGATTGCAGATATACCGCTGTTTACGCGTAGCACACTGGATGGCGGTCATGATCTCTTCTTTAGAGTTATCCTTCATTATGACTCCGAAAGCCATGCTGCTGAATAGCACTTGGCGCAGAAAGTTTATGCTTAACTCATCCGAAAATAGAATCCAGTCAGTTTCTTTGAAGCGTTCCTGTAAAACAATTAATTCATCTGCTCCGGCAAAATCGAATAGAGTATAGTCCAGAATAACCACTGCTTGCGGATGCAACCGTAATTGCTGAATCAGCTCAACTTTATTGTCAGCTTCTAAAAGGGTGAATACATCCTTTTGTTTGCTTAACAGGAACATCATTCCCGCCTTACTGATATCTTGGTTGTCTGCAATGATAAATTCTCTCATAGGAATCAAGTAAATTAAAAACTCCGCTACAAATGTACGCATTTTGCGTGATTTGCAGCGGAGTTATTTTAAGATTCTTATACTCGGATTACCAAGAGCGTCCTTTGAAGATATTGGATTGGTTCAAAGGAATAATGTTTCCGTTCAATGTCAGATTATTACTATTGAAGTTAGGGCTGATTGTAACGGAAGCATTGTTGCTGCCACTACTCATGTTAATGAATACTTGAGCTGAGATGCCGATGCCTTGAACATTGAATGAACAGAATACATTTCCTTTACTATCAACATTCATCTTCATATCTGCTGCGTTACCGTCTACTGTTACACCACCAATACCGTTAGGGCCAGGATAAGAAGTGTTGAAAGCTGTTTGTACAGTAGCTTTCGTACCATTCATCAACACAAAGTTGGTGTTTGGAGTAACAAAAGCAGTCATACCATTTCTGAAAACAACCTGATTGGCTTCCATAACGAATTGTTTGTTTTTTAAAGCCTGTATAGCCTCTTGATAAGAAGCCATATCCTGTACTTGTTCTTCAGCGCGGAGTTTTGCTCTTTCAGCGTCTCTTTGAGCTTTTCTTTCTGCGCGGCGTGCGGCTGCGTCACTTTGTGCATACATCATTGTGCTTGCACTAACTAATACTAATGCTAATAATGCAATAAACTTTTTCATAACTTTTTTTTGTTTAGGTTTAATACGTTGTCCGTTTATTGCAAAACAAAGTGTATGTCAGATTGTTCACGAACGTCGTGCAATTTTATATCCGATTGCAGCGATAGCAATACTCATTAACGGGCTGATAATGTTGAAAAAACAATATGGAAGATACACGATTGTAGGGACACTCAAAATAGTGGCTTGCGTCATCCCACAACTGTTCCAGGGAATCAATACGGATGTCACAGTTACTGAATCTTCGGTAGTCCGACTTAACAAACAGCTTTCGTATCCTTTTTTATAATATATATTGCGGAATAAGTTTCCTGTGAGAATAATACTGATGTATTGGTCGGCAGTTGCCATATTCAGGAAAAGACCGGAGCAAACAGTTGCACCTACTACGCCGACGGTTTTTTTCATGAACCGGACGAAAAGCGAAGTGATGCTCCCTAACATTCCACTGGCTGTCATTGCTCCACCAAAACACATGGCACACAAAATCAACCAAACGGTATTCATCATTCCGGACATACCGCGTGTAGCAATTAAATCAGACAAGATGACATTGTCTGTTTGCAAACTTGTTTTTCCGTAGATGGTCATCATCAATCCTTTGAATAAGGATTCAAAATTGGATGCGGTAGTTCCTGCAATCTCTTGCAATAAATCGGGTTGGAGAATCAGAGCAAAAATACCTGCTAGTAAGGTTGATAAGAACAAAGTGATGATGGAAGGAACCTTACGGGCAATTAAAATCCCCGTTACCACCGGAACAATGAGCAACCAAGGAGTAATCAGAAACTTTTCTTTCAGTGCGGCTGCTACTTCTGCGACGTGTTGGGAGTTGCCTGCATCGTGAGAGAAACCTGCTACCGTGAATATAATTAAAGTGATGGTGATGGAAGGAACCGTTGTGATCATCATATACCGGATATGACGGAAAAGGGGTGTGTCGGTGACGGATGCGGCTAATATGGTGGTCTCTGATAAAGGAGAAACTTTATCACCAAAATAAGCACCGGAGATAATTGCTCCGGCTATCCATCCCTCTTCAAACCCTTGGGCTTTTCCAATCCCCATTAATGCAATACCGATAGTGGCAATCGTAGTCCACGAACTTCCGGTCATAACTGATATAAGAATACAGATGACACAGGTAGAAGCCAGAAAGAAGCTGGGATGTATGATTTGCATACCGTAATAGATTAATGTAGGCACCACTCCGCTGATCATCCAGATTCCGCTCAAAGCTCCAATAATTAGTAGAATAATGATAGCTGTTCCAACTCCGGCAATGTTGTTTGTAATGGCTAGTTCATAATCTTTCCAGGGAATTTTGTAAATAGACATACCAATGAGTACACAAACAGCTGTAGTGGTTAGCAGCGATATTTGACTTCCACCATTTAAGGCATCACTGCCGAATGTGTGGATGGTGGCAAACAACAATATTACCAGAACGATGATTGGTAACAATGAAACAAGCGGGGAAGGAATTTTATTCATTCTAATTTTATATCGTCTTATATTTGAAATAGTCTTTAAATTATAGAATGCAAGTAAGGTAAATTGTAGGTTAAGCTTCTATGCCGGTAAAAGTCTTTAAAGCATAGCCAATCAGGAAACTGACACCCGCAACACTAAAACTTAGCACTGCCATTTCGGTGAAACGCTTTCGGAAGCTTTCACCACGTGCCACTGAATAATAGTAATTAAACAATGCAATGATGATAAGTGCCATTGTGAGCATCACCCCTAATGCCAAAATAACATTGCTGATAAGTATAAAAGGTGCAACTAAAGCTGCTACAGTTATCAAATAAGCAATGCCCGTATATACTGCTGCTTTTACCGGTCGTTTTTTTATATCTCCTTCGGATTTAGTGGAAAGATATTCGGATGACGCCATGGATAAAGCAGCGGCAATGCCTGTGATGCTACCCGTCAGTGCAATTAATCTGTGATCACTTAATGCTAATGTGAATCCGGCTAACGCACCCGTAAATTCAACCAATGCGTCATTCAGACCTAATACGACAGAACCCATATATTCGAGCCGTTCTTCATTAATTAGTTCGATTAATCTCTGCTCGTGTACTTCTTCGTCACGGGCAAGACGTTGCAAGTCCGGGAAGTTTGTGTATTTTTCGTAATTATGATGAGCATTCTGTTCGCTCGATTCCATTAACTTAATGGTGAATGTAATGCCAAATATATGTGCCAGAAAATAAAATCGGGCAATGCGCTTACGGTCGGGAGTAATATCTTGTCCTGTATATTTCTTTAGGATTGCATAATGTGATTTTTCTTCAGTTGCTATTTGGTGCAGTACTTTGCGATTATTTTCATCTTTTTCGATGGAAGCCAGTCGTTCATATACAATGCTTTCTGTGATTTCATTTCGTTGAAAACGGATAAACTTTTCAATGTCTTGTTTGGATACATTCATTTCCATTATTATTTAGTTTTGTAATATTTTACGTTTTAGCCACCAATAGCGTATGAAGAGTATTCCTGTCAAGATCAATGCTATGGATAATCCGGTATAAAAGACAGATATGAAACTATCAGGCAATAAATGAAAACTACGGATGGTAATCCCTAATGAAATCATGAATACCATAATTATCCAGCTTTTTACATCGAAAAAAGAAAAAGGACAGTTTTTGTCTTCTTTCTTTCCTTCTATCCGACGGGTATGTTTATAATAGAGTCTTTTAAAGATTAATACGAAGAATAATAAGAAAACAATTGTTGCTTCACCTATTTTGAACATCCAATCCTGCGAACTGTGTGTCCAGGTGAAAATGCCTATTCGCAAAATATTAGCACCGGCTATCACCCAAACGATGCCTGCTGTGATAAGTAAGAACTGTCTATTTACTCCGTATTTCATAGCTTACTTTTATTTTTTTATTAAACGGTTTTATCGTCTGTTTTGTTGCGTCACTTTTTTGATAAAATCGTAATTAGTAGTGAGGTACAAGTAAGGCAAGCTCCGACACCAATAACACCGTGCCAGCCATAGAACTGCCAAAATGTTCCTGCTAAAAATGTTCCCGTTGCACCTCCGATAAAGTACGTAGTCATAAAAATTGTATTTATACGATTGGAAGCGCGAGGGTTAAGCTCGAAAATACTTGTTTGGTTACTGAGCTGGATGCATTGCATACCTATATCAATAACAATAATTCCTGTTATAATGCCTATATAACTGTTTTCTCCGACAAAGAATAATAACCAGGAAAATAGGATCAGTCCACAACCTATAAGATTGAATCGGCGTACACCTACTCGTTTGACATATTTTCCGACGAAAGAGGCTGTTAAGGCACCTGCAATTCCACAAAGACCTAATAACCCGATAACATCACTATTGGCAAAAAAAGGTGCTCTTCCCATTTTGAAGGCCAGGCAGGACCACATAGCGAGAAAAGAACCGAAGTTAAGCGCGGCACGTATAGAATAAATACGTAGTTGGGGGAATTCTTTGAGTAAGGAGAGCAGAGATTTCATCAGATCGCTATACTTTCCTTTGAAATTAGGCTGAATGTCCGGAAGAATTTTTAATACAATGATTGCACATACAAGCATCATGCCGGCGGCTATGTGATACATTTCCCGCCAACCAAACAGTTCACCTATAAATCCACTGATAACACGCGAGGCAAGAATCCCGGTTAAAAGTCCTGAAACAACTATTCCTACGTTTCTGCCTTTATTCTCCGGTTTGGAAAATTGGGAAGCAATCGGTATGAATATCTGGGGTATCACTGAACAGATGCCTGTAAAGAAGGAAGCTATGAGGATCAGGTGAATATTGTTTCCTAAGGCAATGGATAATAGTGATAGAATAAGAATTGCAAAATTAGTAAGAATAATCTTCTTGCGTTGGTATAAATCAGCGAGAGGAATGATAAATAAAAGTCCCACTGCATAACCTATTTGTGTTACCATTGCAATCAGGTTAGTCTGAAATTCCGATACGCCTAATTCCTGACGTATCATATTTAGTAAAGGTTGGTTATAATAGAGATTGGCTACTGATATGCCTGCAACAATGGCAAGTGTCCACAAGATAGATGCCGGCAATCCTCCGTTTTCTTTTAATAACTGTTTCATCTTGCAAAGATAGTAAATCTATTAGTCACTCAATGAAGAAAGCTGTGGAAACTGTATTCCCCTCACTATCTACCGCGGTTAGTGTGTGTTTGCCCGGAGTCGGTTGGATTGAAATCTTGTGAAAGTCTTGTGTTTGAGTCAGATAGGCATTGTCGAGATGCCAGAAGATAGTTTCATTGGAACTGCTATGTGCTAATTCTACAGTCATAAATCCTTTGCTACCGTCTAATTGCTTAGGAAGTTTGATTCGTGCATTCATAGAAGGATAAATAAACTGCATCGTTTGGAAAGCATCTTCTCCACAACCGGCTTTGAAGGGAGGTAATGGCTTATATTCCGGATGGTGTTGTTTGTAATACCACTCCCAAACAGGAGGAAGGGTAAACCATGATTTCTGAAAAGTAAGTTCCGTATTAGTACAGTTTTCATATACACGATGACTTTCGTCTGCCGACAGAGTAATTTGGCGGTGATACGGACAAGCTTCCGTCCGTAGTCCGGCGGGGAGAATCAAGAGAGTATCTGTTTCATCACAGAACCTTCCTTTCAGATGACCGGATTGCTTGCATACCTCTGCTTCAACAAAGATTCCGGTAGGGCGTTCGAACCACGGCGAAGAGGGGAGGAAGTTGAATATATCAAATAAGACGGGACCCGCAGTTTGTGCACCTACCAGTCCGGGCTTGCCTTCTCCGGTTGCATTGCCAACCCATACGCCGACTGCATAACGGGGAGTAACACCTACTGCCCACGCATCCCTGAATCCGTAGCTGGTTCCGGTTTTCCAGGCAATGGTCTGCATAGAAAGGATTGATTTCCAATCAATTTCTTCCGGACGATTTACTTCTGTTAATGCGGATAGGGTTTGCCAGACAGCACCGGCCGATTCTTCTTGTTCTTCTTTCCCGGAGGTGGAAAGATTCTCT
>NZ_JAQVBV010000109.1 GCF_028690125.1 Bacteroides sp. | reverse complement strand
AGAAATCGAAGAAGCAGAAAAGCTTGGCATTCCCACACGCAGAGTGATGGAATATGAGCAAGGCTTCCGCATTGGAGCAGCAAGGAACACAGCTCCCCAAATGCAAATGGGTACACTCTGATGATGACGATGGTAATATAGACTCAGTGTGGACAAGCCCTCTGTTTTCAAGGGTTTGTCCATACTGGCTATATACACTAAGAACAATCAATTTGTCGAGGTATTCTCCTTAACACTTGTCATATTCGCTGCCATAATAGTGCTTGAGGATTTCGGATAATCTTTCAACTTCCGCTTCCAATTCACGGATACGTTTGTTTTTCGCAGCAAGGAGGACATCCTTGCTCCTGTCGGTAACCTTGCTCTTTGTAGTGTGCGGAGGTGTGGTAAGTGCGTTTTGTCGTAGCCGTTCTATACGCAAACGATAGTCTGGATTACTATACAAAGTTGTTTTTGAAACATGAGCAAGATTAGCAACAGCGTTAAAATTTACAGAAGCATTCTGCCCAATTAGTGTTCTAATGGCCGTGTCAATACGCTGTGATACTGCTTTGCTCTTGGATGCAGCATGAGATAATAAGCCATTCACATTGCGAACATGGTTATTCTTTGGCATTTGTGCGTTCCTCCCCAATAAATTCTCGCCCTTTTTTTCCGGCGAGGTGGCGTGTATGTCCGGTTTTTAGAATAGAAACAATTTCCTCGTATCGCTCAAGCAGATGCTGATTTTTTTCTACCCATATGTCTCGTCCCTGCATTTTACCACGTTCAATCAAGGTCTTGGTTTCTTGGATTTCAACCTCATATTGCGGCAAAAAATCAGGGGTAGTGCAAAGATTACGACATGTTAGGCAAGGATTCAGTTGTGTAAAACAGTCTTGTTTTTTTGGCTTCATACAGAATCCAAGAGGCATTCGGACAGCATCAAGGTTATACCTGATATATTCCCACTCAATTAAATCCTCATCTTCTATGGAAGAAATATCGATTTGTTTGAGATGACCGGAGGGCGTTATTCTAAAGACCCCATTTTTTACAGCTTGTTCCCAAGATTTCCTGAGTGTTGTATCCAGCACCTTGGCATAAACCAATGTCATTTCGGGGGACATGTGAGCCATCCATTTCTGAACATGAATCAAGCTCATTCCGTTATTGATTAGTTCAACGCCTTTTGTATGGCGGAACGAGTGAACTACAAAATGATGTACATGGCCTTGGTCATTGACAATATGATACTTTTGTGCAAGGCGATTCAATGCTTCGCTAATTTGCAAATTGGTCGGGGATTTTCCCATGCGTTTACCACTGTATCTGTTAAAGAGTAAGTGTCGCGGATTGTTTTGCTCTGTGCTTTTTGATTTAGCAATTTGTGCAACCGATTCAATGACCGCCTTAACCTCATCTGTGATAGGAATGCGGTGATCAACAATCCGAGTTTTTGCAATATCACCCTGCAAGTACCAACCTTGTTCCGTACATTCAAGACATGTGTCATATTTCAATCCCAGCACATCTGAACCTCTCCATCCAGATGCCATGAGTATAATTACAATAGGTATGTACTCGGCTGGTACCAAATGTTCTAAATGCTCTTTCAACTGTAGCAGGACACCTTCTGGGATATATTTTATACGTCCCGGCATTGGTGGTGGCTCCATAGGACGAGGGATATCCTCAAAATACAGTAGAGATGGCGATGGAATTAAAGGGGCCTCTGGATAATCAAATTGCTGAATACGATCGAGAAAGTGTTTTATGAATATAAGCTTGTTAAGGATAGCTCTTGTTCTGGCCGTATATTCACTCAAATAGTACGAGAGAAAATCCTCCATATGGTGGCGTGAAAGATGATTCAAATTTATCCACGTAGGTTCTTTATCTGCTATAAATTGTAAAAACTGCGAAATAGCATGCAGTTCGTTTCGGGACTGCGATGTTGAATTTATTGTTATTCGAAGTTTTATATAGCGTCGAGCCAATTCACGGAATGCGTACGGAACAGATGTAAAGTTAAGCCTATAAGTGGTAGAGTTGATCGGGATGTTGACACATGGGATTTTACGACAATCCCAAATATCCTTCTCGAATTCCTCCCGTGTATCATAAAAATCCAAAAAGAATAGATGCAGTTTTGATACTTGTGCCTTATATGCCGACCGTTTTGTGTGGTAACTATTTCGCCTCAGATGATCCAGCCATTCAGCCTGAATCTCTATCACCTTGACTTCCGAAAAACTACGTATTTCAGGATGATACTCGTGCAAAAAACGCATAAAAGCAATGAATGCAAACTGATAGTCAGAATAAAGTGTGTACATGTGCAATGTTTTTTGTGAGATACGCATAGCGAGATAGTATTTCAGCTCAAGCTTAAAAAGCTTCGGAATTTCAGAAAAAGAAATACGGCCTACATTATAGTCAGCAGCACTATTACGGTGCTCATCAAAAAAGGGATCAGCTAAATTCCAAATATCATTTTCCCAATGTGTCCCTTGTAGAAACAATTGTATTTTTGAAATCCTACCCAAATCCGGTGTAGGTATAAATTGATAATCATATGCAAGGTTCATTACTCATCACCCCTTTTCAGTAAATTCATCTGTTGCTCGGAATGCTCCCACTGCTTGCGTAAATCCTCATCATCGGAGTGCAGGTACACATAAGTTGACTGCACAAACGAATGTCCGGCACGTGCCTGTATCTGCTCCACTGGCCATCCAAGTCGCCGCAGCTCTGAAAAAGATGAGTGCCGCAGCATATGAGCTGTAAAATGCACACCAGATTTTTTACAAAGACGGCGAATCAATGCGGATACATCGCTGTAATCAAGCGGTTTTCCCTTGTTGGTACCACTTAGTTTTATGAAAATATGGTTTGTGTCCACATCATCGGTATGTGCTTCAGCTATGTACTCAAAAAACGAATTGATGAGATGGGCGGATACATCAACAGTTCTTGGACTGCATACAGTTTTTATTTCGGAGAGATTTTCCAGTTCCCCCCGATCTTTAACATGAATTCGATGTGCATCAGGCTCAATATCTTCAATCCAAAGAGCCAAAGCCTCTCCAATTCGCAAGCCACTCTCCCATAGAAGTTGTATAAGAAAACGATCACGGGATGTGTGGCATGCAGACAATACAAGCACTATGTCAGATTTTCTGACAGTTTTTATACGTCTTTTTGATGCTTTGAGTTTAATAATTCGTGTTTCAATTTGCCTTGATTTATTGATGTGGTAAAGAAAATCCTTAAATCCACGACTTGAAGCAGATACGGCACGGGTGAGTTTCTCTGATAGACGAAGGCTATATTCTTCGTGGCGAGCAAGGTAATCATAAAATGCGTAAACAGTTGACAGATAAACATTGATTGTCTCCGCTGATCGTGTGGATGCACCCGAAAGCAAAATAATATTGCTACGATGCCCGTTGTTTTGCAGCCATCGGATAAAGCCTGCCAGTTCATCTATCCCAACCTCTTCAAATGTCATATTCAGAGACTCAAGGTACTCAAAATAAAACTTTAAATGAAAGGAATAGGCTTTTAACGTGTTTCGTGCTCTACCGCAGTTGTCCTTAAATCGCAAAAAATGTAGTACCGGCGCAATCGGAATTCCAAGTGAATCGACCAAAAGATATCTGGTTAATCCTCTTCCGGTTTTGAATGTTTCTACTCGCATAAATATCCTCTCTTTCTTCTGCAGCAATGGCGGTAAATTATTTGCTGCAATAAATTCCGCATGACCTCCTCAATAAAATTATACAGTAAAGCAAAGCTTGGCAATGGTGCGCACCATTGCCAAGCTTTGCTTTTTGAAAGGATGTGAGCAGTATGCCCAAGGAAAATTTGGGATATAGCATCTGAACTATCTGTACTACAAAAAACAAGTTGTGTTTTTGTTTCAACAACGAAGGAAAGGTAGGTGATTTATATACTTGATGAACTATCTGAACGATTGGAAAGACCACTCCATATTACGATGGGGAGCCTCTTCGATGGGATCGGAGGTTTTCCATTGGCGGCTATCCGCAACGGTATCACTCCCGTATGGGCCAGTGAAATCGAAGCCTTTCCCATTGAAGTGACGAAAATCCGATTCCCCG
>NZ_JAQVBV010000108.1 GCF_028690125.1 Bacteroides sp. | reverse complement strand
TTATACGACGCATTTTTTTATCCGCATCTTTTAGAGAAAAGCATGGAAATTCAGCCTTCTTTTAGTTAAAAGATGCGGATAAAATATCTGAATCATTCGATAATAGAGGTATCAAATATAAGGAGGTACCTCTATGGACGAATACAATAATTACGTTGCAATAATTCTTGATTACCTAGTGAAGAATAATTATTGTAGCACTACTATTCTAGCAAACAAACGATGTTTCAGTAAGCTTGAAGCATATCTGTCACACAAAAGGATTAATTATTCTCCAGAAATCGCAGATGAGTGGTACGCATCTGAAAATTCATCAATTAGCAATACGGATAAGGAATCTACTAAAGTTGCACTCGTCAGGCTTCGAGATGTATATGAAGCAGGACGTATTAAACGTGAACATGAAACAAAACACTTTTTGTCATACTCCGTTTTGAAGGTTGGCTTAAAAAACAGTCTTGATGAATATCTGAAATCCCTTGAGGGCAAAGTGGCGGCAGCTACAATTGATAACCACAAACATACATGCTCCAGATTTATGATATATCTCCAAAGAAAGGGTATTAGTTCCATATGTGTACTGACCTATGACCTAGTCATTCGCTTTTACAAAGAAGATATACACCATGGGAAATGGGGAAAGGGACAGTTGAATGGTCCATTATCAATAATGCTGGAGTATTTCTATGATAAAGGTAATGTTCCATACGGATTTACAGTACTAATCCATTATCTCACCTTTGACAAAGAGTGTTTTTGGAAGCTAAATGACCAAATAGTTCATAAAACCATAAACAGCATCATGAATTCATCCCATACGGTAACGGTTGAAGAGTTTCATAAATATCAGCTTATTTTTCAGAAAGTATGTTCAGAAAATGAATACAGTAAGTCAGTCCGTTCTACATTTCGAAAAGCAATAGATCTATTACTCTTATTTCTTGATACCAATGGGTACAGATATAGTCCGGAAATCGCAATGGTGTGGTTTGATTCAACCAGTGAGTTCTTTCGTAAGGAAGCTTATTCAATACGGCGTAGTCTATGTCTCATTGCCCAATACTATACTTTCTCTGAAATACATATCAATAGCGTTTTCCGTCAAAAGGCACGTGCTTTTGACCTTCTCCCGGAATGGAGCAGGAACGCTGCTGGGAAATATTTAGATGTCAAAACAAGTGAAGGATGGGCAGTTTCCACTCTGAACATGATCAGATCCAGTCTCTATTGCTTTTGTATTTACCTAGATTCTATCGGTATCCGATCGTTCAATGAATTAACTGCTTTACACATAAAAGATTTCAATGTTCAGGATATTCATAAAACTCCTGCTGGGAAGAATGCGTATAATGCCCGTATAAGAAAATTTCTTTTTTACTTGGGAGATAAAGAATATTTGAATAATCCTATGCTATTTGTTGCATTAAACCGCACCAGTGCTCCAAA
The DNA here is from genome assembly GCF_028690125.1 of Bacteroides sp. Taxonomy (GTDB): domain Bacteria; phylum Bacteroidota; class Bacteroidia; order Bacteroidales; family Bacteroidaceae; genus Bacteroides. Next base: position 2,675 of record NZ_JAQVBV010000108.1, on the reverse strand, counting down.
AGAAACAATCGTTGTTGTATTATCGGAAGCAGAGATGGATCAGCTGAATGCAGAACTAACTTCTGGAGAGACCGTACTTTCCCTTAGGAAAAAGGCTATGCTCCTTCTTGGATTGAAAATGGGAATGCGGTCGTCTGACATTGTAAATCTGAAGTTTGATAACATAGACTGGCAGACAGCCTCCATTCGTTTTATTCAGAGTAAAACATCAGTAGAAGTTAATCTGCCGATGCCAACAGAAGTTGGCAATGCGTTATTCCGTTACATAATGGAAGAAAGGCATAAAAAAGCTGCTCCAAATATTTTTCTCAGTGAAAAAGCACCACATAGAATAGTCGGTCGTGCCGTTTGTATTAGAGCATTGAAAACTGCACTTCCGAATCGGGATTTAGAAGGTTCTGGGTTCCATGTGACCAGAAAGACATATGCAACAAACCTCCTACGGAAGGGTGTTGGCGCTGATATGGTAGCCAATGCACTTGGACAGCAAGGAACAGCTTCCGTACATAGATATCTATCGCTTGATGTTGACCGCATGAGAATATGTGCTTTGTCGTTGAAAGATTGTGGAATTGGAGGTTGGCATGATGAAAGATAAAACAATGCGTCTCAGTATAATAGCCTCATATATTGACGGTCTCTTAAAAGAAAAGCATGCCGCTGGGTACGCCTACCATTCCGAAGAAATGGTTCTCAACAGATTCGATACATACTGTGTCAATAATAAGCTGGATACGTTGAACATAAACAAAGCGTTCCTTACTGGATGGATGGAACGTACTGAGAATGAAGGAGCATTTAACCAGGGAAAACGAATTTCATGTGTAAAGCAGCTTCTGTTATATATGTCATCCTGCGGAATCGCAGTATATATTCCTCACGATTTCTGTCATTTCACAAGGGCATTACCTCACATTTTTGACCAGGCGGAAATCGATGCTTTTTTCAAGGAACTCGATACCTGTCAGCCAAGATTAAACAGAAGCAAAGAGGTGCGGCTTCATCTAGAATACAGGTTGATTTTTCGTCTTTATTGCTGCCTTGGTCTTCGGAACTCTGAAGCCGCTGGGATTGCTTCCGAAAATATAAATCTTAAGGATGGTATATTAACAATCTTGGATTCTAAAGGTTACAAAGATCGTCTGGTATATTTATCCGATGACCTTACTGCCAGTTGCCGAGACTACTATGATTATCTTTATAATACCCTTAAATTTTACCCCAAATGGTTTTTTCCGGGAATGAATCCTGAAAAGCCATTGATGAATACAACCATAGACTCGGTATTTAAGCGTTTTTGGAATAAAACTCCATATACGGGCTGTAATAATGAACCTACGGTACATGATTTTCGATTTACCTTTGTGGTAAGACGGATGAATCTCTGGGCAGAACTGGGATTAGATCTACAGGTAATGATGCCATATCTGAGCAGATATCTTGGACATAAAAGTACAAATGAAACTTTCTATTACTATTATCTTGTAAACGATGCATATAAAACTATTGCCCAGCGTGATACGATGGCAGGTGATGTGATTCCGGAGGTGAGACATTATGAGTAATAAGCCCGCCTTCACAGAATTGTTTTTTTCTAAAACCAAGGATTATCTGGATATCTATCTTTCTAGACAGAACAAGAAAAGTCAGGAAACTATTAAAGCATACCGGATATCTCTGACCAATTTTTATATATACGTTACAGAAGTAAGAAATATCAAAGTAATGCGTTTCTATTTCACTGACTGCACATATGAATTCGTACTTTCCTATTCCCAGTATCTTCAGGAAGAAAAGAAGCTAGGAAACAGTTCTGTAAATCAGAAGCTTGCGGCTATAAAGTCATACATTAAGTATGTGTCTGATGGGGACATCTCACTCATGCAGGTATATCTGTCTGTCAAAAATGTGCCGTTACTTAAACTTACCAAGCGTCAGAGACAGGTACTCGAAAAAGATGACTTGAAAGTTCTAATGAACAGTATGGCAGATACTAAGATAGGAAACAGGGATAGGTTGATAATAATTCTCCTGTTTGATACTGCAGTCAGAGCTTCTGAGCTTCTGGGAATAACCATGGGTGATATATCGCTTGATATAACCTCTCCGTACATAATAATCCATGGAAAAGGGAAAAAGGAACGTTCGGTAACCCTTAACGAAAAAACTACAGAACATCTAAGGGGGTATATCAGTCGTTATCATAAGCTTGGAGCACCATCTGATACACCATTATTTTTCACAACTATCCATGGGAAAATGAATTACATGTCAGAAAGGAATCTTGAGCGGATCGTTAAGAAATATGGAGAAGCTGTTCTGAAGAAAAACACATCGCTTTCCGACAGCATCTACCCACATATGCTAAGGCGCAGTCGTGCTTCCGGGTTATACAGAGATGGAGTTCCCATCGAAATGGTGGCTGCGATACTTGGTCACTCAAGTACTGAAACAACAAGGATTTATGCAATCCCATCCGTGCAGCAGATGCGTGAAGCAATAGAGAAAGGACAGCTGGAACCACAAAGTGCCGAAAGGCTATGGGAAGGAAAGGAGGAAGAACTGCGTAGGATGTTCGGATTGAATTAAAATTTTATCCGCATCTTTTAACTAAAAGAAGGCTGAATTTCCATGCTTTTCTCTAAAAGATGCGGATAAAAAAATGCGTCGTATAA